>BOKF01000007.1 GCA_016860845.1 Chloroflexota bacterium
ATGCCGCGGCCGCCCTGCACTTGGTGCGCTACTATCAAAAACGCAATCATGTCGCTTATCTGTCTCATCGTAAATCCAAATTGGCTCAACTTGGTCTCTCAGCCGTGGTCAACATTGCGCTGTAATATTAGTTCGGGCTATTTTAAGCTTTTGCAATAGTTTTTCGAGATTTTTCATCAGTTTTACCTACTAGGCCGCGAAAAGAAAGCAACACCTTCAATAAGACAACCAGCAACAATCATCGTCCAGCCTGACCAATCAGAAGGTGTAGTTGTAGCAATATTTACACCAATACCTACTAATACAGTCGCAAGTAACGAAAGAGCAAATACAAGGGTGCTTTTTCGTGATGCTTCACTTAGTTGTAATTCAAGTCGCTGTTTCTCAAGGTTTAGCTCATTGACTTGTACTTCCAACTCTTTAACAAGCTTCTCCAAGTCATAGGTTGAGGTTAAGGCTA
The DNA here is from genome assembly GCA_016860845.1 of Chloroflexota bacterium. The sequence continues at coordinate 461 of BOKF01000007.1, forward strand.
ACTGCCTTTCCTCATACAACTTTCCTAGTTCTAACATTTTCTGTGGTTAACTTTCAATCCGGTGGAAGAAGTAGAAATGAGCAGATTGTGGAGCCAGTTTGGGTGATACACAAAGCCATTGAGCTTGTGAGCGGGGGAGAGATAGTGCTGACTGACTTTGGCTCGGGGACAATAGGGCCAGAAGTTATGGCACAAAGCCCAAGCCCGAACCTGCAATTCGGCTGAACGCCAGTGACCGTGAAAAGCCCGAGCCGAGAAGAGCCAGCGAGCCATCGGTTCCATCAGCCGATCAATCATATTGCTGGTTCGGTAAGCGTGAGGGTAATCAAAAGCCAAGACAAAACGGTCAGTTTTGGTCACCAGTTTTTCGATAGCCTCTAACGCAGTACCCGTGACCATTTGTTGCGCCCAAGCTTGAAAGCAGGTCATGCGCTGGCGAAAGTCAGTCGTGTCAGCCGCGTGATAGATGTTCCAAACGTGGTCTTTGATCTGCGGGAAGATGGTTTTCAGGCGTTTACAGCGGTCTCGGATTTTGAGAAAAGCGTGCAAAAAACACTCAATGACCATAATGGTGACAAACAGGGCTTGCCAGGCTTTTTGGGTCGCCAGCCAGCCATCGGTATTAACGGTCTGCGGGGTATAATCAGGGAGTAACATCTGGGCTTCTTGTTTGAAATAACCATAGGCTTCGGTTAAAGCCGGTTCATCTGCGTTCAAAGCCAGCGAGGCCCCTAACACACAATCTTGGGCAACGGTGGTAGCAATGTAGGCGGTCTGACCATTGAAGTGAACGTGCTTTTCATCCGCTAAAAGATGCTCAGGGAGTTTGTCCGGGTCTTTAAGCGTGGTTCCGACAACAGTGTAGAAACCAAAACTGCGGCTCAATCGCTCCCAGTAACCATCATCCCGACCAAAGACGTAAGTCAGCCCCCAAAAGGGCACGCCAAACCGTCGCAGAAACAAAGCTTTCTCGACCTCATCGGTGTAGCCGGTCATGTACGGCAGCACCTCACTGGGAGCAATAGTAAAAACTTGGGCTTGACCTGCTGTATTGTCCTGATAGAGCCGGATACGGCGCAACTGGACTTCCGGCAACTTGACGGAAGCCGGCAACAGGTCGTGTAAGCGATAGCCGGCGCTAATGTCGGCCGGAAATAATTCAGGATACTGGTCAATCATTTGATCTAACCACTGGCGAAAGGCAGTACTATCATAAACTATGTGGTTATACTGTTCCAACCCAATCGGTAACGTGATCCGTTTGTTTGGTTTTGCAACTTTGGTTCGAGTTTTGCTATACTTTCGTTGAGGCATTATTAGCTGAGCGGCTTGGCGGCTTTTTCAGTTAATTTTGCCTCATTTTCTGCTAACCACAGAATCTATTAGAGCTAGCAACTTTCTTATCAAAGGCGGATTCTGAAGATACTCAGATACGTCAAACCGAGTTACCCACTCGGCGTACCTTCCAATCATTATCCGCTTTACTTGGTCAGTTTTTTCTGTTGCCATGATTTAACTGATCAATGGAAATTTAGCATCCATAGTCTGACTCGGATGAGCAGGCTAACGCCTCGCGCATAACCCGCGCCCACGATACCTTCAATTAAAGACGACTTCAAAGGGCCAAAAGTGACCTCAACAAACGCCCAGCTTGGGGCGTCGGGTTGATGCGCTTGTTAGCTGCGGCCCCGCTGCCACGACCTGGACCGGCTGCCAGCAGCGAAACTTGCCACCGATTGAACCCGACCCCTGTCTGTTGCCGTCAGACCCATGCTTTAGCCAGTCATTCTCACTGAACGTTTCAGCGCAATCTTTTTACCGCTATTACTTTACCGAAGCTCTTTCCTGTTCGTCTCAAGCGGGTTCGGGCTTGGCTGAGACACTCTGGTTTAATCTACCTCGCACAGCAGCTAACGCCTGCGGTTCAGCCGATTGCGGGTGGGCGCAGCCAATTACATTATACGCCAACTTTGCCAGCAAGAAACACTTGAAAAACCGGGCGGTAGCAATTCGGCTGCAACCGCTTGTTGGGCGGCTTTTTTGCAGTGAAGAGACACCCCACTTTATAAACCATACCCACTTACAACAACTTGTACTTCCTTAAAGCCAAGTGATTTCAAAAACTGTTCATAATATTGTTTTCCATCCTTCGCCACTTGGTCCAGGATGCCATTACCACGAGCAAACTCAATCAAAACATCTCGACCAGTTGGAAGTATCTGACTTTGATATGCTGTAAGGTCGTCCTCGCAAATAAAATTCGGACAGGTATCGCTTTGCGACAAAATATGGCTGTTTTCAAAATCAATAGCCACATTGTCTTCAAAAATTATGGGAGATGGCAAAGTTAATTGAACTCGCTTACCATCCGCGCTAATCCATATATCTTCATCATTTAAATCCTTTAAATCAAATCCGGCAGGTACACGTCCTCTTATCAACACAACAAATTCCTGCTTTAAGCCGAAAATGCTAATCCAGCTTTGGGGAACTTCAGTGTAAGTTATGTCTACAGCATTGTAATGTTCAATGAAGATTTGTTTGTTGACGTGTTTAATGGCTTCTAATATAGGTGGGCCAGCGGTTACTGTTGGTTGCGGCGTGGGGGGAGGAGATGGCGGAAATATACCAGAGAGCCACAAAATAATTATTCCCAATGCGACCAAAGGCAAAGCATTCCAAACAATCTTCAAAATAATTCTGGACATTGATTTATCTCCCTAAAACTACAAGCCGCCTTTTGGCTTGAACGTGATTTCAATTTCTTCAAACCCTAACTGGCGCAGAAAATTTCCTAATTGAGCTTCACCCAATTTCTCCGACATCAGGAGTAGGCTACCCTGGTGAGCGGCCCATTCTCTGAATTGCTTTCTGGCTTGTTCAAATGCCTCTTGCTCTAACCCCTCTGGTGGAAACCACCCATTATCAAATATTCGTGACTCCCCTGGCAGAAGTTCAACGCTGGTAACAATCGCTCGCGGCAAAACAATCTTTAGTTTTGTTCCATCAATAACTACATCAGAATCTTTAATTTGAGTCATATCAATGCCAGCTTGAATCTCGCCTACTGCCATTAACAATATCGTTGCGTCCGGTCCCAACCTTTCCTTAGTCAACTCAACAAATGTTGTCGTGGTAATTTCAACCGTAGTAAGATAGCCCAGTTCTTGCCAATTAATAATGATAGGAGTAGGGCGAGGGGTAGGCGTTGAAGTAGGCGTAGGCGTTGAGGTGGGTGTAGCTGAAGGAACTTGTGTGGCAGTTGGAGAGAATTTTGCCGTCGGGGAAGAAGTAGGGGTAAAGGTTGACGGTATTGTGGGTGTAGGTTTTTCCTCTGGAGTATTATTTGCAATAGGGGTAGCAGATGGACGGTTAATTAACGTATAAGTGAGTCCAAGCCCTAGTAAAATTACAAGTGCTGCCAAAACACTCAAAATTATTGTTGTTGTCTGATTCAGAGAGAGCAGACTGTTTTCGTCGTGAGGTTTGGGCTTATCATTTTGAGATTCCATATTGTGTTTCCTCACTCCTGGTCAATTTGGTATCTATCTCATTGAAAATTTAGATTTGGATTAAATTTCAGCCGCCCAACGCTGAGTTAAGCCGCACCGGGTCAGGCGTACAGAGACACATCCACCCTTATCTTGGCCAGCAAGTCAGGGTGGCAGTTCTTAATGTCCAGGTGTCGGCTTCAACGATTTGTTCGAGGGAACATCCGCTTATGGGCTTTGCTCCCTCGTTCAACGCCCGATTTAGGGCTGATCTTCAACCCCAATCCAACTCAAGGGAGCGTGGGGGCTTCGGGTGTGGCGTTCCTCCGCCTCTTTTTACCCGGTCAGCGTTCGCTTTCGGCCAGGAGACGCACTTCGCTCTTCCCGCTGACCGGGCTGACCCTTGACCTGGCCTCAGCGACAGACCCCCTGGCGGGTCGGCTGGCTGACCAGGCTCAGAATTAAGGCCATCAGCCAGGGCAGCCGCTCGAACTCGGCCCGTTTATACAAACTCCCCTTTGCCCCACAATAGGGACACAGGTCCACCGCTTCCTCCCCCAAGACCTGTTCCAACCAGGCCAAAAGGCTCAACGGCGGGATGACGGGCAAAGCCGCGGGCAAGCCCAACAAGCTCCGGCAGCGGGGCAGCTTCTCTTTCCGGGCGCTGGAGTGATGCAAGCCATAATAGCGAATGCGGACAAAACCGGCCGGCAGAATGTGTAACAAAAAACGGCGGATAAACTCTTCCCCCGTCACCGTCAGCACCTTCTCTTTCCCCTTTTCACCTACCTCCGCCCGTTCCCGGTTATCAAAATAACGAAACCTGACCCGTCCCTGCTCGATGCTTTCCAGCCGGTAATTGGAGATGGCGACCTGATGGACATAGCGGCTCAAATACTCCGTCACTGCCTCCGGCCCGGCAAACGGCTTGATGAACACCTCCCACTTCTTGGCTCGCAGCTCGGCCAGCATCCCGCTTAAGGCTGCCTCCGCTGCCTCATCGGCCAGGACGATTTCCTGCCGCTGCACCCGCCGTTCGATCCCGCTTAACAGCTTGTCCCGATACGCCGCCGATAACTCGACCACATTGAACAGATAGCGGCTGCTTTTGGGTTTGACCCATTTGTTTCCATCCAGCCGCAGCCCGCCCCCGCTCACAATGCAGTGCAGGTGAAAATGCGCTTCGATCTGCTGGCCCCAGGTGTGCAGTACCGCCGTGATACCCAACTCACAGCCCAACTCCGCCTTGGCTTTGGCCTGTAACACCGCGCTCGCCGTCTGGAACAACAAATCATACATCGCCCGTTTGTTGTCTCGAAATAAGGAATTGAGGGCGTGGTCGGTGGTGAAGACGATGTGAAAGTAGGGGATCGGCAGTTGCAGCACCTGCTGCTGCTCGACCCACTTGGCTCGCTCGTACTTCTGGCACTGGGTGCAGTGCCGGTCCCGGCAACTGTTGTAGCGAAACACCAGCGCCCCACATTCGCTGCACTGATCTATCCGTCCCCCCAAGGCCGGGGTCCGGCAGGCCAGCATCGCCCCGACTACTTTGGCCTGCTGGGGACTGACCCGGTGCTTCCGGCGGTACTCAGCCCAATGTTGGCGAAAAACGTCGGCTACAGTCAGAGTAGTGCTGCTGCGGTGGGTGATATACTGGTTCGGAACGAACATCGAAGGGTGAACAAGTCCAGGAATGAGATCGGATTCAAGCTTTTACTTTACCCCTTTCTCCTCCTTTGGGCAAATTCTGCCCCCCTGTAGAACAGATGTTTCCTCGAACAATTTGTAGACCGAAGCCTCCGTCCGATGACTTAGGACGGAAAGTTCCGCTTCACTATCAGGGCAGTTCATCCCAATTCTACCACACCTTCGCCTTGACTGACAACCCTAAAAAAGTCAAACCAGGCAGGACGAGTCGATTCCAACCGACAGTAAGGAATGGATTATGAAATAATCCTCTCTTGCCACGCTCTGGCATTACCGCCGGGCTGGCCTGCCTCTTTATACACGCCCAGCGAAAACAGGGTCGCAGCCAGCAGATACAACTGCGCCCCCGCCGAAATCGCCGGGTCGCCGGCATAAGCCAGGCTGATCGGGCGCAAGCCGGCCTCAACCGCCGCCGCTTCCCACCCGCTCTGCTCCAGCCCCGGCTCAGCATACCGGGCCAGGCCCGCGTTGTAGGTTGACCGCCCCGGCCCCAGCAAATGTTTCAGCAGAAAGGCGCTCCAGCGGGCCGGCTCAGGGCTGAGGCGGCGTAAATGCTGCCGCGTCTGCGGGCCGCACACCTGCACCCCCTCCTGGGCCTCCATCATCGCCTGCCGGAAATCACCCTGGCGGCTCGTTTTCGGGTCGCGCACCCGCCCTTTCCGCCGCACGTAGCCGCGCCGGTCAAAGATAATCTCGCCCAACGCCCCCGACACCTGCATACTGAATAAAGGCCCGATCACTTTAGCCATAATAACAATCAATACCTCCTTGTTTCTTTGCCTGGGGCAATCGCATCCTCGATTTGCAGCCAAGTCGCTTAGGGTTGAAACCCCAAGCTGAGAGGGCAAAGGACACTCAAGCGCCCTAAATATGAGCATCCTTCAGGATGCTTTGCCTTTTCAGCCTGATGGCTTCAGCCTCAGGCTCATAAGCAAGGTTAGTATGCGATTACCTTATTTCCTTGCCTGACAGCTCTGGTCTAACTCTATCCTACTACGTTCCTGCTACTGCTAACACCCCAATCATGAGGGGTTTTGGAGCGAGCATGATGCGAGCATGATGCGACCATGATGCGATCATGATGCGAGCAAGGCCGGTTTGCCAGGGGGAAGAGAGCACGTACCAGCTACTGTCAAATTACTTGCCCAACCTTCCCCTACCGACTACAATATTCGGCATGTCTCATAACCACCCCCTCACCCGCGGCCTCGCGCCGGTACTCTTGCTGCTCATTCTCGCCGCTGCCGCCGGCCTGCGTTTTTATAACCTCGCCTGGGATGGCGGCACCTATGCCCACCCCGACGAGCGCTCGACCCTGCTCTACTACGCCCCGACCATCCGCTGGCCGGCGGACAGTTCAACCTTATTAGACCCGCGCGCCTCTACCCTGAACCCTTTTTGGGATGCCAGCCAGCAGAGCCGGCGCAGCTATACCTACGGCCACTTCCCGCTTTACACCCTGGTCCTGGCCGCGCACAGCCTCAACAGCCTGGCCCCCCTGACCGCCTCCTTCCTGCCCGATGCCTGGACCCACTTTCTGGAGCAGAGTACCTCGGGCCGGGGTTACACCCTCATTGGCCGCTCCCTCATGGCCCTGGCCGACCTGTTTTCGGTCTACCTCCTCTTCCTGCTGGGCCGGCGGCTCTATGGCCTGTGGGGCGGGCTGCTGGCGGCGGCCCTCTCGGCTTTTACCGTGCTGCAAATCCAACTGGCCCACTTTTTCGCCGTTGATCCCATCTCGACTACTTTCACCCTCCTGGCCCTCTACGGCGCGGTTTTAATGGTTGACCGCCCCTCCCGGAGCGCCGCCCTGATTACCGGCATCGGCGTTGGCCTGGCCGTCGCCTCCAAATTCAGCGCCCTGCCGGTAGCCTTTGCCCCGCTGGTAGCCGCCTACTTTGCTGCAAGGCGACTACCGACCACAGACCGCCGACCGCCGACGGGAGAAGAGTCACAAGCTGTTACAACCTCTCCTGCCCCAACCCCCAACCTCCAACCTCCAACCCCCAACCCCCAGCCCCTGGCCTCCATCCTCCAACTCGCCTTCCTGGCCTTGCTCACCGCCTTCATCATCTTCGCCGTCACCTCCCCCTTTGTCCTGCTGGATTTTGAAAACTTTGAACGCGCCGTCATCGAAGAGCAGGGCAACATGGTCAGCGGCGTGGCCGATTTCCCCTTTACCCGGCAGTACCGTGGCACCTGGGCCTACGGGTACTTTATTGACCAGCAGCTTCGCTGGGGCATGGGCTGGCCGCTGGGGCTGCTGGCCCTGGCCGGCACGCTCTGGGTCGTCTATAAAGCCATCCGGGGTAAAGCAACCCCCGGCGAGTGGATCATCCTCTCCTGGATTGTCCTCTATTTTGGCCCGACCGGCCTGTTCCTGGCCAAATTCATGCGCTATATGGTCCCGGTCGTGCCGCTGTTTACCCTCTTTGGCGCGGGGCTGGTGGTCGCGTTGTGGCAACGAGGAGCGGAGGCGAAGCAGCGAAGCAACGAGGAGGCAAAGATTTTACCCAGCAGTGAGCGGCCTTCCTTTGAGACCGATGCGCGAGAGACTGATGCGTCGCTCCAACCTTCCAACCTTCGAGCCGAAGGCCCCCTATGGGCAACCTTCCAACCGCTACCTCCTCCCGCGCCCTTGCGCCCTCGCGTCCTCGCGTCTTTCCCGGAAAGGGGGATCAATTTTGCCGCTCTCACTCTGGCCCTCATCGCCCTGCTCGGCTCTGCTTTCTGGGCGCTGGCCTTTGTTAACGGCGTCTATGGCAGCGATCATCCCTGGGTCACGTTTTCCCGCTGGACCTACGCCAATGTACCCGATGGCTCTTGCATCGCCCGCGAGCACTGGGATGAGGGTATCCCGGCCAACCTGGACGAGCCAAACGGCAATCCCCTGGCCCACGCCTATGTCCAGCCCGAGCTGCCCATGTACGAAGAGGACACCCAGGAAAAGTACGAGAGACTGCGCGGCACTCTGCTGAACTGCGATTACATCGCCCTGGCCAGCAACCGCCTCTGGCGGACGATCCCCCGCCTGCCGGAGCGCTACCCCATGAGCACCCGCTACTACGAGGCCCTCTTCTCCGGCGCGCTGGGCTTTGAGCAAATCTATAGCGTCGAGACGCCGCCGCGCCTCGGCCCCTTTATCATTGACGACCAGTCCGCCGACGAGAGCTTTACCGTTTACGACCATCCCAGGCCCATCCTGTTCAAAAAGAGCCGCCAGCTTTCCCTGGAGGAGTGGGATGCTTTGCTGGGCAATACCTGGCAGAGTGCTGTCCCCGGCTACACCGGCCCGCCGACCCTGCTGATGCGGCTGCGCGGGGCCGCTAACCCGTCCCAGGTTCTATCCCTGCCCCTACCTCAGGAGCGTGAGGGCAAATCGCTCATGCTGGACAGGCCGGTTGACCAACTGCCGCCGGTCAACGATTTCCGCTGGAACAGCCTGGCCAATCAATCCACCCTCGTCGCCGTGATTTTCTGGTGGCTGGTGGTCTCGCTGATTGGACTGCTGGCCCTGCCGCTGACCCTGCTTCTCTTCAACCACCTGCCGGATCGCGGCTACGCCCTGAGCAAAAGTTTGGGGTTGCTGCTGGTCAGCTACTTTGTCTGGCTCAACAGCAGCCTGGGCTGGTTGAGCAACACCGTTACCACGGCTGTGATTGGCCTTATCCTCCTGGGCGGCTTCAGTTTGTGGGTGGTGGTGGGGCGGCGCTACCCTTTCAAACCGTGGTGGCGCGAGCAGCGCAGCCTAATTCTGGTAACCGAAATTGTTTTCAGCCTGGTTTACCTCTTTTTCATCTACCTGCGCCTCCTCAACCCGGACCTGTGGCAGCCCTGGCTCGGCGGCGAAAAAATGCTCGAAATTGGTTTTCTCCATGCCGTGGTAAAAAGCGCCCAGATGCCGCCTTACGACCCTTTCTTTGCCGGGGGCATTCTCAACTACTACTACTACGGCCTGTTCCTGGTCGGTGTTTTAATCAAGCTGACCGGCATCCAGCCGACCATTGCCTTTAACCTGGCCGTGCCCACCCTGGCCGCCCTGACCGCCGTCAATGTCTTCAGCCTGACCGGCAACCTGAGCCAAGCGTCAATAATCAACAATCAATTGTCAATTATTAACAATCAGCAAGTCATAAATCGTAAATCCAAAATCCAAAATCCAAAATATATCGTCTCCGGCCTGCTCGGCATCCTCTTTGTCGTCTTCGTCGGCAACCTGGAGGGCGCGGCCCAATTTATGCGCGAGCTGGGCAAAGTGAGCCAGAGCGACTTTCAAAGCGCCATCCCTGGCCTGCAAACCTTTGTGCTGGCCGTGAGCGGCCTGGTAGAAGTCTTCAGGGGAGCGGTTCTCGCCGTTTACAATTACTGGGACCCCACCCGGGTCATCCCGGCCACCATCAACGAATTTCCCTACTTCAGTTTCCTTTTTGCCGACCTGCACCCGCATATGATCGGCCTGCCCTTCACCGTCCTGTTTCTCAGTCTGGCTTACAATTGGCTGGCGAATAGGCGAATGGCGAATAGTGAAAAAGTCAATGAGCAACCGGCCACAAAACCGGAAAATCAGGAGATTAATAGGGAAACTCAACTCTCATTTCTTACTTCTAATTTATCATTTACTAATCCACTGACTCGTTCTTTAACCGACTCATTGACCCTACCCTTCGCCTATTCGCTGATAAGCCCATTCCTTCGCTGGCTGGCCCTGCCGTTTGTTTTGGGGGCGATTGCCGCGATCAACACCTGGGATTTGCCCACCTACCTGGGCCTGATGGTCGCTACGTTTCTCATGGGCCGCTATCTGCAAGAGCGCGAGACGCTGGCTCCGGCCCGGATTTTGCTGCTGTTGGCCGGCGGCGCGCTGTTTGGGGCAGCTCTCTTAGGCGTCACCTACCTGCTCTTTCTGCCTTTCTTTGCCAACTACCAGCCCCCGGCCGAGACGGGCCTGGGCCTGGTCCATACCCAGACCGCGCTCGACCAGCATTTAAAAATATGGGGCTTCTTCCTTTTCATCCTGGCCTCCTGGCTGTGGGTGTCGCTGCTTTACCCCGGCAGCCGCAACCCGCTGCTGCGCAGCTTAAGCCTGGGCCTGCGCCGCTGGAATGTCTGGCCCCACCTGGCCGAAATCTACCGGGCGGTCGTCAAAACGCCTGAGGGCCAGCCGGTGCTGGGGGGAGTGGGACTGGTGCTGTTGGGCGCGGTTGCCCTGGCCCTGCTGGGCTATCCCGTCCCGGCTTATCTTTTGCCGCTGGCGGCGCTGGCCCTGCTGCTCCTGTTCCGCCGCGAAGCCCCTGCCGGAGTGGCCTACCTGGGCGTGTTGATCTTCACCGGCTTGCTCGTCCTGCTGGGGCTTGAATTTTTCTTCCTGCGCGATTTTCTCGGCGGCAGCGAGTACTTCCGCATGAACACCCTGTTCAAGTTCTACATTCAGGTCTGGATCATGTTCGGGATCGCTGCGGCGGTCAGCCTGCCCCGGCTCTGGCTGTGGAGCGAGCGCTGGCCGCTGCCGGGCCTGCTGCTGTGGCGGCTCAGCCTGGTCAGCCTGCTGCTGGCCTGCCTGATTTATCCGGTCCTCGGCACCCGCACCCGCCTTGACGACCGCTTCCCCGGCGAAGACAACCGCCCGCCGATTGGTACGCTGGACGGCCTGGCCTATATGACGGTGGGCGTCTTCGAGTGGCCCGCCGGCAGCCCGATACAGCTCAGTTATGACTACGAGGCCATCCGCTGGCTGCAAGATAACGTGCCCGGCACGCCAATCCTGGCCGAGGCCAAAGTCGGCTACTACCGCGAGGGCGGCATGCGCGTGGCGGCCTACACCGGTCTGCCGTCGGTGCTGGGCGGCCTGCACCAAAACGAGCAGCGCTACCCCTGGCAGGTCGGCGACCGGGATTTCGTCGTCAATGAGTTTTGGTCCAGCCCCGACCCGGCCCGCACCTTGCAGCTCATTCACGAGCTGGGGATTAGCTATATCTACGACGGCCAGGTCGAGCGCATCACCCACGGGGCCTTTATCAGCGACAAATTTGAGCAGCTCCGGGCGCAGGGCGCGCTGGAACTAGTCTTTAAAAATGAGCAGACGAAGATTTATCGAGTGGTTAAATAAAAAATGAACTCGTGTTGCGTATTCCGTTAAATTTCACGCAATACGCAATACGAGTATTATACCGACGATGTAACACAGGAGTCGTCACGAGCTAACGCACACCACCGATAATGAAAATGGAGTCCAAAGCTTGCTTTGGTTTTTTGGCAAACCAAGGTTTGCACTCCAGTTTAATTTCGGAAGGAGATTTTTATGTTGACTCTAAACAACACCGCCCTCGCGGTCATAGACGTGCAGGGTAAGTTAGCCCAACTGATGGCCCAGAAAGAAATCCTTTTTGAGAACCTGCAAAAGCTCATCAAAGGCGTTCAGGTGCTGGAACTGCCGATCATCTGGAACGAACAGTTGCCGGAAAAATTAGGGCCGACCACGCCGGAAATCGCCCAACTGCTGGCCCAGTCCACCCAGCCGATTGCCAAATCCAGCTTTAGCTGCTGCGGCAATCCGCCTTTTATGGGGGCGCTGAAGGCAACCGGACGCAAACAGGTGCTGCTGGCCGGCATTGAAAGCCACGTTTGCGTTTACCAGACCTGCCGCGACCTGCTCGATCTCGGCTACGAAGTCCAGGTTGTCGCCGATGCCGTTTCATCACGCACGCCGGAGAACCGGCAAATCGGCCTGGAGCGGATGAAAGAAGCCGGAGCGACCGTGACCAGCACCGAAATGGCCCTCTTTGAGCTGCTGCGCGTGGCCGAAGGGCCGAAGTTTAAGGAAATTACTAAGATTGTAAAGTAGCTTTGATCCGTCTTGCGTGGTGCGTGTTGCGTCAGTTAAACGGAACACGTAACACGCAACACGTCTTAATCTCTGTAAGGACTAACTCAAATTGGAGTTGTACCCTATCCTCATCTGGTGGCTCGTCATTCTTATCTTCGGCCTGGTGGGCTGGACGCTGGCTTTTGGCTTACTGCGCCACCTGCCTGACCGGGGCTTTGCCTTTGCCCGCCCGCTGGGACTGCTCATCACCGGCTATGTTTTGTGGCTGGGGGGGACATTCCGCCTGCTGCAAAATAATATCGGGGGCATTGTCGTGGCGCTGGCGGCAGTGCTGGCGCTCGGGTTGATCTGGCAGCGGCAGCAGCTTCGTTCCGGCAGCCTGTCTATGCTGGTCTGGCTGCGCCGCGAGTGGCGCTATGTTTTGAGCGTAGAGTTGCTTTTTACTATCGCTTTTATCGGCTGGACCCTCTTCAAAGCCTACAATCCCAACATCGAAACCGCAGGCGGCGAAAAGTGGATGGAGATCACCTTCATCAACGGCACGCTGCACAGCAGCTACTTTCCCCCGCAGGATCCCTGGCTGTCCGGCTTTGCCATCAGCTACTACTATTTTGGTTACGTCCTGATGGCCATGGTCACACGGCTGACCGGCCTGGTCTCCACCACCGCTTTCAACCTCTTTGTTCCCACCCTGTTCGCCTTGACCCTGACCGCCGCTTTTGGCATCATCGCTAATCTCGTCAGTTTGTACCAGACTGCCACCCGCCCTGACCCAACCCTCCCGCCTTCTCACCTGCCAACCCTTCTGGCTGAGCCTGAGCTACAGACCCTCTATGAGCAGGAGGAAGCCTTCCGATCTTCCAACCTTCCAATCTTCCAACCCTCCAACTCTCCAGCCCTCCAATCTTCCGCCATTCTCACCGGCCTCGTCGCCGCCCTTTTTGTGGCTGTCCTGGGCAACCTGGAAGGGCTGCTGGAAGTGCTCCACAAAGCCGCCCTGCTGCCAGCCGGTTTCTGGACCTGGCTCGACATCCGCGACCTGAAAGTGCCGCCAACCGGCCCCGGCGATAGTTGGATTCCAGACCGCTTCATCTGGTGGTGGCGCGGCTCGCGCGTATTGACCGACTACACGCTGACCGGCTATGAGCAGGAAGTCATTGACGAATTCCCCTTCTTCAGCTTCTTGCTGGGCGATGTTCATCCCCACGTGTTGGCCCTGCCCTTTGTGCTGCTGGTGATCGCTCTGGCGCTGAATTTGATCAGTAAGCAGAGGCCAGTAGTCAGAGGTCAGAAGTCAGTAGCCAGCAGTCAGAGGTCAGAGGCGAGTGATGAACTTGAGATAGAGGAACTAGCCCATCAGTCACCAGCCATCAGCTCTCAGCCATCGGCCACCGGTCACGAACTTTCTGCGGTCAGCGGTCAGTGGGCGGTGGTCGTGGTAGACAAAGTATGGGCAGTTTTACAGAGTACCTGGTCCGAGCTGCTAGAGGCGACAGGCGGGCGGGCGGCCTTTTTACTCTACGCCATCTGCCTGGGTGGCTTGAGTTTTTTGAACACCTGGGATTTTCCTATCTATTTAAGTGTGGTGGGCCTGGCTTTTATGGTTTGGCTGGCCTCTCTGGAAAAGGATGAAGGCGGAAGGATGAAGGCGGAAACTTTCATCCTTCATCCCTCATCCCTCATCCTTCGAGGTATTGTTGGCACGGGGGTGCTGGGCTTGGTTGGGATTCTGCTCTACCTGCCTTTCTATGTCACGTTCCAATCGCAGGCCAGGGGCATGCTGCCCAACCTGTGGAACCCGACCCGGCTGCCCCAATTTTTTGTCTTTTTTGGCCCGTTTCTGGTCGCGGTTATGGCCCTGCTAGCTGTTTTATCTGCCCGGCATCGTACCTGGCGGAAGTATCTCGGCTCAACCCTGATGATAACCATCCTGGGGCCGGTGCTGGTCATGCTGCTGGCCTTGACCGGGGTGCTCCTCAGCCCGGCCGGGCGGGATTACGTGCAGGGCTTTCTAAATGATCCGGCCGTGCAGCAGGTGTTGGGCGATGCGACGGTTAGTTCGCTGGTACAGGCCGCGCTGTGGCGGCGGCTGGTCAACCCCTGGACCTTTATCTTTGTCGGGGGACTGCTTGGCTGGGTGTTAGCGTTGTTTGTGGGAGGGCTGGAGGGCTGGAAGGTTGGAAGATTGGAGAAGAGTGGAGCAGGCATCGCATTGAGTGAGGAAACGGAGCGACCAAAGTTATTCGGCGGTCGGCGGTCGGCGGTCGGTAGTCAATTGATAGTAGAGCAGTTCGTGCTCATTCTGGTCCTCGTCGGCCTGGCCCTGCCGCTGGCGGTGGAGTTTGTCTACCTGCGCGATAACTTTGGGACGCGTATGAACACCATCTTTAAATTTTATTTCCAGGCCTGGGTCTTGCTGGCCCTGGCTTCGGCCTTTGCCGTTTATTATGTTTCTCACCATTTGCGGGGCGGGCTGCGGTTGGTCTGGCAAGTTGGTATGGCCCTGCTGGTGGCCGGGGGACTGGTCTACCCGGTGCTGGCTGTACCGAACAAAGCTGATTTCTTTAAAAATGAACCCACTCTCAATGCCATTGCCTGGATTGCCGCTTACCACCCCGGCGACTACGCCGCCATCGAGTGGCTGCGGGCCAATGCCCCCGGCCAGGCTGTTATTCTGGAAGCGCCGGGCGCGCCAGCGGGCCAGTACGGCGCTTATAACTACTCCGGCCGTATCTCAGCCATGACCGGGCTGCCCACCCTTTTGGGCTGGGGCGGCCACCAGAGCCAGTGGCGGGGCAATTATGATGAGCCGGGCCGGCGTGAGCCGGACATCGCCCTGCTCTATAATTCGTCCGACATCCGCCAGACCCAGGCGCTGCTGGATAAGTACGGCATCACTTATGTCATTGTGGGGGCGACCGAGCGCGAGCGTTACTCGCCGCAGGGCCTCCAAAAGTTCGAACAATTTATGGATGTGGCCTTTCAACAGGGAGATACCACCATCTACCAACGGCGATAAAAGTAGTTACGCCGGTGATACTCTGGCCCGTTCAGCGTATGAATTATAGATGTGCGCTAGTTTGATGAACAAAAAGAATTTTTGGCGGGATAACTTCCTGACCGGGCAGATGCCGGCCAGCCTCGACGCCGAGGCTTTTGCCGAGCTGTACCGCACGCATACCTATGCCGTGTTCAACTATTGTCTCTTCCGCGTCAGCGACCGGGTGGTCGCCGAAGATTTGACGGCCGATACCTTCGAGCGGGCCTGGCGGGCGCGCGGCAGCTACCGGCCCGACCGGGCTGTCTTTACCACCTGGGTATTCTCGATTGCCCGGCATGCGGTCACCGACTGGCAGCGCCGCCGGGCGCGGCGGCCGCTGTTCAAACTCAACCCGGAACAGCCGAGTGAAACGCCGTTGTTGGAAGCACAGTTTGAGGAAAGCGAGCAGCAGACCCGGCTGCGGCGGCTGGTCCAGACGCTGGCAGCGGACGAGCAGGAGTTAATTGCCCTCAAATTTGGGGCCGGGATGACCAACCGCCATATCGCCGAGCTGCTGGGCAAAAGCGAAAGCGCGGTCGGTTCCGCGGTTTATCGGATTATGCAAAAATTACGCGGGCAGTGGGATAAGAGCACATGATGTCCAGGGAGATCGAACCAGCGCCGCCGGAATTCTCGCCGGAGGAGGCCGAGTTGGCCCGGCAGCTTCTCAGCCTGCGCCAGCCGTCCAGCCCGACCCTCCAGCGCCGGGTCCAGGCGATTCCCCAACCGGAGACGCCGGCCCGGACTGTGCCGCTCGGCCTGGTTGGTGGTATAATTGCCCTGGTCGTCGTAGCGTTGTTGTTTGCATCGCCGCCGGTGAAAGCCACCCTGGATGAGGTTCAAAAAGTGATGGGGCAAATCCCGCTGACCATTCGCAGTGTCTGGCCGGCCCCTACCGCCACCGTCGTGCTGCTGGAAACAGAACCGATGCCGCTGTCCGAAGCCCAGGCGGCAGTACCGTTTGATTTTGCCCTGCCCACCTACCTACCTGCCACACTAATTAGCAGCGGCGACGAGGTAGAGGTGGCGCGGTCGCCGCTGGCGCTGATCAAAATACAGTGGCGCGACCCCCAGGGGGGCGTCGTCCAATTGAGCGTCCGGGCCGCCGGCTCCGAAAATCAGCTCAACCAGACCCTTATTGGCCCGGAAAGCAGCGAAACGGTTCTGCTCAACGGCCGGGAGGCGGTTTTGGTGCGGGGCGGCTGGGACAAGGAAAGCCGCACCTGGAGCCATCAGGATCAGGTCATCACGCTCATCTGGACGGCCAACGAGGTCCAGTACCGGCTGCTCTCCTACAGTGATGCTGTTTCCTTGACAGAACTTAAGCTGATGGCCGAGTCTATCCGCTAAATTCAGACCCTAAAGGTCTTGAAGACCTTTAGGGTCTGGGAACTTCTAAAATAGATCAATTTGGGGTTAAATCTTGACCGCTAAAACAAGACGAAAAATCATGTCGCCTTTGCCGGTGGCCGGACCGGTAATTGCAGATGAGCCAGTGATAGAAACTCAGCGCGAGGCGGAGCCTGGGCCGCTGCCTTTTCCCTGGCTGACGCTGGAAACCGTGCTCTATGTGCTACTGGTTATCCTGGCCCTGGCCCTGCGCCTGTGGCGACTGGATCATTATCCCCTGTCCGACGCCGAAGCGGCCCAGAGCTGGCCGGCGCTGCAACTTTACCAGGGCAACCCGCTGGGGGTAGCCAGCTACAGTCCCCTGCTGCTCTCCTTGAACGCGCTGACCTTTTTCCTCCTGGGAGTGAACGACTTCACCGCCCGGCTGGCCCCGGCCCTGCTGGGAAGCCTGATTGTTATTCTGCCGGTTACTCTGCACCGGCAGTTGGGCCGGCGAGCCTGCTTGCTGGCCGCTGCTCTGTTGGCCTTCTCTCCAACAGCGGTCTTTCTCTCACGAACCTTGAACAGCGAAATTGGGCTGGCCGCCGGCGCTTTGATGGTCGTCGCCGGGTTTTTCAATTGGTCCGAAGAAGGCCGGCGAGGCTGGCTGCTGCTTGCCGCTGCGGGCCTGGCCCTGCTGCTCACCTCCGGGCCGATGGTCATCTCCGTTTTGATCGTCTTTGGCCTGATCGTTGCTCTTAAATTCTCTGCCTTTAAGACGTTGTGGCAAAATGGCCTGGATCATTTAACCACAACTCAGGCCGCCCTGCCGGAAAATCAAACCACCAGCGAGGACGGCCAGCTCTCTCATCTCCCAACCTCCAACCCCCAATCCCCGACCCCTGACCCCTATCTTTCCCTTCGCCGCATCGGTCTCTTTTTCCTGGTCAGCCTGGTCTTGCTGGCGACGGCAGGTCTGTTCAATATCGGCGGTTTGGGGATGTTGAGCGGTTTTTTGCCGGAGTGGTTAAGCCGGTTCAATTTACAGGGGCGGCCCGACGCCGGCTTCAACGCCGTCTTTTTGTTGACTATTTACGAACCGCTCCTGGTCATGGCCGGCCTGGCGGGTCTGGCCTATATTATTTTGGAAAAGGACCTGTTCAAGCAGACTCTAGGGGGCTGGTTTGCCGGCTTGGTCATCCTGGATCTGGTCATGTTTGGCCGGCCCAGCAGCAATGTCATTTTATCCCTGGTCCCGCTGGCTTTTCTGGCCGCCATCGCCCTGGCCGAGTTGTGGCACAGCCTGGCCTGGGAAGGCAGTTGGGGCAACGAGGGCCTGCTGCTGGTAGCCGGGCTGGTTATCGGCAGCTTTAGCTACATCGGCCTGACCGGCTGGCTGGTCCGCGTCTGCAACCCCGATGACACCATCTGCCAGTATGCCTGGCTCCAGCCGGTTGCCGCCCTGGGACTGTTTATCATCATTACCATCTTTTTCGGCTTTATGACCAACAGCAGCGTGGCGGCTCGCGGCGCGGCCCTGGCGGGCGTGGCGCTTGGCCTGCTGGCGGCGCTGAGCATCGGCTGGCGTTTGAACTATGGGCCGCTGATGAACCTGCCCTACCAGCCCCTGGCCGGCATTCCCCCCTCGACCGGCCTGGTGGCCCTGACCGAGACGCTGACCCGCCAATCGGCGGAACGGACCGGCGGCCAGCAAACCGCCCTGGATACCACCCTGGCCGGCGTGACCAGTCCCGCCCTGCTGTGGCGGCTGCGCGATTTTGAGCAGTTGACCCAGGTCAGCTCCGCCGCCGAAGCTCAGCCTACGACGGCAATTATTACTCCAGCCAATGTCGAACTGGGCATGGGCCAGCCCTACCTGGGCCAGGGCTTCACCCTCGACGCGCCCTGGTCGCCGGTGGGCCTGCCGGCCAAAGAGTTGGTCAATTGGCTCCTCTACCGCTCCATGAAGCCGCCAGACCGGGAGAATCAGGTTATCTTGTGGCTGCAGCCGTAGGGGAATTGAGACTCTTATCTAATTTTAATGACGTGGTAAGAGTTTGGTAGGTTTTTGACAGGTATAATAGCAACAATTACTTTTTGATACATACTTTGATATGACTGATAAAAAAATTCGTGAGGTTCGCCAATTAGCTTTCGATGAACTATACCGCTTACCTCAAACGGAAGATTGTCTTGCCATTGACGAGTCCTTTCCCGAAAAATTCACCGATGACCTTTCTCGTCAAGAAGTTTTTAATAAACATCTTTTTCGTCCTAATACCTATCTGCATAAATGGTGGGCGCGGCGTTGTGGATCTACTTTTCGGACCATCCTCAAACAATTTGTGCCTGATCCTGAACGTCGCGATTATTACGCCCCCGGTGGTTTAGAAGGCAAAATTGTACTTGATCCGATGATGGGAGGCGGTACAACTCTTCATGAAGCAATCCGGTTAGGCGCAAATGTCATTGGTGCAGATATAGACCCTATTCCGATCATGCAGGCGCGAGCCTCGCTCACCCAAGTCGGGCTTAAAGACTTGCGTACAGCCTTTAACAGATTCTTTAATAACCTTTATGATGATGTGGGATACTACTTTCAAACCAGTTGTCAGTTTTGTGAAGAAATTGTTGACGCTCAGTACATTCTCCACGGGTTGCGCAAATTCTGTGCTTGTGGTGAAGTTGTGCAGATAGAACAGTATGAACTCCGTCATGAGGCAGATCGCACTCTCCGTGTTTGGCCCGACAGTTGGGAGATCACTGACAGTCGAATTAACCCCACAGGCCCGGCCAAGAAAATACGTCTCATTACCAAAGCAGAAAAAGAATGTTTGATTTGTCGCCAGAAATATCAAGAACTGCTTGATATACCCTTCTACGCCCGTTATTTCCCTGTTGCCATTGTAGGCATTTGCCCCAAACACGGTCTATTCTTTCGCTCACCAGGGCAAGCCGACTTGGAAAGAATTGACAAAGCTAATCAGCGACGAGATGAATTGAATTTTGAACCAGTAGCAGATTTCGCCATTCAAAACGGCCCAAAATCCGGCGACCTAATCGGACGAAACATTGACTCGTATCTCGATCTTTTTTCGTCGCGCCAATTACTTTATTTGCATCGAGCTATTGGTTTACTGCATGATTATCAGGGAGCAGTCAAATTAAATTTAGCTTTGCTTGTTTCTACCTCTCTTGAATTTAACTCCCTGCTTTGCGGTTATAAGGGGTGGTTTCAACGCCGACCGGGAGCTATCCGTCACGTTTTTGCGTTACATGCTTATAATTTCCCCTATACCGCCTTAGAAAACAATCCAGTCAACCGCGAAAAATCTTCCGGCAACCTGCAAATACTTTTCCGTGATCGGATTGTGCGGGGGCGAGAATGGGCCGTTGCTCCGGTTGAGCGAAAAGTAAACCAAAGCAATCCAACTCAGCTAGTCAAGATTCCTGGGGAGTTAGATGGAGGCATCGAAGTATTCAACCAGATTGCGCTGGCCAATGGGCGGCAAAAATTTTGGCTGATTCATGGCGACTCGCGTCGTCTACCGATTGATGATTACTCAGTAGATTTGATTGTTACCGACCCGCCCTATTATGACAGTGTCCAGTACAGCGATTTGGCCGCCTTCTTTCGCGTGTGGCTGGCCCGTTTGCTACCTGATGAGTTGAATTGGACTTATGACCAAAATTATAGCGCTGTCGCTACCAAAGCTACCGATGATAATTCCGGTTTCATGACCATCATTTCCGGTATCTTTGGCGAATGTGGCCGCGCTCTCAAACGCCACACCGGGCGCTTAGTATTCACCTTTCATCACTGGGACCCAAATGCTTGGGCGGAATTAACCATTGCTCTTAAATCGGCCGGTTTCAGATTGATGAACAGCTATGTCGTCTTTTCAGAGCATCCGATTTCAGTCCACATCAATAACATCAACTCCATCAAGCACGACTCTATCCTGGTGCTGGCGATTGATGGGGAAAGTTCTCCTCCAAGCCACTGGCTTCCGATAGAGAGTATAGACACCGGAGACAGCGAAATATTTTGTCGGCAATGTGGGGCAACTTTGGGATGGCTGTTAGAAAACACATATTCAGCAGACGAAATTCGCGCTACTTGGCGCAACCTTATTCAAGGTAGGGGGCCAAATGGCAAAAGGCCCAGGTAATCGTCCGGCTGAGGTTTTTGGTTATCCAATTCGGAATAGATCGGACGAGGCACGGCTAATACGTGAGCGACACTGGTGTCCGTTTGTAGACAAGATTTGCAACAAGAGAAGTGGCTTAATTGATTACCCTTTAGGTGTTTGTTCGGTAGAACTTCGTGGCAGTGTGCATGCGACCTGTCCGCGCCGCTTCGAAGAACAAGGCACAATCGAGGGAATTCCCCGTCCATTAGAGGATGTTGCTCTACATTACTTCGGTGATCTGAATAATGTCATTCCGTTTTCTGAGGTAAGATTACCAAACGTAGGCACGATAGACTATGTTTTGGTTCGTCATAAGCCGATGAAGGCCGAAGTAGAGGGTTTTGTGCCGGTAGAGTTCCAATCTGACTCGACTACCGGCACAGGCGCGGTCGTTCAGGGAATACGTGATTTTATTGCCAGTTACGATATACGAGAGCATAGTTATCCTTTTAATTTGAATACTTATGACACCATCAAACGCTCAATAACCCAACTGCTTAACAAAGCAATCGTATATGAGGTTTGGGATATAAAAGGATATTGGGTAATCCAAGAGTATATCTACGCCAATCTGGTCAAGCGGTACGATTTCAAAAAAGAAGGCTATTCATCCGACCACGCTGCTCGATTTGCCCTCTATAATCTTCTGCCCCAAAATGACCTTTTAACTCTAACCCTCAGTCGTTTTGTTTCAACTACTGCCGACGAGGTGTATCAAGCGATGCGTAATAACCCCAGTCTTCCCAACAAAGACAAATTTATACAAGTTCTTAATTCCAAGTTGCAAGCCAAACTCAGTCTAAAATTCACTTAGGCAAATATGTCATCAGAGTAGGAGCCTTTACAAATGACGGACCAATTAGAATTAAAGCAAGCTTTGAAGGACTTAATCGGCTGGAGTCCAGAGGTCCTAAAACCTTCGGATTTTCTGGGAGTAACCGGTTATCCTGTTGAGGACATCACTCAGGAAGACGACGAGGCAAATTTTCTAAGTGAGGCGTTTTTATATGTTGCTCTGGGGAAAGAAGATGCCCGATCACTATTGTTTAGAGTGCGTCGGGTATGCGAGGCAGCCGGATTTAAAATGTACGATTTAGAACGGGAGATCGCACAAGAGAAACAGAGCTATCCCGAGAGATGGAAAAAACACAAACAACTCATTCGACGCAGTTGACCACCGAGAGTAAATAATGATCCCATCAAATTGAGGTTATATATGACCGTTAAAACGGACACACTCCAACGAAAAATTAGCCTGGATACCCCCGTCTTATCGCTCTTTATCCTGAACTGGGAGCTAATTCTCTACGTCACCTTCTTCATCATCGCCGTCATTACCCGCTTTTACATGCTCGGTGCGCGGGTGATGAGCCACGACGAGAGCCTGCATACCCTCTACTCCTGGAATCTCTACGCCGGGAAAGGCTACCAGCACGACCCCCTGATGCACGGCCCGTCGCTGTTCCACCTGACCGCACTAATGTATTTTCTGTTTGGCGACAACGACTTCACCGCCCGCATCGGCCCGGCCGTGTTT
Organism: Chloroflexota bacterium; assembly: GCA_016860845.1. The sequence continues at coordinate 22,581 of BOKF01000007.1, forward strand.
GGGGTGGCCATGGTCATCCTGCCCTACTGGTTCCGGCCCTGGCTGGGGCGATTCGGCGCGCTGGCCGCCTCGTTCATGATCCTCATCTCGCCCGGCCTGATGTATTACAGCCGCTACATCCGCCACGATACCTTTTTGGACTTCTTCACCCTGCTGATGTTCCTCTCTTTCTTCCAGTATATGCGCACGCGGGCCAACCGCTGGCTCTACATCGGCGCGGCAGCGGTGTCGCTGATGCTCTCGACGATGGAGGCAGCCTATATTCATGGCTTTATTGGCGTGACCTTCATCCTGCTGGTCTACATGTGGGAAAATTTGTCGGCCAGCAGCCGCCGCCTGGTCACGTTCGGCCTGCTCGGGCTGATGGTGATCGGGGTTGTCGTTGACGCCTACCTCGTCAGCCAGGCTGAAGTGTTAACGGCAGGCCAGACCGAGGGGGACAGTAGTCTGAAACCCTGGGAGATTGTTGACCTGGTCATCCTCATTTTAGAAATGCTCGGCGCGGCCGCGCTGGTCCAGTTGGGGGTGGATCGCACCAACAAGCCGGTGACCCAGGCGCTGCTCAGCCTGCGCACTCGCTTCGGCACGCTGGGCAAAGCCGCGCTGGTGGCAGTCATTATCTTTGCCCTGCTCCACACTACCTTTTTCTCGAATATTCGCGGCCTGTATACCGGCAGCATCGGGGCGATTGTCTACTGGCTGAGCCAGCACGACGTGCAGCGCGGCGGCCAGCCCTGGTATTATTACCTCTTCCTGGTGCCGATGTACGAGTTTCTGCCGTTCTTTGTCGGCATCGGCGGCGGGCTGTTTTACCTCCTCCGCCGCAAAGCCTTACCCGCCTACGCCGACGCCGACCTCGCTCAAGGGTCGGATACCCCTTCAACACCAGACCTCCAACCTTCCAACCTTCCAACCCTCCACCCCTCCGATGGCGGCACCTTCGCCGTCTTTACCATCTACTGGGGTCTGCTGGCTTTTGCCATTTACAGTTGGGCCGGCGAAAAAATGCCCTGGCTGACCGTCCACATGACCCTGCCGCTCGTCTTTTTGACGGCCCACGTCTTGCAAACTGCACTGGGCCAATTCAACTGGACGGCTGCCCGGCAAAGAGGCGGACTCATTTTGGCCGGGGCGCTGCTACTGGTCATCCCGGCCGTCGTCGCTATTTTCACCGCCGAACCCTTCGAAAGCCAATCGCTGCAATCCATCAACGAAACCCTGCAATTTATCGCCGGAATCGCCATTCTGGTTGTCCTGGGCGGGGTGGTCTGGCGGTATGGCCGGCAAATGGGCCGCAGCCTGGCGGTGCGGACGGCCTTTGTCACCCTCCTGGTTGTGCTGACCCTGCTGACCATCCGTTTCTCCTGGATGCTGTCGTTCATCAATTATGACTACGTTAACGAAGTCCTGGTTTACGCCCACGGCGGGCCGGATGTCAAACTGGTGCTTAATCAAATTGACGAGATCTCCCGCCGGACGGTCGGCGATAAGATGATTAAGGTTGCCTACGACAACGACTCGACCTGGCCGCTGGAATGGTACCTGCGCGAGTATCCCAACCGGGCCTACTACGGCGAGAATCCCAACCGTGACAACCTGGACGCGCCGATAGTCATTGTCGGCTCGGCCAACGAAACCAAGGTCAAGCCCTTTTTGGGCGATAAGTATACCCGCTTCAGCTACCGCCTGGTCTGGTGGCCAATGGAAGATTACAAAAATCAAACCCCGGCCCGCCTATGGCAAACTTACGTCAGCGGCCCCCCGCCCGAAAACCCCCAGGCCGATACCGCCGAAGCGCAGCAGGCTCGCCGGGAGACGGTGCGGGCCAACTGGAAAAATCTGTGGAATATTCTCTTCTACCGCCATTACCAGGATTACCAGCTCAACGAGTGGCCTTACCTCCATCGTTTCTATGTCTACATCCGCAAAGACGTGCTGAACGAGGTTTGGGATTACCAGAGCGGCCCGGTGCAGCTAACCCAGGCTGCTGCGGTGGACCCCTACGAGGGTAAGCGCCTGGAGCTGCAGGCTATCAAAATGTGGGGCAGCAACGGCGCGGGCGACGGCCAGTTTGTCACCCCGCGCAATATCGCCGTTGGCCCGGATGGCTCGATCTATGTGGCCGATACCGGCAACCACCGCATTCAGGCCTTCAGCAGTGACGGCAACTTTGTGCTGTCGTGGGGCAGCCAGGGAACCGGCCAGGGCCAGTTCAACGAACCCTGGGGGCTGGCCGTCGCTCCCAACGGCACGGTTTACGTCGCCGATACCTGGAATCACCGGGTTCAGGTCTTTAGTTCGATCGGCAAATTCCAGGGAGAATTTGGCGGCTTTGCCAACGTGCAGCAGGGCAACCCCCAGGCAGAACTTGGCAAATTCTGGGGACCGCGCGACGTCGCCGTTGACGTCCAGGGCAATGTCTATGTGACCGACACCGGCAACAAGCGGATCGAAAAATTTTCGGCTACGGGGGAATTTTTGCAGGCCTGGGGCGGCGGCGGCGTTATCCCCGGCGCGTTTGAGGAACCGGTGGGGATTGATATTGACCGTGACGGCAACATTTACGTGGCCGATACCTGGAATCATCGCGTGCAAAAATTTGATACCCAGTTCAATCCGGTGGCCCAGTGGGATGTGGTCGGCTGGGAGAGTGAGAGCGTCATTAACAAGCCCTCGCTGGCCGTTGATGCCGAGGGCCGCGTCTTTGTCAGCGACCCCGAGGGTTTTCGGATCATCGTCTACGACAAGGCGGGGCAGGTGTTAGGCACCTGGGGCCAGTATGGCCAGGACCCGGCCTCGTTTGCCCTGCCGAACGGTCTGGCTTTTGACCGCCAGGGCAATCTGCTGGTCGCCGACGCCGACAACAACCGGGTGATGCAGTTCGAGCCGCCTGCCTTCGCGGGAGCCGGCAAGTGAGTGCAACATGGAACGCGAAGAGGTTATCCACATCATAGAAGCTGCCCGCGACCAGGGTGAAGTACCCAATTTTCGCGGAGCTAACCTGAGTGGTATTGATCTGAGTCAAACCGATTTATACGGGGCCGACCTGAGCGAAGCTAATCTGAGCGAGATCAACCTGAGCAAAGCCAATTTAGGGGAAGCCGACCTGGGCGAATCGGACCTGCGCCAGGCGAATCTGAGCGGCGCGAATCTGCACCGGGCCAACCTGATTTTTGCTAACCTGCGCGGCGCTAATTTGCGGGGAGCCATCCTCAGCGAGGCCAATCTAGGCCACGCCGCCTTGATTGAAGCCGACCTGCGTGACGCCGACCTGGGTTATGCCAACCTGGTCAAAGCCAACCTGCGCGGCGCTGACATCCGCGGGGCCAACCTGCGCGGCGCAACTATGCCGGATGGGACGATCCAACTCTAATTATCCGGCGCGCCGGCCTCGACCCAGGCGGTGATGGTGCGAATTTGGGCGGGCAGCAGGCGTGGTTCCTTTTTGGGCATTTTGCCCTCGCCAATGAGTTCAATCAAGTAGCTGTTTTCCACGTCACCCGGCTCGATGACCGGGCCGTTCATGGAACCCGCCAGGGCCTCCTCATAGCTAGTTAATCTTAAACCCTCTTCAACTCTCTCTTCGCCATCGGTTATCCCCCCGTGGCACTTGATACAACGCTGCTCGAAAATGGGCAGCACATCACTTTCAAAACTGACCTCTGTCAGGTCAGGGCTTGCTGCCGGAGGTTCTGCTGTGGGCGCATCAGGAGCGGAAGCTGTAGGCGAGGGCGGCGGTGGCGTGTGGGTAGAAGTGGGTGCAGGTTCACTGGTTGGCGTTACGGGAACGGCCTGGGTCGTCGGCGTTATTGCGGTAGCTGTCGCCTGGACAGCCGGCGTTAGGTTAACGGCAACTGTTGGTGTTGGGCTGGCGGTGGCCCGAGGAGCCTCAGTGGGAGCCGGCGTTGGCGCCACAACCGCCGCCTCTGCCGGCTTATTTGTTTCAATATCTGCTGCCCCCGACCCACCCGTAAGGCGCAAAAAACCAGCAAATAGACCGCCCCACAGGCCGGCTACCACCAGAATAATCATGATTTGCCTCAGCCACTGCCCAGCGGATGGCCAGACAATAGTCCGGCGCTGGGGGGTGGAAATTCCCGTTCTCCACGGTAAATTACGGCTCACGCTTTGCTCCCAAACTCAAAATTGTGACAGTCCAGCGTCTTCTCAACCTAAAAGCCATACAGAATGACTCCCCCTAAAAAGCCCAAAATCGCCGCCAGGATAAAACTGCCGGCAAAGGCCGACACATACAGCACGATAGTGCCGGGTTTCCAAACTACCTCTGGCTGCCGCCGGCGAATCACAGCGGTGGCGGTGGTCAGCACAAACAGGGAAATGGCCAGAAATATTTTGGCATTAACGTATGGGGCATCGCCTTCAAAGCGAACCTGGTAATCTCGATAACCGGTTAGACCGGCCAGGATCGTGCTGATGGCAGCCAGGGTGATGCTGTAAAAAGCAGCCCTTTCCAGACCCTCGTCACGCCGCCACAGGGCCAGCAGCAGAAACAGCAGGCCGGTCCCGGTGAGTGCGATGGGAAAATGAACCAGGGGCACATGCCAGGGATGTACGTCGAAGACAGTATTAAATAGGCCGGTGATAGATTCCATAAAGGTAGGGATTAGTAACTTGAAGACCTTAGTTGAATTTTGATTTTCAAAATCGGTAACGATCTGGAAGGAAGGTTGGAAGGCTGGCTGCTATTTCAACCTTCCAGCCCTCCAACCCCATTACCGGATTGAGCTATCAAAAATCATGCGGTCTGAGGTGATTTAGGATGATTTTTATTTCCCGGCTATTCGCCGGCGCAGGGTGAGTCCGGCCAGGGCCAGTGTCCCACCCACCAATAACAGAACCAGAGGCAAGTTGTTGCCAGAAGCATCGCCGCCGGTTGCGGGCAGATTGGTCGGCGCTGGGGTGGTCGCTGCCGCCGGGGCATCAGACGCCGCCGGGGCGCTTTGATTGGAAACGAGGCTGGTCAGGTAATCGGCAATTTGAGCGGCTTCGTCATTGTTCACCTGGGATTCGATATAGGAGGGCATGAGTTTAAAGGGGGTACGCAGTTGCTTGAGGACGACATCGGTGGTGGGGATAACGCCGCGCTGCACAAAGCCCTCGACAATCCGTCCCTGGCCGGTCGAGACTACGTCCTCATGGCAGGCGACACAGTTCTTTTGGACCATGAGTTCTTGGCCAGGGTGGGAGGCGGTAATGCCGGGATCTTTGCGTTGAAAATCGCCGGTTGGATCGGGCAGGGCCGTAATGTAGGCGTGCATGTCCCTGATCTGCTGATCCGACACCTGCGCTTCGGAGAAGTGGGGCATAAAGCGGCGGGGATTGCGGACCTGAGCAATCCATTCATCTTCAGTCAGAGTGCTGTTCGACAGGGGGCGAGCGAACGCTCCCTCGCCCTGCGCTCCGTGACAGCGCGAGCACTGCCAAACCTGCTCTTCCCAGGCTGTTTTGCCAGCGTCCGGGTTCTGGGCAAAAGCCACTGAAGCCGTCAGGCCAAGAAAAATTAAGATAGCCGGGATTAAGACAAATAATTTACGCATGTTGTTTAATTTCTCTCCTCTTTTTAGGTAATGGTTAGAAGCAAGAATAAGCTTACTGCCAGCAGAACTTTTCTTTAGCCCCACCCCCTTTGACCAAGATTTTGCCCCACATTACAACTCATAAGTCTGGGACTGCACCGTCATTAAGTGGACTATAGTCCACAATTACTAGCGCGGATTATATTGACTGCCGCCCGCCTGTCAAAAATAGATACGTAGCCCAAACGGTTTTGGATTGGATTTTTAACGATAAGTTGGGAATTTGTCTGAGAATTTATTTGAGCGGGCCGCCCAGTACCCGCTCACCCGACAGCGCAGGGCTGCCGCCGGCCGGTTCAATGCTGATATCACAGCCGGAGTATTCAAAGAGGTTTTGGGGCGCTCTAATCCGGCCTCCCCCGTAGCCATACTCGTCAACCGAGAAGACAGCGCCGCTGGTTCTTTGTTCATTCTGAATCAGCCACAACTGGTATTGCCGGTCCGGTTCAAGTGTTGGCAGTGCATCAACAACAAAAGCGCCGTTCTGACCATCTGCCCCAATAATCACAAAGCCGGCTGCACCCGGCACCAGGCCGGTGTTACTCAGCGGGATAGCTCGCATCCCACCTGAGCGGAGAGCTTCAAGCCGGGTGACTTGCTGCCATAAGAATAAGTTACTGGCAAGTAATACCAGGATTAAGAGGAGACTGGCTATTCCCCAGGCAAGGGCAGGACGCTGGGTAAAGTGGGGCAGGTACTGCCGCCAGGAAAGCCGGGTTTGGTTTGAAGGCGCTGGCGGTGGCGACGGCAGACGGGCCAGCAAGCGGCGTTTCAAATCGGGTGAAGGCCGGGCCCCAGGCGCAGCCAAAGCGAGTTGAGCGGTCAGAACCTGATACGCGCTCAACTCAGCCATGCAAGTAGAACAACCCGACAGGTGATCTACCACCAGCCGGCGCTCTTCTTCATCCAGGCTGCCCAGGGCATAAGCCGGAAGTAATTCGAGAACGTGTGGATCAGCAGACATACTTGCTTACCTGATTGAATCCCTTATAGATTCATACGCAACCCAACAAATTTTGGATTTATTCAACCGCAAACTACTCATCTTGTAATAACTGGCGTAATTTCTGCATGGCTGAGCGCACGCGTGTTTTAACCGTGCCCAACGGCTGCTGCAATATTTCGGCAATCTGGCTGTGGCTGTAACCTCTAAAGTAGGCCAGGGCCAGGGCCTGTTTTTGCTCGGTGGGGAGTTGGGCCATCGCAGCGCGAACGCGGTCTCGTTGCAGACTAATTTCCACGACATCTTCCGGGCTGTTGAACGTGGGGTCGGCTGGGAGTGACACATCGGCCCAACTCAGGCCCTCCCGATCCGGGCGGGCCTGCTGATGGCGCAGCGCATCAATGGCGCGATGACGAGCCATACTGAGCAGCCAGGTGGTAACTTTGGCCCGGTCAGCCCGGTAAGTCGCGGCCTTTTCCCAGATACGGGTAAAAACATCCAGGGTTATTTCCTCGGCGGTGGCATAATCCAGCACGGTATTCAGCGCCAGGCTAAAGACCAGGCGATGATAGCGGTCGTACAATTCGCTCAACGCATCCGGCTGGGCACAGGCGACGGCTGCAATAAGCTCAGTATCGTCCAGGGTTGAATAGTCCACTTAGAGTCTCATAACTTAAGGAAAGGTTAGCCTAACTCCTTTAGACGCTCCCAATTAGCAATCTCGCTTAACAATCTCGTTCCCAAACTGAGTTTGGGAACGAGATTGCAAGGTTAGCCTAATTCCTTTAAGCGCTCCCAAATTTTGGCCGCCTGGAGTTCAAGGTCGGCCAGTTGTTCGCGCTCTTTTTCGACCACCGCCGCGGGGGCTTTTTCGGTAAACTTGGGATTGCTGAGTCTAACCCTGCTGGCGGCAATCCGTTTTTCAAGCTGGGCGACCTCTTTGTGCCAGCGTTCCCGTTCCGCATCAAGGTCAATCATCCCGGCCAAGGGCAGGAAAATTTCAATACCCCCGCTGACAACCTGGGCTATGGCCTGGTCCGGCTTTTTGGCCAAAGTTGGGGCGATATGCAGTTCGTCCTTCTCCAGCCGGGCCAGGGCCACCAGAATTTCCTGGTGCTTGGCCAGTAAATCGGTATTAGCCCCGGCGGCGATAGAGGCCGAAATCTTTTTGCCCGGTTCCACGTTGTATTCGGAGCGAATGTTACGAACAGCCCGGATAATCTCGATCAAGAGCGTCATCTGCGCTTCCGCCTCCTCGTCAATACCGGTATGGCTGGGGTGGGGCCAGTTGGTCACCATCAAGCTCTCGCCCTCGTGGGGCAGGTGCTGCCAGGCGGCTTCGGTGACAAAGGGGATGAACGGGTGGAGCAGCCGCAAGACGTGTTCCAGCACGTAAACCAGGACCCGGCGGGCAGTGGCCTGGGCGCGCGGGTCGGCCCCATAGAGCCGAATCTTGGCGACTTCAATGTACCAATCGGCAAACTCGCTCCAGAAGAAATCGTACAACTGCCGGCCGGCCTCGCCAAAGTTGTACTCATCCAACAGGCGGGTCACGTCGGCAATCAGCCGGTTGTGCCGGCTCAAAATCCAGCGATCCGGCAGGGATAACCCGGACAGGTTCCATGTGCCCGCCCCCGATTGAAAGGCCGTGCCGGTATTGCTGACCACAAAACGGGTCGCATTCCAGATTTTGTTACAGAAGTTACGGTTGGAGGCGATCCGCTCCATAGACAGATTCATATCATTGCCGGGCGCGGAGCCGGTGAGCAGGCTAAAGCGAAACGCGTCGGTGCCGTACTCGTCCATCACTTCTAGCGGGTCAATGACGTTACCGGCTGTTTTGCTCATCTTGCGGCCATGCTCATCGCGGATGAGGCCATGCAGGTAAACGGTGTGGAACGGGGCCTGTTCGGTGTATTCCAGGCCGCTCATAATCATTCGCGCCACCCAGAAAAAGAGGATGTCATAGCCGGTTTCCATGACCGAGGTGGGATAGTAACGGCGCAGGTCAGGCGTGTCTTCGGGCCAGCCCAGGGTAGAGAAAGGCCACAGGCCGGAACTGAACCAGGTATCTAGCACGTCGGGGTCCTGCTCAATGTTCTTACTGTGGCAGCGAGGGCACTCTGTTGGGTCTTCGCGGGCCACAATCATCTCGCCGCAGTCCGGGCAGTACCAGACCGGGATACGATGGCCCCACCAAAGCTGGCGGCTGATGCACCAATCGCGGATATTTTCCAGCCAGTTGTTGTAGATTTTGGTGAATCGCTCAGGAATGATCTTGACGTCGCCGTTAGCCACTGCCATCAGACCTTTATCGGCCAGGGGACGCATCTTGACAAACCACTGGGTCGAAACCAGCGGCTCGACCACTTCGCCGCCGCGCTGGGAACGAGGCACTTGCAGCCGGTGCGGTTTAACGTCAAGCGTCAATCCTTCCGCTTCCATATCCGCCCACAATTTTTGGCGGCACTCGAAGCGGTCCAGGCCAGCATAGGGACCGGCGTGGGCGTTCATCGTGGCATCTTTGTTCATCACATTGATGATGGGCAGGTTGTGCTTGCGGCCTATCTCAAAGTCATTGGGATCGTGGCCCGGCGTTATTTTGAGCGCCCCGGTGCCAAACTCGCGGTCCACATAGGGATCGGCAATGACCGGGATGGGGCGGTTCAACATCGGCACAATGGCACTGCGGCCAATAAAACGCTGGTAGCGTTCGTCATCCGGGTGGACGGCCACTGCTGTGTCGCCCAGGATGGTTTCGGGGCGAGTCGTGGCCACGGAGATATATTCATCCGACCCCCTCCCAGCCTCCCCCTCAGAGGGGGAGGAGAAATCATCGCCCAGCATATATTTGAAGTAGTAAAGCTTTCCCTCTTCCTCGGCGTATTCCACCTCCAGGTCGCTGACAGCGGTTTGCAAGCCGGGCGACCAGTTGATGAGGTACTCGCCTCGGTAGATGAGGCCGCGCTCGTACAGCGTCACAAAAGCCTCGCGCACGGCCCGCGAAAGACCTTCGTCCATCGTAAATCTTTCCCGGTCCCAGTCGCACGACGCGCCCAGGCGGCGGTGCTGCTGCTGGATGGTGCCGCTGTACTGCTCTTTCCAGGCCCAGGTCCGCTCCAGAAACTTCTCGCGGCCAATTTCTTCGCGGCTGGTGCCTTCGGCGCGCAAGGCGCGTTCCACCTGCAATTGGGTGGCGATGCCGGCATGATCGGTGCCGGGCACCCACAACGCGGCCTTGCCCTGCATACGCTGATAACGGATCAGCAAATCTTCGATGGAGGCAGTGATGGCATGGCCCAGATGCAGCGCGCCGGTTACGTTGGGCGGCGGCATCGAAATGACAAACGGTTCGGCAGCGGGGCCGGCAAATTCCGGCTTAAAGTAGCCCTTGCTTTCCCACCAATCGTAGATTGGCTCCTCGAACAGCTTGGGGTCATAAGCTTTAGCCATGTCAGACGAGTCAATCGGTAATGCTTTTGCCATATCACTCACTCCTGAAACCCCTTCCCTGCCCTCCCCCTGAGAGGAGGAGGGTTAGAGCGGGGGTGTTGTCTTGAACTAAAAATCCCTTCCATCCTCAAGGACGAAAGGGACTCCTGTTCGCGGTACCACCTTGATTATCAGTACTTTAGTAGTTAGTAGTCAGTAGTCAGATTATTCTTTTCTGACTACTGGCTACTGACTACTGACATCTGACTACTGATCTCTCTCGACGCGCTAACGGGCGAACCCGGAATAGTCTACTGGGGTTTGCCAACAAACCCGTTGGATGATTCAACTCCCAGGCGACGTTCAGCAGCGATCACTGAGCAAGGTTTGCAGCTTATAACCTTGCCTCTCTGGCAGCTTCAGACTGCTTACTCTTCCTGTTCGACGTTTTTAATAGGGACACTAAGCCCTTCCAAATTAGGGCATAGTATAGCCAACTCTCCGCGGCATGTCAAGTGTAGTTTGGATGGGAAGCATCTCAGTCTTGGGGCAAGTTTGAATCGCTGAAAGTGCTGATTGCCACTGAAACCGCTGAATTTGATACTTTCTCAGTGACATCAGTATATTCAGCGAATTCAGTGATTCAAAGAACTAAAGTTGCCCCCGATTTGAAATGCTCCCTTTGGGTGCAACCGAAAGGTGAGTTAAACCAAGAATCGCAGCAGCCAGGTGGCCGAGTGGATGGCGGCCCAACAGATAAGCAGGGTTTTGATGCTCTTTCCGAGCCAGCAGGCCACAATAAATTTATAATAGGGATATTTAGACGCGCCGGCAGCAAGTCCGGCTAAATCAATCAGCGGATTAGGAACGACTGAAAGCACAAAGACGGTCGCCATCCCATGCCGCTCCATCCAATTGTGCAGGCGGTCATATATGTGCCGTTTTTCGATGACGCCGCTGCCGCCATAGCCGGCTAAATAGGCTGTTGACTCACCCAGAGCTTCACCAATCGCCCCAACGAGCGCGACGAGCCACCATTCGTGGGGCAGGGCGAGCGCCGTGCCGATGGTCACCGCTACACCCGGCACCGGCAAAGCAATGGTCGCATTGGCGAGTAAGCTGGCAAAAAACACGCCCGGATAGCCGTAGCGCCTCAACTGCTCAATATCAAACTGCGAGGCAAAAATGACGATACCAACTGTAACACCCAGGGCGAATAACAGCGATAGCGTTCGCGCCAGAATATGCTGGCTCCTCGGCCTTTGGTTAGCTGGAGATTTGGTCGGCAGCGCCTCTATAGAGGTAGTTGGTTCAGTCAGGGAAAGAATTCCTTCTTATTGCAGGAGGATTTTACGCGGGTGTTAGTGTAGCATGGAAACCAGAAAATAAGAAATAAGAAAGAAATACTAACGGCTTCTTATTTCTTATGCGCCATTTCTTTTTTGATTGGATACGCTGGTTAGCGAGGAATTTGGACCGTCATCTGGCTCGTTTGATAATCAGCGCCCAGTTATCGGCCGGTTCGTTTTTGAGAAAGGCACTCCAGCCACCCGGAATCGGAGCGGGTTCTGCTTGACCAGACCAGGCGCGGACGAAATCGGCCAGGGGAACCTTGTCCATGCCCAGGGTGGAGCCGGCCATTTGCACCGTTCTGGTTCGAGTATTAATCCGGTCAACCAATAAGAAGTGACCAAAAGAGCTAGCGTAATCATCGGTCATCCAGAATTGGCCCGCCTCTTTCTTGACGCGCACCAAAATCACAATGACCGCTTTCTGCCGTAATTCCCTGATTAAATCGGCGGTTCGGTAGTTGTCGCCCTGCTTAATGGTTAAAGGGTGACCTAATTCGTCGTTGAGGGTAGTCGCCGTGTTGATTAACCCCCACTTGGAAATACCTTCGGCATCAAAACCATTGCTGACGGCAATATCGCGCAGGCGGCCATAGTCCACATCATAGCCCAACCCCTTGAAAGCAGCGTAAAGGGCTACCGGGCCGCAGGCGTTGTTGGTGCCGGGTGGGAAAAAAGGTTCGGGATAATAAATTTGGTTAATCACCGGCGCGTCCACCGACCCGCTTCCGCCGAAAAAGATTTGCGGCAGGGTAATATAAACCGGTTCACGCGTTGGGCGGGGGGTAGGGGTAAAGCCCACCGGAAAACCGCTGACGGCCAGGGCATTGGTCGGCAAGGGGGTCGGGGGAAGGGTGGCGGTGGGGGTGGGTCGCGGGCCGGGGCCAGGCCAGGGAGTCGGGCTAACGATAACCGTAACGGCCACTACGGGCGGGGTTGGCAAAGCATCCGTTGCTGCCAGGGAGTCCGCCCCGGTTATAACATAAGAAACCCCACCGGCAATGAGCATGTCAACGACAATGATCGCCAGTAAAAAGTATCTCCATTGGTGGGCTGTTAATTTTAACACGGTTCGTTACCCCGAAGCCAACGTTACATAATCTCAAATTTACCATAAGGTTAATTTGGAGTCAACCTTGAACCAGGAAAGATAGGAGGGTTGGAAGATTGGATGATAAGAAAATTTTCACCGCTCCAATCTTCCCGCTCGTCTCCATATCACTGGGTCTAAAATGCTATATGCAATTTCTTGGAGATTGGATAACATGAGTGAGGTAAACTTCGTTCACTATGTTTGCACTTTTCACAACGGGCTACGAATAGGACACAGATTCACACAGATAAACGCAGATAAAGCAAAATTTTTAAAGAAAATCTGTGTGAATCTGTGAAATCTGTGTCCTAATTAAAAAAGTGCAAAGGTAGTGTTCGTTTTAACGAAGATAAAAGATGGAGAAATTAAAGGTGGTTGATAAATTGGCGGTAGCGCTCTTTCATGTCAAGGTTATTTTGGCAGGTGACGGGACGGTTGGAAAAAGCTGCCTGTTGCGCCGTTATGTCTTTAACGATTTTGTCGAACAGCACAACATGACCCTCGGCATGGATACCCACACCAAACTGACCAAAGTACCGGGGCTGGGGCCAGTCAAAATTCATACCTGGGATCTGGCCGGCCAGCCGCAGTGGTCGGTAGTACGCGAGAGCTTCTATCTGGGGTCGCATGCGATGGCCCTGGTTTTTGATGTCAACAATCCGGAGACAATTAAGCACCTGCCCGATTGGGTCAGCGAGTGCCGCAGCAAAGCCTATGGCATTCCGGTGCTGGTTGTGGCCAATAAGGTAGACTTGCCGCACCGCGTGCCGGTCGGCAAAATCGCACGTTGGGCCAGGGAAAATAATTACGAGTTTATTGAGACCAGCCCCAAGACCGGCTATAATGTGGACGCGATGTTTGAAAAACTGGGCATGCTCGGCGTTAACTTTGCCCTGAAGAGTCGCTGAGCAATTGAGCCAGCAAAGGCGCGTCTACATTGCCCCCAGAAATAATGACCCCCACTTTGACACCCGGCGGCCCCACCCGTTTCTGAAAGACCGCCGCCGGGGCGACCGCTCCGGTTGGTTCGGCCAAAATCTTCATCCGCAGTAACAAGAATCGCATCGCCTCAATTACCTCGGTTTCGCTGACTAGCAAAATCTCGGCGACTTTCTCTCGAACGATGGGAAAGGTCAGTTCACCGGGCTGCTGAGTGCGCATCCCATCGGCGATGGTATCCGGCGGGGGGATTTTGACGCGCTCGTTGCGCTGAAACGACTGCCACCAATCATTGGAAGCAGCGGTTTCTACTCCAAAAATGCGAATGGTGGGGATAAGCGCTCTAGCCGCCGTAGCGCAGCCGCTGAGCAGCCCACCGCCGCCCACCGGCGTGACCAACACATCCAAATCCGGCACATCCTCAAGCAGTTCCAGCGCCGCCGTGCCTTGCCCGGCCATAACATGAGGGTTATCATAGGGGTGGACAAAGGTCAGGCCGCGCTCACGGGCCACCTGGGCCGAAATCTCCGCCCGCTCTTGAGTCAGGCGGTTATAAAGAACAATTTCCGCGCCGTAGCCGCGTGTGGCGGCCAATTTGCTGGCCGGGGCGTCGGTGGGCATGACGATGACGGCGGAAATACCCAACAACTTGGCCGCCAGGGCAATCCCCTGGGCGTGATTGCCGGAGGAATGAGTCACCACGCCCCTGGCTTTTTCTGCCTGGCTCAACCGTGAGAGCGCGTTGTAGGCCCCTCGAAATTTGAAAGCGCCCATTCGCTGTAAATTCTCACATTTAAAGTAAACCTGGTAGCCGGTCAACTCGTTGACGGTACGCGATGTAAGCACCGGGGTGCGGTTGGCCACCCCCTTGATGGCCTGGGCGGCAGATTGAACATCGGCAAAAGAAATGGCCAGGTTCATCTCTTATTTGCCCTTTCCATTGGCAGAAATGTAAGCAACTGTATGGGATTCTCCCAGCGGCATTTTGGCGTCGGTCAGGTTGAGAGCAATGGGGATTTTGTAGAAAAGCATTTCGCGACCGTAAGCTTCAAATTCATGGGCAATGTAAAGGCCATTGAGCTGGCCGATCATCCAGCGCATGGGGCGGTTGCGTTTTTCAATCATAAAATTGGCCGATTTCAGGCCAATGAGACCGCCCCAACCAAACATATAGCGCACCAATTCTGGCCCGACCCCGTGGCGCATATAGTCTCGCTTCACCCCCAAAAAAACCACATCACATTCTCCATCAGGACTATGGGTCTGCTCGGCGTAGCTCCAGCCCTGGACCGTATAGGTCAAAATTTTAGGGTAGCGCAAAATTGACAAAGCCACCGGGCCAGCCACCCGCCACAAATAACGTGTTTTGAATTCCGAGAAAAATTTAGCGCTTGATATCGCAATCGCCGCCTGGGCCACCAGCCGGCCGTCATCAAACGCGCCGACACCCTCACTCCATTTGGAAGCATAAACAGCCCGGTAGAACTCGACCAGAAAGCGGCGCCCCAGCAAGGTCAGGGTTGTCCCCGGCTGCCCCTCGATGTGAATATCTGCGGCGGCTTCAGCATCGGCTCGCTGCAAATAACGAAACTCGATCATCCTGACAAAACTCCTATTCAACGGCAATAAACAACGATTTGCCAGTATACTCTGATGTGAGAGCGTTGACAAAAGTGGAGCAGATAGTGGATAGAGGGTAGAGGAAAGAAGATAGAGATTAACTATCTGCCATCTTCCATCTAGTATCCACATAGCTTCGTCCCCGGTGGGGTTAACGTAGAGTTGCAGTAGAGTTTACGTCAAGTGAAGGGGTTAAAAAATAGGTACACTACAGTCACAACGGGTTAAGTTATTTACAACTAACCCAAAAGCAACCTCTTCTCCTCCTTTTTAAAAAGACTCGGTGAGGGCACACCGGGTCTTTTATTTTGCCTCGTGTTATGCTGGTCCTGACGGCTCAGGGGCAACCGCAAGGGTCGCCGCTACCATTACCGATCTTGGTTGTCAAATTTCGGTAGATTTACTCCGGCCCCAAGTCGGTGACGCTGACGGTATCAATAACCGTTTTTCCGCCCTGGTCGGCCATGGGATGAAAGCCTTTGATAAAAATCGTCATGCTTTCGCCGCTGGCCGTCACTGTTTCTTCTGTCGGGTTCCAGGTATCCTCGGCGGGATTGTCCCAGGCAAACCACTGCACCGTCGGAGCCGTCCAATCGCCGCCGCCGGTAAAATCAACACCCAGGGCCATCTGCACCGGCGCAATGCTGCGATCATGCTTGGCATGGGCCACAATAGTATAGCGATGGCCCACTTTGGTGGGAATGGTGCGCCGCACCCCGGAGTTGGCAGCGATAAAATCAAAGGTCATTTCCTGGGATTTAAGGCCGGAGAAAACGTTGGGTTGGTAGAGGTTTTCGTTCATGCAGGATGAGCCATAGGGTCCGTCCTCGACAAAAGCCGTCCAGCCGGATGCCACCCGCGCCCCTGGACAGGGTTCGCCGTAAGGATTAGGCCAGGGAATAAAATCGGTTTCAAAATCCCAATCCCCCCCTTGCAGCGGCGGGTCCGGTTCGACCACCGGCCTGGGTGTGGGCGCGACAACTACTACCTCCTGGGTTATGGCAACCGTTGGGGTGAGTTCTATGGTTGGCGTGACGACGGGCGTGGGTGTGGGCGTGGGCACAGGGATCAGCAGTGAAGTGGCCGTGGCATTGGGGTCGGGAGTATCGGTGGGGGCGCTGCCAAGCGGCAAAACCACCTCCGGCTCTGCCTGGGCCGGCTCAAGCGTAGGGGTCGCCAGTTGCGGGTTGAGCGTCGGCGTCGCCGTTTGAACTTCAAAACTGGCCGGCCGCCCGACCGGGATCGCCGTTCCCCCTGAGCCGCCGATGACACAGGCGAGGGAGGGGAAGAGGGCGAGGAGCAGGAAGGCAGTTAGAGGATGGAAGATGGAAGATGGAAAATAGAAGATAGGGGCTAAAAGATGGCGGATGACGAAGGGGAAATTTGCAAGACTTACTGCTTTGTGGTCATTCATTTACCTTACTCCTGGCCCAGATCGGTGATGCTAATCGAATCCAGGCGCAATGTTCCCCCCGGCTCCGGGTAGGGATGGGATCCTTTGATGAAAATGGTCATGCTCTCGCCGGCAGCGGTGATGGTTTCTTCAGTTTTGGCCCAGGCATCGTCTTTGTCCTCGTCCCAGGGAAACCACTGAACGCCTGGCGCCTGCCAGTCGGTGCCGCCGCCGGGGTCCAGGCCCAGGCTCAGCTCCAACTTGGCTGGGCTGAACTCTCGTTTCATAAACGCCGTGACCGTGTAGCGATGGCCCGGTATGGTCGGCACGGACTTGAAGATGCCGGCCTGGACGCCGACATAGGCAAAGGTAATTTCCTGGGCGCTTTCGCCGCTGTTGACATTCCCCTTCCAGACGGTTTGATTAAAGCAGGAGGAGCCAAATTGGTCGCGGGTGGTAAAGGCATTCCAGCCGTTAGCCAGGCCGGAACCGGGGCAGCGGTCGCCGTAAGGATTGCCCCACTCGCTGAAACCGTCCTCAAAATCCCAGGCTCCCCCCTGGATAGGCACAGCGGTGGGGGCGGGCGGAGCCGGGGTGGGCGTGTCGGGCGGGGCTGCCTGGACCGCCATCACTTCCAACTCAGGAGGCGAGGTTGGCGGAGAGACAGGGGTGGCGGCTTCCTGGGTGCCGGTGGCTGTCAGGGTCGAGGTGAGGGTCAGGGTCGAAGTGAGGGTTGGGGTAGCATTGGGGTCGGGGGTATTGGTGGGCGCGCCGGCCAAGCCCAGGACCGGGGTGAAGGTCGGTGTGGCGGTTTGGACTTCAAAGGCCAGTTGTTCCAGGGTTGGGGCCGGCTGCGGGGTCTGCTTGGCCAGGGTGCAGGCCAGAATCGGTAGGCACAGCACAAGTGCGGCTCGCGCCCATACGCTTGATTGTTTGCGAAGCACCAATGATCTCCTTTAACGTTCCCGCCCAAATTATACCCTAAGCAAAAAAAATGGCGAGTTTCATGAGTGATACTCGCCATTGGTAAAATCCTTTTGAACATAACTGCTCAGGTACCCAGAGCCGCAGGCCCCCTATGGGCAGGGCGCAAGCAATGTCATTTCGACCGAAGTACCCAGAGGGCATAAAGGAGAAATCTCTCGTGCCTATGTGACGATCCAGGGATTTCTCGGCCTATGGCCTCGAAATGACATGGGGCTAACCTGCCAGTTCTCTATTTTTCTCTCAGGTGCCGTGGATCTCCTGGTCACGCTGAAGCAACCCCTTCACTACCATCAATACGACAAATGAGCAGCCGACCAGGATGACGGCCAGGGTCAGGGCCACGTCGAGATTGAGTTCAAAGCCAATGTAAATCGCCAGGGGCATGGTTTGGGTGCGGCCGGGATAGTTGCCGGCGAAAATGATGGTCGCGCCAAACTCGCCCAGGGCGCGCGCCCAGGTCATCACCGCGCCGCTCAGCAGGGCCGTCCAGGACAGGGGCAGGGTGATAAAGCGAAACACCTGCCGGCTGTGAGCGCCGTCGAGCGCCGCCGCTTGCTCGAGGTCCTTATCTACGCCGGCAAAGCCCAGAGTAGCCGCTTTGACATAGAAGGGAGCCGCAACAAACGTCTGCGCCAGAATCACGGCGGTCTGGGTGAAGGCGAGGTGGATGCCCCAGTCCTCCAGCCAGTCGCCCACCAACCCGCGCCGCCCAAAGGCCATGAGCAAAGCAACCCCGGCAACAGACGGCGGCAGCACCGTCGGCAGGTCGAGCAGCGTGTCCACGGCGCGGCGAAAAGGAAAGTCGCGCCGGGCCAGCAGATAGGCGACCGGCGTGCCAAAGACCAAAGTAATGCCAAGCGTCACCAGGGTGGTCATGAAGCTCAAACTGATGGCCTGGAAGACCTGAGGATTGCTGAGATTGGCCAGCAGATTAGCCGGGGGAGTCCGCAGAAACATGGCCAATATCGGCAAGGCCAAAAAAAGGAGCAGAGGCAGGCTTAACAGCCACCACGGTTCGGGCATGGAGCGGGCAGCCGGAGCAATCGAGCGGTTACGCTGGGGCCAGGGCAGAGCAGATTGAGCCATTTTTACCTCATCTGAATAGAGTGATTAGGGTTGGGCCACAGGAGCCGACAACACTTCCTGGCAGGTGTCGAGCCAGGCCAGCGTCGCCTCGATCTGGCCAATGCGAAACTTATGCACCAGCCATTCGTAGGGCCGAGCGCCGGGTAAGGGTCCCGCTTCTTGCTGCTGGGCGGTAAGCCAGCTACGGCAGACATCGCGCTGCGTTTCGATCAAGCGCAGCACGACCTCCGGCCTTTCTCGCTGGGCGAAATAGAGTTTGGCCAGAAAATCCAGGCGCAGCGTGCGCCCGTGCGGGACCGGGCTTTCCACCCAGGCCAGAAAAGCGATCTGGCCCGCATCGGTAAGCTGAAAGATTTTGCGCGGCGGGCGGGTATCCTGCAACTCCACGGTGGTGGTCAGATAGCCCTCTTCCTCCAATTTGGCCAGCAGCGCATACAGTTGGCTCTGTTTCAGCCGCCAGACCGCCCCTAGCCCCTCCGGTTCGGCCAGGCGCTGGTGAATTTCATAGCCGTGCATGGGCTGCTGGCGCAAAAAGCCGAGCAGGGCGTGTTCGGTTGTCAGCGGTGAACTAAGGCGGCTCATTGGTTCATTTATTTAATATTCAATAAATGAGTATGACGCCATTATAATTGGGAGTTAGGCGGTTGTCAAAGTCAAGAAGATAATCCCTTTTAATAGGGTCTCTGTTTTGCTTCATTTTGTTACAGGAATGAAACCATACCTGGCTAAGACTTCCTGTCCTGCCGGCGAGAGGACAAACTCGACAAAGGCTTGGGCCTGGGTGGGATAGGCGGTGTCGCTAATTGTAGCGATAGGGTAGCTGGCAATCACGTTCACATGATCGGGAATATCCAGCCGGCCGACCTTGTCCGCCTCCGGGCCGGTAATATCACTGGTGTAAACAATGCCGGCATCCGCTTCACCCAGGGCCACTTTGGCCAGCACCGATCTCACATTTTCCTCATAGGAAACCACATTCTTTAGAACATTATCCATGTAAGTTGGGCTAAAAGCAGGATCGGTCACGGTTTTGTTTAGAAAATCCAGGGAGTATTGCCCCACCGGCACTTCTTTGGCCGCCAGGACAATTTTGAGACCCGGTTGGGCCAGGTCCTGCAAGTGGGTCAAACCAGCCGGGTTGTCCGCCGGATAAATGACCACCAGGCGATTGCGGACAAAGGTGCGCTCCGTGCCGCTGATCACCCGGCCAGCCTCCAGGATGGCGACCTCCATCTGTTTTTTGTTGGCGCTGGCAAAAATATCGGCCGGTGCTCCCTGGCCGAGCTGCTGGGCCAACTGCTGCGACCCGGCGAAATTGAAGGTAAAGGTAACACCGGGATGCTCCGTCGAGAAGTTCTGCCCCAGCTCGCTAAAAGCGTCGGTCAGCGAGGCGGCGGCGAAGACGGTCAGGTTGGCCGGTTCCAGGGGGGTAATAACTGTTTCAGGCGTAGTGCTTTGCAATAAGGCTTGCGCATCCGCCGCTCCCGGAACGCATAATTTCCAGCCGACTTCTATTAAGTCGGGATTGGTTACTTCGGCAAATGAGGTATCGGCGGCGTGTTTTTGGTTGGTGGCGGCAACGATGGCCGGGTAGGCTTGCATGTTGCCCAACAGTTTGTCGGCAATTTTGCTGAGCCAGTCGTCGGCCTGAACGGTGTATGCTTCCGCGCAGGTGATCTCCTGCGGAGGCGGCGCGGCGAGGATTATCCACGGTCCTAACGCGGCCAAAACGGCGGCAATCATCAAACCACTTAAGAGGTACAGCAGCTTCGTTGGCATGGGTCTTCTCCTGGGTTGGTAAGGGATTTTTGTTTATTTTGTGAGTATTCAAAAAATGAGTATCTAGATCCTATTTTAATAGAGACGAAGAAGGTTGTCAATTTCAAGAGAGAGGCGGTTAGTTGAACCGCTGAAATGTTTTATTGCTTTGACAGACGTACAAATTTAACTAGAATATACGTCAAATGAACTTTATTTAAAATGAGTGAGGCCCATGGAAAAAACAAAACTGACCCTGCGCATTGAAAAACCAATTATAGAGGCGGCCAAAGATTATGCTCAGCTTCACCAGACCACGCTTTCGCGGCTGGTAGCCGAGTTTTTACGCTCGCTCAAGACAAGTGGGGAGACGCCTCCAATGCCTATTTTAGAATCCTTAAGCGGCATTCTGCCGGCAGATGTTTCATTAGACGAACATCGAGCCTATCTTGAGGACAAGTATGGCCGCTAAACTTCGCGTTTTAGTTGACGCTAACATCGCCCTGGACGTTTTAGCCAAAAGAGAACCGCACTATCAAAGCTCAGCCGCGGTCTGGGCGCTGGCCGAACAGGGTGAACTTGAGGGGTTCCTGGCGGCCCATTCGGTCACAACCTTGCATTATCTGCTGGCCAAGCACCTGGATTATCAGCAGGCTAATCTGACGATAACCAAGCTGTTACAAGTTTTTCAGGTGGCCGCCGTTGACCAGGGAGTCATTGTGAAGGCTCTGGCTCTGAGTTGGAAAGATTTTGAAGACGCCGTGCAGATGGCCGCCGCGTTAGCCTCACAGGCTAATTATTTGGTCACCCGCAATCCAAAAGATTTTAAGGACGGGTTAGTTCAGGTTTTGCAGCCCGGCGACCTGCTGGCTTTGTTTCCAGCACCCTGACGTCAAATCCCCTTTTCGGCCAGCGATTATGGGCAGGCGAGAGGTGTTTGAACCACGAAATCCGCAAAAGCCAGGGAAAACACGAAAGGGCAAAGCTTTACTTTCGCGCCTTTCGCCCGTTTCGTACCCTTCGTGGTTCAAATCCCCCCCGACCTATGGTATACTGGCCCTATGGCGCGACAGCTTTAGGCAACAAAGAAACAGGGTGAAACACGAAAGCCACGAAAGTTAAAAAAACGCGAAAAGGGAATGCTTTACTTTCGCGCCTTTCGCCCGTTTCGTGCCCTTCGTGGTTCAAATCCCCCCCGACCTATGGTATACTGGCCCTATGGCGCGACAATTTTAAGGACCGCAGCGGAAGGACCCCGACGATGAGCCAAACCCCCGAACGTATCCTGGCCAAAATACGAGAAGCCAAAGAGAAGCAGCTCAAAGAATTGGATTTAAGCTGGGAGTGGGACAGACCAGAAGATGAACGACTTACCCAAATCCCTACCGAATTGTTTGAGTTGACTCAGTTGGAGGTGTTGAATTTAAGCCGCAACAAATTAATCATCCTCCCGTACGCGATTGGGCAACTGCCAAACTTGACCTCGCTTAATTTAGGCGGTAATCAATTAACCACTATCCCAGATACGATTACTCGTCTGCCAAATTTGACCTCGCTTGATTTAAACAATAATCAATTAACCACCATCCCAACCGCGATTACCCACCTGCCAAATTTGACCTCCCTTGATTTAAGGGGTAATCAATTAACCACCGTCCCAGACACGATTACTCGTCTGCTAAACTTGACCGTGCTTGATTTAAGTAGCAATCCATTAAACATCATCCCAGACGTGATTGCTAAACTGAAAAATCTAAAAGCGCTTAGTTTAAACTGGAGACAATACACGCCTCTGCCTGAGTGGGTTGAACAACTGCCAGATTTGAGATTGAATTTAAGCAACAATCATTTCATCACCGTTCCTGACTGGGTGTTCCAACTGCCAAACTTGACCTCGCTTGATTTAAGGGGCAACGAATTAACCCTCGTCCCAGATGCGATTACTCAATTACAAAACTTGGCTTCGCTTAATTTAGGCGACAATCAATTAAGCGTTGTTCCCGACTCGATTACCCAACTGCAAAACCTGACCTCGCTTAAATTGAGCCACAATCAATTAACCACTCTCCCGGACGCGATGGGCCAACTGCAAAATTTAGTTGAGCTTGATTTAGGCTTGAATCAGTTTACTACATTTCCAGAGTCGATTATTCAATTGCAAAAATTGGTAAAACTGAATCTACAAGGGAATGAACTTAGTGCAATACCTGACTCAATTATTCAACTACAAAACTTGACTGAGCTTAATCTGGGCGGAAATCCTTTATTCGTTTTTCCTCAAGTAATTTCCCAGTTAAAAAACTTAATTGAACTTTATCTGTTCAGAACTGAATTGACCTCTCTTCCCAATTCGATTAAACAACTTGAAAATTTAGCTACACTTCATTTATGGAATAATCTATTTACATCTATTCCAGAAGTTCTGTACGAATTGTTTTCATTAGAACTTTTATCATTTTGGAATGCCTCCACTGGAGACAAAAATCGTAGTGACAACCAAATCAAAGAAATATCTCCCAAGATTCTTCAATTAAAAAACTTAAAGATACTGGATTTAGAAGATAATCCTATCGAAATTCCACCCCCGGAAGTGGTGGCAAAAGGCGTCGAGGCTATCAAAGAATATTTCCGCCAACTCGAAGCCGAAGGCAAGGATTACCTCTACGAAGCCAAGCTGCTCATCGTCGGCGAAGGGGGGGCGGGCAAGACGACGCTGGCGAAGAAGATCGAGGATGCGGGCTACCAACTGCGCGAGGATGAGGTTTCGACGAAGGGGATTGAGGTGATCAGGTGGGAGTTTCCGTTCAGCCCCCCCTCAGTCCCCCCCAAAGGGGGGGAAGCTGCTGCCCTCCCCCCTCCGGGGGGAGTTGGAGGGGGGCCGGGGCAAAAAACCTTCCGCGTCAACATCTGGGACTTCGGCGGGCAGGAGATTTACCACGCCACCCACCAGTTTTTCCTGACCAAGCGCTCGCTCTACGCCCTGGTGGCCGATACCCGCAAAGAGGACACCGATTTTTACTATTGGCTGAACGTGGTCGAGCTGCTGAGCGACAACAGCCCGCTGCTGATCATCCTGAACGAAAAGCAGGACCGCCACCGCGAGATCAACGAGCGCCAACTGCGGGGGCAGTTCACCAATCTCAAGGAGACGCTGGCGGCCAACCTGGCCACCAACCGCGGCCTGCCGGACATCCTGAGCGAGATCAAACATTACCTCAGCCACCTGCCCCACATCGGCACGGAACTGCCCAAAACCTGGGTCAAGGTCCGTGAGGCCCTGGAAAACGATCCGCGCAACCATATCAGCCTGGAGGCGTACCTGGACATCTGCCGCCAAAACGGCTTCCAGCAGCGTAAAGACAGCTTGCAGTTGAGCGGCTACCTGCACGACCTGGGCGTGTGCCTCCACTTTCAGGCCGACCCGCTGCTGAAAAAGACGGTCATCCTCAAACCGGAGTGGGGCACGGCGGCGGTTTACCAAGTGCTGGACGACAAGACCGTTATCCGCAACCTGGGCCGCTTCAATCGGGCCGACCTGGAAACGATCTGGCACGAGCCGACCTATGCGGCCATGCAGGATGAACTGCTGCAATTGATGATCAACTTCAAGCTGTGCTACCAAATCCCCGGCAGCGGCGACTACATCGCCCCGCAACTGCTCAGCGCCAACCAACCCCACTACGACTGGCCCGACGGCAACAACCTCATCCTGCGCTACACCTACGACTTTATGCCCAAAGGCATTCTGACCCAATTCATCGTGGCCATGCAGAAATGGATCGCCGACCAGCGCACCGTCTGGAAAAGCGGGGTCATCTTAAAGAAAGATCGCTCGGCCGCTGAGGTGATCGAGTATTACGACCGGCGGGAGATCAGAGTCCGCATCATCGGCCAGCACAAAAAAGAGCTGCTGACCATTGTGACCTACGAACTGGACAAAATCCACGACAACTACCGCCGCCTGAAGGTCAACAAATTGATTCCCTGCAACTGTGTTGTGTGCAAAGATACTCAGGAACCCCACTTTTATCCTTACGAGGTGCTGCGGAACTTCACCGAGGCCAGACAGGAGCACATTCAATGTCAAAGAAGTTTCCAAATGGTCCATGTCTGGGGCTTGATTGACGACGTGGTGGATAAAAGCAGACTGCTGAAAGAAAAAAGGGCGCTTGGCAGCGAGTGGTCGGAGCGGGAGGCGCGCCGGGAGCATCTGCTAGAGTTAATTGACATCCAAACGCGCAAGCTCCGGACTCTCCAGGTGCAGCGAGCCAAGTACGGCTTGGATGTGCCCTCGCATATTGTGCGGGAAATAGGAGAGGTCGAAGCAGAGCTTAAGAGGCTGGAAGCCGAACTTCAAGACATTACGCCGGCCTGAGCCGCCCCGGCATGAATGCCAGGGCTATAAAACAACGCCGAGTGAACTCGGCTTTAGCCTGATTAATCAGGCACAGTTTTGTAGTCCGGCGACTTCATCGCCGGACAGACGCCGCAGGAAAAGTTTAAGCGGAGGTTTCCGAATGCTCTCAGGATTAATAAAAATCTCTGCGCGCTTCGCGTCTGCGTCCTCAGCGGTGAAATATTAAGACTGTCAGCCAATTAAGGGCGTTTCAACGTCCTTTGCCTCTCAGCCTGATGCTTTAGCGGCGGCTCCCTGCTGGTACACCCTGCGCGTTTCCTCGCGGGCCGCATGTTCTTTCTCCTGGGACCAACCGCCCTCGACCATCGCTTTCATAATGAGGTCGCGCACTTCCTGGGGGGAGTCGGCGACGACGATAAGATTAAGGTCTGCCGGGGAAATATTGCCTTCGGCCAGCATAGTCTGGCGCAGCCAGTCCAACAAGCCGGCCCAATAAGCCGAACCAAAGAGGATGACCGGGAAGTTCCGAATCTTGCCGGTCTGGATCAGGGTCAAGGCTTCAAATAATTCGTCCAGCGTGCCGAAACCGCCGGGAAAAATCACAAAGGCCTGGGCGTACTTGACAAACATGGTCTTGCGGACAAAGAAATAGTGGAAGTTGATGGGAATTTTGACATAGCGGTTGGTCCCCTGTTCAAAAGGCAGTTCTATATTGAGGCCGACAGAGACGCCGCTGCCCTGCTGCGCGCCCTTGTTGCCGGCCTCCATGATCCCCGGCCCGCCGCCGGTGATGACGGCCAGGCCGGACTCGGCCAGCAGGCGGGCCGTTTCGACGGTGGCCTGGTACATGGGATCATCCGGCGAAGTACGGGCTGAACCAAAAATGCTGACCGCCGGACCGAGTTCGGCCAGCTCTTCGAAACCGGACACAAATTCCCCCAGAATTCGCAGCACCCGCCACGGGTCGGTATTGGTAAAGATTTTGTACTCCGGCTGGGGTGTCTCTAAAAATTTCTCATCCTGGGTTGCTTGTTGGGTTCGCGCCGCCCGGCTGAGCGTAGGATTTTCCTGAGATTTATCGGCAGGGGTTGGATTCATTAATTCATCACCCATCATAAAACCACCTATCACTACGTTTTATTCTTTTGATACCAGTCACAAATATCCCTTAACGGACATTGTTCGCAGCGGGGTGTGCCCCAGATACATATTTTCTGGCCGTGCCGGAGCATTGAGATATGAAAGTTAAATAGAACGTGAGGGTCTTTTGGCAGCAGGTTGAGTAAAAGTTTGTGGGCAGCCTCAGGATTGACTTTGGGGCCGATCAGACCCAGCCGCTGGCTGACGCGGTGGACGTGGGTGTCAACGGGCAGGACGGGCTTCGAGAAACAAAAAAGTAGCACCAACGAAGCTGTTTTGATGCCGACACCCGGCAGCGACATCAACCATGCCAGCCCTTCCTGGGCAGGTAGGTCACGTAAAAAATCAATCGTGGGCGCACCGCGTTCGTCAATGATGCGCCGGAGCGTCTCTTTAATGTTGGGTGCTTTGGCTTCGGCAAAGTTAGACGGGGCAATCGTTTCGGCCAGCTCGACGGGCGGCGCGTCGCGAATGGCTTCCCACAAGCCAAAGTGCTGCCACATCTGCTCAAAGGCCGTTGCCTCATTTTTCTGCGTGGTCCGGTGGGAGAGCATGGTGGAGATGAGTTCGTGCATCGGCTCGCGCCGGGGTTTGAGCGGGCGCTCGCCATAAGTATGCAAAAGACTCTGATAGACTTCCCAGGTCTTAGCCTTTAACAAAGCATCTGCTGTAGCCGCCATGTCTTCTTTCCCCCAATCGCCTGCTTAACGACAAGCCGTGAAAAGAATAATATTGCTTGAGCTGCCGGAAATAACAACTTTAGACATCCAGCCGGTAGATGAGGATGGTCTCGGTTGCTTTCGCCCTCTTATAGGCGAAACAAATAAAAGTCATACAAGTTTTAGCGGGCCGGGCTCCCACGCCCGGCTGTCCAGTCTATAACGGCGGCGTGGGAGCCGCCTCTGCTCAATTGAGTGTATGATGTTTATCTGATTTCTCTATTAGCCCCGAGCTTTCGTTTGCGACCACCGCTGATAGAGGGCCTGAATCGGCTGGCCGACATCCACCATTGTTTTGAGGCCGATGAACGGCAGCAAGAAACCGTAAGCATGAAAGGGCGCGGCGCAGACGCCGGCAAAAACGGCCAGGTACAGCAGCGCCACCCGGCTCATACTTTGTTCCAGCAGCTTTTCGGCCTGCGCCAGCGACAGCGCCCGCAGCCAGACTACATCGCCCAGCAAATTCAAAAGTTGAAAGGTGAATATCCCCACCAGCCCGGAACGGAGCGCAGCCAGGTCCAACTCCATCCGCATCACCAAGAATAGAAAAACAAGCATAAACACGGCCGTCCCTACGGAGAGGCTTACGGCGATCAACAGGTAGCTCTTGAGCATCTCCGTCCGGTCATATAACACGCCGCTAGGCGTCGGCCAGGCATAGCGGATGACTTTCGTTGACGACCGCTTGCCAGTAGAAATTTCGGCTGGGGGTTTAGGCAACGAGGCCCCAATCACCTCTTGTCTCACTGGCGCCAGCAGGCGGATGCGCAGCACCACCAGCAAGATGCCGATCAGGGTTTCCAGCAGGTAAAGCAGGATGGTGTTTTCCCACCCCCAGCCCAGGCCAAAAAAACCGACTACCGGCACGGCATTGATGCCCAGAGCAGACAGCACTTTGGTCAAGAAGCCCAACATTGAATTTCTAGACAAGATTCCTCTAAGGAAAGGTTTTATGCTGCCTACACAGAAAGGTTGACAGGCTATTTTATCTCGGCGGTGTGCTCATTTTAAGCTAAAAACGGAGAAAATGAAAGTCGTTTATATTTTCTGACCTGACTCTCTTGGTAAAATATACCGGCTATGTTAGAATCCGGGTGCTACCAATTGGGAACCATAATGATGACCACTTATGATGCGCTGGTGATCGGCGCGGGCTACATTGGCTGCGCAACAGCCTACTATCTGACTGCTGCCGGGCTAAAAACTGCCCTGCTGGAGCGGGGCGGTGTCGCTGCCGGCGCGTCGCGGGCCAACTACGGCAACGTGCAGGTACAGGATGCCGAACTGGCCCACAGCCTGCCGCTGGTCATCGCCGGCTACGCCCGCTGTGAGCAGATTGAGGCCGAACTGGAATGTTCGGTTGGCTACCGCCGGATTGGCGGCCTGCTGCTGATCGAGACCGAAGCGCAGTGGCAGCTAATGGCCGACCGGCTGCCCGCGCTGCACGCCGCCGGCATTGCCGCCGAGCTGGTCCCGGCCGAGCGGCTGCCCGAACTTGAACCCCTGCTCGACCCGCGCAGTGTACGGGGGGCCTGTTACCATCCCCACGAGGGGCAAGTTGACCCGTTCGCCCTGTTATGGGCTTACCTGCGCCGCGCCCGCGAGCGGGGGCTGGCGCTGCACACGCACACCACCGTAACCGGCTTTGATCTGGGCGGCGGGCAGGTGCACGGGGTGCAAACTGACCGGGGCGCGTTCAGCGCCGGCGTGGTCGTGCTGGCCACCGGCGCCTGGACCCCGCAGTTGGGACAACTACTGAATCGAAACTGGTCCATCGCGCACGTGCATGGCCAGGCCATCGTCACCGAGCCGACCGAGCGGCTGCTTAACAATCACATCGCTTCCGCTGCGTTTTTTGAGGAGATGCACGACGCAGATGCTAACAACGCCGGGGCAGTGCTGGCCATCTCGCAGACCGCCCACGGCCATTTTCTGCTGGGCGAAGCGGGCCTCGTCACCACTGACCTCGGCTCGGCGGCCACCCCGACCGGGCAGGCCGCCATTGCCAGGGTTGTAGGCCGCTACTTCCCCGTGCTGCGCCGCCTGCGGGTGCTGCGCGGCTGGGCTGCGCCGGTAGCCTTTACCGCCGACGGGCTGCCGTTCTTCGGCCCGGTTGGCGGCATCGGGGGACTGATCCTGGCCACGGCTTTCAAATCAACCGTTATTGTGACGCCGCTGGCCGGCGAGACCGTAGCTCAACTGGTTGTACAAGGGCAGAGCGGGCTTGACCTGACCCCCTTCTCGCCCGACCGGGATGCGGCGCAAATTCACTAAAACCTACGACGGAATCATGATGAGAATCACGCACGCAAGCCAACTGCTGCCCCCATTTCAACGGGGTGAACAGATCACCGTCACCATCAATGGCCAGCCGGTCACGGCCTTTGCCGGCGAAACGGTCGCCGCCGTCCTGCTGGCCGAGGGGCAGAGAGTCTTTCGCCACACGCTTAAGAACGGCGACCCACGGGGACTGTTCTGCGGGATGGGCATCTGCTACGACTGCCTGGTTACCGTTGATGGTGCGCCCAACCTACGCGCCTGCGTCACCCCGGTGACCGCCGGCATGGTCATCGAAACACATTCGGAGATGAGGCTGTGAACCAACAAGTGGACCTGGCTGTGGTTGGCGCCGGTCCGGCCGGGCTGGAAGCCGCCCTTATCGCGGCCGAGGCGGCGGTCACCGTCACCTTGATAGACAGCTACCCGCGGCCAGGCGGGCAGTATTTCAAGCAACTGCCCGCCAGTTTTACGGGCAATGCCGGCCTCCCTCAAAGCGAGGGGACAGCGCTTTTGCGGCGATTAGACGCAGCCAACATCCAACTGCTGACGGACACCGTTGTTTGGGGCGCATTTCCGGCCCCGGACCATTCCGGCGGCTGGCTGCTGACCCTGCATAGCCCGGCAGCGCCGGCCCGGCTGCAAGCGCGGGCGCTCATTCTGGCTACCGGCACGTATGACCGGCCCGTCCCTCTCCCGGGCTGGACCCTGCCGGGCGTAATGACCACTGGCGCCGCTCAAACCTTGTTGAAACACCAGCGGATACTGCCCGGCCGCCGCATCCTGCTTTCGGGCAGCGGGCCGCTGCAACTGGCGGTGGCGGCTCAATTGGTTGACGCGGGTGCGGAGGTGGTTGCGGTGCTGGAAGGGGCCTCTGTGTCGCCGTGGCAGGGGATACAATCTCTGCCGGCGCTGTGGGGCCAGTGGGGCCGGCTGCGGGAAGGCTGGACGTATGGGCGGACCCTGCGCCGGGCCGGCGTGCCGCTGCGAACCGGCTGGTCGGTCATTGAAATTCGCGGCCAAAGCGAGGTCGAAGAAGCGGTCATCGCCCGGCTGGATGGCAACTGGCGGCCGGTTCCCGGCAGCGAGCAAACCGTCCGCATAGATACGCTGCTGCTGG
The DNA here is from genome assembly GCA_016860845.1 of Chloroflexota bacterium. The sequence continues at coordinate 52,391 of BOKF01000007.1, forward strand.
GGTACGGATTTACACCGGCCACCCAACTGAGCCGGCTGCTCGGCTGCGACCACGATTTCAAGCCAGCGTGGGGCGGCTGGGTCCCACGGCGGGACGAGAATTTGCAGACGACCTGCCCCGGCGTCTACGCGGCAGGTGACGGGGGCGGCGTCGGCGGGGCGGCGCTGGCGCGGGTCGAAGGGCGTATCGCCGGGCTGGCCGCGGCCCGGCAGGTGGGACGACTCAGCGAGCCAGCCGCCGAGGCCGCTCTGGCTCGTCTTCAGCCGGTCCTGGCTCGTGAACGCCGGTTCGCGGCTATGCTGGGCAGACTGTTCACGCCCGGTCCCGGCCTTTACCAATTGGCCGGCGATGAAACGATCATCTGCCGCTGTGAGGAGGTCCGGCTGGCCGAAATTAGAGCCGCGGTGCAGAGCGGGGCGCGAACAGTCAACGAGGTTAAAGGACTGACCCGGTCCGGGATGGGCAACTGCCAGGGGCGCATGTGCGGCGAATGGGTCGCCCGGGCCATCGCGGCTGAAGCCGCTTTGCCAGGCTCAGACCGCGAGCGCATCGAGGCGGCGGGTGTGTTCACCGTTCGCCCTCCCATCCACCCTTTACCCCTGGCGGCATTAGCCGAAACTGTTGATTTGACATAAATTTATAGACTGGATAGCTCTGTTAATTTTTGTGCGGAATGTGATTTTGTACTAATATCTGTCTGTCCACAAAATACAATTTTACTGGCACTTAATACCCTCTTTAACCGGATGTGTTCATATCAATGGAGGAACGCATACTGCAATTTGCATTCCTGGAAACTGGGACGCTCCTCCACTTCAACCAGGTTCACCTTTATTAATGGAAAGGTAACTTTGAGTATGGGCGAACATATCTGTCGACAACGCAAAAACCTGTGGCCGGTATTTTATAGGTGGGTTCCGTTATATAAGGAGGCCTGGGTTATTTCTTTAGAGACCATGTCCTACGTTCTACGGACGTGGACATGAGCTTATGACGATGGCTTGCAAAGACTTTCCGAGATAGTCTTAATGTATCAGGACTTTCGCTTGTCATTCTGAACGGAGCGCAGCGGAGTGAAGAATCCCTGAAATGTTCGATTGCAAGCCAACCTTCTAGGGATTTTTCGCTCCCTACGGTCGCTCAAAATGACATCCAAGCGTAAGTCCTTGTATAAAGGAGGTGTCAAGATTTGCTCACAGACATATAGTAAATTCGGTAAGATTAGACGGCAAAATATCTGTAAACTTGAAAAACAAAGGAGGATACTATCGTGAAGTGTCAATGGCTTTTAGTTGTGGGTGTCTTGCTGTTTTCTCTGGTGCTGGCAGCCTGTGGGGCTGCGCCAACGGCAGCCCCGGAAGCTAATACAGCCCCAACCACAGCGCCGGAGGTCAAGGAGGAGGTGCCGACTGCAGCGCCGGAAGTTACAGAAGCGCCAACCGAAGCAGCGGAAGCGGCCGAGGTAAAGGATTTTGTCACCTGGTACCAGTACGACCAGAACAATGAAGACCCGGCCAGCGACGAACGCGTGGGGAACGAGTATCTGCGCAAGACGATCCCGCTCTTCAACGAGGAGTTTGCGGGTAAGTGGAACTGGGTGAACCAGCCGAAGGCTTTTGATAAGATGGCCACTGAACTGGTAGCGGCGGTGCAGGCCGGCGGCGAAGTGCCCGATGTCTTTGAGGGTCAAAGCAACATGCTCAATCTCTTCTACCAGAATGGAACCTTGCAGGATATGACGGAGTGGGCCGAGGCCCAATCGTGGTTTGCCGACCTTGACCCCCACGCATTAAACTCGTGTAAAGGACCGGACGGTAAACTCTACTGCATTCCCATCGCCCAACGGCCTCACCTTGTCTATGTCTGGAAGGATCGCTTCCCCAACGGCTTTCCCAAAACCCCCGATGAATTTCTTAAGGAGGCCGAGCGGCTGAAAAAAGAGGGCCTGTATGCGATTACTTTCTTTGGTTCGACCGATTTCGAAGGCGAAGGCACGACCCGCTTTGTCTGGACGACCATCGCCTCCTTTGGCGGCACGCTCGATGATGGCCAGGGCAATATGCTGCTCAACACGCCCGAGAACATTGCCGCCATCGAGTTTATGCGCGAAATCGTAGCCAAGGGTTACGCCCCTGAGATCGTCTTCGCCGGTGGGTTCCAGGAAGAGGAAGCGTTCAAGGATGCTTCGGCCGGCTCTTTTCCCACCGGGCTTTTCGGCTATCGCTACGTGAACCCGCTGACAGCCCCGAACGGCACCAAGTACGCGAAGGGCAACGAACAAGATATGCTGGATGCCATTACCGCCGGCGATGTCTATCTATCGCCATTCGTGGCGCCTGAGGGCCAAAAACCGGGCTGCAGTGTTGAAGCAAATATTCTGGTCATGCCCATTGGAGGCAAGAATCCGGAGGGAGCTCACGATTACATCAACTGGGTGATGGGTCCCGAGCAAAATGCGGATTGGGTGCTGGGTCCTGGCGGCGGCTTCCCCACCCTCAAAGCGACCCAGGCTGACGAACGCTTCCAGACACCCTTCTACCAGGAAGCGGCTAAGGTGATTGAAGCCAGCGAATGCCGGCCCTGGTGGGGCTCGCTGCTGCGGCCCCAAGAAGCCCAGATGCTGGTCATGCAGACTGTCTACAAGCTTATCAAGGAAGATCCCACCGCCGATATTGCCGCAGAGCTAACCAAGACTCAAGAAGAGTACAACGCCGGCAACTAAAAGCCTATCCGAAAACTCAGTTTCAAACCTGTCAGGTCTGACAGACCTGACAGGTTTTCGAAAAGGTTGATTACTTCTATGCAAAAGACGTTGCCCCGTTGGGCCAGTAGAAACCCGCTGCGCAATTCTCTCCCCTTTTGGTTGATCCTGCCGACGGTCATTGTCCTGCTGGCTATCCAGGTCTATCCTGCCCTCTATACCGTCTGGCTGAGCCTGCAGGAGAGAGAGCCTTCGGGCTGGAGGTTCGTCGGCGTCAGGAATTTCGAACGCCTTTTGGGGATGGGTCTGTTTGACGAAAGCGTCGGTCACTCGATTGTTTTTCTGGCCGGCTATGCCAGCTTGACGTTGGTCCTCGGCTTTATCGTCGCACTCCTGCTCAATCGCAGACTGCTCTTCTCGGGCCTTTATATCACCTTGCTCTTTATCCCGTGGATCATTGCCGATATCATCGCCGGGCTGGTATTCCGGCTGCTGGTTATACCCGATTACGGGCTGCTCTCCGGCATCCTGCAAAACCCGGCGATATTTCCACCGGACGGATTATCGGTGCTGACGGCTGTGCCGCCACAACCGTGGTTTGGTGATTTTCCCTTTCCGCCTGCACCGGCGATGACCTTTCTCATCCTGGCTTCAGCCTGGCGGGCGCTGCCGTTTATCACGCTGCTGCTGCTGGCTGCCATGCAGACGGTCCCCCACGAGATCGTCGAAAGCAGCCGCATAGACGGCGCAAACGGCTGGCAGGTTGTCCGCTATATTATGATTCCGCTCATGCTGCCGACCCTGGTTGTGGCCCTCTTCAGCCTGACGCTCAGCGGCATGAACGGCGTCGGCATGGTCTTCAGCCTTACCGGCGGTGGTCCAGGGACATCAACCGAAGTGTTAAGCTACCTGCTCTATTCAATCGGCTGGCGCCAGCTTCAGTTCGGTCGGGCGGCTGCATTAGCCTTGATGATTGCCGTCATCAACTGGTTACTGATTGCGGGCACGCTGCGCATGACCCGGTTAAAGGAAAGGAATATCTGATATGCGCCTGCTACCCTCCCCCTCTCGTCAAACCTGGGAACGATTGCTGGTCAATGGGGCGCTCATCCTGATCTGTCTCTTTGCCATGCTGCCCATTGCCACCACCGTGCTGATCTCCTTCAAACGGGAGCAGGACGTCACCCGCAAGCCGCCTGTAATTTTTCCCTGTGATACACCCACCCAGGCCTTTGATCTAAGCGCGTGCCGCTGGTCTACAGAGGGCTACTACCGCGTGTTAGCGCCCAAGCCGTCGTCAGGTTGGCCGCTGCCCTTCACCCTGACGGGCAACATGCTGCGTATTTACCTGCCCAACACCATGTTGTATGCTACGGTTTCATCGCTGCTGGTCGTGTTTTTGGCCGGGATGTCCGGCTATGCCTTTTCACGCTATCGTTTTCGAGGGCATAGCGCGCTGATGACGGGAATTTTGGCGATCACAGGTGTGCCGTTGCTCACCAACCTGCTGGCCCTCTACCAGGTGGGCGTAACGCTGCGCAAAGCATCGCTGCCCTTCTACGACGACCGGATCTTCATTATTCTGGTGTACATGGGCTTTTATCTGCCCCTCAGTGTCTGGATTGCCAAAGGGTTTTTTGACGCCATCCCACGTGAGTTGGAGGAGGCCGCCCTGATTGACGGTTGCAGTCCGCTGGGCGCGCTCATGCGCATCACCATGCCGCTGGCCACACCGGGCATGATGGCAGTTTTTCTGCTTACCTTTGTCAGCGTCTGGAACGAGTTTATCGCCGGCTATTTGCTTGTTGCCAAAAATGAGCACAAGCCGGCTATGTTTGGTCTCTACGATTTTCTCGGCCAGAACATTATCAACTTGCAGGTCATTGCCGCCGCATGTATTTTGATCGCCCTGCCGATCGTCATCCTCTTCCTGTTCACGCGGCAAAGCTTCTTTCGGGCCATGGTGGAAGGCGCGGTCAAAGGATAAGATGAACATAGACATATGAGTGAAATGACCGTTGACGAGCTTCGCTGCTTCTCTGACGACCAGCTTCCCCTTGACCCCATAACTCCGAAAATGTTCACCCATATCGGTTGAGACACTATGGCCCAGACTCAATTATCCCAGCCCGAAGGCTGTATCAAAATCATTCGGGGAACAACCAATCCTCACGGCGCGGATGAGGCGCAGCTATTTCTGTTGGCCGGAGATCCAACGGCCGCGCCCATCCGCACGATTATTCCCGCTGAGAGCGGTGCCCTTCCGCCGGCACGCGCCGACTTACTGACCGACCCCTTCCGCCTGAAAATTCTGCATATCAACGACCTGCACGGCCATATCTCGCGATTTACTTCGTATGGTCCCCAGCCGGTTTTTTCCAAAATCGTCTGGCGACTGCGCGAAGCGCGCCAGCGATGCCGCCATAACCCGCACAGCGCGGTATTGGCCCTGTCTGCCGGCGATGATCTAGTTGGGGCTGTTTTTGATGAACTGTTGGGAGACGACCCTGAGTCATATGAGTTGCACGCCGGTTATCGCCTCTACTCTGCCGCCGGTATAGATGCAGCCACGCTGGGGAATCATGATCTCGATATGGGCACGCAGCTCTTGGCCCACGCTATTAGCCAGGAAGCTCGCTTCCCGCTCCTGGCCGCCAATCTCATCGGTTCGCGCTGGCTGGCCGGACTGTACTACCCGGCGGCTATCCTGGTGGTCAAAGGCATTCGTGTTGGCTTGATCGGTTTAATTACGCCCGGCGGCATTAAACCCCAACTCGACTCCGGCATTCACGTGACCAATCCGGTTCAGACTATCCACAACCTTTTACCGGCCATGCGCCCGTTGTGCGACGTGATGATCATCTTGAGTCATCTTGGCTACAGCCTCAATGCTGATGCGGGAGCGGTGAGTGAGGCCGGTGATGTTGAGCTTGCCCGCAGCCTCCCCCTCGGCAGCGTGCACCTGATTGTTGGCGGGCATACCCACAACGCGCTGAACGAGCAGGGCCTCAGCGCCTATAACATTGTGAACGACATTCCCATCGTTCAGGCGGGTACGTTGGGGAGATTTGTGGGCGAGGTAGATATAACGATCCAGCACAGCGCCACCGTAACCAATGTGCGGCTGACGCCCACGGCTGACCTGCCCCTTGATGAAGCGTTTGAACGGCAAGAAGTACAGCCCCTGGTGGATAGGGTCAGGCCCGTTTTTGCCCGTCACCTGGGGTGTGTGGCTCCCCACCCCGATCTGAGCACCGATGTTATTCGCAACGCCTTGGCCGCCGACGAATCCGCGTTAGCCAATTTTATCACTGATGCTATGGTTACCCGCTGCCGGGCCAATGGTTACGATGCAGATTTAGCCATTCTGGATGCGTCCAACGTGCGCTGCGGCGTGCCGGTGGGCGGCGAGTTAACCTTTGGCGACTGGTTTAATCTTATGCCTTTTGCCGACACCATCCGCTTGTGCTGGATCACCGGTTCTCAGCTCAAGGCTCTTTTAAATGACAACGCCCGCCGGGCCGACCGGCCCGGCAAGCCGCACACCGAGCGAGGCTTCCTCCATTTTAGCCGACAGGTACGCTACAAGATTGAGCTGGATCAGAGCCGTCACACCGCCCACGCTATTGATATTACGGTTGATGGGCTGCCGCTTGATGAACAATTGGAACGTTCTTTCCTGATTAGTTGTAGCAGTTTTGTCCGCCAGGCGGCCCTGCCGTGGCAGAAACATGCCGGCGAAGTTCTGCATCTGCCGCTGCTGGATATCCGCACCTGGCCTCGCCTGGACACCAATTTATTCCTGCGTGACGAATTGATTGCCTACATCCGGGAACAGGGCGGCATCCCCGTCAGCCACGCCCGGCGGGATGGCCGGGTCCAATTCATCTGGAACACATCTCTTTAGGCAGAAGTAAAAGAAACACTTTATTTGGCGAGTAGTTCTGCTGCCGTAGTACTGGTATATACTCGCAGGCGGGGGTACTTCCAGGCTACCCAGCCGGTCAATAAGACGGTAGCTATGCCGCCCGAAACGATGGCGAAAGGCACCCCAAAAACGGCGGCCACCAGGCCCGCTTCAAGTTCTCCCAATTGCGGCCCTCCCATGAAGAAAATCATGTTGACCCCAATCATCCGGCCCCGCAGGTGATCCGGGGTCATTACCTGGCGCAGGGTCCCGCGAATGACCGTCGAAATTGTGTCCGCCGCTCCGGTCAGCCCAAATAAGAAATACGAGAGGACGAAGAGGGTCGAAATGCCAAAAAAGTCGTCGCTAGGCCATAAACAGCGACACTGACCAGCAGCACGGCTCCCTGGCGGTGAATCTCGCGCCGCAGCGAGAGAATCGAACCGGCCAAGACCGCCCCAATCGGCTGGGCTGTGGCCAGCAAGCCGTACCCTTGTACGCCTACTGGAAATGGATTAGAAATGAGTGAGGTTAGAGAACTACGATTGAGGTGTGGCCGAAGGCTGGCCCTCGGCGGGTGGGGTCTGGGGGACGGACTCCAGAGGAAGCGGCGTTTCGCCGCTGCCGGGTGTAAGGGGTAGTGTGGCTGTTGGTGACAGGGTGTTGGCAGGGTCAGGTTGAGGGGTCAACGCCGCAGGATCATCCACCTTCTCCCAAATCTGGTCAACCACCTGGCCTTCGCCACCCATCACCCCCCGATTGATTCCGTTAACGATGACTTCAACACCTCCGGCATTGCCGGCGCGAATGGCGACCCGGCGCTGGCCGGTCCAATTTTTGCTTTCGCCCGGTTGCAGGATGCCTTCAAAGGTTTTGACATCGTCCACCAGAATCTGGATCCAGGAAGGCTGCTTGAGCTGCAGCTCGACGGTGACGCCGCCGTAAATAATGGGGGTAGGCGTATCGGTGGGCGGCAGGGGAGTGGGGGTGCTAGTAGGTAGGGGAGTAACGGTGGGTAAGAGCAGCGCGGCATCTTCGCCCAGGCCGGCGGCGCTGGGAGTTTTGGTGGGAGTAGGGGTCAAGCCGGGCTGGATGACGGTTGTATAGGTGATGTAACCAAAGCCGCCGATAACAACCAGAAAAAGAAGCATGCCGAAAATAAAATCCCAACTGATAAAGGGCCGGGGAGCCATCGAGAGGTTCATAAACTCGATGCCGTTGGGGGTCAGGCGCTGCCCTTTGACCGGCACAATCCCGTTGCCATCATAGAGGGTCAGGGCTTCAATCGGGTCAAGATTGAGGTATTTGGCGTAATTACGAATCAGGCCGCGCGTAATCACCGGGGAGGGGAACTTTTTAAGCTCATTGCCCTCCAGGGCTTCCAGCATGTGGCGTCGAATATGAATCGCTTCTTCGACCTGCTCCAGCGTCAGGCCCTGTTCCTCGCGCGCCCCTTTTAGCAGCTCACCCAATCGGGTCACAACGGGTCTCCAAGAATAATGATCAATAATCAATAAGCAGCCAGCAGCTCACCGCCTGTTTGGTCATTGACCATTGACTGTTGACAATTCTTACCGGGGGCTTCCTTCCAAAAAGACACATCCCGTAACAAATCGCGGCCTTTATCTTACACGGGTGCGGGCAAGAGTCAAGTTTTGTGAGGAGGAGAGGCGAAGAGGCGAGGAAACGAAAAAGACGAACCATCGCCTCTTCGCGTCACCCGTCCTCGCCTCCTCTCCGCATCCAGGCGCGCAGCCGGGGCAGGGCTGCGCTGAAGGCCCAATACAAAGCCCGGTTAACGGGATAATCAAACGCACCGAGACCCTGCATCACCTGGCCGCCAAAACCACTTTTGAAACGGTAGACGCCGTTCATGCGGTCGGTCTCATCGAAAGCATCCGGTGCGCCCCACATATCGTAGCTGAGGCAGCCCCGTTCTCTGGCCCGACAGATAGCGGCCCATTGCAGCAGGTGATTGGGCATGGCTTCGCGGCGCTGGCCGGTGGAGGCTCCGTACATGTACCAGGCGGTGCGGCCCAAGAAAAACAGGATCAGGCCGGCGACAACCTCGCCCTCAACCGAGGCCAGCAGCATCTCCGCCCTGCCTGCCTGCAAAAATTGCTGCCAGACATCCTGGTAGTAGGCTGCGGCGCGAATCAGAAAGCCATCACGGGCGGCGGTTTCGGCGTACATACGGTAAAAAGGGACGATGTCGGCCAGGCCGCCGGAGCGAATCGTCACGCCTTTGCGCTCGGCCAGGCGAATGTTGTAGCGCCACTTGCTTTTCATCGCCTCGAGCAGCACCTCCGGCTCAGGGGCCAGGTTGATAATGACCGTATTGCGAAATTGGATTTGCTCCAGGGAGAAGCGCCAGCCTCGTCGCGCCAACAAATCGAGCATGACTCGGCCGGGCGGCTCAAGCGGCTGGCCGGGCTGCGGTTCGCCGTAATGGCAGGGGGCATCCGGGTCAATTTTGATAAAGAGCGCCCGGTTTTGGCGGGCGTGACTTTCTAAATCAGCCAAAATCTGGTGGGCCAGGGACACATCTGTATAGTCCATAGCCGGGCCTTTGGCCACGTACAGAAAGCTCCAGGGCGTGCGCGAAATCGGCCGGCGCAGAACTTGGGCGGCAGCGACCGGCCGGTCGCCATGGCTCCACAACAAGCGCCGCGCCTCCCAACCCCAGCGGCTCTTGAACTCGCCCCACTCCCAGCTTTGCAGCACATGAGCACCGGAGAGCGACGCCAGAGCTTGATTCCATTCCTCTCGATTCTGAATCGTCTGCACAATGGGAAGAGCGAGGGCCATTTGTTCTGAACTCTTCATCGCCCCTTACCCTTTGGCGGCGTCCCGACTACGGCCTCAATCGCCCGCAGCCAGGAATCACCCTCGGGCCCATAACTTTCATGCTGAAAGCGATGATCCTTTTTGCGGATAAATTCGCTCAAATCGGCGCTGAGGCGCTGCCAGACCGCTTTTTGGGCTTCAACGAGGGCAATCAATGTTTCCCGGTCGGTTATTTGAGCCAGGACCCGCCGAAAATGGGGCAGGCACAGACCCGCCGAGGCCTGATAGGCCGGGGCCAGGCTGTCGGGGCCAGTCAGGTGCTGGCGCAGCGCGGCCAGATAGTAATTTTCGGTGGCTTGAACTTTGACACAAACCGGGCAGGGCGCCTGGGGCGCGAAATCGGCGGCCAATTGAGCGGCGGAACTCGGTTGGGTTGAATTGAAACTTTGCCACATTTGGCGGAACGAAAAAGAAGAGGGCGCCTCGGATGGCCCGGCGCTGGCGACCCGAACGAGCGTATCAATAATATCTTTCATCATAATCGCCGCGCCCAGCGAAGCCCCGTGGCGCACCAACAGCCAGGCATGCTCGCGGCAGTAGCCACGGGTTTGATTCAACTCCTGGCGCAATTCCGGGTCGTTGACCAATTCCCAGAGCATGCTGTCAATGTAGCTATCGGCGGTCTGGGCCAGCAAGCGGCACAAGGCGCAGCCCGGTTCCCCAAAAGCCTGGCGCAAATCATAAAAGCCGGCAGATTTTGTCATAGTAGATCTCAGGTTTCAGGGTTGTGGAGCACGGGCGCGCTCCTGGGCAACGGCCTCAAGCTGGGCCAACTCCTTTTTATAGATGCGCGGCAGCATTAACGTGATGAGAAAGCGTTCCAGCAGGCCCGATAGCCCCCCGCGGCTTGGCAGCTCTGTGGCAAAAGTGACTTGAGCGGATTGCCCCTCCTCAACGGGGTCAACGGTGAAGGTCGTCACGCTGCCCTGGGGCTGATTGCTTTCCACCAGCACCCGGCCAGGCTCCGGCTCGGTGACGGTTGCCCGGAAAGTCTCTGTTTTCCCCAGGACCCGCATTTGGAAGCGGATGACTGTGCCCGCCCCGACGCCCCCCTGCTCCACGTCCAGGTTAAGAAAATAGGGCTTGGGCAAAATGTAGGGGTGACCGTTGTGATAATCGGCGATAATATTGTAAACCAGTTCTGCCGGCGCTTTGATCAGGGCCGATTCTGTGATGTGATATGATTGCATTTCATCATCCTTTCTAAACTTGTTCTTAAAATTTCCCTTTGACTCGACCTACACTATATCATATAATGGCCGCCGACGGGAAACTTTGAGTGATACAAAATAAGGTTGAGGAGATTCATAACCTATGAAATCGCTATCAAACCCGCCTAATGATCTACCCATCATCCTTTTTGAGCAGCAAAAGGACTGGGCGGACTGGCTCGACCGGCACCACACCGAGTCGGCCGGCATCTGGCTGCGGCTGGCCAAAAAGGCGTCCGGCGTCCAGTCCATATCGTACGACGAAGCGGTCGAAGTTGCGCTGGGCTATGGCTGGATTGACGGCCAGAAAAAAAGTTATGATGATATCTCGTGGCTGCAAAAATTTACGCCGCGGGGAGCCAAAAGCATCTGGTCAAAGATCAATCGTGAAAAGGCCGAACGGCTGATCGCCAGCGGCCACATGAAACCGGCCGGTCTCCAGGCCGTTGAAGCGGCCAAACGGGATGGGCGCTGGGAGGCGGCCTATGATTCACAAAGCAGGGCCACTGTGCCGGATGATTTTCAGGCAGCGTTGGATAAGCATGCGGAGGCGAAAGTCTTTTTCGCCACCCTCAACAGCGCCAACAGGTATGCCATCTTATGGCGGATTCAAACGGCCAAAAAAGCCGAGACTCGGGCCAGGCGGATTCAGCAGTTTATCGAGATGTTGAAAAAAGGCGAGAAGCTCTATCCCTGAGTGGAGAACGGTAGGATGCTAAACAAACTTTCTCTTTTCCCCTTAACAACCACCATTGACCCGGCCGGCCATCTGACCCTGCGGGAACACCGCGCCGTTGACCTGGCCGCTCAATTCGGCACGCCCCTCTATGTGTACGATCTGGGGACTATCCGCAGCCGAATCGCTACCTACCGGCGGGCACTGGCCAGCTATCCCGGCCAGACTCGCCTGACTTACGCCAGCAAAGCCTTTCTCTGCCCCGCTCTGGCCCGGCTCATGGCCGCCGAAGGCGTAGGGCTGGACATCGCCTCCGCCGGAGAGTTGTTCATCGCCCGGCGCGGCGGGGCCGACCCGGCCTACATGCACCTGCACGGCAACAACAAAACTCGGCGGGATTTGAGCGAGGCCCTGCAAGCCGGTGTGGGCCGGATTGTGGTGGACAATGCCACCGAACTCCAGTTGTTGGCCCAACTGGCCGCCGAGCAGGGGCGGCCAATCAACATCTGGCTGCGCGTCACCCCTGATGTGACGGTCGAAACGCACCATCGCTACACCGTCACCGGCTCGGCCGACAGCAAGTTTGGCTTTCCACTCAAAGAGGCGGAGGCTGCGGCCGGGAACCTGCTTGAAAAACAGCAGGGGAGCAAGGGGGCAGAGGGGCAGGGGAGGGAAGAAGATGCTCCCCTGCGCTTAACCGGCCTGCATCTCCACCTCGGCTCTCACTTTCACGATGTCGAGCCGGTGGCCGAGGGAGTGGAACGGCTGTTGGATTTGGCAGTGCGCTTGCGTGAGAAGTACGGCTGGGAGATGCGGGAGTTATGCCCCGGCGGGGGGTGGGGCGTGCCTTATCACCCTTCCGATCCGCCCATGCCGGTCGAGCCGTTTGTGACCGATCTGGTGGCGGCCACGGCGACGAGCTGCCGCCGCCGCGGTCTGCCGCTGCCCGAACTTACCCTGGAGCCGGGCCGTTCGCTGGTGGCCCAGGCGGGCGTGGCGCTCTATACCGTCGGCGGGCGGAAGGTGATTCCGGGGGTTCGCACTTATGTCAGCATTGACGGCGGCCTGACCGACAATCCCCGCCCGGCTCTGTACCAGGCCAAATACACGACCCTGCTGGCCAATCGCGCCGGTGAGGCCGAGACCGAAACGGTAGCCATCGCCGGCCCGTTCTGCGAGTCGGGCGACGTGCTCATTCAGGCAGTTGACCTACCACTGGCCGCGCCGGGTGATCTGCTGGCCGTGCCGGTAGCGGGGGCCTACCAATTGTCCATGAGCAGCAATTACAACGCGGCGCTGCGGCCAGCCGTAGTGTTTATTGATGGGTCGGAGGTCAAGCTGGTGCAGCGCCGCGAGACGTTTGAGGACCTGGTCGCGCGGGATGTGGTTGACGAGAATTAACGCCGTTCTAAAGCCAGGCGAACCCCGAATAGAATAAGGACCGCCCCGGCAAAAGCCTCAATTCTGCGCTGCACCTGGGGCCGCACCAGCAGCGCGTGGGCTTGTCCGGCCAGAGTTGCCACCAGGGTCAGCCAGATAATTCCCATCCCGAAGTGAATCACAGCCAACAACAGCGACTTGGCCAGCACCGGGTCGCCAGGATTGATAAACTGCGGCAAGAAAGCCAGGTAGAAAACTGAAACCTTTGGATTGAGGATATTGCTGACCAGCCCCTCGACGAATGACTGTTTCTTGTTTCTTTCAGGGAGGGTCGTCATCGCTGCCGGCTGCGATGGTTCAACAGAGGCGTCAGCATGTTTGCCAAGCGCCTGCCAGAGCGATTGGCTGCCTAAAAAAATTAGATAGGCTGCCCCCAACAGTTTGATGACCTCAAAAGCCGTCGCCGATTGAACGATGATGAGGGACAAACCCAGCGCCGAAAACGTGGCATGGACGAACAGGCCTGAACAAATACCCAGCACCGCTACCAGCCCGGCTCGCTGCCCGCGGGTGAGCACGCTCCGCAAAACCAGCATGGTATCGGCTCCGGGCGTGATGGTCAGGATAAAGGCGACGCCAATAAAGGCTAAAATCTGCGGGTCGAGCATAATTCCCCCCTCTTATTCCCTGTCACTTAATTTGATCTTACCGCCTCTTTTCGGGCTGCTTCCCAGCCGAGGATGGCCCGCTTACGAGCCGGGTTCCAATGGTAATCCCCAATGGCCCCAATCTTGCGGATAACCCGGTGGCAGGGAATAACATAGCCAATCGGATTCTGGGCCACCGCGTTGCCGACCGCTCGCGCCGCGCCGGGCTGGCCGATCAAAGCGGCCAGTTCGTCATAAGAAACCACCGCACCCGCCGGAATTTTCAAAAGCGCCTGCCAGACTTTGATTTGAAAATTGGTCCCCTTGAGCACCACCGGCAGCGCCTGTCTATCCTTGACCGGGTTAAAGATTTGCTCGACGAAGGGTTGGGTCTGGGCCGGGTCTTCAATAAAGGCGGCTTTAGGCCAGTTACGCCGCAGCTCGTCCAGGATAGCCGCCCGGTCGCCATGCTGGACAAAGGCCAGGCCGCAGACACCGCGCTCGGTGATCGAGAGCAAACATTCGCCAAAAGGGCTGGGGTGAAAGCCGTAGGTGATGGTCAAACCTTCGCCCTTATTTTTGAACTCCCCCGGCGTAATCGCCTCACAGGTCACAAACAAATCGTGCAGACGGCCCGGGCTGGACAGGCCCGCCTCATAGGTGGCATCCAGCACGCTTTTCGACTCGGCCAGCAACTGCTTGGCGTATTCGATGGTTAAGAATTGCAGAAAGCGCTTGGGACTGATGCCGGCCCAGCGGCTGAACAGGCGTTGAAAATGATACTCGCTCAGACCCACCCTGGCGGCCACTTCTTTCAAATCGGGCTGCTGGCGAAAGTTCTGTTCCAGAAACAAAATTGCTTGCTCAATGCGGCTGTAATCTTCGGCTAATTGTCCATAATTAGTGGCTACCATGATTTTTCTCCTAAAGCTTGTTTAATATTATCATCTACCGGCCAACTTTCCAAGTCAACCTTGCAAGACTTACTTTACCCTATCTTCGAGCCAAAAACCACCCGATTCTTGCTCATTTGAGCTGTTAGCGAGCCATTAAAAATTAGCCAAATTTCGGATTTCACACTATTCTAATCCAAAATCCACGTCCGATGCGGGGGCAGTCAAAAATTAGAATGGCTGAGCAGAAACTATTACGAGTGATTATCGCCGACGACGAAGCGGTGATTCGGATGGGGTTGAAGGCGCTGGTGACGTCATTGGGACACCGGGTGATTGAGACCGCCGCCAACGGTCACGACGCCCTGGAAAAAACCAAGCGACTCAAGCCCGATCTGTTGTTACTGGATATTAAGATGCCCGGCCTGGATGGGATGGCCGTGGCCGAAACCCTGGCCGCCGAAATGCCGCTGCCCATCGTGATGCTGACCGCCTTTTCGGAAAAGTCGTTGATCGAGCGGGCGGCCAATGCGGCGGTGATGGGCTATTTGGTCAAACCCATTCACGAAGGCAAATTGGGGCCAATGATTGAAATTGCCGCCGCCCGCTTTGAGACCATGCAGGCGACAGCCCAGGAGGCGTACAAACTGCGCCACCAGTTGGAAACCCGCGAGTTAATTGATGCGGCTAAAAAAATCCTCATCGCTACCGGCTTATCGGAGAGTGAGGCTTATAACCGGCTGCAAATGACGGCGCGAGAAAAACGCCGGACCATGCGCGAGGTGGCCGAGGCCATCATGCTCGTGGGCAGCCGGGGGCCTGATAATGATCCCGCTGCACCTTCCGAACCTTAAAATTCTCAAAAAAGCCTCGACAATTGCTGTAAAACCCTTGACAACCTGCCATATTCCTGTTATTATCTGCCGCGTTAATTAAACCCTATATTCTTTTTGAGTGGCCGCGAAGCCCTCAGCCACGAGTCTAAGCTCGTGACTGGGGGCTTCTTTTTTTCTGCCACCGGCCACAGGAGGTGAGGTCGAGTAAGTCATAGTTTCAAATCATCCAGAGAGCTTTTAAATTTACATTTATCGCGAGAGAGGAAAACTAAAAAATGGAAAATCCTATCAATTCAGGCGACACCGCGTGGGTGTTAGTTTCTACAGCTCTGGTCTTAATGATGACCCCAGCGCTGGGGTTCTTTTACGGGGGTATGGTCCGTAAAAAGAATATTCTTTCGACGCTTAACCTGAGCTTCATCTGTATGGGCTTAATCAGCATTCAATGGGTCTTGTGGGGCTACAGCCTGGCTTTTGGTTCAAGTGTCAACGGGTTGATTGGCGGCCTGAATTACCTGGGATTGAACGGTGTGGGTGAGACGCCTAATGCCACTTATGCGCCGACCATTCCACATCTTGCCTTTGCCGGCTACCAGATGATGTTTGCGGTCATCACCCCGGCCCTGATTACCGGGGCTTTTGTCGAACGAGTCCGTTTCAAAACGTTCTTGATTTTTAGTTTGTTATGGGCCACACTGGTCTACGACCCGGTGGCGCATTGGGTTTGGGCCGCCACCGATCCGGGCAACGGTGAACTCGTCCTCGGCTGGCTGCGGAATCTAGGCGCGCTCGATTTTGCCGGCGGCACGGTGGTGCATATCACCGCCGGATTTTCAGCCCTGGCTTTTGCCATGGTCATCAAGCGGCGGCGCTGGTTTGGCGTAAGCACCATTGAACCACACAACATCCCCTTTACGGTTCTGGGCGCCGGGCTGCTGTGGGTGGGTTGGTTTGGTTTCAACGGCGGCAGCGCGCTGGGGGCCAGTGGGCTGGCGGTTACAGCCCTCTTCAATACTAACACGGCGGCGGCGGCGGCGGGTCTGGTCTGGATACTGCTGGCCTGGCTGGATAACAAACCCAGTGTTTTGGGCTTTGCCACCGGCGTCGTGGTGGGTCTGGTGGCGATTACCCCCGCCGCCGGCTTTGTCACCCCGTTATCTGCTTTGGTCATCGGGGCGGTAGCTGCGCCGATCAGCTATTATGCGATCAAATTTCGGCAGCGCCAAGGCTTGGATGAGTCGCTGGACGTCTGGGCCTGTCACGGTATGGGCGGAGCAACGGGCGCCCTGCTCACCGGGTTGTTTGCGACGACAACGATCAACCCGGCCGGCTTTGATGGTTTGTTCTATGGCAATCCCTACCAGTTTGTTGTTCAACTGATCGGGGTCGTCGTGGGGGCGGTGTTCGCTTTTGTCATGACTTTTGTGATTGCCAAGGTGCTGGACGCAGTGATGGGCTTAAGCGTTTCACCGGATGAAGAAGAAGTTGGGCTTGACGTGAGCGAGCACGGCGAACGAGCCTACGCTTGAGGAAGCTCAGGCTAAAGGTGACTGGCACTTGGTTAGCTCAAGGAGAAAAAGTGCCAGTCATCTGAGTAGTAACAATATAATTAACCTATCCAGGGAGATATAAGTCATGACCAAGAAGATTGAAGTTATTATCCGTGAAGAAAAATTGGAAACAGTGAAAGAAGCCCTGTACAAACTCGGCATTATCGGGATGAATGTGACAGACGTACGCGGGCACGGACGCCAGGGAGGCATTGTGCTGTCGGGACGAACGGGCACGTATCGGGTGGATATGCTGCCCAGAGTTCAGCTCAACATCATCCTCAGCGACCACAATGTAGATAAGACCATTGACACCATCTGCAAGGCGGCCCGCACCGGGCAGCAAGGGGATGGTCTGATCTTTGTCTATCCGGTTGAGGATGTAATCCGTATTCGTACCGGTGAGCGCGGCCGCGAAGCTTTGACTTACGAAGGTGATATTGATACACGGCAGGCCGTGCCGGTTAGATAGAGCCAATTTATTCATCAGGTAAACCTGTATAAGCTGGGATGTGCTCTCTGAGCGCATCTCAGCTTATGCTTGCTTAAAGTCAAAAAATTTATTATTAAAGAATTAGGAGCATCAAGTACAACAATGAGTGGAAATTTAAGCCGGTTGCAGGCCATTGCGGCTGTGACCAACTACAAACCAAACGGCGCGTCCCTGAACTTTGCCGAAATCACGACCGGCGAACTATTTGGGTCCAATGTTTTCAGCATGACGGTCATGAAAGAACGGCTGCCCAAAGCTGTTTTCAAATCCTTAAAAAAGACAATTGAAAACGGCGAAACGCTCGATGTGTCGGTGGCCGATGCCGTCGCAGCGGCCATGAAAGATTGGGCCATTGCCAAAGGCGCGACCCACTACGCCCACGTTTTTTATCCCCTCACCGGCCTGACCGCCGAAAAGCACGACAGCTTTTTGGAGCCGGATGGCAACGGTGGGGCCATGGCGGAATTCAGCGGCAAGCAGCTCATCCAGGGCGAGCCGGACGCTTCCAGCTTCCCCTCCGGCGGTATCCGCAACACCTTTGAAGCACGCGGCTACACGGCCTGGGACGTAACCAGCCCGGCCTACATTCTGGAAAACCCCAACGGCACCACCCTGTGCATCCCCACCGCTTTTGTCTCCTGGACCGGCGAGGCGCTGGACAAGAAAACGCCGGTGCTGCGCTCGATGCAAGCCCTGGATGCCCAGGCCCAGCGCATTCTCAAGCTCTTTGGCCACACCGACATCAGTAAAGTATCAGCCACGGCCGGGCCTGAGCAGGAATACTTCTTGATAGATCGCAACTTCTTCTTCGCCCGGCCCGATTTGCTCAACGCCGGCCGGACCCTCTTCGGGGCCAAACCGCCGCGCGGCCAGGAGTTGGAAGACCACTATTTTGGGGCCATCCCGGAGCGGGTGCTGGCCTGTATGCTCGAAACCGAGCGGGAATTATACAAGCTGGGCGTGCCGGTCAAAACGCGCCACAACGAAGTCGCCCCGGCCCAGTACGAAATTGCCCCGGTTTTTGAAAACGCCAACGTCGCCACCGATCACCAGCAGTTAATTATGATTACCCTCAAGCGCGTGGCTCAGAAATACGGCATGGAATGTTTGCTGCATGAGAAACCATTCGCCGGGGTCAACGGCTCGGGCAAGCACCTCAACTGGTCGCTGGGCAACAGCACCCAGGGCAACCTGCTCGATCCGGGGGACACGCCCCATGACAACGCTCAATTCCTGGTCTTTTGCGCGGCGGTTATCCGGGCGGTCCACAAATACGGCGGCTTGCTGCGGGCCGTAGTGGCCTCGGCCAGCAACGACCACCGTCTGGGGGCCAACGAAGCGCCGCCGGCCATCATCTCCATTTTCCTGGGCGATCAATTGACCGATGTTTTTGAGCAGATCAAAGCCAATGGCGGCGCCAAGTCGTCCAAAGCCAAAGGCACATTGACCGTCGGGGTTGACACCTTACCGCACCTGCCCAAAGACGCCGGCGACCGCAACCGCACCAGCCCCTTTGCCTTTACCGGCAACAAATTTGAATACCGGGCGGTCGCGTCCGGCCAGTCGCTGGCCGGGCCGCTGGTGGCGCTCAATACCATCGTGGCCGAATCGCTGGATTACATTGCCACTTATCTGGAAAAAGCCACCAAAGGCTCGCCCGAAAAGTTTAACGAAGCCGTGCAGGAAATTCTCAGCCAGATTATCAAAGAACACCACGCCATCATCTTCAACGGCGACAATTACTCCGAAGCCTGGCACCAGGAAGCGGAAGCGCGCGGCTTGCCCAACCTCAAAACATCGGTGGATGCGCTGCCCGTTATCGGCAGCGATGAAGTCGTGGCCCTGTTTGAGAAGTATAATGTTCTCTCCCGCCGCGAACTGAAAAGCCGCCGTGACATCTACCTGGAGCAGTACTGCAAGGCCATTAATGTCGAAGGGTTA
Organism: Chloroflexota bacterium; assembly: GCA_016860845.1. The sequence goes on from BOKF01000007.1 coordinate 71,473, forward strand.
TTAATGATCGAAATCGCCAAAACCAAGATTTTCCCGGCGGCGATCCGCTATCAAGGGGAACTGGCTGCCACCTGCGCCAACCTCAAAGCCGTCGGCTACACCTTTGACACCGATACCCTGGACAAAATGACCGACCTGGTCAAGTGCCTGCAAGACAGCATCGCCGACCTGGAACGGGCGATGGCCCACAACGGCAGTCACAGCCTGCTGGCCGAAGCCACACATTACCGCGATGAGGTTTTGCCGGCAATGGCCAGCGTCCGCCAGTACGCCGATGCCCTGGAAGGCATGGTCGCCGATGATCTGTGGGCCTTGCCGACCTACCAGGAGATGCTGTTTATCAAGTAAGGATTTTTTTTCAGACCTTAACGAATGGCGAATGGTGAATGGCGAAAATAAGTTTGTCTTTTATTCGCCATTCGCTTATTCGCCACTCGTTTCCAAGCATAGTCTTGGAAAAAATTTAGGGCCTTTAATTAAATTTATCGTACTATCAGGAGGATCAAAAAATGAGTTCAATCAGTACTCCCAGAGAAGCGCTGGAGTTCATCAGTAAAAATGACATCAAAATGGTGGACCTGCGCTTTGTTGACTTGTTTGGCGTGTGGCAGCACTTTAGCGTGTCCACCAAAGAAGTCGGCCCGGATTTATTTGAAGATGGCATCGGCTTCGACGGCTCCTCCATCCGGGGCTTCCAGACCATTGAGGAGTCAGACATGCTGCTCATCCCGGATGCGACCACGGCCTTTGTTGATCCTATCTTCGAAGTGCCGACCCTGGTCATCATTTGCGATGTGTTTGACCCCATCACCCGTCAGGCTTACTCGCGCGACCCGCGCAATGTGGCCAAAAAAGCCGAAGCTTACCTCAAGCAGACCGGCATTGCCGACACCAGCTTCTTTGGTCCCGAAGCCGAGTTCTTTGTCTTCGACAGCGTGCGCTACGGCGGCGGCGCCAACTCCAGCTTTTACTTCCTGGACAGCGCCGAAGGCTGGTGGAACAGCGGCGCTGAGTTGAGCAAGCTCGGTCCCAATTTGGGCGGTCAGATTCCGCCCAAGCGCGGCTACTTCCCCGCGCCGCCCACCGACACCCTGCAAGACCTGCGCAGCAAAATGGTCCTGGCCATGGAATCCACCGGGATCGAGGTCGAGGTCCATCACCATGAAGTCGGCACCGCCGGGCAGTGCGAAATTGACCTGCGCTTCTCCCCGCTGACCCACATGGCCGACAGCCTGATGATGTACAAGTACATTGTCAAGAATGTGGCCCGCCAGCACGGCATGACCGCCACCTTTATGCCCAAGCCGCTTTTCGGCGATAACGGCTCTGGGATGCACACCCACCAGAGCTTGTGGAAGAACGGGCAGACCATCATGTTTGACGAGGCCGGCTATGCCCAGCTCTCCCAAACAGCGCTGTACTACATCGGCGGGCTGCTGAAGCATGCTTCGGCATTGCTGGCCTTCGCCGCGCCGACCACCAACTCCTACCGCCGCCTGGTCCCCGGCTACGAAGCGCCGATCAACCTAGTTTACTCTCAGCGCAACCGCTCGGCCATCTGCCGCATCCCGATGTACTTCTCCAGCCCCAAGGCCAAGCGCATCGAGTTCCGCGCGCCCGACCCAAGCTGCAACCCCTACCTCTGCTTCGCCGCCCTGCTGATGGCCGGTCTTGACGGCGTGCAGAACCAGATTGACCCCGGCGCGCCGATTGACAAGGACCTGTACGACCTGCCGGCGGAAGAAGCGGCCAAGATCACCAACACGCCTGGCTCGCTGGCGGACGTACTGGATGCCCTGGAAGCCGACCACGAGTTCTTGCTGAAAGGCGACGTCTTTACCCCAGACCTGATTGAAGCTTACATCAACTACAAACGGGCCGAAGAAATTGACCCCGTCCGGCTGCGCCCGCACCCCCACGAGTTCTACCTGTACTTTGACGTGTAAGCATCTCACCAGACCCAAGTTGAATCAAAAGAGGAGTCCAAAGCGCATTTTGGACTCCTCTTTCTTTATAGCATAACTGCCCGCCATGTCATTTCGACCAAAGGGAGAAATCCCTATAACCTTACATTTTTACCTTAACCCAAATGCTTTTAATGGCTGCTTTAGAGGGATTTCTCGGCCTCCGGCCTCGAAATGACATGAGGCTACTTTCTATACGGTCCCGAACTGGCCTCTTCGGCGCTGTTGAGGCCGATGATGTAGTAAGGCGGCACGACTTCCACCCAGGTGTTGCCGGGTTTCAGGCTGTAGGGCCGGCCGTCCTCGTAGGTAAAGTAAGGGGTCCGCGAGCCGTCGGTTTCCCAGAAGCCTTTGTTCAGCTTGCCGTCACGGAAAAACCAGGCCGGCCCCCGCCCGTTGACGATAATGCGGACAGAGGTGGCCCCGTTGCTGTCCTCCACAATATCCGTTTCCTGGTGTTCGGCAAAGTAGACAATCACATTGGCTGCGCTAACCTGCTTGCCATCAATCGCGTCCTTAAGCGGCGAGCCGATGATCCAACGTAAATACTTGCCGCTGGCAGCGTCATAATGCCACTCGGTAAAACAGGTGCTGCGCGGGTAGTAGATGTAGATATTTTCGCCCGGCTCGCCGCCCTCAACCGTATCGCTGAACAAAAAGCCCTGTAAAGGCACGGCTGCCTCCCACCCTTTCTTGGCCAGGTAAGTCCGGGCCACCTGCGGCTTGAAAACGGCGCGGGTCTGCCAGCCCTCGTTGGGCAAATGTTCGTAGGGGTCAGGGCTAAAGTATTGGTCCAGGTTGGTAATGGGCGCCTGGGAGATTTCCCAGCGGACCGGATCGGAGCCGCCGGAGTGGGCCAGGGCTGCGCCATATTGGGGCGCGAGTTGGAGGTTAATCAGCCGGGCGGAGCGTACAGGGCCGACCATTTCCGGTGTTTGGGACAGGTAAATGGCACTGAAACGGGTAATCCACCACTCGGTAATCTCCTCGTAAACCATATCGGCCTCGTTGAGACCGCGCTGCGGCCGGGCGCCGACATCATTGCCAATCCGCACCATCAGCGGGCGGCGCTTCAGCACCGACGGATCGGGCACGGGCAGGCCGGTCAGCGGGTTGATGCCCTCGGCGTGGGTGACGGTCGGCAGGGGCGTGGCCGTCGGCTCAGGGGTCGGCGTGGGCGGCGGGGGCGGCGAGGTTGGGGAAGGCGAGGCGGTGGGCGTAGCGGAGGCGCGCGGCGTCGCAGTGGCGCGAGGCGAAGAGGCGATGGTAGGAGAATCTGTGATGACCTCAGTCGCTTGAAGTGTGGTAATTTGTCTGGCTCCTATTGGAGTTTCAGTAGGCATAGGTGTATCCGTAGGAGTTTTGACCATGCGGGTCGGGGTAGAGGTCGGCGGGCCAAGCGTCGGGCTGGGCGTCCGGGTGGGAATCGAGACGGTGGGAGCCGGGCTGGGGGTGTTCGTCGCCGTTGCCGTCGGATTTTGGGCGACGACGGTCGGCGGGACGGCGCTGGTACAGGCTCCAAGGGCCAGGAAGACCAGGATGATCGCGGTGAGCAGGGCAAAAGTTCGGCGCATTTCTCCTCCGTACTTGTAATAAAGGGGGCGACTATTATAACACAAAGAGGCAAAGACGCGAAGAATCGAGATGGCAAACCGTTTCGATCTTAGCATTGCCATATTCTATAACTCTGGTACTGATGGCCTAATCACGTTAATGACTTTTGGGCCTATATATTTTCTTCATTTTGATTTATTCTGTAAAGAAACTTTAATAACAAGGACTGCCAAAGATGGCCGATATACAGCAAGCCATAGCCGCTATCAAAGCGGGAGACAAAATCACCGGCAAACAGTTACTAATCGAAATAATAAAGGCCGACCCGCGTAATGAAAATGCCTGGTTATGGATGACAAACGTTACTGGTTCTGATACGGAACGAGCTACGTGTCTTGAAAACGTCCTGAAAATTAACCCCAACAATGAGGATGCAAAAAAGGCATTGGCTACGATTCAACAGAGGCAAGCCAGCCAACCAATTGGTCAACCCAAAGTCGAAGTGTTACCTAAGCCAGTAGAGGCTCCCCCCAAGCCTGAGCCAATTACACAAGCTCAAAAGGTTGATCGTCCACAAGATAAGGAACAAGCACCGCCCCTTTCCCCTCGTCCATTGAAAGCTCTTAAACAGAAAGTAACAAAGAAGAATGACCCTAAAGGTGCTAGTCCACGCCCGGTATCACAATTAGAGACAATAAAAACATCAATTACAGATATTTTTCGAGTAAACAAGATTAAAGCTGAACTCAATCGTGCGCAGAAAGAAAGTGAAACGTTGAAAAGTACGCTCGCTGATACAGAGCGCATGAATTTTTATGAATTGAAGCAGGCTATTGCCGATTTAAGTGAGAAAAAAAGCGAAGCAATCCAAGAGATCAAGGAACTAGAACTTGATTTCGCCAGGAGAAAAAAAGCTTTAGACCAACAAATAGTTGAACTAAATCAGCAAATTGAGGTTAAGAAGGATGAGATTGTCATATTAGACGACGAAATTCTCCTTCAGTCATTTGGTTTTTACAAATTCAGATATGAATTACAGAATTCTGAGATGTATAAAACCAAATTGGAGCAGGTCCAAAATCAACAGGCAGTAATGGTCAAGGCGGGAGAAGCCGCCTATTGTAGTCAAACTTGGACAGTTAACAATAGCCAAAGAGAAGGAGAACGCATGATAAAGGACTATGTGAAACTTATCCTGCGTTCGTTTAACAATGAATGTGATGCCAGTATTATCAAGGTCAAGTTTAATAATATCGACTCTATTGAAAAGAAAATAAACAAGGCTTTTGAAACTCTCAATAATCTTGGGCGTCGAATGCACATCTCCATTTCGTCGGAATATTTGAATCTAAAATTACAGGAGCTTTATCTTTTTTACGAATATCAGGTTAAGAAGCAACAAGAGAAAGAAGAGCAAAAACTTCTTCGAGAGCAAATGCGAGAAGAGGCTAAACTTCTAAAGGAAATTGAAGAGATGAAGCTGAAGCTTGGCAAAGAAGAAACGCACTTTGCAAAGGCGCTTGTATCAATTGATGCTCAACTCTTAAAAGCTACCAGTGATGCTGAACGAGAGATGCTTGCAGAAGAAAAGGCCAATCTCCAGTTGAAGTTAGCCGAAATCGAACAGAATAGACAAGATTTACTGAATCGTGAACAAAATACCCGGGCCGGTTATGTTTATGTTATTTCAAATGTTGGCTCGTTCGGCGAGAATGTTTACAAGATTGGCGTAACCCGCCGTTTAGACCCCCAGGAACGCATAGACGAATTAGGAGACGCATCAGTACCGTTTAAATTTGATATTCATGCCACGATTTTTAGTGAGGATGCCCCCGCTCTTGAATATGCTTTACACCAAGCATTTGAGCACAGGCGATTAAACATAATTAATCGGCGTCGAGAATTCTTCAATGTAACCTTGAAGGAGATTGAGGAAGTTGTAAAAACCAACTTTAATAAGCCCGTAGAATTTATTGAATTGGCCGATGCAGTAGAATATCGTGAATCTTTAGCTCTCAAAGGGGAACGAGTTTTTTAAACTTTGGCAAAGTGAGTCTTCTCACATCATGGACAGCAATCAATACTGAACAAGCAAAAGCCAGTAACCGCTGGCTTTTTTGTTTTTTAGGCTATTGTCAGCGGTAGGTAAGGTATGATACAATAGATAAATGAATTTGTTAGGGGTTTCTAATTCGTGGCAATCCAATTTTCGAGTGAGAATATACGATGACTCGTGGCTACAAGCGATATAAGGTGGAAGGTTTTCCTGAATTAGAAGTTGGGGCAGTTTTTTCAACCAAGTATCAATTTGGGATGCCCTTCCCAAATGATGAGGCATTTGATGACACACCGCATAGTCGAATTGGGTTACTTGGTTCCAGTGAGCATTCTGATTTCCTAAAATACCGGGTTGAATTCGAGGCCAGTAAGAGGCAAGATTTTAGGTATCGAAACTTTCGAGACACGAAGTTTATAGCTATTTCAAAACTTGTAGCATTTCAAGATAAAAGGACTCCATATATTTATGTTAGAGGCCCATCGAAGTACAGCGATAAATTTCTTGAGCAATTAGCCGAGGTGATCCCCGAATTCCATGCTTTTGAACGCGAGATTGATTTGAGGCGTTTAGTTGAGGAGAGACCAAAAATAACAGGCGGATGGTTCACTAATTTAAAAATAGAGAAAGTGCAAACAGTTGCAATTTTTGGTCCTAGTGTTTCTCAGAGTGAAGATTGGAGCAAATATGAGGTCCTGGGAAAAACGAGTTCTATTGTGACAGAACTACAACTGTCAGGTGATAAAGTAAGCGTTCAATTATCCCGGGATGGAGGAATAGCCATAAAAACGGCCATGAGTGAGCGTGAAGATTTAGATGCACTCATCGAGATAGATAAAGTTCTTGAGAGATATACATTGAGAGATGATGTGGCTTTTACTCTGTAGTAACTGTCAAATTGGGTGGCTTCGAGAGGCCAATATATTTATTGGCTAATGCTTCCCATCCAGCAATTGACTCGGCAATAATCGAAACTTTGGACTTTCCAATTTGGACAGTCTCTTCAATACCAGCAACACGTTCCTTGAAATGAACGTTAAAAGAAATCACATCGGGAACATGGGCCTTCCGTAGAAATAATCCGAAATAAGGATTGTGGCCGGCAAAAATAACATTGCAAGTATATTTTGAGTTAATCGGATTTATTTGCTCCTGTAAACCCCTAAAAAAGGCCGACAACGAAGTGATGACTCTCTCCCAAGTTCGGAAGGGCATTTCTACTTCGGTAGACTCCAAATGCAACACTATGGAAAAATCGCCTGTCATCTCACTATTATAAATCGACTCGTGGCTAACACGGAAAACGGTATTAGGAAGTGTCAGGATTAGGGTATCCTCATTATCAATCCAGTTTTTTCGCTTGTTGTGGGGAAAATGTTCGTTAAATAAGTTTAGAATGTTTTGGAGATCGGCTGGCATTGTTAAAGTGTATTGTATATCAAACTCTGCCCTAATTAAGCCCCTAAAACCTAATAACCAGCGATTTACGGCGAAATAGACAGCATCTACCTCGTGATATAGCAACATTGCAAAGTAGGCTAGTAAAGCAGGTAGTGCTGCCATACCTTCATCAAATACGGGATTTTGTTGTCTAAAATCTTTCAACCAGGGGTTTAGTAGAAGGGTTATTCCCCAGAATACTATAAGGATCAATAGCCACATTAAGAAGTTGAGCCATTTATTCATTTCGATCCACTCCTTGATCTAGCGAATCAGGCTCAACTAGTTTAACACACTTTGTCCAAATTTCAATGGAACCCAGCCTTAAATTTCTTAAAACTACCACAGCGAGGTGACTCTGGCTCAGGGGGAGACACGTCGCAGTAGACTCTTCGGTTCAAGTTATGGTAAACTATAAAGGATTTATGGCATCCATGCTATAACTTATTGTGCCTGAGATTGAAATCTCAGGCTGATACCGTAAGTCGGCTCAAGCCGACTCGGACTCCGGGCAATGGTTCGCTCTTTAGTATGCTTCAGCATACTTCAGCTATCAGCCCTGAGTTTTAACTCGGGGCCAATACCGGGGCCGAAGCCTATAAATGGTTAGCCGTAGAAGCGAGGCAGGACGATGAACCATCAAACGGGAGGTCGCTTCAAAAGTTTACCCTGGATCATCCTTCTCTTAACCAGCCTGGGCCTGACCCAGTGCAATCGCCTGGCGGCGACGCCTGCACCCGCGCCGGAAATTTCCATCGAGAGTCAGGTGGGCCAGTTATCGGCCAGCCGGACGACCCTGCCCGGCGGCGAAACCGCCGACATCCGGGTGGCGGTGGTCAAAGTGCTGGGCGAGGCAGACCCCTTTGCCTACCAGTGGACCACCACCGGCGGCGTCATCCTGGCGGGTCAGGGGACCTGCTGTATCAATTATCAAGCGCCCAACACCCCCGGCGCGTTTGACGTTCAGCTCACCGTAAAGCGCGACAACCAATCCCTCCAGCGTTCCATCACGCTCCAAGTTACCACTCCCCCCACGCCGACCCTTGAACCGACCGTTACGCCCACCTCCGGGCCTCCGCCTGTTCCGACGAACACACCGGTTCCCACCGCCTTCCCTCTACCCGACGCCCTGGCCTACTTTGAACGCGCCCAGGAAAATTACTTCAAGCGGGATTATGTTCAGACCTTGGCCGATTACAGCAAAGCCATTGAACTCAACTACGACCCGCTCAGCGACGCCTACTACAATCGCGGCTACGTCTTTTATGTCCAGCAGGATTACACCCAGGCCATCGAGGATTTCAGCAAAGCTATTGAACTCAACTACGACCCCATCGGCCTGCCCTACTACAACCGGGCCAATGCTTATTATTACAAAGGCAGTAATGACCAGGCCATCGCCGATTACAGCAAGGCGATTGAACTGGAGTACGACCCGCTCAGCCTGCCCTACAATAACCGCGGCCTGGCCTACCGTAAAAAAGGCGAATATGACAGAGCTATTGCTGATTATACGAAAGCCATTGAGCTAAAGCACGACCCCCTCACCTGGCCCTACTACAACCGCGGCAACGCTTATGCCGACAAGGGCGACTACGACCGGGCCATCGCCGACTACAGCGAAGCCCTGCGCCTAGACCCGAATAACGGCAGCGCCTATTACCAGCGCGGGCTGGCTTACAAACTCAAAGGCGATGCCGCCGCCGCCGCCGCCGATTTCCAAAAGGTCCTCGAGTTGGGGAACGACACCCTGCGCTCCGACGCCGAGGCTCAACTCCAGGAATTGGGCAGCCCATGAAGTTAAACCGGGCCAGGCGCACCTCCGACCTGACTCCTCCGGGTTACTGGCGCGAGGCCGGCCTGCCCTGGCCGCGATCAGCCCGCCGCGCCCGCCGCCGGCCCTGGCTGGCGAGTTTGTTGGTTTTCCTGTCGGTGGGTGCTGCATTAGCCGGCGGAGCGATTTTGGCCGGATCGGTGACTTACTTTTGGATCGCTTCACAGTTGCCTTCCGCCGCCGAGCTGCACGCCCGCTCCTTTCAATTTGCCACCACCCAAATTGTGGACCGCGAGGGCAACCTGCTCTGGGAAATCATTGACCCCAGCGGCGGGCGGCGCACCGACGTCTCGCTGGGCCAGATTTCGCCCGATGCTATCAACGCCACCATCGCCACCGAAGACCGCTACTTTTTTCTGAACGTCGGCGTGGACCCGATTGCCATCACCCGGGCCGTGTTCGACAACTTCAGCGAAGGCCAGATCGTCTCCGGGGCCAGCACCATTACCCAGCAACTGGCCCGCAACGTTTTCTTGACGCCGCAAGAGCGCACCGAAAAAAGCTTCTCCCGCAAACTCAAAGAGGCGGTCCTGGCCATTGAAATCAACCGGCGTTACACCAAGCAGCAAATCCTGGAAGTCTATTTTAACCAGATTTACTACGGCAACCTGGCCTACGGCCTCGAAGCCGCCGCCCAAACTTACTTCGGCAAATCGGCCCGCGACCTGACCCTGCCCGAAGCGGCCCTGCTGGCCGGGCTGCCCCAATCGCCGGCGCTGACTGACCCCTACGTTAACCCGGAACGGGCCAAGTTTCGCCAGGCCGATGTGCTCAACCTGATGATCAAAGCAGGCTACCTGACCTACCCCGAAGCCAAGGCGGCCTATGAGACGGAACTGGCGCTGCGCGATTTGAATTTTAACATGAAAGCGCCTCACTTTGTATCCCTGGTGCGCCAGGAGTTGGAGCGCATCATTCCCCCGGCCTACCTCTACCAGGCTGGCCTGCGGGTGCAAACCACCCTCGATCCCCGCCTGCAAGCCATTGCCGAAGCCGAGGTCCAGGCCCAGGTCAGCGCCCTGGCCGGCCGGCACGTCACCAACGGCGCGCTGGTGGCGTTGGATGTCTCTACCGGCCAAATCCTGGCCCTGGTCGGCAGCAGCAATTACCGGGACAAAACCATTGACGGCCAGGTTAATATTGTCGTCAGCCCGCGCCAGCCCGGCTCGACCATGAAGCCGCTGACGTACCTGGCCGCCTTTGAGTCGCTCAACTGGACGCCCAGTACCTTGCTGATGGACACGCCCGTCGAGTACCCCGATTTTGCCGGTCAAACTTACCGGCCCCAAAATGTGGACCTTCAATTTCGCGGGCCGGTGTCCGTCCGCGCGGCCCTGGCCAATTCCTACAACATCCCGGCGGTAAAAACGCTGGAGCAGGTCGGCCTGGCGCGGCTAAAAGAGGTGGCCGCTCGCCTGGGCATCACCACCCTCACCGGGGATCAATACGGCCTGTCGCTAACCCTCGGCAGCGGCGAGGTCTCCCTGCTGGAAATGACCGGCGCGTACCAGGCGCTGGCCAACGGCGGCGTCCTCGTCCCGCCGACCGCTATCCTGAAAATCACCGACGCCTTTGGCCGGGAAATTGAGCCAATCCGGCCTCAGCCTCGGGCAGTTTTACGGCGCGAACACGCCTACTTAATTACCGACATTTTGGCCGACAACGAGACGCGCATCCCCGGCTTTGGCCCCAACAGCCCCTTAAAACTCTCCCGGCCCGCCGCCGTCAAAACCGGCACCAGCAACGATTTCCGGGACAACCTGGCCATTGGCTACACTCCCGATATCGTCGCCGGGGTGTGGGTGGGCAACGCCGACAACACGCCGATGGACAACGTCGGCGGGGCGAGCGGCGCTGCCCCGATCTGGCGTAATTTTATGGAGCAGGCGCATGCCGGGCTGCCGGTCCACCGCTTTTCCCGTCCGCCCGGCATCGTCGAAATCGAGGTTTGCGCCGACTCCGGCACCCTGCCCAGCGCGGTTTGTCCGCAGCGTCGAGTTGAAATCTTTGCCCAGGACCAACCGCCGCTCGGCCCGGAACACGATATGCACCAACTGGTTGAGATTGACCGGCCCAGCGGCCTGCTGGTCAACGAATACTGCCGGGCCAACATCGAGCGGCGCTACTACCAGGTCTTTCCGCTTGATGGCCGGGAGTGGGCCATGAGCCACGGTTTTCCCCAGCCGCCCACGGAGTACTGCCCTTCGGCCCACCTGCTGGCCCGGTTCAGCGCGCCGGTAGATGGACAAGCTGTGCGCGGGGCGGTCCGGCTGGAAGGATCGGCGGTAGCTCCCAAATTTTCACATTACCAGTTGGAGTTAGGGCTTGGAACGACGCCGCAGAATTTTATCGTCATTCAGGGCGCTATTACCCAAACGATGCGCAGAAGCCTGCTGGGGACGCTTGACACCCGCCAGCTCGAAAACGGGCCGTATACCCTGCGGCTGGTCGTGTTTGATCAACTGGGCGGCTTCACCGACGACCGCGCCCTGATTCTGGTGGACAATCCACCCGACTCAATCGCCGTACAGACGCCGGTAACTACCCCTCCCTTTACCCCAACTCCCACGCTCACCGCAACCCTGACCCTCACCACCTCTGTCACCCCTGCCGGCACGCCGCCTGCGCCGACACCGGCCCTCCTGCTCGATTCCGCCGCCAGAGTCTTCACCGCCCCGGTCAGCATCCCCCCGCAGCCGTTACCAACAACACCTTAGCCGTATGTCATTCTGAGTGACCGGAGGGCGCAAAGAATCCTAAAAACCTCACTTGCCAAATATGGTTTCAATAATCCCAAGACAGAGGGATTCTTCGACCTACGGCCTCAGAATGACATGATGCGCCCTTCTTTGCGCAGCTTCTCCAGATGCGCCTCGACTTGCAGGGTGGCGATGCCCAACCTCTCGGGCAGGTCGGCGTAAATCCGGGCGGCGATCTCGGCGGCGGTGGTGCAGCCCTGGGCCAGCCAGTGAAGAACCTGCTGCTCGCGCTGCAGCCGGTGGTCGAGGTACGCTTGCAGCAGATGAGCAGGGTCGGGGATGACCGGGCCGTGACCGGGCAGGATCGCCGCCGGGGCCAGGGCCAGCATCGCCCGCAGCGACTCAAGATAAGCCGCCATATCCCCATCCGGCGGAATGATCAGGACCGTGCCTTCCCCGGCGACCAGATCCCCGGCAAAGAGCAGTCGCGACTCGGCCAGCCAGAGGCAGATGTGGGCGTAGATGTGGCCGGGGGTGTGCAGAATGGTTAAGGCTGAACCCTCTGGCGAGGGCAGGTGATGAGGGATGAAGGATGAAAGAGAGGAATCACCGAGGTTGATCTTGTCGTCAGGTTGCAGAGGATGGCCGAAGCTGAGGAGGGGGACATTTAGCCGACTAGACAGGGCTAGCGCGCCACCGCTGTGGTCCGAGTGGGGGTGAGTGACAACAATCGCCTGGGGTTCGACCTGGAGGGTTTGCAGGGCGGCGACAATACTTTCCCGATGAGTTTCGTTTTCCGGTCCGGGGTCAATAATCACCAGCCGCCGCCCGCCGACCAGGTACGTATTCGTCCCCGGCCCGGTCATCGGCGAGGGATTGGAGGCGACGAGCCGCCAGACATTAGGAAAGAGTTGGGTTAGGTCACGTTCCAGGGTCATTGTCTGTTCAAGGGTTCAAGACTCAAACAAAGTTCGAACTTTGACATGCTATTATAGCATGCGCCTTTACAAATCTGGCAGGAGAAGGAATGCCCTCTACTCTATCTAGCGGCCATACGCGCCGCTACGCTTTGTTAATCTGTTTGATTTTGTTAGCTGCTATTCTGATGGCCCGTCTGAGAGTCTGGCCTTATCCGGCCCACGCCGCCAGCATTCAGACAACAGCCAGCAATGATGCGCCGATAGTGGGCTTGACCCAGGTCCTGTACGACGGCGCGTTGGGCGGCACGCCGGATACACAGGGTTTCTTTTATCTCCCCGTAGGACAGGCAAGCACCACCTGGGCCGGCGGCATAACCACGCTCAACACTTTTACGGATACAACGACTCAAGCGGGCTATGCTAACGCCATTCCACCTCTGCTTCCCGTCCCACTCTCCTTCCCCATCCTCGACCGCGCTACCGGCTACACTCTGCGCTTTTCGGCCCAAGTCATCAGTGAAGACCATCCCCTTGCTTCAAGTGATAGAAACGGCGATGGTCTAGGGGATCGGGCAGGATTCAACGTGATTGCCATCAGCAGCGACGGTCAGCAGGGAATTGAACTGGGCTTCTGGACCGACCAAATTTGGGCGCAGAACGGCGGCGCAGCGGAACCTCCACCCAATTCGAACACGCTTTTCACTCACGGTGAGAGCGCCAGCTTTAACACCACCGCCGGCCTCATTCCCTATGAACTGCGGGTTCTGGGCAGCGCTTACAGCCTGACGGTCGGCAGCACCGAAATTCTGAGCGGCAGTCTGCGCGATTATACCGCTTTCAACGGTTCCCCCGATGTTTACGAAACCCCCAATTTTATTTTCTTTGGGGACAACACTGGTTCGGCCAAAGCCATCGTCAAATTATCGCACATCTCGGTCATCACCAACGCAGCGCTGCCCAACCGCACCGCTGCTGGCAACATCCCTCTGGTGATTGACAATCTTGGCTTAATGGATATAGACGCAGGCGGCCAAAATGTCGTGATGACCCTGACCGCCAACAACGGCATTTTGACCCTGACCACCACCGCGCCCGGCGGCTTGACGGGGGGTCAAATCAGCGGCAACGGCAGTCCCACGGTCATGGCGACCGGGCCGCTGGGACAAATCAACACCTCGCTGGCTTTTACCCCGGCCTTGATCTACAGCAGGAATACGGGTTTCTTTGGCATAGACACGGTTACTGTCACCATTAACGACCAGGGTTACAGCGGCAGCGGAGGGGCTTTGACAGCTCAAAAGACTTTTAACATTACTGTTAAAACCTCTAATTCCGGTTACTTGCCGGTCATTGTCAAGAAATATTGATGGCGACAGTCACGATCAGGGAGGGGGATTTGAGGGAGAAAGGGCCTTAGCGCCCCAATGCGGCCAGCATGTCTTCGACCCGGGTAAATTTTAGGCGGGGCCGCCCTAACTCTTTCCCTTTAGCTAGCTCGATCTCATTCAGCCGGAGCCAATCCTGGTAGGTCACATAACGGGGCTGACGCTGGCGGATGAGGGCCTCTAGGGCAGCGGGTTCGGGCTGGCTGGGCTGGAGGGTTAACCCCTGGGCCAAATCTTCCAGCATGCAGCTCACGGTTTCGGCGGCATCCGGTTTGTTGGTGCCGATGACCCCGCTGGGGCCGCGTTTGATCCAACCGGCGCAGTATTCGCCGACCACCGGCTGCTGGGTATCGGGGTTGATCACCCGGCCCTTGTTATTAAAAATGACGCCCCACTTGTCGTTAAAGGGGACACCCGGCAGGGGCACGCCGCGATAACCCACCGAGCGAAAGACCAAGCCGACCGGCAGTTCTTCGTATTCAGCGGTCGGTTCGGCCCGTAGCGTACCGGCTTCGGTGGCGTACAGCTTATTTTTGACCAGCTTGATTGCCCTGACCCGCCCCTTTTCATCCCCCAAAATTTCAACCGGCGACACCAAAAAACGCACCACCAGTTGGCGGGGCTTGTCTTCGTCCGGACGCTGGGCAAAACCCTGCAAAATTTCCACTTTTTTCAGAGCCAGCCGGTCCTGGGTGCGCTGGAGTTCCGCCCGGCTCAACTCGTCCAGTTCGGCTTCCGCCGGCGGCACGTAGATGTCAGCGCCGGTCAGCTCCCCCAATTCTTTGATTTCGGGATTGGTGAAGGCAGCCTGAGCCGGGCCGCGGCGCCCCAACAGGTAGACTTCTTTGATGCTGCTGCGGCCGAGCGCCTCCAGGGCATAATCGGCGATGTCGGTGACCGCTAATTCTGCGGGGGTGCGGCACAAGATGCGGGCCACATCCACAGCCACGTTGCCCACGCCGACCACGGCAGCCCGTTCCTGGGTCAGGTCAAAGTGGCAGTCACGATAATCAGGGTGGCCGTTGTACCAGGCCACAAATTCGGTGGCCGCGTGGCTCCCCTGCAACTCTTCGCCGGGGATGCCCATACTGCGGTCGGTTTGAGCGCCGGTGCAATAGATAATCTGGTGGTAATGATCGCGCAAATCAGCCAGGGTAAGGTGCTTACCCAATTCAACATTGCCGTAGAAGCGAAAGTTCGGATGGGCCGCCGTTCGCTCATAGGCCGCCGTGACTGATTTGATTTTCTGGTGATCGGGGGCGACACCACCGCGAACCAGGCCGTAAGGGGTCGGCAAACGATCAAACATGTCAACCTGTACGACGAGGCCCTCTTGCTTGAACAAATGGTCGGCGGCGTAAAAGGCGGTGGGGCCAGAGCCAATAATGGCAACGCGGAGAGGGTTGGTTGCAGTGCCGGGCTGAACCATTAGATTTACCTTGAGCGTTGGGGCTTTTCGCCCAGGATTTGTGTTTGCAGCGTGTCAACTTCACCCTGGTACTGATCGCGTTGGGCTTTGACCACATCGCCAATAGAGACAATCCCGACAAGCTTGCCTCGCTCGACAACGGGCAAATGACGGATCCGCTTCTCGGTCATCGTATTGGCCACGGACAATAAATCATCTTGCGGCAGCGCGGTAATGACATGCCTGGTCATCAGTTCGCTGACCGATTTTGAAAAAATCTGCTCATCCTTGGCCAGGGCACGGGTAATATCCCGCTCGGAGAGAATTCCAACCGGCAAACTGGCCTCATTCACCGCGACCAGCGCCCCAATATTATATTCGGCCAGCCGGGCAATGGCTTCCCTGATGGACTGCCCAGGGCCGATGGTCACCACATTCATCCCTTTCTTCGCCAGGATACTTTTGATGTTCATTGGATTTTTCCCCCCTGAAAAATCTACAAGCGGCGCAGTAAGATGATTAAGTAACGAAAGTATAAACTGATTCCAGCAATTGTCAACCAAAAAAATAGACCCACCAGATCTGCCGCTGCAAATCCTGCGGGCCTAAGTTTAGAACACATCCCTAACTACTCGGATTATAGGCCAAAGACGAAGAATTTTGCCGGGATTAGGGGATTAGGAGATTTTTCATTTTTATTTTATCCCCAAATCTCCTAATCCCGGCCCCAACCCATCTTTAAGGCCACCTGAGCAGTTACACACATTCAATAAAGATAGCCATATTAACGGGCCACACTCAAATACTTTTCGCCCCCATCAGGGAAGACCGTCACTACGACTCCCTCATTGAGCGTTTTGGCCAGTTGAACGGCCGCCCAGGCCGCGGCTCCGGCCGAGTAACCGACGAACATGCCTTCTTCCAAAGCGAGACGGCGCGCCATCTCATGAGCGTCGTTGGGGTAAACGGCCATCTTGCGCTCGGCAAAATGAGGATCATAGATGCCGGGAACAATGCTGGTTTCCATATGCTTGAGGCCCTCGATAATCGCCAGTTCATCGGCCGGCTCAACGGCGACCACCTCAATTTCGGGGTTAAACTCTTTCAAGCGGCGGCCGGTTCCCATCAACGTCCCGCTGGTGCCGATACCGGCGACAAAGTGAGTCACCACGCCGCCCGTCTGATCCCAGATTTCCACGCCGGTGGTCTGGTAGTGAGCCTGCCAGTTGACCGGGTTGTTATACTGGTCGGGCCGGAAATAAAAATCGGAGTTTTCAGTGGCTAACCGTTCGGCGGTACGGATGGATAGGTCAATGCCTTCCAGGGGGTCGGTTAAGATCAGCTCCGCGCCATAGGCTCTAAGAATGCTGGTGCGCTCGCTGCTGACATTGGCCGGCATCACCAGGCTGACTTTGTAGCCCTTGACGGCGCCAATCATGGCCAGGGCAATGCCGGTATTGCCGGAGGTGGCGTCAATGATGGTCTTGTCGGGGGTGAGCAAGCCGCTGCGCTCGCCTTCCTCGATCATAAACAGCGCCGGCCGCGCTTTGACCGAGCCGCTGGCATTGAACCACTCCGCCTTGGCAAAAACGACCACGTTGGGGTCAACCCCGGCAGCAGCGGCGATGCGATGCAGCGGCAGCAGGGGCGTGTTACCGATGCGCGAGAGCAGGCTTTCGCCCAGGTGGGTGGGACGCCGGGTTACAAAAATGGGGCTGGTTTTTGGTTTTTCTATCGTCTGTAAAAGGGTCATCAAAACCTCTTCTCTATCGGAAAACCTGTAGGTCACGCTTAAAGCGTGACCTACCATGCATTAGGCCAATACGGGCTGGCTCACGCCGTTGACCGAAACCGGCGCGGCGTGGGGAATACCACAAAATTGCTCGTAATCAATTAACTGGGTGACGGTAGGATGAGTCCCGCAGACGGGGCAGTCAGGATTCTTGCGGACTTTGACCTCACGGAATTCGGCTTCCAGCGCATCGTACAGCAGCAGGCGGCCCACGAGCGGCTCGCCGATACCCAGGATCAATTTGATGGCCTCCACCGCTTCCAGGCTGCCGACGATACCGGGCAAGACGCCTAACACGCCGCCTTCAGCACAACTGGGCACTTCGCCGGGAGGGGGGGGATCGGGATAGAGGCAACGATAGCAGGGACCGCCGTTGGCCGTATCGAAGACCGTCACCTGGCCTTCAAAGCGGAAGATGCTGGCATCCACCAATTTCTTACCCAAGAGCACGCAGGCATCGTTGACCAGGTAACGGGTGGGGAAGTTGTCGGAGCCGTTGAGGACAATATCATACTGGCCAATGATGTCGAATGCGTTCTGGCTGGTCAACTGAGTCTGGTGGCCGATGACCTTAACATCGGGATTGAGTTGAGCGATGGTCCGGGCCGCCGACTCGACCTTGGGCTTGTCCACGTCTTCAAGCCGGTGGACGATCTGGCGCTGCAAGTTGCTGGTGTCTACCACGTCGAAATCCACGATGCCGATTTTGCCCACTCCGGCAGCCGCCAGGTAGATCGCCGCCGGGCTGCCCAACCCGCCCGCGCCGATCAGCAGCACGCTAGCCCCAAGCAGTTGCAGTTGCCCTTCCTCACCTACTTCGGGCATGATCGTGTGGCGGTTGTAGCGATGGCGCTGGTCCTCGTTCAGAATTTGGGGTTTAGAAAACGGATAGCCCGCGTTCTTCCAGCCGTTGAAACCGCCCCTGACCGAAACCACGTTGGTATAGCCCAGCTCCTGCAAATCACGGGCAGCCAGCAGGCTGCGTGTGCCGCCGGCGCATGTGAGGGCGATGGGGTGGTCGCGGTCTGAGACCAGAGCTTCAACCCGCAGTTCCAAAAACCCACGCGGGATATGAACCGAGCCTTTGATCCGGCCCTGGCTCCACTCATCCTGTTCCCGTATATCAATCACGGTTAAAGCTTCGCCGTCCTGTATGCGCTCGGCCAATTCATGGACATCAATCTCTTCAATTTCTCTTCTCAGCCGGGCAATCAGTTGGTCACTGGTGATATAGCTCATCGCTCCCCCTATCTGCCCCCAGCCATCGCCGGGATAATCGAAACTTCGTCTTTGTCGGCCACGGGAGTATCGGCGCCCCGCAGGGTGCGGATTTCCTCATCGTTGACAAATACATTGACGTAGCGCTTAATCTGGCCGTCTTCATCCCACAGGCGCGATTGGATGCCCGGATAATGGGCTTCAAGATTGCCAAACAGTTCTCGAATGGTCGCCCCGCTGCCTTCAACTTTGCTCTGGCCATTGGTATATCGTCGCAGCGGGCTGGGAATTCGCACAGTTGTCATTTGTAATTAGTCTCTCCTTTAATAATTTTTCATTAGGTTCCGGGTGGCTTCACAGCCAATTTCTGCAAACAAAAAGGCTCATCGCATGCATAGAGACGATGAGCCTGACTTAATAAGTAATGTATTGAGTTTAGTTATGATACAGGAATAAATTTTGCTGAGAGTCTCATCGTCGTTGTTGCACGGCGATGCGGGCTACCGCAGCCCTCACTCTCAAACGCCGAGAGCGGGGCTACCGCGCCCGCTTACTACATGTGCAAAGTTCAATAAAATTTGCGGTAAAAAGAGTCATAGTTTCCATATTCATCGGACGAGGCAAGAGGCGCATATCTTACCCCACTCAACCCAATCGGTCAAATATAGATAGCTGGAAGGCTGGAAGAAGCTTTTCCAACCCTCCAGCCTTCCAACCTTCCATCAAAAGAAGCCCAACAGAGTCGGGTCTTCCATCATTTCAGGATTCCACTGCTCCGGCAGCACCTCGACCTTCGTATCGCGCCCGGCCGCCTTTTCAGAGGTCTCTTTGACTTGCTGCACCAGCCACGGCCCGTAGGGGCAGAACGGCGTGGTGAGCAACATTCTGACCACCACCGGAGTGCTGTCCAGGTCAATTTCTCTAATCAGCCCCAGGGCGACCACATCCAGATGGAGTTCAGGATCGAGCACACCTCGCAGCGCGTCCCGCACTTCTTCATCTGTCACATTATTGGCTTTGGTTTCGTCAGACATAATCTCTCCTTCAAAAAAGTAGACGGTAGACAGTAGGCAGTAGACAGGGGTAGCATACCTGCTACCTTGCGACCCCCGCCGGGTGCTCCGCACTCGGCAGTACCTTTTTCTTATTCTTTCGGCGCGATCAAAATATCATCGTCCTCAATCTTAACTTCATACAGCGGCACCGGGGAGAAGGCAGGCATGGTCTGCTGGCCGGTTTTGATATTAAACCGCGCCCCGTGCCGGGGACAGACCACGCAGTCACCCTCTAAATGGCCTTCGACCAGCGGGCCGCCATCGTGGGTACAGACATCGGAAATAGCATAAAACTCGCCGTTTAGGTTGAAGAGACCCACGTCATCATCTTCATACTCGACCAGCATCGTTTCGCCAGGAGCAAGATCTGAAGTTTTGGCTACTTTGATGAATTTTGACATTATTCTCTACCACTCCTCGTCGTCGGTATTCCAATCTTCTTCACTCAGGCCATAAGCTCCGGCTTTCAGCACCTTCAGCGAGAGCAGGGCGCACTTCAGGCGTACCGGGCCAATTTCGATGCCCAAGGCTTCCAAAATCTGCTCTTTGCCGATCTGTTTGGCTTCCTCCAGCGATTTACCCTGGATCATTTCCGTCAGCATGCTGGCGCTGGCCTGGCTGATAGCGCAACCTTTGCCGGTAAAGGCGACCTGATCAATGATGTTGTTCTCGTTCACGTGCAGCTCCAGCCGAATCACGTCGCCGCAGAGGGGATTGTGTTCCTCGTGCGAGTGGGTCGGATGCTCCAGCTTGCCCGCGTTGCGCGGATGGCGATAGTGGTCTAAGATATTTTCCCGATAGAAGTCGTCCATAATACCAACCCATAAACCTTTTAAACAGTTGGGATAGGTTCGTTATTAGCCAGACGGTCTTCAAGATGAAGACGAATGGCATCTTCAATATTATCTATGGCTTCTTCATAAGAGTCGCCTTGAGTGTAACAACCTTGCAACAGAGGGCAAAACACAAAACATCCATCTTCATTTTTTTCGATTACGACCGGCAATACGAACTTCTGCATGACTCACCCCTTTTCAATCTTCAACGCATTTGCCCTTTTCATCTTCCCAGAAGATCCCTTGTCTTATCTAACCCTTCCGCCAGCCGATTCACTTCCTGTGGCGTGTTATAAACGTAGAAACTGGCGCGGGCCGTCGCCTGCAGGCCAAGCTTATCATGCAGCGGCATGGCGCAGTGATGTCCGGCCCGGACACAGATCCCTTCGCCGTCCAGCACGGCGGCGATATCGTGGGGGTGGATGTCGCCCAGGGTAAAGGCCACCGCTCCGCCTCGCGCCGTCGGGTCGTGCGGGCCGTAGATGCGAATACCCTCCACCTGGCTGAGCCGGTCAAAGGCATACGTGGTCAGCTCAATCTCGTGGAGGCGGACATTGTGCATCCCTATTTCATTCAAATAATCCACCGCCGCCCCCAGGCCGACCACTTCGGCGATAGCCGGCGTACCAGCCTCGAATTTCCAGGGCAGCTCATTCCACTCACACCCGTCGAAAGTAACTTTCTTGATCATGTCGCCGCCGGTCAGAAAAGGCGGCATGTCGGCCAGAATTTCTTTGCGCGCCCACAAGACACCGATGCCGGTCGGCCCCAGCATTTTGTGGCCGGAAAAGGCCAGGAAATCACAATCAAAGGCCTGGACATCGGTGGGCATGTGAGGTACAGCCTGCGCCCCATCCAGCAGCACCAGCGCCCCAACAGCGTGTGCTTTTTGCACAATCTCGCCCACTGGCGTGACCGTACCCAGCACATTGCTCATCTGGGTAATGGCGACCAGCTTGACCGCCGGAGTCAGCCAGGCATTAAAAGTAGCCATGTCCAGATAGCCGTGCTCGTCAACCGGAATGTATTTGACGGTAGTTCCCGTTCGGGCGGCCAACTGCTGCCAGGGGATCAGGTTGGCATGGTGCTCCATCTCGCTGGTCAGGATGACATCGCCGGCCTTGAGGTTGGTCAGCCCCCAGCTATAGGCCACCAAGTTGATGCTTTCGGTGGCGTTGCGGGTAAAAATAACTTCCCGCCAGCTACGGGCATTGATGAAGCGGCCCACTTTCTTACGTGCCGTCTCGTAAGCTTCGGAGGCCTTCTCGCTGATCTGGTAGATGCCACGATGAACATTCGCGTGATACTCGCGATAGTAGGTATTCATCGCTTCAATGACACACAACGGTTTTTGCGAGCTGGCGGTGCTGTCAAGATATATTAACGGCTTGCCATTTACTTGTTGTTGCAGGATCGGAAAATCCTGGCGAATTCGTTGAACATCAAACATGAAATTTAGCTCCAGGCAAGTAGCAAAATAGCAGGGTCGCACCTGACTTTATGCTACTTTGCTACCCTGCTATCCTGTGCCTCATAATATTTTTGAATCGCATTTTTGAGCGTACTCAGGCTCAAGGTAGCGCAACGCACCCGGGTCAAGACAATATCCCGGCCCAACTCTTCAATCAGGTCATTATAGTCTATGGCCTCTATTTCAGCAAGGGTTTTGCCTTGCACCTTGTCCAGCAAGATAGAAGCCGAGGCCTGGCTGATGGTGCAGCCTTCCCCCTCAAACTGAATTTGTTCAACGCGATCCTGTTCGTCCACGTTGAGATAGATCGTGATCGAGTCGCCGCAACTGGGGTTGCCGCCGCTCATCACCACATCGGCCCCGGCAATAGCGCCGCGATGGCGCGGCGCGTCGAAATGTTCAAGAAGCTTCTCAATGTATTGTTGTCGGTCCATAGATTTTTGATAAAAAGGGGGCTTCGCGGCCTCTTGCCCCTTTGCCCCCAGGATTAGAGGCCAGGATTAGGAGATTAGGAGTTTTTATTTTATCCCCAAATCTCCAAATCCCGGCTACTTGCCTCAATACGGCTTATGGTAAATGTTCATAAAAAGCTACCGTTCGATGGGCGCGCCCACCAGGTTGCCCCACTCGGTCCAGCTACCATCGTAATTGCGCACTTCAGGATAACCCAGCAGGTAGGTCAAGACAAACCAGGTGTGGCTGCTGCGCTCGCCGATACGGCAGTAGGCGACCACATCTTTATCGGGGGTAATACCCTGGCCTTCGTACAAGGCCCGTAACTCAGCAGGTGATTTGAAAGTACCATCGTCATTGGCCGCCCTGGCCCAGGGGATATTCTTGGCCCCGGGGATATGACCGCCGCGCAGCGCGCCTTCCTGCGGATAATCGGCCATGTGCAGCAGCTCACCGCTGTATTCACCCGGCGAGCGGACATCTACCAGCGCCCCGCCCTTGTTGACATGCTCGCGCACCTGATCCCGGAACGCTCGAATCTTGCGGTCATCGCGCTCCGGCACGGGATAGGTGGTGGTGGGATACTGCGGCACTTCAGTGGTCATCGGGCGGCCCTCTTCTTCCCATTTTTTGCGGCCGCCGTTCATAATTTTGGCCCTGGTGTGGCCAAACAGTTGGAACACCCAAAAGGCGTAGGTTGCCCACCAGTTATTTTTGTCGCCGTAAAAGACGACGGTTGTCTCCGGCCCGATCCCCTTGCTCGACAGCAACCTGGCAAAACGCTCGCCATCGAGATAATCACGCATCAACGGGTCATTAAGATCGCTAACCCAGTCTATTTTGACCGCCCCGGGAATGTGGCCTTTATTGTACAGGAGAATATCTTCGTTTGATTCGACAATGCGCAGGCTGGGATCATTCAAATGGTCGGCCACCCATTGGGTGCTGACCAGCGCATCGGGCCGGGCATACTCTTGGCTACTCATTTTCTACTCCCTTTCAGTAAATCTTAGGATCAGTTGCGGCTTTGGCCGCCATTTTATTTAAGCTCCAATTGTATTTGGTCATGTAAAACCATGGACTCGAAAAACCAGGTGACAGGCACTTTTCAGTGCTAATACAGGCACTCTTTGTTCAAATAGGCCCTTTAGCCCGATAAGTGCCTGTCACCTTAATCCTGACTACCCTGGCTTACCGACAACAACACAAACTGGAGCGACGGGAGTATTTCATAGTCCGCGCGCTCATCTTTTAACTCTCCCCTCTTGGTTAAATGTTGCTCAACGCATCATTTTCTTGAATGTAGTGAGCAATACGGTGACTCGGCTGGGGTTCTCTCGAAAATTGGACTAATCACCAATCTTGGCCGAAACAGTGTTAAACAGCTTTTCGCGCACGCGCTCGTTATACATGCGGTCGAACACCTTATAGAAAAAGCCTTCGACCACCATGCGCACCGCCGTGTTGCGCGAAATCCCCCGGCTCATCAGGTAAAAGATGTACTCTTCATCAATCTTGCCAATCGTTGCCCCGTGCGAAGCGCGCACATCGTTGGCGTCAATCTCCAGGCTGGGGATGGCGTCGGCGCGGGCGCTGTGATCCAGAATGAGGTTTTCACTTTTGAGATAAGAGTTTGTCTGCTGGCCCGTCGGCTCGATTTTAATCAAGCCGGTGAAAACGCTGCGGCTCTTGTCTTTTACCGCCCCATGTAGCAACAGATCGCCACCGGTAGATGTGCCGATGTGGTGGATCAAGCAGTCCACATCCAGATGCTGCTTGCCCTGCATAAAATAGACGCCGTTGAACTCCATCGAAGCCCCGTTGCCGGGCAGCTCGCTGTCAAAGTAGCTCTTGGTCAAGCGCCCGCCCAGTTGGCCGGTTTCCCAGATCACAGTGCTGTCATTCTGGCCCACCGAGCGCTTGATATTGAAGTTGTACACGTCCTCACCCCAGCGCTGCACGTCTACGTAGCGCAATTGCGCACCGGCCTGGGCGTAAATTTCCACTACGCCCGCGTTCAAAGCCTGGCCATGCTCGCTGTGCGAAATCGCTTCTTCGATGTAGGTCGCCTGGCTGTGGCGTTCGGCCACAATCAGGGTGCGCGGGAAGATGGCGCTGCCTTCGCCTTCCAGGATGAGGGCAGTTTGGAAGGGATGCTCTACTTCCACTTCTTTAGGAATGTACAGAAAGACGCCGCCCCGCCACAAGGCGCTGTTGAGCGCGGCAAACTTGCTGTTCGACGGCGGCACGGCCTGTGTACCCAGGTATTTTTGAACTAGGTCGGCATGCTCCACGACCGCTTCTGCCAGGCTGGTGAAGATCACCCCTTGCTCGGCCAGGGCCGGGTCAAGTTCCCGGTAGACCAGACGGTCGTTGGCGATGACAATCCGCCCCGCCGCCGGGTATTTTTCTTCGAGCGCGTCGCGCACATCCGCCGGCAGGTCGTTCAACGATGTAGCCCGCACGGAGGATGGTCCGGCCAGATTGAATTTTTCCCAGCGGATTTTGCGCAGATCGGTCCGCCGCCAATCCTCGTCAGAGGTCGTCGGCAGAGGCGTTTCTTCAAATACCGTCCAGGCCACCTGGCGCTTTTCCTTGAGCCAGACTGGCTCGTTGGCCGAGATGGCCTCGACGCTGCTGCGGGTGAAAACTCCGGCTTGGAGTAACTTGTCAGAGGATTTGCTTGGAGAGGTTAAAACTTGTGCCGCCATATTAGCCTACTGACCCCTCCATTTCCATTTCGATCAGGCGATTCATTTCCAGGGCGTACTCCATCGGCAGCTCCTTGACAATCGGCTCGATGAAGCCGCTAACAATCATGTTGGCGGCCTGGTCCTCAGGAATCCCCCGGCTCATCAGGTAGAAAAGCTGCTCTTCGGACACTTTGGAGACGCTGGCCTCGTGGCCGATAGAGACATCCTGCTCCTCGATTTCGATATAGGGGAAGGTATCGGAAGCAGAGTCTTCGTCCAGAATCAGGGCGTCGCAAACCACATTGCTCTTGCTGTTGACCGCGCCCGGTGCGACTTTGATCAAGCCACGATAGGTCGTGCGCCCGCCGCCCTTGCTGATAGATTTGCTGGTGATGACCGAGCTGGTGTTCGGCGCGGCATGCACAATCTTGCCGCCGGCATCCTGAAGCTGGCCTTTGCCGGCAAAGGCAATGGACAGAACTTCGCCGTGCGCGCCCGGCTCCATCAGCCAGACGGCCGGGTACTTCATGGTCAATTTGGAACCGAGATTGCCGTCCACCCACTCCATCGTCGCGTTTTTGAAGGCCTGAGCGCGTTTGGTGACCAGGTTGTAAACGTTGTGGCTCCAGTTCTGGATGGTCGAGTAGCGGCAGCGGCCCTTCTCTTTGACAATGATTTCGACGACGGCGCTGTGCAGGCTGTCGGTTGAGTAGGTCGGCGCGGTGCAGCCCTCGACGTAGTGGACGTAAGCGCCTTCGTCTACGATAATCAGGGTCCGCTCGAACTGGCCCATATTTTTGGCGTTGATACGGAAGTAGGCTTGCAGGGGCAGGTCAACGTGAATTCCTTTAGGCACATAAATAAAGCTGCCGCCCGACCAGACTGCTGTATTCAGCGCGGCAAATTTGTTATCTTCCGGCGGCACAACGGTGCTGAAATATTCCCGCACAATGTCGGGATGCTCGCGCAGGCCGGCGTCCATATCGAGGAAGATAACGCCCTTCTTTTCTAGGTCTTCGATGATGCTGTGGTAGACCACTTCGCTCTCGTACTGGGCGCCGACGCCGGCCAGGAATTTCTGCTCGGCTTCGGGGATGCCCAGCCGGTCGAAGGTTTTACGGATGTCTTCGGGCACGTCGTCCCAGGATTTGAAGGCCTGGTCGGCCTCAACCGGCTTGATGTAGTAGTAGATGTCGTTGAAGTCAATGGTGTTGAGGTTGCCGCGCCCGCCCCACTGCGGCATCGGGCGTTCCATAAAGTGGCGATAGCCGCGCAGCCGCAGCTCCAGCATCCACTCCGGCTCTTTCTTCATCCAGGAAATTTCACGGACAATATCCTCGTCCAGCCCCTTGCGTGCTCTAAAGGCGTAATTCTCAGGGACGCTGAAACCGTATTTATAATCGTCAAGATTGACATCAAAGGTTGTTGCCATGTTACGCAGCCTCCATTTCTTTCTCTTTGATTAAGTTATCGTAACCTTCCTCCTCCAGCCGCTCCGCCAGTTCCGGCCCGCCGGATTCGATGATCTGGCCGTTGTAAAGGATATGGACAAAGTCGGGCTTGACGTAATTCAAAATTCGCTGGTAGTGGGTAATAACGATAAAAGAGCGGTCAGGCCCGGTCAGGGCGTTCACCCCCTCGGAAACAACTTTTAGGGCGTCAATGTCCAGCCCGGAGTCCGTCTCATCCAGAATGGCGTACTTCGGCTCAAGCAGGGCCATCTGTAATATTTCGGCCCGTTTCTTCTCGCCGCCGGAAAAACCTTCGTTCAAATAACGCCGGGCGAACTCTTTATCTATCTTGAGCAGGTTCATCTTCTCGTTCATCAGCTTGCGGAACTCGGTGATGGGAATGCCTTTGGTTTTGCCATCGCCATTCTTTTCACCTTTTACCGCGTTGACCGCCGTGCGCAAAAAGTTAGCCATGCTGATGCCGGGAATCGCCGTAGGGTACTGAAAGGCCAGAAACAGGCCCATTTTGGCCCGTTCGTCGGGGGTCAGTTCCAGCAGGTTAACGTCGTCCATCCAGACTTCGCCATCCTCCACCTCATACTTGGGATGGCCGGCCAGGGCATAGGCCAGAGTGCTTTTGCCAGAGCCGTTTGGCCCCATGATGGCGTGGATTTCACCCAGGCCAACTTCCAAATTCAAACCTTTTAAAATCGGTTTCTCGTCAATGCTAACACGCAAATCCTTGATTACCAGGGACATCTTAACTTCAAAACTCCTTTATATCTGGGGGATAAATGATATTTTTGATTGCGGGGCTTATTGTAGCACAGCCATTCGACTTTGTCAACTATTTTGTTATTTAATATTGCAAAGTTACGAAAGTTGTGGTACAATTGAGCTATCAAATTCAAACGTAACATATTAACACAAAAAAAAGAAATTAGAAATTAGAAAAAAGAGATTAGAAATTAGAAGGCCACATTTGCCCTAAAATCCTTGCTCCTCTTGAATTTTTATTTTTAATTTCTTATTTCGCCTTGCCGGAGCTGAACTGATGATTGGACAGACAAATAACTCTCTCTTTAAACAAATGCCGATGACTCGCCGCCGCATTTTGACTCTTTTAAAGGAAGAAAAAGAACTGACGGCGGATCAACTGGCTGAGATTCTGGGTATCAGCTCGGTCGCGGTGCGCCGGCACTTAACGAAGTTGGAAAGCGACCAGTTGGTTGAATATAAAGAGGTGCAGCGCGGCATGGGCCGGCCCAGCTTTGTCTATCACCTGGGTGAAGCTGCGGCTACCTTTTTTCCACGCCGCTACGAGGAGCTGGCCAACACCGTTTTGGAGACGATCAAAGATTTGTACGGCGCCGACGCGGTGGATGCCGTATTTCGGGTCAGGTCCGAGCAGCTCATTAGCGACTACCGGCGCAAGATCAACGGCAAAACCCTCGATGCCCGCTTAGAGCAGGTGACCCAACTGCGCGAAGCTGACGGCTATATGTCGAGCTGGGAGCAAGATCAGGACGGCATTTTTATCCTGCGTGAAGCTAATTGCCCCATCATCAACGTGGTTGCCGGCTGCGGCGCGGCCTGCAATCACGATCAGGCCATACTTGAAACCTTGCTCGATGCCGAAGTTACCCGTAAGGGCCACCTGGCTAAGGGGGATGGAGCCTGCATCTACGAAGTGCGGCCCAAAACCCAGGCTGAGCAGTAAGCCGCACCCCCTCATTTGCCGCCGTTCTTTACCTTCGCTACAATTACATCCGAGTAGGGGCAAGTCTGCGACTTGCCCCTACTTATCAACGACAATCAGGAGCAAATTTATGTCAAAAGTTACTGAAGCTCAGGTGATGGAGGCGCTCAGCCACGTTATCGAGCCGGAATTGCACAAAGACTTGGTTACCCTCGACATGGTCAAGAATTTGAACATCAACGACGCCCAGGTCAATTTTACCATTATGCTGACCACCCCGGCCTGTCCTCTGAAACACCAGATGGAAGCTGAGGCCAAGGCCGCCTTGTTGGCCATCCCCGGCGTAGAAAAGGTTAATGTCAGTTTTGACGCTAACATACCTGCTGACGCTCGCTTGATGAGCAAGATGAACATCGGCGTAAAAAACGCCATTGCCGTCGCGTCCGGCAAAGGGGGGGTCGGCAAAAGCACGATGTCGGCCAACCTGGCGCTTAGTTTGGCTCTGGATGGGGCCAAAGTGGGACTGCTGGATGCCGATGTTTACGGCCCGAACATTCCCATGATGATGGGCATCAACGAGCGACCCAAGGGCCAAAACAACAAAATTATCCCCCCTCAAGCTTATGGTGTCAAAATAATGAGTATGGGCTTTTTGGTAGACCCCAACCAGCCGGTCATCTGGCGCGGTCCAATGATTCATAATGCCTTGCGCCAGTTTTTGCAGGATGTAGATTGGGGCACGCTCGACTACCTGGTGGTAGATTTGCCGCCGGGCACCGGCGACGCCAGCTTAAGCCTGGCCCAGAGCCTGAGCCTGACCGGCGCGGTGATTGTCACCACGCCCCAGCAGGTCGCTCTGAGTGACGTGGTCCGCGGGGTGGCGATGTTCCAGCAGTTAAATGTGCCAATTTTGGGCGTGATTGAAAATATGAGCTACTTTATTGCCCCAGATACCGGCAACCGCTACGATATTTTTGGACACGGCGGCGGCGCGGCCATGGCCCAAGAAGTGGGCGTTGACTTTTTGGGCGAAATCCCGCTCGAACCGCAGGTCCGCATGGGCGGCGATGAAGGCAGCCCCATTGTTGTCCGCGCGCCTGAATCGGCGGCGGCGCAGGCCATTCGTGGAGTGGCGCAAAAAGTCGCCGCAGCGGTCAGCGTCCAGAACTTATTACGCACCCCGCGCCAGTTCCAGGCCGATCCGACCCTTTCGATCTTGAGTTAGGGTCTCAGCAACGAGAATGAATGATCAGCGAGGATCAATGGAGACTTCCCTCGAAGCTACCCTTGAAAAAATCGAGCGGGGTTATGCGCAACTGGTGCGCCTGTATCGGAGTGTGCCGGTCACGACTCTGATTGAGCCAATATTACCCAACGGCTGGTCGGTGAAGGATACGCTGGCTCACATCGCTGCCTGGGAATGGCGCTGCGCTTCCCTGCTCAACGAGTCACAT
This sequence comes from Chloroflexota bacterium, assembly GCA_016860845.1. Next base: position 100,855 of record BOKF01000007.1, read on the forward strand.
CAAACAGACCTACCCTTGAAAGCCAGCCCCGATGTCGAGGCGCTGAATCGGGAGTCTTATTACGAACGGCAAGAATGGAGCTGGTCTGAGGTAGAGGAAGATTTCCGGCAGGCCCATGAGGCGCTGTTGGCTGCCATCAAAGAACTGCCGCCGCAGCGTTTAAGCGCAGCCATCGTACAGCGGACCATCGCCGAAGAAACCTGGGAGCATTACGCCGAGCACTTGCCCGATTTGGAACGGTGGCATAAGCAAGCAGACAGAAGATAGCAGATAGAAAATGGAAGATAGTGGATAGCGCGTAGAATAATTGCTATCTACCATCCTCTATCTTCCATCTACTATCTTCCTACTCGCTCCAGCTTAACTGCTCGTCATACCAATCACGCTGCCCGTAGGGAGGTTCGTTAGGCGGGGTGAAGACCCCCCCATCGAAGCTAAAGATGCGCCGCGTTTCCCCAGTAGCCACATGCAGCAGCCAAATCCCCCAATTCCCTTCCCGGTTTGATAGAAAAGCCAGCCATTGCCCATCAGGCGACCAAGCCGGCAGCCCATCAATGGCCGGATCATCGGTCAGACGGCGAACATTCTCCCCATTGCTGTCTACAACATAAAGATCCCAGTTGCCCCCAGGGTTGGCCATGTAGGCAATTTCTGCGGAGACGGGCGACCAATCCAGGGATTGGGCCAGTTTGTTTTCCAGAATAGACTGGGAGCCATATTCACTATTTTCAAGATCACCCACCCAGATTCCGCAGCGATTGCCGGTATTATCACAGGTGATAAAGGCGAAATGAAAACCATCCGGGGCAAAGGTAGGCGACTGACCCTCGCGGCGTAAATTGATCTCTTTTTCGCCATCCCCCCACGACGTATATAAGCGCCAGCGCCGGTCTACCTCCCGCTTCGAGGCATAGATCAGCCGGTACTCCTTGGGTGACCAATCGGGCTGGGCGTCTTCAAAAAACCCGCCGACGCGATAAGAGACTTTCCCTTCCACGTCTCCACTCAACAAAGAGCGCGGGCTGGTCGGTTCGCTATAGGCGCGATAAGCCAGTTGATACTCCCCATCGGCAAAACGCAGGGCCGGCTCCGAGACGCCATCCAGGGGAAAGAGGCGATGGTTCGTCCCGTCTGCGTTGATCAAGTGCGTCTCATAAACCTGCCGGCCAGGAGCTTGATTAAAATAGGCAAAGGCAATGGTTCCGGTGGGGGGTTCAGGCGTGTGGGTTGGCGCCGGGGCTGGCTGCACTGGGCTTATTGGCATACTTTCCGGCTGGGACAAGGGCATTTTTTGCGCTTCCAGCCCGCTTTCAGCAGTCTCTGCGGTCCTGGGTGTCGAGGTCACTTTTTCCAGAGTATCGCCGACAGAAGATTTGGTTAAGGTTGGCGCAGGGGTGGTGCTGGACAGTGGGGTGGGAGTGGGAGTCGCAGCTACAACTTGCTCGGCAGTGCCATCCGAACCTGGACTTAACGAGACGATTTCGGACGGAATGTCGGCCCCCAGGAGCTGTCCGCGAATGACTGTCCAGACTCCAAAAGCAAGCAAAGCAATTACAGTCGCTGTGCCAATGGTATTCAGAACCCGGCCAGGGAAAGTCCAGTTGAAAGACCAGGGCTGGGGGGTATTAGCTGCCCGGCGAACGCGCTGCCGCAGCGCTGGCGGCAGGGTAGGTTGTCCCAGCGCAGCCAGCATTGTCGGTTTTAACTCATCAACCAGGCGGCGGGCGATGTGGAGCTGCTCTCTACAAGGCTGGCAAAGCGCCAGGTGCGCTTCAACGGAACGACGTTCCGCTGGCGAAAGACGATTGTCCAGATAGGCTTCGAGCAAAAAGGTCACATGATTAGTGGGCATTTTGGGCCTCAAGCATCTCTGGCGTGGTCAAGCCCTTATCGGCCAAAGTCTCGGCCAGGCGGCGGCGGGCATTATGCAGCCGAGAGTAGATGGTTCCCTCTGGACAGTTAAGCATGACCGCAATTTCAACGGCAGGCAGTTCCATATAATAGTGCAATGTAATCACCTCACGTAACGGTGCGCTCAAATTCTGAACTGCTTCCCACAGAATGTGCCGGTATTCACCCCGCAGGGCGCTGCTTTCCGGCCCCGGCCGGAAATCCGGCAGGTCGGGCGTTTCCTCGGTTTGCCGCAGCCAGGGGATAGTTAGCAAGTGTTTGCGGCGCAGGTGACTACGACAGTAGTTCAAGGCAATCTGGTAAAGCCATGTTCCAAAGCTGGCCCGGCTGGGATCGAAGCGTTGGCGGGCCTTATGAGCGCGCAGAAATGTTTCCTGCACCACATCTTCAGCCGATTGGCTTTGTTGCAACATCGCCCAGCCTAACCGATAAATGGCCGGGGCATGGCGAGTATACAACTCATCAAAGGCGTCGGCCTCGCCGCGCTGCCAGCGTTGAATGAGCGCATTTTCAGTTGGATCTTGCTCAAGAAATTTCTTCTCTTGCACGCTATTATACGCTGCCACCATTAAAGCCTTCATTGGTTAGAGTTAGTGACACCTCATCATAGCATATTTAGATTAAAAATGCCTAAAAATCACACGTTAAAAATCCCACGCCAAACCAGCGCTTGGCTGACTCTCCAGAAAATAGCGAACCCCTGTCGAATAAGTAACAGGCTGAAAATTCAAGGGGAATAACTACCCAATTTAGGCATGTTATGTTATAATTGACTTTACATATTGAGTTTACATATTGTAATGAAAAAGGTTATTCATGGAGTCGCCGGACATGGCCAAGAGATACGCCGGTCTGAATTTGGGAGTCATCTTATCCTTATTGCTGTTGAGCGCGGGCTTCATCGCTGCCTGCGGGTCAAACGCCGCGCAAACGACGCCTTTGGCCGACATTAAAACCGAGTTGTTGGTACGCGCTCCAGATGGCCCACTGCCCTTAAACAAATCCATCGAGGTCAAATCTCGCACGGAGGCCCAAGAGGGAGTGTCACATGTAGACCTCTACATTACCTTGCCAAGCAATCAAGAGGTTCTGGTTCGCTCCGACGCAGCGGCATTCCGGCAGACAAACTTTATCACTTCCCAGATGTTTACTCCCAAACAAGCGGGACATTATGTGATTAAAGTCATAGGATACAACAAACAGGGCGTATCTGCCAGCTCGAATTCTATTGGTTTTGATGTGCAGTAAAATGACCGCGGACTGCCGACCGCCGACCGCAGCTCCCCTCCTTTCAAGAGGAGAGCAGGAACCGGATTAGCGGCGGTCAGTGGTCTGTCGTCGGCGGTCGTTAAGGAGAGATGAAGTGGTTAAACATTTCTTTCGGCACAAAACAATTGCAGCTCGATTATTGGCCCTGACCGCGGTGGCGTTACTTCTGACTGCCTGCAATTGGCTTGACCTGGGCGGCGAGACAGCCACTCCTGCTCCACCCGATATTTTTGCGCCAGCCAATAATACGACGGTATTGCTGGGTGCACCGGTGCAAATTCAGAGCGGGCGCTTTGGCAGCGATGTTTCGCGGGTGGAACTATGGGTTAGAAAACCAAATGCTGCGACTGATGAGCTACTGCGCTCTGATATTCCTGAAGGCGGCAATCTGCTGCAAGAATGGAAGCCAACAGAAGTCGGCCCACACACGATTACCCTCAGATCTTTTACCGGGAATAATCCGTCCATCCAACTGGCTAGAACCTATGAGGTAATTCCCGATGCCTTTGTTTCGCTGGCGCCCCCGGCTGCTCTGCCCGCGCCAGCTCAATCAAGCAGCCAGGCGCAGCCAACCGCCGTTCCGCCTACGCCACTGGCGGTTCCTCCCGGTCAAGCGGCTAATCAGGCTGCCAGTGAACTTCAGACAACAAGTAATGATGCGGTTATCGTCCAGGTTGTTGCCACTTCTACCCCCGTACCGACAGCTACCCCCATTCCGCGTTATCCGCCGCCCCCTCCCATTCCCGGCGTGCCCCCCGGTCCGCTGCAGTCACCCCTACTGAATGTCAGTCCCCCGGTGTGTGATGCCGCCGAATATCTAGGGCCTTACGCCTCGGATACCAGCCGGCGGGTTGTTATCACCGAAGATGACGATATTGCGGCTAAAGTGGTGGGTGGAACGACTGTTTTCCGGGCCTGGCGTTTGCAGAATGTGGGAACCTGCACCTGGGGACCGGGCTACGAGTTGACTTTTTATGGCGGCCGTTCGATGGGATCTGGCGGTGTGGCCTTTGAGTCAACCTTCCCTGGGGAGCCTCCTCGCCGCAACACGTTAATAGATGCCAACCGTTTGATTGTACCGGAGGGTAAGCCTAATCAGGTGGCTGTAGTTGAGGTTCAACTGGTCGCGCCGGTCACACCAGGCATTCATCAAAGTTACTGGCGGATGCGCAACCCGCACGGCGTCTTTTTTGGGCCGATCATAGGGGTCACAATGGAAGTAGTCCGTGATTGTGCCTTTGGTATTTATGGCGCGCCGGTGATCAACCGCTTTGAAATTCTGGGCGTCGGCAACGTTTACCGGCCCGCCAATCCCATCAGTGTCAAGGCCGAAGTCGGTCAAAATGTGACTCTGGATTATAGCATCATCAATGCGACCAACTTTGACATTGTCTTTGAAGAACCTAGCGGTGGGACCCAAACAGTTTCTACCCAGGATCAAAATGGACGTTTTTCTTTTCCGGCCAAAACATTGGGCCGCAATGTGATTACGCTGTACGCCGACAATGGCTCTTGTTCCATTCCGGCCACTGTTTACGTTGATGTGGTGCCGCGCGCCGGTAGTGAATTTGAACTGGACATAATTCTGGCCAGCGGCGCTCCCGTGGCTGCCACTGACGCCAATGCCTCATTTTCGTCGGCTGTCCTGCCGGGCACTATTCAAGCGGAATGGCAGCATTATGATTCCCAGGTCAATCAAATTTTATTCAACGCCGACCTTTACAAGCGGGAGCGAGTTACGAAGTGCCTTATTGAAGGCTGGCTGTGTGGCGAAACCAGCGGCGACTGGAAATTAGTGCAGCGAGTCTCACCAGGAGAGATCAGCGATGAACCCGCCGGAGCGGCTACTGTCTGCCGCGCTTCGGAACGGTGTAGTAGGTTACCCACGGAAATCATTGGCGCTCAGGCCGGCGCTGCGCAAGCCGAAGCGCGGATTAGCGAAGCCGAACATCTAAGTTCCATCTTTTGCCCGGCCAATGCCGGCAGCGATCCGAATGTCGAGTATGGCGTAAGCTATTACCTGGAGGCTGGCAAAGATGGCCAACCTGCCGACCCTGCTCGAAGTAATCAAGTATTTGTCCTTTGCGGCCAAACAGCCGAAGCCAGCGATTTCCGCCCGGCTGTGTCCGAACCCCCCAGTTGTACGTTGACCGAATTGGGCGGTATTACCTTGCCCCTTGCCTGCAACGATGTACCCATTGCCGCGGGGGTGATGGTGGTTTTGCTGATGGTGGTCCTCTGGGTTTTCTTTAAGTAGCGCCGTCTTGACCTCAACCGAGCCTGAATCAAAAAGAGCAACGCCCTTATCTCGAACGTTGCTCTTTTTTGTTAAAAGAAGAAGCCTATCTTAAAATTTGGTAGGTTCCTGATGAAGGGCCGGCATTAAAATCACGGCGGAGTTCAATATTGTAGCCCCAAACTGTGATGCAGGTATTTGAAGTCAGGTTAATCACCTGGCCATCTACAATCAGGACGGGGTAATGAGTTGGATTATCCAAATAGCCCAGGTCATCGGTGCAAATACGTGCCTGAACAGTGGTTTGGTTAGGTAAACGAAAACTTGTGGTATTGCCGGCAAGCGACCATTTTTCGAGTGTGGGTGGGGTGGGTGATCCTGTTCCGTCTATCGTCGTTTCCAGCCGCACCGAGCGCAGCCCACTGTTGCCCAAGGCAGTCAGTTCAAGCTCCAGAAAATAATTGTAGAAAGCGTTATCAACCAGCTCATTAAACAGCGAAACTTTTTCAAAGAGTCCGCCGTCATACTCTACGGCGCTGGCGCTTTCGGCCAGAAGAATACAACGCGGTTGATTGTGGTCACACCGTTTGAGACGAAGCCGAACCTCACCCTGGTTGTCAAAATCCTGGCCAAAAACGGTTAGTCCGGCCAGTCGGGTTTGATCGGGCAGGGTCAGGGGAGCCACAAAACGGTTGCTGTCGCCGGTAAAATTGCGAGGTTGATTGCCCAGGGTTAAGAGCTGCTGGTTGAAATCTTTGTAATAGACGGCAAACTGACTCACCGGTCCGAAAGCCAGTGCCGAGATGCTGATATATTGCTGGGCCGCCCCGGTTTGGGCTGCTGTCATGGGGTCAACATTGGCCGGGGCTGCGGCTAGTACCTGGGAAAAGCCTAACAGCAAACCGGCGATAATCAACAGGGTAACCATGCTCGAAATCACCACCATCAATCCAAATTGACCTTGCTTCATTTTGCGCCTCCCAAAATTTACTTGCCGGCGACGAATTGCCACCTTATTTAATGTAACACAAATTCAACTTTATGAAAAATAATGAAGGTTTTGGCCTTGAAGGAGTATACAATCCCATACAGTAAACCCAACAAGCTGTTGTGTAACTTGAGTTTGCGCCAAAATAGGATTATCATTGTAGACGCACACCAACAGGGGAGTTCTTTTTTATGAGTCATCCAGCCGCGAATAATCCAAACCCCAGCCAGTTGCAGTTGGTCGTTCATGCCGGGCCGCTGGCCGGTAAAGGCTATCCTCTCACCGGCAACACCCTGACCTTTGGCCGGGGTTCGGACAATGATCTTGTTTTAGACGATACCCAGGTCTCCCGAAATCATGCCCGTCTCATTCGCCAGGGGGACGAAGTAATTATCGAAGATTTGGGCAGCACCAACGGCACTCTGGTCAATGGCAAGCCTGTTGTGGGGCAGCAAATCTTGCAGCCGGCCGATATCATCAGCATCGGCTCTTCGGTTTTTGGGGTCAAGGGCTTTGCGGCTCCCAGCACCATAGGCGTAACCCAGATTTCAATGGAGAAACGGACTTATCCCCCCCCCATTCCCTCCGCTCCTCCCTCGCCGCCCCGCATCCCCAGCCCACCCCCACGGCGACCCGCTCCAGCCGCTCCAAAGGCCGAACCGGCCAGGCTGAACATGCTGGTCATGGCCGGTCTCATCGCTTTAATTCTGGTTGTGGTTATTATTGCGGCAGTGACGGCTTACTTTCTGACTCAAGATCGCGGCTCAGGCGTCGCGGGTATCCCCACCGTGGTCATCACTGCCCCTACGGCGAACAGCCAGGTGCAGATCAACGTGCCGGTCACTGTCCAGGCAACAGCGTCAGATCCATCCGGGGTGAAACGGATGGAGTTATGGGTCAGCAACATCAAAACCGCCGATGCCGTCAGCCCGGTAGATCAGGGCCAGGCTACCCTGACCGCATCGTTCCAGTGGACTCCGCCCGCGCCGGGCACTTACACCCTGGAAGTGAAAGCCTTCAACTCGCAAGGGCAGGTCAGCGCCCCGACCACGGTCACTGTCAACGCAGTGGGCGAGTCCGCCGCTGAGACGCCGACCCCACCTCCTACCCCGGATACGCCAACCCCTACCGTCCCAACCAATCCTTCCTTGACCACCAAAACGGACCTCAACGTGCGCTCCGGGCCTGGCACTCAGTATGATTTGTTGGGACTTTTACCCGCAGGCGTTACGGTGGAGATTGTTGGCCGGGACGAAACACGGCAGTGGTGGCAAGTCCGCTTCAGCCCCGCGGCTGATGGGATCGGCTGGGTGGCGGCAGACCCGGCCTTTTCAACGACTGCTAACGTGGATAATGTCGCCATTGCTCAGGCCCCGCCCACGCCAACCGGCACCCCGACCCCAACCAATACACCGGTGCCTCCGACCAGTACGCCCACCGTTACCAATATACCGGCCTCACCCACCCCCACCGACACCCCAACCCTGACCCCAACCGCAACCGGTCAGCCGACCCAGATTGACTTTAATGTGTCGCCGACAAATATTGAAGGCGGCGAGTGTGTCAATATTACCTGGAATGTGAGCGGCGTGCGCGAAGTTTATTTCGAAGATCAGGGCGTCGGCGGCCAGGCCAACATGACGGATTGCCCTAAAGAGTCAAAGACTTATGATTTTCGGGTGATCCGCCTGGATGGCTCTGAATATAGAGAGGAAATACGGGTTGAGGTGAACGACCCGGTTGTCTCGGCCGGTTCCACTGAAATACCGGCTGACGAAAGCATTGATTTGGATGACGGCGACATCCCCGGTAATGATTTTAGATGGGAAGTTGACGGGGATACGCGCTTGTTTAGAGCCAGAGACGGAGTTCAGTTGGCTCCTATGCGCGATCTTAGCGATTTAAGGAATCTGTCCAGGGGCGACTGCGAAAGTGCTGCTTTTGGCGTTTACGACGTTATTGACGGGAGCGAAGACGCCTCTGACCCAACGAATATCCTCATCGAAGGACGGTCAGCATGCTATCGCACCAACGAAGGCCGCCTGGGCAAGTTGTGGTTCCCTAACGGTGTGAGTAGAGACCTGGATATTGAATGGGTCACCTGGCAGTAGACTCGTAATAACTAGAAAAGTTGACAATCTTCCCGTTTCTTTGCTAATATAGAACACGGTTTCACCTAAAGACGCAAGCTGACATTTCAACCAGGAGGACCGCACAACAATGTATGACAACGAGCCAACGATGATGGGACAGGGTCGCCCGACCGCCACGCTGGTGGTCCGGCAGGGCACTCAGGCGGGTATGAGTTTTGTCATATCTGGCAATCAGGTAGTCCTTGGCCGGGAAGAAGGGCTGGATATTGTCCTCCAAGACCCTGAGTCTTCACGTCGCCATGCTCGGGTTAGCTGGCAGGGAGGCCGTTATGTGATCGAAGACCTGGGCAGCACCAACGGCACGTTTGTGAATGGGGTGCAAATTACCATGCCCCAGGCGCTCAACCCAGGCGACAGTATCGGTATTGGCCAGACAGCCCTGGTGTTTCAATATTCTGGAGCTGAGATGGGACCGTCTTATTACCAGGCTCCCCCGCAGCAAGCTCCGGCCTATACCCCCGCTCCTGGTGTGGCCCCCGCTCGCAGCAACCAATCTACCCAATATATCCTGTATGGCTGCGGCTGTTTACTGCTCCTCTGTATTTGCAGCTTACTGGCTGTGGCCGGTTGGGCTTTGCTCGATCCGGCCTCTTTTGAAGATGCCACCGGCATTGACGTTTCAATGCGAGCGATTGAGTTTTATCTGAACCTGGTTTAATTTTTCATTGGGACTTATCGGTCACCAGCCGGCCCGGAATCTGCCAGCGCAGCGGGCCGGCTTTTTATTATTTTGGCCCATTGACAGAGCATCCCGCTTGTGTTATCCTGCATTCCTGGGGAGGATGGATTGGGGATAAAACACCTTTGCATCGGCTCGCTGGCCCTCAATGATACCGTCTATGCCGATGGCCGCACCAGCATGGCCGACCCGGGGGGCAATGCCCTTTATGCAGCCGTGGGAGCCAATATTTGGTCCAATCAGGTCGGACTTACCGCCGTCGTGGGCTATGATTGGCCCGCCGAGTACACTCACAAGCTGGAACAGAGCGCTATTAATACCGGAGGCCTGGTCCAAAAAAATGAGGAAACACTGCGGGCCTGGACGATTTATGAGCTGAGCGGCTACCGGCGCTATTTTTCACGCAACACGGAAGTGGTCCTGTTGACTCCCAGCCCCTTCAGCAGCACGCCGCTCACCGCCGAAGAAGGCGCCGCCTACAGCGAAGCGGCTCGACAAGTCCATTTGCGTAACTCACCGCTGCCCCAGGAATTGCCCGCCTCTTTGTGGAACGTCGCTTCGATTCACCTTTCCCCCATGCGCCTGGAAACAACTCTGGCCTGGATCGAGGCGTTGCAGGATAAGCCCGATATTTTTGTCTCGCTGGATATTTTACCCTATCCTCTCAACGGCAACTTTGACCAGCCGGATTTGCTTAAGCTTCTCCGCCGCGCCGACGCCTTCATGCCCAGCGAAGCCGAAGCCGAAAGCCTGATGCCCGGCTTTGAAGCCGAAATCTTTTGCCGGGAGATCGCCCAACGTGGTCCTAAATTGGTAGTTGTCAAACAGGGCGACCATGGCGCAGCCTTATATGACCGCGAGCGCGATGCGTTTTACCAAATCCTGCCCTACCCCGCCAACGTAGATGACCTGACCGGGGCGGGAGACTCTTTTTGTGGAGGGTTTGCTGTTGGCTACCTGGAAACCGGCGATGCCTGGCAAGCGGCTTTATACGGTACTGTTTCTGCTTCGTTTATTATTGAGGGCTTCGGTGGGCTGCATGCGCTTCAAATTAGCCGCACGCAGGCGGAACAACGGCTGAAAATCCTGCAAACCATAAACCAGACGTCCAGGTGACATTTGTCACGCCTCATCAGTGACATGTGTCACTACCCAAAAGTACTACTATTGTGATATGTTGAGGGCACAAGCAGCCGGGGTCAAACTAACAAAAATTAAGTTGGGTTGTGCCGGAGTTCAATGAAGAACTCGCCACCTACAAAATTATCTTAAAACGACCCGCGCTTTAGCAGTTTTCTAACAACCTAATATTTGTCCGATCTACAAACAGAGCCTTCCGATTTGGAAGGCTCTGCTAATTTATGGGATTAGAGTGAGACCGCAGAGGTTTAAAAACCTCTGCGGTCTTCCTGCGACAGACACCCTTAACTCGCTGCCCCTCTTTTCATCCCCGCCTCTTCTTATGTTATAATCCCAGTCATTGTGTATATCAGCCAGCTTTCACTCACCAATTATCGCAATTACAGCCGGCTGGCCGTCGAGCTGCCGGCCGGTCCCATTTTGCTGCGCGGCGACAACGCCCAGGGCAAAACGAGTCTGCTGGAAGCCATTTATTTTCTCTCCACCACCCGCAGCGTCCATGCCCGCACCGATCAGCAGTTGATCAACTGGCTTACCCTTAAGCAGGAGCCGCTTCCTTTTGCCCGGGTGGAAGCCACCATCAAAACCAAACTGGACAGTTTCCGGTTGGCCATCACCCTCGTCCGCGAAAATGACGGCTTCCGGAAAGACATCCGGCTCAATGGCGCCAAAAAACGTGCTCTGGATGTCGTGGGCAAATTGATGACCGTCATGTTCTTACCTGAAGATATTGAGTTGGTCACCGGCGCGCCCAGTATCCGCCGCCGTTACCTGGACACCACCCTCTGCCAGATCAACCCAGAGTATTGCCAGGCCCTCAGCCGCTACAACAAAGTCCTGACCAACCGTAATGCCCTGCTCAAAGATTTATCTGAACGGAAAGGCAACCATGACCAATTGCTTTATTGGGATGAACAATTAGCCCACGACGGCGCAACCCTGGTCACCCAGCGTCACAATGCCGTGCTGGAGTTGGACGCCGTCGCCCGGCAGCGCCACCGCGAGGTCAGCGGCGGCAAGGAAGGGCTGCGCCTGTACTACGCCCCCAGCTTCGACCTGTACCAGCGCCCCAAACCGGATTACCAGTTGCCTTTGCTTATGGAAGACCTGGCCCCCTACAGTACGGTCGCCCCGCCGGTCAAGGAAGTTCGCCAAACATTTCTCGCTTATTTGCAGCAGTCGCGCCGCGAGGATATCCAACGCGGAGTCACCCTGGTTGGCCCTCATCGCGATGATTTACATTTTCTGGTGGATGGCATTGATATGACCCTTTACGGTTCGCGGGGGCAGCAGCGCACCGCCGCGCTCAGCACCAAGCTGGCCGAGGTCGCTTTAATGCAGCAGAGCACGGGCGAAACACCCCTGCTGCTGTTGGACGACGTCATGAGTGAATTGGATGCCGAACGCCGCCAGCACATTATTAACATCGTGGACCAAGCCGGCCAGGCCCTGCTGACCACCACCGATTGGGCCGATTTTGACGAAGATTTTCGCCGCCGGGCCAAACTCCTCACCGTAACCCTGGGCCGGTTGGAGGAAGTAGCTCCCCCTTAAAGCACACGTCTCCAAATTTATCAACACGTTGAAGTCCCGGCTTTCCTCTGGTATAATATGATGTGGTAAAAAAGCGTTACTAGAGGTACAAAAATATCCTGATGAATGACAGAATTCTACTCATTGAAGACGAACCCCAAATTGCTGGTTTCATTACCCGCGGGCTGCGGCGCGAAGGCTACAATGTTATCCAGACGGCTGACGGCGAAACGGGGCTGGAGCTGGCCTTTAGCGAGCTGCCCGATTTGATCATTTTGGATGTCATGCTGCCCGGCGTTGACGGTCTTAATGTCTGCCGCCGCATTCGCGAGGGGGAGCTGCAGTCGCCGATTTTGATGCTCACCGCCAAAGACGCCATCCCCGATAAAGTAGCCGGCCTGGAAGCCGGCGCTGACGATTACATGGTTAAACCCTTTGCTTTTGAAGAGCTACTGGCGCGTGTGCGCGCCTTGCGCCGCCGCCGCGCTCCGATTGAGTCGGACGCGCCGCTCTCTTTTGCCGATTTGACCCTCAGTCCCACCACCCGCATGGCCCAGCGGGGAGGGCGTAATGTCGAATTGACCGCCAAAGAGTATGACTTGCTGGAACTTTTTATGCGCCACCCCAATCAAGTCCTCACCCGCGACCAGATTTATGATCGCATCTGGGGCTACGATTTTGGCGGAGAGTCAAACATTATCGAGGTTTACATTCGCTACTTGCGCTCTAAATTAGAGTCCGAAGGCGAGCCGCGCCTGCTCCACACCATTCGGGGGGTTGGTTATGCCCTGCGCGAAAGCTGAACCATTTTAGATTTTAGATTTTGGATTTTGCATTTTCTGTTTAATATATCCGGCAGATCCTCTTCATTTATCTCCAATATCTAATTTCTAATTTTTTATCTCTTATTTTTAATTTTTCATGCCTATTCGGATTCGTTTTACCCTGTGGTACACCTTTTTGCTGGGAGCAATCCTGATTGCTTTCAGCATTTTGCTCTATCTGGTGCTTAAATTTTCGCTGCACAACCAGGTGGACCGCAATTTACAGGACCGCGCCCAACAGGTTGGTGCGGGTATTATTGCCCAGGCCGTTATTCGCCAGAGCGGCAATGTGGTCGGCATTGAAGTGCCTGAGCTAAATGTTTTCTCCTCTCCGGCCATCTTTATCCAGGTCGTTCAGGCCGACGGCAGCCTGGTAACGGCGACCGACAACCTGGGCAAGCAGCGCTTTCCGCCCGACAAGCAAATTCTACAGGCGAATCAAGAGGGCCACTCCATTTATAAAACAGTCACAATAGATCAGACGCACCTCAGAATTTACAGCGCCCCTATCAGGCTGGGCGCCCGAGTCGTTGGTGCGGTTCAGGTGGGACAATCCTTAAAGGATGTCGAGGATACCCTCAACCAGGTACTGGTTTTTCTGACCGCCGGTACAGTGGCGGGCCTGGTGCTGGCCAGCATTGTCGGCGCCTTTTTAGCCTGGACAACACTGCGGCCGATTGAAAAAATCAACCGGGCGGCGATGCGCATTGTCAGCGCTCAAGACCTGAAGCAGCGCCTGCCCACTTCTAACACCAAAGACGAAATTGACCGGCTCACTGTGACCATCAACGGCATGTTGGAGCGCCTTGACAACTTCTTTCAGGCCCAGGTCCGCCTCAGCGCCGACGTCTCCCACGAACTACGCACCCCGCTGACGGTCATCCGGGGCAATGTGGACTTACTGCGCCGTGGCGCGGCCAACGATCCCAACGAACTCAACGAAGCCCTGTCTATCATTGACGGCGAACTCGACCGCATGTCGCGCATCGTCGCCGATTTGCTGCTCCTCTCCCAGGCCGATGCCGGGCTGAGCCTGCGCATGCAGCCGGTTGAGCTAGACACGATCCTCCTCGACGTGTACCGCCAGGCGCGGGTAACGGCTAACGGCGTCATCCTGCAACTGGGGCACGAAGATCAGGCCGTGGTGCAGGGCGATGCCGACCGGCTGAAGCAGTTACTGCTCAACCTGGTCACTAATGCCCTCAAGCACACCTCTCCGGGCGGCCATGTGACCCTATCCCTGTACCGCGAGCCGGAGTGGGTGCGCATCACCGTCACCGACACGGGCCGGGGTATTGCTCCGACCGCCTTACCCCACATTTTTGAACGCTTCTACCGGGCCGAGAACAACGATCAAAAAGGAACGGGCCTCGGTCTCTCCATTGCCCAGTGGATTGCCCAGGCTCACGGCGGCCAGATTAGCGTCACCAGCGAGTTAGGCAAAGGCTCCGTCTTCACCCTTTGGCTGCCCCGAGGCGGCGCTGAGCGGGTGGAAACGCGCCCGCTCAAGCTGAGCCAGGTTTAGTCTTGTTGATCACTAACAAAGCAAATCCTCTCATGCAACTATCTCAACTCATTGCTGCCTTACCCCATTATCAACTTCAAGCCCCTACAGAGAACGATCCTGACATCACCAAAATCACCGCCGACTCCCGCCAAGTTGAACCGGGGACGCTCTTTGTGGCCTATCGCGGCGTCAACCTGAACAGCCACCGTTTCATTCCCGCTGCCATCGCCCAGGGCGCCGCCGCCGTCGTCTGCGAATCAGCGAATGGCGAATCAGCGAATCAGAATTTCTTACCCTATTCGCCATTCACCATTCATCATTCTCCTCCTCTCCTCACCGTCCCCGATGGCCGCGAAGCTCTGGCCTACCTCAGCGCCGCCTGGCATAACTTCCCCGCCCGCCGCCTGAAAATGGTCGGTATCACCGGCACCGACGGCAAAACCACCACCACCAACCTGCTCTACCATATCCTCCAAACCGGTTACAAAGTCGGGATGATCAGCACCGTCAACGCCGTAATCGGCGACCAGGTGCTCGACACTGGCCTGCACACCACCACCCCCGACGCGCCTGACGTGCAGCGCTACCTGGCCGAAATGGTCGAGGCCGGGACGGAGGTTTGCCTGCTGGAAGTGACGTCGCATGGGACCGCCCATCATCGGGTGACCGCCTGTGATTTCGATATAGCCATCGTCACCAACATCACCCACGAACACCTGGACCTGCACGGCTCGCTGGAAGCGTACCGGGCGGCCAAAGCGGCGTTGTTCGAGTCGCTGGCGACGGCTCACCCCAAAGATTTACCCAAAACGGCCGTTCTCAACTGCGACGATTGGTCTTTTGAGTATCTGAAACAAAAACTGGCCGTAATCGGCACGCCCTGGCTGGGCTACAGCTTATCCGGCCATCCGCAGGCCAGCCTGACCGCGCACGATGTGGTCTACCAGCCCGACAAAACCCGTTTCACTATTCGTGGACCGAGGTCCACCTTCCCCGCCGAAACTAACCTGGTCGGCGACTACAACGTGAGTAACTGTCTGGCAGCGGCTGCGGCTGCGCTGGAAATCTTTGGCCTCTCCCCGGCGCAGGTCCAACAAGGCATTGCTGCTTTACCCGGCGTGCCGGGGCGAATGGAGCGAATCCACGAGAGCCAGCCTTTCATGGCAGTGGTGGATTTTGCCCATACGCCCAACGCGCTGCGCCGCTCGCTGGCCGTAGCCCGCACCTTGACCTCGGGCCGGGTGATTGCCGTTTTTGGCTGCGCCGGGCTGCGGGATGTCGAAAAACGGGTCATGATGGGCCGCATTGCCGCTGAATTGGCCGATGTGACGATTATCACCGCCGAAGACCCGCGTACCGAGAATCTGGATGCTATCATCGCCGCAACAGCCAGGGCAATGCTGGCCGCCGGCGCGGTGGAAGGCCAGACTTTTGAGCGCGTGCCCGACCGGGGCCGGGCGATTTATCGGGCTACCCAACTGGCCGGCCCGAAAGATATTGTGCTCGCCTTTGGCAAAGGTCATGAGCAGAGCATGTGCTTCGGCGAGACCGAATATCCCTGGGACGACCGGCAGGCGATGCGCTCAGCCTTGCGCGGGGAACCATTACTAACGCTGCCCACTGCCGAAAAGTGAGCAGCAGTTTTGATTTCAACTGAGGCGTGTTAAACTACTGTTACGACTCAATCATCCGGCGACGCCCTGTGTCCCAGGTTTTTTGGCAGGTACAATTCTATGCGCAAACTGATACCGCTCCTTCTCTTCTCGATTTGTCTGTTCTTCAGCCTGACCTTCTTCATGGCAGGCCCTCTTTCCGCTCAAGAGCCAGAACCAGCGCCCCCCAAAAGCTCAAACCCTCTGCCGACTCCCCCCGCCAGCGATGCAGCATCTCCCCAGTTAGCCATAGATCGAATCTTACTGGCCAAAATTGAACCACAACTCTTAAAAAGGCTGCTCCAACCTGACTCTGAGCCTGCGCCTTTTATCGTTTATCTCAAAGCCACAACCAATCTCTCCGCGGCCGTCAGCGCGGCTACATCGGGCCTCAGCTCGCAGCAGGCGGCCAATCCACTGGTCACGCGGGCGGCCATCGTTAATGCCCTGCAGCAAACGGCCCGTGACAGCCAGGCAGGGGTGCTCCAAACTTTAAGCAGCCCTCCGGTGACCGGAAACCTGAGCGGTCAGGGGCAGGCGACTCCCGCCACCGACATCCGGCCCCTGTGGATTATTAACGCCGTGGCAGCCAAAGGGTCGCTGGAAACAATCCTCGCCCTGGCTGCCCGCCCCGACGTAGAAATTGTACGGCTGGATAAAGAAGTAAAACTGGAAGAATGGAAGAATGGAAGAGTGGAAGAGTGGAGGAATGGAAAGACATTCTCAACCTTCCAACCTTCCAACCTTCCAACCTTCCAACCTTCCAATCTCCCAACCCTCCAATCTTCCTCAGAGTGGGGTATCGCCAAAATTCGGGCTGATCTGGTCCATCAGGCGCTGGGGATTACTGGGGCAGGGGTGGTGGTCGCCAATATTGACTCCGGGGTTGACTGGCAGCATCCGGCGCTGCAAACCCAATATCGAGGTTATACCGGTCCCGGCAAATTACCCCAACACCTGGGCAACTGGTACGATGCGACGGGCGAGGGAGCCACCTATCCGGTGGATGGCAACGGACATGGCAGCCACACGATGGGGACGATGGTCGGCGCGAATGGGCTGGGCGTCGCGCCGGGAGCAAAATGGATTGCCGTCAGAGCTTTTGATAGCAGCGGTGGAGCTCAAAACAGTTGGCTGCATAGCGCCTTCCAATGGATCCTGGCTCCAAACGGCAACCCGGCCCTGGCCCCCGACGTGGTCAACAACTCCTGGGGCAGTGATCTTGGCAGCAGCACCGAGTTTCAAGCTGACGTTCAAGCCCTGCTGAGCGCCGGCATTTACCCGGTGTTTTCGGCTGGCAATAATGGTCCTGATGAAGAAACCGTTACCTCACCCGGCAGCCTGAACATAGCTCTGGCTGTTGGAGCTACAGATATCAACGACGAAATCGCCTTCTTTTCCGGTCGCGGCCCTTCACCCTGGGGCAAAGTAAAGCCAGAAATTTCCGCCCCGGGCAAAGACGTGCGCTCGACTTTACCCGGCGGCGCCTATGGCCTGTTAAGCGGAACTTCGATGGCGGCGCCCCACGTCGCCGGGGTCGTCGCCTTGATGCTGCAAACTGCACCGGCGCTGGTCAACAATCTCAACAGCATCTCTTCAACCCTGCTTTCAACGGCCATACCGCTGGGCAGCTCTATTCCTAACAATGAATATGGCTGGGGCCGGGTTGACGCCTATAATGCGGTCATGGCCGTTGGCTCATTCGGCACAATCCAGGGCGCCGTGACCCAGGCCGGCTCACCCCTCGGCGGCGCAACCATCCAGATCACACCGCATGGCGGTCCGGCTATTTACGCGACCTCACAGCCCAACGGCACCTACCAGCAAGGTGTAGCTTCCGGCACTTATGATGTCACTGCCTCCGCTTTTGGCTATTTTCCCGTGACGGCTTTCGGTCTCAGCGTAACCAACCAAACGCCGACCATCCAGAATTTTAACTTGACTCGCCAACCCATCGGCACGTTGGCCGGCTTTGTACGCGAAGTTGGCACAGGGACGCCGCTGGTTGCTTCCATCACCATCGAGGGCACCCCTGTCCGCGCTACTTCCAGCGCCAACGGCAGCTACAACTTAACCTTGCCGGAGGGTACGGGTATTTACACTGCCACCGTCGTCGCCGCGGCTCATCGTATTACCCAGGCAGTCAGCTTGAGCATTAACGACGGAGCCATCACTACCCAGGATTTCTGGCTTCCCCCCGCGCCCAAGATCCTGCTGGTGGATAGTGGCCGTTGGTACCAGGAAAGTAAAATCAGTTACTACCAGCAAGCTTTAACTGACCTGCGTTATGCCTATGATACCTGGACAATTGCCAAGCCTTTTGCCACTCCTAATGATGTCCCTGTAACCAGCACCCTAACCGCCTACAACATTGTCATCTGGTCGGCGCCGTTTGATTCGCCCGGCTATGTTGGCGCCGATCTCCCTCTGCGCGGCTTTCTCAAGCAGGGTGGCAAGTTGTTGCTCAGCGGCCAAGATGTAGCCTTTTTCGATGGGGGCGGTTCAATCTTTGGCGAATTGCCTTACTTCAGGAGTTATCTCAAAGCTCACTTTTTGCAGGAAAATAGCGGAATTTTCTCGACCACTGGGGTAGCTGGCAGCCCATTTGCCGGTTTGACCCTGACCCTGGCCGGCGGCGACGGCGCTGATAACCAATCCCGCCCCGACGTGATCGAAAACCTGAACCGGGACTTTGCCCAAGATTTGGCCACCTACGGGAGTGAGGCCGGGCTGGCTGGGGTGTACGTCGGTCTGTGCGTGCCCTACCGGGCCGTTTTTCTGCCTTTTGGCTTTGAGGCCATCAACAGCCGGGCCAGCCGCAGCCAGGCCATGCAGCGGACCATTGACTGGTTGGTGCAAGCGCCCGCCCCCGCCTCGGTCGAACTTACTCCGACCGAGCAAACCCTGATCGGCAACTTCGGCACGGGAGTTTCTCACACGGTCCGGGTGCGCAACCTCGGGGCTAACCCGGCCACCTTTAACCTGTCTACCAGCAGCGGGACACCTTATAACTGGCCGGTCAATCCTGCACCGCCTCCGACTCTCTCCTTAACCTCTTGCCAATCTCAGACCCTTACCATGGGCGTGCGAATTAACATCAACAATAGCTGGCATGTCTCTGATACCCGCACCCTGACCGTTCAAGCCGCCGGCAATCCATCTGTCAGCGCCACAGTAACGCGCACCAGTAAAAGTCCGGCCCCGGTATTACTGGTGGATGATGACCGCTGGTACAGCTTTGCCGCCGCCTACAAAGCGGCCCTGGAAGCCAACAACATCCCTTACGATTACTGGCTGGTGCCAAAATCCTGGAACGGCGCCGTCCCGCCCAGCCCTTCCCTGGCCGCGCTGCAAATGTATCCACTGACCATTTGGTACACCGCCTATGACTGGTTTCAACCTTTAGCCACGACCGAAGAAGACCGCCTGGCGGCTTATCTCAACGGCGGCGGCCGGCTGCTTTTGAGTGGTCAAGATTATATTTATGGATTGCCAGGCCATCAGCCCAGTTCCTTTGCCCAAACCTACTTGGGGGTACTGGCTCACACCGAGGATTACAGCAGCACTCTCGTCGTGGGCCGGCGAGATAATCAGGTTGGCACCCAGCTCGGGCCTTATCCCTTAACCTTTCCCCCAGGTTATGAGAATTTTACCGATGCCCTCACCCCGACCACAGCGGCCCAAATCGCCACCACCGGCCAGGCAGGTCAAGCTAACAGTTTGACTCAGCGGGGCATTGGGCCGGGCGGTCAGGCCTGGCATACTAACTTTATGGCTTTTGGCCTCGAAGTGCTGGACCCTGCCGACCAGGCCAGGCTCCTGCAACGTTCCCTGGGCTGGCTCAGTTGGATGGGCAGTTCGATAGTAACGCCGAGCGTCTCGTCCTCCCTGGATGGAGCGGACATTACCTATAGGGCTGTCTTAATCAACGATGGCTGGGCCGATTTACCCAACGCAGTCTTTACTGCCACCTTTCCGGCAGAATTAACCCCAGAAGCGGCTTCGCCGGAAATGACTTCAAGCGGGGGGAATCTGGTTTGGCGCGGACCCCTGCCCAGAAATCAACCTAAAGTGTTAACCTACACCGCCAGCCTGGCCAACGCGCTGCCTTTGGGGACGACCGTACGCCAGGTTAGTTGGCTGGCCTATCCTGATCATCATATCCTGTTTGACCGAGTCGCCGAAGTGCGGGTCAATTTCCCGGACCTGAGCGGTTCTACCTTCTCGGTCACCCCGGCCCAGAGGGTTGAAGTAGGGAATGTTTTAAACTACACCCTGGTCTTAAAAAATGACGGGCTGGTAGATGCCCCGGCAGTGACAACGACCAACATTATTCCCCCCGCATTGCAGCTCCTGGCAATTGACCCGCCCAGCCAGGGCGCGATTATTAGCAGCGGTAAGAGCTTCACCTGGACTACCAGCCTGCCGAAAAATCAAAGCGCCACGTTGACCTATCGCGCCGTGATTAGCTATCAAACCAGCAGCGGCATCGAAAACAGCGCCGCCATTGACGATGGTCTGAGCGATCCGTTCACCCTGACTACTCAGGCCACCTTCAAAGTGCCGCCGATTTATTTACCCGTCATCCGGCGAAAATGAAAAATCTAACCGTTTTCCTATTAATTTATAGAGCAAAAGGTAGTATAATGGAATATATTAAACTCATGCCTCTCAGGAGGCGGAAGAACGGAGAAACAGTGACAAATGATTGATACAAGGCCCAACACCATTCCCCACTGACGCTTCAGTCTCAAATCCTCTCTGCAACTTTCCTTCATCGCAACATTTCCCCCACCTTAAGAACCATTGCTACCATCATCCTCTCCGGTAGTAATAGGCGTTCCTCCAAATCTTCTCAGCCCACTGACCCATCTACAAACTTAAGCGGCACGTCGTTGTGTCAAAATTATTAAGGTTTAGGCTGCTTGGAAGTTTGCTACCGTCATTCCCAAACCCAGGGAAAGGGCTATCCAAGATAACCAGCCTTAATCATCCAGAACTGGAGGGTCAAAATGAAACCCTTTTCAAAAATTATTATCGTGGCAGCCTGGGCGCTGGTTTTAATTGCGCTCCTGGCACTTTTGCTTTTGATGTCCCCACCGGCCCGCGCCGCCGGACCGTGGTACGTTGGCCCCAGCGGCAGCGACGGCAACACCTGTCTGAGTCCCGCCGCCCGCTGTGCTACCATCAACGGGGCGCTGAACAAGCCAGGCTTCGTAGCGAGCGACACTGTCCGAGTAGCCATTGGCACGTACACCGGCACAGGCACGGAAGTGGTGCTACTCAACAAAAATGCGACTCTCTCCGGCGGGTGGGATAGTAGTTTCACTACACAGAGCGGGATGTCCACGATTGATGGTCAGGGGGCACGGCGGGGGGTTACAGTAGACAATGGCATAACGGTCACGGTTGATCGCTTTATCATTCAGAATGGGTCTGCGAGTGATGGAGGCGGCATCAACAACAATGGTGGTGTTCTGTCTCTTAATAATAGCGCCATCACCGGTAATACAGCAAGTGACTTCGGCGGTGGCATTATTAACGCTGGTGCTCTAGTCCTGAACCACAGCTCTATTAGTGGTAACACGACCACGAGTTCTTCAGGTGGCGCTGGCGGCGGCATCTGGAATAGCGGTACTCTGACTCTTAACGATAGTATCGTCAATGGGAATACATCTGGATGGCACAGCGGCGGTATCTATAATATAGGCAGTTTGACCCTAAATGGTAGTACCATTAGTGATAATACGGCAAGGTCTGTTGGCGGCATCCTCAACAACAGCGATTACGGTGGAGGCACTGCGACATTGAACAACAGCGCCGTCAACGGCAACACGGCCAACATTGATGGCAGTGGTATTTACAACTCATTTGGCGGCTTTATGACCTTGAACAATAGTACTGTCAGTGGCAACATAGCCTCCGGTGACACGGCTGATCGGGGTGGCGGTATTTTTAACTATGGCACCATGACCCTGAACAACAGCACCGTCAGCAATAACAGGCTGGTTAACCCAAGCCAGAGTATTACCAGTCGGGGTGGCGGAGGCATCTTCAGCAGTGGCACTCTCAATTTAAATAACAGCACAATCAGTGGTAACTCATTCTCCGGTTTCTATAGTACAGGTGGTGGCCTCTACAATCTTTATGGCGGGCCTTATGGCAATAACTATATGACTTTGCAAAATACTATAGTGGCCGGTAATACAGCATCTAGCGGTCCGGACTGCGCTGGCTATGTTAACTCGACTGGCTACAATCTTATCGAAAATCCCACCGGCTGCACCTTCACCCCAACCACCGGCGACTTGACCAACATTGACCCAAAACTTGGCCCGTTGACAGGTTCTCCAGCCTATCATCCTTTGCTCTTTGGCAGCCCGGCTATCAATGCCGGCAATCCAGCTGGCTGCATGGGCAGCGCTGGACTGTTAACCACCGATCAACGCGGTTTTCCCAGGGTCGGCCGGTGCGACATCGGCGCCTACGAATTTGGTTTGACCATCACCAAACAGGCAGTGGGGAACTACCAGCCTGGTAGCTCGCTTACTTACATCGTTACCTTCCACAACGAGTCAACCAGCAACATCAGTGGAATGCGCCTCACCGACACTTTACCTATTTCTCTTACTTACGTCCCCGGCTCTTTCTCTGCGACTAGCGGCGCCGGCGGCGAGAGTGGAGGGGTTATCACCTGGAATGGCTCGGTTCCGGCTGGTAGCAATACGACCATTAGTTTTCGGGCTAATATTGATGCTAACGTACCTAGTTGTACCTTGATTACTAACAAGGCCCTCGTTAGCAGTGGTACAGGCACTGGGTCTGAGATCCAAATCACGGGAACGACACCTTGCGTCTGCAATTTGACCAAAGCCACGAGCAACCCTGTCCTCTCTATAGGCGCAAACGGAAGCTGGGATGACGCCGAAGTCTGGGAACCGACTGTGCTAAAAGAGGGCAACGTCTACAAGATGTGGTACTTGGGTTACGATGGAGCCACCTCGCGGATTGGCTACGCCACCTCAGCCAACGGCCTGACCTGGACGAAACATCCCGGCAACCCGATTCTATCGCCCGGCCAGTCGTGGGAAGGCAGCCGAGTCATCGCCCCTAGCGTCATCTCCGATACGGGGGCTGGTCTGTACAAGATGTGGTATACCGGCATTGACAGTAGCGGAGTCAGCCGCATCGGTTATGCGACCTCGCCGGATGGAGTCAACTGGACGAAGTACAGCGGCAACCCGGTCTTAAATCCGGGTGCTGGCGGAAGCTGGGAAGACGAGGACGTGCGCAGCCCAGCAGTGCTAAAGGTGAACAGTGTTTATCACATGTGGTACGCGGGTGACGACGGCACGACTATCCGTATTGGTCACGCCACCTCCAGTGATGGCCTCAATTGGACCAAAGACCCGGCCAACCCGGTGCTGGATGTCGGTCCATCAGGTGGCTGGGATTGGCTGGATGTCTATGGACCGAGCGTGATCCAGGTTGGGACAAACTACCAACTCTGGTACTCCGGCAAAACTTTACCCGAAGCCTGGCAAACCGGCTATGCCCTCTCGCCCAATGGCAGCAATTGGACTCGCCACGCGCTGGTCATTCCCAAGGGGCCTACCGGCGCTTTTGACGACGACTCCGCCGATTATCCGACAGTTATTGCCGATGGGAATACCTTCAAGATTTGGTACTCCGGCTTCAGAAATGGCGGCACTTATAACATCGGCTACGCTACCGCCCAAGTGTGTGGCGCTACGCCTGCACCACCGGTCACCCCGGTCTACCTGCCTATTGTGCAGAAAGGCGGCGGGGGTTCGTGTCCGGTCTATTACAGCGACAACTTTAGCAATCCCGACAGCGGCTGGCCGGTTAGCGATAACAGTCAGCGGAAGTTCGGTTACGTGGGTGGGCAGTACCAAATCTGGGTTAAGATACCCTTTACGGGTTGGAGCGTTACTCCTGGAGCCAAGGCGACAGACTTTACCGCAGCCGTCAGCGCCCGCCGGGCCAGCGGCAGTGGCGGGGGGTATGGGATCATTTTCGGCATCAACGAGGATTTCAGTCAATGGTACGAGTTCGACATCGGCTCGAACAATTATAGCATCTGGAAATACAATAACGGTTATACCCCCTTGCGGAATTGGACTGTCTCTCCTCACATTAAAACTGGGACCAGTTGGAATCGCCTGAAGGTGATCCGCAGCGGGACCAGTATCGCCGTCTATGTCAATAACCAGGCTCTTGTCAATATCACTGATGGCAGTTTTACCGGCCTGAGACGAATCGGGCTTACCGCAGGCTCCT
The DNA here is from genome assembly GCA_016860845.1 of Chloroflexota bacterium. The sequence goes on from BOKF01000007.1 coordinate 125,048, forward strand.
CCAACGCAGGGCTTGATACTCGCTTTGACGATTTCTCCCTCTTTCCGGCCAGTTGTGGGGTGGGCGCGACTGAAACAGGTTTTGAAATGGGAGAACCGGGCGTCTACGAAGCGCCAGCACTGCCAGGACTGGAGGAGTGATCAAAAAAACATCATCTCTCTAGCCTCGGATAGCCTGGCTCCGGCGCGCGGCCTTCAATCAAGTCGGTCAGGCGGCTGTAGCTGTGGGCCAGGCTGGCGTTGACCAGGGTGTCCAACTGGAGGTAGCCAACCAGACAGCGGGCTTCGGCAATACCGGTGCGAAAGGATTCCAGCTTCTGGCGGCGTTCTTCCGGTGTGGGCCGGTCGAACATATCCACCAGAGCCAGGTATTCACCCTCAAGGTCAGGAGCGCTGACAAAACGATAGGCTCCTTGCCAAAAAGCTTCCAACTCGGAGCGGGGAATGGCCGGGATTACCTCCACAATTTGGAGCGAGCCAAACGCCACAACAATGGCCGGGTAATTGCGGATACGCTGCCGGGCCAACTCGTCCAGCGCGGCAAAAGCCGGTCCCGGCCCGATATGCCTGAATTGCAGCCAGGTTTCATGCCGCCACAGGTGCTTTGAGACCTCGTCCACGCACAAGTGACACAAAAAACCGAGAGCAAATGCCTGGGCTTCCGGCGAAAGCTGGGCAAAGGGCCGGCTCAAAAACTCCGCCTGGTGTTCCAAAAATGCGGCGCTGCGATGGGAAGCCATCAACTCGTAGTCGCCAAAGCGATCAAAAAAGTGGGTGTCCCGCTGGGCCAGGGTAGGCGAGAGTTTGTCCACATCGGGCGCGAGGCAACCAAAACAAAATTGGCCATAGTAGGATTGCCAGGGGCCGGGCAGCTCCGGCCAAATTTTTTCAGCAACCAGAAAGTGAGTGTTAAAAGGGGCCATCGGCGGTTGAAACGTTATTTACGTAGCTTCTCCAATTGGGGCCGTAATGAATATTTGCGGGCGTGTTTGTTAATGAGTCCTTCCAGATACGAGCGCCACTCCTGGGTCCGGCCACTGCCCTGGTAAGCCTGGCGGGCCTTGTCGAGCCAGCGAATGGCGTGGTGATAATGCTGCGACTTGCCCGTATCCATAATCGCCTCGGCCTGCCGACGGCACTGCTGAAAGACCCACTCAGGCTGGCTTTGCATGGCGGCCTCGACGACCCGTTCCAGGGCCTCATAGCCCACGTAAGGAGCCTTATCAACCGCCTTAACGGCCTCGTCAACCATGCCCTCATGCAGGTAGATTTCAATTTTGTTACCGGCATAAGCCGTCGCAGCAAGTTGCGTGAGCAGTTCAACTTTAACGGCGGGCCAAACCTGGCCGGCTACAGCTTCGGCTGCCAGGTACTCGACCAGCGAGGGCGAGCGAGCAAAGGCAACCCTGGCTGCTTGTAAAGCAAGATCCGACTGGAACATCTGGGCCGCAAAGTCACGCAGCCAGCGGGCCAGCGGCAAACTTTCTCCGTGCAGCGACAACCCTTGCTCGGCTATCTTGAGAGCGTCACCCGGCTGCTGGTGCTCGCGCAGAGCCTGGGCCAGGGCTAATGCTTCCTCGGCGGTGGTCATGGTTTGGTTGGCATAGGCGACCGCTTCCTCGCCGCGCCCCAGTTTAACCAGCATTGTCAAGTAGAGGGCCGTCTGTCCCTCGGCCTCGGCTAGATGGAGGTATTCGCTGGTACGGCCCTGCCGTTCCAGTACGTTCAAGCGGGCCAGGGTTAAATCGTCGGCATACCAGGGCGCTTCGTTCTCCCACGCGCCTTTGTCGGTAATCTGCCCTTGCAACGCCTTTTGCAAAGGCGGATAATCCCAGCCCTGCTCGGCGGCGGCAATAGCCACGTCAAACCCTTCATCAACCCCATACTCTTCAACTTCACCCTGCCACCGCGTCAATTTTTTCGCTAAAGCCTTGCGCTCTTCGCGCGACAGGTCCGCGCTGAGAATCGCCTCGGCAAAGAGCGAGCCAATCTCGGCAAAGAGGCCACTCAATTCGCCCTCGTCGTCAAATTCAAACCAACGATCTACATAGGGTTCGGTTATGGCCTCCAGGATGAGCAGAGCATTTCGGCCGTCGCCGGCCTCGATAAAGGGTTGAGTTTGATGGAACAATTCGCTCATTTGCTGCGCGATACCGCCAATGTGCCAGTAGGCTTCAGAGGCGCGCATGCCCCCCAGGCTGCCTAAAATAGTATTGGCCTGCCGCCGGAAAGGAGTGGGGTCAATCGGGGTTTGGCGCTGGCGAGGGGCGCTGCTCGCTTTTTCCGTTACCGGCTCCTTTTTGAGCGCCAGTTGGGCCTCAACCCAATCCAGCAGACGCGGCTGCTCCGACAGGAGTTGGGTCAGCAACGCCCGCAATTGATCTTGTCCCAAATCGGCCAGCAATTCATCCACAGTAGGCCGCTGAGTTACCCGGTCGGGCTGGCGCATAAAACTGAACAAAACGGCAACAATGTGCTTGCAGAAGCCGCCCCAATCATAGGGACAGGTACACTCGGCGTCAACCAGTTCGCCATTTTCTAACTTTATGGTTACTTCGTAAGGTTCGTAGCTGCTCCCCTCCACTTGAGCCAGCAGGGTATCGTCCCGCTGCTGCAAGTCAACCACTGCACCGCTCTCATAATAATCTCGACCCCGGCTAAAGGACTCCGCCGAGGCCAGGCTGCGGATTTGAGCTTCGGTGATGGGCATTTTTATCTCCTATACGCTGCGCTTCCCTGCTTGCCTTTCCAAAACGGGCAGAATGGACAATCCTCACCTTCGGGGTAGTCAATTCCTTCTTCGTGGGGGCAGCCAATGATGCCGTTCGTCATGATCACATTTTTTCTAGTGAGTATAATCAATCTTTTGTTTTTAACCAAAGCCGGGTGTATCCGTATCAAAATCCGTGTCCAACATGTCTCCCCTCTCAATTAAACACCCATCAAACCTTGTGCTATAATACGGCCAATGAAGGGCCGACCCATCCATATCGGGCTGAATGCGCACCTGTTATCACTGAGCCAATCGTACCGGGGCGCCGGGATAAGCTGGTATATCTTCAATCTGCTCAAGAATCTGGCCCGGGTGTCGCCAGATTTTTGTTATAGCGCCTTTTTGAGCGACCGGGCATTTCAGGAGCCGGCGCTGGCGCTGCACCTGAGCCGCCTGCCGACCCAGCGCCCGGAAGTACGGATTCTATGGGAACAGTTCATCCAGCCGCTGGCGCTGCGCCAGGCCGGGGTGGACCTACTGCACGCCCTGGCTTTTGTCGCACCCCTGGCTGCGCCCTGTCCCTTCGTCGTCACCGTGTATGACCTCAGCTTTTTGCGCACCCCCGAGGCGTTTCGTCCTTTCAATCGCTGGTACCTGCGACAATTTACAGCCATCTCGGTCAAACGGGCCAGGGCGGTCATCGCCATTTCAGAGAGCACCCGGCAGGATGTGATCAATTTGTTGGGCGCGCCGCCGGAGCGAGTCCACACCGTTTACTGCGGCGCGGACGAACAGTTTCGACCCTTGCCCGCCGCCAAAATCGCCGCCTTTAAGGCTGCGCGGGGCTTGCCTGACACGTTTGTCTTATTTTTGGGCACCCTGGAGCCGCGTAAAAACGTGGCTGGCCTTATTCGGGCTTATGCGCTATGGCGGGAACAGGAGCCAAATGCGCCGCCGCTCATCATCGCCGGAGGCAAAGGCTGGTACTATCGCCACATTTTTGGCCTGGTCGAGTCGCTCAACCTGACGGCTACTGTACGCTTTGCCGACTATGTACCGCAAAGTGAATTGCCCTTGTGGTATAATGCGGCTTCACTGTTTGTCTATCCTTCCCATTTTGAGGGCTTTGGTCTGCCGGTTTTGGAAGCGATGGCCTGTGGCACGCCCGTGATTACCAGTACAGTTTCGTCTTTACCGGAGGTGACCGGCACGGACGGAGTAGCCTGTCTGGTCAATCCAACCGACAGTGAGGCTCTGGCTGAGGCGATGCGTCACATCATGGCCGATCGTGATCTCCGGGCGGGTATGGCCCAGCAAGGTCTGGATCGTGCCGCCGGCTTTCGTTGGGACAAGACAGCCCAAGAGACGGTGGCTGTTTATAGAAAAGCTCTTTCAAGAGCAGGGAACTGAAGGAATTCATCGGATTTGAGGGAAGATCTCTTGAAACCTTTCAGTTCCTTCGAGCTCCCTTAAGTCCCATTTCCTGGATTATACTTTCGTGAAACGCCTAGCGACGATTTTTTTTAGCAACCAAAGAGCTGCTGCCCTGGCCTGGGTGCTCATTGATGTGATTCTGATCAATATCGCCTTTGGCCTGGCCTATTGGGTACGCTACCGGCTGCAACTCTTCCGGGCAGTAGACCCGGCCTTTGACGTCCCTTATCAGGTCTACTGGCCCTTTGCCGGTTTGTTTACGCTGCTGCTGATTCTGGTGTACCGGCAGCATGGGGCCTACCGGCTGCGCCGCCAGATTTCCTGGTTTGACGAATTTTACGCGATTATCAATGGCACCGCCACCGGCACCATCATCATGATTGTCTTTATCTTTCTCTACCAGGCGGCCTTTTATTCCCGCGCCATTTTTATTTATGCCGGTATCTTTGTGGTGATATTAGTGGGCCTGAGCCGCTTGATCAAGGTGAGTCTGCTGCGCTACCTGCGCCGACGGGGCATCGGCTCGGAACGGGTCTTAATTGTTGGTGCGGGTGAGGTGGCGCGCACGGTCATGCGGGCAGTAGTGGCCAATCCTGAGTGTGGTTTCAACATCATCGGCTTTTTGGATGACAATCCCCTCAAGGGTGAAACCGATATTGGCCGCTTCAAGGCCCTCGGCGGCCTGGATAACCTGCCCGATGTTCTGCGCGAGCAAGCTATTGACGAGGTTATTATCACCCTGCCCTGGCAGTATCACCGTAAGATTGTTAGCATCATGACCCTCTGCGAACGCGGTGGTATCCGGACCCGGATTGTACCCGACCTATTTCAGATGACCATCAGCCGCATGCAGGTCGAGGATATTGCCGGGGTACCGATGATTGGGGTCAAAGAGGTTAGCATCAGCGGTCTCAATCAGGTGGTCAAACGAAGTATTGATCTGGTCTTTGCGGGCCTGGCGCTGGTTAGCGGCGCGCCGCTCATGGCGTTGCTGGCGCTGATGATCAAACTGGAGTCGCCGGGACCGGTGCTGTTCCGGCAAGAACGGGTTGGCCGCAATGGCCGGTGCTTTACCGTTTATAAATTCCGCTCAATGGTTGAGGGGGCTGAAGAGCAGCAGGAAGCTCTGCAGGAGTTTAATGAGGCCGACGGACCGCTGTTTAAGATTAGAGATGATCCGCGGACGACCCACGTGGGCAAATTGCTGCGCAAATTCAGTCTGGATGAATTGCCCCAGCTCTACAATGTCCTCCGAGGGGAGATGAGCCTGATTGGCCCGCGCCCGCCCCTACCTGCCGAAGTCAAGCAGTACCAGGAGTGGCACAAACGCCGTCTGGAAGTCGCGCCCGGTTTGACCGGCCTGTCACAAATCAGCGGGCGCTCTCAGCTAACTTTTGACGAAACCGCCCTGCTCGACATCTATTACATCGAAAACTGGTCGCTTGGCCTTGATACCAAGATTTTGTTACAGACGATTCCCCGCGTGATTTTTGGAAACGGGGCTTATTAGACCGTGTCCTCAGTTTCTTCAGTTTCCGGCGGGTGAGTCTCCTCAGGCCGGCCGACCGGCATATCCATTGTCACCGACTTGGCTCTTCTAAACGAGGCTGAGTCAACTGCCACTTCTTTCAAGCCCGGTGGAATAACCACTTTAGCCCCTATGGGTCCGGCCCCACCGGCTGGCGTCCGCCCTTGCAGCCGGTCAATCTCTTGCCTGACTCGCTGCAACTCGCGCTGGACAAAATCAAGGTTGAGTTTTAACTCCAAAGGCATGTCAGCCCCTGTCACCAGGCGCTGCTCCTCCAAATCGCGGAGCTTTTGCTGCCAATCGGCGGCCTGTTTGCGTAATGAATCCAGGGCCAGGTTCACGACGGAAGGAATTTCGGAGTTTCCTTCCGTCGAGCGTTCGGCCCAGCCGGGTAAGGCCATATTTAAAGCTTGTTCAATTTCATACAGGAGCGTGTTGCTGCGTAAATAAAGGTCGCCCAGGTTGCTTAACCGCCCGCGCATCATGGTGATAGCCCAGACCACAAAGGCGCCAATGACCAAGGCCATGCCGCCGCTGCTCACCAGGCAGGCCAGGCTGTTGATAATCAAATCCTCCAAAATGATGGAGTTGATGCCCAACCCCAGCAACGCCAAGATCACCCCAAACATCACAATCCCCGACAGCCGGGGTAAGATGACTCGCTGCGACCGTTCAGCCAAAACGTCCTGGGTAATGGCTTTAGGCACTCTTTTGTCAAAATCGTGCTCCCCCAATAGAGCCTTGGCCTCAAGCCGCACCTGATTGAACTGCTCATTGCGGGCGTCATTCTCCTCGTCTGCCGGCAAGGGTGCAATCGTGTTCAGGAAGGCCAGCACCGACAGGCGCACTTGCTGCAACTGGTCCAACTCCTGCGGGGTGAAATTAGATTGACTTACTTCAGTCATGAAAAGATCGTTCCTCTTTGCTCAAGCTTTAATTTACCGCCAGAATTATAGCCGAGCCATCAAAAAATCGCCAATGCTTTTGAAATCAGCAACTATTCTCAATTTTAGAGGGAGTGGTAAGAGCGAAGCTTCAGCCCCTACCAAAACAAAACCCGTCCCAGAGTTGGGACGGGTCTTGTTGAACAAAAGAGCGGGCGATGAGATTCGAACTCACGACCTTCTCCTTGGCAAGGAGACGTTCTACCACTGAACTACGCCCGCATAACAGGGGCGGCAGGACTTGAACCCGCAACCTGCGGTTTTGGAGACCGCTGCTCTGCCAATTGAGCTACACCCCTTTATGGAAGGATGAAGGATAAAGGATGAAACATATCTGACTCATCCTCCATATTTCATCCATCTATAGTAGCGGGGGCGGGACTCGAACCCACGACCTCCAGGTTATGAGCCTGGCGAGCTGCCTCTGCTCCACCCCGCAGTATTGGTATGATCTGATACGATGAGTTTGAGTACTCCCGATTCTGTTTTAGCCGTCATCTGTCTCACCCTGAGTTTAGGGTGGCAACGCCTAACTTGCAGGCTGTTAGCCTACTTTGTCGTTGTTGCTGCGATGAGACCGAACCTTAACAGCCCGGCCCACTCACCTTGCTCTCGATTGCACGCTCGCCTAGCCGGTTTCGTTACCGAAAACCGCTGGTAGGCTCTTACCCTACCCTTTCAGCCATTACCTTTCAATAGCTCAGGGTTTATTCTGAGTTTAACGAAGGGCTGGTTTACTTTCTGTTGCGGTTGTAGTCACCCCGTTTCTTGGCGGGGCGCCCTCACTTACTGTTTCGTGAGGCAATCTTGCTCTGGAAATAAATCTCAGAGCGGAGAGTCGGGAAGTTCCTCTACCCAGTTTGTAACCTGGATAGCGACGGCGCCACTCATCATAATAGATCAATTTTTAAAGGAGCAACCCCTTAGCGTCCCCGGCAGGATTCGAACCTGCGGCCTTTTGGTCCGCAACCAAATGCTCTATCCACTGAGCTACGGAGACTCAATTTCTGGAGTTTTATATTGTTAACTTGCTGCCGCTCGACAGCAGGGACGATTATAGCATGATAAAGCTGTTGTGTCAACTACCAGTTTAGCCAATTCCACCTTTAAAGAGTTCCTTCAAAATAGGCGGCCAACTCTTCCAGGGCAAAGCGAACAGAACTCCATTCTTCCTGAAACAGATGTTTTTCAATCATTCTGGCCACACTGCTCCGGCTAACCGAATTAGCGGCCCCTCCCTCCTGGGAGGTTGCCAGCCCCCCCAGCGCATTCCCCAGCGCCGCCGAGGCTTCCCAACTTAAACCAACCAACCGGCCTAACACAACCCCGGCATTAAAACTATCACCCGCCCCGGTACTATCTTTGACATTAACATTGAAAGCCGGCAAGCTGACACGTTTGTTACCCACTGCCAGAATACTGCCTTTGCGCCCGCGCTTGGCCACAACTGCATTCGCTCGACCATCTAATAAATAATCCAGCCCCGCTTCGATAGACCGGCCTTCACTGAGAATAGTTAGCTCTGTCTCATTGGGAAAGATGACGTCGAATTTGGGTAAAACCTCCATAATTTGATCACGGGCACGCAAGGCCGGTTCGGTGCCGATATCTAAACTTACCCGGGTATAGGGTGAATTTTTAGCTAACTCAAGAGCCAGGAGCGTTGTTTCATACTGATGATAGGATAAAAATGAATAACCGGAGAGGTGAATCCAGCGGCAATTCATAAAGTAAGCCGGGTCAATGGCGGCTGCCTCGGTGAAGGTATTGGCCCCTCTGGCCCCAAACATGGTTCTTTCACCGTCTACAGTGACCGCAATAAAAATTAGGCCAGTGCTGACCTTAGGATCAGTTTGGACACGCGTGCAGTCTACACCTGCCTCTGTTAAGTCTACTAAAATCTGAGTAGCCAGAGCATCTTTACCAATCCGGCCAATGAACCCAACCTCCATATCCATTTTGGCCAGGGCCACCGCCGTGTTGACCGCCGAGCCACCCGTATGTATCTTGACGGTCGCTGCCACAGCCTCACCGCCTGGCCGGGGATAGGCCGGGATAGTCAGAATTACATCTGCATTAATATCCCCTATTACGATTATATCGGGCATTCCGATGTACTCCGGTAAGGTATTGTTTTAAGTTAAATTAGGGTGCAGAACGATTCTGAGAGCTTTGATTCAAACAACTCGTCACAATACTTCAACATCGGGGGCACTGGGTAATACAACCGTAAAATTACTACCTTTGCCAACCACGCTGTCCACCCATATACGGCCTTTATGCACCTCAACCATACCTTTGGCAATAGATAACCCCAACCCCATACCCTGATACTTGCGAGTCAGCGAAGGTTCCACTTGATAAAATTGGTCAAAGATGCGGCCATATTCTGATTTAGGAATGCCGATGCCGGTATCAATGACATTGATCCAATATTTGTAACCCTTTAATTCCACATTGAGGTGAATCCGGCCACCTTCTGCGGTAAATTTAATAGAATTGGAAATCAAGTTCGCCAAGATAAGATATATTTTTTGGCGGTCGGCATCAATATTTAAAGGACTATCATTGGGGTTAAATTTAGTGGTTAAAATCTGCTGTTTTCCCGTGACTAATTGGGAGAATTCCTGGGTTACATCCAAGACCAATTGGCGCAAGGAAAACATGCTGCGGTCAAGTTGGACTTCATTGGTTTGAATGTGGCGCAGGTTAACCATATCATCAATTAACGACCGGAGCCGCATGGCGCTGCTCAAAACAATCTCAAGCTGCTCACTGGCTTGCCCGGTTACGTTATCCCGCAAAAAACTGGCATAACCCAAAATAACGGCCAGAGGCGTTCTCAGTTCATGAGAGGCAATACTAACAAAATCCCCTTTAATTTGATCCAGTTGTGACAAATCGCGGTAGGCTTGCTGTAATTCATCCAGCAGCCGAGCATTTTCGATAGCAATAGCGGCTTGGGCGCTCAAAGTAGTGGCAATTTGGATATCATCCTGATTAAAGCCATTTTCCGATTTTTTATTGACGACTTCCAAAACACCAATCACCTCATCCCGGACCTTCAGAGGCACCCCCAGGATAGAATGTGTTTCAAAATCGGTCGTGTCATCCACGCCGCGATGCCAGCGCGGATCATTTCTGGCATCGCGAATTAATAGGGGTCTATCTTTCCGCACCACCCAACCCCCAATGCTGTTATCCAACGGGACCGAAACTTTTTTCAGTGCCTCGCTCGCGCCACCGGTCGCCTCGGCAAAACGCAATTCACCGGTGCGTTTATCAATCAACATAATCGAACAGGCCTCGGTGTTGGTTAGTTCGGTGGCGGCTTGAATGATAATCTGCAAAAGAGGCTCAAGGCTCAGGGTAGAGTTTAAGATCTGGCTGACTTTGACGATTCGCTCCAGGTAGCCAATACGCCGTTCTAACCCTTCAATCTTTTGCCCCAACATAGTCGCCCGGTCGAGTTCATTGTCCGGTTCCATCGCTGGCTCCCAATTTGGCAGCGATTCCTCCGGCTGAGAATGATCGTCGTTAGGCGTCTCAGCGGCTAAATTACCACTTTCCTCCGACCAAGAATTCGTCTCTGACTGCTGGCTAGAGTTCGACTCTCCTTGCGGATTACCCAGGTATTTAAGCATTTTTCACCGGAAATAGGTACAGAAAGTAAAAGTTACCTCTGGCACAGAGAGGTAAACTAACCCCATGGCATTATAGCACAAGTTAAGGGGATTTGTCTATGTCTGGAAAATCTGGCTAGAACTGGTGGCTATAGAGCTGGCTCCAACTTTGCTAAACAAGCTTCAATCGAGGCCGCAATCTCCACAGATGGCTGCGCCGTTTGCCAACCTAAACGAAGGAAAAACTCATGGTTGCCCGCCGGCCCGGTAATGGGGGAGAGGGCAAGGCCCAATACCTTAAAGCCAGTGTTGACAGCAAATTCGGCCATATTTGCCAAAACCTGTCTATGGATCATCCGATCACGGACTACCCCACCCTTGCCCACCTGGCTCTGGCCTGCCTCAAACTGGGGTTTAATTAAAGCAACCACCAGGCCGGGAGTCGTCAACCATTTTTTTACAACCGGCAAAATTAGCTTCAAAGAGATAAAAGAAGCATCAATAGTTACCAGGTTGACCGGCTCTGGTAGCGCCTCAAGATAGCGGGCGTTTGTCCGCTCCATGACCACAACGCGCTCATCCTGGCGCAATTTCCAATCGAGTTGGCCATAGCCGACATCAATCGCATAAATCCGAGCTGCTCCCCGTTGCAGCAAAACATCGGTAAAGCCGCCCGTAGAAGCGCCAACGTCGGCACAGATAGCGTGAATTGGATCAACTGTGAATTCGTCTAGGGCTGCTGCTAATTTTAACCCACCCCGGCTTACATAAGGCAGGTCTTGTTCAATGATGATGGCAGCCTCACCCGGTACCTGAACGCCCGGTTTAGTCATTACCTGACCATCAACTCGAACCTTGCCGGCCATAATCAGCGCCTGGGCTCGATTTCGGCTCTCGACCACCCCTTTCTCAGCCAACAAAACATCCAGCCGAATTCTTGACCTTCCCATACCCCCGTAAGCGTAGCACATTTATCAGCAAACTGCAACCCGCAAGGCTCCTCGAAGGGAGATATTATTTTTATTCAACTTTTGCCAAAGCTCCTCTCCTCAAATATCATGTCCGTTGATTTATTTCTTCTGGAGAAACAAGTTGATTACGGGTATCCTCAAATCATTGCGTCCCAAACAGTGGACTAAAAACGGTGTTATCTTTGCTGCTCTGATTTTTGATATTAAATTATTTCAACCCGAACCCTTGCTCAAAACCTTGTATGGGTTTATCCTGCTCTGTTTACTCTCGGGCACGGTCTATATCATCAACGATCTGGTTGATATTGAAAAGGACCGGCAACACCCGACTAAAAAAAATCGGCCCATTGCCTCGGGGCGGGTACCCTATCGGATCGCCCTGATCTCGGCTGTCGTATTATCCATTGTGTGTCTATCCTTAAGCTTTTGGCTCGATGTCATGTTTGGGGTTATTGTCATCGGCTATTGGCTGTTACAAATTGCCTACTCTCTCATGTTGAAGAATATCGTCATTGTGGATGTCTTGACCGTAGCCGGTGGGTTTGTTTTGCGGGTAGCTGCCGGGGTCGTTTTGGTACAGGCTGAACGATTTTCACCCTGGTTGTACGTCTTCACTGTCCTGCTGGCTCTTTTTTTGGTCTTGGGCAAACGGCGTCAAGAGTTGGCCATCCTCAAAGATCACGCAGTGAACACCCGGGCTATTCTCGATGAGTACAACTTGGCTTTTCTGGATGAAATGATGGCTATTGTCACCGCCGGCACGGTGATGACTTACGCGTTTTACACCTTTTCAGCGCCCAACCTGCCGGATAATCACCTCATGATGCTGACCATCCCGTTTGTACTCTTCGGCATTTTCCGCTACTTGTACGTTATCCATGTGCAGGGCAACGGCGGCGCTCCTGATGAGGTTTTATTATTTGACCGGCCTCTGCAAATCAGTATTGCCTTATTTACGCTCGTGGTCATAGCGATTCTCTACTGGCGCTAGACCCGCTTTCTCGTGCCATAAATAATCTGGCCCAAATGCTAAATAAAAAGAGATACCCCCTCATTCAAAGAGGGTATCTCTACGTCTAACTTCCAATTCAAACGCAACAGTTTAGCGCTTGGTGTACTGCGGCGCTTTTCTGGCCCGTTTGAGGCCGGGTTTCTTGCGCTCTTTGGCCCGCGGATCGCGGGTCAACATACCGTGCTCCCGTAAAACTTTGCGATAATCCGGATCAGCTTTGAGCAGGGCGCGGGCAATACCCAATCTCACCGCACCAGCCTGTCCGGTCACCCCGCCGCCAACAACCTTTACCGTCACATTAAAGCGTCCATCGGTACCCGTCACCTTAAGCGCTTCATTGATATGAAATTGATCCGTATCACGGGTAAAATAATCCTGAATAGGTTTGTCGTTAACGGTAAAACTACCACTGCCGCCGGTATGCAAGCGAACGCGGGCGGTCGCTGTTTTTCGCCGGCCAAGACCTTCGTAATATTGGGTATCTGCCATAGTTATTTCTCTTCCTCTAATGACAACTTAACGATTAAAATTCCATCGGCTTGGGCTGCTGTGCTTGATGGGGATGATCGGGGCCTGGATAAACTTTTAGTTTTTTGAACATGCGCCGTCCCAACCGGTTTTTGGGCAGCATGCCCCGCACCGCACTCTCCAACACCCGCTCTGGGAACTTCTGCAACTGGTCGCGCAAGCTAACTTCCTTGAGACCGCCAGGATAGCCAGAATGGCGATAATATTTCTTTTGACTCAGCTTTTGCCCCGTCACATGCACTTTCTCCGCATTAACAATGATGACATAATCACCACAATCCACATGCGGCGTGTAGAGAGGCTTGTGCTTGCCCCGCAAGACGGCTGCGGTACGGGTTGCCAAACGGCCCAGAGTTTGCCCCTGGGCATCAATAACATACCAATCTCGCTGAACCTCTGTTTCTTTGGCGCTTATCGTTTTCACCGTTGTATAACTCCTCTAAAATTGACCCCTTAGACTTCAGCCGGGTAAGTTACCCGCACCAGGCATAAGCCATGAGGCGGCGCCGGCGGGGCCGAGCGCATTAAGTCCCGCGCTTCCAGGATAGATTTAATCTCGTTGACGGCCAATTGCCCTAAACCCACCTGCACCAGCGTTCCGACAATGGTTCTGACCATACGATACAGAAAAGCATTGGCCGTTATTTCAAAAGTTAGCAGACTACCGCTTGCAGACCATTCCGCCCGGCTAACCTCCCGAACCGTATTGTCACCATAGGGGGGTTTACCAAATGAGGCAAAGTCGTGAGAACCGATCAAGTACTGGCTGGCCTCATTCATTGCCCCCACGTCCAGGGACTTCCTGACATGGTAAGCATACCGCCGCCACAGCACACTCACCCATGGTTGGCTCACAATAGTGTAACTGTAAGACCGGCTCAAGGCGCTAAACCGGGGGTGAAAGGTTAAGTCTGCAATTTTTAAGTCACTGACGACGATGTCGTCAGGCAAGGTTGCGTTGAGCGCCCGGTGCAGTTCTGCCAGCGGATGCTGCCAGGCAGCGTTAAAAGCAATGACTTGCCCTATCGCGTGAACTCCCGTATCGGTCCGGCCTGCTCCGTCTATCCGAATAGCCGCCTGGGTGACTCGTTGGAGCGACTTTTCGATTTCCCCCTGTACGGTTCGCCCCCGGGCCTGGATTTGAAACCCCAGAAAGTCAGTGCCATCATACTCGACGATAGCCCGATAGCGGTGCTCACCGGTCACAGGCGGCTCAAAAGTTAGGCCTTATCCACCAATTCAATCATGGCCATCGGCGCAGCATCGCCGTGGCGCGGTCCCAGTTTATAAATCCGCACATAACCGCCCGCGCGATTTTGCACCCGCGGCCCGATTTCACCAAAAAGCCGTTGCAGCACCGCCGGGTCAGTCACCTCACGGGCAGCCAGACGGCGCGCGTGTAAATCACCGCGCTTGGCCAGGGTAATCAACTTTTCAGCAATGGGTTGAATACTTTTAGCCTTGGCTTCGGTAGTGGTGATCCGATCGTGTCTAAACAACTCTGTGGCCAGGTTACGGAAGAGCGCCTTACGATGATTCGTCGAGCGGCTCAGCTTTCGCCCCATCACATTGTGTCGCATAATTATTTCTCCTCAAGCACCAGCCGCAAAAGCGAGCCTGCAATTAAAAATCTTTGACAGGAACCTGGGAGGAATCCCCCCCATCATCGGCCAGGACGCTCAAAAAACCTTTTTCTTCCAGGCGTTCCATCAACTCGTCTAGCGACTTTTGCCCAAAGTTGCGGATTGCCAGGATTTCGTCCTGACCCTTCTTCAGTTTTTCCAGAATTTCACCCACCTGCGTGATCCCGGCCCGTTTGAGACAGTTATAAGCGCGCACCGTCAATTCTAACTCTTCGATGGGCGTCTCATAAATCTTGCTGGGAATCCCGCCTGAGATTTCCACCTCAGCCGGCGCTTCTACCTCAGTGACTCCGGCCACAAGCGAGAAGTGCTGCACCAAAATCTTGGCGGCCGAACTGAGCGCATCATGTGGCGTGATCGTGCCGTCGGTGGTGATTTCCAAGAGCAGTTTGTCATAATCGGTGGCCTGACCAATCCGCGCCCGTTCGACCACGAAATTAGCCTTACGAATAGGGCTAAAAATAGCATCAACGGGAATCTCGCCGATCGGCAGTTTGCCCCGCTCCTCAGCCGGAGAATAGCCCCGACCCATTTGCACGACCAACTCCATATCCAGCTCTGCCTCTGAAGAGTCAGCCGTCAGCAGATGCAGGTCAGGGTTGATGATATCCACGTGGGGAGGAGACTCGATATCCCCGGCGGTAATCACCCCTTCGCCCTTGACCTCGACCCGCAGTCGCGCCGACTCGTTCTGATGCAGCTTGAGCCGGAGTTGTTTGACATTCAAAATCAGGGCGGTCATATCCTCACGCACGTGGGGAATATCAGAAAACTCATGATGCACCCCGCTTACGCGGATGGAAGTTACCGCTGCCCCAGTTAAAGATGAAAGCAATACACGCCGTAGGGCATTGCCCAAAGTAATACCGTATCCACTTTCCAGCGGACCGATACTAAAACGACCATAACTTCGAGTACTAGCCTCGGTTTCTATTTTGGGTAAGACCAAATTCATATCAGCCAATGGAACACCCTCCAAACTACGTCTGTCCAATAAATCTCTCATCTCATCACGAACCGCTAATCGTTGACCGCTGCCAACGCTACCAAACCGAACCAAACTGGCCTGGCTTACCGGCTGTAATATTCGACGATCAGTTGTTCGTTGAGGGTGACGTCAATGTGTTCGCGTGAAGGTTTGCTGACAACCCGCCCGGAAAGCTCACTTGGATTGAGACTCAACCAACCTGGCACGCGTCCCTCATCTACACTTTTTGCTATATCCTTGAAATAAGTCGTCTTCCGGCTGCTCTCTCGGACGGTAATCACATCCCCTTCAGACACAATGAACGAAGAAATATTGGTTTTGCGCCCATTTACTTCAAAATGGCCGTGAGATACAAGCTGCCGCGCTTGAGGCCGAGAAGCAGCTAAGCCTAGCCGATAAATCACATTGTCCAGCCGGCTTTCCAAAATAGTCAACAAGTTAACACCAGTCAAACCTTTTTGGCGTTGTGCTTCCTGGAAGTAGCGGCGGAATTGCCGTTCAAAAACGCCGTAAAGCCGGCGTACTTTCTGCTTTTCGCGCAATTGGTTGCCGTAGTCTGACTCCTTGCGGCGAAACTGGCCTTGCCGCCCATGCACGCCAGGGGGGTAAGTACGTTTCTCAACTGAACACTTGGGCGTAAAACACCGGTCACCTTTGAGGAATAGTTTTTCCCCTTCGGCCCGGCATAATCTACAAACTGAATCTATATAACGTGCCAATTTATCCTCCTAAAGATAAACTCAAAATAAATCAAAGAGGTTTACAGGCTTGGCTGACCCTTCGTCCCTCTTATAAATCTTTGTCACCTCGTATTAGACGCGGCGCTTCTTGGGCGGACGGCAGCCGTTATGAGGAATGGGCGTTTTGTCGGTGATGGAGCGTAGCTTCATATCCGACGCCTGCAGCGAACGAATCGCCGCCTCACGGCCTGGGCCTGGGCCTTTAATAAACACATCCAGTTCACGCATCCCATGTTCTTGGGCTGCTTTGGCCGCATTCTTGGCCGCCAATTGCGCAGCATAAGGCGTGCTCTTGCGCGACCCTTTGAACCCACTCGTTCCGCCACTCGACCAGGAGATGACATTGCCCTGCTGATCGGTAATGCTCACGATGGTATTGTTGAAGGTTGCGTAAATATAGGCCCGGCCATAACTCACATTTTTCTTTTCTTTTTTGGTAGTTGCCCGCACCGTTCGAGCTTTTTGTTTTGCCATAAAATCTCCACTTCCCGATTTCTAAATCTACTCCACTTATCCTTTTAACCAGAACAAGCGAAGCAGAATATTATTACTTCCGTGCGGCGCGCTTCTTACCGGCCACCGTCCGTCGAGCGCCTCGCTTGGTCCGCGCATTGGTCCGAGTCCGCTGACCTCGCACCGGCAGGTTCCGGCGATGGCGCATGCCGCGATAGCAGCCAATTTCCTGCAAACGCTTAATATTTAAGCCAATTTCACGCCGCAAATCACCTTCCACTACGTAGTCGCGGTCAATAATCTCGCGCAGGCGTGTTACTTCCTCTTCGGCCAAGTCCTTAACCCGTGTATCCGGGTTAATGCCCGTGCTTCTGAGGATCTCCTGGCTGGTCGCTAAACCAACCCCATAGATGTAAGTCAGGCCAACCTCAACTCTTTTCTCGCGAGGCAGGTCAACACCGGCAATACGAGCCATACTTCCTCTCCTTACCCTTGGCGCTGCTTGTGGCGAGGATTCGTGCAAATAATCCGCACGACGCCCCGGCGTTTAATAATTTTACAATTGTCACATCTGCGTTTAATTGAAGGTCTTACTTTCATGATAACCATCCTTAACGGGTCTGTGCAAACCCCCGCTCTATCCCAATAAGGTCAAAATATAAGGCTCACCATCGGTGACAGCAAATGAATGCTCAAAATGAGCTGATAACTTACCATCCGCCGTAACCACCGTCCACTGGTCAGCTAACAATTTTGTTTTCCAATCACCCACATTGACCATCGGCTCCAGGGCAATGGTCATTCCGGTTTTGAGGCGCATCCCCCGGCCCCGCTGGCCGAAATTGGGCACCTGCGGGTCTTCGTGCATGTTGCGCCCAACCCCATGGCCGGTGTACTCGCGCACGACGCTGTAGCCGTGCCGTTCGACATATTCTTGCACTGCCGCCGAGATGTCCTCGGTGTGGTTTCCCAGCCGGCCCTGGCTGATCCCTTCATACAACGCCTGTTCGGTCACTGTCAGCAAACGCTGAACCTCTTCGGAAATTTGGCCGACCGGAATGGTGGTGGCGGCATCGCCAACCCAACCTTTGAAGTATGCGCCGCAGTCTACACTGAAGATGTCCCCTTCACGCAACACCCGCTCATTACTGGGAATGCCATGCACCAGCTCTTCGTTAATACAGGCGGTAATCGTTTTGGGAAAGGGCGGGCCACCTTGACGCTGGTTAGGATAACCTTTGAAAACCGGCGTCGCGTTATGTCGCTTTAAAACTTCCTCAGCAATCCGATCCAGTTCGCCAGTGGTGACCCCAGGTTGCGTATGCCGCCGAATTTCGTCCAGGGCTAAGGCCACAATTTTTCCTGCCTGGCGCATCATCGCGATTTCTTCTTTAGATTTCAGAACAACACGCCGCGCTTTGGTTTGAAACATGCTGCTCGCAGGTGCTATTTTCATTACTCTAACTAACTTCTTGAGGCCAAACCTCAGCGACTCCCTCTCCCTTAGCTGATAAAACCTTCGTAGTGGCGCATCAACAATTGGGCCTGAAGCTGCTTCATTGTATCCAACACCACCCCGACCACAATCAGCAAGCCGGTACTGGTGATAAGCAACGCCTGGGTTTGACTACTGCTTTGATTAACCCCTGGAATGATATGAACCAGCCAGGGCAAAATCGCCACCCCGCCGAGGAGCAATGCCCCAACCAGAGTAATCCGCTGGAGCACGGTATTCAGATAAACTTCTGTTCGCTTACCTGGCCGCAAGCCAGGGATAAAACCGCCTTGTCGCTGCAAGTTTTCCGAAAGATTCTGCTGCTTAAATATCACATCCGTGTAGAAGTAGGTAAAACCGACGACCATAATGAAGTAAAAAATCCAGTAAGGAAATGAAGTCGGATTTGGGCTGAAATATTCAACGATAAAATTGGCCATGCCGGCGACAAATTGGTTTTCGCTAAACTGGAAGTAACCGGCGACTGCACTGGGAAAGATCATAATGGACTGGGCAAAAATCAGCGGAATCATCCCGGCGCTGTTGACCTTCAACGGAATATGGGTGCTCTGCCCGCCATACACTTTGGTTCCCCGCACCCGCTTGCCGTACTGCACCGGAATACGGCGCTGCCCCTCCTGCACAAAAACAATTACGGCAATGGTTAAAACGGTTATGACGGTAAAAACAATCAGATTGAACCATTCCTGGCGGCTGATAAAATTACCAATCTGGCTCGGAATTTGAGCAGCAATACCGCCAAAGATAATGATCGAAACACCGTTGCCGATGCCCTGTTCGGTAATGAGTTCACCCAGCCACACCGCTACCATCGTCCCCGCGGTCATCGTAATCAAGGTGGCAATGGTCGCCAGAGGATTGATCCCAAAGCCAAAATTGTTGATGACCCCAGGCACCGAATTCTGAATAAAGACCACTTGACCATAAGCCTGAAGCATCGCCAGGGGCACAGTCAACCAGTGAGTATATAGGTTGAGCTTATTCCGGCCCTGCTCGCCCTCTTTCGACAGCTCCTGCAACTGTGGTACCAGGGGGGTAAGTAACTGAATGATAATCGAAGCTGTGATGTAGGGATAAACCCCCATCGCCATCACCGAAAACCGAGCCAGCGCCCCGCCCGAAAGCAAGTTCAAAAATTGAACAATCGTGCTCCCCTGCTCGCCTGACGCTAAAAACCTTTCCAATGCCGCTCCATCAACCCCAGGTACCGGCACGTGAGCGGCTGCCCGGTAGGCAATCAAAACCAAGATCGTAAAAATAATCTTACGTCTCAGGTCCGGGAGAGTTAACGCATTGCGAATTGCTTCTATCATTAGAAAACCAAATCCTTCTTTGAGGCGCGACGCCCCATTCGAGGACGTCAGCGCCTAATTCAGCATCAGGCTAAAGGTAGCACTTCGACCGTACCGCCAGCCGCCTCGATTTTTTCCTTGGCGCTCTGCGAAAAGCGATGTGCTTTAACACTCAGAGCAGTGGTAATCTCACCATTACCCAAAATCGCTACCGCTTTATCGGAGCGTTTAATAACACCCGCTTCGATTAAAACTTCGGGCGTTACCTCTTGATACCCTTCGCCAAATCGTTCCTGCAAAAACTCAACATTGATCGGCTTATATTCCACCCGCCGAATATTGGTGAAGCCACGCCGGAAAGGTAAGCGCCGGACCAGGGGCAACTGGCCCCCTTCAAAGTACGGGCCCTTGCCGCCGCCGGAGCGGGCATTCTGCCCCTTGATACCCCGGCCAGAAGTCTTACCTGTCCCCGAAGCCATACCCCGGCCAACTCTTTTTTTTCGTTTGCGACTCCCCGCAGGGGATTTTAAATCATGTAATTGCATGACCTGCTGCCTCCAATTACGCTTCTTCCACCCGCACCAGATGAGAAACCTTGCTAATCATCCCTCTGATCACCGGCGTATCATCGTGTTCAACTGTCTGGCCGAGCCGGCGCAGGCCCAATGCTCGTACCGTTTTCTTTTGCCGAACCGAATAACCAATCGCGCTTTTAACCCAAGTTACCTTGAGCGCTTTAGACTCGCTATTAGCCATTATTTCCTCTCCCCAGCCAGAACGGTTGTACCCGGTTGAGCGGAACACCGCGATTTTGGGCAACTTCTACCGGGTCTTGTAGTTCATTAAGCGCCTGAATCGTCGCCTTGACCACGTTCAAAATATTGGAACTACCCTTGCTTTTGGTCAGGATATCGCGGATGCCCGCCGCCTCCACCACCGCCCGCACGCCACCGCCCGCGATGACACCGGTGCCGGGCGAAGCGGGTTTTAAGAACACCTGCGCTGCACTAAAGCCAGAGGTAATTTCATGGGGGATTGTCGTACCCGACATGGCAATCTTGCGCATGTTGCGCCGCGCTCGCTCCGACCCTTTGCGAATCGCCTCAGGGACTTCACGCGCTTTGCCAATACCAACCCCAACACTACCTTTTCCGTCACCGACAACCACGCAAGCCCGAAAGCTAAAGCGGCGGCCACCTTTGACCACTTTGGCCGTACGCGCAATATGGACTACCCGCTCATCGAGTTCTTCTACCGCGTCCTGAAATTCACGTTTTGCCATAAAATTCTCCTTACAACGTCGAGCCTATTAGAACTTCAACCCCGCTTCGCGCGAGGCGTCGGCCAGTGCTTTAACTCGACCGTGATATTTGTAGCCGCCCCGGTCAAAGACAACTTGGGTAATCCCTGCTTCCAGCGCGCGCTCGGCCACCAATTTACCCACTAACACAGCCCGCTCGGTTTTGCCTTTGCCGCTGGCCACCTCAGCCGCCCGGATGCTGGCATCCAGACTGGAGGCCGAAACCAGGGTCATGCCTTTGCTGTCGTCAATTACCTGCGCATAAATATGATTCAAACTGCGGAACACATTCAGGCGGGGCCGCTCGGAAACCCCCGCTAAATTCTTGCGGACTCGTGCTTGGCGGCGCTTTCGGGCCACATACGATGGATTAGTTTTTCCCATAATTCCTCCAGTTAGCAAGCGCCAGGCGCTTACTTGGCCTTTCCGGCCTTACCAGCTTTGCGCCGGATTTTTTCTTCAGAGTAGCGAATACCCTTACCCTTGTAAGGTTCCGGCCCGCGTGTTCGGCGGATACGCGCAGAAATTTCACCTACTAACTCTTTATCTATCCCGGTTACGGTCAGGTCACGACCGGTCTTGTCTACCTCAAAACTAATGCCCTGGGGCGGCTCAAAAACAACGTTATGGGAATAACCCACATTCAAGACCAACTTCTTACCTTCCACCGCCGCTTTATAGCCAACACCCTCGATGTATAATTGGCGCTTAAAACCGGTACTCACGCCGGTAATCATATTACTGAGCAAAGCGCGGGTCAGGCCATGCTTGGCCCGATGAGTGCGATGATCGCTGTTGCGCGTTGCGACTACCTCGCCGTCTTCCTGTTTCAACTCGATTTCGGGCGGGAAGTCCCGCTGTAATTCACCCTTGGGACCTTTAACCACCACCGAGTTTTTATTTATATCTACGGTTACTCCTTTCGGAACAACCACAGGCAATCTACCTATTCTCGACATGTCATCACCTCAACAACAATACTCTGCGTTAACCGGCAAAACTCACCAAACGTTGCACAATACTTCGCCGCCCACTCCCAGGCGACGCGCCTGCCGGCCCGTCATAACACCTTTCGATGTAGAAACAATCGAAATACCTAAACCACTGCGCACCCAGGGGATGTCCTGCTTTTGATAATAGGCACGCCGGCCCGGTCTGCTGACTCGTTCCAAGTTGGTAATAACTGACCTGGGGTGGCGTTCACGTGTATATTTAAGGTGGATCAGCAGCGTCGAGCCAATCTTACCCGGTAAAACTTCATAATCTTGAATAAAGCCTTCTTCTTTTAAAATCCGGGCAATCGCCTCGCGCACCTTTGAATTAGGCATCGCCACCTGGGGATGACGGGCCATCCCGGCGTTTCTAATGCGAGTCAACATATCGGCAATGGGATCAATAGCGCTCATACAAATTCCTCTTCCTTTTTACCAACTCGACTTGACCACACCGGGGATTTTACCCTCGTTCGCCAACTGGCGGAAACAAATCCGGCACAAACCAAACCGGCGCATATAAGCCCGGGGACGACCACACTGGGTACAGCGATGGTGAACCCTGACAGCAAACTTTCGACGTTGTTCTCGCACAATCATAGATTTTTTGGCCATTATTACTTTACCTCTTGAAGGGCATCCCCATTAAATCCAACAGCCGCCGGCCTTCCTCATCGGTTTTGGCTGTGGTCACAATGTTAATTTCCATCCCACGCAGTTTATCAATCTTGTCGTAGTCAATTTCGGGCCATGACAACTGCTCGGCTAATCCCAAGCTGTAATTACCCCGCCCATCAAAACTGTCCGGCGAAACCCCCCGGAAGTCACGCTGGCGCGCCAGGGAAATATTAATCAGCCTGTCTAAAAAATCCCACATACGACTGCCGCGCAGGGTTACTTTAGCCCCAATCGAGTTGCCTTCGCGCAGCTTAAAAGTCGCAATGGATTTTTTGGCGCGGGTAATCACCGGGCGTTGGCCCGTTATGGTCATGAGGTCACCCGTAGCGTTTTCGAGGGCCTTGGCGTTCTGCAACGCTTCCCCCAGACCAATATTAACGACCATTTTGGTAATGCGCGGCACCTGATTGATGTTGGAGTAATTAAACTCCTTCTTCAAGGCCGGCACGACCTCTTCTTTATACTTGTCCTTTAAACGAGGCATAATTCTTTCCTTACCGTCCCCAAGGTTTACGAAACTTTATCAATCGGCGAGCCACAGCGTTTGCAAACTCGCACTTTTTTGTCGCCTTCGATACGGAAGCCAATCCGGCTCGCTTCATCACAATTGGGGCAAACCAGCATGACATTTGAAATGTGTACGGGTGATTCGCGCTCAATAATACCGGTCTGGGTGCGCGTCTGGCTGATGGGTCGTTGATGTTTTTTGCGAATATTAACCCCGCGAATGACCAGCTTGTCGCCCTCCGGGTTGCGCCGCAGACGCCGGTTATCCCGGTCAACATACCAGTCTACCAAAACTTTTTCCACTTCACCCCGCGCGCCGATTTCGTTCCCGGTAATGACCTGAACCGTATCACCTTTTTTAATCCGTTGCATTGTTCCAATCTCCTTGTTGTGCCAGTGGCGCTAAAGCACTTCCGGGGCCAGCGATACGATGCGCATGAACCCTTTTTCACGCAATTCGCGGGCAACCGGCCCAAAGATACGAGTACCGCGCGGTCCTTTGGCTTCAGAATCTAAAATCACGGCAGCATTATCATCAAACTTGATATAAGAACCGTCGGGCCGGCCTATCTCTTTGGTCGTCCGCACGACCACCGCCTTGACCACATCCCCCTTCTTGACCGAACCTTGCGGGGCAGCCTGCTTCACCGCGGCGACAATCACATCTCCGACAGTGGCGTAACGACGCCGGGAGCCACCCACTACCTGGATACACAGAATTTCTTTGGCGCCGCTGTTATCCGCCACCTTTAGGCGACTTTCTTGTTGTATCATGATATTTACTCCACCAATCTCTCAAGATAAAACCAGCCCGCAACTTTAGGCTTCCTGTTTCTCCAGAATCTCGACCAAGGCCCAGTGTTTTTCCTTGCTGATTGGTCTGGACTCGATGATTTTGACCACATCGCCCACATGAGCGCTGTTTTGCTCGTCGTGCGCTTTATACTTTTTATGATAGCGCATCACCTTGCCATACTGCGGATGACGCTTGATGCGATCAACCTGCACCACAATGGTTTTGTCCATTTTGTCGCTGGTCACACGACCCACCAGAATTTTGCGTTGCTCTCTAGCCATTCCTGTTTAGCTCCTCAATCCACTAAATTTAGGCCGCGGCCCGTTTGCGTTCACTAAGAATCGTCTTCATGCGAGCAATATCCCGCTTGAGCAGGCTAAACCGGTTCGGATCCTTTACCTGGCCAATCGTTTTCTGAAAGCGCAGGTTAAAAAGTTCTTCGTAAGCCTCTTCCAGTTTGGTCTGGATTTCGCCATCAGATAGGTTTCTAATTTCAAAGGCTTGCATGGCTTATTCTCCTAACCGATATTCCGCTGCACAAACTGGGTTTTGATCGGCAGTTTGTGCGCCGCCAGACGCATGGCCTCTTTGGCCAGGTCTTCCGGCACACCAGCGATTTCAAACAGCACCCGGCCCGGTTTAATAACCGCCACCCAGTGATCCACCGAACCCTTACCGCTACCCATGCGAGTTTCCGCCGCTTTGGCAGTAACCGGCTTATCAGGGAAAATGCGAATCCATAACTTTCCGCCGCGGCGAACATAGCGCACAATCGCCCGGCGAGCTGCCTCGATCTGGCGGCTGGTCATCCAGCACGGCTCCATCGCTTGCAGGCCATACTCGCCAAAAGACACTTCGGCCCCGCGAGTCGCCTGGCCCCGCATCCGGCCCCGCATTTGTTTTCTATACTTCACGCGCTTTGGCATTAACATCGTCCAAACTCCTTTTTACACCCAAATCGGGAGACAGAGGATAGTAGATAGAGGATAGAAGATAGTTTCTTGCTATCTACCATCTACAATCTACTATCTTCTATCTTCCGAACTTAGGGCATTACATAAGCCCCAACGGGTTGTTCTTCTTTGGGTTTGGGCAGAATCTCACCCTTATAAACCCACACTTTAATCCCGATTTTGCTAAAAGTCGTCAAAGCTTCGACGTTAGCATAATCAATATCAGCCCGCAGGGTATGGCGTGGGATTTGCCCCTCGCGTTGTGTCTCACGGCGAGCCATATCAGAGCCACCCAGGCGTCCAGCACATGTAATCATGACTCCTTGCGCTCCAGCTTTCATGGCTCGGCGCACCGCTTGTTTCATAGCTCGTTTGTGTGAAACACGCTTCTCAATTTGCTGGGCAATGCTCTCACCAATAAGGTAAGCGTTGATGTCCGGGTTT
Source organism: Chloroflexota bacterium (assembly GCA_016860845.1). Next base: position 150,102 of record BOKF01000007.1, read on the forward strand.
TCGATCTCGGTGACATCAATATGCACTTTCTTCTGGGTGAGCGTTTCCAATTTCTTGCGCAACTGATTAACTGCGGCGCCTTTTCGTCCAATCACAATTCCCGGTTTGGAAGTACTGATCTTGACCGTGACCTGTTTGGCCGCTGGCAAGCGCTCGATTTCCACATTGGCGATACTACCACGTTCGTGCAGGTCGAAAACCAGTTTGCGAATCGCCATGTCCTCTTCTAACAACTCGCGGTATTCTTTACCTTCAGCAAACCAGCGTGCCCGATGGTCCTGCACAAAGCCTAATCTAAAACCGATGGGATGAACTTTTCGACCCAAGCTATAATCTCCTTCTTAAGCGCCAATTGACCGGCAATCGGCAGCTCCATCAAAAAGTTAACTTTCAGCAGCCTGCGGAGCCTTTTCTTCCAATACGACCGTAATGTGGGAAAGGCGCTTCTTGATCGGCTTAAAGCGGCCCCGCGCCCCATAACGCGCCCGGCGCAACCGCGGCCCTTCATCTATCATGATGGCGGCGATGACCATGTCTTCGGCGTCGAGGGCAAAATTTTCTTCGGCATTGGCCAGGGCGCTCTTGACGGTTTTATAGACCGGGTCAGCCGCTGCTTGTGGCAGCAACTTGAGCACTTCCAAAGCCTGCTGCGCTGGCATACCCCGCACGCTGTTAACTACCCGGCGCATCTTAATGGGTGCGCCGATAATGTACTTACTCACTGCTTTTACTTGAAAATCAGCCATTTTCTTTATCCTGACCTACCGTGTCGTCTTTTCTCTAGCCACGTGGCCGCGGAAAAACCGGGTGGGTACAAACTCACCTAGCCGGTGTCCAACCATATTTTCCGTGATGTAAATTGGCACGTGGCGGCGGCCATCATGGATGGCAAGTGTATGCCCAACCATCTGGGGGAAGATGGTGCTAGCCCGCGACCAGGTACGGATAACTCGTTTTTCCCCGGCGGCGTTCATCGTTTCGATTTTTTTCAACAGTTTAGGCTCGATAAATGGCCCTTTTTTCAAAGAACGAGTCATTGGCTAATCTCCTCTTCCCTTAGCGTCTCTTATTCCGGCGGCTACGCACGATGTATTGTTCGGTGCGCTTGTTGGTCCGTGTCTTTTTACCCAAGGCAGGTTTGCCCCAGGGCGTTTTAGGGGCGGCCATACCAACCGGTGATCGCCCTTCACCCCCGCCATGCGGATGGCTTCTCGGGTCCTGGGCTGTACCACGCACTCCCGGGCGGATACCCAACCAGCGCTTGCGGCCAGCCTTGCCTAAAACCACGTTGCTATGGTCTACATTACCCACCTGGCCAATGGTGGCCAGACAATTTTGGCTGATTAAGCGCACCTCACCACTGGGCATGCGCACCTGGGCGTAAGAGCCTTCTTTGGCCAATAATTGGGCCGAAACCCCGGCAGAACGCACCAATTGGCCACCCTTACCCGGTTGCAGTTCGATATTATGCACCTGTGTACCGAGCGGGATGCGATAAATCGGCAGCGCATTTCCAATCCGAATTTCGGCGGTTGGGCCTGACATAATCGTGTCGCCAACCTTCAAGCCAACCGGGGCCAGAATATAGCGCTTTTCACCATCGGCATACGTTACCAGGGCAATCCGCGCCGTCCGGTTGGGATCATACTCAATCGTACTGACTTTGCCCGCGACGCCGTGCTTGTCACGCTTGAAATCAATGATGCGATAACGCTGCTTGTGACCGCCGCCGCGATGGCGCACCGTAACCCGGCCCTGATTATTACGGCCCGCTTTTTGGCGGAGCGGAGCCAGCAAGCTTTTCTCCGGCTCAGTTCGGGTAATCTCTTCAAAAGTTGAAACTGACATCCCCCGCCGGCCCGGCGAGGTTGGTTTGTAAAGTTTTACCGGCATAATCGTTATACCCCCTCAAAGGCTTCGATGCGCTGCCCAGGGAGCAAGGTCACAATCGCCTTCTTCTGAGCCGACTGCCGTTGAACTCGCTTGCGACCCCAGCGGCCAAACTTGGGTGTTTCATTGATGATGCGAACTTTCACTACATCCACATCAAAAATATAGGAGACGGCCTGAGCTACTTCAACTTTATTGGCCCACGGGTGAACCATAAATGTATACTGCCCTAACTCAGCCGCAAGATTACTCTTTTCTGTATTAACTGGGCGGATAATCACCGCGTAAGGATTTGATTCCATCGTAACTATTCTCCCAATCCTTAGCCCAAAAAGCTTTCAATTTGAGTTACCGCATCTTTGGACATAATGACAAAGTTATGGCCCAAAAGATCACGGATATTCAAGTAGCCCGCCCGCAAGGTCTTGACATTTTCCAGGTTGCGTGCACTCTTTTCTACATTTTCGTTGCGCTCAGGCAACAAAATCACTGCACTGCCGGAAATCTGAAGATTATCCAGCAGTTGCAGCACTTCAACCGTTTTGGGGCCATCGAAAGCCAATTTATCCAAAACGATAAGTTGTTCCGCCGCCGCTTTAGCCGAGAGCGCCGAACGCAGCGCCAGGCGGCGCATTTTACGCGGCATTTTTTGGGTATAATCGCGCGGTACTGGCTTGTGGGCCTGGCCGCCGCCAACAAAAATGGGCGATTTGCGCGACCCATGCCGCGCCCGGCCTGTCCCTTTTTGCCGATACCACTTGGCTGTCGTCCGAGACACTTCACCGCGTGTTTTGGCTTTGTGAGTGCCCAGGCGCTGGTTAGCTAACTGCCGAACTAAGGCCTGGTGCATGACCGCGGTGTTCGGCTCAATGCCAAAAATGTCATCGCTCAACTCAAGTTCTTCTACTGTGGAGCCACTGGTGTTTCTAACATTTACCTTCATCACCCACTCCTTAACCTTTTACCGCTTTGCGCACGATCACCAGGCCATTTTTAGCCCCCGGAACCGCGCCGCGCACTGCGATGACATTCTTTTCCACGTCCACCAGGGCCACTTTCAGATTCTGCACGGTGACGCGATCATTGCCCATGCGTCCCGCCATCTTGGTTCCTTTCCAAACACGGCCCGGAGTCGTACCGGCCCCAACCGAACCAGGCGCTCGCCAGCGGTCAGATTGACCGTGTGTTTTGGGGCCGCCGCTAAACCCATGCCGTTTGACCCCACCGGCAAAGCCTTTACCCTTGCTGGTACCAATCACATCCACCATATCACCCGCGGCAAAAATAGACGCGTCAATCTTTTGGCCTTCCTGATAATCATCTGGGTTAGCCACACGGAATTCCCGCAGGTACTTCACCGCCGGGGCACCTGACTTTTTCAGATGGCCGGCCTTGGGCTTGTTCAAGCTTTTCTGGCGCAGATCGCCAAAACCCAATTGAATGGCGCTATAGCCGTCATTTTCAACAGTTCTCTTTTGCGTTACATAGCAAGGCCCAGCTTCGATGACGGTAACCGGGATAATAATCCCTTTCTCGTCAACAATCTGGGTCATGCCTACTTTTTTACCTAAAATTTCTGCCATTATGTTTTGGGTTCAGGAACTGTCACCTTCGGGGCCATCATTCCTGCAACCCATTCCCCTTTCACATTCTTATCCGTGCTACTAATCGGCACGTATTAGCTAAGAATTTAAGCCCTTATTTAATCTCAACGTCCACGCCCGCCGGCAGATTTAGCCGGACCAGAGCATCAATGGTTTTTGATTTAGGGTCTACCACATCAATCAAACGCTTGTGAGTGCGGATCTCAAACTGCTCGCGCGAATCCTTGTCAATGAACGGTGAGCGCAGCACAGTGAACTTCTCGATTTTCGTTGGCAGTGGAACTGGCCCTACCACAACGGCTCCGGTTCGTTCGGCTGTGTCTACAATCTGTCGGACCGATTGATCAAGCACTCGGTGATCGTACGCTTTTAATCGAATTCTTATTCTATGTTTGGACATACTCTCTCCGTTGGTTAGGTTGCGGCGCTTACCGTCGCGGCCTGACTGATTTTACGCAATAATTTTGGTGATCACACCGGCGCCAACCGTCCGCCCACCTTCCCGAATGGCGAACTTCGACCCGTCTTCCAACGCTACCGGCACAATCAACTTCACATCCAAGGTGATGTTGTCCCCTGGCATCACCATCTCTACCCCTTCCGGTAACGTCACCGACCCCGTCACATCCATCGTCCGTATGTAAAACTGCGGCCTGTAACCATTAAAGAACGGCGTGTGCCGGCCCCCTTCTTCTTTCTTCAAAATGTAGATCGCCGCCTCAAACTCCGTGTGCGGCGTGATGCTCTTGGGCTTGGCCAACACCTGGCCCCGCTCAATGTCATCTCGATCTACTCCCCGCAGCAGCACCCCAATGTTGTCGCCCGCTATCCCTTCGTCCAACAGCTTGCGGAACATCTCTACGCCGGTGCAGACCACCTTCCGCGTCTCTTTCAACCCGACAATCTCCACCTCTTCGTTGACCTTGATCTTGCCCCGTTCCACCCGACCCGTCGCCACCGTCCCCCGGCCCTTGATGCTGAACACATCTTCCACCGGCATCAGGAACGGTTTGTCGATCTGCCGCACCGGCGTCGGAATGTAGCTGTCCACCGCATTCATCAATTCCCAAATTGAAGCATACGCCGGATCGTTCGGATCACTGCTGCTGCTCTCCAATGCCTGCAACGCACTCCCTCGGATGATCGGTATGTCATCCCCTGGAAATTCGTAGCTGCTCAACAACTCCCGCAACTCCAACTCCACCAACTCCAGCAGCTCTTCGTCATCCATCATATCCACTTTGTTCAAATACACCACCATCGCCGGCACTTCCACCTGCCGCGCCAACAAAATGTGTTCCCGGGTCTGCGGCATCGGCCCATCCGGTGCGCTCACCACCAGGATCGCTCCGTCCATCTGCGCCGCCCCGGTGATCATGTTCTTGATGTAGTCCGCGTGCCCCGGACAGTCTACGTGCGCGTAGTGCCGTTTCTCCGTCTGGTACTCGACGTGAGCAATGGCTATCGTGATCCCCCGCGCTTTCTCTTCCGGCGCGTTGTCAATGCTATCAAAGGCCCGGAAATTCGCCCAGCCCTTCATACTCAACGTCTTGGTGATCGCCGCCGTCAACGTCGTCTTGCCATGGTCCACGTGGCCTATCGTCCCCACGTTGATATGCGGTTTATCCCTCACAAATTGCGCTTTCGCCATAGGTATTTAGTCTCCTCGCTTAATTAAAATAAAAAATGGTATTCGGAAAACAGACAGTGAGGAGACACTCACTGTCTGTTATAATTGGTGGAGAGGGGCGGATTCGAACCACCGTAGGCGTAGCCAGCTGATTTACAGTCAGCCCCCTTTAGCCACTCGGGCACCTCTCCATTATTCCTCTAATTTAAAAGCACGGCGATGCCGCCGCGCAAACAAGAAGTATACTTAGAACTATTTAAGAGTCAAATTGACACAAGGAAATTAAGTTAGGACCGCTGACCACCGACCACAGACGGCTGAGCATTTTCTCTAAGGCCAGTAGCGGTCAGCGGTCAACTGTCGGCGGTCATTCTTCAAAACCCCGCGCCCGCCAGACCTCGTACAAAATCAGCCCCCCTGCGACCGAGGCGTTGAGCGACTCAATTTGCCCGCGCATTGGCAGTTTAATCAAAAAATCGCAGGTTTCCCTGACCAATCGGCTCATGCCTTTCCCTTCGCTGCCAATCACCACGACAATGGCCCCGGTCAAGTTGGCCTGGCTGTAGGGCAAGGAGGCTGGCGTATCTTCGACGCCGGCCAGCCAGACATCGGCCTGCTTCAGCTTGGCCAGAGCTTGAGTCAGATTGGGCACTTCCGCCAGCCACATATGTTCAGCCGCTCCGGCGGAAGCATTGACGACTGCCGGGGTTACACTCGCGGAACGCTGTTTGGGGATGATGACCCCATGCACGCCGACCACCTCAGCCGTGCGCAGAAGCGCGCCCACATTATGCGGATCTTCCAGGTGATCCAGGGCCACAATAAAAGGAGGTTCGTTCAATTTTTTGGCGCGGGCCAGGATATCCTCGACTGCCATAGTGGGATAGCGGCCCACTTCCACGGCTACACCCTGGTGGCCTTTGGCCAGGTTATCCAGCGTTTTGCGAGGGACTCGCTGCACCGGTATCTTTGACTGGCCAGCCAGAGTGATGATTTCATCAATAATTGCCGCCGGTTCGATTACATCGGCTAATAGGACGGTGTGGACATGACGACGCCGCGCCCGAAGACACTCGCGCGCGGCGTTGCGTCCGTAGAGGATTTCGCGCATACCTTCTAACTTCGACTCACCTTCCACACCGTTCCATCCGGCCGATCCTCTAAAGCTACACCGATTTGCGCCAGTTGATTCCGAATCGCATCGCTGGTGGCAAAATCTTTATTCTTGCGGGCCGCGGTGCGCAGGTCAACCAGAATCCGGATCAAATCTTCTTCCAGCCCCGGGGCGGAAATCCCTTCACCACCCACCAAATCAGCCGGGATAAGCCCCAGAATATCGCCGCCGAGGGTACTATAAGTATCATCAATGGCTTTGAGCGTAGCCGGCGAAACCGGCTGATCGCCATTGATCAGGGTATTGACCGCCCGGTTAAAATCAAATAGCGCCGCCAAAGCCTGCGGTGTATTGAAATCATTATCCATCGCTTCCAAAAAGCGTGTTTTGTGCTGCTCAATAATCTCCCCAAATTCAGCCTTAGCCTCAGCCTTCGACTCCGCTTCACCAATCTCCACTGCCATTACAGAATCACTTAGCTGATACTTACGCTCAGCCTCAGCCTTCGACTCCGACTCAGCCTTAGCCAACTTCTGCCGCACCAGCGCCACCGTACCGAGCAGCCGCTCATGCCCGCGAGCGGCACTCTTGAGACCCTCGTCGGTGAAATCGCTGTTCTGGCGGTAGTGGCTGTTCAAGATGAAGAAGCGAACCGCCAGCGGCGGGTATCCCTGTGAAAGTTGGGCATGATTGCCGCTGATCGCCTGCTGAATAGTCAGCGAGTTGCCCATGCTTTTGCCCATCTTGACCCCTTCAATCGTGACCATATTGTTGAGCAGCCAGTAACGGGCAAACTCCTCACCGTAGGCCGCCTCGCATTGGGCCACTTCGCTCTCGTTGTGGGGAAAGATATTCTCGAGGCCGCCGCCGTGAATGTCGAACGGCAGACCTAAATACTTGCGAGCCATGACCGTACATTCGGCGTGCCAGCCGGGGAAACCCTGGCCCCACGGGCTGCGCCACTGCATCAAATGTCCGGGGGCAGCAGCCCGCCAGACGGCAAAGTCGCGTGGGTCACGCTTCTCGGCAGACACCTCCAGCCGCGCGCCTTCTTCCAATTCGTCCACCTTGCGCCGGGAGAGTTTGCCATAGCTCGGCCAGCTCGGCACGGAAAAGTAGACGTTGCCGTTGGCTTCGTAGGCGTGACCTTTTTCAATCAAGATTTGGGCCAGCTCGATCTGCTCCGGCACATGGCCGCTGGCCCGGGGCGAGATGTCGGGCCGGATAATATTGAGCAAATCCATATCGCGGAAATAGCTGCGGGTGTAAGCTTCGACAACCTCCATTGGCTCGACCCGCTCTTGCCGGGCCTGCTTGCCGATTTTGTCTTCGCCCACATCGCCGTCACCCACCAGGTGGCCGACATCGGTGATATTCTGCACGTAGCGCACCTTGTACCCCAGATACTCCAGGTAGCGATGGACCACATCAAAGGTGATATAAACCTTGGCATGCCCAATGTGCGAGTCTCCATAAACGGTGGGACCGCAGACATACATGCCTACAAAACCCGGATGGAGCGGAACAAATTCTTCTTCTTTGCGATTGAGGTAGTTATAGACTCGGAGGGTCATGAGTTACCTTTCCATTTTAGCAAAAATCATGCGGCCGGCGCTGGTTTGCAGCACTTTGGTGACGGTTACATCGGCGTTCTGGTCTATAAAATGCTTGCCGTTTTCAACCACAATCATCGTTCCGTCGTTGAGGTAAGCTACGCCTTGATCGCGTTCCTTACCCTCCTGAATTATTTTAACGTTGATGGTTTCATGCGGCAAAATCACCGTTTTCACAGCGTTCGCCAGTTCGTTAATATTTAGGACAACCACCCCTTGCAGCTTGGCCACACTGTTCAAGTTGAAATCATTGGTGATAATGGGATAACTGAGTTGTTTGGCCAGCATCACCAGCTTGTCGTCCGTTCCTTTAACCCCCTCCACGTCAATATCAGTAATCTTGACCGGCGCCAACGACTCCTCTTGTAAGCGCCGGAGCAGCTCCAGGCCACGGCGGCCGCGATTGCGGCGGATCGTATCGGACGAGTCGGCAATATATTGCAGCTCATTCAGAACAAAATGGGGCACCAGCATCGGGCTGCGAATAAAGCCCGTTTTGCTGATGTCAGCAATGCGGCCGTCAATGATAACGCTCGTATCTAACAGCACGGCATCATCCAGCGGCTTGCGGCCAAAATCCAGCGAAGACCCAGCCAGGGTCAGCCGCGGCCCGACCGTGTTGAGAATATCGCGCTGCCGCATAATCGCTACCGACAGGCCGATGTAGCCAAACAGCACACTGACCGCTACCGGCAAAATATTGCCATAGGGTTCAGGTAAGCCCGACAAAGGCGGATAAAGCAGCGCCGCCACCCCCAGCCCCACGGCTAAGCCAAGCACGCCAAAGAGCAGATGCGAAGCCGGCATCTGTTTTAACTTGGCCCGCATCATAAAAAAGGGGCGAGTGGTTAAATAAGGCGCGACCAGCAGACCAATGGCTGCCCCGGCCAGTGTCAGCGCGATGATCAGGCGCGTCGAATCGGCCGGGTTGCCGGTCTGAAAATATCTGATGGATTGGACGCCGATGATGGCAAAAATCACCATCCCAACCAAACGAAAGACAAATTCTACGCTCACCGCAGGTTGCTCCTGGGTCATTCGGGCAAAACCGGTGTTACCAACAAAAAGGGCGACTGTACCTAAGCACATTCGCCCGACGACTCTGACCAAACAACTATTACCGAGGCTGGAGTCAGTGGATCAGAGGTTTTGGAAACGTTAAAGGAGTCGTATGCCTGCCCAACCAAAAGCTCTCTCTTGCGTGTCGCTGCTGGCTGGAACCAGACCCTGAAATTGAAGCGGCGGAGGATGAAAGCAAATAAAACCCGGTGATCGCTCCCTATAGATTAGCTGATAATCATTGGCCTCTACTAACGTTGTTGTTAACGTCCGGTATTGCGAATAACAACTGATAAGTGCTTATAAATTATGAAATTAACGGGAGCCAGGCGCAAAAAATAATAAAAATGAATAAATCTGCGCCGGCAACCTTAAAAATATGGTAGCACAAAGGAAATGAATTGTCAAAAGGTTTTAGAATGAGACCCATCTTTGGGAGTCTAATGGATTAGCGCCGCCTCCAGAGCCTCGTCCAACGACCGCGCCCGGAGCAGTTCCAGGGGCGGATCTTTAATCTGTTTCAATTGACTCGAAGCCGGCAGAAGGCAGCGTTTGAAGCCCAGCTTGGCCGCTTCCTTTAAGCGCGTTTCCAGATGCCCCACCGCCCGTAATTCTCCCGATAGACCGACCTCACCCACCAGGGCCATATCCGCCGCCACCGGCGTGTTCCGAAAGCTGGACGCAATGGCCGTGGCCACCGCCAAATCCGAGGCTGGTTCCCCGATTTGCAGGCCGCCAATCACGTTGACAAAGACATCCTGGTCCGACAGCCGCACCCCGACCCGCTTGGTCAGCACCGCCACAATCAGCAGCAGCCGGTTGAAGTCAACTCCATTGGCCGTGCGCCGGGGATTGCCAAAGCTGGTCGTGCTGGCCAGGGCCTGCACTTCGACCAGCAGCGGCCGTGTTCCCTCCAGGGTAATCGCAATCGAGGAGCCGGAAGCGTTGGGCAGCCGCTCGGCCAAAAAAGCTTCGCTGGGGTTGGTCACTTCGCTCAGCCCAACATCACCCATCTCAAAAATGCCGACCTCATTGGTCGCGCCAAAGCGATTTTTCACACTGCGCAGCAGGCGGTAGGCGTGGAACTGCTCCCCTTCCAGGTACAGCACCGTATCCACCATATGTTCCAGCACCCGCGGCCCGGCAATCGCCCCGGTTTTGGTCACGTGGCCGATCAAAAAGACGGGGATATTGCGCCCCTTGGCTACTTCCTGGAAGCGGGCCGCACTTTCCCGCACCTGGCTGACCGACCCCGCCGCCGATTCCAGTTCATCCAGATACATCGTCTGGATCGAGTCGACAATCAAGAACTGGGGCGACATCTGCTGGACGTGCTCCAGAATGGTAGTCATATTGGTTTCGGGCAGGATAAACAGGTTGTCGCCGGGGATTTTGAGGCGGCTGGCCCGCAGCTTGATTTGCTGGGCGCTCTCTTCGCCCGAAATATAAAGCACCGGCCCGACCGTGGCCAGCCCCGCCGAGATTTGTAACAACAGCGTGCTCTTGCCGATGCCGGGGTCGCCGCCGATGAGGGTCAGCGCGCCGGGGACCAGCCCGCCGCCCAGCACCCGGTTGAACTCGTCCATTGGCAGCAGGGTGCGCTGGTAGCTGTCGGCGGAAATGGCCGACAACGCCTGGGGCGGGTTGCGTTCCAGCCGGGACTGCCGCTCCCCCGGCGAGAGACTGCCGGAGCGCCCCTCTTCGACCAGCGTTTCGACCAGGGTATTCCATTCGCCGCAGTCGGGGCAGCGGCCCATCCACTTCGGCTGGACGCTGCCGCACGATTGGCAGATGTAACGGGTTTTGGTTTTAGCCATAGTAGAAGAATTATAGCAAGGTTTGCAGCTTGAGACAAGAACAAGTGTTCAAGGCACTTTGGTGCTTTGTTAGCTGCAACCTCGCTCGATGGCACAATGCGCCTCTAGGACATTCCGCCCAAATAAAAAAGCCTCCCGTGCGGAAGCTTTCAAACTCTTTCCTCAACTAAATTCGGCCTCAAGGGCAGACCTCAAAGGTCTTAAAGACCTTTGAGGTCTTCTTTTACGACAACTTACCCAGCGTACTGACCATCTTCGCAATCGCCTCGTCCGCCGAGCCGTATTCCTCGGGGTTGCTCAGGCAGCAGTGGGCGTAATTCTCCACCAGCAGCAGCGAAATCTGGTAGGCCGCGCCGCGAATGGCCGCTAACTGGGTCAAAACATCCTGGCAGTCCCGGTCTTCTTCGAGCATGCGCCGCACGCCCCTCACCTGGCCTTCCAGGCGCTGGAGACGTTTATCCAAATTTTCTTGTAAGTCAGCCGGAAGTGAGTTTTTCATGGCATGATCAAGATATAAAATGGAAGGCTGGAATTTTTACCCATCTTCCAACCTTCCATGCTTCCAATTATCCTACTTTGAGGCCAACAGCCCCTCCACCTGCTCAATGAGCAGACCTGACCGGGGCAGCCCGACCTGGCTGTAAACTGCCTGGCCGCTGCCGTCAACAACAATAAAGGCAGGTATTCCTCGGACCCCGTACCGGGCGGCGGCTTGCCGGCCCACCCCGCTGAATACGTCCAGTCGAATAACCTCGGCCTTCCCAGCCAGCTTCTCTTCCACCCCATCCACGATGGGTCGGGCCAAAAGGCACGTCGCTCAAAAATTGGAGTAAAATTCCAGGACAGCCGGCTGGCCGCTACTAACCCGGCCATCTAAAGCTTGTAAGGAGTTGATGCCGTCGGTGGGGCTGTTCCTGAGCAAAATAAAGGCCAGAACCAGGCCAAAGATTACGACCAGCGTCAGCCAGTTCTGGCGCAGCCAGGTCAAAGCCGGCATTAGTTCTTGACTGCCTCCAGCAGAGAGTCTACCCGCTGTTGAATAAAGGGCTTGGGCGCAGCGCCGACCATGCGATCAACCAACTGGCCATCTTTGACGAAGAGCATCGTCGGGATGCCCTGCACGCCGAATTTCATGGCCCATTGGGGATTTTCATCGGTATTGACTTTGGCGATCACAAGTTTTTCGCCATACTCTTTCGCCAGCTCATCCAGAATGGGGGCAACCATACGGCACGGGCCGCACCACGGCGCCCAGAAATCAACGATGACTGGGGTCGTCGAATTTAAAACTTTCTCCTGGAATTCGGCGTCAGAGACATGAATAGGTTTTGACATGGGGTAATTGCTCCTTTGATTGAAATACACGACCAAAATATTTTTATAATTTGTGGGATACCCTCCGGGGGTATCTACAATAATTATAGATAGATTTAGTTGGATGTCAAATTCCCGACTGTTGTTCTATCTAACGGTTAGACGAGTAGCAACATAATTTTCTTACCCTATACCTCCCGGTGGTATCACTCTCGATTGAGCGAAAACCTCAGACGCCGTAAAGCTTCCTTGGGGCGAAAATTTGGTCAAGAAATAAAATTCGCCTATCTCTGCCAGTACCACCCGAAAACCGGCTGCCAATGAGGAACGCAAAATTTGCCGTACCTTCCTATCCCCTCCCCAAAAAAGACGGGCCAGAGCTTTAGGCCGGAGATGAAATAGGGCTTCCGTCAGCTTGACGCTCCAAAACAGGCTGACTGGCCTTAGATGCAGGGTATTAATCACCTGGTTGCGGTACGTCCAGCGTGTCTGGTCGGTCTGGATGATGGTCTGAGGGCGGGTCGCCCGGCCCGTCGCCGTCCAGAAGTGAGGGGTGAGGTAGACGGCGTTGAGAATATCAGGGTCCAGCTCGTAAAGCTTCTTCAGCTTGGTTTGCACCGTCGCCAGGGTTTCGTCTTCCAGGCCGTAAATAAGGTTGACCAGGCTGATAATTTTGTTCTGCCGCAGCAGCCGCACCGCCTGTTTTGAAACCCGGAACGGATTATTTTTGCGCACCGAAGTCACCACCTCGTCCTCCAGCGACTCAACGCCTATGACCACGTAATCAACCCCAGCCACCTTGTACAGGGGCAGCAGATCGGCGTCGCGTACCACATCGGCGGCAGTCATGTTGATATTCAACGACAAGTCCAGATCAGCCTCGGCCAGCAGCTTCAAGACCTCCTGCACAACCTGGCGGTCGGCGGCAAAATTCTCATCCGCCAGCCAGACAATCTTGACCCCGTACTCCCCGGCCAGCGTGGCCAACTCGCCGACAAAATTTTTCGGGCGGCGATGCCGCCACTTTTTCCAAAAGAGCCACTGCCCGCAAAAGGTGCAGGTCAGGGGACAGCCCCGGCTAAATTGGATCCCGGCCGACCGGCCCAGGCCGAAGAGCTTGTAACCCGGCCAATCAACCAATTCCCAACCGGGGCGATAGGCATCCAAATTTTGAATAGGCGAGCGAGGTAGGTTAATTTTAATGACTTCTTCCTCCCGCCAGGTAATTCCATTCACCCTCTCCAACGGCGTTCCGTGCTCCCAGGCTGCGGCCAACTCCACCACTGTTTGTTCTGCTTCACCGCGGACCACCACGTCAATGGCTGGACACTCCCGCAGAGTCGCCTCGGCGGCATAGGAGGGGTAAACTCCGCCGTAGGCGATACGCAGGTTTGGTAGCGCCGAGCGCAAACTTTGGGCTGTAGCCAGGCAGGTCGGATGCGCGGCAGTAGAGCCGGTGTGGCCTAACAGCACACAGTCTGCCTTGAAGCCGGCAATTTCAGCGACGAGTCGTTGGGAGGACCAGCCGTATAAATCATTGTCAATCAACTTAACATGATGTCCTGCATCCACTAGCGGCCCGCCAATACAGACCAACCCCAGCGGTAATTGATAGCCCAATCCAAATCGGTTAGCAATGAATCGGCGGGCCGGGGTTAGCAAAACAATTCTGAGTGGCATGATTCCCCCCTTAAGTCTATTTTTACTTTTAATACTATATTTTCAGAATATTCTGAAATAATATTACAAAAAGGATGTAAAGTCAACCCTTTAATTTCTCGAATAATTTGCTGGATAGAGACTAAAATTTACAGATGGCTAGTAAGCTGCCGCTACAATGTGATCTTTTGACAATCCCCCAAGCCACTGGTATTATGTAACTTAAGCGCTTTTCTTCGAGATTGAGTGAGCACCTCAAACGGTGATGGAGTCCACCTAAAACCGCCCGAAAAGGGCTAATGACTCCTGCTTAAGTGAGTAATCACAGGCAGGGGTCAGTATCAAACAACACCTAAATGCTCCTGCCAGATAAAGTTCCTGGTAGGAGTTTTTTATTCGGCATTGACAGTTGGCTGCCGCTTCGCGCTTAACCGCTACGGAAAACCGGCAGATGCTTAAATGAGACAAGGAGATAAAACTTTTATGACCACAACCTTATTGATTGTCCGCCACGGGCAGACGGCCTGGAACAAAGATCTGCACTTTCGCGGGCGGGCCGACCTGGCTTTGGATGAAACCGGCGTGCAGCAGGCCGAGGCGATTGGCCGACGCATCGCCGCCGAATTCCAACCGGCAGCGGTCCTGACCAGTCCCTTGCAGCGAGCCAGGCAAACCGCCGAAGCCATTGCCCGTAACCTGAATCTCACCGTTCAGCCGGAGGGCCAATTGGTTGACATTGATTACGGCGAGTTTACCGGCCTCAGTCCGGCCGAGGCGGAGGCCAGGTTTCAGGAGTTTTACCGGGCCTGGCTGAACGTGCCGCATATCGTTCGTTTCCCGCAGGGTGAGTCGCTGGACGATGTGCGCCGCCGCCTGACCGATTTAGTTCACCGGCTGACGGAGCTTTACCCCGCCGGGCAGGTCGTGTTAGTCTCGCACCAGGTGGTCTGCCAGGTATTCTTATGCGCTTTACTGGGCATCCACAACGGCCACTTCAGCAACTTTCGGGTTGATACGGCTTCGCTGACCCTCTTTGAGCTGGACCAGGGCCGAGCGACACTGGCAGCGGCCAATGATACCTGTCATCTAAAAAATTTGTCGGGGTAGTGATGACGGACGAAACCATGAAATCGAGCAGCGCCGAATTTGAACGGCAATTCTTTGCCGGCGCGGAGAAAGTCAAATTGGAAATAGAAGTGCTGAAGGAAACCTACGACGAAATCCAGGCTGTCATCGAGTACAACAGTTGGGAAGCCGAGGAAGGGCTGCGGATCCTGCTCACGCTTGGGCTGAGCTATGCCCAGGGTCGGCAGGTGATTGAAGCCGGCGATGAGACCCGGGCATACCTGGCCGAGCAGCTAACCCAGATGGCCTCTGAGCTGGCGGTGATGAAGTTTCGCACCTTCAGCTTTATGCGCGACAACCAGACCCTGGAGATGCGCATGGGCGCGCTACGGAACTCGGTGATGGGCCTGGAAGGGGTGGTCCAGCGCCTCCGCCCGGAGCGAGACGCCTTTAAGGCAGAAGCGGAGCAGTTGCAGGCAGATTTGACCGATTGCCGCGAGCGCCTGGCTGCCATTGAAGGCGGCCAACTTGAACCGGCCTCGTCAGAAAATACCGGCCTCCTCAACCGCCTCAATAACCTGCTGCGCCTTAAAAGTAGAATTGCCCGGTCTGAATAAACTTCAATTCGAGGATAATGAATGTTACAATATCTCTGGATTGGCCTGGGGGGATTCATCGGGGCAAATACCCGCTATTTACTGCAACAATGGGCGGCCAATCGCTGGGGGGCCGACTACCCTTACGGCACGCTGCTGATCAACATCAGCGGCAGTTTCGTCATCGGCCTGTTTCTGACCCTGGCCACCGGGCGGCTGGCTCTGCCGCCGGAAATGCGGCTATTCGTGGCGGTTGGCTTTTTGGGCGGCTATACCACCTTTTCGTCATTCAGCTACGAGACCCTGCGGCTGCTGGAGCAGGGACAGTGGTGGCCGGCCGCACTGTACTTTTTGGGCAACACCGGACTAGGGATGCTCGGCGTCTTTCTCGGCGTGGTGCTGGCCCGGCTGATTGAAGGAGGATCGTAATGGAGATCGTGGGCCTGGCGAAAAAAGTGACCATTTACATCGGCGAAAGCGACAAATGGCAGCGTAAACCCTTGTACGCAGCCATTTTAGAGATGTTAAAAAAGGAGGATTGCGCCGGAGCAACCGTGACCCGCGCCCTGTCTGGTTTTGGCGCGCACAGCCGCATCCACACCGCCAGCCTAGTGGATCTGTCGGCGGACCTGCCGCTCATCATCGAGTGGGTGGATAACCCGGCCCGGGTCGAGCGGGTCATGCCCCGGCTGCGGGAAATGGTTATTGAGGGACTGATTACCGTCCACGAGGTGGAGGTGATCACCTATAGCCACCGCCGCTTGCGCGAGCTGCCGGCGGAAGCGCCGGTGCGGGATGTGATGAGTCGAGAGGTACACAAGGTGCAGGCGGACACCCCTTTGGCTGAGGCGGTGGAACTGCTGCTGGATAAGGTTTACCGGGCCCTGCCGGTGGTAGATCAAACGGGTCGGGTCATCGGCATTTTGACCGATGGCGATCTGCTGGACAAAGTTGACTTGTTAGCCGTCAGCGCCCAAAAGGAGTTAAACGAGGCTGAAATCGCGCGGGAGCTGCATCGTTTGCGTCAGACCGGCCAAACGGTGGGCGAGTGCATGACACCCAACCCGGTTACCGTGACGGATGACACGACCATTGCGCAAGCAGTCAATGTGATGGTGGAACACAATATCAAGCGGCTGCCGGTGGTTGACGCCCAGAGGAAATTAGTAGGCATGGTCAGCCGGGTGGATGTGCTGCGAGCGCTGGCGGAGCCGCCGGTGGCCGAGTCGCCGCGTAAAACTCCGCCGCCGGGCCAGCACATCCGGGTCGGGGAGGTGATGATGACCAACGTGCCTACCGTGAAAGTTAAGGCATCCCTCGCGGAAATTGTGGATTTGCTAGTTGGCCACGCCCAGCGGCGCGTCGTGGTGGTTGACGAGCAGCGACAGGTCGTGGGGATTATCACCGATGGCGATTTGATCAAACGAGCGACGCGAGAGGAACGTGGCGGCATCATCCAATCGCTCACCCGCCGCCTACCGTTGGGACAGGCCGAGTCCTTCCAGTTGAGCCAGCGCACCGCCGCCGAAGTCATGACCAGCCAGGTGGTCACGGTAACGCCGGAAACGTCGCTGTTAGCAGCGCTGCGCCTGCTGCTGGAGCACAAAATTAAGCGCCTGCCGGTAGTGGATGCTCAAGGCCGGCTGGTGGGCTTGGTCGGGCGAGGGGGAATTTTGCAGGCATTAGGGCCAGGCTCCAGCGTAGAAAAGTCTGTGAGTTGAGCCAAGAAGCAGGAGAGCATTACTGAATGGTGTCCAAATTTTTAGATAAGTGGTAAAATGATGCCCACTTTTTATTCCAATGAAGGAGAACGATCATGCGCAGCGACATCATTAAAAAAGGGTTTGAGCGAGCGCCTCACCGCAGCCTGCTCAGGGCCACCGGCGTGATTCAGAGCGAGGCGGATTGGGACAAACCCTTTATCGCTATCGCCAACAGTTACACCGATATTATTCCGGGCCACGTTCACCTGCAAGCTTTCGGCGAGGTGGTGCGGCAGGCGGTGCGGGCGGCCGGCGGCGTCCCGTTTATGTTTAATACCATTGGGGTGGATGATGGCATCGCCATGGGGCACGTGGGCATGAACTATTCTTTACCGAGCCGGGAGCTGATTGCCGACTGTGTGGAAACCGTTGTCTCCGCTCACCATTTTGACGGCATGGTCTGCATTCCAAACTGCGATAAAATTGTGCCGGGCATGCTTATGGCGACCATGCGCCTCAATATCCCGACCATTTTTGTCTCCGGCGGGCCGATGAAAGCGGGGGTAACGGAAGAAGGACAGGTGGTGGATTTAATCAGCGTGTTCGAGGGCGTGGGCGCTTATCAGAGTGGCAAAATAGATCAGGCCAGGTTGACCCACCTGGAAAAGGTGAGCTGTCCCACCTGTGGTTCCTGCTCCGGCATGTTCACCGCCAATAGCATGAATTGTCTGTGCGAGGCGCTGGGGATGGCTCTACCCGGCAACGGCACCATCCTGGCCACCGACCCCCGCCGCCAGCAACTGGCCCAGGAGGCAGCCCGGCAGTTGATCCGGCTGGTTGAGCTAGACCTCAAACCGCTCGATATTGTGACGCCGGAAGCCATTGACAATGCCTTTGCCTTGGATATGGCTATGGGTGGCAGCACCAACACCGTGCTGCATACGATTGCGATTGCCAAGGAGGCCGGCGTCGAGTATCCGCTCCAGCGTTTGAACGAAGTGTCTCAGCGAGTGCCCAACCTGTGCAAGGTTAGCCCTTCCTCTCCCTATCACGTGGAGGATGTGGATAAGGCCGGCGGGGTCAGCGCCATCCTGTGGGAATTGAGCAAAAAACCCGGCGCTCTGCACCTCAACCAAATGACCGTCAGCGCCAAGACATTGGGTGAGGTCATCCAAGGGCAGGAAACCCGCGACGATCAATGTATCCGCCGGCTGGATAACGCCTACAGCCAGACCGGCGGGTTGCGCATCTTGATGGGCAACCTGGCCCCCGAAGGGGCCGTGGTCAAAGCGGCCGGCGTCTTGCCGGAGATGCTGCGCCATCGCGGGCCGGCCAGGGTATATAACAGTCACGACGAAGCCAACTTCGGTATTCTCAACGGCCAGGTCCAGGCGGGCGAGGTCGTGGTGATCCGCTATGAAGGGCCTAAAGGCGGCCCCGGTATGCAGGAAATGCTGGCGCCGACCAGCAATATTATGGGGCTGGGGCTGGGCCAGAGCGTGGCGCTGATTACCGATGGCCGTTTTAGCGGCGGGACCCGGGGTGCTTGTATCGGTCACGTCAGCCCGGAGGCGGCCGAAGGCGGCCCTATCGCTTTGGTGCAGGATGGGGATTTGATCGAGATTGACATTCCTGATGGGACCCTGGAATTATGGGTGGAGGCGGACGAGCTGGCCCGCCGCCGGGCCGCCTGGGCCGGTCCCCCTGAACGGCGGCTGACCGGCTGGCTGCGTCGCTACGCTAAAATGGCGACCAGCGCCAGCAAAGGCGCCGTGTTAGAGGGATAACTATATTGACAGCCTGAGTTAGTCAAAGTAAAGTAGTCACAACCCTACTTTATGATGGTGATCCAACACTTATGCCTATCCGACTTCTGGCTTTAGATTTAGACGGTACTATTTTAGCCGATTTGCACACCATTTCCCCACGCACTCAGGCGGCCATCAAAGGGGCGATAGAGCGGGGTGTTTACGTCAGCATTGCGACGGGCCGTGAATACGACATTACCCACAAATTTGTCGAGATGCTGGGCCTGACCACCCCCACCATTTGCTGTCAGGGAGGACTGATTTTCAACGGCCATACCGGCGAAACCATCAACCACGACGGTTTGTCTGTGCCGTTGGCCCACCAGTTGATTGACCTGGCCCGTGCCCGCCGCCTGGCCCTGCACCTCTGTCTCGGCGGTTCAGGCACCTACACAGAATTTGCCACACCGTTCAGCCGCCAAATTCTGGAGGAGGTCGGGGGGGTGGTCGTAGAAGTGAGCGATCTCAAGCAGGTGGTGACGGTTCCACCCACCAAAGGATTGATCGTCCACCCGGCGGATGAAGCGGGGGCCTTGGTTACTGAGCTGCAAGCCACCTTAAATGGCAATCTCAGCGTCTTTCGCTCGCATACCATGCTGATTGAAGTCACCTCGCCCACAGTTTCCAAAGGGCATGCCCTGGCCTTTTTGGCTGACTACTATGGCATCCCTCAAAGCGAGGTGATGGCGATTGGCGACCAGGACAACGATGTTGAAATGATTGCCTGGGCCGGGCTGGGGGTGGCGATGGGCAACGCCTCTGCCGGGGCTAAAGCCGCAGCCGACGTTATTGCCCCTCCCTTGAGCGAAGAAGGAGCGGCCTGGGCAATAGAAAAGTATATTCTACAGGGTAACAGGGTAGCAGAAGGGTAAACCTGCTACCTTGCTACCCTGCAACCTTGCCTCATAGGGATAACCGTATGACCGAAATTCTCCCCGCCAACTCACCGCGAGCCATCAAACTTGCCCGCCGCCTGCTGCGCGAGGGAGAAGTGGTCGCGTTCCCCACCGATACCGTGTACGGCCTGGGGGCGAACGCTTTCGAGCGGTTTGCGGTGCGCCAGATTTTTGCCATCAAAGAGCGTCCCCCCGATAGAGCCTTGCCCGTGTTCATTTATCAGATTGACGACTTGAATCTGGTGGCCCGGCACGTGCCCAACCAGGCCTGGCCCCTGTTACAGGCGCTCTGGCCAGGGGATTTGACCGTCGTTCTGCCCAAAAACCCGGCCTTGCCCGACGAAGTGACTACTGGAGAGCGCACTATCGCCGTGCGCATTCCCAACCATCCCGTTTGCCTGGAACTGGTGACTCAAGTGGGCCGCCCGCTAGCTGTTACCAGCGCTAACCTTTCCGGTCAGCCCACCCCCACTACGGCCCAGGCCGTGGCCGAGCAACTGCGCGGCCGCTTGCCCCTCATCCTCGACGGCGGCCCCAGCCCCACCACGTTACCGTCCAGCATCGTTGATTTGACCGTCACCCCACCCCGGCTGCTGCGCGAGGGACGGCTTACCCTGGACATGCTGCGAGAGTATCTGCCCGACCTACGCGGGAAGGATGAAGGATGAGGGCGGAAGGATGAAAAAATGAGTGATTCATCCTTCCGCCTTCCGCCTTCCGCCTTCGGGATAGACGCCAGCCGGGCCGCCCGCGCTCACCGCACCGGCACAGAGATTTATTCGCTGGAATTGATCAAGGCATTGGCTCAACTGGCTTCGCCTGACCGCCGTTTCCGGCTTTATACCCCTCATCCCCCGCAACCTACCGCCTGGCCGGACTCGCCCTACGTCGAAACGCGGGTCATTTCCTGGCCGCGCCTGTGGACTCACCTGCGCCTGGCGGCAGAGCTGCACCTGCATCCGCCCGACGTCCTGTTTGTGCCGGCTCACGTTCTACCCCTGTCATGCCCGGTTCCCGCTGTCGTCACCGTTCATGATCTGGGCTATTTGCACTACCCCGCAGCGCACCGCCCTTTTGACCGCTGGTACCTTAATTGGACCACCCGCCGCCATACTCGCGTTGCCCACCATCTTATTGCCGACTCCCAGGCGACCAAAAATGATTTGATTGATTTTTACGGAGCCAAGCCCGATCAAATCAGCGTAGTCTACCTGGGCCGCGATGAAACCCTGGCCCCTGTTACCGACCCGCCAGTGATCGCCGCAGCAAAGGTCAAGTACAACATTAGCGGCGAGTACTTCTTTTACCTGGGAACGCTCCAGCCGCGCAAGAATCTGGTCCGCCTGGTTGAGGCTTTTCATTCAGCTCTTAGCCTTCTGCCAGACGAGTCCTTAAAGCTGGTTATTGCCGGGCGGCAGGGCTGGCTTTACGCCGACATTTTTGAGCGGGTGCGGCAACTGGGCTTGACCAATCGCATTCTCTTTCCCGGCTTCATCGCCGAGGCCGACAAACCTGCTCTTCTTTCCGGCGCGCTGGCCTACGTCTGCCCTTCGTTATATGAAGGTTTTGGCCTGCCCGTGCTGGAAGCGATGGCCTGCGGCGCGCCGGTGCTGACCAGCACTGTCTCCTCACTGCCGGAGGTGGCCGGGCCGGCTGCGCTGCTGGTTGACCCGCGAGATACAGGCCAGATTGCTACGGGATTGGTTCAACTTGCCACTAACGCTGATCTGCGCTACCGCCTGGTTGAACAGGGATTTCGCCAAATTCTGCAATTCTCCTGGGCGCAAGCAGCAGAGCAAGTGCTGGAAATACTGGAAGCAGTAGCCAGTAGTCAGAGGTCAGTAGCCAGACAAAAAACCACTTACACTCATTCTCAAACTGAGTTAGAGGACGAGAAAGGTGGAAATAAGGTCCGATGAGTTCCCCTCCGTTCCCCTCCGTTTCATCAGATTCCTCCGAGTTCCTTCAGCCGCCCCCACCTTCTATTCCCCCCGCCGCCGCCATTCTTGGCGTTAAAGTCCACGCGCTGACCAACACCCAAACGCTGGCCTTGATTGAAGCGTTTATTGCCAGCGGCCAACCGCACCAGCTCTGCACAGTAAACCCGGAGTTTGTCGTCGCTGCGCAGCATGACGAGGAGTTTCGGCAGATTATCAATGCCGCTGCCCTGGCTCTGCCCGATGGGATTGGGCTGCTCAAGGCGGCCCGGTTCCTGCGGACAACACCTCTTCCAGAGCGCGTCCCCGGCTCTGACTTGGTCGTGCGCCTGGCCGAGTTATCCCACCAAAAGGGGTACCGGCTGTACTTCTTGGGGGCGCGGGAGGGAGTGGCCGAACAGGCGGCGGCGAAACTCAAGGAGAAATATCCTAACCTGAGCGTGGTCGGCTGCTACGCCGGTTCGCCGGCCATCGAAGAAAATGAGGCTATTGTCCAGCGCATCTTGCCCACCCAGCCCGACATCCTGTTAGTGGCTTACGGCGCGCCCAAACAGGACAAATGGATTGCCCGCAACCTGGAGCGGCTGCACATTCCGGTTTGCATGGGCGTTGGCGGCTCTTTGGATTTTATTGCCGGGACGAGCAAGCGCGCCCCGGTCTGGCTGCAGCGGCTCGGCCTGGAGTGGTTCCACCGCCTGCTGACCCAACCCTGGCGCTGGCGGCGCATCTGGAACGCCGTCCCTCGCTTTAGCTGGCTGGTATTTTGGAGCAAGTTTAAGCCAAAATGACCGGCGTTCCCCCAAAATTCCCTCTCAAACTATGGACGAAAATAAAATATTATGTTATATTTGTAT
This sequence comes from Chloroflexota bacterium, assembly GCA_016860845.1. The sequence continues at coordinate 172,661 of BOKF01000007.1, forward strand.
TATGTATAGTTATCGGCCCAAGCCGGCCCAACCGATTCGGCAGACGACTCCACACGGTCAGCGGACGATGTTCTCGCTGGTTTTTATGGTTTTGAGCATCATGGGCATCCTGATGGGGTTCAGGCTCTTTGAGCCGGAGGTGCAGCCCGTCATAAAAATTGCCCCACCCCCACCCACCACCGATGCGCCGTCACTGGCCCCGACGGTCAGCGTAGCCGACAATCCCCTGCCGACGCGCGACCCATTCCGGCCCCTGGTTGGGGTCGTTGCCGGCCACCGGGGTTACGATCCCGGCGCTGTTTGCCCCGACGGGCTGACCGAAGCCGATGTAAATTACCGCACGGCGCAGGAAGTGGTTGATTTGTTGGAGCGGCGGGGGGTTCAATCGGTCCTGCTGGATGAGTTTGATGACCGGCTGGATGGGTTCCTGGCCGATGCCTTGATCAGCATTCACGCCGATAGCTGCATGGTTCCCGGCGCGAGCGGTTTCAAAGTTGCCCGGGCCACCGACAGCGCCATTCCCGACGCCGAAGACAAATTAGTCTCTTGCCTTTATCAAGAATATGGTGACTACACCGGCCTGCCCGAACATCTCAGCAGCGTCACCGATAATATGACCAAGTATCACGCCTTCAGAGAAATTGACCGGATGACTCCCGGCGCGATCATCGAACTGGGCTTTCTGCTCGACGACCGGGACCTGCTGGAGAACAAGCCCAAAATCCTGGCGCGGGGCGTTGCCGCCGGGATTCTCTGCTTTTTGGGCAAATAAAGGGCGAGAGGTGACTGGCACTTGGTTAGTCCATAAATTGGCATTTTTAGTCACCTCGCTAGACGAGGAAAGTGCCAGTCACCTGAATAGTAACAAATCGAGATGGGCTTGATTAGGCCTGGTTGCCTCCCCCGCTGGTGTAAGGATAGTTAGCCTTGACCGCTTTGACCGCATCCTGGAAACGGTTGAGCGTTTCGTCAATCAGGCTCTCGTCGTGGGCCTCACACAAGAACCAGGGTTCGCGCGCGTCAATTTCGGCCCAAACCCCATGTTCATACATGTGGAAGAGGATGGCGTTGTAAACCTCGTCGTTATGATGGGCCATGCCCCGGTAATCGGTGATTTTTTCCTCAGTAATCAAAAAGCCGGGCATATTGGGGTGCCCCGTCATTTGATGGGGAAAATCGGCATCGCTTAGGATTTCGCTCAGGCCGCTCTTGAGCCGCTGGCCGCGTTTAGCCAGGTTAGCCAGCACCGGGCTGGCTGCCAAAATATCCAACACGGCGTTGGCTGCGGCCATGCTCAGAGCGTTGCCGCCATAGGTGCCAGCGTGAGCCACACTGCCCGGACCGATAAGCTCCATGATTTCCCGCTTGCCGCCAAAAACAGCCACCGGGTAGCCATTCCCCAGGCTTTTGGCATAGGCCGAAATATCAGAAATAACACCGTAAGCTTCGCGCGCGCCGCCGTTGGCCAACCGAAAACCGGTTTTAACCTCGTCAAAAATCAAAACTATGCCGTATTCGTCGCACACTTTACGCAGGTGGGCTAGAAAGCCGGGTTCGGCTTCCAGGCCGGCGCTGTTGCCCAAAGCCGGCTCGACCATAATCGCCGCGATTTCCCAATATCGTTCTTTAACCACCCGCTCAACCGCTTCAGAATCATTAAAAGGCAGGGTAATCACATAGTCGCGAATGCCTTTGGGTATGCCGGAGCCAACCTGAACCGCAACCGGGCTGCGCCGCGCCCCCAGCGACTTAAGGTTAGAGGAGGCGGTGCTGAAGAGAGCATAATCGTGCATGCCATGATACTGGCCCTCAAACTTGATAAACTTCTCCCGGCCCGTATAGGCGCGGGCTACGCGCAAAGAGTGCATCGTGGCTTCAGTGCCGGTGTTGCTGAAGCGCAGCATTTCCATACCGGGGACCATCTGGCATATTTTTTCAGCCACAACCACTTCAAGTTCAGTGCAGGCAGCAAAGATAGTTCCGTCTTCGATAACCGCATGCACGGCCTGATTGACCCGTTCATCGGCATGGCCTAAAATCATCGGCCCCCAGCCAAGACGATAATCAATAAATTCGTTGCCATCAACATCCCACACTTTGGCCCCTTTACCTCGGGCGACCACCGGCGTGGTAGTGGGACTCCAATAGCGAAAATTTGAACTCACACCCTTGGACATAACCTTCATGGCGCGATCATAAATCTGTTGGGCTTTTTCTCGTTTCAACATAAATTCAATCTCCTGGTACGCTTCACCGCAGAGACGCCTTTTGCGTCTCTGCATCATTGTTATATTATTATCCGGCAGGGAAAGACAGCATCGGGTCCAGGCCGGGACTCGCTATCCGGCTGGATCAACGCTTAACAGCACTTCAGACGGCGTGCAGTGGCGTCAGGGCGAGCTTTAACCAAAATGGTCGGCGTAACGTAAGACTAACTTCATCGTTAGGTGTCCTTAATTGCTTTTTACAGCAACAGCCCTAAAGCAGACGCCACTCTGCATGCTTAATTTGGAGAGCGGGCACTGTGGCCCTGGTGAAAAAGTCATAAAGATGGGTAATTTTTACGAAGCACGGCCATTGTAGCCGAGACCGGAAAAAAGAGCAAGGAGGCAAAACCGTGTCAAAACTTGTCGAACACCGCGCTTTGTGGAGCGGGCTGGTCAGCCAGGCCGCTGACGCCGAAATTGGCGTGCTGGGTGTGCCTTTTGATAACGCGGTTAGTTGGCGGGGGGGGGCGCGCCATGCCCCGCAACGCATCCGCAGCATCACCCCCCATCTGGGCTTGACCACCGAAGAGGGTGTCCTGTTAAAAATTCACGTGAAAGATTACGGCGATGTGGAAACGGATTTGAACTGGGAACGCTTTTTTGAGACGACGGAGGCAAGCGCCGCAGAAATCATCCAGGGCAAGCACAGCTTGGCTTTCTTTTTAGGCGGCGACCACAGTGTGGGTATTCCCTTGTTCAAAGCGTTTGCCAAAAGTTTCACCGGGCCGGTTGGTTACATTCAGTTCGACTCTCACGCCGATTTGGCCGATAACTTTGAGGGCCATCCCTGGAGCCACGCCAACACCGCCCGCCGCAACCTGGACCAGCCCAATCTCTCACCTACTCACCTGGCATTTGTCGGGCTGCGCTCCTTTTTGACCGAAGAACTTGACTATTACGCTACCCACCCTGAAATCGGCTGGCACACGGCCCGCAGCGCTTACCGGCGCGGCATCGAAGCCATCGCCCGCGATGTCATTCGCCAGATGCAGGGCGTCGAGGCGGTTTACATGAGCCTGGATATTGACGGGATTGATCCCTCCTGCACTCCCGGTACCGGCACCCCGGAACACGGCGGCCCGACCACCCGCGAGTGCCTGGAATTTTTGCGCCTGATCTTTGCCAACTTACCCATCCGCGCCATGGATATCGTGGAAGTTAGCCCTCCGCTGGACCTCTCTGATGTCACCTCGCTGGCCGCTTTAAAGGTGATGTATGAGGTGTTTGGCTTTGTGCAAGGGTAGCTTATGGAAGTACGGGTAAACAGTTGGAATGAACTCCAGGATCAATTATTTACTGACTCGTGGCAGCAAAAGCTGCGACGGTTCCGCTCACCTTACGTGTTTCGCGGTCTCTCCAATGCCGCTTACAACCTGGAATCGTCCTTAATCCGCCAACGGGGCAACTTTGCTGAACTGGAACCGCACCTGCTGCGAAACTTCAGGAAGTATGCTCACCGCGATATCGTCGAGCGCGATACGCTCTGGCATTGGTTAAGCCTGGCCCAACATCATGGCTTACCCACCCGGTTGCTCGACTGGACGGTTTCACCCCTGGTGGCGGCCCACTTTGCCACCGCCCACCTGGACAGTTTTACCATTGATGGCGCTATCTGGGCCGTCAATCACCTCAAAGCGCACCAACTGCTGCCCGACCCGCTCAAAGCAGCGCTGCGCCAGGAAGGGGCTGACTACTTTACCGTCGAAATGCTGGCGCAGGTGGTTGACTCCCTCAAAGAGCTGGATGCCCTGACTCCCCCCCAGTTTGTCGTCTTCTTTGAGCCGCCCTCAATTGACGACCGGATTGTCAACCAATTTGCCCTCTTTTCGGTAATGCCCGATCCCCGCGCAGTGCTTGATGACTGGCTGCAAGCCCATCCCGCTATGTGGCGCAAAATTGTTATTCCGGCTGAATTGAAATGGGAGATTCGTGACAAACTCGACCAGGCCAACATCACCGAAAGGGTTCTTTTTCCCGGCCTGGATGGCTTAAGCACCTGGCAAAAGCGCTATTATACCCCGCGGAGCTGAGCTTGGGTTATTTTATCTTCTGAGGAGTGTTCACGAACCTGTGGTACACCACCAAGGATGAAAATGGATCCAAAGCTTGCTTTGGTTTATTGGCAAACCAAGGTTTGCACTCCAGGTTTATTTTCGAGGAGCGTTTCAGTCTTGGGGCAAATTTGAATCGCTGAGGGGGCTGGTTGCCACTGAATTTGATACTTTCTCAGCGACATCAGTCTATTCAACGGATTCAGTGATTCAAAGAACTAAACTCGCCCCCAATTTGAAATGTTCTCATCTCCTGGCGCGCTTTTGCTTCTACCCCAACTTGGACTAAAATAGACTCGTCCCCTGTGCCGATTTATTTAGCCACAAAAGGAGAATAATTATGGATGCATTGACGCAACTTCTGAACCAGCAATTGTCTGGCGGCGGGCTGTCCCAAATTAGCCAGCAGGTTGGGGCCGACGAACAAACAACCGGGAATGCGCTGTCGGCGGCGATGCCGCTACTCCTCTCGGCTATGGCCAACAACGCCTCGACTCCCCAGGGAGCGCAGTCGCTCCATCAAGCTTTGGCCCAGGATCACGATGGCGCTATTTTCAATGATATGGCCGGCTTCCTCAGCAATCCCCAGGCCGCTAACGGCGCCGGTATCCTGGGGCACGTCCTGGGACCCAAGCAAGATTTGGTCCAAAACGGGCTGGCTCAACAGACCGGGCTGGATGCCGCGACCATCGGCCAACTGCTGACGATTGCCGCGCCGCTGGTCATGGGCGCGCTGGGTAAAACCCAGCAGGAGCAAGGCTTCGACGCCGACGGCCTGTCCTCCTTCCTGGGCCAGCAGCAGCAGGCAGCCCAGCAGTCAGACCCCGGCCTGATGGGCATGCTCGGCAGCTTGCTGGATATGGACAAGGACGGCAGCGCCCTGGACGATATTTTGGGCCTGGCCGGCAAACTTTTCAGCGGACGCTAAGGCTTACGCGGTTGGTGGAAAAGCCCTCCCTAAATCCGTCCCAAAGGGAGGAACTTAAGCTGATTCTCCCCTTGTGGGCGACTAAAAGGAGGTTAGAGGGGGGCAAGCCTTCACCGTGTAACTTCTGATTTATTCGCCCGATTTTTTGGCAACCTGGGTATCTTCTTCTTTATGTGCCAGCCGCAACCATCCCCGACCCTGCCCACGAGCAAGCTCTGACAGGTTCCCGGCCAGGGCGATGACCAAAGCCAGCCCCACAAAGAACAGCAATGCCCTAGGCATTAAGCCGTTGTTGGCCAGCGGGTTAACGCCCAGGGCCGACATCAACAGCCCCAACCCCATAAAAAGGACCAGGTAAACTCCCGCCGCCCGGCTCAAAGTCAGCCGCACCTGTCTGCGGCGCTCGGCTGCCCAGGCTGGCTCGTCTTGTTCAGTCTCCGACTCCGCCTCGGGTGGTCTGGCTTCAGATTCCCGCGAGTCAGGCCATTCATTTCCAAAGCGCTTGCTTGGACTCATGATTCAAGGTAAAATACAAATCATCATTCAGGCAACGTAACTGCTCAGGCTAAAGGTGACTGGCACTTGGTTAGCCCTAAGCTTTGTTGTTCTCAATCGCCTTGCTAAAGAAGAAAAGTGCCAGTCACCTGAGTAGTAACCAGCAACAATCTAAAGTTTTCCTCTTCTTAGCCCAGGGAGTCCATGAGCAAAGAAAATACGCCCCGCAAAATCTTATCCATGGCGGTAGACCCACGCGGCCAGCGGGACCCTGAGCAGGAACGAGTCGCCCGCGATTTTGAGCAGGCCCATCGCCGCGCGTTTATGCAGGATGCTCTGGCCCTGGTGCGCTACGAGCCGGTTGATTTACTCCCCTTTGAGCTGGTGCGCGAGAAGCTGCACCTGAGCAACAAGTATTACCTGGGGCTGCAAGAGATCCCCCTGGCTCAAATCGTCGGCAGTGTCGGCCGCTACGAGGATTTTACCCGGACCTTTATGCCCCGCAAAAGCAACAACCGCTCCCGCTGGGAGCAAATTGACAGCCTGGCCGACAGCGGCGGCTGGCCGCCGATCGAAGTTTACAAGGTAAGCGATACTTATTTTGTGCGCGACGGCAATCATCGGGTGTCGGTGGCCCGGCAGTTAGGCGCGGAAACCATTGAAGCCTATGTCTGGGAATATCCCACGCGGGTGCCTCTGGAGACAGACGACGATCTTGACGATTTAATTTTGCGGGAAGAGTATCTGGAATTTCTGGACAGCACCGGGCTGGACCAGTTGCGTCCCGACCAGTGGATTATTCTGACCCAGGCGGGTGGCTACTGGGAACTGGAAGAGTCAATCGCCCTCCATCGCCACTGGAAAAGCTGGGATATGGACACCGATATGCCCTGGTCAGAAGCGGTGGCCGACTGGTATGATCACATTTACCTGCCCCTGGCCACTAAAATCCGCGAAGAAGGCATTCTCTCTTTTTTCCCTGGCCGGACCGAGGCTGACCTGGTGGTGTGGGTCCTGCGGCACTGGAGCAAGCTGGAGCGCGATTATGGCGGAGAAGAGGTAGCCGCGGACGAAGCCGTAGAAGATTTCGCCGAGCGCACCCGGGCCAATCCCTTTCGGCGAGCCTGGGCCTGGTTTGAAAGGTCGGTTCTGGGCAAGCCAGTGGATGAAGAGTAGTGGATAGAAGATGGAGGATAGAAGATGGAAGATAGAGGATAGAAAATGACTATCTACCATCCACTATCTACAATCTTCTATCCTTATACCCCCTACTCCCTACTCCTTACTCCCTACTACTGGCTTTTGATCTCCGTCCACAACCGGTCGTAAACAAAGATGGTTTCGCCCAGGCTTTCGGCCCATTCCAGTTTAGCTAAGGTTTCTTCAGGCGGGTAAATGCGCGGGTCGTCCAAAACCTCTTTATTGATGTACTGCTTGGCCGTCTCATTGGGGCTGGCGTAATAAGTATAATTGGTGATGGCTGCGCCGACTTCCGCATCCAGCAGATAGTTCAAAAAGTGTTCAGCCGTAGCCTTTTTCTGGCTGGTAGCCGTGACACAACCATTGTCCTGCCAAACCATGGCCCCCTCTTTAGGGATAACATAGTCCCACTCACTCTCCCCCGTTGCCTCGTCCGTTGTCTCCAAGACAGCCTTAAAGCCATCGCCGCTCCAGGCCTGGGAGATGATGACCTCGCCAGGGATGAGCAGGCTGTCGTCGTAATCCTCGCTGTTGAAGGTTTTGATGTAAGGTTTAACTCCTACGATCACATCTTTGGCTTCTTCCAGTTGCTTTTCATCCTTGCTGTTGAGTGAGTAGCCCAGGTATTTGAGCGCCGAACCTAACAGCTCGCGTTGGTCATTGAGAACATTGATGCCCCCCGCGTCAGCCCATTTTTTGGCCTGTTCCGGATCAAACAGATACGACCAGCTATCAGGCGGGGTATCGAAGGCTTTGGTGCTGTAGGCGATGCCGGTAGTGCCCCACTGGTAAGGCACGCAGTGTTTATTGCCTGGGTCGTAAGGGGCGTTCAAAAAGAATGGGGTCATATTTTTGAGATTGGGAATGTTGTTGTGGTCAATCTCGGCCAGCAAGCCCAATTCAATCATCTGGGCGACCATGTAGTCGGAGGGGAAAATCACATCGTAGCCGGTTGCGCCAGCCTGCAGCTTGGCCAATAAATCCTCATTACTGGCAAAGGTGTCGTAAACTATCTTGACCCCATGCTCTTTTTCATAATTCTTGAGGATTTCCTCGTCAATGTAATCGGCCCAGTTGTAGACGCTCAGCTCCGCGGCCAGGCCCTCTTTGGGGGCGGCCGCATCCCCGCTTTCAGCCTGAGCTGGCTGGTCGCCGCCTTCTGCCGGAGCTGCGGCCTGCTGACTCTCTGCCGGAGCCTGCTGTTCTGGCGCGGCAGCGCCGCCGCAGGCGCTCAATCCCAAAGCAAGCAAAAGAATAAGATGAACAATCCAAAGCTGTTTTTTCATTTTCTCCTCCACAGAATTTAGTTTGGATGTGTAAAGTATAGCCACCTTGCTATTGAGTACAAGATTTACCCGAAAAATAGGCCGGAGTCCAACGTGTCCTCTTGACTCCGGGCCGTTCGCCAGCCTTACTTTTACTACTGGCTCTTAATCTCCGTCCAAATCTGGTCATACAGGAAGATTGCTTCCCCCAAAGGCTTAAAGTATTCCAATTTATCTATGGTTTCCTGAGGAGGGTAAATCCCGGGATCGCTGAGAATCTCCGGCAGGATGAACTCCCTGGCGGCGGCGTTGGGGCTGGCGTAGTAGGTATAGTTGGTAATCGCGGCCCCGTTCTCGGCGTCCAACAGATGATTGATAAAATGCTCGGCCGTTGCTTTGCGCGTGCTGCTGGCGGTAATGCAGATGCCATCCTGGTAGATCACACTGCCTTCTTTGGGGATGATATAGGCCCAGGGACTCTCGCCGCTGGCCTCGTCCATGGTTTTGGAGGCTGCCTGGGCGGCATCGCCGTTCCAGGCGTGGGAGATAACCACTTCGCCAGGCACCAGCAAACTTTCATCATAATCTTCGCTGTTGAACGATCTCAAGTAAGGTTTGGCCTGCAAAATTACTTCTTTAGCCTCTTGCAGATGAGCTTCATCCGTATCGTTGACCGAATAGCCCAAATACTTTAAGGCCGCGCCGATAAGTTCACGTTGATCGTTGAGAACATTGATTCCTCCGGCTTCTTGCCACTTTTTGGCTTGTTCCGGGTCAAAGATGTAGGCCCAGCTATCAGGAGGGGTATCGCCAAAAACATCTTTGCGATAGGCAATGCCGGTGCTGCCCCACTGGTAGGGTACGCAGTGCTGGCTGCCTGGGTCATCAGGCGAATCCAGGAATTTAGGATCAATATTTTTGAGGTTGGGAATGTTATTATGGTCAAGCTTGGCCACCAGGCCCAATTCAATAACCTGGGCCACGCCCTGGCCCGAAGGGAAGATGACGTCGTAGCCGGTAGCGCCAGCCTGAAGTTTGGCAATCAGGTCTTCGTTGCTGGCAAAGGTGTCATAGATTATCTTGACGCCATAGGTTTCCTCGTAATCTTTTAAGACCTGTTCGTCAATATAGTCGGCCCAGTTATAGACACTCAACTCTTTGTCCAGGCCGGTGGCAGCGCCGGCCTCATTGGCAGGGGCGGCCGCTTCTTCTGTTGGTTCGGTGGGAGCGGCGGGTTCGGTGGGAGCAGCTTCTTGTTCTGGCTGGGTTGGAGTTGCCTGTTCCACACCCCCAGTCGCTGCGCCGCACGCAGACAAAAGCAGCATTCCCACCAGGAGAGTCATCAATAACCATTGATATTTTTTCATCAATCTCCTCCATACTTTTAGAAAATCAATTGCCGTTGCCGTGCAACTTTTGTCTCTTCCGATGTTAAAAAAACGAGCAAGCTGGCTACAATCAATCTCTCCGTTGTAAGAATTGAGCCAGCAGCACCAGCCCAATGGAGAAGACCAACAGCAGCGTCGCCAGGGCATTCAAGTCAGGCGTGACCCCAAATTTCACCTTGGAGTAGACCAGGATGGGCAGGGTGGTTGAACCGGGGCCGGAGACAAAGAAGGTGATCAAAAAATCATCCAGGGAGAGGGTAAACCCCATCAGCGCCCCGCTGATGATGGCCGGCATCAGGAGAGGGAAGGTGACCCGGCGGAAGGTCTGCCACTCGTCCGCGTACAGATCGCGAGCGGCTTGTTCCATATTTGGGTCCATGTCAACCAGGCGGGCGCGGACAATCGTGGCCACAAAAGAAATGGTAAAGGCGACGTGGGCAATGATAATTGTCGGCCGGCCCAGGCCCCAGGTAATGCCAAACAAATTTTTGACCATATTAAAAACAATGATAAAGAAAAGGAGCGTCGCCAGGGCAATGACAATTTCCGGGATGATGATGGGCATATAGAGCACGGCGTCCAGGGGGAGTTTAAAGGGAAAATGATGGCGTTCCATGGCCAAGGAAATCATCGTGCCAATAACGGTAGATAAGGCAGTCGCCACAAAAGCAACGATAATCGTGTTCGTAAAAGCCGATAGAATAGCCGGATCGTTGACCAATTCGCCATACCAGCGCAGGCTAAATCCCTCCCAGTTTGTGGCGGTTCTGCCGGAATTGAAGGAAAAAATTATCAGGACCAGGATGGGAGTATAAAAAAAGACAAAGACCAGCAGGGCATTGGCTGTAAGCAATTTTTGACCCAGGGCTAATCGCGAGGTGGTTCGGCTGGATGCCTGAGCGGGAACGGCCACGGATGAGGTACTCATAGTTAGTTACTCCTGAAATATCTGGGGAAGATTGGAAGTTAGGAAATCATCCAGTCTCCCAGTTTTCCAATCCTCCAAACGAGTATCGTTTTTGCTCCTATCTCTCAAATCACCCTGCCTGCCGGCTGGCCCCCGTGCGGAAATAAATCATGGTCGCCGCCAAAACCAGGGTCATCAACCCGATGCCCATAGCCGAGCCAAAGGGCCAATCGCGCACGGTCAAAAATTGTTGCTGCAAGACATTCCCGATCAGGAAGGTGTTGCCGCCGCCCATCAAATCAGGGGTGATAAAGTCGCCCAGGGCGGGGATGAAGGTGATAATCGAAGCGGCGACCACACCGGGCATGGTCAGCGGCAAAATGACCCGCAGAAAGACCCGCAGGCTGTTGGCCCCTAAGTCTTGCGCGGCCTGGACATAGTTATAATCCAACTGCTCAATTGAGGCATAGAGCGGCAAGACCGCAAAGGGCAAATAGCCGTAAAGCAGCCCCAGCCGCACCGCCGTAGGGGTGAAAAGAATCTGCAAGGGCTGGTCGAGTATCCCCAGGTTGACCAGCCAGGTGTTAATCAAGCCGGTATCGCGGATGATAAACATCAGGGCATAGGTCCGAATCAGGAAATTGGTCCAGAACGGGACCATCACCAGAAAAATGAGCAATTTTTGGCGCTGGGGGGTTTGGCGGGCAATGTAGAACGCGAAAGGATAGCCCAGCAGCAGGCACAAAATGGTATTAACCAGGGCCAGGCCCAATGAACGCAGAAAGATAAAAAGATACGGGGAGTCAGGATCAAAGAGACGAAGGTAATTGTTGAGGTTAAAACTATAATCCACGACCCCCAGCAAGGAGCGTTTGCTGAAGCTTACGATCAAAACGATAATCAGCGGGATTACGAAAAAGAGAGTTAGCCAAAAAACGCCCGGGGCCAGGAGGAAGGCTAATGCGCCTCTATTTCGTCTGCCTGATGCTTGCATGCAAACCTCCTTATATACGACTGCAGACGGCGGACGGCAGACCGCCATATAACCGTGACGGCGGCGGTCAGCGGTCTATGGTCGGCGGTCGTTCTAGCTGGTCAAAACCATAGCACTGTCTGTGGGCCAGGAAAGGTAAACCTGGTCGCCCCGTTGGAACGGGTGAGCGCCATCCAGCATCCCGCCAATGTTTTGAACCCGCGCGACCAGGTGATGCCGTTCGCCGATGCGGGCTTTGTAACGCGTGTCGGTGCCGATGTAAACCGCCTCTTCCACCGTTGCCGGGACACTGATATTTTGATCGGGCGGCTGGCGGTGCAGCGAAATTTTTTCAGGACGGACAGCCACGGTAACTGTCTGCCCGGAGCCAAGCCCAGTGACGGCGCGGGCTAACACGTGGACCCCAGCGTCCAGGGCAACCGTCGTTTTAACCGGGTCCACTTCGAGTACTTTGCCTTCCATAAAATTGGTCTCGCCGATAAAATCGGCCACAAACCGATTATTAGGGCGCTCATAAATTTCTATGGGTGTGCCGATCTGCTGCACCACCCCTTCGTTCATCACTGCAATACGATCCGACATGGTAATGGCTTCTTCTTGGTCGTGGGTGACAAAGATAAAGGTGATGCCGACCTGGTGCTGTAAATCTTTGAGCTCCAACTGCATGGCCTTGCGCAGTTTCAAATCCAGGGCGCTGAGCGGCTCGTCCAGCAGCAGCACCTGGGGCCGGTTGACCAGGGCGCGTGCCAGGGCAATGCGCTGCTGCTGCCCCCCTGAAAGCTGGCGCGGTTTGCGTTCGGCCAGTTGCGGCAGCCGGACCATCTCCAGGGCTTCCTTCACCCGGGTTTTAATTTCGGAGCGGGACACTTTTTGCATCTCCAGGCCAAAAGAGACATTTTCGGCGACAGTCATATGGGGAAATAAAGCATAGTTTTGAAAAACAGTGTTAACCGGGCGTTTATAGGGCGGCGTGTCGCCCATTGGCTTGCCCCGAATGAAGATATCTCCCTCGGTTGGCAGCTCAAAGCCGGCGATCATGCGCAGGCAGGTTGTTTTGCCGCAACCGCTCGGACCCAACAGGGAAAAAAACTCGCCGTCCTTGATTTCTATGGAAACCTCGTTGACCGCTACGAAGTCGCCGAACTTTTTGGTGACATGTTGAAGTTCAACATCAAGATTGGACACGAGCCAGATACTCCTTTCGCATCAACAACCGTACAGATTGCTGGAGGTTTGCTTTCAAACTTTATTTTGGCGAGGGAGGCAGCAACAATGGGGAGGGGAAATGGGCCACAGTTTGCAATAGTATAATGAAATTACGCACAACCGTCAACTTGACGGAATCTTATGGGCCTGTCTTAACTTTAGAAAGCTCTGTACCTACGGCAAGTTGGCAACTTGGCCTATTTACCGTAAATTTTGGATGCGCCCGAATTTCATCAAATACTGAAATATTTACAATTTTTATAAAATCGGCTAAAATAATTATCCCTCAACCATCCTGTGCCCATCCTCCATGTCTGTTTTGAAATTTGATTTCATAGGGTAAAGATAGCTTCCAAATGAGGTCAGCGATCTTGCAAATCCATTTAACGCTTCACGGCATTCTCAGGGATCACCTGCCCCGCCAGGCTAAAGGCAAAACCACGCTGACCCTGCCCGCGGGGGCCAGGGTGGCTGACGTGTTGCAGCAGTTTAAACTCAGCGCTACCGTCTCGGCGGCGGTCAGGGGGGCGCAGGTAGAACACAACCACGTTTTGCAGGATGGCGACGATTTGCAGTTGTTCCGCATGCTGGGGGGAGGATAAAACGTGTTAGGTCTTGCGTCTTCCGTTTACTTTCTACGGAAGACGCAAGACGCAACAGGCACTACACTGAATTACGTCAAATTTTAGTCTAATCTATCTTCATAAGGAGAAAAGCTATGCCAATCGGGTACAATGGGAAGATTCTGCATGTCAATTTAACCACGGGCGAGATGACGGTCGAGGAGCCGCCGGAGAGTTTTTACCGCAAATATATGGGCGGCAGCGCGCTCAATATGTATTATTTGCTCAAAGAAATGCCGGCCGGGGCCGACCCGCTGGGGCCGGATAACATCCTCGCGCTCTCGGTCGGGGTGACAACCGGCGCGGCAATTTCCGGCCAGAGCCGCATGACCGCCTCGGCCAAAAGCCCGCTGACCGGCGCGATTGGCGACGCCCAGTGCGGCGGTTTTTTTCCGGCGGAAATGAAATTTGCCGGGTTCGACGCCTTTATCATCAAGGGTAAAGCACCCCGGCCGGTTTATCTGTGGGTCAACGATGGCCGCTATGAACTGCGCGACGCCGGCCATCTGTGGGGCAAAATTACCGGCGAGGTCGAGGCCATCCTCAAGGCGGAGTTGGGCGACAAGGATATCGAAGTAGCCCAGGTTGGCCCGGCGGGCGAGCGCGGCGTGCGCTTCTCGGCCATCATCAACATGAGCAACCGGGCCAACGGCCGCACCGGTATGGGCGCGGTCATGGGTAGCAAAAACCTCAAGGCGGTGGTGGTGCGGGGCAAGGAAGGCAAGAAGAATTATGCCGTCGCCAATAAAAAGGCGTTGAGCGATCTGGCCCGCATGGGGGCCAAGATGTTCCCCACCTCCGATGTCGCCGGCCTGGGCAAATACGGCACTGCCGAGACGACCGGCGTCCAGCAGGCGGTCGGCATGCTGCCGGCCTACAATTTTAACAGCGGCGTCTTTGAGGGCTGGGAAAAAATTGACGGCCCGACCATGTATGACACGATTCTCGTCGGAGCCGCCGAAGACAAGCAGGATTTGAAGGGCCGTGACACCTGCTACAGTTGCACCATTCGCTGCAAGCGGGTGGTCGAAATTACCGAAGGCCCCTACAAGGTTGATCCCCACTACGGCGGCCCGGAATACGAAACCACCTCGACCTTTGGCAACTACTGCGGCGTTGACGACCTGGCCGCCATTGCCTACGCCAACCAGCTTTGCAACCAGTATGGGATAGATACCATTTCCTGCGGCGCGACCATCGCCTGGGCCATGGAATGTTTTGAAAACGGCCTGATCACCATGAGCGACACCGGCGGCATCGCTCTAAAATTTGGCAGCGCCGAAGCCATGGTACAAATGACCGAACTGATTGCCAAAGGTGAAGGCTTCGGCCAAATTCTGGGGATGGGTTCGGCGGCAGCGGCGAAGGCGATTGGCCGCGGCACAGAAGAGTTTCTGATTACCAGCAAGGGCCAGGAAGCCCCGGCCCACATGCCCCAGATGAAGCGCAGCCTGGCCCTGATTTATGCCGTCAATCCCTTTGGGGCCGACCACCAGAGCAGCGAGCACGACCCGGTCTACGAGGAAAATGTCGCCTACCCCGAACGGCTGGGGGCGCTGGGCCTGAGCGAAGCCCAGCCGGTGCGCTCGCTGACCCCGGAGAAAGTGCGCTTTGCCCGCAAAACCCAGTACCATTACAGCGTCATGGACAGCGTTAACGTCTGCCAGTTTGTCTACGGCCCGGCCTGGCAGCTTTACGGGCCGCAGGATTTGCGCGACTTGATCGAGTACGTGACCGGCTGGGATGTGACCATTGACGAACTGCAAGAGGTCGGCGAGCGCCGCCTGAATATGCTGCGCGCCTTCAACGCCCGCGAAGGGATTGACCGCGAGCACGACAAGCTGGCCGAGAAGATGTTCAAAAAGGCTCTCAAAGATGGTCCCAGCGATGGTATCGCCGTAGACCGCGCCCAATTCGAAGCCGCTCTGGACGAGTATTACCGCCAGAACGAGTGGGATGTCGAGACGGGCGCGCCGACCCGGCACAAGCTGGAGGCATTGGAGCTGGGCTGGGTGGCGGATCAACTGCGATTGTAAACAACTTGATGAGGCCCTGTGCTCGGTTCAAGCGGCGTTACCGCTTGAACCGAGCACATTTTCTTTTTAGCCAAGCTCACTCGCCCCACACGTAATTCAACATGCCGTCTTCAACCCGCGTTGACAAAAACATGAGCCGTGAATGGGGCGGGGCGGGGGCTTTTAAGCGTTGTCCATCTTGCATGTCATACTCAGCGCCATGCCAGGCGCAAACAAACTTACCTGCCTTGCATTCCAGTGGCCCGCCAAAATGCATGCAGGTATTCGACACAGCTTTGGGTAGCCCATTGGCTTTATAAACATGCACCTCTCTGCCAAAAAAAGGCACCACTTTGGTTCCCTCATCAGGAATCTCATCAATTTTGCAGAGCGGGTATTTCATGGATATTTACTCCTTTGAAAATAATGTTGCATTTACAATAGTTGTATATACAACTAAATATATCGTATTTTTGTTGCATTGTCAACTACTTTGTGTTAAAATTTGTACATGACCGAGCATCAATTAGGCGAATTGCACCTCTCAGCCTGGCGAGCGTTTATTACGACCCATGCGACCCTCATTGATTTGATTAACCGTGAATTAACTGAGGCGGACTGTATCCCTCTGCATTGGTACGATGTCTTAATCGAACTGTTTGAAGCCCCAGAACGCCGGTTGCGGCTGCACGAGTTAGCTCGCAAAGTGGTTTTAAGTCGGAGTGGTTTAACTCGCTTGGTGGACCGCTTGGAGACTACCGGCCTTTTGCAACGCCAGCCTGATCCTACCGACCGGCGCGGCTCATTCGCCGCCATCACCGAGGAGGGAGTCGCAGCCTTACGGAAAGCCTGGCCAGTTTACGCTCAAGGGATCTCCCGGCATTTTGCCTGCCACCTGAGTGAGGACGAAGCCCGTCTTATCGTCAAACTGTTCAACGGAATCTTAAGCACGGCCAGTGAAACTTATTGGAATCAACATTGAAATTACAAACGAAGCGGTGGAGGTAAGATCTTTATGGCTCAAAGCAATGGGGAGTTGATTAAGGCTTTACGGGAAACAACGGCTCGTTTAGCGGGCGGGGCCAAGTATGAGTGGGGGCATATGGCTCGCTGCAACTGCGGCCACCTGGTCCAAAATTTAACCAATATGACCGATCACGAAATTGCCCAATCCGTTGATTTTGAACTGGACGAATGGAGCGAGTACGCCAAAGATTACTGCGAGGGCAGCGGGCACAAGGTAGATGATCTACTTATCATCCTGCAAGGGGTCGGCTTTAGCCATCAGGATGTCATTCACCTGGAAAATCTGTCGGACACGCGGGTGCTGGACCACCTGCCCGGAGGCCGGCGCTATTTGCAGCGCAACAGGGTTGAAGATGTGACCCTCTACATGCAGACCCTGGCCGATATGCTGGAAGAAGAACTTTGTGGGTAATTTCTTTATGATACGAGCTGTGGCACACCCAATAATGAAAAAGTAGCAGGTAGCAAGGTTACAGGGTCATATCATTCCCCTGTCTACCGTCTACTGTCTACTATTTTTTAGGAGACCACCTGCATGAAACCCATGTACATCAATGGCCAGTGGGTCGAGGCCAGCGACGGCCAAATCATCGAGGTCTTCAACCCGGCTACTGAAGAGGTTCTTGACAGCGTACCTAACGGCAGCGCCGAGGACGCCCTTAAGGCCATCGAGGCGGCCAGGCAAGCCTTCAAAGAGTGGCGCTGGACCTCCGCCCTGGAACGGTGCGAGATGCTGCACGAGGCCGCCCGCAAGCTGCGCGACCATTTTGATGAGGTGGTCGAACTGCTGACTCTGGAAGAAGGCAAAGCCATCTCCGAGAACGAGGAAGAGGTCGAGTGGACCATCGGCACGCTGGATTACTACGCCGAGATGATCCGCAACACCCGCGGCCGGGTGCTGCCGCCGTCCGAACGGTCGCAGTTTAACTTTGTCATCAAAGAGCCGTATGGCGTGACCGCCTGCATTGTTCCGTTCAACTTCCCGCTGCTGCTCATGATCTGGAAAGTGGCCCCGGCTGTCGCCGCCGGCAACACTGTCATCATCAAGCCCTCCGACCACACCCCCCTCTCGACGCTGCGCCTGGCCGAAATCGTCTTCGACCACTTCCCGCCGGGCGTGATCAATGTCCTCACCGGGCGCGGTGACCGCGTCGGCGATGTCCTGGTCGAGCATCCTGACGTGCCGGTCATCGCCTTCACCGGCTCGACCGCCATTGGGCAGCGCATTGCCAGCCTGGCCGCCAAGCGCATCAAGCGGCTGCACCTGGAATTGGGCGGCAAAGACCCCTTTGTCGTCGCCCCCGATGCCGACATCGAAACGGCGGTGGAAGCAGTGGCTTACGCGGCCTTGATCAACGCCGGGCAGGTCTGTACCTCGACCGAGCGGGTCTATGTGCCGCAGGAGATGGGCCAGGCCTTCGCCGGAGCAATGACTGACTTCGTCCGGGGGCTGCGCCTGGGACCGGGCATCGAACGCAGCACCGATATGGGGCCGCTGGCCGCGCCCGCCTACCGGGAGAAGGTCGCCGGCCACGTGGCCGATGCGGTCGCCAAAGGGGCCAGGGTCTTGACCGGCGGCAAAGCGCCGGAGAAGTTGGAGCGCGGCTGGTTCTACGAGCCGACAGTGCTGGTCAACGTCAACCACTCGATGAAGATTATGCGCGAGGAAACCTTTGGCCCGACCATCCCGATCATGACCTACCGCACCTTTGACGAGGCCATCGAGCTGGCCAACGACAGCGACTACGGCCTGGGCGCGGTCATCCGCACCAACGACGCCCGCCTGGCCAAGCGCTTCTTCGAGGAAGTCCGCGCCGGTACGGTCTGGATCAACGACCCGCTGACCGACAACTACGCCGGGCCTTTCGGCGGGATGAAGATGAGCGGCAATGCCCGCGAATTGGGCGAGGAAGGGTTGGAGAGCTTTTTGGAGACCAAGCACGTTCACTGGGATTTCAGCGACGAGCCGAAGAGTTTTTGGTATCCGTATGGGCGAGAATAACAGTTGAGGATCCCCTTTCGGTCCGCAGATACGCACAGATGGACACAGATTTAGCCAAAAAATTTCTACATCTGTGTTTATCTGTGCCCATCTGTGGACTGTTTTATCTTACTTTCAAAATCCCTCACTCCATGCTACAATAACCACAAAACATTTGTGCTGATTTTGAAGCATGGCCAAAAAAGCAACCATTCGTAGACCAACAACCGCAACTAAAAAGAGCCAGCCCAAAAGAGAAGCAAAGCTTCGACCAGAGGTGATGGGCGTAGCCTTGTTGATTCTGGCCGGGATTACCCTGCTCAGCCTGTTCACGCCCAACCGGAGTACGCTCATTGCCGGCTGGTTGAACTTCCTGGGCGTGCTCATTGGTTGGGGCCAGTACGTGATCTGGCTGCCGCTGACGCTGCTGGCCGTCTGGTTCTTCCGGCGCTACGGCAGCGAAGACAGCCAGGAGAAGTGGGAGAAGCCGGTCGGCACTTTTTTATTGCTGGGACTGCTGCTGATTGTGTTCCACTTTATCCAGCCCGGCGACGGAGTGGAAGAGTTCGGCGGCGGCGGGGCGATTGGCTGGATGCTGGGCGAACTGCTGCGCTCAGCCCTGGGAATGCCCACCACCCTGGTCGTCCTGGGCGGACTCTTCCCGCTGGCGCTCATCTTGATCAGCGGCCTGTCGCTGCGCGAACTGGGGCAGATGCTGCGCGACTGGTATTACCGCTTTCAGGATTGGCGCCATTTCCGGCAGCTCAATATTAACCCTTCGACGCCGCGCCCGCGCCCGCTGGAACCCTCTCCCCGCTTCATTGACCGCATGCTGGCCGGAGGGAAAAACCTAGTGAGGTCGGCTTCCGAAGGGGGCAAAGACAGGGACGACGTACCGATCAGTGTGGTGGGTGAAATCGTGGGCGACGAGGCCGATGGGTCTCTCGTCCCCGCTGAAGCGTTGGTCGGCCAGGCCGACGGCAGCCACCGCTGGCGGCTACCCCAGGTTGATCAGATTTTTGAAGAGGGGCTGGAGCTGGAAATTAGCGAATCCGAAATCCGGCAGCGGGTCAGAATTATCGAAGACACACTGGCCAGCTTTGGGGTTGAAGTAAAGGTCCGCGAGATCAATCAAGGCCCGTCGGTCACTCAGTTTGGCCTGGAGCCGGGCTTTATGGCGACGAAAGACGCCAAAGGCAACCCGCGCCGGGTGCGGGTGTCGCGCATTGTCGGCCTGGCCAACGATTTGGCCCTGGCCCTCTCGGCTGCGCCCATCCGCATCGAAGCGCCGATTCCCGGCCGGCCCTACGTCGGCCTGGAAGTACCCAACTCGACAACCAACCTGGTCACGCTGCGCAATTTGATGGAGTCGGATCGCTTCTACCGCACCTCCGGTCCGCTCAAGCTGGCCTTGGGGCAAGATGTCTCCGGGCGGGCCGTCATTGCCGACCTGACTTCGATGCCGCACCTGCTCATCGCCGGGGCGACCGGTTCCGGCAAGAGCGTGTGTATCAACGCCGTCGTCGCCTGCCTGATTAGCACCCACACCCCGGAAACGCTGCGCCTGCTGATGATTGACCCCAAGATGGTCGAACTGGTCAACTACAACGGCATCCCGCACCTGCTGGCCCCGGTTGTGACCGACCTGGAGAAGGTGGTCGGGGTGTTAAGCTGGACCACCCGTGAGATGGAGCGGCGTTACAAACTCTTTGCCCAGGAAGGCGTCCGCAATATTATCGGCTATAATGAGAAGGTGGCCAAGGAAGGGCGCGATACCCTGCCTTACATCGTCCTCATTATTGACGAGCTGGCCGACCTGATGATGATGGCCCCGGACGAGGTCGAGCGGACCATCACCCGTATCGCCCAGATGGCCCGCGCCACCGGCATTCACCTGATTATCGCCACCCAGCGCCCCTCGGTGGACGTGGTCACCGGCCTGATCAAGGCCAACTTCCCGGCCCGCATCGCCTTTGCCGTCACCAGCCAGATTGACTCGCGGGTAATTTTGGACTCGCCGGGAGCGGAGCGACTGCTGGGCAAGGGCGACATGCTGTATATGGCGGCTGACTCGGCCAAGCTGCAGCGCCTGCAGGGCGTCTTTGTCTCCGACCAGGAGATGAACCGGCTGGTGCGCTTCTGGCGCGGAGCGAATTATTCCGTGGAACGAGAGCCGCGCAGCCCGGCGCAGGTCAATACGGACCTGGTGCAGCAGCCGCTGTGGGAAGAGTACAAGGCCCTGGAGAAAGGAACCGCCGAGAATAAAGACGATGAACTGCTGGAAAGAGCCATCGAGGTCGTGCGCGAGCAGGGCAAAGCCTCGGTCTCGCTGCTGCAGCGCCGCCTGCGGATTGGCTACAGCCGGGCCGCCCGCCTGATTGACGAGATGGAGGAGCAGGGCATCATCGGCCCCGATGAAGGTGGCAAGGGCCGGCCCATCCTTGTGACCCAGGCCGACGACGACGCCGACCCGTTGGAAGACGAAGCGTAAGGCGTAAAACGTGAGGCGTGATTCAGGAACTGAAATCGAAAATCTGAAATCCGAAATCGTAAATCGTAAATCGGCCCGTCCTTACGCCGTCCGCGCCGTGCTGGTGGAAGACAAGCATATTTTGTTCATCCATCATCACTTTAACGATCCGAGTTTGTTTGACAAGTGGACGTTTCCCGGCGGCCGACTGGACCCGGAAGAACTCGATCCCCTGACCGCGCTGCACCGGGAGATGCGCGAGGAGCTATCCATCGAGGTTGAAGTACTGGGGGAGCTAGGCGTATTTTACAGCCGGTCGGGCATGGACTATACCATTTTTGCGGCCCGGCCGCTGGGGCCGCTCGGCCCGCTCAAAGCCGACGAGATTCGCGAGATCACCTGGCTAACCCCGGCAGAGGTATACGAGTGGCACACCCAGGAAAAGCTGCATTTCGGTTTTGAAATGAAGGCAGTTTCAGCGTATTTGAAGCAGTTCACGTGAGGAAGAGGCGAAGAGGCGAGGATGGGAACTAACTTTTCTTCGCCTCACGCATCATCGCCTCATCGTTTCCTCTCCTGCCGGCACACCCGTATAGCAGTCATTCAGCATGTCCACCATTTCGACCCGTTTCTGGGCAGTCAGGTAAGCACCCCGCAGAAAAGAAACAAGCAGCAACAACACCACCAGGCCCAGACCCATTACTGGCCACCAACTGAGCATTCCCCATTCCGGGCGCAAGAGCGCCATCACGATCATCCCCAAAATAGAGATACTCCCCACAACTAATGCTAATCGAGTAATTTTTTTAGGCGACATGAATCCTCCTCCTGAATAAGTCCTCATGGAGTGTCAAGATGCACTTTGACACTCCAGACTGTTTACCCCTGCAATTTGCTTTTATTTCTGACATATTGGGCAAAAATGCGTCGAGCGCCCGCCGAGGACAGCCCGGACAATCGGCGTGCCACAGGTCAGGCAGGGTTCGTCGGTGCGGCCATACACCTGAAAATGGTCCTGAAACTCGCCGCCGCGATAGACGCTGTCGAAGCTGGCCCCTTTCCAGGTGATCCCGGCATTCAGTGTTTGGCGAATGGCCTGGTACAACCGCTCCAACTCTTCCGCCGCCAGGGTATCCACCTGGCGCTGAGGATTAATGCCCGCCAGAAAACAACTCTCATCGGCGTAAATATTGCCGACCCCAGCAATAAATTCCTGGTTAAGGAGCAACGGTTTTAGCCGACCCTTACGCTTCTGAAAGAGGCTCTTAAAATCCTCCAGGGCAAAGCCGTCGGCCAGCGGCTCCGGCCCCAGCTTGCCGACCACCTGGCTGGGGTCAGTTACCAGGTAGACCCGGCCAAATTTGCGCGGATCCTTAAACCGCAGTTCGTGGGCGTTATCCAGGCCAAAAATGGTCCGCACATGCGGATGGCGCGGCTCGTTTTCCGGCTCGACCAGCAAATCACCGCTCATCTTGAGATGAAGAAACAGGGTATCGCCGCCGGAGAGCTGGAACTGCAGGTACTTAGCCCGCCGGTTAATCGCCTCGA
Source organism: Chloroflexota bacterium (assembly GCA_016860845.1). The sequence continues at coordinate 195,025 of BOKF01000007.1, forward strand.
TACGCTGGCCGGGCAAACGCTGCTGCAGCTCGGAGATAGGTGTTTTGATTGAATTGAGCCAGAGCACGGTCACGCCGGTGAAGGTTCGCCCCACCAGCGGCCCGCGCAGGCCGCGCACCACCGTTTCAACTTCAGGTAATTCAGGCATAGCTAACCACCGTAGACGGCATACCGGCAAACTTGCCATAACGTTTGGCGGCGACAGTAATGGCCTGTTTTTGGTCTTCGCTTAACGAGTTAAAAGGACTGGCTGTAATAACAACCGTCTCTTTCTTGAATGTACGCTTCCATGTGCCTGCTACCTTGCCATCTATAACCAGGGTGGGGCTAAACATACCATTGTTGCCGGGCGTTATTTTTGGGGCGTGTATCGCCTCAAGAACAGCACTGCGGTCTTTGTACCCCAGCATATACTCATCGAAACCGGGCAGCAGGTAAGTTGTCGGCGAATTATCTGCTATAACCGGCCTATCCGGGGACATCCAGTAGGTCTGGCCATTGACGGTCTCTTGGCTGAGCTGCGTTTTGACCATTTCGAGGCCGGCCCTTGCCTCAGTCAGGGTTAACCCCGACCACCCTCCAAAATCTGGCAGGGTGGCCGGCCCGTGACTGGTAAAGTAGCGCCGGGTCAGCTCCGCCAGGGCCTCGTCGCGCGCCAGACTTTTAGCCCGGGGCGCCCACTCGTCAAGCAGGGTAAAAGTTTGCTGTTTGCCGCTTGGCGGACCAAAACAAATCAGCCCATCTTGCGCAGACCGGCACAGGATATGGTAGCCTCGTTGGCCCGCCGGAGAGATGTTGGCCCGCTCAAGGAGCTGATACATTTCATCCCGCGTCAACTGCTTGCCACCCTGCAAGGCTTTAACAAACAATTCCTTGCTGCGGGCAAATATAGCCTCGTCCAGTTCAAGTTGCCGATACCGTCCTGCGGTCTGAGCAATAATCCGCGGCGTTAGGAGTTCAAGCAGCCAGCGGATATCCTCAGTCGCCACAAAGTGGAGCGTACCCCGCATCGGCCACGTGCGAATCATTGTTTTGTTGGTAATAGCTTGTTCAATCTCAGAGTCGGTGGCGTCTGGCAAGCGCAAGCCGATTGACCATTTTGCCCCGGCATAATCTTGGGCCTGTAGCGCACCGAGCCAGGACACGATCTGGCCCGGCTCTTTAAATGGGGTCCCGGCAATTTGTTGATGATAGAGCCTGAATTGAGCAATTGTTTGAGGTGTCACGACTGATTTATCGCTTTCCTTCATCATCCCAGCATGACCTTCAGATCAAGAAACTTCCCATAGCGCTGCACCGCCTCGGCCAGGGCCTGGTCCTCGGCTTGGCCAAGCGGGGTGAAGAGAGTCGGCGTGATATTGTATACTGGTCATAAGCTGGCAACAAATAAGCTCTGGGTGATGCCGCTGGGGTTAATACATTCGGAGAAAACCAACAGATGTTCACTCTAACTTTATGGTTGACCGGTTGAGGTATGCCGGGCGGCCAGCGCTGCGGCCCGCTCTCGTACCAGCACCCGCAGTTCCTCCGGTTCCACTACCTCCGCCAGATAGGCGTAATTCATCATAATACTGGCAGCCGTTTCTACATCAGGTATGGCAAAGGTGACGATGATCGAGCCATCCGGCTGCTTTTCCACCGTATCCCACTGCGACTGGTTATCCAGAGCCTGGAGCGCCGCCTCCGAAGCAAAATACAGCCGCACCTGTATTCGGCGTTGAAAGTAAGGCTCGCCGGCCACATAAGCTTCAAGGTCGAAATCGGCCGGAATTTCAAACGCCTGCTCCGTTAAGTCGAGTTGGAGAATCCGATCTACCCGGAAGGAACGAATATCCTGGCGCAGATGGCAGTAACCGAGACAGTACTGCCGGCCCCAGCCATGCACCAGCACGTAAGGGTCAATGTCGCGCGGCAGGGGTTCCGGCTGGTTCCGGCCTCGATACAGCAGCCTGACCCGCCGCCGTTCATGGACCGCCGCCCATAGTTTCTCCAGATGGGGTGCGCTGCGGCTCGGATCGGCCTGATGCATGCCGATGGCCAGCAAGGTCTGGCTGGCCCAGGCGACTTCGCGCCGCTGCTCATCGGGCAAGACGTTATCCAGCTTGGCCAAGGCCCCGCGCGCCGCCTCCTGGTACAAGCGTCCCCAGACCTGTTCCAGAAAGCTGGTCCCCAGGTAAACCGCCACAGCTTCCTCCGGAGTGAAGACCAGGGGCGGCATTTTGTAGCCACGCACCAGGGCATAGCCGCCATAAGAACCGCGCTCGGCGTAGATCGGGATGCCCATCTCGTCCAGCATCGTCATATAGCGCTGCACCGTCCGGACCGAGACATCCAGGGTTCGGGCGAGTTGGGCCGCGGTCTGGTTGGTCTGGCGCTGGAGCAGCATGATTAATGTAATCAATCGGGTGGCGGTATTGGCCATCTGCTTCTTCCTTGATCGTTCAGTGACTAAAGCTATAAGTCTACTGTAACATGAGAATACGACAATATCTGTCGTAATTATCCCTCAATCTCAGTAATTTGAAAATCGAATACCGGCAGAAGCGGCAGCTCCAAAGATTCTCTTTCTCAACCAGCATATCCTCACTGGAAGAATAAAGCCTTTTTGCAAGTTGCGTCCACTCCCATACATGCTATACTCACTAACAAAAATGTTAGATGTAGGGGGTTAGTATGGATACTGTACAGGTTTCAATAGAATTGCCTCGGGCTGTGTTGTCGGTGCTGAGACAAGACCCAGCTCATTTTGTGCAGGAAATGCGCCTAGCAGCGGCAGTTAAGTGGTATGAAATGGGCCTGGTGTCTCAGGCCAAAGCCAGTGAGGTTGCTGGCCTGTCCAGGACCGAGTTTTTAACTGCCTTGGGTCGGTTTGGTGTTTCCCCATTCCAGTACGGGGCAGATGAGATTATTCGAGAAGTTGAATAATGGCTGAGCGTTGGATTCTAAACGCTTCTCCGCTCATTGTTTTGGCCCAAGTTGGTCTTGAGCGTCTGTTTTTTGATCTGGCTGATGAAATCATTTTGCCCCGGGCAGTTGCAATTGAAATTGATGCAGGGCCACCAGAAGACCTAGCCAGAAGGGCGTTAGCTACAGGCAGTTTTACCATTGTGGACACCCCTGCGCCACCAGGAGAAATATTAGCCTGGGATTTGGGTAGTGGTGAAACCGCTGTGCTTTCTTTTGCTCTGACTCAATCGGGTTGGACGGCCGTTCTCGATGATGCTGCTGCCCGCCGTTGCGCCCGCAGCTTTTTAGTACCCCTCAAAGGAACCTTGGCCGTTGTAATTTTAGCCAAACAACGCGGTTTGATTACCTCCGCCGCTCAAACACTTCTAGCTTTGCGTTCTGTCGGATTTCGTCTTGACGATCGAACGATCCGTGAGGCTTTGAGCCGTACAGTTGGAGAAGTGTGGCTGCCCTAATCCAATAAAAGGTGTCCAGGGGATTCAGAAGATATGCCTGTTGAACTTTGGATCGGTCAGGAATTTAAGACAACCCACGAACGACGCGCTTTTGACCAATTTAGGAAAGATATGGAAGCCAAATTCGGTCAAAGTAAGCAACTTCATTTTATCCTGGTCAATTATTCTTTGGATGGCCGCGAGATTGACCTGACGGTTTTGAAGCGAGATGCGATTATCGTCGTTGAGCTAAAAGAGTGTGCTGATCCAATTGAGACTTCTGAAAATGGCGATTGGTTGACTATTCCCGGCAATAAGATAATTGGCACTGGAGATCAAAATCCGTATCAGCAGGCTAAAGACTATCGCATCAAATGGGCTAATTTCTTAAAGCGTAACGAGGGTAAGTTTCTTGCTCGAGCCAAAATTTCTACTATGGATTTCATGCATACCAGCGCCTTTGTTGCTATCAGCCCGGCCCTGCCTTCAAACACCAAAAACAATATTCCTGCTCACCTCCCCTGGTTTCGGCTGGTGGGTTTAGATAAACTGAGTCAAGCTATTGGGCAGCAAACCAGCCGAAGTTTGAATTTTTCCGATCAGGAATTGAGGAGTTTGGTAACTGATATTCTTCACTTGAAAAAGTTTGATCCGAACATTTCATCAGGAATGGAGGCAATCAACACCCATTGGCTCGAATATTGCCACACTTTGCTCACCACGCATCGAGATTGGACTGCTATGCCCCCGGCACTTTACCTTTCCCCCGAACAGATGGATATTGCCCCAGCGCGAGTCATTTTGGATAAGGAACAGTTCACAGAGGTTAAACTACAGTTCATTTCAGGATTTAAATCTACTACTATCAAACGTCTAGCACGTAAAATATTAGATAGTGATACCGATGAAACTAAAGATTTACTTACCTTGATAGATGAAGCTCATCGCCCTGTCGTTTTATTAGGCAGTCCCGGCCTCGGTAAATCTGTAGCAATGGAGCACCTAGCTTTAAAATACGCTGAACGTTATGCTCAAAATAAGGCTGATTATGTACCAGTTCTAATTCGACTGCGCAATCATAGCCAGAGGCGTAGCCTGAATTACCTAATTAGAGTTACTTTACAAAGTAATGGAGTGGCTCTAAGCGAGTCGGAAGCAGCTAGGATTTTACAAACAGAGAAACTGTTGCTCCTATTCGACGGCTTAGACGAAGCCCCAAATGCCTCTGATATCGTGCCGGAGCTTGAAACATTTCTTCAAGAATACCCTCATCATCACTGTGTTATTTCCAGCCGACTTAACGTATATCGAGCAAACCGATTTCCAATTATTGGATGCTATGAAGTTGAGCTTCAAGGATTAACTCACGAGTCGGCAGCCAAACTATGGCAATCATTTGTTGGCACACCTAATTTCGGTGACTTACCGGAGACCGTTCAGCATATTTTGCGTACTCCTCTATTTCTTCGTCTTTATGCTGAAAATGCTCAACTTGCGCAGATTGAGGTTAAAACTGAAGCTCAACTGATGGATTTGATTGTCCGCAAGTGCCCGGAGTCTCTAAAACCACCTCGTGAGAGCAGGGAGGTCGTTGATCGCTGCCTGTTTCAATTAGCATTGGAAGAAAGCTTTATCTTTAATGAACAGTGTGTATTTAGGGTAGTAGCTAACTCTCTTCCCGGAGAGAGCACCGAGTATCAACAAAAGATAGCGAACATTCTGATTCACCAACATCCCCTGCTAATTTCCTTTAACGATTATATCTCTTTCTGGCACCCCGCTTTTAAGGATTATTTCGCGGCGCGGGGATTACAAGATATTATCAGAAATCAGGATTTTGAATTAGCCTTAAGTTATTTCAACATTCCTCGCTGGGATGAAACGATTGTCTATCTCGCCCAAATTTCAGATAGCACAGGTCAAGCTAGGTTGATCGAGTACATCCTGGAGAATTTTGATAATCCTATCCTGGCTTGGCGCTGTGTTGGTCAAGCCCCTTCACTTCATACGGATGTAATTGATAAATTCACCCACAGATTGGCCCAGGGTCTCGTCACCGCTATTGAAAATATTCAACAAAATCACGTCGAACAAGTAGATGAATTACTGCAATGGGTTTTAATGGATGGGAATGATTCATTACGACGTGCTTGGAGTAATTCTGATGACAAGGGGGATTTATCTAAAGTCGAGAATCTCAATTTCTACTTGGGGCTGAACAAGTACAAGCAAATGAGCAAGTTAGAAGAGTATTTCTACATCTTGGTCATGACAATAAGAAAATTTGAACTTGAGGATGAAATTTATCTTGAACCCTATTTCCTCGATTTGCTCAAAAGCCCTGGACCTATCACTCGACTCATCGGCTGGTCTTTGCTAAAAAAATCGCTCGATTTCTTGAAGATAACCTTCTCGATGCATTTCTTAAAGGAAATTGCGGCATTAATTATGGGTGAAGCACCCCCTCAAAATTCAATGTCACCTACAGACAAATTCTTGAATGAAGTAATCAAGAACATTAATTTTATAGAAATGTTGACCGAATTAAGAATAGCGCCCAAAATTCTTGCTCTTGGAGAGGAAAAACAAAAAGTTTTATCTTTCTGGCGTAATATTCTTTATACGGGAAACGGGTTTTCCCAAATCGGAGCTGCCTTAGGTTTATTAGAAATTGGGGGAGATGAAGCCCTGGAATTGTTATGCTCCTTATTAGATCATCCAGAGCCGAGTCTACGTTATTTGGCGATTTTCGGAATAATAAGAACCAAGCAGTCCAACCGATACAACGACTTGAGGAAGATGATCTATGATCCCGATCCTGTGGTTGCCTTTTGGTCTACGTTCCAATTAGAAAGCGTTGAAACCTCACTTAGTATTGCACGGTCTGGTGCTGAACTGCGTTTAGTCGTAGAAAACCTGTTGATGCCTCTAACCAACAAATTTACCCTGGATATACTTTCCAAACACACATTGCTTTTTGGGTTAAATTCTCCTTATATGCCGATTGAGCTTTTTGGTAACTTTACTAATTTTGCTATGGCAGACCCGCTGCTTGATGTTATTGGTTCTGCGCTAATCTGTGAAGGAGTTTGCTTCGACGATTATTTTCTGAATAGCCCTGAGTGGCACAATAAAAAGGCAGGCTGGCAGGGTGCTGTAATTGCACTGATTTGGACGCTCAGCCTCGCCATTTCAGGCAGAACGTCTTTCCCGCGTAGTGAGATTACCCCCGAAGAGGCCAAAGAAACCCTGGCCCGAATACTCACTGTTACGAAGGGGTGGTTTCCCTTCTATGATGAGAAGGATTTGGGTAAACCATTAGAGTTAACCGATAACAACATCGCCTACATTAAATCCTGGACGGATCACGACCTAACCCGCGAGATTGCCGAAGAAGTTCTAGCCGGTCGTTACAGACCTCGGTTGAAAGAATAAGAGATCAAGGCATGACTGTTACCGTTTTTCCACTAATATAACTGTATAAGGAGAAACCCGATGAAAGCTGTTCGCATCCACGAATTTGGCGGCCCTGAAGTACTGGGCTATGAAGACTTACCCACTCCTGAACCGGGCGCGGGCGAGGTTTTGGTCAAAATTGCCGCCGCCGGAGTCAACTTCATTGATATTTACCACCGCATCGGCTTGTATCAGCAGCCCCTGCCGATGACCCTGGGTGTGGAGGGGGCAGGCAGGGTGGAAGCTGTGGGATCGGGAGTGACTGAATTTAAGCCGGGCGACCCGGTAGCTTTCAGCGGGCCGGCAGGCGCTGATGCCACTTACACCCTTGTTCCCGCAGGGAAATTGGTTCCTGTTCCGGCCGGACTCGACCTGTCTTTGGCCGCTGCGGCTTTGCTCCAGGGAATGACCGCCCATTTTCTGACCTACAGCACTTTTCCCCTCAAACAAGGCAATACCACCCTCATTCACGCGGCAGCCGGGGGGGTGGGCTTGCTGCTGGTGCAGGTAGCCAAAAAACTGGGGGCAACCGTCATCGGCACAACCTCGACGGAGGAAAAAGCCCAATTGGTGCGCGAAGCCGGAGCCGATCATGTCATCCTCTACACCCAAACCGATTTTGAAGCCGAAACCAAGCGCCTGACCGACGGCCAGGGCGTAGATGTCGTGTACGACTCGGTGGGTAAAACCACTTTTGAGAAAAGCCTGAATGTGCTGCGCATGCGCGGGATGCTGGTGCTGTTTGGCCAATCCAGCGGCAAAGTGCCGCCGATTGATCCCCTCACTCTCAACGCAAAAGGCTCCCTCTTCCTTACCCGTCCGACCGTGTTTCACTACACCGCCACCCGCGAGGAATTACTGTGGCGTTCCGGCGATATTTTTAACTGGCTTGCCGCCGGCGAGCTAAAGGTTCGTATTGACCACCAACTGCCCCTGGCCGAAGCCGCCGAAGCGCACCGCCTGCTCGAAAGCCGCCAAACGGCGGGGAAATTACTATTGATTCTATGAGTAATCAGTAGCCGGTAGTCAGTAGCCAGATTTTCTGACGACTGACTACTGATTACTGACGACTGCTACTGGTCAGGAGAACAGCATGGCCGAAGCATTCAGCCTGAGCCAAGTTAACACTTATCTGCGCCAGCTTTATGCCGACGATGATCCGGTTCGCCAAGAAATGGAAGAACTGGCCCGGCAGCGTCACTTTCCGATTGTCGGACCCATTGCCGGGCGGCATCTCTATCAACTGGCCTGCATGATTGGGGCGCGGCGCATCTTTGAATTAGGGTCGGGTTATGGCTACTCGGCGCTCCATTTTGCCCGCGCGGTTGGCCCGCAGGGTGAAATCCACTGTACCGAACTCGACGCCGAGAATATCCGGCTGGCCGAAATGTATCTGAGCCGAGTCGGCGTGTGGTCGCGGGTAACCTATCACCAGGATGAAGGGACTGCTGCCCTGTGGCGGGTGGGGGGAACCTGGGACATTATTTACAACGATATTGACAAAGCCGGCTACCCCGCCACCATCGAACTGGCTTACCAGCATCTCCGGCCCGGCGGTCTCTTCATCACCGATAATCTATTTTGGTATGGACGTGTTTTCAATGAAGCAAAAGATCCCGATACTCAGGGTATCATCGAATTTATTCGCCAGCTTTTTGCCCATTCCGGCTTCATCAGCTCGATTTATCCGGCCGGCCGTGATGGCCTGGCCGTAGCTTTGCGCCTGTAACTTTCCATGGAACTTAAGGGTAAAACGGCCCTCGTCACCGGCGCGACCGGCTTTATCGGCGGCCGGCTGGCCGAGCGGCTGCAAGTAGAAGAGGAGATGAACGTGCGCGCCCTGGTGCGCCAGCCCGCCAAAGCGCGACGGCTGGCCGGCCTGGGCATTGAAATCGTTCCCGGCGATATTACCGACCCAGCCTCCTTGCCGGCGGCAGTGGCCGGCTGCCAGCTCGTTTTTCATGCTGCCGCTCATGTGAGCGAGGGTGTTGGCGATAAGGCCGCCGTCTGGGCGGTCAATGTGACCGGCGCCGAGAATATCGCCCATGCGGCGGCAGCGGCGGGCGTCGAGCGCTTCATTCATCTCAGTTCATGCGCCGTGTATGGTTCCCTCCAGCGGCCCAATATTGACGAGCAAACGCCCACCCGGCGGCGTGGGCATCTCTACGGCGATTCAAAAGTAGCCGCCGAAGAAACGGTCTTTCTGGTCCAGCGGGAGCATGGGCTGCCAGTGGTGGCGGCGCGAGCCTCTCACGTTTATGGCCCCGGCGCTCAATTGTCCATCCGCCCGGTTCAGAGCATCAAAGCGGGCAAAATGATCTTGATTGACGGGGGCCGTCACTTGTGCAAACCGATCTACATTGACGATTTGGTAGATGGACTCATCCTCTGCGCTACAGTGGAGGCCGCCGCTGGTCAGGCGATCAACTTTACCAATGACGCTCCCGTCCCCTGGCGCGATTACTTTGGCGCTTATGGGCAGATGTTAGGTATCCATTCTTTGCCAGCGGTGCCTTTTGCCCTGGCCTGGCTTATTGCCGGCTTTTATGAACTCAAAGCAAGCATGACCGGCAAAAAACCGGCGCTCAACCGCGAACTGGTTAAATTTTTGCGCAGCGACAGCAGTTTTAGCAATCAAAAGGCCCGCACCTTACTGGGCTGGCGGCCTCGGGTGGATTTAACGGAGGGCATGCAGCGGACAGAGGCATGGCTGCGCGCGGAGGGATATTTAGACATGTAAATAGGAGTGCGAAAGCTGTGCTTTCGTATGTCAAAGCTTTGCTTTGACACTCCTTCTGTTCACTCCTTTTTGAAAGAGGAAGACCATGGAGGCAATTATTACGGCTGGGGGGATTAGCGCGCCTGATGATCCTCTCTACGCTCAAACCGGCGTGGCTAAAAAGGCGTTGATCCCGCTGGCCGGCCAGCCGATGATTAACTGGATCGTGGAGGCGCTGATTAGGTCGGGCTTGATTGATCATATTGTCATCGTCGGCCTCAAGCCGGACGAACTCAATCTAAACCATCCCTCACTTTGCTTTATTGATGCCAGAGAGGGGCTGCTGGATAACGTTCTGGCCGGAGTGGACAAGGTGAGAGAAATTAATCCGCGGGCCAAAAAGATTCTGCTCTGTTCCTCTGATATTCCCCTGATTACGCCAGAAATTGTGTGTGGTTTCATCGAGGAGTGCGGTTCGCAGGAGGCGGATGTTTATTATGCCATCGTCGAAGAAAAAACGATGGAAGCGCGCTTTCCCGGCTCAAAGCGCACCTTTGTGCCCTTTAGAGGAGGTCGTTACTCCGGCGGCGATCTATTCCTGATTGATATGGTGGCAGCCAAAGGCAACGTCGAGCTGTTTCGCTCCCTGACCGGTTCCCGCAAGAATTACCTGGCCCAGGCGCAAATGTTGGGCCTGGGATTCATCCTCCGCTTTTTACTGCGCCTGATGACGGTGGACGAGGCCGCCGAGCGGGCCCGCCAACGGATGAACTTGAACGCGCGGGTGGTGGTGACGCGCTTTGCCGAATTAGGCATGGATTTGGATAAGCCGCATCAGTATGACATCATCAAAGCAGAACTGGAAAAGGCTAAACTCCATTCCTAGCGCCTTAGATCGCCTGCTGAGCCTTGACGCCCGGCTAAGCCGGCAGCTTTACCTGCCGCCCGAATCAAGCTGGTGGAATCTAGTTAGGCTGGTGGCCCACCTGGGTGATGGGTCACTGGTTTTCGGCGGATTGGGGCTGGTCTACATCCTCGGCTGGCTGGGAAGTAAGCCTCAGCTTTGCCAGGCCAGTTTACTGATTGTGCTGATCGTTTGGGCGGTCATGGGGGTGGTTACTTTGGTCAAATTCAGAGTCCGCCGCCAGCGGCCCCGGCCGCCCGGCGAGTTTGTCACCTTTCAATATGATGCTTACAGCTTCCCTTCCGGCCATGCGGCCCGCCTGACTGCCGTGGCTGCGAGCGTCATGTTTTTCGACCCGCTCCTGGGTCTCGTTTTGGGGGCGCTGGCTCTGAGCGTTGCCGCTGCCCGCGTTCTTATCGGCATCCACTACCTGGGTGACATTGTGATCGGCCTGGGGTTAGGGCTGCTCATTGCCTGGGAAGGTGTAACCCTTTTCTCTTCCCTCCTCCCTTGATGACCGCCGACAGCAGATCACAGACCGCTGTCAGAAGAAACGGTGACTGTCACGGCGGTCGGTAGTCGGCGGTCGTTCTTAACCCCTTCCAAAAATTTGTGCTATAATGTCCCCACGATTTTACCCGGATCAATTTATGGTTTTTCATTAAGTAGCTTGTGAATTGAGGGGGCATCATGAATCAATCACCGCTAACTTCGCCCGTTTTGGAGGATGTCCGGCGGGCGCTGGCCGCGCCATTGCCCGGCATTGAAGGCCAGTTCAAGATGGCGCCTCAACCTCGCGTGGATCAAGTCAACCGCTGGGAAATGCCGGAGAACTATCGCGAGGCGAGTGTCTTGTTATTACTCTATCCCTATACCAGCAATGGTTGGGGTGGGCCGGAGTTGCATGTCGTCTTGACGCGCCGGCCCGAGTATCCCGGCGCGCACAGCGGCCAGATTTCGCTGCCCGGCGGCCGGCGCGAAGGGGATGAGCCGCTGCAAACGACGGCCTTACGGGAGACGTATGAAGAAATTGGTCTGGCCCCAACCACTATCGAAGTGATCGGCCAGTTGTCGCCCTTATATACGCCGCCGAGCAATTTTTATATTTATCCATTTATTGGCTACTGCGCTGCCCGGCCTGCTTTTCGCCCTGACGCCAAAGAAGTCGCCGAGTTAATCGAAGCGCCGCTCAGCCTGCTGTTAAATCCGGCCAACCGCAAAGAGGAAATTTGGCTCTTTCCAAACTATGGCGAACGTCGCGTGCCCTTTTTTGATGTCTTTGGCCATCGGGTTTGGGGTGCGACGGCGATGATTTTGAGTGAGTTTTTGACGTTGTTACAGCGCAGCCGGGCTGCTCCCTTGCCGGATAACACCACCATCCTGGCAGCATAGAGGTTGAGCTGGCTAACCGGCCAAGTAATCAAGCCGGGTCAAGTGGCAGTCTGAGGAAACCAATGCCTGAGCTTAGACAGAATCTGGCAACGAGAGATTGGGTCATTATTGCCAACGAGCGGGCCAAACGGCCGCACGATTACATCGAACCTGAACGGCACTTAACGACCGATACTCAACCTTTTTACGATTCCACCTGCCCCTTCTGCCCCGGCGGCGAAGAACTTGACCTGGAAATTGAACGCCTGCCCGAAACAGGCCCGTGGCAGACCAGGGTGGTAGACAACAAATTTCCGGCGCTTTCCAAAGAAGGGGAATTGACCCGCACCTTCGACGGCGTCCACCGCTGCATTTTCGGCCTGGGCTACCACGAGATTGTCGTCGAACACCCGCGCCATAATACAACCCTGGCTTTGATGACGCCGGCCGAGATCATGGTTGTGCTGCAAACGTTTTATAATCGGGGCTGGGCGATTACCCGCGACCCGCGCATGGAACAAATCATCTACTTTAAGAACCACGGGGTGCGAGCCGGAGCCACCTTAAAGCACCCGCACAGCCAGATTATTGCCCTGCCGGTTGTGCCGAACACTATTCGCCATCGCATTGAGGAAGCCCGCCGTTATTTTGACGATAACGGCGAGTGTGTTTACTGCGTGATGATGCAAGATGAGCTACAAAAAGGCGTACGCATCGTCGAGGCGAATGAGCACTTTGTCGCCTTTGTTTTGTATGCCGCCTCATCTCCTTTCCATATTTGGATTGTGCCCCGCCAACACAGTGTCAGCTTTCTCTATGCTCAAAAAGATGCCCTGGCGGACCTGGCTCACATTTTACACAACATGTTACGCCGGCTTTTCCTGGGCCTGCGTGATCCCAACTACAACCTGGTCATTCGCACCGCCCCGGTTAAAGAAATCAGTAACGATTACCTGCACTGGTATGTAACAATCATCCCACGTCTCAGCCGGACGGCCGGTTTTGAGTTGGGCAGCGGTATGTTCATTAACCCCTCGCTCCCGGAGGAAAGCGCCGCCTTTCTGCGCGAGGTCAACATCTAATTGTGGCAAGAAGAGCCGTATCCAAAATACCCTTCAGACAGACTCTATAAAGAGAGACGTGCATGGCAGAAATTCTGGGAAACGCCTCACCCGGCCAAATATTGATGTTTATGGCTGTCCCTGTCATTGGGGTTATTCTTTTTGGGGGAGTATTGTTCGTTGTATTTTCGAATCGAAGGAAGAAGCAGCCAATGGAATTGGAACTCTCGTCGAAAACAGGGGCGCTTTTAGACTCTCCCCGGCCTGTTGGCGAAATAAACCCCGCTTTCCCTCCCCCCAAACAAGCTGCTTTTACCCTGAATGATCCTGTCACAGACACTCAGGAGTCTAATTCAGAGGAGTTATCCCCAGTTTCTGATCTGCCGGCAGGCCTCGATTTGAATTTAGATCTTTTGCACCAGCGAACCAAAACGGAGGTTGAGATGATGAATGTATCCAAATCATCCCATGAATCAAGAAGCGGACTGTCCGCCCGGCTGAGCCATCAACCCCGGCCTGTTGCCGAAGCCACCCCGCCCGAAGCAAGCCAGTCAGCGTCCGTTCCGGCAGCCACCAGCCTGCCTGCGGCTCATCAACAACCCGTCAAGCAGTCTATCTCTGCACCTTACTCCAGCGAACCAGTAGAATTGTTGCGGCTCTTGCGTAACCCGCAATCGGGCCAATTGATCGTGGAAATCGCCGGGCGGCGTTACACCAAGCTGGCTGAGATTACCGATAAAGAAATTGGCCAATATATCCTAAAATTAGCGGCGCACCTTCTGGCCTTCACCAATGGCATGATTGCAGCCGAAGCCGGTCTCAAAACTCTCCAGGTTCCCAAAGTGGGCGAGACACCTGTACCCCCGGTTGCGCCTGCGCCAGCCTCGCCCCTACCGTCCACTTCAGTTCAGCCAACCCCGCCTGCGCCTGAAGTTGAAGCGGCCTTTCTGGCTACGCTGCGCGCCCAACCGGCCACGGAACCCCCTCAGCCGCAGCGGCGCGGTCTTTTTGGACGCTCTAAACCGGCGGCTCCCGCTCAACCTTTGCTGCCTCCGCTGAACCTGACCGGGCAGATTAACGAAATTGTCCAGGCCCGCCTGCGCTACTCGCCTTTGGCCGGCGCCACCAGGCTGGAGATCACCTCTGATCCTGGCGGGGGTATTTTGATTAACGTTAACGGGATGATCTATTCCGGCCCGGATGAAATTCCCCAGCCGGAGGTGAAGGAACTGATCAAGGCTTCGATTAAGGAGTGGGAGAAGAGCTAGTCTAACAAAACCGGCTCTACCCTAAAATTCACCCCGTCGGGCCTGAGCTTTCCCAAGGGTATTTCCGTATCGTGCTGAAAAATAATCAGGGCGTCTCTTTCCACGGCCCACTGCTGCCAGTAGCGCTTCGTTTCAATTGATTCCATTGGCTCTAAATCGTAGGCCGGCACCCAGGCTAAACGCTCCAAGTGGTAGTGCAGTGAGGCCATATCGGCTACAAACAGGGCCGTTTCCCCCCCTGACTCCAAAATGACCACCTGGTGGGCGCGAGTATGGCCCCGGGTTATCGCGGTGCGCACTTCACCGGTGAGGCGGGTAGCGCCGTTGATGAGCCGGAGCTGGCCGGTTTCTTCCAGGGGACGGTAATTCTCTGGCAGATAAGTAGCCCGGGTGCGCTCGTTGGGGGCGATGGCGTCGGCCCACTCCAGGCGTTGGACCCAATACTGCGCCCTGGGAAAGGCCGGGATCAGCCGTTCTCCCTGCCGGATGGTGTTGCCGCCGCAGTGATCGCCGTGCAGGTGGGTGTTGAGCACAATATCAATCTCCTCAACCGTCACTCCCTGGCGGGCTAAAGCCTCGACCACGTCCCCCTCCGGGCGCTCCAAGCCTGCTCGCCGCCGCGCTTTTTCGTCGAGTTTCAGACCATAGCCGGTATCCACCAAAATCGTCCTGCCCTCGGAGCGAATCAACAAGGAGTTGAGCGCAAAAGGAACGCGATTCTGCGCATCAGGAGGGAAAAGTTCGGCCCAGATAATGCGGGGCACCATGCCAAAGGTGCTGCCGCCGTCTACCCACATCCAGCCGTCGCTTACAATCTGATATTCAAGGCTGCCTAACCTGGGCAAGGTGTCACCTCATTCGGGTTAATCGTCGCTGATCTCGGCCACTTCCAACTGGGGGGCAAAGTGACGGAAGGTCTCAAAACGCAGCCCACAGCGCAAAGCTTCCAAGCCGAGCACATCGCGGGGTTTGACGTTGCCCAGGTTCACATTCGGTCCGCAGCGCAAAATCAGGGCAGCCTGCTGCCGTTGCAGCGGCGCTTCCCAGATAACGTCACCCTGGCTGTCCCCCAGGCAGTTCATAATGGCCGTTAGTTCATCCTGGCGGAGCGCCCCATGCCCGTCATAGATGCCAACCCCCAGACCCGATTCCCGCGCCTCGATAATGACTTTATCCGCTCCCAGAGCCAGGTCGCTGGCAATCTGGTCACAGATCTTGGAGGGTGGGAAATGGATCGAGGGATCCTTTTTGCCCACCTCGGTGATAACCTTGAAACCAGCGTCGAGAGCGCGTTTGATGGCGTCATCCCGAACCGGGCGCGACATGGTGATGGTTCCGTCGGAAATCTCAAGGGCCGTAAACCCCAATTGTTTGGCCCGTTTGACGTATTGGGGATAAACGCCCCGGGTCAGCGTCACCTCCATTAAAGTGCCGCCCGGATAAATCTCGATCTGGTGAGCGCGGATTAGCTCAATTTTGCGGCGCAGCAGCGCCTCGTCCAAAAACACGGAGGTGCCAAAACTGAGCTTGACCTGGTCAATGTAATCGCCGGTTAAAGCCAGCATATCTTCAGTGGCGTACGGCCCCTGGCAGCGATCCAGCACCATCGTCAGGCCCTGTTCCCGCGGCTGGCCTGCCGCCCGGTCCGGCGCGAGTTGAGGTAATAAATTATGCCAGGCTTTTGTGTTCATAAAAGATTGCTCTAAAGTTTACTAACGTTTCGTAATGGCATTCGCCTCGAGCTGAAACTCAGGTACATTGGCCAGAACAGCCTGGTAATAGTCTGCGTGAGCTTGAGCCGTGGCTGCCCAGCTAAACATTTTGGCCGTGGCTGGACCAGCCGCCGCCAATCGCCGTCGCAGGGGCTCGTCTTGAACCAGCCGCAGCATCCCGGCGGCAATGGCTGCCTCGTCCAGCGGGTCAACCAGCAGGGCATTTTCCTCCGAGCGCAAATACTCGCGAAACACGGGCAGGTCAGAGGCTAACACCGGCACGCCAGCGGCCATCGCTTCCAGGGCCACCAAACCCCAGCCCTCTTTGACCGAAGGAAAGGCCAAGCCGTCCGCCGCTTGATAGAGCACGGGTATGAGATCGTCCGGCGCTACCCCCAGCAGAAAAATATCCCGGTCAACTTGCAGGTCTGACTCTGCCAGCGCCTGGAAGAACTCGGCCCGATAGGGAGCGTAATCCAGCAGGGTATCGCCGCCGGCCAGCAGCAGCACTGCCGCCTGTCCCTGCGCCGCCAGCGCCTGCCGGACCGTCTGGAAAGCGCGCAGCAAGCGGAGACTATTTTTGCGCGGTTCAACCCCGCCGATGTTGAGAAAAACCCACTGCTCGGCCAGCCCGAGTTTGGCCCTGGCCGCAGCCCGCACCACCTGGCTGGCCGGCTGAAAGCGGCTCAACTCTACGCCGTTATGAATCACGGTTGACTCCATCCCAAATTCTTGAGCCAGGCGCTCCTGCCAGATGCGGCTGACCACCAGGCGAAAATCAGGCCGGTAAATGGAATGATTCTGGCAGTCAATCAGCACGGGGCTGACAAAGTCGTCAAGGTGGTGAATGGTGCGCACAAACCAGGGAATTACCCTGTCTTCACGCAGCCGCCACAGGGCATTGGCCGAAATACAATCCTGGGCGTGATAAAGGTCAAAAGGACCGGGCTGGTAGCGGGTCAGAAATTCGTAATAAGTCTGAATGTAACGCTGAATACGTTCATCTAACGGCTCGTCATCACGAGGGGCTGCCGCCGGAATCAAGGTAAAGGGCGCTGACGTGGGTCGAAAAAAGGTGCTCCGTTCATCTTTGCCCAGGGCATAGATATGCACCGCATGCCCCAATGCCTGGAGATGCTCGGCCAGGGCCAGGGTATGCACCACACCCCCGCGCGGTTTGGTGGAGTAAGTAAAGAGGGCAACACGGAGAGATTTTGGATTTTGGATTTCCGATTTCAGATTTTCGATTTTGGACATCGTACCCTTTGGGTATTTTGGATTTTGAACAACCAAATTTTTTACTTCCTACTCCCTACTCCTTACTCCCTACTCCCGGCTTCTTGGCCCCTGCTTCCTTCTGCTTGGCCTCTTTGACAGCCTCTTTGAGCGTGTCCGGGCTGTCGCCCCGGGCGGCTCGTTGGGCCACCTCGCTGAAGCCCTGGCCGGGATCAACGCCGTCCTTATCGTACATGCGGCTCATGTTTTCCACGGCCTTGCGCGGGTCAACCGGGCGCAAAGTTCCTGCGTCCGTCCCACCCTGGCTGCGAATCAGCCCCGGTCGTGAAACCAGCCGGGTCAATTGGGTGCTGTCGCAGCCTTTACAGTGAAGCTCCGCCGGCTCCGTGGATGTCCGCACCAGGATTTCGGAAACTTTGCCGCAAGTTTTGCATTGGTACTCGTAGATTGGCATAGCTGATCCTCGTAGGACAAGCTGTTAGCTTGTCCCTATACGGACAAACTAAAGTTTGTCCTGCAAAAGCTTAACTGCTCACAATCGCCGCCGCCACCCGCGCCGCCTGGGCATTTGTCGGCAGGACCAACACGCCCGCTTCATGTAAGATGCGCTCCTGCTGGGCCAGTCCCTGTGGGTCTTGAGCGGTACCGCACACGTGGGCAACAACGGCCAGGTAGCGTCCCTGCTCTGCCGCCATCGCTTTGGCCGCCTGGATTGACTCGACCAACGCACCGGCCGGGTTGGGGTGAGAGCCATAGCCAATGACGACATCCAGCAGGATCACCGCCACGCTGGGATCGCCGGCTTCTTTGAGCAAGCGTTCCTGGCGCAGGCGGGGGTCTATCATCGGGTGAGGCCGGCCCTGGGTGAATTCCTCTTCACCCATGTCAATGCAACTGTGCTCGCGGCTGTGCCAGCCATCGGCCAAAGCCCACTCCGGGCGTAAAGGAATATTCGAGTAGAGCGCCGGCAGCCGGTCAGCCAGGAGCAGCATAGCCTCGTCGCACAAACTGCCGCCCGAAAATAGTCCACGCAGGTAGTACTGGCCTGGGGCCAGCCTGTCACGCTCGGCAGCGGCCATTGCTTCAAGTTTCTCAGGCGCAAGTCCAAAGTAATCCTGGTCGGTGCCGTTTATCCGGCGCAGGGCTGCTTCTGCCGTCTCCTCCAGCGAGGAGGTGAAGGTCAGGCCGCTTTCCTGCCCGGAGCGTTTGCTGCCCAGGAAGCTGACGACGACCGGCTTGCCGCAGGCCTGGGCGGCCTCCAGGATAGTTTCGGTGACGATCGGTGCTGGCGGCTTGGAGATGAGAACAATGAGTTCCGTCCCCGGGTCGGCGGCCAGCATGGCCAGCCCCTGCTGCATCATCAACCCCCCAATCGTTTCTGACAGGTCGCGCCCGCCGACACCAATCGCTTGGGAAATGCCGCTGCCACCGCGATCCAGCAGACAGGTGACCTCCTGCAGGCCGGTGCCGGAGGCGGCAACCACGCCAATCGGGCCGCGCCGGACGGCATTGGCAAAGGCCAGGGCCACCCCGTTGATAATCGCCGTGCCGCAGCCCGGCCCCATCATCAAGCGGTTTTGGGCGACGGCCCACTGCTTTAGCTCAAGCTCTTCGGCCAGGGTCACGTTATCGCTGAACAGAAAGACGTGCATCCCGGCCTGCAGTGCTCGGGCGACCTCCAGCTTGGCATAAGGTCCCGGCACCGAAACCAGGGCCATGTTCGCCCCGGCCAGAGCCTGGCGGGCCTGGGCCAGAGAGCGGGGACGGGCCATCTCCTGGCCGGGTCTGCCGGCGGGAGAGGCGGCCTCGGCCAGCCTGGCCTCCGCCTGCGTGAGCGCCTCCTGGCCGGCCTCCGCCGCATCCGCCTCGACAACCAGCATCAGGTCATTGGCCCCGGCGTCCTGAACCGTCTCGGTCAATAAATTCGTTTCCGCCAGAACCCGCTTGTTGGCCTCCGTCCCCATAGCCACAATTGCCTGGCTCACCCCTGGTAACTGGGACAGCATCTCCGAAACGCGCATCAGGCGGACGGAGTCGTAATAAGTATTAGGCTTGACTTGGCTGACGAGGGTCATCGTTTTTCCTTAAAATTTAGAAAGCTCAAGTGGTGTACATACCTGAGTTCGACATTTTACCGAAAATCACCCTTCGATACGGGCTATCGCCCTACTCAGGATGATTTTCGGCTTATATCGCATCCTGAGTAGCGCGGAACGAAGTGAAGCGCGTATCGAAGGGTGCGATTAAGAAAACTCCGAACTGAGGTTACATGGTACGTAAGCGGGTAGAAAACGCATCACGCATCACGCATCACGTTGTACTTCTCCCGCAAGCGGGCCAGCGCTGCTTCCAACTTCTCCCGCGTGCGAAACTCCTCGCGCGGGTCGGGTGGAGCTACGCCGCGCTGCGGTTCGCCGGTGGTTGGGTCAAGCATGATTGGCTCCACCACGTAGACCCGCCCCTTTTCCAGGTCGAGTTCGACCGCCGTGTACAGGCCCAGCCCATCCGGCAGGCGCATTTCCAACCGCTGAAAATAGGTCCGGCCTTGCCGCCTGGTTTCGTTATCGTAAAGCGTCACCCACTGCGCCCCCTGGGCCTGGGCTTCGGCCAGCCTAGCCTGAATCCTGGCCTGATCCTGCCGGTCCAGAATTTCCTGGTAGCGCAGGTAAAAAGCGGCGTCACGAGCCAGTTCAAAATCAATAAAGTCAGCATGAGCCAGGGCCAGCTCGTCGGCGATCAGGCCCACCTGGTCAAGGTCATAATTCTGGTAAACCTCGACCAATTCATTTGCCTCGACCACTTGATCCAGACTGCTGGCCAAGGCCCGCACCAGGCGGATGCCATCGGCATAAAGTTCCGGCACGTTGAGCGCTGCCTGGTAAAAACGATCTTCGGCTTTACGCCAGGTCAGCGTCAGAGCCTGGATTTCCTGCTCGGTCATCAGGCCGTCGTCGCTTTCACCGGCTCAAGCTTTACCAACGCGGGTTGGGGCAGCGACGTAGCCAGCCCCCACTGGTGGGCCAGGACCGCCAGCGCCTGCTCGAACAGGGCAACGGGAGCGCGGGCCACGCCCGTCCCAATCTGGCCGACGGTCGGGCTGGTTTCGTGCAGCACGCCGGTGGTAATGAAGGGGACAATCCGGCTTTCAACCACCCGGCGCAGGTCAATTCCCAGCGGTGTGTTAGCCGAGTTCATCGCCGGCAGGCTGAACTTTTGGTGAGCGGCCACGGTGATCAGGCGCAACTGCTCCACGGCCGCAATCTCATCGGCCAGCGTGCCGCCCACAAAGGCAGCAATGGTCGGCGCGCCGGCAATAGCCATCCCGCCCAGGCCGCACGTTTCGATAATGGCGCTGTCGCCAATATCACCGGCAGCATCGGCCACGGAATAGCCGGTGTAGTAAACCGCCTCGTCCATCGGCGAAACCGGGGCGACCAGCCAATTGTCGCCCAACCCGCCGACCCGCAGCATAAAATCCACCCCGTTGCGCGACATCGCCGTGACCAGGGTGCTGTCAGGAATCCCGTGGGCGGCGTCCATCGTTGCTTTGACCGCGGCCATGGTAAAGTTGAGGAAGAAGTGATTATTGTTAGCCATAAAGCGAATAATATCGGCGACGGTCCGGCTCGATACGCCCGCGTCGAGCATCGGCGGCATGAGCGTTTTGACCAGCAGCGAGGTCGAGGCCGCGCTGCGGGCGTGGCACTCGTCGCCCATTTGCAGGCCCTGGGCCACAATATCAAACACATTCAGCGGGCCGCCGTGGTGGAGGGCGGCTTTCACCGCCGGAGCCAGGGTGTCGCGCATCCAACGCAGCCGCTCCAGGGTGGCGTCGTCACAAATGCCGAACCACAAGGTATTGCCCCGGCCCTCGTTGAAGGTGGAGAAACCGTAATTGCCAAAAGTTTCGTTTCGCACCACCAGTACCGGCATCGAAGGCGAGATAATCCCGGTCATCGGCCCAACCGCCCGGTAGCGGTGGTTGGGACTCAGCCTGACCTGCCCGCTTTCGACCAATGCCTCGGCAGTTTCGTTATCATCCGCCCAGCCTTCGAAGCGAATCGCGCCCAGGACGGCCCGCTTTTGCGGTCCGCACATGCGCTCCCAGGAAATCGGCGGACCGGCGTGGAGGATCGTCCGCCCCGGCAACCCCAGCGCCTGCGCTGCCGGTGCCACATCCACCACCCGGGGCTGCGAGGCCAGAATCCGCTCGACCGCCTCCCGGTTAGCCGCGTCAATCTTTTCGGCCAGCTCCCGGCTGCCATCGGTCTGCTTCAGAATTTCAACCAAATTAGCGTCGCCCCCGGCGGGCGGCTGCCACTCTACCTCGACGACCGGCACGTTTTGCTGGCGCAGTGTCTCGGCAAAATCGCCGATGCCGATATTGATGACTTGGAGAGGGGTGTTAAAAAGAGAATCAGTCATTTCCTCGCGTCCTCGTGTCACGGTTCAATCGTCTCCGCCACTACATTAACCGGACAAGCAGCGGCGAGCGTGTTGCTGACAAAGCAAACCCGGCGAGCCTGTTCGACCAGGGGGTCCAGTTGTTCGGGCGGCAGGTCGGCCTGAATGAACAGGTCAATCGAGTCGAAGCGGAACTCCTTTTCGTGCTTGCGCGCCGACACGCCCACCTTGAGCCGGCCCAGGGTCAGGCGCCGCTTTTTGGCCACGTGGGCTACAGCCAGGCACATACAGGTACCGACCGCCACCAGCAGGTAGTCGGTGGGCATGGGGCCGGTATCTTGGCCGCCGTACTCCGGCGCTTCGTCGCCTTTGAGCTGGTGCAGATTGCGCACTTCAATTTCGGTCTGGTAGTCGCCCAGCCAGTTGACCTTAACCCGGCTCATTGTAAAAAATCACCTCCAACAAGACCTTTAGGGTCTTAAAGACCCTAAAGGTCTGTTTTGGGCCGGGGCCAGGAGTGTTTGGGCCAGCCCTGCTGCTGTTGATGGACAAAAAAGAGCTGCATCATGCGGTGACGCAGCGGCCAGGGGGTCAGCTTAAAACCGGGCAGAAAGAAAATGCGCAGCAAGGTGTAGATCAAGCCCTGTTTGGGGTAGGGCGAGCGCCCGGTATTAGGATATTGGCCCAGCATCGCTTGTTGAGCCACTTCCATCAGCAACCCCTCGGTCAAAATGCGAAATTTTTGGAGCAGGGTCGTTGGGCCAGATTTTTTGCCGACGATAGCCATTGGTTAAACCTCCAAATAGAACGCTGATAACGCAGATAGACGCAGATTTGCGCTGATAAATTATAAAACTCTGCGAGAATCTGTGGAATCAGCCTCATCTGCGTTCCATTAATTCTTGGCCGCGTCTCGCAACGCAGCCTGGGCGGCCAGGGCAATCGGCTCGTTGAGGGCGCCGATGGGCGGCGAATAGACATTTTCCATCGTCGCCAGTTCTTCTAAAGTAGACTCTTTGCGGATGGCAAAGGCCATAAAATCGGCCCGCTCTTTCACGCCATCGCCCCCGGCAAATTGAGCGCCGAGAACCCGGTGCGTCCTGGGATCGGCCAGCAGCTTGACGTGCATCTTTTCGTGGGTGGGGTAGTAACGGGCGGCGGTGATACCGGTCGCCCGGCCAATGATGTAGGGCATACCCATCGCTTTGGCGATCGTTTCAGAAACCAGCGCGCCTCCCACCTGCACTTTGCCGCCGATAATGCCCCAGGGCACAAAGACCTCCTGGTAAGGCCGGTCGCCGCCGGCAGCATTATAGCCGGCCACCTTGCCCATCGGGTAAGCATAGGAGCCAGGCAGCAGTTGAATAGGGATTTTCAGCAGGCCGTGCATCACCTCGACACAAGCGCCAGCGGCGTAAACATCCGGGATATTGGTGCGCATGTGGTCATCCACGATAATTGCTCCGGTGGAGCCAATTTTGCAGCCGATGGACTGGGCCAGCGCCGTCGCCGGTTTCATGGTGGTGGCGACAAAAGCCATCTCGCACGGAATTTCGCCGTCGCTGGTCTCAACAGCGGTTAGGCGGCCGTTTTGCCCTTTAAAGCCGAGCAGTTTCGCGCCCAGGTGCATTTTGACGCCCATTTCATCCAGCGAATCCTGCACCGGCTTCATCATATCCGGGTCGGCAAAATCGGCCAGCAGCCAGGGCGCTTCGTCTACCAGGTGGGTCTCGATGCCGCGGTGGGGCAGGGCAGTAATCAGTTCCAGGCCCAGCGGCTTGGCTTTGTAAACGACCGCCCGCTTGACCTGGTCCAGTTGCTTATCCAGCTCCATGGCCCGGCGAATATTTTTGATGTACTCCACTCCCACCAAATCCGTGCCGGGCACGTCGGGCGGGTCATATTCCCAGCCGGTGCAGAGAATGAGCTTGTCGAAGGGAAACTTTTCCTCACCGGCGTAGACCACCCGCTCCCCCATGTCAATCTTGGTCACAACCGTGCATGGTCGCAGGTCAATGCCCATTTCTTTGTAAAACTCCGAGTTTTGCAGAAACAGGCCATCAAACTTCTCGATCTCGCGCCCAAAGACGTAGGGAATGCCGCAGGGACTGTAAGCAATATCTTCAAACTCGGTCAGCAGGGTCACGCTCAGAGAGCGATCGTGCTGAATGGCAATGGTGGCTGCGCCCGTGCCCGCCGCGCCGCCCCCGACGACAACGATTCTGGTAGTCATAATTTTGCCTCTCTCCTAACCCGGTTAAACCGGAAATCTTATCAGCTTCGTGTCATTTCTCGGCCTACGGCCTCGAAATCCCTAGAGCGGACCATAGGCTTTAAAGATTTCTCCCTTCGGTCGAAATGACATGCTTGAGCCGTTACGATTTTTCTATTTATCTGAGTCTATCTGTGTGTATCTGTGGACCCTCTTTTACCAGGTGAAGCTGAAAAGCCGATGAACGGCTCCTCGGCCAGATTCCACAATTCGGCCTCACGGCCCAGTGAGTCACGCAGGCTGACCTGCCGGCCCGCGGTCGCCTGGCCGATGACCGCGCAGGTAATGGCCTGGGCGGCAAAAGCCGCTTGCACCGTGGCGACGTGCTCCGGGCGCACGGCCAGCACAAAGCCATAACTGGGAAAGGCCAGCAGCCAATCCTGAAAACGATCCTCCGCTGCCGCCGGGCGGGGAATAGCCTCCAGATCAACGACTGCCCCCACGCCTGACAACTCCAGCATCATCAGCAGCGAACCGAGCAGGCCGGCCATGCTGATGTCGCGCCCGGCGTCGCACCAGCCGGCTTCGGCAAGGGCGGGTAACAGGGCCAGGTCCCGCTGCAGGTCGGCGTCGGCCAGGTGAGCCGAGCAGTCCCAAAATTGAAAGCGGGGGTGAAACTGGCCCCGCAGATTGGTCACGTGCAGCAAAGCGTCACCCGGCCGGACATTGAAACTGCTGAGCAATTTTTTAGCCCGGCCCAAAATACAGGCCGCGACCGAGGCAAATTCGCTGTTGGCGGTCAAGTGTCCCCCCACCAGGGCGACATTATAGCGCCGGCAGCCGTCGGTTAAACCGCGCATGATCGTTGTCGCCGCCCCGGTGTCTTCCGCCAGAATCACATTGACCAGCGCCAGCGGATACCCGCCCATGGCATAAATGTCGTTGACATTGGTCAAGATGGCCGAGCGCCCGGCCAGGTAAGGCTCGCTCCGCACCAGCGGGGGGTAGATCACTTCAGCGGCGAGCAGCAGATAGCCCTCCTTCGTCTCGATTGCCGCCGTATCGTCCCCCAATTGCACCGGCCGCCCTTCGACGAGCGGGGTGTGGGAGATCAAGTCATCGCGCAGAACGCTGATCTCCTGTTTGCGCTGCCAGGCCGGCGCGGCCCGCAGCGCCGCAATTAACTCCTCCAGCGGGGCCGAGTCAGGCATGGGTCAAGAGCCTAGCCCGGCGCTCACCGACCTGGCTCCCAGGCCCGGTCCCCCAGTGGCACTGGGTAAGCGGCCATTTCGGCTGGGTTTGCGCCCGGATTCCAGGTGAGTTTCAAATTTAGCCTCTCGCCACAACTGCGCCGCCAGGTTGGCCTCCATCAGTTGATGAGGCTGGCCGCAGTGCGGCGCCGGCTCACCGATTTTGCTCCAGCCCAAACGCTCAAAAAAGCGGACGTTTTGCATCTGAATGTAGGCCAAAAAACGCCGGCAGCCGCGTTCGCTCACCGTTCGCTCGGCCAGGCGATCCAGCAGCGGCCCAATCGGGGGCAGATGGCGGCGATATTCCTGGAGCACAGCCATGCGCCCGCCGTACCAGACCCCCGGCTCAGCTTCATAGACCCGCACCGCGCCAACCACCTGCCCGGTACTTTGATTCAGGGCAATGATGTGAACGGCATAAGAATCGTGTTCATCCACGTCGGACTCGCTAAACATACCCTGCTCTTCGACAAAGACGGCCTGCCGGATGGCGAAATGCGCCCGGCGTTCCGCTTCGGTTTCGACAATTTTGCAGATAATCTGGCTCATAGCTCCCCTTTTACTCGTAGGCCGTTAAGCCGGAACAAGCGCCGCAGCGGGTGCAGCCGGCTTTACTATTGCGCCAGTTCAAACCGTACTCCCGGTTAATGGCCGCCACCTGGCTGTAAATACGATTCATAAAGGCCGGGTCGGGCGCCTGGGCCTCTTGCAGGGGCGTGCCCATGAGCGGGCGCAGGGGTACCACAAAGGGGTAAACGCCAATCTCGGCTAACTGCCGGCAGCCGTCAATAATCGTCTCTTCGCTGTCGCCAAAACCGGCAATGATGTAGCTGGAAACCTGGTTGCGCCCAAAAATCTCGACAGCCCGCCGATAGGCTTCGTGGTAACGTTCAATGCTGATTTCGGCTTTGCCGGGACTTATCCGCCGCCGAATCTCCTGATCCAGGCTTTCCAGGTGGATGCCCACAGTGTCTACGCCGGCCTCGCGCAGGAGAAGCATATCATCCAGGTTTTCCGGCGGTTCAAATTGGGCCTGAATGCCAATATCGGGGACCACAGCTTTGACCGCCTGGACACATTTAGCCAGGTAATGCACGCCCATATCCCGGTAGTTCATGGTGCCGGTGGTCAGCACAAAATGCTTGATGCCATCCAGCCGAACCGCCGCTTCGGCTACTTCGGCTAACTGTTCCGGGGTTTTAAGGGCGACCGTGTTACCACTCTCCAGCGAGTTCTCGATAGCGCAAAACTGGCAGCGTTCCCCTTCTCGCCGCCAGCGGACACAGCGCTGCGAAACGGTGGTCGCCAGGACATCCCGGCCATGCAGCACGGCAATTTGCCAGTAAGGGACACCAGCGGCGGTTTTAAGGGCATAAAAGCGTGGGGTGGAGGGAAACTCCACCGGAATAATGATCTGACCGTCGCGGGTCAGGTAGTAGCCATTTTCACTTTCAACCACCGCATAGGGGGATTGGGCGGCAAATTGGCCCAGCGTCGGCACCATCGCTGCCACACCGGCCAAAACAAAAGCCTTATCGTCGGAGGGGCCTGCCCCGCCCCGCCGACCTCGATTTTCAACCGGCACCTCTATTCGAGCGCCCAGGCTTTGCAACTCAAGCAAAACTTCCTGTAAGGCCATAACGTTTCCTTTTCTGGCGATTGACGATTAGAGGATGAAACGGCCATCTCTAATCTTGGTTAAGTAATAAACTTTCCCTTTTACCACAGAGACGATTAAATTGTAACTGCTCAGGCATGTCATTTCGACCGAAGGGAGAAATCCCTCATACCTATGTGTCGCTCTAGGGATTTCTCGGCCTACGGCCTCGAAATGACATGGGCTGAGTCGTAACATTAAATTTTTTGTAGGCCGCGGTGACAAGTTAAAGTTAAATTAGAGTGTCCAGGTGTTGAGGACCATTGCCCCGGTTTTCCAATGGTCAATCAGAATGTCGAGCACATCCAACGGGTGGAAAGGCGTTACTCCTTCGATCAGGTTATACTCATGCATCCCATAAAGGGCCGTCATGGCAAAACGGCAGGCATAGATGGAACTGCCCTCTTTGAGAATGGTCTGCAATTGGCGGTTAATGGCCAGGTTGCCGGGGAACCCTTCCTGGCCCACCGTGGGGAAGCCTCGGCCGGCGGCGGCCATCAATACGCCAGGACCATACAGGGCCAGGCTGGTCTTGAAGCCCTTGCGAGCAATACGGGTGGTGGTGAGCAGGTTGACCAACCCCACCGAGCCTTCAAACGGCACGGTGTGCATCATAATCAACGCTCGATCCCCTTCTTTGGCTTTATGGTCTGGAAATAGTTTTTCGTCAAGATTAATGAGTGAATCACCTTCTTTGGGGCGGGGTATTTCTACTACGGCCATAATTATTTTAGCTCCTTTCTTGGTGCTTGTTATTTACTTGCTTATAGATGAGGGCTATACTGCTTGCCGTCACCGCGGCCTGGGCCCTCGTTAGCAACATTCTATCAAAACAGGTATCTCAGGTTTTAGGCGGTTCTGTAGGACATGCGAAGCGGACAACTTTCCTACTCTACCAGAATTTTGAGTACAACTTTTCGGCATTGTTCCAGAAGATGTTTTGCTTCAACTCCTCGGAAATCGGCGCGCCTTCAATTTTCCAATACTCACCGGCGAAATCGCTCCAGGGGATGTCGGAGCCAAAGAGGAACCGGTCGGTCCCAATGCCTGTCCGCTCGATCTCCTTGAGCAGCCAGGTGGAGCCAAAGCCGACCGCCCACGAAGAGTCGGTGTAAACCTGGTAGCCTTCTTTGACCAGGTCAAAGAACTGCGGCACAAACTTGATATGCCCGCTGACTCCACCGCCCATATGGACGACATGGATTTTGGTCGTTTGGCCGTACTTGCGAACCAGGGCCAGGGCATTATCAATGTCCGAGCCGCCGCCGGGACTGGTGTGAATGTGGAGCGGCATGTCATACTGGGCCGCCGCTTCGAGGATCATCCCCCACAACTCGGCTGCTGGCTCGTCCCACTGGTCGGGGTTGAACGTGCCACCCAACAAGCAGGTTGTCTTCAACGCAATCAGCCCTTTCTGGCCGATGAGCTTGAGCGCCTCGGTCGTCCGTTCTTTATCTTTGGGCAAGGCCGACACCCAGATCGCGCCGAGCAAGCGGT
Organism: Chloroflexota bacterium; assembly: GCA_016860845.1. Next base: position 223,173 of record BOKF01000007.1, read on the forward strand.
CGTTTTTGGCGGTACTTTCTCCCACCAGCGGATTCAGGGTGAAAGGCTGCGCCGAGTCGGGATAGCCGTAGTTGGACATGACCAGGGCGCGGTCAACCCCGTTTTCCTCCATGCCCTTTAGATAATCCTCGGTTGTGTCATAGTCGTAAGTCGGCTTGACCGTTTGGGGCAGCCCGTAGTAAGCATAACCGGGCACAGGCCCAATATGACTATGATTGTCGAAAACACGCCGTCGTTTCTCCATAGATAACCTCCTTTTAACTAGGCAAAATTTACCCCTGGTTGGGGTTATTAACTTGATTTATGTGGCATTCAGGAAAGGGGCGTTTTGAGTGAGGTTCCCAAAAACGTGGAGCGTCTTGGCTACGTTCCCCCTGATAACAGCAAGCGTTTTTCGGACAGATCTTCTCAGTGAGGCAAGTATAGCAGATAAAACTTACCTGCCGCTGACTTTTGCCTTACCTGATAAAAGAGTGCTCGGTAATTCCAAAGCTCAGTTTATCAGCCGGTCCGCCGAGCGTTGAAACGCCCGGCTAAGCTTAATGGAAGCCTGATAAATCAGGCTGGGAAGCTGATGAGCCGGTTTTGAACCGGCTTTTTACCTGTCTCAACCGATGGCTTCCAGCCATTGGCGGCTGGATAGACTTACTGAATGCTCTCGATATAATTTTATCAATGAGTTTCGGTGTTCTGGCCTGATCGCTGACGCAGCGACTTTTCGATAGAGGCAGGCTTTTCGCCGGACTCCAGGCGAGTCGTTACCTCTTTAAACTCACGGCCAAAATCCTGGCCCTGACTCGCCTCGCGCATGGAGCGGGCCAGCGACTTGGGGTCACTCTGGTCTGCGGCTGGCTGGCTGCCGGAGCTTGACGGGCTGCTCTGACCCCTGCTTCCGGCCTGAACCACCACTACTTTGGAAATGACCCGTGCCAAATTGCTCCCTCCGCACTTAGGGCAACTCACCGGCTTGCTGTCAACTTCGACAAAACTGCGAAAAAAAAGCGGAACACGTTCCTTACAATCGTCACAGTCGTATTCATAGATGGGCATGGGTTATACCTCTAGCTGTTCAAAGGGAACCGTACAAACCGCCTTTTCAAAAATCGTTTGCACCGGCCGCGCTGTGAGCAAAGAATGGCGGAGGGTGGGGTCGCTCAGGCGAGCAGCGACATCATTTAAAATCTGCGCGGCGCAGAAGTAGTGGGTTTTAGCCACGTCCGGCCTATCGGCTAATTCTTCCAAATGGGCCAGGGTCAGGTAGCAAGGCCAGCTCAGGGCCGGGCTTTTGACACTTAAACTAATATCCAGGGCATGCGAGAGGGCGGCGCGGGCTTTGTGGATTCGCCCGGCGGCGAGCAGCGCCTCGCCCCGCAGCTTGCAGGAGCGAACCATGTTTTTGCGGGCATGGGTGGTGCGGGTCAGCGCCAGCGATTCGTCTGCAGCGGCCAAGGCGCCCAGCACATCCCCCTCGGCCAGGGCCAGCCGGCCTTTAATCACGACCATACGGGTGCGGTAGCGCCAGCGCATAAACGGTTTATCGGCGGAGCCACTTAACCCTTCGTCTAAAAAGGCCCGCGCCCGGTCAAAATCTCCCAAAAGCAGGTAATCGGTGGCCAGGTTAGCCAGGGCATTCCCTTCGGCCTCGGTCAAACACGGCTGCCCGGCCCGCGCCAGTTCCAGGCTGGTCTGGTCAAATTGGACGGCCTGCTCCACCTCAAACACCTCGCGGTAGACCCAACCGGCGGTGTTCAACAGCCGCGCCCGCCAAAAACGGTCCTCGGCGGCCTGCGACAGGTCAAGGGCGTGCCGCAGATGATCCAGGGCCGACTGGTAGTGGCCCAGGCTGGCATAGGACATCCCAACCACAAAATATCCACCCAGGGCCAGGAAAGGGTTAGAAAAAGATTGGCCTAATTCAACACATGCCTGGCCGTGATGCAGCGCCATATCGAAATCGCTGTGGAGATGGGCCAGCATGGCCAGCCCCCAGTGCTCTTCGGCCGGTATAATCTGCGCTCCGGCAGCGGGCCTGACCTTTTCCAGCGCCTTAATTTGAGTCACCTCGCCCTGAGTTGAATTGAGAATATCGCGAAGTTTAAGCGCCTTACCCTGTAACTCATCATAATGAAGCCGTTCGGCCAACTGGATGGCTTGATCGAGATAAGCAGCGGCCCGCTCCAAACGATGGGCCCAATAGTGAGCAATCCCGACCTGATAGAGGGCTTCCCCTTCGCGCAGCCGGTCGTCAGTACGGCGGTTATTTTCCAAAAGCTGTTCCAGGTCCATAATCGCCGCTTCAAAATCGGATAAAGTCAAATGGGTTTGGGCGCGGCGTTGCAGCAAACCGGCCATGGTTTCAGAAGTGGCCAGTTCGTGGTGCTGCTGGCATAAAGCCACGGCACGATTGTAATAATCCATGGCCTCACGCGGCGCGTAAGTCGCCTGGGCGCGGTCGCCGGCCCGGATGAGGTAGTGAAAGGTAGTTTCATGCCGTTCAGCCCGCTCATAGTGATAAACAAAAATCGCTGCCTGCTCATCAAGCTGGTTAATATACAGCCGCTCCAGGGCCTGGGCCACCTGGCCATGCAGCCAGATGCGGCGATGCAGCGTCAGCTCGTCGTAGAGCACCTGCCGAAGCAGGCCATGCCGGAAGCGGTAGCCGGCGCCCGTCTCCTCAATCAGATAAGTCGCCAGCATTTCCTCGAGCAAGTCCAACTGGGTGGCGTTATCCAATTGGCTGGCGGCGTGCAGCAAGGCATAGCTAAACTCCCGGCCAATGACCGCTGCTAAACCGGCCAGGCGATAAGCTTCGGCGCTGAGGCGGGCCAGATGCAGCCCGATCACTTCGCGGACGCTGGCCGGGATGACAAATTCGCTGCCACGCGCCAGTTTTTGTCCAAATTCAACCAGACCGGGGGCGAAGCGCCAACAGCCATTTGCCTGCTCAATTCTGCCTGTCTCCAGCAGGGCCAGGACGATTTCCTGGACAAAAAAGGGGTTGCCTTCGGTCAGATAAAAGATAGCTTCAGCCAGGTCCGGAGCTAAGATGCCCACTCCCAGCAGGCTGGAACAGAGTTGGGCTGCTTCAACAGAGTTGAGAGGAGATAAATCAAGGCGCTGGCCCAGACGATGGCTGAGCAATTCGCTGCAAAGCCGGGCAATCGGGCTGCCGCGCTGCACTTTTTCTTCGCGGATGGTACAGAGGATGAGAATGGGGGTGCTGGCAATCCGGCGGGCCAGATAGTGCAAAAGCTGCAAACTGGACTCGCCCGCCGCGTGCAGGTCATCCAGAAACACGATCAAACCGGTGTCCTGAGCAAAGGTAATCAAGGCCGCCGCCACGGCGTCGAACAAACGCTGTCGTTCCTGGCCTAACTCCGGTTCCAGGGACGGCGTGGAGGGCTGGCTGGCTTCGGCTAACTCCGGGAAAAGCCGGGCCAAATCTCGGCTCAAAATCCCCAGCTTTTCCCGCAGGGTCTGCTGCGCCTGGCCGGTTAGCCCACTGCGAATCGCCTCGACAAAGGGGCCGTAGGGTAAATGCCCCTCCTGCTCGTAGGCGGCTCCATAAAGGACCCGCAGCCCGCCGGCCTGGGCGCGAAGCAGCGCCTCTTCGGCCAGACGGCTTTTGCCCACACCCTGCTCCCCGCACAGAAGGACGACCTGCCCCTGCCCCGCTTCAGCCTGCCGGATTAATTCGGCCAAGTGGCGCAGCTCGGCATCACGACCAGCCAACGGCCGCCGTGGCAGCGTTTCGAGCCAACGCGCCGGTCCTGTGGCGAGGGTAGAAGCACCGGCAGGTTTGGGACTGGGCTGCCAGCGATTTTCGGCAATCGCTTGATAAAGCGCCGTAGTTTCAGCCGCCGGCTCGACCTCCAGCTCGCGCTGCAGGGCCTGCCGAAACTGCTGGTAGAGTTGCAGAGCCTGGTGCCGCTGCCCCACCTGGCTATAGAGCCGCATCAACGCCTGATGAGTCTCTTCATGCGTCGGGTCGAGGCACAGCAGGTCTTGCCAACAATTGATTGCTTCCGTATAGGCCGCAGCCTGGGTATATAGCTCAGCCATGCGCCTGACCAACACGCAGTAGGCCGAATGGTAGCGCTGGCGGGAATCACTGGCCCAATCCTCATACAGGTCTTCTGGCAAAAAGTCGCCCTGATACAGGCGGCGGGCAGCCTCAAAATGAGGCAAGGGGTTAGGCTGCTGCCGTCCGAGCTGGATGAGGCGGTCAAACTCAAGCATATCTATCCAGGCAACCGCTTCCAGGTTTAAGGTTAGTTTTCCATCTCGAAAAAAAATATAACGAGAATCAGCCGCGTTGGACAGATGTGGCTCTAATACACGACGTAAAATAAAAAGAGTGCGATGGAGATTATTGGCAGCCCGTTCCGGATCCTGGTCCGGCCAGAGCCATTCGAGGAGGCGGTCTTTTAAAAGCTGGCCCTGCGGAGCCAGCAGCAGCAGCTTAAAGAGGCTTTTGGCCTTGCGCCGCTTCCAGGCGGCGTCGTCAATCAATTCACTGCCCCGGTAGACGGCAAAACGGCCCAGAGTATAAATTGTTAGTGGAGCAATGGGTGAGTCAGCCAGTTTCACCGGCTGGGGATTGGAGAGTGGATTGGGATACCTCAGGCCATTTACTATAAATTGCCCAACAGTCATCGTCCCCCTTATCCCAAACTACAAAACTACCGAATAATTCCGCAATTTTACCACAAGGAATGGGAAAGAGGAAATCACTCAAAGTCAGGCGGGCAAAAGGTTAACCTTTTGCCCGCCTCAACTGCTATGGAAAAATGAAATGTGGGACAAGCTGTTAGCTTGTCCCACATTTTCAACCCAAATGGGTCATACCCAAACGATTTAGCTCAACTCACCACCACCAGCGCCGGTTCCGGCTCCTCCTCGTGTTCCGCCAGCCAGCGTTCGGCGGCAATGGCGGCGGCGGCGCCCATCCCGGCCGAGGTGATGGCCTGCTTGAAGACCGGGTCGGAAATCTCCCCGGCAGCCCAGACCCCTTCGACACTGGTACGTAGTTCTTTATCGGTGATCACGTAGCCCTGGTCGTCAATGTCAAGCTGCCCCTGGAACAGGTAGGAGTTGGGCAGGTGGCCGATGAAGATGAAGACGCCGTCGGTGGGACGGGTCCAGGTTTCGCCGGTCTTCACATTCTTCAAATCAATACTGGTGACAACCGGGTCGCCATTAATTCTGGTAACAACCGTATCCCAGATAAAAGAGATTTTTTCGTTTTTCTGAGCGCGAGCCTGCAAGGTGTAACCGGCTCGCAGCGAGTCACGCCGGTGAATGATGGTCACCTGGCGGGCGAACTTGGTCAGGAAAATAGCTTCCTGCAAGGCGCTGTCGCCCCCGCCGATCACCACCACATCCTTATCGCGGAAGAAAAAGCCATCGCAGGTGGCACAGTAGCTGACGCCCCGCCCCACAAACTCCGGCTCGCCCGGCACGCCCAGCTTGCGCGGCGAAGCGCCGGTGGTAATAATCAAGCTTTTGGCGTAATAATCGCCGTTGTGGCCGGTCAGCCGAAAGGGACGCTGGCTCAGATCAACCTGCTGCACCAAATCTATGGTCACCTCGGCTCCAAAACGCTCGGCCTGGGTCTGCATTTTTTCGACCAGTTCCGGGCCCATCAAGCCTTCGGGAAAGCCGGGAAAATTTTCTACCTCAGTGGTCGTGGCAATCTGGCCCCCCAGCTCGTTGCCAGTAATGACCAGGGGGTTCAAATTGGCCCGCGCGGCATACAACGCTGCCGTCAGTCCCGCCGGGCCTGAGCCAAGAATAACGGTATCGCGCACCATATTGCGATCCTCACGAGGGTTTCCAATCGTTTGATTCAGGGTCAAGTCCATAATTAAATTACCTCCATTGGATTAGACGCAGAACCGGGCAAAATGTTACATCAAAGTTTACAACTGTACTTTTTTAATCCAAATGACCGGTTCATAATTGCGCAAAATATTGATGACTCTATCAGGGATGTCGCTGTCCATACGGATGAAGGACAGGGCCAGCCCATAAGGATGGGTGCGGCCATACCGCCAGGCGGCAATATTGAGACCATGTTCACCCAGTACCGTCCCGACCCGGCCAATAAAACCGGGCCGGTCGTGATTACCCATGACCAAAATCTGGCCCTCCGGCCGCACGTCGAAATGATATTCGTCAATTTGCACCAGGCGCGGCTCGTTGTCGTGAAACAGCGTCGCGGCAATCGTCCGGCTGCCGCCAGCCCAGACAACCCGGCAAGAGATCAGGTTGGGATAATCGGGCGCGGGCAGGCCGCTGGTTTGCGAAACGACCATCCCGCGCTGCCGGGCCAGGTGGGGCGCATTGATGTAGTTCACCCCTTCGTGCAGCACCGGCTCCAGCAAACCCTTGAGGATGGCCACGGTGATCGGCTTAATCTGATCGGCCAGTTCTTCCCCCTTGATTTCGACCTCGACCCGCTGGACTGCGTCCTCGGCCAACTGGGTTTGCAGGCTGCCCACTTTCTCGGCCAGGTCCAAATACGGGCGCAACTGCTGCAACAACTTGGCGTCCACAATCGGCATATTAATGGCGTTGCGATAATCATGCCCGCGCAGAGTGTCCAGGATCTGCTCAACGATCTGGGTACCCACGTCTTGCTGCGCTTCAACCGTACTGGCGGCCAGGTGGGGGGTGACGATGACGTTGTCCATCTTTAGTAGCGGGCTGTCCGGCGCAAGCGGCTCCTCGGCAAAGACATCCAGGGCAGCCCCGGCAATTTTGCCTGACTTCAAGCCGGCAACCAGGGCCGCTTCGTCAATCAGCGCCCCACGGGCGGCGTTGATCAGGCGCACCCCGTCTTTCATCTGGGTGATAGCTCTGCCGTCAATCATTTTTTCTGTCTGCCCGGTCAGTGCGGCGTGAAGCGAGATAAAATCCGATTGGGTATATAACTCGGCCAGGTCAACCGGCTTCACCTTGAGGTCGTGGGCTATCTCGTCGCTCAAGTAGGGGTCGTAGGCCAGCACGTCCATGCCAAAGGACTGGCAGCGCAAGGCGACCCGCGCCCCAATCCGCCCCATGCCAATGATGCCAATGGTTTTACGGTAGAGTTGGATGCCCATGAATTTCTTGCGCGCCCACTCACCTCCCTTCAGGCTGATATAAGCCTGGGGAATATGGCGGCAGAGCGCCAACAACAGGGCCAAGGTATGTTCAGCCGTAGCGATGGTATTGGCTCCCGGCGTGTTGGTCACAATCACGCCGCGCATACTGGCCGCGCCGACATCAATATTATCCACGCCGACGCCGGCCCGGCCCACAACCTTCAGTCGGTCGGCAGCAGCCAGGACCTCTTCCGTTACCCTGACACTGCTGCGAACGATCAGCCCATCATAGCCGCGAATGCGTTCGGCCAGGGTTGCCGGGGTCAAGCCTTTGACGACGTCAAAATGAACATCGCCGGCTGCTTCCAGTAGGGCCAACCCCTCCGGCGACAAATCGTCAGTGATAAGGATTTTGTAGGTCATTCATTTGCTCCCAACAATCAGATTTTAGGGATATATAGTCAACGGTTAAAAACGACCTCGCCCGATTCAATCAGACTAATGCCTTTGTTCAAGACGGCAGCAAAAGCTGAATCGGTCCATTGAGTTCGTTCCGCTTCCGTCAGAGCCAGCGGCAGCGCCGGGGCCAGGCTGTTACTCTTGATAAAAACGTCCGCTTCGGCGGCGACGCGCTCCCGTACAACAACGCCGCCAAAGCCGACCATCAAGTCAACAACTGGACGGGCAGCCAGGTCGCTGACGCCATCGCCGACCAGCATGGCCCGCCCAGAACGACCGGCCCGCAGCTCCTGGATCACCTGGATTTTGCCGTGAGTTTCGATCAGAGGGGTGTCGGCGGGATCAAGATATTCGACGTCGGGGCGCATGCCCCAGCGATCCTGCTGGTAATCCCACCACTGGCCGGACAGGCTATTGTAACGGACATCTACGGCCCGGATATGCTGAGCCGGGACGCCTAGCCACTCGCCAAAGGGCTGGACCGCCTCCAACAGCCCACCGCTGACAATAAAAACTTCTCGCCCGGCCGTTTGCAGCGCCCGAATCACCTCGCTGGCGTCGGGGACCAGGGTTTGGCGGTAATGGCGCTCCAGCTCCCGTATTTCGGCCCGAGTCGGGTTGAGCAGTTCCAGGCGGCGGTCATAGACGCTCTGTAGATGAACCTCGCCGTCCATGGCCGCATTGGTCAACCGTTTGACCTCATCAAATTTGCCCTTATGGCGGGCTAATTCGTCGATGCCTTCGATGCTACTCAGGGTGCTGTCACAGTCAAAAAAGACAACCTGAAAACCGGGCCACTCCCGCCAGGGTTTTTCTTTGAGCTTGACCATATTTCAGCTCTAAAAAAACGACGAACACACCTGGATGCGTCCGCCGTTGGATCAACGTCAGTGTACCTCAATTGATGCTTTCGGTCAATCTGAGTACAATGGAAGGTTGGAGGGCTGGAAGGTTGGAAACACCCAAATCAACGGGGCTTATTACCCTCAATGGCCTGACTATTAATCATACCATCACCGGCCACGGCCGGCCAGTGGTATTGGTGCATGGCCATGCCTCGTCTCAAGATTTGTGGGCTAAAGTAAACCTGCTCAATTCGGGTAACTACTGCCGCTATACACTCGACCTGCCCGGTCACGGGGCAGCCGACAAGCCGCCGCTCGAATGGTTCAGCCTGGAAAATTACACCGCCTTACTTGAGGACTTTTGCCGTTACTTTGGATTGAAAGATATTGTGCTGGTTGGTCATTCGATGGGCGGGCTGCTCAGTTTGAACCTGGCCCTGACCCGGCCCGAATGGGTCGCCTCCATGATTTTGATCGCCCCGGTGGTTGAAGGCAGCTTCCTGGCCTATTTGGACCCGTGGCTGAACCTGGAAAAACTTGTCCACCAGCCGCTGGCCGAACGGCTGCTCCAATTCTACAATGCCTATCCCTGGCTGGCCGCGCCCGTTGGCCTGAATTGGTACGCCCGACCCAGCATGCTTCTGACCGACAGCTTCAAACAGGCCCAGGCCGATTTCGCCCGCTGCCCGCTGGCCACGCTCTATGGCAATTTCAAACTGGTCCGCCAAGCCGACCTGCGCCCGCATCTGTCCCGCCTGCAGACGCCCACCCTGGTCATTACCGGCGACCAGGATCGGGTGGTCCCGCCCCGGCAGGCTGAACTGCTGGCCCGCTACGCGCCGCACGCCAAACTGGTTATCATCCCGCAGTCCGGCCACCTTCCCTTCGACGAGCAGCCGGAGTTATTTGCGGCGGCGGTGGTGGAGTATGTGAAACCGCTGCCTTAACTGCTCAGGCAAGTAGCGTAAGCATCCCGAGCAGCGCGGAACTCGTCCTGAGCTTGTCGAAGGGCGAGTGGAGCGCGTATCGAAGGATGCGACGAGGTCTTATCCAACCCGCATCCTTCGATACGGCTTTCGCTCCGCTACAGCCTACTCAGGATGCTATCTGTGAGCAGTACCAAGAAAAACAAAGGGCCGCTCGGCTAGAGCGGCCCTTATGAGTTGGGACAAGCTAAAGCTTGTCCTACTCCGTCAATTTAATTCAAAACAACTTCCACCGGCCTCGGTTCAGTGACCCCCGGCAAAGCATCACCGAAAGGGATAGCTGAACTGAGGGCGTGAGTCAGGACCTCCTCAATGGTTTCGGCCATGTAGAAGGTCATCTCATTGCGCACATCTTCCGGCACGTCGTCCAGGTCGGCCTCATTTCGCTGGGGGAAGATGACCGTGGTCAAGCCAGCCCGGTGCGCAGCCAGAATCTTCTGCTTGAGGCCGCCGATCGGCAGCACTTGCCCTTGCAGGCTGATCTCGCCGGTCATACCGACTTCGGCCCGCACCGGCCGGCCCGTCAGCAGCGACACCAGCGCTGTGACCATCGTCACCCCAGCGGAGGGGCCATCCTTGGGCACAGCCCCGGCCGGGACATGCAGGTGGATGTCGGCGTCGTTGAAGGTCGCCGAGTCAATGCCGAACTCCTTGGCATGGGCGCGGACGTAGCTGAGCGCGATTTGGGCGCTCTCTTTCATCACATCGCCCAACTGGCCGGTCAAGGTCAGGCGGTCTTTGCCGGGCATCCGGGCGGCCTCAATAAAGAGGACATCGCCGCCGACAGCCGTCACCGCCAGGCCCGTCGCTACCCCGGCTTTTTCGGTGCGCAGGGCCGCCTCAAAGTGGAACTTGGGCTTGCCCAGATATTCCTTCACCTGGGCGGGGCTAATCGTGATCGCCTGGGCCGCGCCTTCATCATCAGAGACAGCCAACTCACCGGCCGCTATTCTGGTTGCGACTTTACGGGCCACCCGGCCAATCTCGCGCTCCAGGTTACGCACCCCGGACTCGCGGGTGTAGTCGCGGATGATCTGCCGCAGCGCCTGATCCTCAAACTGAATTTCATCTTCGCGCAGGCCGTTGGCCTTAATCTGGCGCGGGACCAGGTAGCCTTTGGCGATTTCCAGCTTCTCGTACTCGGTATAGCCGTCAAGCTGAATAATCTCCATCCGGTCGCGCAGCGGCGCGGGGATGGTATCCAGCGTATTAGCCGTAGCGATGAACATGACCTGGCTCAGGTCAAAGTCAACATCCAGGTAGTGGTCACGGAAGGCGAAGTTCTGCTGCGGGTCCAACACTTCCAGCAGTGCGCTGCTGGGGTCGCCCCGCCAGTCGGAACCAATTTTGTCCACCTCGTCGAGCATAAAGACCGGGTTGCGGGTGCCAACGCGCTTGAGCGATTGAATCACCCGGCCCGGCAGCGCGCCGATGTAGGTGCGACGGTGGCCGCGAATTTCGGCCTCGTCGCGCACGCCGCCCAGGCTCATGCGGGTAAACTCGCGGCCCAGGGCGCGGGCGATGCTGCGGCCCAGGCTGGTTTTGCCCACGCCGGGCGGTCCCACAAACAACAGGATAGACCCGCCGGCCCGGTCCTGCTCGCGGCCGCTTTCAACCGCCTCATCATCGAGCTGGCGTTCCAGGCGCAGCTTGCGCACGGCCAGGTATTCCAGGATGCGTTCTTTGACATCTTTGATGTCGTAGTGGTCGGTATCGAGCACCTGGCGGGCGTGTCTGATGTCGAGGTTATCCTCGCTCAGCTTGCTCCAGGGCAGACTGACCATCCAATCGAGATAGGTCTGAATGACGCCATACTCGGCGGACTGCGGCTGCAGCTTCTCCAAGCGGCTCACCTCGCGCAGCGCTTCCTTTTTGGCTTCTTCGGGCATACCGGCCGCTTCGATCTTTTCGCGGTATTCGGCGGTGGCTGCTTCGTCGTCGCCTTCACCTAGTTCCTTCTGGATGGCTTTGAGTTGTTGGCGCAGATAATACTCGCGCTGGGTTTTATCCAGTTCTTCCTGCGTTTCCGAGCGAATCTGCTGGCCGATTTCCAGCACCTCCAGCTCGTGGGTCATCAGCCGTACCAGGTGGGCCATCTTCTCCCGCAGGGTGTCTTCCAGCAGCAACGCCAGCCGGTCTTCCAATTCCATGCGCATATTGGAGGCAATGGTGTAAACGATGGTGCGCGGGTTGTCAATCTGATCGAGAAACTGGCTGACCTCGTTGGGAACTTGCGGCAGGTGTTCGACGATGGCGCGGGAGAGTTCCAGGATGCGCCGTTTGAGCGCCTCGATTTCGGCGCCCTTATCTTCCTCAACGACGTCGGGGGCCATGCTGATTTTGGCCACCAGGTAGGGTTCGGTTTGGCTCCAGCTTTCAATTTTGAAACGCTCGAGGCCCTGGATAATCACCTGCAGGGAGTCGTTCTCGCCGCGCACCACCCGATGAATTCGGCCGACAACGCCGACTTCGTGCAGTTGTTCGGGGCCGGGTTCTTCAATTTCCGGTTCTTTGGAGACAACCATGCCGATTAAGCTGTTGTCTTTGATCGCCGCTCGAATCAGGCTGACCGAGCGGGGAACGCCAATACTCAACGGCATAATGATGAAAGGATATGCGACTGTGCCGCGCAAAGGCAAAATGGGCAGCTCGGTGGGGAAGTTTTCTTCTCCATCCGTTCGGATGACCGAATCGTCAAAAGAGCTAAACATGTATGATCTCCTCATCTAGGTGTCGCGTGATTTTTCGACTAACTTGTGTTCTAGACGTACTACACGCTATCTTCCTTACTTACTGAGGCAGTATACACGGTTACTGTTAGATTAGCGTTAGAATTTTTATAAAGGTTGTTATAAAAAAAGATCCCGAAGGATGCCCAACGCCTCCTCCGGGGTCTGGTAAATAGCCCGGTTAAGATCCACTCTTTCTCGTTACGCGGGAACGACTCGTCCCGACCGACGATCACGCCTAGGGTGAGGGCTAGTGGCGCGCTCAGTCCTCAGCTCACCGCTTTCTTCACGAGCGTGCTGATCTTTGCCTCTTCGGCGGCGGTCAACTCCTTCAGCGCGAAGGAGGTCGGCCACATGGCGCCTTCGTCGAGGTTCGCCGTGTCGCTGAAGCCGAACGTCGCGTACCTCGCGTTGAACTTCTGCGCGCTTTGGAAGAAGCAGACGACCTTGCCGTCCCTGGCATACGCGGGCATCCCATACCAGATTTTCGGCGAGAGGGCTGGCGCGCTGGCCTTGATGATCGCATGGAGCCGCTCGGCCATGGAGCGATCCGGTTCCGGCATCTCGGCAATCTTCGCCAGCACATCCCTTTCCCCGGCCGCCTTGTCCTTATTCGCGCGCGCTTCCGCCTTCAGCTCTCGGGCGCGCTCCTTCATCGCGGCTCGTTCCTCGTCCGTGAAGCCCTTGTCCTTCATTTGGCTCATAGAAACCCCCTTAATAGTAATTGATTGTTGTTGAAGCCAAATATAACACCCACCCAAGATGGGCGGGTGTTATATTTTAGAACATTTATTCTATAAAGTCAAGGCTGATTTTGTCCAAATGAGCCGCCGTATGCCTTCTACTGGTCGGCGATGATGATCTTTTGCATGTTGTGTCACTCGTTTGGATTTTTCAGGGTCACCCATCAATTCACCTAACGATCTACATCACACGGGCCGTTAGGATGGCAACAAGCGACGGGACGCTGACGAGCGCGTAAACTCGCACCCAGGTCAGGGCCGCAGGCGTCGCCTGCACGCAGCTATTGGGCGGGGCGGCTCGGGGAGTACTATAGGATCATGACCCCAGCCGGGTGAGTGTCTCTCTCGAATTCAAATCCACCACAGCCGCATAGACTCGTGATCCAAATACATCCCGATGCTCAGTGTAGGCTGCTCCTTGCAAGATGCGAAGTCCAAATAATAGAACCTCTCGCCACAACATCTCAAACATCGCCATCCGATAATCATCCCAACATTGATCGAAGGTATAATTCGCCACACCATTTTTACACAAGGTATCATGATACAGCTTGAGTAGCGCCTGCTCATGGCTGCGGCGACCTTCTATTGACATACTCGAACCCAGAAAAAAGGCGACATCCGTTGGCCCGCGTCCAACCGACATATCTTGCCAGTCAAGAACCATCACTTTCGTGCGCTCGTTCGTCTCGATAAAGATGAGGTTACCCAGGTGATAGTCATGGTGTATCAGGGTATAGGGGCTTTTTCGTTGGTGGTTCATGGTATTAGCAAGCTGTGGACTAAGTTCCCTGATTGCTCGGACAAGCTCAGGGTCGCATGGTATCTCTGGAATATAGAACCTCCTGTACATAGGAGGTTCGCCAATACGCACGTTGTTCTGCATCAGAAAGTGCAAACTTTGCAAAAAGCGACTGAGGCGCAGTGTCTTGGATTGTATCGTAAGCTAACCGAATGATGGTATTCTGACCTAGGATACCTGCCGTTTCTGATAATGGCTTGACTTCAAATGACTCAACCCGTGCCTCGTTCAAGACCCCTGCCTGACGCAATGTATCCGTTAGCCACTCGGCTGTTAGTTGTTCCGGTTGGTGTGGAAAGTTCATCATGTCTCCTCTCACTTGATGTGTGTACGTATTATGGCACAAGCGGCGCGGCCTTCGATGTTCAAAACGGTGGGGGCGCTTCGGGCTGAGGCGGGTTGCTGACGGTGACACCGGCCGCTCATCAGGGCAATTGCCTGATGACGGTAGCCCTGAATGGCGCGGCTAACAACTCCCCTAGCGGCGCATAGACGCCGCTGGCCATAGCCTCCTGCATATGCGCCGCCCGCGCCTCGACCGACTCCCAATCGGCAATCTCAACCAGGATGTCGGGGTTATCGAGCACCTCGTAGCGCGTGCTGCCCAGGAAACCGTGTTGGCCCGGTCCATGTTTCGCCACAATGCTCTCGATCAGACTCTTGAGCTCAGCCCGCTGGCCTGGTTTGGCCTGTAGTTCGACGATCACCTTGATGGCCACTTCATCCTTTCCTTTCTACTCACGGGTTACAGCATCTCGGTCCTACACCGAACCTAAGGCTTTCAATAGTCCGTCTACTCGAGGCAGCACCTCTTGAACAGGTTCAGCAGGCGCTGTCCTGGTAAATTTGAAGAATCCGGCTCCGGCCACTCGCCATAGATTTACAGCATCGAAAATATCAGCCGCGCTTTCTGTCTCTGCGACAATGATGCCCCACCCATCGGGTGTGGAATCCCAACGAATGATGTTAACCCCTTTGGGCGGAAACAGTCCCGATGAGGTCAGCTTTCCGGCGATCTGTTGCCGTTCTTCAACAGACATGTCCTCATTTAACTCCCAATATGTTAGAAATAGCATCGTTAAATTCCCCTTTTTTTGATTTGAGTTGCCTAATGGGCATAAATAGCCCGCCATCTGCGGACAGCGGGCTGGGGTCAGACCTTGATTTCTTTTCTACGACTACTAGGCAGCCTCAACATGGAAGACGACCGGCTGTATGACACCGTGCGACCCCATCGCTGCCGCCGCCTCTGGTGTTTGCATCCAGGCCATCAGACCCTCCATATCGTGAAGGTTGGCCGACACGGCGACCTTATTACTTCCATCCGCAGCAACATACGAGACGATTTCAGTAGCAAATGGCCCAATAAACTTGACACGCTCATCGCCCTTGGACGCCCAGTGCTTCACATCCTCGACTTCATGGGTAGCAACTATTCTTGGCATTTGTTATTCTCCTTATTTTTATGATGAATTCTGCTTTGTTTGTGACTGGAAGATCTCAACAAGAGTATCTTTTCTGCGCACCTTAAGATGCGCAGGCAATCATCAGCATCACCTCGCTTTCATAGCCTAAAAAGGGTCAATCTACCCGGCCTGGCCCGGTGCCGGGACGACGCCAAGCTGCTGCATCATGGCCATACTATCCATGACCCCCCAATGTTCCACAAACTTGCCCTCAGCAATGCCGAGAATATCAATCACGTTTATTGATATGCGCTTGCCGGTTGGTGGAATGCCCATAAACTCACCCTCATGGGTGCCAGTCCAGGTCATGTGCAATACGACCTCGTCACCTTCGGCGATAAGGTGCTCAATTGTGGCTTTGAAGTCCGGGAAGGCGCTGCGCAACATGGTGAACAATACTTTGGGGGCCTCACGACCAGGCGGTATGCCGGGTGGAAGTTCCTCATGTTCAACGAAGTCAGGGATAAGAAACTCGTCAACCACACTCATGTTTCCCTGATTTATCGCTTCCTCCACCAGTTGACGGACTAACGCTTTATTTTGTTCAGTTGACATCGGTTATTCTCCTTATTTTTATAATGAATTCCGATTTGTTTGTGATTGGGACGTCCGAGGACGCCCGTAGGCCCTGGAAACGACACTTGTTTTCCCCGGAATCATCACTCCCCCATAGCCATCCTGGTCATCTGAGCCGTATCCGTAACGTGGTCATATTTGACGACCTTGCCGGCCGGGTTGAACTGCCAGAGGTGACCATTGTGGGGGAACGAGTAGGACTTGCCGTGGGCCGTAGCCTCAAAAGTGATGAGCACGAAGAGCTTGTCACCGCCGTCGAAGATTGTATGTGGTTCAAAACGAGTGATTTTTAGGGGGGCCATGGACTCGAAAAACCCCACCACATTCGCCTTGCCGCGCCGTGCTTGAAGCCACGGCACATCGGACACCGGCGCCGTTGTCTCCCACTCGACGGCATCGTCTAACTTGTCGAGGATGGTGGCTACATCGCCACGGGCGAAAGCCTCGTAGATGGCCTGTACCGTTTCTACATTGCTCATTTTGCGCTCCATTCCAATTAATTTACTCGTGATACCTAACTTCAGCTTTGGCCCGGCGCGGGAATCACGCCCAGTTGTTGCATCATCGCCATCTGGTCAAATAAGCGCCACGATTCGACAATTTTTCCATCAGCCAACCGATCAATAATGATTTCTGATATCGCCACAGACTTGCCCGTCGGGGGGATACCCATCAGGTCACCCGTATGGGCGCCTCGAAAGGTGAGCCGGCTAACGACCTTGTCTCCGTCCATCATCATATCTTCGACGGTTGACGTGCCACCCGTGAACGCGCTCAGGAGTAGCTGACCCAGTTGTTTGAAGCCCTCCATGCTGAGCGGCTCTGGGGCGCTTGACATATGCACGATAGCATTTGGAGCAAAAACCGCCATCGCCCCCTCGAGATCGCCCGCGTCGAGGGCCTCACGGAAACGCTGGACAACGGCCTTGTTGCTTTCGGTTGACATTGAAATGATCTCCTTATTCTTAATATTAAGTGTTTATATTTTTACAAGGGTCAATCTAATTTGAACCATGCCTAAATCTTTGTACCTGAAGCTAGACGCCTGTATAATTGCCGGATAACATTCATAATAAGAGAGAGGATCGTTGAGGACGCTACGCCGGTTGCCCGAAAGCGCTGCTGATCAGCGCCAACTCGGGCGTCTCTTGCAGCAGGTCGGAGAGATGCCGTCGTCGCTTACGACCGGGGTCTGGCATGCGCATCGTATCCCGCCCCGCCGTCTCCAGGAGCGGCACGATCCGGCGGATATAACGGCCGGCCGTGGTATCGCTGACCCCAAACAGATCGCCTAAGGCCTCAAGGGTCGGATATTGGCGCAACCAGACGATAGTCAGCAGGATTTGGTCTCGAGCTTCTAATTCAAAGTCAGGTCCACCCCCAACGGCGCGTTGCCGATCAGGCCGGTTGAGCCGCTTCTTCTCCGCGGCCGTATAACCTGGCAAGATAGTTTTGACCAACTCATCGAACTCGGTTAGGCCCAGGCCGGTCATGGCCTGGAACAGGAGTTGATTTTGGATGAGGTCATGGCATCGTAGGGCCATAATATCTTTGAGCAGCAGCGGCCAGCGCAAGGCTCAGAAGTTGGGCAACGATAGGCTTAGGCAGTTCCAAGATTTAAATCATCCAATTATTCTCACTGGCTTGATGCGTGATACGTGATGCGTAAGAAATCTTGCCTGGAAACCATCACGCATCACGCATTACGTATCACGGACTTTGGATAATTACTTTCTTGGAGTTGCCTTATTGCCTTTACGTGACTCAATCATCTTTTATTGTGAATGTTATCTGGTAAAATCAGGATACCAGATTTTGCTTCGATTGTCCCTGTACATCCCCTTGCACAACTGTACAAGCCAACCCGTCCGGTCATTGCTGTTTAAGGGATAGCGTTACAATGGATCTCAAAAAATTTGGAGAGCAGCTCAAAACACTCCGTCACCAGGCCCAATTGAGCCAGAAAGAGTTCGTTGACGCGCTGGATCAACTGGCCCAGGCCGGCCCCGCTGAAGATCACCGGGTTATTGATGGCTCCCTGGTCTCGCGTTGGGAACATGGCTCGGTGTATAAAGGACGGCACTGGAAACCAACCCGATCCTACATGCGCTACCTGATCCGCCTCTTTGCCGGCCAACTCGATCTTCTCACGGCTCAGCAGTGGACGGCTCAGGCCGGGTATCAATTTAGCCGGGCTGAGCTGCAAGATATCTTCTCCGGCCAGGCTGCGGTTGTAGATTGGGGCGAGACCCCCGACCTGGGCAGCTTCTATGGCCGGGAGAGGGAACAGGAGACCCTGGAACGCTGGCTTGTGGCCGACCGCTGTCGCCTGGTGGCCCTTGTCGGGATGGGCGGGATCGGCAAAACCGTCCTGGCCACGAAGGTCGCCCGGCAGGTCAGTGTACACTTCGACTATGTGATCTGGAGGTCACTCATCAATGCGCCGCCTTTGACCAGCATGCTGCGGGGTTGGTTCCACGCCCTCTCGCAGCAGCAACTCAATCGCTGGCCCGATCATCTGGCCGAGCAACTTGAGCTATTATTCGACACCTTGCGCCGGCAGCGCTGTTTATTGATCCTCGACAATGTCGAAACCATAATGCAGCAGGGTAGTCGGGCCGGCCAGTATCGCCCCGGCTATGAGGTCTATGGCCAACTGATCCAGCGTTTTGGCGACGGCGAGCATCAAAGCTGCCTGCTGTTGACCAGCCGGGAGAGACCGCAGGGCCTGGCTCGCTTAGCCAATGATAATCCTTTGATTCGTTTTCACCAGTTGGCCGGTCTGGCCGAGCCGGCCGGCCTGGCCATTTTAGAGGGACAAGGACTGTCCGGCCCGGCCCACGTCTTGGAAGGGCTAATCGAGCACTATTCCGGCCATCCGCTGGCTTTGAAGTTAATCGCCCAAACCATCCAAGAACTCTTTGCCGGCGATATTGAGGCCTTTCTGCGGGAAGAGGCGGTCATCTTTGACGATATTCGGGATATCTTGGATCAACAGTTTGCTCGCTTAACTGCCCTGGAGCGAGATATTATGGTCTGGCTGGCGATTGAGCGGGAGGCAGTTTCCCCTCAGCTTTTAAGAGATGATCTGGTCAAGTCAGAAGCAGGGGGTATTTTTTTGGAGGCGCTGCGCTCGCTGCAGCGGCGGTCGTTATTGGAACAGTCGGCGGCTGGCTTTACCTTGCAAAATGTGATCATGGAATACACCACCGACCGGTTGATTGATCAGGTTTACCGTGAGATCATCAGCGGCGATCTTTCAGTTTTTCAGAGCCACGCTCTGATCAAAGCCCAGGCCAAAGAGTATGTCCGGGCCAGCCAAAGCCGGCTGATCCTCAAGCCGGTGGCGGAGCGGCTGCTGGCTGCCTTGGGGCAGGCAGAGCTGGAGGTGCGGTTCAAGGCCATATTGGAGGCGCTGCGTCAGGCAGGGTTGCGACAGCCGGGGTATGCCGGGGGGAATGTTCTTAATTTGCTGCTGCATCTGCAGATTAAGCTTCGAGGCTATGATTTTTCCGGGTTAACGATCAGGCAAGCTTACCTGGGCGGTCTGCATGTGCCTGACCTCAATTTCGCCGGCGCCCATCTGGCCGGAGCTGTGTTTACGGATACCTTTGGGCCGACTTTCTCAGTGGCCTTTAGCCCGGATGGCAAGGTCTTGGCCGCGGGTACGGCTGAAGGGCAGGTTCGCTTGTGGCGGGTCACAGATGGCCAACCGCTTCTGACGTGTGAGGGTCACCTTGGGGCTGTCTGGTCAGTGGCCTTCAGTCCCGATGGCCGCCTTCTGGCCAGTGGCAGTCCGGATGGGACGGTGCGCTTGTGGGAGGTTAACACCGGCCATACCCTCAAGACGTTGGCCGGCCATACCCACCAGGTTTGGTCGGTGGCCTTTAGTCCCGATGGCCGCCTTCTGGCCAGTGGCAGTACAGATGGGACGGTGCGCTTGTGGGAGGTCTCCACCGGCCAAAGCCTCAAGACGTTGGCCGGCCACACCCACCAGGTTAGGTCAGTGGCCTTCGGTCCCGATGGCCGCCTGCTGGCTAGTGGCAGTTATGATCACACGGTGCGCTTGTGGGAGGTTAACACCGGCCAAAGCCTCAAAACGTTGGTGGGCCACGCCCACCCGGTTAGGTCGGTGGCCTTCAGTCCCGATGGCTACCTCCTGGCCAGTGGTAGTAATGACCAGACGGTGCGCTTGTGGGAGGTTAACACCGGCCAAAGCCTCAAGACGTTGTCAGGCCACATCAATCAGATTTCGTCAGTGGCCTTCAGTCCCGATGGTCGCCTTTTGGCCAGCGGCAGTGAAGACCAGACGGTGCGCTTGTGGGAGGTTAGCACCGGCCAAAGCCTCAAGACGTTGGCGGGCCACACCCACTGGGTTTCGTCAGTCGCCTTCAGTCCCGATGGCCACCTTCTGGCCAGTAGCAGTAATGACCAGACGGTGCGCTTGTGGGAGGTCCCCACTGGCCAAAACCTCAAGGCGTTATCAGGCTACACCAACTGGGTTTGGTCAGTCGCCTTCAGTCCCGATGGCCGCTTTCTGGCCGGTGGCTGTTTTGATCACACGGTGGGTTTGTGGGATGTGAACACCGGCCAAAGCCTCAAGACGTTATCAGGCCACACCGACTGGGTTTCGTCAGTGGCCTTCAGCCCCGATGGCCGCCTGCTGGCCGGTGGCTGTTTTGATCATACAGTGGGCTTGTGGGACCTTCGGAACACCGGCCAAAGCCTAGAGATGTTGGCGGGCCACACCAACCCGGTTTGGTCAGTCGCCTTCAGTCCCGATGGCCGTCTTCTGGCCAGTGGCAGTAATGACAAGACGGTGGGCTTGTGGGACCTTCGGCACACTGGCCAAAGCCTCAAGACGTTAGCCGGCCACACCCACCCGGTCAGGTCAGTCGCCTTCAGTCCCGATGGCCGCCTTCTGGCTAGTGGCAGCCAAGACCAGACGGTGCGCTTGTGGGAGGTTAACAGCGGCCACAACCTCAAGACGTTAGCAGGTCACACCCACCAGGTTTGGTCAGTGGTCTTCAGTTCCGATGGCCACCTCCTGGCCAGCGGCAGTGAAGACCAGACAGTGCGCTTGTGGGACCTTCGGGACACCGGCCAAAGCCTCAAAACGTTGGCGGGCCACACCCACCCGGTTTCGTCAGTGGCCTTCAGTCCCGATGGCCGCCTCCTGGCCAGTGGTAGTTTGGATCAGACAGTGCGCTTGTGGGACCTTCGGGACACCGGCCAAAGCCTCAAGACGTTATCAGGCCACTCCAACTGGGTTTGGTCAGTCGCTTTCAGTCCCGATGGCCGCCTCCTGGCCAGTGGCAGTGCGGATGCAACCATCAAAATCTGGGATGTCCAGACCGGTGAATGTCTCAAAACCCTCCAGCCCGAGCGGCCCTACGAGCGGATGAACATCACCAGCGCGACCGGGTTGACGAAAGCGCAGAAGGCAGCTCTCAGGGCCTTGGGGGCGATAGAGACACCTGTCTATTAAAAGCTCTTTTGAACTGCTCGCCCAAACCAATGAAAGTGAAGAACGCTACGAACGGGCGGTTCAACTCCTGGCAGCAGCCGAAACCTTACGGGTTCGCATTGGAGCGCCACTCGAGCAAATAGAGCAGAGGGATCAAGTAGCTGCGATGACCAGGCTACGCGCCCGGCTCGGGGATGTGGCCTTTGAACTGGAATGGGCGAAAGGCGGGCATATGACCACCGAACAAGCGATCGTGATCGCGCTGAGTTGAGCGAGTTTGCGCCCTTGTTAAAAACTGGAATGATATCTTTTCCTAGTATTTCACCGCAGCCAAACTATGATTCGACTGATTGTAGGGGTATATAATCGTCATAAATCAGCTTCTCAAAATACCGGGAAAAACTTAAGCCTTTACTTCTGCCTTTTCCGTGGCTAACTTAATCGCAAAGGGGCTGAGGGTAATATCCACGCGCCGCCGCTTTAGCGCTTAATGGCAGGAATTACGTGGTGAGCCTGAGCATGTCATTTCGACCGGAGTGGAGCGGAGGGAGAAATCCCTAATGCCCCCGTCTTGCAAGAGCAGTTTTGAAGGATTTCTCGCTCCTATCGTCGCTCGAAATGACATGACCGTGTAACTTCTGTTAATAATGGCAACTCCAAGAAAATAATTATCCAAAGTCCGTGATACGTAATGCGTGATGCGTGATGGTATCCAGGCAAGATTTCTTACGCATCACGTATCACGCATCAAGCCGGTGAGAACAATTGGATGATTTAAATCTTGGAACTGCCTAAGTTGTCATTTCAGCGTCGGTTGATGGCCGTGCATGACCTGCCGTGCTTCCTTGACGGTGACAAAGGAAGCTCCATCTACCTCGTTGACCAAACGGAGCAGTTCAGCCACCTGCTTGCGCGAGACCACCACCCCGACCAACTGCACCGGGCCGGACCTTCCCTGGGCAGGCAACTGGGTGGCCCCAAAGCCGGCCTGGCGCACTTTCTGGGCAATCTCCGGCCCCCTGGTGGGTGAAACAATATCTACATTGACGTAGCCCAGGGCCAGGCGGCTCTCCAACCACATGCCCAGCATCGTGCCGGCGACATAGCCGCCGCTGTAACCGATCACATTCCAGACGGTATCCAGATGACCGATGATCTGGCTGACGCCAATTACCCACAGGCTCACTTCGATAAAACCCAGCAGGGCTGCCCAGATTCTCTTGCCCCGCGTAATCATAATTGTCCGGAGCGTGCCGATGGACACCTGGATCAGGCACAGCGAAAAAAGAATGAAAGCATTGTTTAAGATGGTCCAGAACATTGACGGTCCTCTTTGTAAATTGGAGTAACAAACCTCGGTTTGTACCAGGGCGGGCGCAGCACCAAACAGGATCAGAAACGGCGGCTCCGAGATGTGGGGCGCTCCAATGTGAGTGTTGATCCAATGGGCAAGGAGGCCCCTGCTAGCCGGTACTGGCAGGGGCCTGCTGCAATCTTACTCGCCCTCTTTGATCTCGATGATTTCGTCGGCGACGAGGCCGTGCGCTTCGCGGTGGACGGCTTCGGCGGCTTCCTTGCTAGGGGCCTCGCACAGGCAAAAGACAGTCCCATCGGCTTCGTTGAACCAGTATTTCAGGTATTTCACGCCGTGTTTTTGTTGAACCTCCAAGTCTTTAGCGTGGGCTCCGCTGACAGCTTCGGTAGTCAGGCCATCAAGTCCTTTGTGAATATCCATATAAAGCGGCATTATTTATGATCTCCTTTTACTTAAATATTTTCTTATTTTCGCCCGTGGCTGGTTATCGTGGCGTCCCTGCTCGTGGACAGGAAACCGTAGGATTCCAATCCTCGAACATCCCGGCCGGGTTGTGCTTCCAGAGCCAGATATGAAGTACATACACCCCCAGGTCTTTGTTCAGGTGGAGATGGCGGCCAAGCACGGATGGCGGCATGGTATTACCCGCTGCATCCCACTTATCCGCCGGCACGATGTATTCAACCGCCCCCAGCTTGAGTTGTCCCTTCGGCCCGGGGGCGTATACCATGGCCTCCGGCTGCAATGCGTCCAGCTTCAGGTCGAGTATATCCGTGTTAATATAATGAAAGCCCATCGCTCCGACGCCGGGTTTCTCGAAGCACTGATCCAGGCCCTCGCGCAGGTCATATCCCGCTTGCCGAGCCACCTCGACGCGCTGGAATTTGGCCGTCGCCTTCCGTACTTTTGCCAGTTCGTTTTGGTTGTTGGCACTGACCACCGTTACAATGAGGCCAATCAGGATCATAACCAGCCCCATCCCTACAAATACTTTGCGTTTCATTGGAATCTCCTTACATTAATGGTATGATTTTGTACCCAGGTATTGGGTTTCCCCATTTCTTTGAGAACACTGTGTCGGTCCGTGAAATGGCCGGCAAATCTTTCTACTCAGGTTAGCCGTTCCCGGCCCATCTCGTTCAATCACATCCTTTAGGTATTTTGTTGCTCCTTTCGTTGATAAAATATTTAATTGATTGATCTGACCTCAGTTTATCCCAGCCTCGTCTATCGGTCGTGTAAGAAGGCGTTTAAACAAACGTCTATTGAGGTAAATTCATTGATTTGTGTTATAATCGGCCGCTGAGGTAGCCTCGATGGCAAAGTTGAAGTTGTTTTTCCTTGGCCCACCCCGGATTGAGCTTGATGACGTGTCGCTTGAGATTGAGTCGCACAAAGGCGTGGCCCTGCTGGCTTATTTAAGCGTTACCGCTCAGAGCCACAACCGGGATGCGTTGAGTACCCTGTTTTGGCCCGATGCTGACCAGAGCCGGGCGCTGTCTTATCTGCGTCACACCCTGTGGTCGCTCAAGAAGACGCTGGGGGATAGTTGGCTGGAGATTAGCCGGGAACAGGTGGGACCTCAGCCTGAAGCGGACATCTGGCTGGATGTAACCGCGTTTCGACAGCACCTCAAAACCCCCTTAAATCACAATTCCGCAGATAAAGTGGGTGCGGAAACCCTGCCGTTGCTGGCCGAAGCGGTCGAGCTTTATCGCGGTGATTTTTTGGCCGGTTTTACCCTGCCGGATGCGCCGGAGTTTGACGAGTGGCAATTCTTTCAGATGGAGGAGTTGCGCCAGAAACTGGCCGGAGCCTTGGAACGGTTGGTGTGGGGCTACAGCCGCCAGGGCAACTACGAGACCGCTATTCCATATGGCCGGCGCTGGGTGGCGCTCGACCCGCTGCACGAACCGGCCCAACGTCACCTGATGCAGCTCTATGGCGAGGCCGGCCAAAAGGCCGCAGCCCTGCGCCAGTACGAGGAGTATACGGCGCTGTTGGAAAAGGAACTGGGCTTGCCGCCTGACGAGGAAACAACGACGCTCTACGAGGCGATTAGGGCAAAGCGCATCGTAGAGCCGTTCTTGAAAACCCGGCAGAAAGGAAACGCTTCGGCTTCGCTCCCGGTAAACAAAATGGCAGCGGAGAAAGATGCCAATTTCCTCCCTGCTTCCTCGCCTAATCTGGACCGTCAAGCTGCCTTGAAACGGGTGGCCCAGCATCGAGAAAGCGGCGACTATCCTGCCGCCATTGATTTATTGAAACTGCTGCTGGCTTCCCACCCGGCTGATGAGTCCATCCACCGGGAGTTGATGCAGCTTTATGCCCTGGCCGGCCGCCGCCACGAAGCCCTGCGCCAATACCAGGACTGTCTCGAGGCGTTGGCGTCCCACAGCGTGTCGCCTCATCCCGAAACCGAAGCCCTGTACCGGCAGATTATGAGCGGCCAGGTGTCGCCGCCGCCCGCAGCCAAGCCTAAACCGGTTTGGCTGCCTCCCGCGCCTATTGCCGTTGAAATGGAACGAAGTACCCCTCTGGCCGGACGGAGGGCGGAATTGGCGAACCTCCAAAGCAGGATGCAGGCGGCCCGGCAGGGTCAGGGCTGTACCATCTTGTTGGCTGGGGAAACGGGCGTGGGCAAAACCAGGCTGGCCTATGAAGCTTTGCGCTTTGCCGCGCTGGTTGGTATGCCAACCCTTATCGGCGCAGCCTATGAAGAGGAAGGGCCTCTGCCCTATCAACCCTTCATCGAAGCCTTTGAGCGTTACCTGGGAGAGCAGCACCGGCCACCCGAACAGCACCCGATCACCCACTACCAACCGCTGGGATCAAGTGATCCTCAACAGGAACATTCTGCCCTGTTTAAGGCTACCGCCACTTTTCTGACAACCCTGACTGCCCAGGCCCCGGTAGTTCTGTTATTGGATGATCTGCATGCTGCCGACGAAGCCAGCCTGAGTCTTTTCCATTTTCTGGCCCGGCAGACCCGCTCGACCCCCCTCATCTTGCTGGCCACCTATCGAACCGACCTGGCAACGCGACCTGCCTCCCCCTTCGACCGCCTGCTCAATGCGCTTTACCGCGAGCAGTTAAGCCAGGTGTATCATCTCACCCCTTTAGCGGAGCAAGACGGTGCTCAAATCATCAACCATATCCTGGAAGGCGCAGCCGACCCGGCTCTGATCAAGGCTATCGCCGAACTGGCCGAGGGCAACCCCTTTTGCACGCAAGAGATCACCCGGGCGATGCTTAAGGACGATCATCTGATTCAAGAAGCAGGCCAATGGCGAATGAGACCGGGCGTTACCCCATCCGTCTCTGCTGAGCTTCAGGAATTGCTGCGGGAGCGCATGCACCGTTTTGGCTCGAATATTGAAGTGGTGCTCACAGCAGCAGCCATCATTGGGCGAGAATTTCGCTTTCCGGTATTACGAGTAGTGACCGATCTACCTGACGGCGAATTGTTGGATGCTCTTGATGCCGCCCTCAGAGGTCATCTTTTGGAGGAAACGGAAGCGGGCTATCGTTTTCGTCACTCCCTGATCCGCCATACCCTGTATGATGGGCTTAGCCAGGTCCGGCGGACTTGGCTGCACAGGCGGGTTGCAGAGGCCATTGAGACTTTGTATGGTTCCCAGCCCGACCGTCTCCGGCTGCATGTGGAATCGCTGGCGTTTCACTATAGCTTGAGCGATCAGCAGGGGCAGGCTTTGCCTTATCTGATCCAAGCGGGACATAAAGCCATAGCTGTTTATGCCCTTGAAATGGCCGCTGCCTACTTTGAACAGGCCCTGAAGCTGATGGATGAATCGGCTCTGGCTAAGCCAGACCAACGCTGGCACATTCTGACACAATTGGCCTGGTGTTCTTATATTCTGGCCGATTCGCGCCAAGCCGTAGCCTATGTTGACCAGGCGCTCGCTTTGGCGGCAACCGAAAATTGGCAGCCCGTCCCGAAAGAAAAAATACAACTGTATCTGCAAGCCGCCTTCGCCCTGATTACTACCGGCGATATGAATGCTGCGCAGCCCTACCTGGAAGCGGTTCAAGCGGAAGTAGGCGAAATGGTCGAGGAGTCGGTTGAGTATGCCGATTTGTTGTATTATGTGGCCTTGTGGCACTGGCATCGGGATGAATATCAACAGGCTTATGCCATAGCTCAACGTTGTTTAAGGGTTGCTAAAAGCCTGGATGCGCCTGATGTGCTGGCTCGCGCCTATGAAGTTCTGGCCTTGGCGGCTCATTCACTGGGCAAGTGGCAGGAGGGGCTGGGCTTTGAAGCCCAGCGTTCCGCGTTGACCGGGGCTAACCTTGATTTCTCCGTTGCCTTTGACGCTCATTTGTGTCTGTGGGAGTATCACCTGTATGGGGATAGGGCCTACGCGGAGGTCAAACATACGGTGGATCAAATGTTGCAGCAGGCGCAACGGATGGGCGCTCCTCGGGCAATTGCCGTGTGCCAATCGGTCAATGGGGCGCTTGATTATCAGGTCGGCCGCTGGTCAGAAGCAGAAGCGGCCCTCAGAGCATCAATTCAACTGAATCGCCAACTGGGTGCGGCCTCTGGTGAAGCGGTAGCCAGCCAGCGGCTGGGAGATCTGCTGACAGTCCGGGGCCGGCTGGAGGAGAGTCGCTCGATTTTGGAAGAGGGTGTGCTGGCGGCTGAACGGGCGCACCTGCGCTCACACTGCCAGACCCGGATTTATGCGGCGCTGGCGCGCAACCGGCTGGCAGCCGGTGATTTGACGGCCGCCGACCAATCCCTGGTCTTGGGGCTAACTGTCAGTGAGGCCCATGGACACTGCGGTACCTGCGAGTCACTGCTGCTGCCGGTGGCGGTGAGTATCCGCGTTGCCCAGGGAGACCTGACCAGTGCGGAAACCTTTGCCGGCCACCTGGACAAAGCAGCCTCCCGCTACGGCAGCCGCACCTGGCTGGCGCTGGCCAGTCGGGCTAGGGGAGAATTGGCCGCCGCCCAAGGCGAGATTGAAGCGGCGCTGGGCTGCTTCAAAGAGGCCCAGGCCGGTTTCCAGGCCGCCGGAAACGAGGTCGAAGTGACCCGCTGCCAGGAGGCTCTGGCCCGGCTCAGCAGCTAACCGAGCTTCGAATATTGGCATTCGAGCTGCTGCAAATAAGCCCTGGCTTCCGGGTCCGGCGAAGCGTCATCCATCAACACGATCCGCCAGTTGGGGTCTGTCTGCTGAAAAATACCGTTTAGTGCTGCTTCCAGGTGGTGCCGCGTCTGCCGGAAATCCGGCGACCAGTGCGGAATGACAAAAGCAGCAGGCGCACTCGCAAAATTCATTTGACCCCCCTTTCAGATAAGCAAGCGCTGCCACTCCCTCTCCAGGATTAGCCTCTCCCTGTGAGTTTGTGCTGACCGGTTATCTGTTTATAATACGGCAAATTTTGAGTTGGGCCAATTGCGCACCAGCAATAAAATACAAATAGAGCCGTCATAAGGGGAAATTAGATGCATGGGCTGATCGAAGATATTGGTATTGTCGTGGTGGTGGCGACCATTATTGGCCTCATCACCCACAAACTAAAGCAGCCGATTATCCTGGGCTACCTGATTGCCGGGGTCATCGTCGGGCCGGAAATCGGGCGGCAGTTGATTACCGAACCGGAGAATATCGAAGTCATCTCCGAAATCGGCCTGATCCTGCTCCTCTTCATCATCGGCCTTGAATTGGATTTGAACTCCCTCATCACCTCGGGCAGACGGCTGGCTGTGGTCGGAGCAGGCCAGTTTGTTATCTGTGTTTTGTTAGGGCTGGTTGTTTTCTCGGTCTCCGGTTTTAACAGCGGCGAGGGCGGCTTAGATGTGTTGTATGTGGCGCTACTGTGCGCGTTAAGCAGCACGGCGATTGTCATTAAGTCGCTCAATGATAAATTTGAACTTGATACCCTGCACGGCAAGCTGTCGGTCGGTATTTTAATCATTCAAGACCTGTGGGCCATCGTCATCCTGGCGCTTCAGCCCAATTTCAACAACTTCCAATTCAGTCTCATCGGCCTGGCGATCCTCAAAAGTGTGCTGCTGGTGGGGGTTGGCTTTCTGGTCAGCAAATATGTGCTTAAGAATATCTTTGAGTCGATCTCCAAATCGCCGGAGATGGTCGTGTCTGTCTCGATTGGCTGGGCGGCCCTGGTCGCCGGGGCGGCTGGATTGATTGGCCTGTCCAAAGAAATGGGGGCTTTGATTGCCGGGGTTTCGATTTCGACCTTTCCTTACAGCATTCACGTCACGGCAAAAACCCTGCCCCTGCGTGATTTCTTCCTGACCTTGTTTTTTGTCTCCCTGGGAATGGAAATCATTGCCCCTGAAACTTCGGTGATCCTGGCTAGTTTGGGTCTGAGCGCGTTTATTATCTTCTCCCGCTTTGCCAGTATTCTGCCCCTGGCTTTGAAGACCGGCGCCAGCCTGCGGACCGCTTTTATCTCTTCCTTAAACCTGGCCCAGTTGAGCGAATTTTCCCTGGTCGTGGCTTCGATTGGCCTGGGGCTGGGGCATATCCAGGAATTGACCTTCGCCATTTTGATCTACACGATGGCTTTCACTTCCATCGTTTCGTCGTACCTGATTAAATATAACTACCAAATCTACCATCAGTTTGAGCATCTGCTGGAGCGCTTACACTGGCGCAGCCGGGGCGCAGCCCGCTCCGAGGCAGGCGAGCACAAAGCCCATCCTATTGTCATTCTGGGCTACCATCGCGGCGCTCAATCTCTGGTTGAAACTCTATCAGAGCAGTACCCGCAGGTACTTGATAAAATTCTGGTAGTGGATTTCAATGTCGAAGCGCTGCGAGAGCTGCAAGACAGGCAGGTCGCCAGCGTTTTTGGCGACATCAGTCATCTCGACACGCTGGAACATGTTCACTTGCAGGAGGCTGAGGTCATTATCTCGACCATTCCCGATGCGCTGTTGAAAGGGATCAATAACCTGGCCCTGGTCAAAGCCTGCCGGGCCCTGGCGCCCAATGCTACCCTTATTGCCACCGCCGATTTACCGGAGCAAGTTCGCGAGTTAAAGCATGCCGGGGCCAATGAGGTGATCTTGCCTTACTCGATGGCCGGGGAATACCTGGCCAATTACCTCGGCACGGTTATAGCGGACCAGCTCGAACTGGACGAACCTCTGGAGGACACCGTGTCAGCCTGAGACTGAGGACATTACAAAATGTTGCATTCATTTTTACATTTACCTCTGTAACTTTTATAAGTTTGTTTAGCTGGCTGGCAATCGCCGCCGCTGCCTGGGTAGTGAGCCGGAAGGCTGCTCCCGATGAGTCAGATTGACCCACAAAGCACGGAGGATCGCTTTGAAGGGTGGAAAGTGGCGGATATTGGCCAGGCGGGTGGTGTGCGGGCCGGTATATTGGCCCAGCCGCGGGTCGCGCACGGCAGCGGAATACATAAGCCGCTCGAAGAGATTGAAGGGGCGAACCTGGGCAAAATCGGCATCGCGGACAAAACGGCTGCCAAAGGCAGCAGCATGCTGCCGCCGATACTGTTCCAGGGCCTGGTCTAATTTCTCCGGGTGTGCCTTTACCAGTGCTTCAGCCGCAGCCTCGACCAGCCACTCCGCCGCCTGAATGGCCCAGCCAATGCCCTGGCCCCAGACCGGGTCGGGCGTTACGGTGGCATCCCCGACCAGAGCCAGGCCGGGCGCCGTGGGCCGGCGAGAGATGAGCGGCATGTCCAGCATACCAAGCACCTCTGAAACCTGCTCGGCGGCCCGGGGATTGGGTCCGTTGGGTAAGCGGTCAAAAAACCGAATAAAATTTCCTGGCACGTCTTGCTTGAACTCGGCCAGCTTTGATTTGGGTAAAGCACAGGCCAGCAAGGTCAAGCCGTCATCGTTGGGCAAGGCATAGGCAACCTCTGGCTCCAGATACCAGACCTGGTTCCGCTGGCCGGTAGCCAGGGTCAGGTTGCGGAAGTAAGCAAAGTAAATAAAGCGGTTGTTTGCTTTCACCTGGCTTGGTAGGCCGGCCAGTTCGGCGGTGCGCGAGTTACGGCCGTCGGCGCCCACCACCAATTGCGCCCGCAGTTCTAGCTGCTGCCGGTCAGGCCCCTCAGCCCGGATGCCGGAGATGCGATTATTAACGTAAACAAGCTCTCGTAAAGTCGTTCCTGGCCTGAAATCAACGCCCGGCGTAGCGGCCGCATGACGGCGCAGGATCGGGTCTAAGACCTCGCGGCGAATACTGTAGCCGTAAGAGTTGTTATCCTTTCGTGCTCCTGCCCCCAGCCAACCCCAGCGTGTCCAGGCTTGACCGCCATTGCGAATGCCTCCGGCCGCCTCGATGTCATCGGCAACGCCAAGCCGTTGCAGGGTCGGCACTGCGTTGGGTTGAAGATAATGCGTGCAGACTTTTTTGTAGGCATTGATGTCTTGCTGGCGCTCCAGTAAAGCCACCCGGAGGCCCTGGCGAGCAAACAGAATGGCCGCTGTACAACCGCCCACACTCGCTCCTACGATAATTACGTCATAATGGCTGACTGATTGTTTCATTATTTTTCCCTTACCTTACAAGTCATCTTTCTATTTATCTATGTGAGTTTGCTATATCAGGGATCGCTGAACTACGCTGAGTCTGAATCCTCAATTGCTCTCTGGCAGCCGCCAGCAAGCGATGTGCAAGGTGACTCAAGAACTTAGCTCGACCCTGGCGCGCTTCCCTGGTGAGCCGCCAAATTTCGGCCTCGCGCTGCCGATCTTGTTGGTGAAGCTGGGCCAACTTTAATAATAAATGTGGGTTTAACATCATTTTTGATCCTTTCTACGGCTGTACTTAGGCATCCATCCCATAGGCCAAAGCTTTCCAGGCCTCATCTCTAAGTTTGGATAGGGCGATCAAGTGCAACGTGGTTTTTGTTAAATCGGATTGTTTCGCTTTAAGCTGGATAATTCGCTCTTGAATAACTTCGACCGTGGTCTTGTCGGCGATCATTTGCTGGACAGCGGTTATATCCGCCTCAATTTCGTAAAAACGCTGGGTCAACTTGTTGCTCATGGTGAATGAACCCCTTTCTTCTTTAGTTAAGTAAGTATGTCCTTACTATATCCACTCCTCGCACCGAGAACGTTGCTGCAAGCGCACCAAAATGCGTTCCACCGGAGGTCATCGTGAATTGACCGGGACTGGCTTGACTGTAACTGGCCCCCAATATCTGTTCAACCTGCGTCAATGCAGGTAAAGCCAAATGAGCTGGCCAAATTAGAGAGTGCTGACTGCTGGAGGTTGCCTTAAAATGGAGATACTGGGTCAGGTGGCGCAGGTTGTATTCGCCGGTCTGCTGGAAACGCGCCAGGTCGTGCTTGTACTCAGTCTTTGCCTGAGTGTTCATCGGCTGCCTCTTGAGAATTCGGGGGCAACCAATTCGTCTCCGAAAAGCTCCTCCCAGAGGCTGTCTGCGATCAGGCCGCACGAGACCGGCTGCCCGCCGGATGTGCGTTTGGACATCTTGCAAGTTCTCAGCGTGGTAATTCATAAAGACTTGTCAATTCTGGACCGAATCGGCTACAATGGTCTTCCTTATCCAGACTGTAAATGAAAGGGCTACTTAAAAAATGGAGACAGGACGAGATTTTAACCTGGGGGTGATGTTCAGACGTGAGCATGCCCCTGAACATCTGCCCGATTTCGCCCGCCGGGCCGAAGAGGCCGGTTTTGGTGAACTGTGGGTGGTCGAGGATTGTTTCTATACCAGCGGTATCGCCAGCGCCGTTGCGGCGCTGGCCTGCACGGATTCCATCACCGTCGGGTTGGGCATCATGCCGGCAGTGGTGCGTAATCCGGTTTTTGCCGCCATGGAAATCGCTACGCTCGCCCGCCTTTACCCCGAACGGTTTTTGCCGGGTTTTGGTCACGGCGTGGCCGGTTGGATGAAGCAGATCGGCGCGTTTCCCACCTCCCAGCTCAAGGCCCTGGAGGAAGTGGTGGTCACCGTGCGCCGGCTGCTCGCCGGCGATGAAGTAACGTTTGATGGGACGGAAGTTCAGCTTGATAAGGCCAAACTGGTGCATCCTCCGCAGCAACCACCACCCATCTCACTGGGGGTCAGGGGGGCCAAATCGCTGGCGCTGGCCGGACGGGTGGCCGACGGCACCATCCTGGCCGAATATGCCGCCCCGGAGTATGTCACATGGGCGCGGGCACAGATTACGACCGGCCAGCAAGAAGCGGGGCGGACTGTTCCCCACCGTCTCACGGTTTTTGCCTTTACCTGTGTAGACGATGCTGGCGCCGCCCGTCGGCAGCTACGTCCCCTGGTCGCGTCGGCTCTCGCTGCCGGTAAAATTGACGCCCAGATTGCGCCGCTGGGCATTCTCCCCAAAGTTCAGGAATTGAGGGAAAATGGAGGCAGGCAGCGCCTGGAAGAAGATATGCCTGATGAGTGGCTCGATAAACTGGCGATTGTGGGGAGGCCCGCCGAATGTGTTCAGGCCGTTCACCGACTGGTAGAAGCCGGAGCCGATACGGTTGTACTGGTACCGTTACCGGGCAAGAGTTTAAGTGAGATAGATGTTTTTGCTCGTCACCTGCTCTCGTAGGAGATGAGAAATTAAACAAACATAGTTTGATGTAATTTCTCTGTCCGTTCTCCAGTGGAAAAGACCCCACTCTTAGACCTAGAAACCGGTGTCTGAAGAAGTGCAAACATAGTGATCGTTAAGTTACAATTGAAAGGATCAGAGATGTTAAGATTAACCGGAAACCGGGTCGCCTGGCCTGCCCCTGATCTGACAAATTTGGAAGACCTGCGGGGCCAGCTAACCAACCGTCTGGCCATGTTGCTCATCGGGGCGAGTGGGTTGGCCATGTGGTTGGCTTTGCCTCAAAATCCCTTTTCGCTCGTTGTCTTCGTTTTTTTGGCCGGGCTGTTGAGCCTGGGATTGGGTGTGTATACGCTGGTGGCCCTGCGCCCCGCCCTGGCCCGGCATCTGCTTGTCTGGGGCCTTGCTGTCGCGCTGCTGGTCGCCATGGCCCTGTTTGCCGGCTCCTGGCTGCCATTTTGGGGAGCGCCGTTGATCTTTGTTAGCGCGATGCTCATTGCAGGGAGCGAGTTCACCGCAGCGATTGGCGTCGGACTGGCGGCAGGCTGGCTGGTCTGGAACGAGAGCCGGATGTATGCCCTGCCCGGCTTATGGGTAGAACTGACCCTGAGTGTAGCGGTAGCACGGCTGACCGTCCATACCCTGTATACTACTCTGTATTGGACGCGAAACATGCAGCAGCGCGCCGACCAGCTCCTCGAAGAAGTCCGCAATCAACGGGTTGAACTGAGCCGCACCCTCAAATCGTCCGAGATTGCCAATTCGCTCCTGCGCCGGACCCAGCAGGAACTCATCACGGCGCGCCGGCAGGCCGAGGAGGCCCTGGCCCAGCACGGCAACCAGGTGGTCATCCGCCACCTTGGTGGATTAAAAACAAGCGACGTTTTGCGTTGTTTGAGCGCCGTCGTCGAAATCTTGCAGCCTCGCTATGACGAACGGTCTGTGCTGGCTGAAGTTGGAGCAGACGGCCGTCCGCGCCTACTGGTTTCGTAAATAACTCAAGTTGTCGTCTAACTGCAAAAGATCACCCTTCGATATGCCTTCGGCACTCAGGATGATCTTCGTCGCATCCCGAGTAGTCCTGAGCAAAGCGAAGGGCGTATCGAGGGGTGCAGCGAAAAAGATAACAGTTTGGGTAAAAGGACTGATTCTGTTTAGACGACCCCAAGCTGGCGCAGAGCTTTCAAAATATTATCCCGGCTAACCGGCTTGGGCAGATAAAGCGAAGCGCCCAGCGAGTACGCCAGTTCAGGATCATTAAAGATGGAGCAAATAATCACCGGAATCGGGGCCGTCTCCGGGCGAGCGCGTAGCCGTTGGAGAAACTCCCAGCCGTCCATCTCCGGCATCATCACATCCAGGATGATGGCGTCGGGGAGCATGTCCTGAGCTAATTTCAATCCCTCCTGGCCGCTGGCGGCGGCCGTCACCCGGCAGGCGTGCCCGGTCAGATAGCGTCCCAGCAGTTCGACCAATCCCTCATTGTCGTCAACAACCAAAATGGTCGGTCCATGCGCCGGGACCTGTAAGGTCAAGCGGCGCAGCGGTTTTGCCTGATCCTCGTGCTCCATCTTCCAACCCAGGCGGTCTATCAGGTGGGTTACCACCGCGACCGCCATCGAAGGGGGTGATGTCCCCTCCGCCCTCCAGGCCGCCGACGAGGTCATGCAAAAACTCCTCGCCGATACCCCGAAAATCGAGTAACTCTGGCAAAGACGGTTAGTATTCTCTGCGTGAAGCGCGTGTCAGGTGTCCGGGTGGCACGCGCTTCTCTATTAACATGTTGGAGGCTTGTCAGCCCGGAATCGGCGTGATAGAATCCTGGCCGAGGTTAAAAAATGCATCTGGAGCGATTGGATCATCTGGTACTGACCGTTGCCAGTATCTTACCCCTCTGCAGACTCTAACTTTAGTTGAGAAAAATTACCATGCCCACCATGACCCCGCGAGAGCGCGTGCTGGCGGCCTTAAACCACCAAGCGCCGGATGTTGTTCCCTTCGATATCGGCGGTATCAAGACCACCAGCCTCAACATTCATGCTTATGAGAAGCTGAGACGCTATCTTGGCCTGGAAACACCCGGCGAGATCGCCCATTATCGCAGCCAGCGGGCGCAGTTGCCGGAAGAAGTGTCCTGTTTTCTGGAGACCGACGTGCGCCGGGTGCATGTCCCCTATTCCCGGCCTTTAGCGGAAACAGTAACAGCCCCGGTGCAGATGGACGAGTGGGGTTCGGAGTGGACCCAGGCTGCGACCGGCCTGTACTTTGTCAGCCGCCCTGTCCTGGCCCAAGCCGAAACCCTCTCTGATTTGCGCTCATATCCCTGGCCCGACCCGGCTGCCCTGGTCCCTGTCGCCAAACTGGCGG
Organism: Chloroflexota bacterium; assembly: GCA_016860845.1. The sequence continues at coordinate 258,589 of BOKF01000007.1, forward strand.
AGACTGCCCGCCGCTTACGGGCAAAAACCAACTGCGCTATTTGCCTTGACTTGCCCGATACGGTCGTGCATATTTCCCAGAACACGCGGGGGTTTGAGCAGTGGCTGATTGATTCGGCGGTGGATATCCCCTTCTTTGAAACCATGCTCGACACCATCACCGAAATTTATCTGGCGATGCTCGACCAACTCTTACCCGCAGCGGGCGACAACATTGACCTGGTTTTAATCTGCGACGACATCGCCATTCAAACCGGCCCCCTCATCAGCCCGGAGGCTTACCGGAAACTGATCAAACCCAGGCAGGCCAGGATTTTGCAGGCCATCAAGGATAACAGTCCTGCTAAAATTATTTTTCATAGCTGCGGCTCTATCGCCTGGGCCTTGCCCGACATCATTGACATGGGGGCTGATGCCCTGAACCCGGTCCAGGTTTCGGCGGCCGGGATGAATACGGGCTGGCTGAAGCGGGAGTTTGGCGACAAAATCTGTTTCTGGGGCGGGGTTGACACGCAGCAGATTCTCCCCTTTGGCACGCCAGCCGAGGTAGGTAAGGAAGTCAAAAAGCGGGTCGAGGACCTGGCTGCTGATGGCGGGTACGTGATCGGCTCCGTCCATATCATTCAGCAGGAAGTCCCACCGCAAAATATTCTGGCCATGGCCGAAGCGGCTCATCTTTACGGAGGCCGTTCCGACGGCAGCCGGTTCAAGGAGGTCATGCATGAAAGGCGTCGCTAAAATTACGCCCGGCGAAGGCAATGTGGCCTTGATAGACGCGCCGGAGCCGCAAGTGCTCCCCCAGCACGTCTTGATTGAAGTGAAAGCCGCCGGCATCTGCGGCACCGATTTGCACATCTACCACGACGAATTTAAGAGTACGCCCCCGGTGATTATGGGGCATGAGGTGGCCGGGGTTGTGGTCGAGGTGGGCGAGGGCGTGGAAAGCTGCCGCCCCGGCGACCGGGTGACCAGTGAAACTTACTTCTACGTCTGCGGCCAATGCCAGTTTTGCCGGGAAGGATTTATCAATCTTTGCCCCAGCCGCCGCTCGATTGGCAGCCGGGCCAACGGAGCTTTCACCAGGTACTTGTTAGTACCCCAACAGAACATTCACCCCCTGCCCGACTCCGTGGATGAACAGGCCGGAGCCTTGACCGAGCCGCTGGCCTGCTGCGTGCGCGCCCTGGAATTGACCCGGGTAGAACCCGGCGAAACGGCGGTCATTTCTGGGCCGGGGGCCATCGGTTTGTTGATGATGCAAGTGGTCAAGGCCGCCGGGGCCAGGGTGATTGTCCTCGGGACCAACGCCGACGAAGCCCGCCTGGAGAAAGCGGCGCAGATGGGAGCCGATTTTGCCTTCAACGTCCAGACCACTGATACTTTAACCACTATTCGGGAGATGACCAACGGCTTGGGCGCAGACGTGGTGTTTGAGTGCGCTGGCGCGGCTCCATCGGCCCAACACTGCCTTGACCTCGTCCGGCGGCAGGGGCGCTATGCCCAGGTCGGCTTGTTTGGCAAACCCATCGCCTGGGACCTGGAGCAGGTCTGTTATAAAGAGCTGAAAGTTAGCGGCAGCAATGCCACGGTACCCAGCGCCTGGCGTAAGGCGGTCGCTCTGCTGGCCAATGGACAGGTGCAAGTGGGGCCGCTGATTTCTCATGTGCTGCCCATCAGCGAGTGGCAGCACGCGTTTAATCTTTTCGAGCAGCGCCAGGGGCACAAAATCATCTTGACCCCCATCGAGTAAGCAGGTAAACGATGAAAGAACTATCTCCCAGCAAAAGGCGTGGGCTGCAAGCCTGTGCGACCAATGAAGGTATTTTTTCTATTTTGGCCCTGGATCACCGCGACTCCCTGCGGGCCATTATCGCTCCCGACGCGCCTCAAGCCGTGAGGCCAAGCCAACTCAGTGAGATTAAGCTGGCCGTGATTGAACATCTGGCCGGTGCAGCCAGCGCTGTTCTGCTGGACCCTGTCTATAGCCTGGGTCAGGCAATTACGAGTGGACGGCTGCCCGGTCACGTCGGGGTTATGGCCGCCCTGGAGGAGCATGGCTATTTGAGCGACCCCTACCACCGCCAGACACCCCTGCTGGCCGGCTGGAGTGCCGCCAAGGCCAAACGCCTGGGGGTGAACGGGATCAAACTGCTGCTGTTTTATCACCCCGAGGCCGGCGCGGCGACCGAGGCCCAGGAGAGGCTGGTTCGCTCAATCGCCGCCGACTGCGAGCGGTATGAAATGCCCTTTTTCCTTGAGCCAATCTCCTATTCCATCAAGCCTGAGATTAAAAAAGACTCGCCAGAATTTGCCACCCAGCGCCGCCGGATCATCATTGACACGGTCCGTCGCCTCAGCCCGCTGGGGCCGGACGTGATGAAGGTCGAATTTCCACTCGATACTCGCTATGAGAGCGATCCGGGCGTGTGGGCTGAGGCTTGCGTCGAACTGAGCGAAGCTTCGCCAATCCCCTGGACCTTACTTTCGGCGGGCGAATCCTTTGAAGTGTTCAAGCAGCAGCTCCAGGTCGCCTGCCGGGCCGGCTGCTCCGGCTTTGTCGGGGGACGGTCCATCTGGCAGGAAGCGGCCAGGTTAACTGACGCCGCTCAGGCTGACTTTTTAAGCAGTACCGCCCGCCGCAGGTTTTTGGAGCTGCAGCAGGTTGCCCTGGCCGAGGGAACTCCCTGGACGCGGCATTTTATCCCTGAGCAGGTGGACGAGTATTGGTTTCAACAATATTGATAAAAATCAGGAGTAAAAGGTGGACAATTCAAATCGTCTTTACGACATCCTGCATGTAGGCCGGGCCACCATTGATTTTTACAGCAACGATGTCGGCGCGCCGTTTGTGGATATTAAAAGTTTTGCCGCTTATGTGGGCGGTTCGCCCACCAATATCTGTGTCGGTGCTCGCCGGCTGGGGCTAAAAACCGCTCTCCTCACCGCGCTCGGCGCGGACCCTGTCCGCGATTTTATCCTCAACTTCCTGCAGCAAGAGGGCATCGAGACCCGCTTTATTAACCGCAAACCCGGCCACCGCACCGGGGCGACGGTGCTCGGGATCGAACCGCCCAATAAATTCCCGATGGTCTACTATCGAGAAAACTGCGCCGACATCCAACTGAGCATTGACGATGTGCTGGCCGCGCCGATCGCCGCCAGCCGGGTGCTTCAATTTGCCGGGACCAACCTGAGCAAAGAACCCAGCCGCAGCGCTACCCTCTTCGCCGTCGAATTGGCCCGCCGGGCCGGCACAGAAGTGGTGCAGGATATGGACTTCCGGCCCGACCAGTGGCACGATCCCCGCGCTTTTGGCGTAGCGATTCGCTCGGTCCTGCCGCTGGTAGATATTGCCATTGGGACAGAGGACGAGATCAATGCCGCGATGCTGGTGGATACCAGCCAGATGCGCCTGACCCACTCCCAGGTTTCCGACACCAGGGTTGGCGGCGATATCGAAAACGCCATTCAAGCCTTAGTTTCTCTGGGGCCAAAGGCCTTGCTGCAAAAACGAGGGGAAGCGGGCGTGCGGATTCACCTGGCTCAGGCCAATGGGTCAATTGAACAGATTGACGCGCCCGGCTTCCCGGTCGAGATTTACAATATCCTGGGCGCTGGCGATGCCTTTGCCGCCGGCTTTCTGTGCGGCTATGTCAAGGGCTGGGATTGGTATCGCTCGGCGCGATTGGGCAATGCCTGCGGCGCGATTGTTGTTACCCAGCATGGCTGTGCCAATTTTATGCCCACCTTTGCCGAAGTCATGGCCTTTGTCGAAGCGCGGGGAGGGCTATAACGGATGATAATCGGTAGTCAATTAATGTGAGAGGAGTGTTGATTAAAGATGAAAGTAGCCGAACGGACCCGTATCGCCTTCCAGCGGGGCATCCCCGACCGGGTCCCTATCCATAGCTGGTTGGGCTTGCCCCTGATTCAAACCCTGAAGCCAAAAAACAAAACGATGCGCGAGATGTTGGAGTGGTGGATTGACGATCCGCTGGGCAGCATCGTCAAAATGCAGGCCGACCTGGGGCTTGATCCCATGATTACCACTTACAGCCAGCACATCGGCGAGATGGAAATCTGGCCGCGCATGCTCTTCCCCCGTCCCCTGGAAACCGCCGATTGGCACGAAACCTTCTATGAACGGGCGCGAGGTGAGGGCTGGCGCGAGCACCAGCACCACATTCACACCCCGGCCGGCGATTTAGATTACAGCTATCGCACCGAAGACGGCTATGGCACGGCGTCGCAGGATTACTTGCTCAAGGGCGATAAGCCGGAAGAGAAACTGGACGCTCTGCGCTACTTTCCCAGCGCCGAACTCTACGGTATGACCATCCTCAAGGGCATGGTCGAGAAGGTGGGCAGCGAAGCCTGGTGGCTGCACCACTGCCCGGGTCCCTGGGACATGGCCGCCCAGGTCCGGGGAATCGTCAACCTGTCGCTGGATATTTATGACCGGCCCGGCTTTGTGCATGAGCTGATGCGCATCTGCACTGACTGGCTCAAGGGGTTCTACCGGCGGCTGGGGGAAACAGGCATCCATTCCATCTCGATGAACGAAACCTGGGTCGGCGTGGGTCTGGCCCCGAAGGTTTACCGCAAATTCATCCAGTCTTATGAACAAGAGTGTATTGCCGCCGCGCACGAGGCCGGCTACCTGGTCAGTTTTCACAACTGCGGGCGAGGCACGCAGTTCCTGGAAGATATGATTGACACCGGCCCGGACGCCCTGGAAACCATCACCTCCAAAGCGACCTCCGGTGATTTTGACCTGGCCGACGTTAAGCAGCGGGTGGGCCAGCGGGTGTGTCTATTTGGCGGTTTCAACGAACACCTCCTCAAAAGCGGCGACCCCGCAGTCGTGCAGAATGAAGTAAAACGGTGTATTGACGCCGCTGCCGGCGGAGGCGGTTACGTTTTGCGAACCACCGGCCAAATCTTTCACGCGGAACCAGGCATGATTGAACTCATGTGCCAGACAGTTCGTGACTACGGGCGGTATAATTAAAGAAGGAGACATTGCTATGGCAAGCATGACCCCTCGCCAGAGGTTTCTGACCGCTCTGCACGGCCAGCAGCCGGATCGGGTGCCGATTTTTGATTGGCTTAACAACCCCGCCCTTTACGAAGCCCTGCTGGGCCAGCATCCCGGTTATTACAACGGCCGCCTGGCCGCACAGTTGGCCCAGGCATTGAACCTGGATGCCATCTGGGTGCCCACGGGCGGGTACAATGCCCTGCCCTCCGAACGCTGGCAGTGGCTGGACGACCACAACTACATTGACGAGTGGGGCACCCTCTACCAGCTTGAGGAAACCTCCTGGCCGCTGGCCTTCCCCAAGGGTTATCCGGTGCAAACGCCGGAGGATTGGAAAAATCTGACCATCCCCGATCCCAGGGCCGAATGGCGGCTGCAGTACGTCCGCGAAGCCGTGGCCGAGGCCCGGCGCGAAGCGGATCAGGAGATTGGGGTGGTGGTGGGCCTGCGCGGGCCGATGTCTACCGCCTGGATGCTGGTCGGGCTGGTGCAGATGGCTTATGCCATGTACGACTGGCCCGAGGTGATGGACGAAATCTTTAGAACGACGGCCGAGTTCTGGACGCAGATAGGGCTGCGGGTCATTGAGTTGGGCGTGGATGCGGTCTGCATTCACGATGACCAGGGGGCCAACAACGGTACGTTCTTTAAGCCCGAACACGTGCGGAAACTCGTGCTGCCTCACCTGAGCCGGGAAATCAAAACCCTGGCCGAAACCGGCACGCCGGTCATTTTCCATAGCTGCGGCAATATCAACGCCATCCTGAGCGACATCATGGAGTTTGAGATTGTCGGCTTAAACAACTTGCAGCGGACGGCCCAAATGGATATCGGCGCGGTCAAGGCCAGGTACGGCCACAAAGTATGCCTCATTGGCAATGTGGACGCCAGCAAGGTGATGCCTTACGGCACGCCGGAGGAGATTGAAGCCGCCGTGGTGGACTGTATTCACACCTGTGCCCCCGGCGGCGGCTACATCCTGGCGACCGATCACTCCTTTCACGAAGGGATTTCGCTGGAAAACGTCCGAGCGTTTATTGAGGCAGGTAAAAAGCACGGGGTATACACCTGAACAGTGTGCTTTCATCGGCAACACCCCACCTACTTAATTCCTGTATAGTCGTTCATAGATCTGCTCCGGGTTTTAGATAGTTCTCCTCTGTGGGGCAAATGCCTGCTTGTCCTCCATTACCAAAAATTTGGGATGCACCTCTCGTTCATTTGCGTTTTAGGGTTATATGCTTATAATAGGTATAACAGAACATTTGTTCGTGTCTCCATTTGTATTATCTTTGAGGGGCAGCTCAAGGACAGAGATATTTGAAGTACAAGTGGGGAGGCAGCATCTTTATTACAGGTTAGCCCAAAATGAAAGGAGAGCAAACTATGAGCAGTGTCCGTGTATTGGTAGGCACCCGCAAAGGCGCCTTCATTCTGATTTCAGACGGGAAACGCGAACAGTGGGACATCAGCGGCCCCCATTTTGCGGGCTGGGAGATTTATCATCTCAAAGGCTCACCGGCTGACCCGAAACGGCTGTATGCCTCGCAGTCCACCGGTTGGTTCGGGCAGTTGATCCAGCGTTCCGACGATGGCGGCCAGAGCTGGGAGCCGGTAGGTAATGAATTCGTCTACGACGGCGTTCCCGGTACGCACCAGTGGTATGACGGCAGCCAGCATCCCTGGGAATTCAAGCGGGTCTGGTATCTCGAACCGTCGCCGGCCGATCCCGAGACGGTCTACGCTGGCGTAGAAGATGCCGCTTTGTTTCGCTCCGGCGACGGCGGGAAGACGTGGCAGGAGCTTGCGGGATTGCGCAGCGTCAAGGGGCACCTCTGGCAGCCCGGGGCCGGAGGAATGTGCCTCCATACCATCCTGCTGGATCCGGGCAACCCCAACCGGATTTTTGTGGCTATCTCGGCGGCAGGCGCGTTCCGCACCGACGATGGCGGGGAGACCTGGCGGCCTGTGAACCAGGGTCTGAAGTCCGAGTACGAGCTGCCTGACCCCCACGCCGAGGTTGGTCACTGCGTTCACGGTTTGGCGATGCATCCCTCGCGCCCGGAGGTGCTGTTCATGCAGAAGCATTGGGATGTCATGCGCACTGACAATGCCGGCGAGTCGTGGCGCGAGATCAGCGGCAACCTGCCGAGCGACTTCGGCTTCCCGATTGCCGTGCATGCCCACGAGCCGGAAACCATTTACGTCATTCCCATCAAGAGCGACTCGGAACATTATCCACCTGATGGAAAGCTGCGGGTCTATCGCAGCCGGACAGGCGGGCATGAGTGGGAGGCGCTCACCCAGGGATTGCCGCAAAGCCACTGCTATGTCAACGTGCTGCGCAGCGCTCTGGCCGTTGACTCGCTGGATGGGGGCGGTGTTTATTTTGGCACTACCGGCGGGCAGGTGTATGTCTCAACCGATTCGGGCGACACCTGGCTGCCCATCGTCCGTGATCTGCCCTCCGTGCTGTCCGTCGAAGTCCAGGTACTGCCGTGATCCGGGTGATACTGCCGCCGCACCTACGCCGGCTGGCGCGGGTCAGCGGCAAGGTCGAGCTGGAAGTTAAGGGACCGGTTACCCAGCGCTCGATTCTCGATGCCCTTGAGGCGAGCTATCCGATGCTGCGCGGGACGATCCGCGATCACGTCACCCAGCAGCGGCGGCCCTTTATCCGGTTCTTCGCCTGCGGGGAGGACTGGTCCCATGAGCCGCCGGACGCTCCGCTGCCCGATGCAGTCGCTACCGGCGCAGAACCTTTTCTGATCGTGGGAGCGATGGCCGGTGGTTAGTACTCCTTTTTGATCAAATCCAGATCATGTTTGAGCGTGTCGGCTGTCCACAGCGACAGGGCGGCAACGGTCAACGAAAAACAAAATGGCCTGGCTCATCGAAATGAGTCAGGCCAGCAGAGGGTAACTCGACAAATATGCCAAATCCGCCCAATTCTATTGTGTCATCGCTGCCGTTTCTGAGAGCAGCTTTTGGGCATCTTCAGCATTCGGGATGCACAACACCCAGCCGGGTTCGATGATATCCGGGTTTTCGATCAGGGCATAACTGCCGGCCATCATTGTTTCATCTCCGGCCATGGCCTCACCGGCCATGGCCTTATCGCCCAGCATGACTTCCATCATCTGGCCGTCGGCGCCTGTTGTCATCAGTTTGCCGTCGGCCAGCATGACTTCCATCATCTGGCCATCAGCGCCTGCCAGCATCAGGTTGCCGTCAACCATGCTGCCGTCGGCGGCCATTAGCTCGCCATCTTCACCGGCCTTAACTTCCATCATCTGGCCGTCGGTCCCTTTGACCATCAGCCTGCCATCGGTCTCCATCATCGCTTCCATCATCTGGCCGTCAGGGCTTTCAAGCATCAGCTTGTTTTCGGCCATCATCGCTTCATCGGTCATAACTTCCTTTTCAGCCATAGCCTGGTCGCCTTCGGCCATCATCGCCTTGTCGCCGGCCATCATGGCGGCCTCGTAGTGGGCGTTGGTCGCCTGGGCAATGGCCGGATAAGCCAATACATTGCCATAGAATTTCTCGGCAATTTTGCTGAGCCAGTCGTCGCTCTGAACGGTGTAATCTTGTTGGCAGGATACAGCCGCCATCATTGCTTCACCGGCCATGGCCTCTTTTTCATCCTGGGCCAGGACTGCTGCCGGCAAGGCTGCCAGCAAAATCAGCATTGACAAACCAAATACTTTGATTGTTACTTTTTTAGTCACTTCGAATCCTCCTTAAACTAAATAAAAAATCGAAAGGTGGTTAAAGCTCGTGGCCACGAACTTAGTCTGCCTTTCGAGTATGCAGGGTAAATCTTAAGTATCTCTTACGAATTTATTACGTCGCCTCAGTTCGGAAACGGATAAACCGGCTCCTCTCGATTCACGCGAGCAGAGGCTGGCTCTATATCCAATCTATCCTCCCCTTACTGGATTTTTTCTGCCACAGGCTGTCCAGTCCCCAGGATTGGAACTGCGTGGAGACCAGAAAAAGTCCGTGCCACATGACGAGCATCAGGTAAGACCAGGGCCACTCCCCCGGCACATCAAGCAAGCCAACCGCCAAATTGAGTGACCAGAGCAACCCCAATCCTGCCCCCACCCGGCTGAACAGGCCCAGAGTCAAAGAGAGACCAATGACCAGCTCAACAAAAAAGGTCAGCCAGGCGAAGAGGAAGAAGTTGGGCATAACGATTGTGGCGACGAAATCGGCATAGAGCGGCACGGTTGGATGGGCTACCTCCAGGTGCAGCCAGTCCAACAGGCTTCTATGGCCGGCCGGAGCAGTAAAGGTGGGGGGCAGTTTCCAGCGCAGCGAAGCCAACCACAGCAGGCCAATCAGGCTGCGATTGCCCGACAGAACCACCGGGAAAAGTAAATTGAGTGAGAGTTGCTTGAGTTGATCGGCCATCAGGGTAATTGTAAGATTCTCGTAATATTTTCCTAGTATGCTCCAAAAGTCCACAGAGTCAAGATTAAATTTTTCCATCGAGTTTTTGCAGCAGAATATCAGCTTATGGGACATAGTAAACCTTGCTCCTATAGGAGGAATCCACTTGTCTGAGTTCATTCCATTGCTTCTCTCGTCATCTCCGCCCCAAGAGTCGCTGAGGCCGCTGCCGGAGCAGACCTTCCTCCCCGACGCTTATCGCCTGCCCGACGGAGCAGCCAAAGGCCCGATTTCACCGATCACTCCCCGGGTGGTCTTCATCGAAGTTACCAACCGCTGCAATTTACTGTGCCAAACCTGTCCCCGCACCTTTTTCGACCGGGAGCCGTTGAAAACACTCACCTGTGCCGAGTTTGTCCAGATTGCCGAGCAGTTCCCGGAGATGCGCCGCGTCCTGCTGCACGGCATTGGCGAACCGCTGCTCAACAAAGAACTACCCCACATCATCAAATACTTAAAAGGGCGCGAGGTTGAGGTGATTATCAACTCCAACGGCACCCTGCTGACGCCCGTTTGGCAGGAAGCGTTGGTGGAAAGCGGCCTCGACCAGTACCGCTGCTCGATTGATGGCGCCAGGCCCGAAACCTATGCCCGGATTCGGGGCGCTCATGCACTCCCGAAACTGGTCGAAGGCTTGGCCGGACTCGTCAAAACCAAAGCCCGCCGGCAATCCAAAACACCCCGCCTTTCTATCTGGTGTGTGGGTACCAAAGAAAACCTGGCCGAGTTGCCGGATTTGGTGCGGTTGGCGGCTCGGTTAGGGGTGCCGGAACTTTACTTACAGCGTCTGGTTTACTTCGCCCACGAGCCGGAGCAGCAGTTTGGCATGGCGCATGATGACCGGGCCATTTTCGGCCCGGATCAGGATTACCAGGAGGAGATTATTGACGCCTGTGAGTTGCTGAGCGCCGAGTTAGGGGTTGACTTCCGGGCTTCGGGAGCGCGCGCCCCCCGCCACAGCCTGGAAGCTGCCCGACCAGCCGATTTTACTCCCTGGCAGGAATGTATGCGCCCCTGGACCACGGCCTATGTGACCGCTAACGGCAACTGTCTGCCCTGCTGCATTTCCCCTTTTGCCACCAGCCATTACCACAGCCTCATCCTGGGCAACCTGTTTGAGCGGCCTTTTACCGAAATTTGGAATGATCACTTTTACCGGCAATTCCGCACCACCCTGATGAGTTTGCAGCCCCATCAAGCTTGCGCCAGTTGTGGCGTGTATTGGAGTCTGTAAATAACTATTTTTGAAGGAGAACCCCATGACAATTGCTACACAAACAAATTATCTGGAACGCTTAGAACCGATTGTCACCGAGGTGATTGCTCCGGCGGCGGCCGAGATTGACCGCACAGGGGCGTTCCCACGGGCGGCGGTGGAGGCGCTGGGTCGGGCGGGCCTCCTGGGCCTGGTCAGCGCCGTCGAGGTGGGCGGGCTGGGCCAGGACCACCGGGCGGCGACCCTGGTCATGGAGCGGGTGGCCCAGGCGTGCGCCTCCACTTCGATGGTCCTTTGTATGCACTATGCCGCAGCGGCGGTTATCGAGGCGCATGGGCCGCGTGAGGTGCGCCAGGCGATTGCCGCGGGCCGCCACCTCTCCTCGCTGGCTTTTTCCGAAGCCGGTTCGCGCAGCCACTTCTGGGCGCCGGTCAGTACCGCCAGCCGGGTAGCGGGCAATGGTCATGTTCGGCTGGACGCCCAGAAAAGCTGGGTCACTTCAGCCGGCCAGGTAGACAGTTATGTCTGGTCGAGCCGCCCTCTGGCGGCAGAAGGGACCAGCACCATCTGGCTTGTCCCCAGCCAGGCAGCCGGGCTGCGCGTGACGGCGCCTTTTGATGGTCTCGGCCTGCGGGGAAATTACTCCAGCCCGGTTATTGCCGAGGGCGTACTGGTTGAAAAAGCAGCGATGCTGGGGCCAGACGGGGGCGGTTTTGAGGTAATGATGAATATTGTGCTGCCCTATTTCCAGTTTATGAGCGCCGGCTGCTGCATCGGTCTTATGGAAGCGGCCACCACTAAAGCAGCGGCGCACGTTGGCGGAACCCGGCTGGAGCATCTGGGCAGTTCTCTGGCCGACCTGCCCACCATCCGGGCCTATGTCGCCCGCATGCGGATCAAAACTGATATGGTGCGAGCATTGGTCCGGGATGCTCTGGATGCGCTGGAAAGCGGGCGGGCTGATACCATGCTGCGCGTTCTGGAGGTGAAAGCTGCCGCCAGTGAAGCCTCGACCGAAGTGACCGACCTGGCCATGCGGGTCTGCGGGGGCGCGGCCTTCCGCAAAGAGGTGGGTGTCGAGCGCCACTTCCGCGATGCCCGGGCTGCGACCATTATGGCCCCTACCACTGATGTTTTGTACGACTTTATCGGCAAGGCCGCTTGCGGGCTGCCGCTGTTTTAAGGAGAAAAAGCGGTGGGCAAACAAGTTGACCAACTTATCAGTATGCTGCAAAGCTCGCTGGCCGAAACGCTGGAGGTGTTAGCCCGGCTGAGCGAAGCTGAACTGGACGATCCGTCCGACCATCCCTGCGCTATGGGGGGGACGGTGCGCGATCTGCTGACCCACAACATTGATCATGAGCGCATGCACGTCGGCCAAATTTACAGCGCCCGTTACAGCTTGCGCCACATGCAAAAGAGCCAGGCCGACCGGCTCGTGGCCGAAACGCTGCGCGCCCGGACCGATTTGATCGCCGCCCTCATCGGCCTGCCCGACAGCGCCCTCGATACGCGCACCCCCGACGACCAGTGGACTATTCGGGAGATGATTGAACACACCATTTACTGGGAGCGCCATTCCATAGACGACCTGGCCCATCAAAAACTGGCCCACCGGCTGCCCACGGACCGGCCCCACCCGGTACTGGCAGTGACCGATCCTATCTACGGTAAGCTGGTGACTTCTGAGAATGATGCCCAAAAATCGCTTGCTGCCTCATCTTGAGGTACAATGCGGTTACTGATATAGGTAAAATTATGCAAGCTGATGTCATCCTTGATGCGGGAGAAACGGGCTGTGGTGAGCTAATTATGCTCGTCTTCCAAAAAATGAAAACTCTCTTCCCTGGACAAACGCTCGAAGTCGTCGCTTATGACTTGGCGGCTGAAACCGACATCTCGGCCTGGTGCCGCATGACGGGCAATTTGCTTTTGGAGCAAAGTACTGCAACTCAACCGAAGCACTTTCTTATTCAAAAAAGGTAAGTAAATCAATTCCAAGAGGAACCCTATGACTAAGTTATTAATTAACCTAACAACGGCTAAAGATAATCCCGATAGAACGGTCGTAGCTTTCGTTGTAGCCAACGCCGGTGTAGCTGCCGGGCAGGAAGTGACCATTTTTCTCAGTGTAGAAGGCGTCCGCCTGGCGGTTGCTGGGTACGCCGACGATATTTCCTCTCCCGGTTTTAAACCCCTCAAAGAATTATTACCTGATTTTATCAATAATGGCGGCAAAATTTGGGTGTGCCCACCCTGCTTTAATGCCCGTGAGTTAGACAAGGAAAATTTGATTCCCAACGCAAGTTTTGCTGGTGGGGCTGCTGTCGTCGAGTTGCTAGCCCAAGGTGCGGCTAGCCTGAGCTACTAAAGTGTTTGAGCAACAAATTGAACCCCAGATCGCCTGTGATCCACCGGCGTTTCAATGGAAATTATGGCTGTATACCAATTACGACTGCAATCTGCGCTGTTCGTACTGCGTGGCTAAATCCAGCCCTAATGCGCCGCGCCGGGCGCTGGGCCTGACAAACGTGCAGCAGTTGGTAGATGAAGCTGTTGAGCTTGGCTTCAGCGATATTTTCTTCACCGGTGGTGAGCCGTTCATCCTGAACGAGATTTACGATATGCTGGCCTACTCGTCGGCGCGGGTCAAGACAACCGTGTTGACCAATGCCATGATTCTGCGCGGCCCACGCCTGGATAAATTGTGCGACATTGCCAATGATAACTTGATCGTCCAGGTCAGTTTGGATGGCGGCCAGCCCGAACATCACGACGCTTACCGGGGCAAAGGTTCTTGGGCCAAAACCGTCGAAGGAATCAAACTGCTGCAAGCGCGAGGTTTCCGCGTCCGCCTGAGTACCACCGAAACACCGGCCAACTCAGCTCACCTGGCCCAGGTTTGCGACTTTCATCACAGCCTGGGCATCCCCGACGAGGACCATTTTGTGCGCCCCCTGGCCCGGCGCGGTTACTCCAGGGAGGGGCTGGAATTGTGCATGGCTAACCTGATCCCCGAAGTAACCATCAACCTCGATGGGGTGTTCTGGCACCCCCTCTCCACCGACGCCGATATGCTGGTCAGCCGTAAGCTGTTTCCGCTGGCCGCCTCGGTGGAGCGCATCCAACAACAGCTTGCGGTGCTGGCCCAGGGCGGCGTGCCGCTGATGACCTTCACCTGAGGGTAGGGCAACTGGCTTCCGGGTGAAGCGATATAAAGTAACAGAGTAGCAAGGTTGCAGGGTGCTACTTTGTTACCCTGAAATTCAATTCAAGGAGTGTCCACGATGATCCAAGCCTTTGTTTTTATCGAAGCCGAACCGGGCCGGGTGCAAGAGCTGGTCAAAGAGCTGGCCGGCATGGAACTGGCCAGTTCGGTTATCAAGCAGGTTTACGCTGTGACCGGGCGCTGCGACCTGATTGCCCTCATCGAAAGCCCCGATCTCCCCTCTCTGGGCGACTGAGTCGCCAACGGCATAGGGAACGCCGTGGGCGTTCGCCGCACTGAAACCAGCCTGATCGTCTGGTCCGAAGCCGCTCCTTCCCCGCCAACTTCTTCATAAAATTGTGCCGAGGAGGAAGCCATGAATCCAGATATTCGCGCCGGAGTACAACACGCCTACTCCGCTGCGGCTGAAAATCCGCAAGCCGGGCATCCCTTTCCGGTGGGCCGGCTCTTTGCCGAGAGCCTGGGCTATTCGCCCGAAGTGCTGGCCGATATTCCGGCGGCGGCCATTGATGCTTTTGCCGGCGTTTCCAACGCGGCTGTTTTTGCCGACATTCCGCCCGGCGCAACCGTGCTTGACCTGGGCTGCGGGGCCGGCCTCGACTCGTTGATCGCCGCCCGGCGGGTCGGCCCAACCGGAAAGATTATTGGGATAGATTTTAGTGAAGCGATGTTAGGACGGGCGCGTCAAGCTACTGCAGAAGCCGGGATCAGCCATATTGAATTTCGTCGGGCCGATGCTGAAAATCTCCCTCTTGATGACGCCTCAATTGATGTCGCCCTGGTCAACGGTATCTTTAATCTAAACCCGATGCGCGACTCTATCTTCCGCGAGCTGGCTCGCGTGGTGCGGCCCGATGGGTTCATCTACGCCGCGGAGCTTATTCTGTGTGAACCGCTGCCCCCTGAGACCCTGGCGAGTGAAACGAATTGGTTCGCCTGAATTGCCGGGGCCAAGGAAGGTGGAACCTTCCTATCTGAGTTTCGTGCCGTTGGTTTCAAGGAAGCCCGGCTGCTGCGCACCCTGCGCAATGCGCGAACAAAAAACCCCCACGTGCTGGCCGCAGAGGTATGCGCCCAAAGGTAACAAAAACATAACCTTTCTGTAAGAGAATGTTAATTTTTGCATGGCAAAATAGGGTCATACCCTGCCAATGAGGAGTTAGGATGCCCCCTAAAGCCTGGAAAACCCGCTCTTCGCGCCGGATTTACGAGAACCCCTGGATGAAGCTGCGCGAAGACATTGCCGAAATGCCTGACGGCAAAACCACTGTTTACGGCGTCATCGAGTGCGCCGAGTGCGTGGGCGTCTTGCCCTTTATTAATGACGATCATGTGGTCATGGTGCGCCAGTACCGCTACGTTTTCGGCGAAGATCATCGCTGGGAAATGCCGACCGGCGGGGTCAAGCCGGGCGAGTCGCTGGAAGAAGCCGCTCGGCGCGAGTTGCGCGAGGAGGTGGGCTACCATGCCGCCGAGTTGCAGCACGTCAGCACCTACTTTCCCAGCAAATCTATTGTGCGCGAAACTGGATACCTCTTCATAGGCCGAGGCTTGACCCAGGTGAAGGCCGTTCCCGACGAAACCGAGTTTCTGGAAACCGCCATTTTTCCGTTTGAACAGGTGCTGCAAATGGTCAACGACAGCGAAATCCGCGACAGTATGACCGTGATTACCGTGCTGCATGCGGCCCGGCTGCGAGGGAAATAGCTGGGGTGAGGCAGGGTGTAACGTTTGGGCAGAGAGTGGGACTATTCAAACGGTGACACGAGGAGACTCTTCGCATCCTCGCCTCACCAGTCATCGCATTTTTATTGTCGCAGGAGAATTTTATGGCTACCGATACCCTATCCCAACCCAAAGCTTCTACCTGGGAAGATACTTTCAGGAAAGTGGTCCTGGTTCTGTCCCGGATTGCGCTGGCCTATCTTTTCTTTGCCAGCCTTTTCTGGAAAATGCCGCCTACCTTTGGCTGTCCCTCCGATTATGCTTTTGCCACCGCCAACGCCGACGGCAGAATTGTGCGCAGCCAAGGGCTGTGTGACTGGATTGGCGTTGAAGCGGTCTGGTCACAGCGGCCGCGCCAGTTCTTTGTAACTAATCTGGATAACCAGGGTGAGCCGGAAATTGCCCTTGATGTAAGCTGGCTGACCCGAATGAACGGCGCGTTCCTGGAAAATTTTGTCAAACCCAACATCCACTGGTTTGGCTATGTAGTTTGGGGGATGGAGGCGTTCATCTTCGTCACTCTTTTCTTCGGACTGTTCAGCCGGGTGGGCGGATTGGTGGCCCTGGCCCAGACGGTCCAGTTGCAGATTGGCCTGGCCGGCATCAGCAGCCCGTTTGAATGGGAATGGAGCTACCATCTGATGGTGCTGGTGGCGCTGTTGATCGTTGCCTTTGCTCCCGGCCGGTATTTTGGACTTGACGCCTGGCTGCGCCCGCGCCTGCAAGCCGCGGCGGAAGGGGGTAATCGCCTGGCGGGAGTGCTGTTGTGGTTGACCTGAAACGAAGGGCGTGAAAATGCGTCTCACCGCGCTTGGCCTGAATTTGGCTCTATTGGTTTTCTCCGCACTCATTGCTTTGGTCGGGGCGGAGATGGCGCTGCGCTGGCTGGGCTACCAGCCATGGCAAGTCAAAGAGGTTACGATTGCGGTTGAGCCGGGCGGTAAATTTTTCACCAAGCACCCTACACTCGGCTACACTCATCTGCCGGGAGCGTTCGACGTCACCTTGCCGGATGGTTATGTTTTTCAGGTGACACATCAAGCCGACACCTTGCGCATCACCCATCCACCTGATCCGGGTTTGGATGAGTCATCAAAAGATGCGATTTGGATTTTTGGCTGTTCCTTTACGCATGGGTGGACCCTGAACGACGCCGAAACCTACCCCTGGCTGTTACAGCAGCAACTGCCGGAGTATGAGGTGGTCAATTTTGGGGTCAGTGGATACGGCACGCTGCAATCGTTGATCCAATTTCAAGAGGCGCTGGAAAAACAGCCCCGGCCGAAACTGGTCATCATTGCTTACGCCTCGTTTCACGATCAGCGCAACACCCTGCTGCGGTTACGCAGCAAACAGATCGTTCCCTGGAACAAACTCGGCCCCATTGTCCAGCCGTATGCCACGCTGGACGAAGATGGGAATTTGAACTACGACCTGGCCGAAATGACTTACCACGAGTTTCCCCTGATGCGCGTCTCGGCCCTGGTGAACTTTATCGAAACCACGTATGATTACAAAGTCGAGGATGCTTTTTATCACAGCCACGCCGTGACCCAGGCCCTGATCAAGGAGTTTTACCGCCAGGCCCAGGCGCACGGCATCGAGCTGGTGGTGGCAGGCCTGTTATCAGATCGCTTGACCGCCGACACCCTGGCCTTCAGCACTGCTGAAGGCATCCCAACTGTGGATATTTCGGTGGATCTGTCCGTCCGCGCCCATCGCAACTGGCCGCACGACCCCCATCCCAGTCCCGCAGCCAACCGGCAGTATGCGCAAAAGCTTGAAGCATTTTTAAGAAGCGAAATATTGAAGTAACAACCTTCAAATGTTCAACAACATTCAATCTAAAATCCTCGCCCTCGGGCTGCTGTCATTACTGCCATACCTCGCTGCCTGGTACCTGGGCGACCTGCGCGAGCAGACCCTTGGCTTTGAAATCATTTTTTTTGTGGCCTTTGCGCTATATGCCGGGGTTGTTGTGTTGACGCTGCGCCGGGCAATAGGGTCAAACCGCGAATTGATCGCGGCCTTTATTTTGGCGGCGCTGATGCAAGGTTGCTTGATTTTTACGCCACCCACCCTGTCCGATGATATGTATCGTTACATTTGGGATGGCCGGGTCCAGGCGCAAGGTCTTAGCCCTTACCGTTACCCGCCCAAAGCGCCGGAGCTGGCCTACCTGCGTGATGAAGCTGTCTGGCCCCACATCAACCGCAAAGCCTCGGTCACGGTTTATCCCCCGGCGGCCGAGATGACCTACAGCTTTTTATGGCGCATCTGGCCGGACAATGTGCGCTGGTTTCAAATAGCAATCGCCGGGAGCGGGCTGCTGGCCGGGGGCTTATTGATTGGCCTGCTGCGGGCGCTGGACCGTTCCCCGGCGCGGGTTTTGATCTATCTCTGGTCGCCGCTGCTGGCTTTTGAAACCGCTCATGCCGCCCATGTGGATGGTCTGATCCTGCCGCTGCTGGTCGGGGCCTGGTGGGCGCGGGTCAAAGAGCGAGACAGCTTGGTGGGGGTTCTGCTGGGGCTGGCAGCGGCCATGAAGTTTTATCCGGCCCTGCTGCTACCGGCCTTGTGGCGGCCCCACCATCCCCAGGGACGTTGGCGGCTGCCGCTGGCCTTTACAACCACAATGATGGTCACTTACCTACCCTACCTGTTACGGTACGGCGGCGAAGTGATCGGTTTTTTGCCCAAGTATTTAAAGGAGCAGTTTAACATCGGGCCGCTGCCCAATCTGCTGCTTTCATTCTTCCATCAAGCCGGTTTTGAGGCCAAGCAGGGCATGGGGCTCCTGCTGCTGGCAATCCTGGGCTTAATGAGCCTGGCGATGGTTTTACAGCCGGCCAAAGACGGTGAAGCCGCCCTGCGCCGGTGTATCTGGTTGATCGGCGCTTATACTTTGTTATCCTACAACTTGTTTTCGTGGTATCTGCTGTGGCTGTTACCGCTGCTGGCGCTTTTTGTGCAGCCAGGTTCCTGGTTTGGCTTGAAAGCGAATGCCTGGACAGGCTGGTGGTTGTTCAGCGGATTGGCTGCCTTATCCTACACTTTTTTTATTGGCTGGAAACCCGTGCCCCTGGCGCAATGGGCCCAGTTTTGGCCGCTCTACCTGCTTTTGGGGCTGGACTTGGTTCGGCGGGTGAGGCTGTGGCAGACCGTCCACAATAACCAATGGGCAGTAAGTAATCAGTGAACAGTCTGACTGATAACTGATTACTGGCGATAACCAATTATTATCGAGGCGTGGAATGCGGTCAGATTTAAAAAGCTTCAGCCGGGTATTTCCCTGGCAAGGACAGCCGGCTCGGCTGGAAATTCAGAGTCTAACGGCGCTGCTGGTGCTGGCCGGCCTGGCGGGATTGAGCCTGTTTATCTATCTCTGGCTTTTTGTGCGGCCCTACAGCCTGTTTACGTGGTACGAGGAGCCGAAACTCACATTGCGCCCCTTCACCCAGGATGACCCCTCGACGCTATGGTGGTTGGTTTGGGCTTTTTTGGTGCAAGGGGGCCTGTATTGGATGGGCTGGCGGCTGGCGCTCCAGCTTCGGGGACGGGCCGCCTGGCTGATTGTGCTAGGTGGAGCGGCGGCTTTTAGCATCAGCCTGCTGTTTCTTTATCCGCTCGACGCTGCCGATATTTTTGATAACATTATGCACGGTCGCATTTTGGGTGTTTATGGGGCTAACCCCTTCCGTGAAGTGGCCAGACAGTTTGCCAGCGATCCGTTTTATCCGTATGTGGCCTGGCAGCGGACTCCTTCGGCTTATGGACCTATTTGGGAAATGCTGGCGGGAGGGGTGGCCCGGCTGGCCGGCGACGGCGTTATTGCCAATGTGCTGGCTTTCAAGCTGTTGAATGGCCTCTTTCTGGCGCTCAGTCTCGGTCTGGTCGCTGTAAGCCTGCGCCAGATAGCCCCGGAACGGGCGCTGGCCGGGGTAACCTTGCTGGCCTGGAATCCGGTGGTGTTGTATGAAACTATCGGCAACGGCCACAATGATATAGTTATGGCTGTTTCGCTGCTGGCGGCAACCTGGGCCATGCTTAAGCGCCGCTACACCCTGGCTGTTCTGGCCTTGCTGACCGGTGCATTGATCAAATTCATCCCCCTGTTGTTAATTCCGGTCGCGGTTCTGATGGCATTGCGCCATTTGTCTGACTTCCGCGCCCGGCTGCGCTTTCTGGTGACCACCTCCCTGGCGGCTGCCGTCTTGATTGTAGCGGCTTATGGCCCTTTCTGGTACGGTCTGGAAGGGTTGGGGCTTGGCCGGCGGACTGAACTCTTCACGGCCTCACTGCCGGCGGCGCTGAGGGCCTGGCTCTATTTGACCTGGGGCATCAAGGGCATGGGCTGGGCGATTGGCCTGGCTGCGGCCGGCCTGACCACCGTATTTGTGTTATGGCAAAGCCGGCGAACCTGGGCCGATCCCTCTTGGCTGAACTTTGTCCAGGTCAGCTTCAATATCTTGCTCTTTTACCTATTGGTAACCTGCCTGTGGTTTCAGCAGTGGTATGCAATCTGGCCGCTGGTGCTCGCCGCCCTGCTCCCGCCGGGACACGCGCCGCGCCTGGCGGTTCTGTTCAGCTATGCCGCCATGTCCAAACATTTAATCTTTGGCCCGCTGTTGTTCTGGGTGCGTCCCCGGCCGCCACGAGCAGAATTGGAACTAATTTTTGGCCCGGCCGTCCTGTTACTGCCCTGGCTCTACACCCTGTTAGCCTTGTGGCTGACTCGACCGGCAAAATCTAACAATGATACCATAGAATGTCCATGATTAATTCTTCCACAGTTCACAATTCACAATTCATTATTCACAATTCCCCAGTCACCAACGCTCTCCTGGTCGTCGCCAAACGTCCGGCCCCCGGCCAGACCAAAACCCGTCTCTCTCCCCCCCTTTTATCCGATCAAGCCGCAGCGCTCTATGAGTGTTTCTTACGCGATACTCTGGACTTGATGCGCCAAGTAACCAGTGCTCAGCCGGTCATCGCCTACCTGCCCCCCTCAGAAAAAGCCTATTTTGCCGAATTAGCGCCGGATTTTGAACTGATTTTACAGGATGGCCCTGATTTGGGCGTCCGGCTGGATAATGCGCTGACCCACTATTTACAGCTTGGTTATCAACGCGCAGTCATTATGGATAGCGACAGCCCAACCCTACCCGCCCCTTACCTGGCGGCTGCCTTTGAGGCGCTGGAGAGGGTTGATGTCGTCCTGGGGCCATGCGACGACGGCGGCTATTATCTGATTGGGCTGAACCGCCCCGCCCCGCGACTGCTGCGGGAAGTGCACATGAGTACGCCTCGTGTTGTCGCCGATACCCTGGCCCTGGCCGCAGAGGAAGGGCTGCGGGTCGAACTGCTGCCAGCCTGGTATGATGTGGATGACGTTGCGGCGCTGACCCGGCTGACCACTGAACTAACCCAAACGCCGCTCCCTACTGCCCGCCATACCCGTGCTTTTTTTGCGGCCCATAGAGAAATTACGGCAATGATAGAAACAAGCCGGTGAACGGGATGGATCGCGTCACCGTAATTATTCCGGCCTTGAACGAAGCCGGCAATATCCAACGCCTGGTGAAGGAAATCCTGGCAACTGCGCCGGTGCGGGTTGTTGTGGTCAACAACGGCTCAACCGACGCCACAGCCCAGGAAGCTCATGCGGCGGGCGCTCAGGTAGTTCTCGAACCGCGCCGGGGCTATGGCTACGCCTGCGCCGCCGGGGTGACTGCGGCCCAGGAGGCCGACATCCTTGTTTTTTTGGATGGGGATTACAGTTCCCTGCCCAGCGAACTGCCCGTTGTCCTGACCCCAATCCTGGCTGGCGAAGCCGACCTGGTGCTCGGCTCGCGCTACCGGGGCCACATTGCGCCGGGAGCAATGCCGCTCCACCAGCGTTTTGGTAACTGGCTCGTGGCACGTCTTATGAATTGGTTATACCGCCTATCCATCACCGATCTAGGACCTTATCGAGCCATTCGCCGCTCCCTGTTGGAACAACTCGACATGCAGGAGATGACCTTTGGCTGGCCGACCGAAATGATGACCAAAGCTGCCCGCCAGGGAGCGCGGCTGGTTGAAGTGCCGGTCAGCTTTCACCCGCGCCGGGCTGGACGTTCCAAAGTAAGCGGTACCGTGCGGGGTACTTTTTTAGCCACCTGGTTTATTCTGGGCATCACCCTGCGTTATGCCTGGAGCCAATCAAAGCGATAGAAATTGCCGCCCGATAAGAAGCCGCTATGCGTCCCTTGTGCCTGTAACGAATACCCCCGAAGCAAGACTAACCCCTACCGGCCTGATTCTTAGGAGGACCCCCATGACTAGAATTTTACTGGTTGAAGACAATGAGATGATCCGGGACATGCTTTCAGAGCGACTGGAGCGGAAAGGGTTTCAAGTTTATCGGGCGGTTGACGGCGCGCAGGGGGTCGCCCTGGCTAAAGCGGGCAGCCCCGATTTGATCCTGCTGGACATGAGTTTGCCGGTGGTGGATGGCTGGCAGGCGGCCCGGCAGCTTAAGGCCAGCGCCGATACGCAGGCTATCCCCATCATCGCCTTGACCGCTCACACCATTGCCGGAGACCGGGAGAAAACGCTGGCCGCCGGCTGCGATGACTACAGCACCAAGCCGGTTGACTTTCCCCAACTGCTCACCAAGATTCAGGCCCTGTTAAAAATGGAGGCTGCCTGATGAAGCCTCAACCCAGTTCCGTGTTGATTGTGGACGATAACGAAGATATTCGCAGCCTGTTGCCGTTTATTGTGGTCGGATTTGGCACTTTGAGGTAAAATTGCTAAGGTCTGCGGGGCGGCGTGTGTACCGCAGGCGTCGGGCGGCTCAATCTGACTATCAGGTGAAAATACATTGCATTTAAGGGAGTGGTTAGATGGTAAGTGATGGCTTCGGAGTCCAAAGTTGAGCTTTGGGACCCCATCACTTACTTTGCAACCACAACCCATTTAAGAGGGGGTGCTTCGTGCCTGAACATAAACCCAACGCGTCCAATTTTATCAACCTGCAATGCCCCACCTGTGGCGCTGGCCTGCAGGTGGCCGGCGAAAAGAACCAGTTTGCCTGTGACCACTGCGGCAACAGGTATCTGCTTGACCGCAAGCTTGAAGATCTCGATGTGGCGCAACGGGAGCATCTCGAGCCGAACGTTACCTACACCCACCAAATCCAGCAATGGCTGCGGGTGGCCGAGTATGAAGTCTTTCTGCATGGCATTTCGGTGGAAACCGTCAAAACGGAGCAGGTGCTGTATATTGACGTTGCCTATCGTAACCAGTCAGCCACAGCTCTCAAATGCCGTCACGATCAATGGGTCGTGTTTGATAAGGAGGGATATACCTACGAGCCGGTGAAAGATTACGACTCTCCAGAGTTGTACGAAGGCAATGCCAAACGGTATTTGGGAATGACACGTATCATTACGCCTGGCATGCGCCTGAGAGGCTGGCTCGGGTTCCTGATCCCCCCCTCGACTACCATTGAATACCTGCAATTTTCGGGGGGCACACCCGCCAAAACGGTTGAGTTTGAACTTCAATTAAAGTAGAGCTAAAGGGGATGTGGGCACGCAGGGAGAGTATTTTCTCAACCGGCGGCCCGCAACCGCCGGTCAATAAGGAGATGATCATGGCTGAAAGTAAAAACCGGTTGGTCCAGTTACAAACAATGATGCAGGCGGCCCATGTTGACCTGGTCGCCATTGGCCCTACGGCCAATATGCGTTACCTGTTGGGCTACGTCCCCCACCCCGACGAGCGCCTGTGCCTGCTGCTGGTTACTTTGGAAAAAGTGGGACTGGTCGTCCCCACCTTAAATGCCGGGGATGTCGCCGCTCACACCGACCTCCCTTTGGAGCAGTGGCCCGATGCCGAAGGGCCGTTCCAGGCCCTCCGGCGAGCCGTGTCGGGTCTCTCCGTCAAACGGCTGGCTATTGATGGCACCATGCGGGCCGATTTTTTGTTGCCCCTGTTGGCCGCTACCAACCAGCCGGAAACGATCACCGTGGAGGGGCTGCTGGCCCCGCTGCGGGCGCGCAAGTCGGCAGAGGAAATCGAAGCCCTGGCCCTGGCTGCGGCGCAGGCGGGGCGAGCCATGCAGGCGGCGATGGCTGCCTGCCGGCCCGGCGTAACCGAGGCCGAGGTCGCCTGGATTGTGGAGGAAACCTTTCGCAAGGATGGAGCGGAAGCGGTCACTTTTTCCCTGGTTGCCTCCGGCCCTAACGGGGCTTTTCCGCACCACCATAGCGGGCCGCGCCGGCTGCAAGGGGGAGATGCCGTTATCATTGATATTGGGGCCACCCTGAACGGTTACCAATCAGATATGACCCGGATGGTCTTCATCGGTGAGCCGCCGGCCGATTTTTTAAAGGCGTATGAGGCTGTTTTGGCGGCGAATGAACGCGGTCGAGCGGCGGTCAGGCCGGGGGTTATGGCCCAGGAAGTGGACCGGGCCACCCGCAGCACCCTGGAGGCTGCCGGTTATGGAGACTACTTCATCCACCGCACCGGGCATGGCCTGGGCCTGGAGATTCACGAAGCGCCCTACATTATGGCCGGCAACGAGCAACCCTTAGAAGAAGGCATGGTCTTCAGCGTGGAACCGGGCGTTTACCTGCCGGGGCAGTTTGGTATCCGTATTGAAGATATTGTGGCCGTCACCGGCACGGGTGTCCGCACCCTGACCGGCTTTGACCGCCAGTTGGTGATAAAAAAGTAAGCCCCCAGAGAGAAATTAAGGTGACAGGCACTTATCGGACTAATCATTGGGCTTATTTGAACAGAACCTACCTCTATTTAGGATTTAAAAGTGCCTGTCACCTGGTTTTTCCTTAAATTTGAAAGAACAAGGGTTCGCAATGCCAGAAAAAATTGATGCCGACAATTTCCAAACTGCCAGTGCTGCCTTTCTGGACAGCCTTCCCAGCAGTAAAGAACCGACTCGCCAGACTTATGCTGCTGCCCTGGCTGCCTTTGCCCAATACCTCGAACAGGCCAAAGACCTTACCCTGGATACGCCGCTGAGGGACTATCCGGAGAAAATATTACTTGACTTCTTCCTCTGGCTCGACCGGCGCGGCTACTCCTCCTTCACCCTCAACACCTACCTGGCCGCCCTGCGCCGCTTCTTTCTCTTCCATTATACGGCCCGCAACCTGGGGCCGGAGTTTGATATTATCCGCGCCCAAAACCTGCTCAAGGGCAAATTGAAGCTGCACTACCCCCAAACCCGCGTCCCTGATAATCTGCCCAGTTTGGTGCTCTATTACGACCAGCAGCCTCTGCCGCCCGCCGGTGGTGGTAAAGAAGCCCGGCTCCAGCGCTTGTGTTTGCTGCGCGATCGAGCGATCCTGCATACCCTCTATGCGACGGCGGGCCGGGTCTCCGAGGTGGCAGCCCTGACCCGCCAGGACGTGGCTGAAGGGGAGACCGACGAGGTGTTGATTACCGGCAAGGGGGACAAAGAACGCTGGCTCTACTTGACCCCGGAAGCGCTGGCGGCGATCCGGGCTTATCTGGTTGAGCGGGTTGATGTCAAGACCGGGCTGTTTGTCAGCCATGGCCGAGACAGCGGCAAGAAGCTGTCTCGGACCAGCCTGTGGCGGGTGGTCAAAAAGGCGGCGGAAGCGGTCGGCTTGCCCGATGTCAGCCCGCACACCTTTCGGCACTGGCGAGCCACCCAGATGTTGAATGACGAGGTGCCGTTGGAGATCATCCAGGAGCTATTGGGCCACAGCGACATCGGCACGACGCGGAAGGTCTATGCCCACAGTAAGCGGCAGCGGGTCAAGGAGGCTTTCCAGAAGCACAGCCCTTCGCCCCGGCAGGCCCTGGAGAATAACCAGCAGGATGAGCATAGCTCCTGAGCTGTCAACTCTGTTGGCCCAAAAACGCCGCCTCGATACGGCATTCGCTGCGCTCAGCCTACTCAGCATGCATTTTCGGGGCCGATTTCGCATGCTGAGTGCCCGTTAGGGCGTATCGAAGCGGCGTAATCGGCAAAGGTCAACAGACCCTGGCAGATTGCAATAATAAGGTATATTCCTTTTAGCCGGAGTAGTAAAACAGGTGCTTTGGCTGAAATGCAGACACTACCGGCCAAGGAATATGTCACTCGACTGTCTCACTTTTTGTAACGGTCAAATTGTTACCAGCGATACCAAAGAGGACTACGAGTGTGGTTTAATAGATCTTAAGAGAGGTCACAACGATGACCAAACCGGAGATCGTATCATGCCGTCTAACCACACACCCTCAACTCACGCCGATCAAAACCCTGCCTGGAAAGTTGTGGCCGAATTCAGCCTGCCTAGCCAGCCCGGCAGTGACCCTCTGGCCTGGGCACAGCTCATCACCGCTGTGCGCGGGTTGAACCTATCGCCGGCTAACCTGGATCGCCTCAAAACCGCCATCGCTAAAGCGACCCTGAATGCCATCGAGCACGGCAGCCCTCACCAACCTGAATTATCGGTTTTCATTCGGATCCTGGCTTTAGAACAGGTCGAGACCGGCCAGGGCCTTGGAACAATCTTTGACCTCCAAACGCCTGACCCAACGGCCAAGGGGTCGGGGCAGCGGTTGGGACAAGCCTGGGGATTTTTTCTCATTCACAAGGTGAAGGGCGAAGGGGATGTTCAGGCAGAGGCAGCCCGGCACACCCTTGAATTATTTTTGTATCGAGAGGGCGATTTGAGATGAAAGCGGCTAAGTTTGGAGAAGCTCCGTGACTACCGTCTCGAAACTCTTGGCCTGGGTTTGGACAGCCGCCACCTGCGGCGGAGGCAGGTGGGTTTCAATGGCCGCCAGCAGCCGCCCGGCGCGATCTTTGGCCTCTTGAGTGCTGGCCGGATGTTGGAGGACGTGCGTCACTAATTCCAGGGCCGCTTCAATCACCCCCTCCTGTACGCGCAAAGCGGCCAGGCCGATCAAAGCATCAAGCGCTACCGGGGTTACCTGCGTCTCCCTGGCTACAGTGAGGGCCTCCAGATAGCAGCGCCTGGCCCCGGGCTGGTCCTCAAGAGTCAGCAGGGTAGCGCCCAAGTTGTTCAGTGTCTGGGCCAGGTCACCCTGGTCGCCGATCTCATGCCAGATGGCAATACTTTCCTGAAAGAAGCGCCGGGCTTCGAGCGGACTGCCCCTGGCCTGGCTCACCAGGCCCAGGCTGTTGAGGGCGACGGCAATGTTATAGCGGTCCTCCAACGCCTGACTGAGGGCCAACCCTTCCTCCAGGAGTTGTTGCGCTTCGGCATACGCGCCCTGGGCATAAGCCGCCATACTGAGTACGTTGAGCGAGGAGGCGATGGACCAGGTATTGCCCATCTCCCGGCTCAGCGCCAGGCTCTCACTCAACAAGCGATGCGCCTCGTCATACTCGCCCAAATAGTAAGCCGATAGGCCCAGTTGCCGTAAACAAAACGCCGCGCCCCAACGATCGTCAAGGGCCTGCTTCATCAACAGGCCCTCGTGCAGGAGACGGCGGCCTTCAGCATAATCGCCCATCACGGAGGTCACCGTCCCCAGGAAGGCTGTGGCCTCCGATAGTGCGACACGGGCGGAGAGGGAGCCGTTATTAGCCAGGGGGTGGAGGAGGGCGAGACTGCGCTGAAGCAGGTCTCGACCCTGCGGATGCTGGCCCTGCCGAAAACAGAAGAAACCCTGGTAGTTCAGGGCTTGCCCCAGGGCCAGGCGCTGCGCCCATGCAGCGCTGGAGGGCGGCGGGATTGTAGATTCCTCAGTCGCTTGTAGACTTTGTACTGCCTGTCCAAAGAGCGGCACGCCCTCCCGACAGTTGCTGCGTGACTCGTATAGCCAGAAGAGGGTGTCCGCGGCCTGGTTTATTTCTTCAGCCTGCTTGTGAGTAGCAGCCCAATTCCAGGCGAGACGTAAATTGGCAATCTCCGCAATCAGTTCCGCAATGACTGCCGGCCGGTCCGCCCCTTTTAAGGCTGTCCCCCGGCGTTCCAGCAAGGCCGCATAGTATTGGCAGTGACGGTTCCGAATCTGGGTGTACTCCGGCTCATCCTCTTGGAGGCGGCCGAGCGCGTACTGCCGCACCAGTTCATGCAGATCGTAGCGGCCCATATTCGTGTCAGTTCGACGTAGCAGTGACTTGGCAACCAGGGCTGAGAGCAGGGCTAACGAGGCCCCGGTGACGTATTCCGCCGCTGCGCGCCCAAAGCCGCCCCGGAAGACCGATACCTGCCGCAGCACCCGCTGCTCCTCCGGCGAAAGCAATTGCCACGAATGGTCGAACACGGCGTTGAGCGAGCGATGCCGCTCCGGGATGTCCCGCGCGGAAGCTACCAGGAAATCCAGGCTGCGCTCGATCTCATGGGCGATCTCCTGGCATGACAGGGTCAGCACCCAGGCCGCTGCCAGCTCGATCCCCAATGGCAGTCCTTCCATCAACTGGCAGATACGCAGGACAGCCGGACGGTCTTCGGGGGTCAAGGTGAAGCTTACCCGCGCCTGCCTGGCCCGTTGCAGGAACAACTTGGTTGCGCTGCTTGTCTCCAATTCGTCCGTCTCGGCGCTTTCCGGAACGGGCAAGCCCTGCACTTCAAACACCCACTCCGCTTGTAAGTGTAACGGCTCGCGGGATGTGGTCAGCAATTTGATTTCGGGTGTGCCTTGCAACAGGTCAGCCACCAGGGCAACGCTCGGGGCATCGGCCAGCAGGTGTTCGAAATTGTCGAGTACCAGGAGCAGCGCCTTCTCGCGCAGGTAATGGAGCAGTTGATCGCCGCGATCGGTCGCACCGTAGAGGACGAATCCCAGGCCATCGGCTATGGCCGTGATAATTTGTTCCCGGCCCGTGAGAGGGGCCAGAGGGACGAGGGCGACACCCTGGGCAAATTCCGTTTGCTGCTGGGCCGCCGTCTGCCAGGCCAGCCGGGTCTTGCCGATGCCGCCCGGCCCGACTAACGTCAACAAGCGGCACTGCGGGTCTCGCAGCAGCCGGTCAATGGTCAGCAGTTCATGCTCACGGCCCAGTAAGGGCGTTGAGGGCAGAGGTAGCGTTGACTTGCGCGGTGGGAGCAGATGCTCCAAGAAGCGCTGAGTTTTTGGAATTGAAGAGGCCCCTTCCAGCCGGTCAACCCGGCGCTCCCCACGGGCTACTTGTAGGAAAAGGGGGAGTTGGTCGGCTGGAATATGCAAACACTTCGCTAACAGTTCAGCCACCTGGCGGGAAGGCCGCCGCTCGTCCGCTTCGATTTTGCGGATGGTTGCCGCCGTACAGCCGGCACAATTGGCCAGCTCTGCCTGGGTCAGATCCAGTTTTTTGCGCCGCTCCTTGAGCCACGCCCCAAAAGAAACCAGAGTCTCCATCTCAACCTGCTATCTGCAATTTGCTTGTAACGTTTTTTGTAACGCCCAATGTCTTACTCGGCGTTACCTAATTCAGGTCAAGTTATGATTTCATGGGATGAAAGTTGGAAACAGGGGACGGCACCATTGTACCGTAAATCTCATCAAAAAGCAACGACATTTCTTTCAATACAGTAACTCCAAATTTGGAAACCGGATGAGCAATTTTGAGCCAATTTCGCGGAGTGAGGCATCCTCAGATGCCGAACGTTGCTGCATCTGAGGATGCTGGCTCCTCATATTTGGAATTGTTGCTTTCGATAGTTTGCGGGCGATGGCGTAAAAGTTCCCTGGGTGTATTCTTATCTGTTTAGGAGGTAGACATGGCAAGGTTTGACGAGCTTGTGATGGATGCACGGATGGGGACGGAGGCGATCACGACCCGCATCGGAGCAGTGGCGCTGCCCCTCGGCATCATTCTGTTCGTGGTGGCAACGGCCATATTTCATCCCCACCGGGAAGACCCTATGGATAATCCGGCCGTCTTTATGGAGTACGCCCAAAGCGATAGCTGGGTGGTTGTCCACTTCGTCCAGTGGGTCGCTGCTTTACTGTTAATCGGCGGGTTGGTCTCCCTTTACTACTCCATTACGACAAAGCCAGGAGCGGGTGCCGGCGTAGCCCGCTTTGGTCTTGCGGCGGCGGTTCTGACAGCAGGGGCTTTCACCATGCTCCAGGCCGTGGACGGCGTGGCGCTCAAGTGGGCTGTGGATGCCTGGGCAGGTGCTCCCGCCAGCCAAGAGGTCGCTGCCTTCGCGGTTGCCAAAGCATTGAGATGGACTGAGTATGCGCTTCAGAGCTATTCGAACATCCTCCTGGGACTTACCCTGATGCTTTATGCGCTGGCGATGGCGTTGGGCGCCAGCTACCCCCGTTGGCTTGGATGGTTCGCTGCGGGTTCGGGAGTCGCCTGGATCGTCCACGGCGTGATGGTGCCCTATGTTGGCCTCTTCGACTCGATCCCCAGGCTGGTGGCCATAGGTCTCTTTGCTGTGTGGGCGTTCATCATAGCAGTGTTGATGTGGCGCAACAGTAGCCGTGGATACACCGCTCGCCTGGAAGTAGCTCCCCAGTGACGCTACCCGTCAGCCCATGCTAACAGCTTCTCTTTTTTTGATCGCTAGCAGCCTGTCGGAGAACCCAATGCAAACCGGAAATTATTCGTCAGAACGTCATTTTTGTACCAGAAAGATAGGCCCATTTGCCAGTTAAAGCGACGAAAACCGAAAAATATTTGGGTAAATTTTTCTCTCCGACAAACTGCTAGGGGGTGGAGGTTCGCCTTCCCAAATGTGTACCCCCTGTCATCTGAGCAGGTCAAGTCGAACAATTCGCCGTAGAGCCGACGGTCCTGACAGGCCGCGGCCTGAGTTCAACCGTTAGGTCTCAAGGATAGGTGCAATGGAAACTGGAGCAGATATAACGATCAAAGAGGTCGCTGACCTGTTGTTCGCTGCCCGCGAAAGGATTGACTTCTACTGGAACTTTTACGTCGTGGTTGTCATTACGGTGATTGGCTGGCTTGTTTCTGTCAATAAGACGCTCACGCGGTCAAGGAATTTGATATATTCAAACCAGACTATAAAATTTCTTATCATTCTTAAGGGGGACACAATGGCTACACATCAAGGACATTTGCACGATCATGGGGAGCATATGGGGCAGCACGGCTCTCATAGTGACCACACCCCGGCTAAGGCTCAAGCCCATACCGGCCACGGCGCCGACCATCAAACGCAGCGCATTTCCTCAGCCACAGCCCACGCCGGCCACAGCGGCCATGAAGGACACGACAAACACGCCGGCCACAGCGAGGCGATGTTTCGGGATCGCTTCTGGCTGACCCTGCTGTTGACCATCCCGGTGCTCATTTACAGCGAGATGATCCAACACTTGCTGGGCTTTCATCCGCCCGTTTTTCCCGGTTCGGCCTGGATCGCGCCCATTTTATCGAGCGTGATTTTCTGGTGGGGCGGCTGGGTCTTTCTACAAGGGGCGGCGGCTGAACTGCGCCACCGCCAGCCGGGGATGATGACCCTGGTGGCAATGGCCATCAGCACCGCCTACCTCTACAGCATCGCCATTGACCTGGGCCTGGTGGAGGGCATGTCCTTTTACTGGGAGATGGCCACCCTGGTGGTCATTATGCTCCTCGGTCACTGGATGGAGATGCGGGCCATTGGCAGCGCCCAGAGCGCCTTGAATGAACTGGCTAAATTATTGCCCGACACGGCGGAACGGATCGTCGAGGGCCGCACCGAGCAGGTGCCGGTCAGCGCCCTCACCCTGAACGATCTGGTGCTGGTCCGGCCAGGGGCGCAGGTTCCGGCCGACGGGCAGGTGGAAGAGGGTGAAAGCCAAGTCAACGAGAGCATGATCACCGGCGAGTCGCGCCCGGTGTCCAAGCAGCCGGACAGTGAGGTCATTGCCGGCACAGTCAACGGCAGCGGCTCTTTGCGGGTGCGGATCACCCGCACCGGCGAGCAGACGATGCTGGCCGGGATTATGCGCCTGGTGGCCGAGGCCCAGAGCAGCCGCAGCCGGGCCCAGGATTTGGCCGACCGGGCGGCCTACTGGCTGACCTTTGTGGCCCTCGGTGTGGCGGTGGTGACCCTGATCGGCTGGGTACTGGCGCGAGGATTTGATAACTACACCCTGGAACGGGTGGTGACGGTGCTGGTGGTCGCCTGTCCCCATGCCCTGGGACTGGCCATTCCCCTGGTCATTGCCATCTCGACCACCCTTTCGGCCCGCAACGGCATCCTGGTCCGTGACCGGCTGGCGTTGGAACAGGCTCGCCATCTGAACGTGGTGGTCTTTGACAAAACCGGTACCCTGACCAAGGGCGAGCAAGGATTGGTGGCGGTTGCTACGGCTGAGGGGATGGGCGAGGCCGAGGCCCTGGCCCTGGTCGCCGCCGTGGAAGGTGACAGCGAGCATATCATCGCCCGTGCTTTGATCGAGGCGGCGAATGAGCGGGGCAGTCAGATACCAAAAGCCAGTGACTTCCAGGCGTTGCCGGGGCGCGGCGTCCAGGCTACGGTGACCGGGCGAACCTTGCAGGTCGGCGGGCCGCGCCTGCTGGAGCAGGAGGGAGTGGATCTGCCGGAGAGCCTGACGCACCAGGCCCACCAGTGGGGGGAACGCGGCCAGACGGTGGTCTACCTGGTGGAGGAAGGCCGGGTATTGGCCGCCTTTGCCCTGGCCGATGTCATCCGCCCCGAAAGCCGCGAGGCCGTGACTGCTCTCAAACAGCAAGGCATCCAGGTGGCCATGCTGACCGGCGACTCCGAGGCGGTAGCCCGCTGGGTGGCCGGCGAGTTGGGTGTTGATACCTACTTTGCCCAGGTGCTGCCGGAGCATAAGGCCGAGAAGATTAAAACCTTGCAGCAGCACGGCCAGAAGGTGGCCATGGTCGGCGATGGGGTAAATGACGCTCCGGCGCTGGCCCAGGCCGATGTGGGCATCGCCATCGGCGCGGGCACGGACGTGGCCCGCGCGTCGGCAGGGATTGTGCTGGTGCGCAACGATCCGCGTGACATCGGGCGGATCATCCAACTGAGCCGGGCCAGTTATCGCAAGATGGTTGAGAATTTGAGTTGGGCGGTGGGCTACAATGCCATCGCCTTACCGCTGGCGGCGGGGGTGCTGGCCGGGCTGGGTTTTGTGTTACCGGCCTGGGTGGGAGCTGTGCTCATGTCGCTGAGCACCATCGTCGTGGCCATCAATGCGCAGACGTTGCGCGGCCTGGATCTTCGGCTAGGGTAATGGGGTAGGGTCAGGGTCTAAATGAAACCACAAAAATTGTTCGGAATGGTAGGGACGACCCTTGCGGTCGCCCCGGCGGGGCAGGCGCAAGGCCATGCCCCTACCTACCGGAATTAATATGTGGTTTTATTTAGCCCATGACTGCCAGAACCTTTCGACCAGGGCCTGTTCAGCCTCCGCCGTCCAAACCTCTCCCGGAGCCAGCCGCTCGGCGACCTCGGGCAAGCTCTGTTTGAGTTCGGTCACAGCCGTCAGGGACAGGCCGCGTAATTGGGGAAAGATGACCACTTTCCCCGGATAACGCCCCTCCATCATGGCCTGGATGCCATCCAGGGCGGCCTCTAACCCGCCCACAGCCGCCACGGACCGGTTGGGCGAGAGTTGGTGTGCCAGGGTTTTTTGAATGACCGTCTCCTGGTCGGCCAGGGCCGAGCCAGAGGTGCCGGTATATTGGGCGTTGTGCAAGTAGACTGCGCTCAGGTTGAGCGGGGCCAGCGTGCCGTTGGGCACTCCGGCAAAGAAGACCAGCATCCCATCGGCGGCCAGAACCGTCGCTGCCTCGGCCATCACCGCTGCCGCCGGGACGGAAACAATCACATCGTCCGCGCCGCGCCCCTGGGTTTGGCGCATGACCATCTCATGAAGCGACTCCTGGGCGGCGGCCGGGTTGAAGGTAAGCAGTCGCCGGTGATGAGCCTCGGCCAGCCCGCTGAAACGATCCGCCAGGGCTGCCAGCCGCATGGCACTGACATCTGTGGCGATGATGACGGCTGGACCATGCTCCAATTCAATGGCCCGCTGGACGTGCATCTGGCCCATTGGCCCGCCCGCGCCCACAAAGAGGGCCGTTCCGCCTGGCCGCAGGTCGCAGCGATTGCGGGTTTCGCCATACGAGACGGCAATATCAGGGCCAGAATTACCGAGATAGGCGGTGTAATCATAGTGGATGCGGCCCACATCAACCTGCACCTCGCCGTCGAGGGGCGTCTGTCCCACCAGGTTGAAAGTCCCCCGGCGGGCGATCAATTTGGCGGCCTCACCGACGGCTGTGGCGGAGCATGGATTCAGAATAATGATATCGTCAAAGCCGGCATGATCGGTCAATTCCGTTTTGAGGGCCGGGTAATCGGCCGGAGTTAACCCGTTGCGGATCACCAGGTCTACCTCGCGCCGGGCCGCTTCCTGCCGGAGCAGCTCCAACAGGCTCGGCGGCAGATCGCTGGCGACAATGAGGGTGGGAGCTTCCAGGCCGGTTGAGAATTGGTAGTCAGCGGCGTCGCCCGGCTGGCCGACAATCCACATGCTCCCGTCCGGCCGGGGAGTGAGCCGGCGGCGCTGGGTGTAAGCTGCTTCCACGCAGGCCCACGGCTCGGTTAAGGCAGTTTCGGCATAGCCCAGCTCGCCCGGCAGGGGCAAAACGTACGTTTGCCGGTCGGCATTGAGCACTTCCGGGCCGATCAGGTGGAACTGAGTCAGGCCGCCCGGAATGGTATAACCGTAAGCGGTGCTCCGGCCTTTAACATAAATGTCGGGCTGGAGGGCTAACCGCTGGCCGGGGAAATATTGCCCGGCCAGGTTCTCACCCACCCTGATTACGGTCAGAGCCACTTCGTGCCCCAGCCGGGTCGGTTCGACGGCCAGGTTGCGGTGGTAGAGCTTGGGATGCTCGCCGCCCTGCTTGATCAATTTTACATCGGAAAAACACATCCCCACCGCATCCACCCGCACCAAAAGCTGGTCGGGGCCTGGCTCCGGCACAGGGAATAGTTCGGGCTGGCCGTTGCAGCCAATATTTTCTACCCCTGGGCCGTACATGTTCCATGACCACGTTTCCACCGGGATGGACTGCGCCGGCGAGCGATATTCGTCAAAAATAGACATCTTGTTACTTCTCCAAATCTTCGCTTACCTGCTTGATTGATTGACTGTCAACCAGACTCCGCACCTCGGCGGCGGTGGCGCATGCCAAAGCCTGAGCTGCCAGGGACTGCGTAGCTGACCGGGATAACGTGCGGATTTGGGCCTTGACTGCCGGGATGGCCGGTATGCTGGCGCTCAACTCGTCTACCCCCAACCCAACCAGCAGCGGGATGGCCTGGGGATTGGCCGCTAGCTCCCCGCAGACGCCGACCCACTTGCCGGCGGCGTGGGCTGCCTGAACCGTTTGGGCAATCAGCCGCAGCACCGCCGGGTGCAGTCCGTCGGCCTGGGCCGACAGGGCCGGGTGAGTTCGATCCATGGCCAGGGTGTATTGGGTCAGGTCGTTGGTGCCGATGGAAAAGAAGTCAACCTCGCGGGCAAAGCTGTCGGCGATAAGGGCGGCGGCCGGCACTTCCACCATGATCCCCAGCTCGACCGGGGCGCTGTTGAGGTCCATCTGAGCGATGGCCACCTGCTGCCGCACGGCGCGCCAATCTTCCAAAGTGGTAATCATTGGGAACATGATTCGGCAGGGACCAAAAGCGGCGGCCCGCAGAATGGCCCGCAGTTGGGTCTGTAGTAGATCCGGGCGGGCCAGGCATAAGCGAATACCCCGCTGTCCCAGAAAGGGATTCTCTTCCGGCGGCAAGGGCAGGTAGCTTAAGGGTTTGTCGCCGCCCACATCCAGGGTGCGGATGATGACCGGCCGGCCTTCCAAAGCCAGGAGAATGTCCCGGTAGACCTCAAACTGCTCTGCTTCGCTGGGCGGGGTAGGCCGGTCGAGAAAGAGAAATTCGGTGCGCAGCAGGCCCACCCCTTCGGCCCCACAGCCGGCCGCCTGGCGGGCATCGGCCAGACTGCCAATATTGGCCACCACCTCGACCCGGTGGTTATCCAGGGTGATGGCTGCCGCGGCGGCCGCGTTCAGTTCAGCGGCGCGGCGAGCCTGAAAATCCTGCCGTCGCTGCCGGGCTGCGGCCTGGATTTCGGCCGCGGGATTGAGGGTCAGCGTCCCGGCTTCGCCGTCAAGGATGGCCGGTGTGCCGTTGGGTACGGTCAGGAGGTCAGGCCCGGCCCCGACCAGGGCGGGCAGGCCCATAGCCCGGGCCAGAATGGCCGTGTGGCCGTTGGCCCCACCCGCCGCCGTGCAGAAACCCAGCACCCGGCCGGGATCAAGGGTAACGGTATCGGAGGGGGACAGGTCGTGAGCGATCAGGATGACCGGCTCGGAGGGCAGTTCCGGCCCCGAGCTTGCCCGGCCGGCCAGGTGACGCAGCACCCGCTGGCCCACGTCGCGCACATCGGCGGCGCGGGCGGCTAATAGCTCGTCCCGCAGTTGGGCCAGGGTCGCTGCCAGCAAGTCAACGGCCTGCTGCCAGGCCTGGGCGGCGCTACGACCGGCGCTCACCTGGACCGCAGCGGCCTCGCTTAATTCCGGGTCGGCCAGGATGGCCAGGTGCGCTTCAAAGATGGCCGCCTCAGTTGGGCCGATGCGCTGGAGCACCTGCTGGTGCAAGGTTTGCAGCTCGGTTTTGGCGCTGGCGACAGCGGCTTCCAGCCGGGTTATTTCCTCGAATGGCGTGGCTGTGGCAGTTTCGGGCAGGGTAATGGCGCTGGGCTGAAATTGGAAGACCGGTCCCACGGCGATACCGGCAGCAGCCGGAATCCCTCGCCGGATAGGGCCGGCCTCACCCGACTGCGCCGGAGACGGCCCGGCGGCAGCAGGTGGGATGGCCGGGAGCGTCTCGGCAGCTTGAGTTTGTCGAAGGACGGTTGGGGCCGGGCCGGCTGGATGGCCGTTCCCACCCGGAAGCTCATCGCCCAGGCCGCTCTCAACGGCCGTTTTTAAGACCGCCAGGGCTTCGTCTTCGTCCGGCCCGTCGGCGCTGATACAAATTTGCCCGCCACGCTCAACCCCCAGGGTCAGCACAGAGATAACACTTTTGGCGTTGGCTTTTTTAGGCCCGTGCTGCACCCGGATATTGGCCTGAAACTGCTTGGCCGCGTTGACAAAGACCGCTGCCGGACGAGCGTGCAGGCCCGTCGGGTTTTGAATGATCAAATCGAGTTGTTTCATTAATCTACCTCCTGAGGCTTGTCGCCGCTCAGACCGTTTCAGTTTCTTGCGGGCGGCTGAGCCTTTCGATGATTTCCAGGGGGTCGGTCAGGCGGGCCAGACGCTCGGCCTCTTCCGGCTCTTCCAGAACCTCGGCCAGGTTGGTCAGCACCCCGATGTGTTCGTTGGCTGTGGCGGCGATGCCAATGACCAGATAAGCGGTTTCATCGGGATTCCAGGCAATGCCCTGGGGAAACTGCACCACCGAGATGCCGGTGCGGTAGATGCTGCCCTTGTCGTCAAATTGGCCGTGGGGGATAGCCACGCCGTTGCCGATGTAAGTAGACATGGTCTGCTCGCGCGCCAGCATGCCTTCAACATAGCTGGGCGCCACGTGGCCCGCCTTGACCAGCAGTTCGCCGGCCAGCCGGATCGCGCCTTCTTTGTCGGTGGACGGGGCATGGAGTTGAACGGTTTCGATACTGATAATGGCCATCGCTCTAGCCTATCTCTTCGATCTGGCCGCCGGTTTGGAGGGCTTTCATAATCAGATCAAAGGCGGGAATATTCATAAAATTGTCAAACGGCAGCACAACCGCCCAGGGCGCTTTCTCACGGACCAACTTGGCCAGGCCCTTATGCACCACCACCACCTGGGCATCCTTAGGGATGGCCCTGGCCGGGGAATGTTCCACCTTAACGGCCAGGTTGGCCTGTTTGACTTTCTTTTTGAGTTGATTGGTTACCATCAAGCTAGACCCCATCCCGGCTTCGCAGGCAATGATGATCTTCTTCACTTCATTCGCAGCAATTGATTTTGCCATCACACACTCCTTATATGGCGATAAATGGGGGTCAGGGTGAGGGCAGCCGCCCGATGAGCCTGGTCAGTACCCCACCCCAACACCGGATAAAGTTAGTTGGCCGGCGTGGCTGCCCCATGAGGGGACACTGTCTCAACCTCACCGCTCCACTCGGTCGCTTCTTCTTCGGAGTCAAACTCTTTTACCGGATAAAGCTTGAGAATGAAAGACCCGGCCAGAAAGGAGGCGACGGCGGCAATCAGCACCCCGGTCAGCACGGCAAAATGCTGGCCCGGCGGTGTTACGGCCAGATAAGCAAAAATGGAGCCAGGAGCCGGGGTCGCAACCAGGCCGGCGTTCATAATCACAAACCAGAGGTCGGCCAGGATGCCGCCGGCCCACAGGGCCACAATCATAATCGGATGAGCCAGAACAAAGGGGAAATAGATTTCATGGATGCCGCCAAAGAAATGGATAATGATCGCTCCCGGCGCGGTTTGTTTGGCTAACCCTTTCCCGGCAAACCAATAGGCTAAGAGCAAGCCCAAACCCGGCCCCGGATTGGTTTCAAGTAGAAACAGGAGCGACCGGCCGGTTTCCTTGGCTTCAGTTACGCCGAGAGGACCTAAAATGCCGTGATTGATGGCGTTATTCAGGAATAGAACTTTCGCCGGTTCAATGAATATGTCAGCGATGGGCAGCAGGCGCGAATCAACCAGGAATTGGACGCCCGCGCCCATAGCCATTGTGATACCCTGGACCACCGGCCCAATGAGTACCTGGGCCAATAAAGCCAGGATTGTGGCCAGAATACCCGCCGAGAAGATATTAACCAACATTTCAAAGCCGGAAGGTACCTTGTCTTCCAGGGCTTCATCAATTTTCTTGATTAAGAAACCCCCGAGCGGCCCCATAATCATGCCGCCGATGAACATGGGTACATCAGTGCCCACCACGGCCCCCATCGTCGCTGCCGCGCCAACCACCCCGCCGCGGGTGTCGTACACCAGCCGGCCGCCGGCAAAACCAATTAATAGGGGCAGCAAGTAAGTAATCATGGGGCCGACCAGCTTGGCGAAGTTTTCATTCGGAATCCAGCCGACAGGGATAAACAGGGCCGTAATCAAACCCCAGGCGAGGAAAGCGCCCAGGTTGGGGATGACCATCGCCGCCAAAAAACCACCAAAACGCTGCATTTTTTCTTGCATTTCAAAATTCTCCTCTTGTGATGAGCAGACAATTTACAAAATTAAGGAATAGTAAACTTTTGGGTGGAGCCGTGCTGGCTTCAATTTGGTGGCATTCGTGAAAAAAGGTATAATAACGCCAGCAGGCAGGGAGCGCTCACGGCCAACGAACTGAGAGTCTCCGGTCTGTGTTTCGGAGAGACACCGTTGGGCTGCCAAATCCACGACGGTGTCTCTTTATTTTGAGCGGAATAGGTTCATCTACACCTCCTTTCGGTTACACCTTCCACCCATCAAGTGAGCCAGTTGGTAATGGTTTCGATATCTTCGGGTACCAGGAGCGGGTGGACCTGGATAACCGGCAGGCCAGGGCGAGGCGTTTGGACCGGCACGGTCGAGATGAGCAATTGAGCCTCGGCGACCCGCTCCGGCGAGAGTTCCCGCAATGACAGCACCCCCACTATCTCCAGGCTGGGAAAGCGCGCTTTCAGGCGCGCGACTAACAACTGCGCGGTGGCCATGCCGCTGGGGCAAATAATCAGGACCTGTTTGGGCCGGCTGGCGCTTTCGCGGATGAAGGCGGCCCGGAGCAGCAGGGCCAGGGTATCTATCTCGCCCGCCGGCAAAACAACGCCGCTGCGCTCGGTGACCACTACAGCCAGTTCTTGAGCAATGCCGTATTCGCGCGGGTACTGCCGGGCTAAGCTGCTATCCGACCAGGAAGGCGGCGACCATAGGCCAAAGCGCTGCCGCATCAAAACCGGGATCACATGAGCCGCCAGGCCGTCCCGCAAGGGGGTATCGGTGCGAAGCTGGGGCGTGGCAAAAGCCTGGGCCACTTCGGCCATCAATACATCAATCAGTTCGGTAAAGAGGGGGTCTATCTCCAGGTCACCCGGCCAGCTTTGGTCGCGCAGTCCGGCCAGTAGCTGCATGGCAATACCGGCAATCTCGCCGCTGCGCCAGGCCTGGGGCCGGTGAGGCCAAAGGCGGCGGGACACATCGGTGGCGACGCTCCACACTTTCTCAGCGTGCAGCCAGGCCAGGGTAGCACCATCCTCCTGGAGATAATAGCCGCGGCCGGCCCGGCCCGCCTGAACGGCCAGGCCCAGCGCTAGATGCAGGACGGCGTCGTCGGTGAAGCGGCCGCCCAGTTGAGCTTCGGCATGAGCCACCCAGCCAAAAGCGGCCTGGGTATCCCATTGCTGCAGGAGGCGGTTGGTCAGGTGGATGATCGGCAAGGAAGCGTTACTGGCCAAAGAAAAGGTCAGGCCGATCCCGTGGGCCATAGCTGTTAACGGGTCTTCAAAGGGCATATCACCCCACAGAAGAGCCGCCAATAACTGCCGCCGGGCCAATTCTGTGCCGTGAAATTCAAGGCCGTAATTGGGCTTGCGGATCAAAGTCAGGCCAAAGGAATGCGCCCAGGGTTCAATCCGCTCTAAATCCTTAAAGACGGTGGTGCGGGATATGGCTGCGGTATATTGCAGCCAGCTAAGAATCAGGGGTTCAGGGGTAGTCAGCAGGTGCAGGGTAAAAAGCTGCTGGCGTTGGCCCGCTGTCAGAATCAGTTGAAAATCAGGTGAGGCGTTTAATTCTTGCAAGAGGTGCTGGCGCTGTGCAGGAGAACATTTGACTTCGATGCCGACGCCGGGGGTGGCCGTGAGCATGGCATCGTGCTGGGCCAGCCAAGTTCGGACCGGTTTGAGCCGGTAATTGACCTGGCGTGAGGAAAGATGGGAGTGTTGGGCCAGTTCCGCAATTGCCAGCGGTTCATTTGCTTTCAATAACTGGCACAGCAGGTCCTTCTGCTGCATCGTAAGTGAAACCATAACTCTGTTAGCACCTTTGCTTGATAGTGACATTCTATCATCGTTTGGTCCGATCCGAACGACGAATTCAGGTGGTTTCTCGTGGGGGAATTATAACAAAAGTTAACCATTCCTTATACTAATTGAGACCTCGGCCAAGTCAGCCCTATCCTTTCAAGGAAAGGCTGATCTCCCCAAGCAGTTATCCTGCTTGAGCTTCCAATTCGCTAAAGAAAGAGTCAACCACTGTCCGCGTTGCATTGCCCCGGACGCCAAACATGAGCTTATTACCCAACGGATCTACCGGGTAAGCTGCTATCGAAATCCGGCTGCTTTCCGGCGATACTTCTTCCGTTTTAACAACGATCTGGACCCGGTTCGGCAGCATTTGGTTTTTGACCTGTTTGTTAAATGTCGCCATGAACTGTCCCGCCGCCGGATTGCTTTTTTTATCAGCTTTCCCGCCCAGTTTGGTGAGCACGTCCGCCACCACCTGGCTCATTTTTTGAGGGGAGTGGTTATAGGTTTTTGCCTGGTTAATATCGTACGCCATATCGTTCCTCCTTCTTTGAGTGGTCACAGTATAACACCAAATAGTCTTTTTGAGTCGTCTAATTCATTTATCATCTGGTCAGGCAGATATGACAAAAATTGACCATTTGGGGATGTTCGAGGCGTTACCTAGTGTAGAAACAGGGGACCTTTTCGGATTAGCCCTCACCCCGTCGCTGCGCGACTCCCCTCTCCCATTGGGAGAGGGGGTGGGGGTGAGGGCCGACGCCCCACCGTTTTTTCCCGAATATCTCTTCTGAGACTGCACTAGCGTAAAGCACGAGGACACCCAAGCCTAACCATCCGCCCAGGCAGCGGAGACGAAAGGCCGGTTCAAGCGGTTGGGTCGGGGTCTCGTTCATCCTAACCTTGTCTCATCAATCCCAATTAGCTGGATTGTACTGCCTCATCGTCTTTTTTCATTACGAACATCGTTACCTGTTGGTCTGTAACGCTGACCGTAACGAGCAAAGGACGAGCCTGAGCTAAACTGTAAGCAAAATGAGCGGCGAAATAATGGCTGATCTGGTTTATCGCCGCATTAGGAATAATCTCATGATGAAAGACACTCTGCGCTTAAGCCTGCTTTGTTTGCTCCTACTCTTTTCTATT
Organism: Chloroflexota bacterium; assembly: GCA_016860845.1. Next base: position 300,346 of record BOKF01000007.1, read on the forward strand.
GCCTGCACTCCCTTAGGGGATGAAACGAAACCAAGACCGGCGGATTTCAGTCTCCAATACCATTGGTCGGAGAGCGCCTTGCCGCCGCCTTATCACTACGAGTACACCCTTCACCTCGGCCCCGGCTCGCAAGGGCTTATTGAGTTCTGGCCGGACTATCCCAATCCTGGCATACCGATTTGGACCGAAACCTTTGAGTTAAAGGCGGGGGATTTAGAAAAGCTGTATACCCTTTTGCAAGCGAAAGGGTTGCTTGAAGCGCAGGAGCGATCCAGCCAGGGACCGCCGCCCGGCGCTCCAGCCGATGGGCTGCAAGTGACGGTGCAGGGCCGCCAGATTTCGCTGCCCAGCTATGTTGCCGGCGAGAAGGAAGCCGAAGGCATTGCCGAAGTGTACGAAGCAGTCAAGGCGCAGGTACCGGAGCCGATTTGGACTAAACTGATGGGGCAGTATGAGCAGTACCAGCAAGATTTCTTGGCCGGGCGACAGCCTGCGGGGAACACCTTCACACCGACCCCTACCCGCACTAGTGTTCCAACAGGAACGAATGAGGTGATTGAGATTGACGGCTTTGAGGGGGTCATCTTCTCGGCCGAGAATGCGGAGACGACAGGTGTGGCTAACCAGGGTGAGACTTACTGGACGCCCTCACCGGCTGGTGTCTTAGCTTTGGAAAAACAGCTTGGCCCGTACTTGCAGGAGACCGCCCCGCAAGACTATCCAGGCCCTCTCAGAGGATTGTCTGAATACAAACGGCAATATGTAGGTCTTTTGGTCAACGAGCAGCAATTCATCCTGGTGAACTTTTTCTGCAGTGCCCACGGAATTGCCTGACAGCACGAATTTGTGTCTGTCGCCGATGGCGGCTCCTGCTACTTCGAGGTCAAGTACGAGGTAGAAACAGGCGATTTCTCAGCTTTATCCATCCATGGGGAGTCATAAACGTCAAGCTGGGGGTGAAACAGCAAAAAGTGACACCATTAACTTGACAATGTCACATTAAAAAAATGGCTCACGGATGAACACAGATTTACACGGATAAGGTTAAAAATTATAAAAATCTGTGTTTATCCGTGTTAATTTGTGAGCTAACTTACCCGGTACGTTTAAATGTGACATTGTCGAATTAAAAGACTCGCTTAACGACCCATAGGGGTAGGCGGAGAAACCCTTAACTTTTCCGACCAGGGCTGTAGGCTCGGCAGGATTGTGGGATACAAGGCGACGCCTTGCTCAACCTGCTCGGCCCGCAGCCGGAGCGCCCGGCTTCCCGGCAGACGAACCGGCGGGCTGCCCGGTTTGGGTGCGTTGTTGCGACAAGCCTCGGCCAGCCATTCTGTTTCCCTGAGGAAATTTTCTCGCCCCCCAAAAGCGGCCGGGTCAATCACTTGCAGCAACACCGAAGCCCCCCATTGCTGCGGCTGCTCCGAGCGGCCATGCCCCGCCAGCGCCGAAGTCAGGGCTTCGACCAAAAGACCCAAAGCGAAGCCTTTATAGCCCAGATCAGTTGCCCCAAGCGGTAGAATAGACCCAGGCGGGTCAGTAAACAGATCAGCCGGATTATCACTCACCTTGCCCTGGTTATCCAAAAGCCAGGGGCCGGGAAGTCGCTGCCCGGTCTGCTGTAATCGCCCGACAAGGCTCAGGCTGGTGGTGGACATACTTATATCGAGAATAATCGGTTCACCCAGGGTGGGTATCCCGGCCGCCACCGGATTAGGGGTATACAGCGGCTGAGTACCACCATAGGGGGCGACCACTTTACCGGCAGGATCGGATGAAAGCAGGAGAATGAGCAAGCCCTGATCGGTGACTCTTTTAAGATAAGCCGCCAAACAGGCAATGTGATGGCTCTGCTGGATCGCCACCGTAACCACAGGATGAAGCTTAATTCGCTCACAGGCCAGGTCTATGGCTTTGACCACCAGCCAGGGGCCAGGCAGGTAGCGGCCATGCCAGGTGATGGCTGCCCCCCGATCGGTGATAATTTCCGGCTCGCCGGCGGTGGCCATCGAGCCTGCTTCCAATTCCCGGAGATAGACGGCGAGGAGTTGCAAGCCGTGGGTAGAATGTCCGAGCAGATCGGCTTCCACCAAAACTTCAGCAACAGTGTTAGCGCGCTCTGGAGCAAGCCCGGCCCTTTGTAATAACTCGCTGGACCATTTTATTAAATCTGTGGCGGCATAGCGCTCTGCTTGAAGCCCCTGGATTTGTTCGTTTGTCACTTGTTCCACTGTTATCTCCTGGAACTATTTACCAACAGGTCAGCGAATCTAGAAAAAGCTGTTTGAGGTCCTCAGCACTGGCCGGGCGAGGGGATAACTTGGTCACGCGATGCTGGGGCAGTGTCCCGGCCACCAACTGCTCTACGTCCTCCGGTCCAAAACCGACCGCGCTTAACCCATTGGGCATCCCCGTCCGGCGCATCAAATCAATTACGGCCCCGGCCAGCAAATCGCCGGCGCCGGACGGGTCGGCCCCGGCAACGTCTACCCCCATTAACCGGGCTGCGTCCAGGTGGCGCTGCGGGTTGACCGGTGCAGTAAAGCGGAAGACGGCCGGCGCGTTCAAAATGACTGACATCCCGTGCGGAATGATGGGATGAGCGGAGGTGTACCCTTCCGGTTTGAAAGCGCGGACCATCCCGGAGACCGGGTAGGACATGCCGTGGGGCAGATGCACCCCGGCATTCCCAAAACCAACCCCGGCAAAGGCCGCCGCCAGGAGCATCTGCCCGCGCGCCTCATCATCTTCAGGATCGTCAATGGCCTGGATCAGGTTTTGGGAAACGATTTCGATGGCCCGTGCGGCCCAGATATCGCTGATGGGGTTGGAACCCTGGTAGGCCGGCCGCAGGCTGAGCTGTTCGGGCGCGGGTCGCTGGTTGTAGGGGAGCGCGGTCATCGACTCCAGGGCGTGGCTGAGCACGTCCAGCCCGCTGCACGCGGCGACCATCTTGGGCAAAGTGCGGGTGTTATCGGGATCAATGATGCCCATCACCGGGCGCAGGGCGCGATGGGCAATCCCGGTTTTGGCGTGCATTTCCAGGAAATCAAAAATCGCTACCCCGGTTGTTTCGCTGCCGGTGCCGGCGGTGGTCGGTATGGCAATTAAGGGTTTCAGGCGTCCGGGTACGGGCTGTCCTTGGCCAATCGGGGGGTTGACGTAGGTCAGGAAATCCGCCGGGTAGGTGGCGTATAAGTTGGCGGCTTTAGCCGTGTCCATACTGGAACCACCGCCGACGGCGACATAGCCATCGAAATTCCCCTCCGTGGCGAATTGAATCGCCTCCTTGAATGAGATATCGGTTGGCTCGACCCGCACCTGGTCGAACAGAACGGCGTCAAGGCCCTCCGCACGCAAGGCGGTCAGGGTCACAGCAACCGGCTCCAGAGGGGCCAGGTTAGGATCGGTCACGACCATGACCCGCCGGGCGCCAAACTGTTTCAGATCATGGCCGACCTCGCGCGTCGCACCGGGGCCGAATTTGATGCTGGACGTATCCATGGTAAATATGGTTTCAAACGTCATTGTTTTTACCTGCCTGTTAATGGATTGGGAAATATAAAAGCATTCTGGGCAGAAAACTCAACGGGGTGAATTCCATTCGATTGGCCTTTTCTGCCATAAAGATGCCTCTCTTCGCCCGAATCCTAACGTCATCTGCGCCATTGCGCAAATTATCCTGGCTGCACGGATGAGGCTACCAACTTTTCCGCTTCGTAACGCTGCCCGTAACGATCAGTAGATACCTTCAGGCTAAACTATGGACAGTAACACCCTTACCGGAAAGGATCATGCGTATGAGAAAGATGCTTGGCTTTTTGTTTGGCCTGCTGGTGAGCCTGTGGTTAGGAGTCTCCCTGGCCGTGGCCCAATCCGGTTACCCCCAACCCACCGACCCCTACATCAATGACTTGGCTCATCTATTGAACGAGAGTGATGCGGCCAGTATCACTAAACTGCTCAATGAACTCAAACGCCAAAGAGGCATCGAAGCGACAGTCGTCACCCTCAACTCGATCCACGATTACCCCACCGGCGATGAAACTATCGAAGCCTTTGCCACCCACCTTTTCAACACCTGGGGCATTGGCGACAAGGCCAACCACAAGGGGGTGCTGATTTTGGTGGCGGTGCAAGACCGTAAAGTGCGGATTGAGCTAGGGACCGGCTATGAAAGCCAGTATAATGACGAGATGCAGCAGATCATCAACGAGCACATGCTCCCGGCTTTCAAACAGGGTGATTACAGCCGCGGTCTCTACCAGGGGACCAGAGCGATTATAGCGACTCTGACCGGCGTTTGGCCGCCCGATGAGCGGCCGGTTCAATCAAGGGGTGGGGGCAGTAATGTGCCGGTCACGGGGGTCTCGTCGCGCCAACAGAGTGACAACCGGATGGGGATTTTTCTCTTTGGCGCCTTTGTGGTGATCGTCGGCTATTTGATTCTGGCGCACATTTTTGGTTGGCCGGTAGGGAACAGCCGGTCTGATGATGATGACAATCACCCTTCATGGTCGTCTCGGTCCAGCAGCAGCCATTCCAGTAGCTCTTCCAGTAACAATTCATTTGGCGGCGGCCGCTCGTCAGGCGGGGGGGCCAGCGGCAGTTGGTAGCGTTTTAATAAACCATCTCGCCGCGGACAAAGGCGGCGGTGCGCGGGTCGGAGGGGGTCTCAAAAAAGGTCGAGGTAGCGGCAATTTCCACCAGGCGACCCTCCAGGAGCAGGCTGGTGCGATGGGCCAGCCGCTTGGCCTGAAAAACGTTGTGGGTGACCAGCACCACCGTCGTACCCTTCTGACGATTTTCCTCAGCCACAATATCCTCAATCAGCTTGACATTGTAGGGATCAAGGTTGGCCGTGGGTTCGTCGAGCAGCAGCACGGTTGGCTGAATGACCAGGGCACGGGCCAGAGCCACTCGCTGCGCTTCACCGCCGCTTAAGGTGCGAGCTGACTGGTGGGCCAGTTTGCTCAGGCCAACCCGTTCCAGGGCCTCCGTCACGGCCCGGTCAATGATCTTTTTATCCTGGCCGCGCACTTTCAGGCCATAGGCCACGTTGGCGGCCACGGAGCGATTGAGCAGCACCGGGGTTTGGAAGACGGTCGTCACCTGGCGGCGCGTCTCCAACGGCAGGGTGCTTCCGTTCGGGGAACTCTGTTCAAAGGTCAGGTCGCCGTTGGTGGGCCGCTCCAAAAAGTTGAGCAGGCGCAGCAAGGTACTCTTTCCCGTGCCGCTGGGGCCGACAATAGCCAGAATTTCACCCTCATAAATCTCCAGCCAATCTATCTGGACGATGGGGCGGCCATTATAACTCTGGGTCAGATTGCAAAGTTGATAAATCACTCGACCGGCCATCAAATTGTCACCTGCTACCTGTTAATATCCCGACCCTGCAAGTGGGTCATCATAAAATTCGTACAGAAAGATAGAATGAGCAAAATAATACCCAGGGCAATGGCCAAATCGAAATTCCCTTTCTGCGTTTCCAAAATTATCGCGCTGGTCAGGGTACGGGTTTTCCCGGCGATATTGCCGCCGGTCAACATGACCGCGCCCACCTCGGAAATGACCGCGCCAAAGCCGGCTGCCATCGAGACGATCACGCCCACCCGGGCCTCCAGCAAAATAGCCACGGTCGCCTGCCAATCGGTAGCGCCCAACGCCCGTAACTGCTGCCGCAGATTAGGATTGACGCTCATCACCGCCGCCATGGTAAAACCGGCCACCAGGGGAAAAGCGATGATGGTCTGAGCTACGCTCATCGCTCTAGGGGTGAACAGCCAGCCCAAGGGGCCAAAGGGGCCGCTGCGAGAGAACATCAAATAGACAAACAGACCGATAACCACCGGCGGAAAGCCCATCCCGGTGTAAAGCAGGGCCATCACCAGCCGCCGCCCGGGGAACCGCTTCAACCCCAGGAACGCGCCCAGGGGAATGCCTACCAGGGAACTAAACAACAGCGACACCCCGGCGATCAGCAGCGATAACCAGATGACTTCATACAGCGCCGGGCTGAACCCAAAGATCAGTTCAAAAGCCTGGATGAATCCTTGAAATAAATCGTTCATGGCCCTGTGAGGAGGATAGAAGATAGTAGATGGTAGATGATAATTGCTATCCTCTATCTTCTATCTTCTATTCCATCCTCTATCCTCTAATTACTGCGGTTTAGCTGCGTTCCAGGCGGTCGAGTCGGGCACAAAAAGAGGCTGGCCAAATTTATCCGCCCCAAACTGGCTGATCAAGGTTTGCGTCTCCAGCGAGGTCATCCATTCGACAAAGGCATGCGCTCCCGCCGCGTTGACACTGGGGCACTTCTCCGGGTTTACTTCAATGACCCCATAAGGATTGAACAGACGCGAATCGCCTTCGACCAAAATCTCCAACTCCGTCCCTTCCAGCTTGCGGGCCAGGTAGGTCGCCCGGTCGCTGAGGGTGTAGGCCTGCTGTTCGTTGGCGATGGTCAGCACGGCGCCCATCCCCTGTCCCACCGACTGGTACCAGTCGCCTTCGGGGCGCTTGTAGGGCTTGGTCGGGTCCACATCGGCAGCTTCAATCAGGGTCAAGCCCGTCGCTTCCCACAAGCTTTGCTCTTTGGTGTGCGTGCCGGAATTGTCGCCCCGCGAAATGAACGGACTTTGGGTTTCGGAAATTTTGATCAGGGCAGCGCCGGCGTCGGTCATTCCTTTAATTCCGGCCGGGTCTGAGGCCGGACCAACGATGACAAAGTCGTTGTACATCACATCTTGCCGGTTGATTCCCGCGCCATCGGCCACAAAGGCATCTTCCTGCTTGCGAGCGTGGACCAGCACCACGTCGGCGTCGCAGTTGCGGCCCAATTCGATGGACTGGCCCGTACCGACGGCGATCACTTCCACATCCGCGCCGTAGCGGGTTTCAAAATCGGGCAGGATTACGTCCAGCAAGCCAGAGTCCTGGGTGCTGGTGGTAGTCGCCAAAACCAGCCGGCCGACCTGCTGCCCGGTCGGCTGAGCGGGTGAGACCGCTACTTCCGGCGCGGCCAGCGAGCGCTCCAGTAAAGCTTCAGCGTCGGCAGGGCTGGGGACGCACAATTTCCAGCCAACTTCGATGACATCCACATTTTCGATGGCGGCAAAGCTGCTGTCTTCGGCATTTTTGGCATTGGTGGCTTCGGCAATGGCCGGGTAGGCCAGCACATCGCCATACGCTTTTTCGGCGATTTTCGACAGCCAGTCGTCGGCCTGGACAACAACCTCCTGCTCGCAAACGACCGCGCCTTGTAACGGCGGCGCAGCGATAGCCGCCGGAACCAGGCTGCCGAGAATGAGCGCCAACAGAACAAACACGAAAAGAAATCTTTTGATTTGCATAGCCTAAAATCCTTTCTTCTTATCTCCTTATTGATTTATTTGAATGAGCGCCTCAATGACACTCACTACCCAACAAGCTTGGTCGTTATTCCACCCACTGCACCCGGCCTGTTTCGCGGACTTCGTACCCCCCCAGCGCGGTCATGTCCGCTTTGGCGGTATCGGTCGCCAGCCAGTGCGCCAGGGCCTGAACGGGTGAAGCGCTCCACACCTCCGCCGGAATGACCAGGTCGTACCGCTCCAGGGTTAAGGGAATGAAACGCAGCCCAAAAGCCAGAGCCGCGGCCTCGACCCCCAGCCCCACATCGGCCTGGCCTTCGGCAATCATCTGGGCCACTTCGGAGTGGGTAGATTTTTCCTGCTCATAGCCGGGCAGTTGCTCCGGGGTTATCCCCAATTGGTGCAGGTGGGCGTCAAGCCAGACCCGTGTGCCGGCGCCACGCTGGCGATTGATAAAGCGCAGGCCGGAGTGGGCCAGCTCTTCCAGAGTGGACACTACCGCCGGGTTCGTCGTGGAAACGATAAAACCCAGGCGGCGATGGGCTAGGGTCAACAAGGCGACCCGCTGCCCCGGCAGCAGCCGCCGGACAAAGGGGATGTTGTAGGTATCGCTCTCCTCGTCCCACAGGTGGCAGCCGGCCAGATCAGCCTCGCCCTCGGCCAGGGCAATCAAGCCGCCCAAACTGCCGGTGAAGGTTAGTTGGGGCGTCTCACCGGGGGCAAAGTCGGCAAACCGGGCGGCGATGAGGGCCACTGCCGGGTCGTGGCTGCCGACAAAGCGCAGGCGCTGCTCCGCAAGCTGAACGTGGGTATGGTTTAGGGTCCGCCAGCGATCCAGGGCAATCCGTACCGCCTGTTCCGCTTCAAGCGGGGTATAACCTGCCGTCAGCGCCTCCAGCAGAAACGCCTCAGCCCGATGCACCAGGGCGGCCCGGCGCAGCGGTGTCTCCAGCGTGGCCGGGATGGCCGCCATCACGTGAGTCCCCTGGCCGGGGCGGCTGGTCACCAATCCCTGGCGGGCCAACTCCTCGTAGGCCCGTTGAATCGTGCCGATGGTGCAGTTCCAGCGAGCGGCCATCTCGCGCACCGAAGGCAGCCGGTCGCCGGGATGGAGGACCTCATTGCGTATATCCTGCCGGATGGTCTCGGCAATTTGGTAATAAAGATAGCTCCTGTCCATGCTGCCGATACCTGTCTATAGTTGGGCCGACCTGATAATCTGGATCTCTAAAAGCATTGTTGAGGGAATAGGGATCGCTTCGTGAGTAGTTGCAAGTAAAATCAATCGCGACCGCTGGTGCATGCTGGCACCTCAAAAGAGATGTATATTTGAGAGGATGCAATTATACTATACTGTTAAAGAGAAGACAAAAATCACTTTTTGGGTTCGGCGGACAAATTCACTCAGGAGCGATGTCTTACCGTAAAAACGGTGATGTCAACCGATGTTGTTTGGCAGGATCTCCTGGATTATTTTCTCAATTTGCTGGTCATTTGGTGCGGTCGCGGCAGACGGCGCATCCTGGACAGGCATTTCGGCCAACATGCGACGAGCGTTGTTCTTGACGCTATATTCGCCGGCAGGATGAGGAACGATATAAGCCAATAGTTGAGCGGCCCGGTGCAATTGGCCTTCTCGAGTCAGGTGCCGGGCCAGGCCCAACAGCGCGGAGACGGTTTGGGGCTTTGTCTTAATGTCTAGAGAGGTTTTGAGGGCTGCTAAAAAATAGCGTTTCGACGGCTGATAATCCGCCAGTGCCCAGGCGATTTGACCCAGATGGTCCAGAGCCAGGGCCTGCCCATAACGCTCGCCGATGTTATTGAAAATATCCAGACTTTCCAGACAGAGCTGGCGTCCTTTTTCCGCTTGACCCAGGCGCCATTTTACCAGCCCCAAGTGGGTCAGGCTGAAGGCAAGGGCAAAAAGGTTGTGATCGGCGAAAATTCGAAACAATTCGCCCCCTTTTTCCAAAAGCTGGTCGGCCTGGGTGAAATCTTCCAGCAGGAAGGCCAGACGCCCCAGGCAACTGTACTGCATGCCGACGGCGTTGTCCATCCTAAAACTTTGACAAACAGCCAAACAATCTTCGTGATAGCGGCGGGCAGTTTGATAATTGCCCAAATTCGCTTCCGTTAGGCCCAGATGCATCAAACTGAGAAACGTTACAAATACGCCGTTCGTCTGCTGGCTGATCGCCAAAGCTTGCTCAAAATATTGCCGGGCCGAGTCATAACGGCCGACATACCAGTCAATCAAGCCCAGTTGATAAAGCGGAAAGGCTCGATGCCACTGGGTGCCTGATTCAGTTTGACCTGTCACGGACAAAGCCTGCCGGATCAATTCTTGAGTCTGCTCAAACTGTCCGAGTCTTAAGGTGAACCAACCTTGAAAGGCCAGCAGATGGCTGTAGATTTCGCCGATTTCGATATAGCCGGTGCTAAACGCCGCCTTTCTCTCCTGATAGATCTGATAAAGCCCAGCCGCCGCCTGCTGAAACAGCTCAAGCCCTTCTCCATACCGGCCGCTCAGCTCGTAAAGTTCTCCCAGCCCCCGGTGAATTTTGAGCAGACCTTGTGCACGCCCTTGCTCAACCGCCCAGGTCCAGGCCAGGCGGATGTTGTTGATTTCAACATCCCAATCAATCAGTGACTTTTTGAAATCTCGCGGCTTATCAATATCTCGCTGCTGGACGTAGTCCCCAAAGTACATGCAGTGCCGGTCTTTGGCCATCTCATACTCGGCCGGATCATCCATCAGCTTTTCCAGCGCATACTCGCGTAATCGCCCGTGCAAACTGTACCGCCCCGCTGCTTCTTGCCGCACCAGAGAATGAGCAACCAGGTTGGCCAGCGTTTGAACCGTGGCCTCCGCCACCTGCAGAGCCGCTTCCAGGGTGAAGCCGCCGGCAAAAACTGACAACTTTTTGTAGACGGCTTGCTCTTCCTCGGACAAAAACCCCCATGAATAATTAAAGACCGCCCGCAGGCTGGTCTGCCGTTCCGGTACGCTGCGAGTCCGGGTTGTCAAAAAATCCCGGTTGTGCTCGATTTCATGGACAATCTCACGGCAGGACAAACCCCGTATCCAGGCCGCCGCCAGCTCGATCCCCAGTGGCATGCCTTCCAACAAGCGGCAGATCTGCACGATGTACGGCAGTTCCACCGCCAGATCAAACTCGGCAGATACTCGTTGGGCGCGCTGGGCAAAGAGTTGGACGCTGTCAAACGTTTCTGAACCGGGAACATCAGTCTCGGGATAGGCCATGCCCCACAGATTAAAAATCCACTCTTCAAAGAGATTCAGGCCCTGGCGTGAGGTAACAATTAGCTTCAGACCCGGCGCCTGCGCCAGCAGTTTGATCACCACTTTGACGTAGTTGAGCAGGTGCTCAAAACTATCCAGCACCAGGAGGAGAGTCTTCTCACGTAAAGCGTTCAAAAGTTGGATTTGGGGTGAGGTACTGCCCGTAAACTGCAGTCCCATTGCCGCGCCGATGGCTAAGACCAGCGGGTTTGACGCTGACCCATTGGCCCCATCCGTCGGGCTGACCGACCCCAAGGGTACAAAGTAGATGCCGTCTCGAAAAGGAGTGTCCGGCTTTAATTGGTCAAAGGCGACCCGCTGAGCCAGACGGGTTTTACCCATCCCACCCGGCCCGGTGATGGTCAAAAGACGGCACTCCGGCCTGGCCAGCAACGCCGCAATTTGGGTCTGTTCAACTTGACGACCAACAAACGAAGTTGTGGCCGCCCGAAGGTTATGCGGCGGCAGAACATCCGGTTCGACCGGCGGGGCCGGAGCGACTGGCTCAAGCTGCACCGGCTGAGGAATTTTCCACTCGCCGCTACGGATTGCCTCGGCCAGCGCCTTCGTCTCCGCCGCAGGTTCGACCCCCAATTCCGCGGCCAGCAGCCGCCGGCAGGTGTCGTACTGAGCCAGCGCAGCGCTCACCTGCCCCTCCGCCGCCAAAAGTCTCATCAGTTGCCGATACCCGCCTTCGTGCCAGGGTTCGATGCTTAACAGACGGCGCGCCAGGCTGATGCCGGTGGTAAATTGACGCTGCGCCAAGGCAATGTCAGCCGCTGTTCCCAGCACGTTCAGAGCGAGTTGGCGCAAGCGTTCCCGTTCCACCCGTACCCACTCCTCAAATAATTCAGCCTCCGGCACGTAAAAGTCGTCCAGAAAATCGCCACGATAGAGTTCGGCGGCAGCGGCCAGATTGGTTCCACTTTCAGCGGCATTTTCTAGCGTCTCGACATCCAACCAGGTGTGACTGTGGCGATTGAATTCAACGGTGCGGCGAGTGGTGATGATAGCGTCGCCAACGGCCTTATGTAACAGGCTTAATGTCACCCGCAGATTGCTGCGGGCGACCTCCTCCGGCATCTCGCTCCACAGCAAGCCGGCCAGCGCTGCTCGAGAACAGGGCTGCCGGGTAACAGCTAAATAGGCCAACAGTGCCTGCCCTTTAACTGAGGTTAAGCCCGGCAGCGGTTGGCCGTTGCGCTCGAAGGAAGGTTTTCCCAACAAGCTCAGTCGCAGTTGATCCGGCATAGCTCCCCCCTATGAGATATCCCCGATTACACTGGATTTACGCTGTATTTACGGTGTATTTACGGCTCCATGTTATTTTACACCATATTACGATTTTCGGAACAAGTTCTATCAAATTCTTAGGCAAGCAGTTTGGGAGTCAGAAGGAGAGGGCTTTATGGAAAACACTTATTACTTGGAGCAATACACTCAGATGCGCCAGAGAGAAATGGAGGAGGCAGCGCGGGTGGAGCGACTCATCCGAGAGGCTGAGGGGCAGCAGCCTAAACTGTGGCGAAAATTGATCTGGCGTCTTGGGGACTGGCTGATCGGACTCGGGCATAGGTTGAAATATCAACAGAAGGCTGCCGTCGAAACCTTGATGTTCAAGTTAAAGGATTGAGGGCGCTCAAGATGGATCTCAAGACAATGACCTATATCCAAAGTGAGGCTGAATATAGCCGAGCCAGAAGCAGGGCTTTCTGGGACATCAAGCGCAGCTTGATGACTGGTCACAGACCTTATCTGTTGCCCTTTGATGAGGTTATCAGAGAACTGCCGGCTACTTCCACTATTCACTTAGGTCTGCAAGATATTCTCCTCAAGAACATTGTGGGCAGCGTGGGGCGTTCTCAAGATTTTACCCGCCACTTTATGCCCCGTGTGAGCGATGAACGGAGCAAAGAGCGCTGGCGGACCATTTATACTTTAATCGTTTCTGGCGTTGGCTTGTCCCCAATTGAAGTTTTTAAAATTGGTCCTATGTACTTTGTCCAGAATGGACATCATCGTGTTTCGGTGACCAGCTATCTGGGTTGGCCCACCATTCAGGCTTATGTGACGGTCCTGCCCTCGCCCCGTATTGGCGGCGCAGATGTGGCCGGCCATTCACTGCAACGAGAAGGAGTCCATTGATGATTTCACTCAAGCTCAATCCAGTGGAAAAACGGCTAAGCGCTGCCAAGCGGATGGTACGATTGATGCTGCGGCAAAACGAGGTCTTGCGTTTGCCGGCGGCCGGTCAGGAACTCCAGGCAATATCGGGCGTAGCCTGGATCACGGTCAATGGCCGCGATATTTTCCTGGCTTCCGGGGAGCGTTTCCGCCTGCCTTCCCGCGGCGATACGGCCCTGATTTCCGCGTTGGGCCGCCAATCCCTGATTTTAGAGGTTTTTGGAGCACCTTGGGGCGCTTAAAGAACTCATTTTTGCCAGGTTATAAGCAGGCCGAGAGGAGGTGATGTTTATCATTTAAGACTACCAGGCCAAAATCAAAGTTCAAAATTAGTCCAAAAATAACTTTATAGGAGACAAATCATGACGACTTTAAATGGTTATGCCCATCCCGAAGTTCTGGTTGAAACTTCCTGGGTGGCCGAACATCTGAACGATTCAAAAATACGGCTGGTGGAAGTGGACGTGGACACGACCGCCTATGAGTCCGGCCATATCCCCGGCGCGGTAGGCTGGAACTGGAAAAAAGATACCCAGCAGGTGATCAGCCGTGACATTCCAGACCAGGCCGATTGGGAGGCGCTGCTCTCCCGCAGCGGGATCACCGCTGAAACGACCCTCATTTTTTATGGCGACAGTAATAACTGGTTTGCGGCCTTTGCCTTCTGGCTGGCCAAAATCTATGGGCATGCCGATGTTCGCCTCATGAACGGCGGGCGCAAGAAATGGGCCGATGAGGGCCGCCCGATGACTACGGCTGCCCCCACCATTGCTCAAACCCACTATGCCGTTGAGGGTACTGACTTGAGTCTCAGGGCCACCCGTGACCTGGTCAAGGAGTATATCAGCAACCATCATCGTACCCTGGTGGATGTTCGCTCCCCGCAAGAGTACAGCGGCGAGCTGCTTGCACCGGAACATTTGCCTCAAGAGGGCGCGCAGCGGGGCGGGCATATTCCCGGCGCGGCCAACATCCCCTGGGGTATGGCGGTTAAGGAGGATGGCACCTTTAAATTCGGGGAGGAATTACGGATGCTTTACGGCGGCAAAGGTATCACCGCCGACAAAGAAGTCATTGCTTACTGCCGTATCGGCGAGCGCTCATCGCACACCTGGTTCGTGTTGACCTACTTGCTGGGCTATCCCCACGTGCGCAACTATGATGGCTCGTGGACCGAGTGGGGCAGTCTCATCGGCGCGCCAATTGAGAAATGAGGCAGAGAGCCGGTAGTTTTTAAGAACCTGGACCGAAAGATAGTGGGCCGGGCTTCAAACAGGATCCCAGGCCCACCATCTATCTTGACCTTGAGGGGTACAGTTCTACCAGCCGCATTGCTCCGGTTCGTTGGTTCCTTCACGCCAGCCGCACCATTCGCTGTTGCCCGGATCACGCCGCCCCTGGAAGGTCCGGCCGGTGGTCAAATCGAGCCGCCACTCAAAGGCGTCCTGCTCACCCTGGTCGTTGCGCCAGGTTCCGCTCAGTTTGGCCTCGGTCAAGGACTCGACGGTAATGACCCCGTCTACAATTTCACCCGTATGTCCCTGGCTGTCTACATACGTTCCCTGAACGGTCTGGCCGGTTTGCACCAGGGTCGCCTGCCCGGTCACGTCTGGTGGGTGGCCAAAGCGTAACTGCCATACCCCGCTAAACCCACAACCGGCGGGTAAGGGCTGGCCGGAGCGGACGCCGCACCACTGCCCGGTTTTACTGCTTTCAAAGCTGCCGGAGAAGCTGGACCCGTCCGCGGCCAGTTGCCAGAGCAATTTACCCTGGCTGTTCGGGCTGCGGTTACTGAGCCATAGCCCCTGGAATTGGTTGAGGTCTGCCAGAGCGACGCCCTGAATCTGCCCACTGTCCAGGCCGCCATACCACTGATAGGTTCCCTCAACCCGTGAATCTCGCTGGGTGAGTGACATTGTGCCAAAGGTAAAATCCCATGCTCCCGTGAGGGAGGTGCTGGCTGCCGCCGTTTCGGCGCCGGTTGCCGGAGCCAACGGGATAGTGACGCTCGTTGAAGTTACAGCCGTAGCTGTTACCGTCGGGGAAGCCGGGCCGGGGCCAGGCGTCGCCGGCGCCGAGGTTGGGGCGGGCGAAGGGGACGGGGTTGGCGTTGGAACCGGCATATCCGGTGTCTCCGCAACCGCTGGCAGGCGGACAATGGTTGGCGTAGACGAGGCCGCCATCGCCCCGCTCAACGCAGCGCCACAGCCGCTTAACAGGAAAAGCAGGATAAAAAATAAACCAAGCAATGTTGTTTTTCTCATCGTAAATACACCTGTAAGTAATATTCTGAGTTATTGGACCCAATTGAGCAGCCGTTCGTTGACTCCCTGGTAGTCCAGCCCCAATTGCGTCTGCACCTCCGAGGAAAACAGGGCATGGGGGTTGCTGCCATCGGCATTCATCACCCAGATTTCCCACTGACCGCTGCGGTCGGTGACAAAGGCGATCTGGGAACCGTCCGGCGACCAGGCCGGGGCGGCGCTGCTGTACTGCGGGTCGGCCAGAAGCGACGGCTTGGTCAGCCGCTGGCGAGCGCCGGTCGCCAGATCATACGTGTAAACCTCCCAGTGATCGTGCTGCTTGTAGGTCAGGGCCAGTTTCGACCCATCAGGTGAGAAAACCGGAGCGGTGTCACGCACATCGCCGGTAAAGGATTGCAGGTTGCCGCTGGCGATATCAAGCTGCATCAAGCCGCGCTGGCCATCATAGACGACCCGTGATGAGTTCTGCGGGTCCCAGGTTGGGTTAAAGCTGTACAGGTCGGCCGGCAGATCCTCGGCCTGGCCGGTTGCCAGGTTGATCCGGCGCAGACCCCACTGTAAATCCTCGGTCCGAATAAAACAAATTTTGACGCCGCCATCGTTACTGACGTGAAAGCTGGTAATCTCGCTGATGCCGGGCAGTTGCAGGCCATCGTCGGAGTCAAATTCACGGCATTCCGGTGTGGGATTAACCGTGCCGCCATGCTGGAAAGAGATAATGATCTCCTGCCCGTCCTGGGACCAGGTGGGTGATTTGGGCCGGGCGATGTCACTGGCTACGACTCGTTCACCCCCGCTGTTAAGATCCAGCACATAAAGCGCACCCATGTTGGCTCCGTCCCAGCGAGTATAGGCTACCTGCGTGCCATCCGGCGAAACAACCGGGTCAATCACCCCGCTCGCCAGTTTTTGCAGGCCCGTACCGTCCATGTTGGCGATGAATAGATCGCCGCCGCTGCGGGTGGCAAAGACAAGACGACCACCGACCGCTGCCGGCTGACCGCTGCTGGCTGAGACTTGACTGCCGTCGGCGGTCGGCTGACTATCGGAAGATGGGCTGACTACCGGCACATCAGACAATGAACCCGTGACCCGAACATACGTTGGTTGGCCGGAAACCCAGCCCGATTTACCATCTTTGGTGTTAATTTGCAGCCAGTTGCCATTGGCGCTGACCCCGGTAATGGTCAAGATGTCGCCCTGGGCTACCGTGCTAAGGGTGGCATAGTCTACTTCTGGCCCTGCGCGCACATTCAGCCCGGCAGTGATGATCTCGGCCTGGACGGTTGCCGGTTGGGCCGTCGCGGTCGGGTTGGGCGTTGCCGGAGCCTCCGGCTGAGACGTAACCGTTAAAGTTGGAGCAGCCGCCACGGAGGTGGAGGTGGAGCCGGCAGCCGGGGTTGCCGTGGCTGGAGGCAGGGTATCCATTACTTCTATTGGGGTCGTCGGCGTTAGGGCCGAACGATCCAGCCGGACAATGGTCGGCGTCGGGCTGGCGCTGCTCGGCGCGGCGCAGGCGGTTAAAGTGAAAAGGGTTAGCAAAATAAAGGTTAGCCAAGTTTTCATATTTCATCCTTGTGGGAGCCTGGAGGAGTGGAGGGTTGGCAGGGTGTTAATAACCCAACCCTCCCGCCTTCCACCCTTCAAAATATTATTCATACCTCAGTGCTTCAATCGGTCGGAGCCGGGCGGCGCGGGTGGCCGGATAGACGCCAAAGAACAGGCCGATAGCGGCGGAAAAACCGGTCGCCAGCAAGATCGAGTTCATGGTGACAACCGTGCTTCTCAGTTCGGAAACCAGCATGGGCAACGTCTGCGAGATGCTATAGCCCAACCCGATGCCCATAAAGCCGCCAATCAGCGAGAGGACCATCGCTTCGACCAGAAACTGCAAAAGAATGTCGCGCCGTTTGGCCCCCACCGCTTTGCGGATGCCGATTTCGCGGGTGCGCTCGGTCACCGAGACCAGCATAATGTTCATTACGCCGATCCCGCCGACCAGCAGTGACACCCCGGCGATAGACCCCAGGAAGGCGGTCAGAGTAGTTGCCATCGTGTTGCTAAATTCCAGCAGTTGGGCCTGGTTGCTAATCCTGAAATCGTTTTTATATTCATCGCCCAGGCGATGGCGCTCGCGCAGCACCGCGGTCACCTGGTCTTCGGCGGCATCCATATTGTTCTGGCTGTCCACCTCGATGTAAATGGTGGAGACCTTTAAGCTGCCGCGAAAGGCCCCGGCTTTGTCCAGGCGGGTCTGGGCGGTGCTGATGGGGACCAGGGCCGTATTATCAGGGTTGCCAAAGCCGCCCTCGCCGCTTTCCGGCAGTACCCCGATGACCTCAAAGGTCAGCCCGTTGATCCGAATGCTCTCGCCCAGGGGCGATTCATTGCTGGCAAACAGTTTCTCGGCCACCTCAGCCCCGATCAGCGTCACCCGCGCCCGCTGGTCCACCTCGTCCTGATTAATAAACCGGCCTTTAGCCAGCTCCAGATCGCGGACGCTCTCGTACTCTACCGTGACCCCATTGATTGACACACTGGTTGCTTCATTTTGTTCGCGCACCACCGATGCGCCGTTCACACTGTAGGTTGGGGCTACCGCCACCACATGTTTAACCTGCGCGGGGTCACTTAACGCCTCCACATCCTTCATAGTCAGCGGTTCGGCGGCTTTTTCCTTCAGATCAGCCTGCGATTCGTCGTCTTCGCTGCCGGGAGGCCCCGGCGGCGGGCCGCCCCCCGGCCCACCCATCCCCTGAGCGGATGAAATGGTCAGCAGGTTGGTGCCCAGGCTGCTCAGGCGCTCATTCATTTGCTGGCTGACACCGTTGCCGATGGAGACCAGGGCAATCACCGCCGCCACGCCGATGATAATACCCAGCATGGTCAACACTGTCCGCAGCTTGTTGACGGTCAAAGCCCGCAGGGCAATTAAGATACTTTCCCACAGTTGCATAGATTTAATCAATCCTTTCAGTTCAACTTCAAACGTCTTACGTGTTGCGTAGTGCGTGGTGCGTGAAACGTAAAAAGAGTTGAAATGTCACGCACTTCTAAATCGTAAATCGTAAATGCAAAATCGTAAATCATCAGTTGACCTGGCGCGGATTCGCCACCGGCCTATCTTCCACAATCATTCCATCGGCCAGGCGGACGATCCGCCGGGTGTGCTGGGCAATATCAGGCTCGTGGGTCACAAAGATAATGGTAATACCCTGGTCTTTGTTCAAGTGCTGGAAAATGCCCATAACCTCCTCGCTGGACTTGGAGTCCAGGTTGCCGGTCGGCTCGTCAGCCATTATGATGGCCGGATTTGTGACCAGCGCCCGGGCGATGGCCACCCGCTGTTGCTGCCCACCCGACAGCTCGTTGGGTTTGTGGTGGAGCCGGTCGCCCAACCCCACCAGCTCCAGGGCGGCGACTGAGCGGCGATGGCGCTCGCCCAGGCCCACGCCCATATAGACCAGCGGCAGTTCGACGTTGCTCAAGGCGCTGGTGCGCGGCAGCAGGTTGAAGCTTTGAAAGACAAAACCGATGCGCTTGCCCCGAATTTGGGCCAGTTTGTTGTCGCTCAGTTGGGCCACATCCACCCCTTCCAGATAATACTGGCCGGAAGTGGGTTGGTCCAGGCAGCCCAGGATATTCATCAAGGTTGATTTGCCGGAACCGGACGGCCCCATAATTGCCAGTAATTCGCCCGGCCTCACTTGCAGGGCCGCCCCTTGCAGCGCATGAACTTCGATCTCCCCCATCTGGTAGGTTTTGGTCAGGTCCTCGGCGTTGACCACAAAATTGTTATCCATCGCTAAACCTCTCTAAATCCTGTAGTTTATGACTGTGAAGCTGCCGCCGTCTCAACTTGTTGGCGGATGATGACCTGTTCGCCTTCCTCCAGCCCGGCGATCACTTCCCGGACCGAGCCGCTGCGCAATCCCAGTTCCACTTCCACCCGCATCACCTGACCTTGCTCGTCTAATTTCTCGACATAGGTAATGGCCTCGCTGCCCTCGTCCGTTTGGACAGCCTGGGTTGGCACGACCAGCACCTCGCTGAGTTCCTTGGTTTGGATCGTCGCGTTGGCCGTCATCCCCGATAACAGGCCCAGGCCCTGCTCCTGCGTATCCAGGGCAATGGTGACTTCATAGGTCACGATGCTGTCCGTATCGGTCGAAGCCGGACTCGGCGAGATCTTGGCGACCGTCCCGGCATACGATTGCCCGGCAAAAGCGTCGAGCGTGACCGTCGCCGGCTGGCCCACTTTGACCTGCCCAATGTCTAGTTCATCCACATCCATTTTGAGCAGATAGGTCGAGGTATCGGCAATGGTCAGGGCCGCCTCGGTGGCATCGTCCAGCACCCGCTCGCCCGGCTCGATATTGACCTGCAGGACCACCCCGCCCGTTGGCGCTACCAAAGTGGCATCTTCCAGGTTACGCTGCGCCTCTTCTAAGCTCAACTGGGCTTTATCCACGCTGGCCTGCTGCGAGGCAATTTCGGCGGCGCTGGGTTCCTCCAGCAGCTCGGCCAGGCTGGATTGGGCGCTGGCCAGGGTCGAATTGGCCGCAGCCAGTTCCGCCGGAGTGGCTTCCTTAACCGCCAGGTTGTAGTCGGCCAGGGCCGATTCATAGGCCAGGGTTGCGTCCTGCAACTCGTTAGCCTGCGGCATTGCCCCGACATCCCCCCGGTAGGCCACCTGATCGTACGCCCACTGTGCTTCTTTGAGGGTGATTTCGGTCTGTTTCAGAGCCGCCTCGGCCTTGGTCACTTCGTCAGGATCAATCCCGTCTTCCAGGTCGGCCAGGTTAAGCTGGGCACTCTCCACCGAGGCGCGGGCGGCGACCACTTTTTCGGCCAATTCCGGCTCAAGCAGTTGGTCCAGATTCGCCTGGGCCTGGGTTAGATCAATTTCGGCGCTGCGCACCTTCATCTCCAGGTCGGTGGTATCCAGCCGGGCCAACACCGTGCCGGCGGTAATGATTTGGCCTTCCTGGACCAGCACTTCTTTGACCTTACCGCCGGTTTCAAACTTCATCTCGACTTCGGCTTCCGGCTCGATGCTGCCGCTGGCGCTAACCGTATCTACCAACGTTTTCCGTTCCACCGGCACAATTTCAACCGCCGAGTCTTCATTCAAACTTGTCGGCTCCACCGGGGTTCCAAGATATTGATAACCAAATACTCCACCCCCGATCAGGGTCGCCACAATTAATAGAAAAACAAAAATACGTTTCATCTTAAAATCTCCTACCTGTTCATTTCTGCAAACGTAGTGTTTTTTATTTCTCTTTCAGAGTACCCGATTTTGAGACTGACCACACGTGTTAAAGGAGCTATTCTGGTTCGGCCAAACGTCACTTCTTTGGGTAAGCAAATTAGCCGGAAGTCACCTGACTTTCGGCTAAAAGGGTTGTATCCTGTGGCACATTGATTCGAGTTTGGTTTGATGCTATACTGAGGTTACATAGAAGGAAGTGACCACTATGATAGAAAAATTATCCCCCATGCTTTCAACCTGGAAGCAGTGGCTCATGCCCCGCCCGATTGATGGGTTGGCCGCTATTTTTTACACCGGGGTTTTGATCGTTTACGGCTACATGGCCTTTTCCGGCTTTTATGAGGAGGTCAATCCCTGGCTGGGCGGTGCAGTGATGACCGCCGCCATTGTCGTTCTGATCGTCATTGACCGGCTGGAATACCACTACCTGGGTGAACAATCGCCCTGGCCTACGACTCTGGCCCTCCTGGTAGTGCGCATGGTCATCATCGCCGCCGCCAGTTTGAGCGATGGCCTGGGCTTTGCTTACCCCAGTATTTTTCTGCTGGTGGTCCCCTTCAGCTTCTTTTTGCTGGCCGGCAGCAGTTATGGCTTCTCCGGGATGATTTGGACAATGTATCTGATGGGGCGCTGGCGCGATGTCGTTGAGGTCGCCGAGAGAGCGGCCCGAACGGCCCCCCCTCCGCCACACGGTCCCCGCATCTTCGATCTAACCTTTTTCCTGACCCTGGCCTTTATCGCTTCGATTGCTTATCTCATCCGGCAGGAACGAACCAGCCGGCTGCGGGCCGAATCATTGCTGCATGAACTGGAAGCCTCGCACCGGCAGTTACAAAATTACGCCGAGCAGGTCGCCGAACTGGCGACAACGGAAGAAAGAAACCGGCTGGCCCGTGAAATTCACGACAGCCTGGGGCATTATATGACCGTCATCAATGTGCAACTGGAAAAAGCGATTGCCTTCAAGGCGCGGGATGCTGAAGCGGCAGACCAGGCCCTGAAAGATGCCAAGCATTTAGCCAGTGAAGCCTTAAAAGACATCCGCCGCTCGGTCGGCACGCTGCGCAGCACCCCCGAAAAATTCTCGCTGGCCCAGGCTTTGGCCGGATTGGTAGCCCACCTGGAAAGCAGCCAGATGACGATTGATTTGCAGATCGAAGGGGATGAGACAGGCTTTTCCAAGCAGTCCCTGCAAACTCTTTACCGCGCCGCCCAGGAAGGTTTGACCAATATCCAAAAGCATGCCCAGGCCAGCCGGGTCACTGTCCACATCAAACTCGAAGACCAGCAGGCCAGCCTGATGATTACCGATGATGGCCAGGGCTTCGACCCGGCCCTATTGGCTGAATCGAAACAGGAAAGTCACTACGGCTTGCAGGGTATCCGGGAACGGCTGGAGTTGGTACGTGGTTCCTTTAAAGTGGAAAGCGCGCCCAACCACGGCACGTCGCTCCTGGTTACGGTGCCCAAGAATCCGCTGGCCTTACTGGGGGGATAAGCGATGAGCGAACAACAAACAGCGGTGAAAGTCCTGGTCGTTGACGACCAGCAGCTTATGCGCGAAGGCATTTCTTCATTATTGAGCATTCAAGAGGGCATCGAGGTGATTGGCACAGCCGCGAATGGTCAGGAAGCGATTGAGCGAGCAATGGCCCTGGTCCCGGACGTGATTCTCATGGACGTGCGCATGCCGGTGATGAACGGCATCGCCGCCACGGAGCAGATCCGCCGGCAGTTACCGGCCTGCCAGGTGCTCATGCTGACCACCTTTGACGACGAGGAAGATATTATCAAAGCCCTTCTGGCCGGAGCCAGCGGCTACCTGCTCAAAGATATTCCCGCCCAGGATCTGGCTCACGCCGTCCAATTGGCCCACCGGGGGATTTACCAGCTTGAACCTTCCATCGCTGGCAAACTGGTCGGCGTTCTTAGCAAGCAAACTAATCCCATCCCTGTCGCGCCCGCTCCCGTCGCAAAAGCTGCTCCGGCGCATACCGTAGCAGCTCAATTTGATTTGGGTGTGACTAAAATGAGTTGGAAGAAAGAGATCTCTCTGGTAAAGTGAGTTCGCCAAAACCACTTGTTAAGGAGAGACACCATGACTTCCAACTCACAAAGGATTATACAGGATATTCGC
>BOKF01000008.1 GCA_016860845.1 Chloroflexota bacterium
GTTCGGGGGCTTTCAGTTCAGCCGGTTTTACTTGGGGCAGTATTATCTGTAAACGCATCTTTCTATCCCGCGGGAATCAATGTTTCTCTTATTTTACCCCAATTCCTACCAATGACTGAACGATCACGCAAGTTGCTGTATCTGGATTATCACGGTAAAATGCCACTTCTAGCCAAGAAACAAAAACAACGGGGGATTTACCTTGAAAGTCAGAATTACCACCTCGAATGATAAGCTCTTAAGCGCCTTAGAGGCTCAGTTTGAAGCCGTCAATGCCCAGATTCACGCCTTTATCCCCGAAGAGGGACGTTTTGAGCGCCTCCGCCGCGACATGGCCGCCCTGGAGCAGCGATTCCCCGATCCGGCCACGCGCCCGCCTCTATATGGCGTGCCGATTGGCGTTAAGGATATTTTTCACGTGGCTGGACTGCCGACCCAGGCCGGTTCTCGCCTGCCGTCGCACCTGTTGAGCGGCCCAGAAGCAGACTGTGTAACGCAATTGAAGGCAGCGGGGGCCTTGATTCTGGGCAAAACGGTGACGACCGAGTTTGCCTATTTTGCCCCTGGCCCGACCCGTAACCCGCACAACCTCAATCATACGCCGGGCGGGTCGAGCAGTGGCTCGGCGGCGGCAGTGGCGGCATGCCTGTGCCCGCTGGCCCTGGGGACGCAGACAATTGGTTCGGTGGTCCGTCCCGCTTCATTTTGCGGCGTGGTAGGGTTCAAGCCAACCTCTGGCCGGGTTTCTACCGCCGGGGTGATTCCTCTTTCGCCTGCCCTCGATCATGTCGGTTTTTTTGCCCAGGATTTGGCCTTTGCCGCCGTCGTGGCCAGTATCATTTGCCGGGGTTGGGACAGCCAGAAATTACAGACTGACCGGCCTGTCCTGGGTGTTCCCGTTGGACCTTATTTGCAGCGAGCCAGCCAGGAGGCCCTGGCTCATTTTGAGGCAATGCAGCAGAAGCTGGCGCAGGCTGGGTTCGAAATTCGGCAGGTGGAAGCCATGCCCCATTTTGAGCAAATTGCGGAGCAGCATGTCGGCCTGGTGGCGGCTGAAGCGGCTGAGGTTCATCAGGAGTGGTTTGCCCGCCACGCCGACCTCTACCATCCTAAAACTGCGGCCTTAATTCAGCGGGGGCAGGGGATTCCGGCGGAGCAGATGAGTCGCTACCGGGCTGGGCGGGACGAGCTTCGCGCTCACCTGGAAACGTTGATGGCCCAGCACGGCCTGTCGGCCTGGATTTCGCCCGCGGCAGTGGGGACTGCCCCGCCTACCCTGGAAAGCACCGGCGATCCCCTTATGAATCTGCCCTGGACCTATGCTGGGCTGCCCGCCGTTAACCTACCGGCTGGTTTCTTGCCGAACAAGCTGCCCCTGGGCTTGCAGCTTGTGGCCGGCTGGGATCAGGATGAAAAGCTGTTGTCGTGGGCGCATCAGATTGCTCAGGCGGTTCTCCTGGCTGAAAATGTCGCCGCACCTTGCTCCACTTGCCCTTACGTCGCTGAGTGTTCTTACTTAGGGGAGCCGCTTCATTTTCATACTGCCATGGTTCAACCCCGACTCTTTGAAGAATAAAGAAAATTTGTGTAACAGGTTCATGATTTTATTATACAGTGCAACTCTTCTTCCCGATGCTGCCTTCTCACAACTCACCCCAACGTGTTTGCCAACCATAAAATTACGAATATAATGGCCTGCACATTCACCAAAAATTGAAATTCCAATAAGTAGGACAGCGTTCTCTTGGAGTGAATAGCCCCTGGCAGGTTTGTTGGGTATTTATTGCCTCTTGCCCAACAGCCGTCATTTGTGTTTAGCTCTCTGCTTTTCTGCCGATACTGCTGCCTAAACTGAATATCTGGCAAGTTGACTGCCTATGCTGAGGCAGTCTTTTTGACATCCCTTTGGGTTAACCACAGCGAAAGGAGCGAGGAGTTTATATGGTCGCAAGAATGTTCTCTTGGCTGGCCGGCCTGACTCTGGTTCTGGTCTTTTTGGTGATTATCAGCCCAGACCTGTTTCGGGGATACGTCTTCAGTGAAGACCGGCGCAGCAGCGGCAGGCGAGTCTACGAAACCTACTGTATCGGCTGCCACGGGCAAAATGGTCTGGGAGATGGGGAGGCGTCTATTTTTCTCAACCCTAAACCCAGGAATTTTGTCAACGGCCAATTCAAGTTTTTCTATTTTGGTGAGCCGGGGCCGTTCCCCTCGGATGACAGCCTCAAGATTACCATTCGCAATGGTATTCAAGGCTCGGCAATGCCCGCTTTTCCCCTCCTGACCGACCAGGAGATCAGCGATGTCACGACCTATCTCAAAAGCCTGCGTCAAGGGGGGTGGATTGAACCCGAACCCATCCAGGCTGCGGCTGGTTTGACTCCTATTGAGGGAACAACTGCCGCCGAAATATTCAACAATGCGGGCTGCAACACCTGCCACCAGCTTGACCCGCTAGGCGCAGTGGGCGGCGTCGGGCCAAATCTTACCCAGGTCGGCGCTCGCCTCACCGTGGACGAGATAAAGGAGTCGATTACCAACCCCGCCGCTGTTACGGCCGCCGAATGTCCGGCCGGCCCCTGTCCCCAGGGGGTGATGCCTCAGAACTTCAAAGACCGGCTGACACCGGAACAAATTGATACCCTATCCAACTTTTTAGTAGAGCAAAAGTAACAAGGAGGAAAGATAAGATGACCGTCGCTGTCGCTGCAAAAAGAGGGGCAAAACCGCTGGTCCCACAACCCTTAATCAACTTGGGGTTAGTCAAGTTCCACATGGCCGCCGGTTTTATCTTTTTAATCATTGCCATGTTATGGGGCATTTTCTACGCGCTTCAGCTTAACAATTTGTACCCGTTCCCCGGCATCGAGCTTTTTTCGCCGGGCCGGGTGCGGATGGTTCACACCAACGGGGTCGCCTACGGATTTATAGTCAACGTTTTTCTGGCAGCTCTGTACTGGGCTGTGCCGCGCTTGACCCAGCGCCGGGTGCTAAGCGATTTGCTGGGCTGGTTGATTTTCTGGGTTTACCTGTTCATTATCCTCTGGACGGTAGTGGGTATTCATCTCGGCTATGCCCAGGCGGTCGAATGGGGCGAAACTCCCGGCGCTTTTGCCGCCAACGGAAGCTGGCTCTTCCCCATTGACGAGTTGGTGATGGTCGGCCTGGTCTTGATCGCCATCCAATTTCTGACCCCTATCTTTCAATTTGGCAGCAAGCAGCCGATGTATGTCAGCCTGTGGTACTTCTCCGTGGCTTTCATCTGGGTTATTTTGACCTACGCTATGGGCAACTACCTGCCGGAGTTCATCCCTGGCGCCGGTGGGGCTACCTTTGTCGGGCTGTTCATCCACGATCTGGTCGGGCTGCTGGTGACGCCGCTCGGCTGGGGCATGATGTACTACTTTGTGCCCTCGCTGTTGAAAAAGCCGATCTGGAGCCATGCCGTATCGCTGCTGGGCTTTTGGGGGCTGGCTTTCTTCTATCCCCTGCAAGGGGTGCATCACTTCATTTATAGTACCATCCCCATGTTCGCCCAGTTTGGGGCCGTTGTCTCTACCGTCGCCATCGAGATTATGGTTGTCACGGTTTTCATCAACTTCTTTATGACCCTGCGGGGCCGCGAGATTGCTCCGGTGACCAATATGCCCATTCGCTGGTTTTACACCGGGATGGTCTTTTATGTTATCACCTGCATCCAGTGCGCAGTGCATGTGCAGTTCTGGGCGCAGGAGTTTGTCCATTTCACCGATTGGGTGGTGGGCCATGCTCATCTGATTATGTTCGGCACCTTTGGTTTCTGGCTCATCGGCATCACCACCGACCTGTGGCCGCGGGTCGTAGGCCGGAAAAACTGGTGGTCGCCTGCATTACACGAGGCGGTTTTTTGGATGTGCACCATTGGCCTGGCCTCGATGTTTGTGGCGCTGACTTCCGCCGGTCTGGTCGAGGGCTACCTGTGGAAGGGCCTGGCGCCCTGGGAGGTGTCGCTGCAATCGGTGCGGCTGATCTGGCTGTTCCGCACGGCAACCGGTCTGCTGATGTTTGCCGGGGTGCTGCTCTTTGCTTTCAATATGTATATGACCGCCACCACTCCCGAAGGTGAAGAGGCCGCGCTGGGCTTAAAAGTAGCGGCTCCGGCTAAGTAAGAAGAGGAGAGCTTCAATGGAAAACACGATTGAAAAATTTCAGTTTATCTTCCTGGTCGCGGGAATTGGCTTCTTTGTTTTGGCCTTCATTGTCTCCGGCGTGGTTACGGTGAACGCCTTGACCAATCTGCCTTATACCACCCTGGATGAGCTGTCACAGGATGTCAGCCCCTATTTTACGGCTCTCTCCAAACAATATCCGGAGCAGTTTGAAAAGTATTATCCGGGCGGGCCTACCCCCGAAAATTACCGCGAGGCGCTTATGTTAGCCCGCAATACCTACATCGGCGAAGCCTGCTGGCACTGCCACTCGCAGCAAGTGCGGCCTGTGGCTAATGAAGATGTGCGCTTTGGCCCTGTTTCCACCGCCGCCGAGCAGCAGCATGAGCTGATGATGCCGCAGTTGATGGGGACGCGCCGGGTCGGGCCTGACCTCTCCCGCGAAGGCGGCTTCCGCTCCAACGACTGGCATGCCGCTCATTTCTACAATCCCCGCTCGGTCGCGCCAACCTCGGTCATGCCGAGCTACACCTGGTTCTTTGATGGGCAGCAGCCCAACAAAAAGGGCCTGGCCATGATTGCCTACATGCAGTGGTTGGGTACGAATGTAGAACGATGACGCGAGGAGTAGGACAAACTTAAGTTTGTCCTACAAAACTATTAGGAGTTGTCATAATGACTAAAAATCGCTTCAAAGATGGTAAATTTATCTCGGTAATGGTGGTAGCCATCACGGTTGGCGCAGCCGGTCTAACCTTCTTGTTTAAGCTCTACGAATTTGTGGCCGCTTCGACCACGGGGGTGCTGCCCGGCATCGTTACGGCCACGGTTTTGCCCTACTTCTTTATCAGCGGCGGCTTTCTGCTCCTGGCTGCCTGGGCCTGGGCGGGCGGGCATTACAAGAACGTCGAAGGGGTTAAGCGCGATATGCTTGAGCAAGAAGAGGCTTACGAAAAACTGGATGAGCACCAACTCTTCTATAATGGCTAGGGGGATACAACGATGAGACAACCTACACAGAAACTAATTATTTTTGCACTGGTAGCCCTGGGCGCCGGTTATGCCGTTTCTTTTGTAGTCATGACCTTTATCTTGGACGCTCCTCTGCGCCTCTATGGTTTTGGTAATTTGACGTTGGTGGCTCTTTTAGTTGCCTTCCTGCTCGTGGTTTGGCTCGATAAACCGATGGATTTGGGCTTTTTCAAATGGCCGGCGGCCAAGCCAAAGGCTGAAAAGAAAAGCGCTGAAACCGTTGCCAGCCACCCGCAAGCCGGTCAAGAGGAGCCAGGAGTGCAAATTCAAATACCCAAAGGAACGATGTTCCCTTACGAAACGCCTTCGGAGCATTGGGACGTT
This sequence comes from Chloroflexota bacterium, assembly GCA_016860845.1. Next base: position 5,505 of record BOKF01000008.1, read on the forward strand.
AACTTTGGCGACGGCAAGCAGGTCTATCAAGGGGCTGATCTGCCGGTCTGGATTTTGGCCGGCTGGGCCGCCTTTATTATCTGGGCGGTGATTTACCTCATTTCCGGCCTGCCGACCTTTCACTACTAAGGCATCGCATGCACCCGCACCATCTCACGGATGAATTCAGTTTTTTCCTGCTATTGGCCACCGGCCTGCTGACCGGCCTGAGCCACTGCGTAGGCATGTGCGGCCCGCTGGTGGGCGCATTTGCCCTGCGCCGCCGGGCTGAGCGCCAGGAAATTTCCACGTCCTTACTGCTCTTTCAGATAGGCCGGATTACCACCTACATGCTCCTGGGCCTGGCGCTCGGCTGGCTGGGTTCGCTGCTTGAGGGAGGTATCTCGCTGCAAGGCTGGCAGGGGGGGCTGTCGGTGGTCTTGGGCGTGGTGATGGTGCTGCTTGGCCTGAGTTTAATGGGACTCCTGCCCGCGTGGCGCTGGTCGGCAGCGACGGCCCTGGCTCGTCCGGTGAGCGGCTGGCTGAAATACTGGCTCGTCTCACCCCATCCGTTCGCGCCTTTTGCTCTGGGCGTGGTTAACGGCCTGCTGCCCTGTGGAGCAGTTTATGCCATGGGGGTATTGGCCGCTACCAGCGGCGACCCGCTCAAAGGAGCGACTGTGATGCTCATCTTTGGCCTGGGCACACTGCCGGCTATGTTAGGGATTGGCCTGGCGGCGGCATGGTTGAGCCTGCGCTGGCGGACTGGTTTTTACCGGGTAGCCGCGCTGCTGGTTGTTATAGTTGGATTGCAGTTGACACTGCGCGGCCTGGCGACCAGCGGCCAGTTTCCTCACGCGGCGATTGGAAGCGTGATGTTGTGGTAGAAATCAGCGAATCGGTGAATAGGCGAATGGCGAAAGTTGTTGGGGTAGTTTTGAGGACGTGAATATGACCGTTCAAATTCAAAATCTCAACCCCCAAATCTCAAATCCTCAATCTGAACCTCAAACTTCGTCAAAAACCCAAACCCTGTGCGCGTTGTGCGGCCTACCGGCGACTCGCCATCTCGCCGAAACATTTAACGGCGAACTGTTGACTTTTTGCTGCTACGGCTGCCGCCACATTTATGAAGTGGTGGCCCCGGAACTGGCGAAAGGCGTGGATTTACGCCAGGCCATTGGCCGGGCCGGATTGGATCTCAACGCGCCCTGCTGTCGGGGCGCTATCCACGGCGACCCGGCCAAAGAAGCAGCCCGCCTCCTCTCCCGCTTGATGCTCAATGCCTTTCTGGCCATGATGGTCATGGCCCTCAGCCTGGCCCTTTACTCCGATTTCTTCTTTACTTCCTGGGGACAACTGGGCCAGGGAACCCGCTCGATGTTGCAGGCGATTGCCATGCTCTTTGCGACCCCGGCGGTACTGCTGCTGGCCCTGCCCATCCTGGAAGATGCTATCTTTACCTTCCAGGTTTACCGCCGCCTGACCACCAGCGCCTTGATTGCTATTGGCAGCATGGCAGCTTATGGCTTGTCGGTTTATGCTACCTTTATCGGACAGGGCCAGGTCTACTTTGATACGGCCACTATGACCCTGCTGTTGGTGACCCTGGGCCGCTGGCTCGATGCCAAGACCCAGGTTGAGAGCGCCAAAGCCCTGGACGACCTGCTCGCCCGCGCTCCCGCCGAAGCCAGCTTGATAACCCCCTCCCCAACCCTCCCCCTTCAAGGGGGAGGGAGCCAGGGAGGGGCTGAAACCCGCGTTCCCGTTGACCAGCTCCAGGTTGGCGACCATATCCGCGTCCGGCCCGGCGAAAACTTTGCCGTGGACGGCCGGGTCATCTCCGGCGAGGGCAGCGTTGACGAGGCCAGCATCACCGGCGAGGCCGCGCCCGCCTACAAAGGCCCCGGGCAGACGGTTTATGCCGGCACAAGCAGCCTGGACGGTAGTTTCGTCGTTGAAACCACCCAGGTGGGTGAGGAACGGGTCATGGGCAAGCTGGTCCGCCTGCTGGATGAGGCCCGCCTCTATCGCGCACCCATCGAACGGCTGGCCGACCGGGTGGCGGGCTATTTTGTGCCGTTGGTGATTGTGCTGGCGTTGGGGACGTTTGGCTACTGGACCTGGCAGGCCAGTTTTGAGCGGGGCTTGATGAATGGGCTGGCCGTGCTGCTGATCGCCTGCCCGTGCGCTTTGGGCGTCTCTACCCCGCTGGCTATTTGGGCGGGGCTGGGCCGGGCCGCCCGGCAGGGCGTGCTGATCCGGGACAGTGTGACGCTGGAAAAATTAGCCCGTATCCGGCGCGTCTTCTTTGATAAAACCGGCACGCTGACAACCGGGCAGTCCGCTCTGGCAGAGATTGTGGTGAGAAGACCAGAGACCGGGGACGAGAGGCCGAGGGAAATGATTCCAGCAGCGGTCGGTGGTCTGTGCTCGGCGGTCGCTCCGGTTGAACTGCTGCAAATCGCCGCTTCCCTGGAACATGGTTCCGAACATCCTCTGGCGCGTTCTATCCAGGTGGCGGGGGCTGCCCAGGATTTGCCGCTGCTGCCGGTGGAGAATTTCCGGGCGATGCCGGGGTTAGGCGTCAGCGGGTGTGTGGCCGGCCAAACCGTTTGGGCGGGCAGTTGGCGGCTGGTTGAACAGCAGGGCTTGGCTTTGCCGGTTGATTTACGGGCGGAACGTTCACGGCTGGAACAGATGGGTGTTACTGTCGTCCACGTTGGCTGGGATGGACTGGTGCAGGGTTTGCTCGGCCTGGCTGAAACGATCCGGCCAGCGGCGGCTCCGGCTCTGGCCGAAATGAAGCGGCGGCAATTGGAGGTGCAGGTTTTGACCGGCGACAGCGCCGCTGCGGGTGCGGCTTTAGCGCGTCAGTTGGGGGTGCCGGTGCAGAGCGAACTGCTGCCCCACGATAAAGTGAAGTTAATCGAACAGGCTGAAGCAGCCGGGCCGGCGGCGATGGTTGGCGACGGTTTGAACGACGCGCCGGCCCTGGCTCGCGCCAGCGTTGGCGTTGCCCTGGGCTGTGGGGCTGATGTGACCCGTGAAGCCGCCGACGTAAGCCTGTTGGGGACTGATCTAAGCCAGATTACCTGGACCCTGGCCCTGGCCCGCCGAGTTTACCGCACGATTGGCTGGAATCTAACCCAGGCTTTTGCTTATAACGTCATCGGCATTGGCCTGGCGATGGCCGGTTTTTTGCACCCGGTTTTAGCCGCAGCGGCCATGGTGGTCAGCAGCCTGGTGGTGGTCAGTAATTCGCTGCGAATTTTCAGGTTTTAGCATGGAGGTGTGATGATGAATAAATTCTGGTCAGCTTTGAAGCAAAACTTCTGGCCGATTTCGGCCCTCATTTTTTGTCCCTGCCACCTGCCCTTGACGATGGGCGCCGTGGCCAGCCTGACCGCCGGAACGGTGGTGGGCAGTTTTATTTCGCTTCATTACAGCTCGATTGAAACCGTGCTGGCCGTCGCCTTCTCCTTTTACTTTGTGCTCGCTTTTATGATTTGGGTGGTGCGCGGTCCGCAGCCGGCCAAAGGCGCGGCCTGCGTCATTGATCCCCAAAAACAGCAGCGCCCGACCGGCCTGTCAACCCGGCAGATTATTGTTTGGGGAGTGATTGGTATGTTCACCATGCCGGCCTTAATCTCGATCAGCCTTTTTACCAGGCAGAATTTTGCCGATGGCGTGATTCCCCAGATCTTTGCGGTCAATCCGGAATTTAACTCCGGCCTGATCTGGTTGATCAGCCTCTCGACGGTGGTCATGATCCCGGTCATGGTCATCTGGCTGGTGTGGATGTGGTTGGCCTGGTCAAAAACGGACTTCTCCAAGACCGAGACGGAGAATTGGGGTTATGAATACGAATAATCCAGGCGTGTCGCCCGCCGAAACCGATAAACCTCGCCCCAAGTGGCCTTTAAAGACCCTGCTCGAGATTCTGCCGATTATCATCGCTCTGACCGCCATTCTGAGTTACTCAACCATTCGCAATGTGTCCAATGTGGCCCTGGTCACGCCCCTGGCCGAAGTGTTAGGTGGCGTACCGCTGTGGGTGGCCGGTTTGATGGGCCTGGTAGCGTTGGTGGGGGTATTAGGAATGGGCTGGTTGATTTACATCTTCAGCCGCGCCCCGGTTGCGCCGGACGGGAGTGATGAGGAGTAGCGATATGCTTAAGTTAGCTGGCAAAATTAATTGGCTGACTGGCCTGTTGATCTTTTCTATGCCGGTGATACTGGTTTTCTTTTTGGGCAGCCAGATGGCTTACAGCCAGGTGAAAAGCCAATTTGAACCGTACCAAAACATTCCCGAAGTGACCCGGCTGGCTGACCTGTCATCTATTCCCGCGGGCCAGGTGGTGATGCTGCGCGGCCAGATCGCCGCGCCGTCAATGAGCGCCGTCGGTTCCGAGTTGTTGATCTTTCAGCAGCGGCCCGCCGAAGGCCGTGAAGTTCGTTTTGGCGAGGAGTTCAGCCTGATTTTTCCGGAGTTTAGCCTGCAACTGCCAGACGGCTTGGTCAAGATCAGCCCCAGCCTCACCCGTGAGCGGATTATCCAGCATGAGCTTCATACTGTCAGCAGCGGTGAAGACAAACTGACCGGCTTTCGCCCCGGCGATACTGTCACTGTACAGGGCGAGTGGCAGCCGGTCACGACGACCTTGTTTGAAGTCACCGGTATCAGTGGGACCGACAAGGCCGGCCTGATGGCCGAATGGCAAGAGGCCTTTCAAAAAGTCGGCTGGGTGAGAAACGGCCTGGGGTTGTTAACCCTGTTGGGCCTGATTCTGCTGGTGGTGCGCTTGCGCCAGGCCAGGATTAACCCGCCCGCAGTGGAGAGTGAAGCATGCCCAACCCCGAAGACCGGGACGGTACCAACAGCATAGCCACGCTGATGGTCATTGTGGTAGTGCTGGCCATCATTATCATCACTGTTTTGACCATCACTGCCATCATGGCCGGGCCTCCAAGTGGGTGACAATTCCCACTTGTCCCTGGCTCCCCAGCTAATGAATCATCAAAGCCAGTTCAGCCTGATGAGGAAATTTGAGCATGGCCAAACCTGCTTTTTTTGATTACCCAACCTTTAGAGAAACCAAGCTTCCAAAAGTGCGCCTGGCCCAATGGAAGCCGGTGACGCTGTACACCAAGTATCGCTGGCTGGTGCAGGCGCTGGTGGTCATCTCCTTTGTCCTGGTACCGGAACTGCGCTGGCTCAAACTCGATTTGACCAACGACCAATACTGGCTCCTCGGCTACCAGGTTTCGCTGACCATTGCCTTACAATCCGTTGTCATCTTGTGGTTGGGAACCTATTTTGTTAACTTCTTTGAGAATTATCTGATTGGCCGGCTGCTGTGCGGCTGGATTTGCCCCTGGGGTTTGCTCAACCGCCTGGGTATGATTATCAATCACTTCCTGCGCCGCCACAGGCAGCGTGCGCTGATTCTGGCAGCGGCCAATCTGCTCTTTGCCGTAGCAGCCACGCTGGTGGTGATGAACTGGGTGATTGACCTGGGAACTTTGCTCCGGCCTGAACATCCTTACTTTGGCTGGGTTTGGGGTGCTTTTGGCCTGCTGGTGCTGATTGGTTTTGTAATTTTACACCAAATGGGCTTCAAATTTTGCGAGAGTATTTGTCCCTTTGGCATGTACCTGACGGTTGTCACGCAGAAGAATTCGCTGCGCATCACGTTTGACTCCAGCCGAGCCTGCGTGGACTGCGGCCTCTGTACCCAGGTCTGCCCAATGGACCTTTCGCCCCGTGAAATGGATTTTAAGGACTCCATGAACGGTGGCTTTGGGCAGTGCATTCTGTGCGGCGATTGCATTGACGTGTGCCAGGTGCGCATGGATTTAGAAAAACTGCCGCCACCCCTGCGCTGGAACACGGCCGAAGGCATCATGCCCTTACTGCCGCTTGAAGCAAAACAGGAGTCAAGTAGCAGGGTAGCAGGGTAGCACCTAAGTGAGTTGTTTGCTACTTGCCCCGTTTGAACAGACCGATGAATTTACCTTCTCAGTCACAAACCCAACCCCGTCCAAGCCGCCCTCCAGCCGAGCGACCGGCGACCCAAATGATGCTGGGTTGTTTTGTCATTCCGCTGCTGGTGGTGGTCCTGCTGGGGATGGCCTTTTTTTATATCCGCTCGCGGGCCTCGTCCCACTTAACCGTTCCGCCCCGGCAGGTGTTGTTGGTACGAGCTGGCCCGGATGAGACAGCTCCCCTGCTGGCTCGCTTTGGCGAAGGGCGGGTGATCAAGATTACCGGACGGAGCCGCGATTGGCGCTGGTTGGAGGTGGAGTTGTGGGACGACCGGCAGGGTTGGGCCTTGCGCCCCCTGGATATTTTGGTCTGGCAAATTAATGCCTATGAAACTAGCCCGCAGCCAGTCAAATTTGCCATAACAGCCGTTACGCCCCTGGCCGAAGAAACGGTCGCCATACCGGCGACCACTTTTACGATGGGCAGTCCCGCCGGCCTGGGCGAAGAGGATGAACGGCCCGCGCACGCGGTGACGCTGTCTGCTTTTGAGCTGGATCGAACCGAGGTAACGGTTGGCCAGTACTGGCAGTGCGTTGAAGCCGGGGCGTGCGCCGCGCCGACAGATGACACCAGCGGCGGCGAGTCTCATTATCATAATGACCCGGCGTTTGATAACCATCCCGTCGTGAATGTGCCCTGGCTGGAAGCGAGTCACTACTGCACCTGGCGGGGCAAGCGTTTACCCACTGAAGCGGAGTGGGAGCTGGCGGCCGGTTGGGATGCGGCGCGCAAGGCCAAGCTGTTGTGGCCGTGGGGCAATGAGTCACCCCAGGGGCCGGTCAATGGAGGGGACACCTCAGCGGGGAAAGCCGTGGGAGTGGGCAGCATGGCCGGAGACCGGTCGCCCCTGGGCCTGCTGGATATGGGGGGCAATGTCGGCGAGTGGGTGTTTGATTGGTATAAAGTTGACTACTACAGTGTAGCTGACGAAACCAATCCGATTGGTCCGACCAACCGGCGAGGTGAGGGGACCGGGCGGGTTGTCCGGGGCGGCTCCTTTGCCGACTCTCTGGAGCAGGCGCGCACCGCCAATCGAGGGAACCAGGCAGCAGAGTATGGTTATCCGATCGTTGGGTTTCGCTGTGCGAAGGATAAACCGTAACCAGGGTTGCCAAAAAATTGAGATTAAGGCACAATTTTAGTCACTTTGTGGCAGACAATTATTTCCATCCTCGAACAGAATAACAATTTTTTAATTACCTCTCACCTGAATCCCGATTGCGACGCGCTCGGTTCGGAGTTAGCTCTGGCCGAGCATTTGGATCGTTTAGGCAAAAAGGTCACGATTATGAATAGTGACCCCGTGCCAAATGCCTTCCGCTTTCTGGATCCCACGGGAGCGATTAAGAAATATGCGCCAACCAAACATGCAGCTCTTATTAAAAAAGCTGAAGTTATTATTGTCCTGGATGCATCGGGCGGTTGGAAGCGGATGGGGCGGGTTGGCGACGCCCTCGCTCAAGCTGGCGCAGTCAAGGTTTGTATTGACCACCATCCCGACGCAACCAATTTTGTGGATGTGGCAGTTGTTGACCCCGACGCTGCGGCCACGGGTGAGCTGGTTTACGAGTTGGTGATGGCCATGCAAGGGGGTCTATCGGCAACCATGGCCCAGGCGTTATACGCGGCCATTGTGACGGATACGGGTAATTTTCGCTTTCCTAAAACCAGCCCTCGGACTCACCTGATTACCGCCGAATTACTCCGGGCAGGAGCGCTGCCCTATGCCATTTACCGCCAACTTTACGAGCAGTATCCCCGACAGCGCGTCCGGCTTAAAGGACACGTTCTCGACTCAATTAAGGTGGAAGCCAACGGTCAGATCGCTTATTACGGTCTGGATCAAGCCACGCTCAAAAGTTATGGGGTGAAAACCTCGGAGTTGGATGGCTTTGCCAGCCTGGGACAAGAAATTGGCGGGGTGCGGATTGTGGTTTTTTGCCTGCAAAGCTCCAAAAGTAAAGTAAAAATTAGCCTGCGCAGCGACGGCAGTATTGAGATTAATCAATTAGCCTTGGCCTATGGGGGCGGAGGACACCCCTCAGCCGCCGGGGCGACTGTGACCGGACAATTGGATGAAATATTGGCCGATGTAGTGGAGCAGGCCAAACGACTGCTTGAAAGACCTCTGTAAAAATTTGCTTTCACCCTTCTTACAAAAAAATTCTAACCGTCTAACGGCTGGTAAATGGGCCAGCCGTTTTTATTTCAGGCTCAACTTCTCATTTGACGTACGGTTGTGAGCCTCTTCATCTTTCTTTGCACTTGGAACTGCATCGTAAAGTTACTGTGAAGATTTTGGTAAGTGGACCTATTCCCTGTAACACGGACCAGGAAGATTTCGTTCTTTATGGTAGAGATTACGAAGTAACTTCGTTGCACCTTAAATTAACAAGAATTTAGGCGATTGTTTCTGCCTTTTGTATTTCAACACAGGAGCTGAGATGTCCACAAAATTTAGCGCCAGCCAGATTAGAGATTTGCTAAAAACCAGAGCACACTGCCTGCAAGCTGGATTTCCGATCACTCACCCTTTGATGGGTGCGCTTAATAAGTTGATTGGCGAGTATATTGCCAGAGTTGGATTGGCCACTTATCTGAGCGAAATGCTCGGCCCTGTAGCGATGGTCTCAATGGACAAATGTACGCTTTATGACCATACAGACCGTCCTCTTGAATTGGATCTGAAGAACTACCAACAACCCCTCCAACACTTCATCAAAGAAAAATTTTTGCTTGACAACTTGCCTTCTAAAGTAGAAGTAAAGAAAGACTCCCCGGGACAGCGAGAAGTGCGGTATTTGTAAAGGTTCACTCTATTGAAAAAGCTATCTGTCCGAGTTGCTATTTCGGGGAAAAACGTTTATATTTTTAAGGCGATTCTGGTAAAAGGCGGAAATGGTCAATAGAATCCCGACCAAAAGTGTTTGCATTCAAATGCAATTCTAACAATAATCGGGTATAATCTGTGCGTAATAAAAGCTTGTGATTTACCTTCAATGAGTTCAGGGAGTTCACCATGCCGATCTATGAATATGAATGCTTAACCTGTGGCACGACCTTTGAAAAACGGCAGAGTTTTAGTGATGAGCCTAAGGCTAATTGTCCCAATGGTCATGCGGAAACACGCCGCTTACTGGCTGCTCCGGCGATTGTTTTTAAGGGCAGCGGGTTTTATATCAATGATAGTAAAGCCAGTAAAAGTAGCATCAACGGCGCCTCGTCCAAAAGTGACAAGTCAGATGGTGGCTCTGAGTCAAAATCAGAAAGTAAAACCGAAACAAAGTCTGAGAGCAGCCCAGCCAAAGCCGAAGCATAATTTACTTTTCGTTGCTGCTAAAAAAGCCCGGAATGATGCCGGGTTTTTTTTATTTGGTCAAATGGATGGATTGACTTGGACGCATATCCGGCTATGATTACGTGGAATGAGAAAGATAAAGAGGTAGGTTGAGCGATGCCCATTCCCACAACACCACCTTCCAAAATTTTAGATTTAACCCTCACCCTGAGCAACTACCCCATTCTAGCCAAAAAAATACGCGCCCAGATGCGGCAGGAGTTGTTTGTCAAAGGTATTATTACCCCAACCATGCTGGAAGACGAGGTGGAACGCAAAGCGATTGCTACTCAGCGACATGAAGGTTTGACCGACCCCTTGATCCAGGAAACCGAAGAGGTTTGGCAGAAGCGCCTGGACCGGGTGCGTGATAATTTGACCGACTTTTACTTTGCTTACAATCTGCCATTCAGTCGTTTCGAGGAAATCGTCCTGGCGGCGGTCAATGAGAATCGCACGGGGCAGGCCAAAAAAGTTGTGCTCACCTTCAATCCAGAGTTGGCGCCCTGGTACATGTTGTTTGAGCAGGCCGAAAAGTATGCTAACTATCCCCCGGAGATGTTTGAGAGTGTTAAGCATCACATGCGGGAGATTATTGTGGTGTTACTTAAAAGCCTGGTTAGTGACCAGTTAGCTTTTGTACGCATCGCCCGTAACTTTATCAACATTTTTGATTTGAAAGAAATAATGAGCCGCAAGATTGGGCGGGGCAAAATCGGCGGCAAATCGGCAGGAATGATTCTGGCCTACAAGATTCTCTGCCAGCCCGGCCCAGATGATTTGATTGACCTAAAGGATCATCTGGCCCTGCCGGAAACTTATTTTATTGGTAGCGATGTTTATTACGACTTCAAGACCATCAACAATCTTGAGCAGACCACCAGCCAAAAGTATCTGACTCGCGAGGAAATCGAACGACAGTATCCCCGCATTCGGGCTGCCTACTTGACCGGCCGGTTTCCCGAAGACGCGACGGAAAGGCTGCGTGAAATCCTGGCCGAGATTGGCCAAGCGCCGATTATTGTTCGTTCATCCAGTTTGTTAGAAGACAATTTTGGCAGCGCCTTTGCCGGTAAGTACGACAGCTTTTTCCTGCCCAACCAAGGCACACCGCAGGAGAATTTAGCCGCCCTTATCAAAGCCATCATCCAAATCTATGCCAGCGTTCTCAGCCCTGATGCCCTGTTCTATCGCCAAATTCAAGAGCTGGATGACTACGATGAACGCATGGCGATCCTTATCCAAAAGGTGCAGGGTGAGCGTTATGGTAAATACTTTTTTCCTTATATTGCCGGCGTGGGTTACAGTTCCAACCCTTTTATTTGGAACAAGAAGCTGAAGCGGGAAGACGGTTTTTTGCGCATGGTTTTAGGGTTAGGGACTCGGGCTGTAGATCGGGTGGACAGGGATTACCCGCGCATGGTGGGCCTAAGCCATCCGCAGTTGCGACCAGTAAATGGACCTGCTGATATTATTAAGTATTCACAACGTTTTATGGACGTGATTGATTTAGAAGAAAATGCATTTAAAACCATTCCGGTTACCGATGTGCTGGCCAGTGATTTTCCTGGAGTTCAATATTTGGCCTCGATGGATGAGGGGGATTTTATTAAACCCATTTTTTCACTGGGGGTAACTATTCCCCCGGAAAAGCTGGTGCTCACGTTTGAAAACCTGCTCAAGAACACCGATTTTGTCAAGCTGATGAAAACTATCCTCAAAAAGTTGGACCGCTACTATGAACGGCCTGTAGACATTGAATTTGCCGTGCAATTCACTCCCGGTTATCCCAAGCCCAAATTAAAAATCATTTTGCTGCAATGTCGCCCGCTCAGCCATCAGAGTGGGGGCCAAAATATAGCCATGCCGCAGAATGTGCCATTGGCCGACCAAATTTTTACGGCGAATCGGCTAGTGCCAAGCGGTGTTGTGGATAAAATTAAATATATTGTTTATGTAGACCCCCTGGCTTATAGCCAAATCAGCGATACCAGTACGCGGATGGAGCTGGCCCGGATCGTGGGGCGACTCAATAAGCGGCTCGAAGGGGAAAAATTTATTTTAATGGGGCCGGGCCGTTGGGGCAGTTCTAATATTGATTTGGGCGTAAAAGTAACCTATGCCGATATTTATAATACTTTAATGCTCATTGAGATTGCCGTAGCTCGCAATGGAATTACCCCGGAACTCTCCTATGGAACCCACTTTTTTCAGGACTTGGTTGAAAGTAATATTTTCCCCCTGGCGCTTTACCCCGATACCCCTGGGATCTTATTTAATTATGCTTTCATCAACCAGGCGCCGAATGAGTTGACCCTCCTCTTGCCCCACGATAGTGCCTATGCCGATTATATAAAGGTCATTAATGTGGCTGAGGCTCAGCCAAATAAATTATTGCGTGTTGTCATGAGCACTGAAGAAAGTTCAGCTCTGGGTTACTTGCATACTTACTAAAAACAAAAAAGCCTTCCCAAATTGGGAAAGCTTCATTTTTGTCTTACTTTTAGGTAGACTTGAGCTAATTAAATGCGCAGCTCATAGCCTTGGCCCCGGCGGGTCAGAATAAATTCAGGCACCCGGGGATTGTCCTCAATTTTTTGACGCAACCAGCAAATATGCACATCTAAAGTGCGTGTATCGCCCAGGTACTCCGTATTCCACACTTCTTGCATCAACTCACTGCGGCTCACAACCTTCCCTACATTTTTCATGAGGAGAGCCATCAGTTTGGTTTCTTTGGGGGTGAGGTGTACCTCGCCATCCCGCTTTTTTAGACAGGCTTTTTCTAAGTCTAGAATCATGCCACTCACTTCGAGTGCTTTGTTGATTAATTTTTGGCGAGGCATATAGGCTCCTCCTCCTTGCGCTTTGGTTGTTAATTCACTTAATCGAGATCGTTAATTAAGTTAAGTTGGGCTTATTATATCATCCCGAAAACCAAAAATCTATAGGACGAGTGTCCCAACTTGAATTAACAGCGCAGCCAGTCAGAGATTCGCCAATACTAGCCTCAAGCTTATGGTCAAAATTTGGTGATCTGCTAGCCGATGACGGACTCAACCTTTTCAATTAAGGCGATAGGACTAAATGGCTTGATAAAGTAATCATCTGCGCCGGCGAATTTGCCGTTTTCGATATCAACTTCTTGTCCTTTGGCCGAAAGCATCACAATCGTAATATCGGCAGTCGCCGGGTCAGATTTGAGACGGCGGCAAGCTTCCAGGCCATCAATATCGCTGCCCGGCATCATGACATCCAGCAGGATAATATCAGGGTGTTCAGCTTTCGCAATCTCGACGGCTTGCCGGCCATTTTCGGCAGAGAGAATATGATAATCGCCAATTTCCAGGGTAACCTGAACCAATTCTCGGACTTCAACTTGATCGTCCACAATTAGGATTTTCTTCATTAAGGTAAACCTCCGTAGATAAGATGTTGAGAGATTTGTGATCAATTTCTATCTGTTTTGTGTCTTTACCTGGGAACGCGCAGGGGGTTTGGTTAAGGCCCGGTTGACCCGAACGGTCAAATCACCCATCCCATAAGGTTTAACCAGGTAATCTGTGGCTCCTTTTTGAATGGCTTTCTCTATCTCTACTGCGGTATCTATGGCCGAAGTGATAATCACCGGTATATCTTTGGTTAAATAATCGTTTTGTAGATGTTCTAGCACCTCAAAACCGGTCATCCCTGGGAGGGCCAGGTCAAGCAAAATGAGATTGGGTTGGCAGACAGCGGCTAATTTTAAGCCGGTGATGCCATCTTCAACCCCCAAAACGGTAAAATCTTCGGCTCTTAGAATTCTCTGTTGTAACTCACGTAAACTGTGGTCGTCCTCAATGATTAGAATGTAAATGGGCCGATTATGGAGTGGTAAGAGAAGGTGGACTGTAGTGCCAACGCCGTGCTCACTTTCAACCCAAATTTTACCCCCATGACGCTCCACAATCAACCGGCTGATCGTCATACCCAGCCCTGTTCCACCGATGGCCGTATTTGAGGCATCAGCTCGATAGAAGCGATCAAAAATCTGAGTGACTTGCTCGGGCGTCATACCGACCCCCTGGTCGGTCAGAGTTAGATGAAATAGATTGTACTCTTGTTCGATAGAACCTCGCAAAACAATCTCTCCTCCAGTGGGGGAGTATTTGGTGGCATTGCTGAGTAGGTTTTTAAAGAGTTGAGCCAACTTAGTCGGGTCCCCGGTTATTTGGGGCCAAGAGGCAGGGCCAACAATTTGGTAGTGATGAGCCGGTTGATTTTCTTGAAAACCAAAGATTACTTCTTCGACAATTTTCTTCAAGTCAACCACATCCTCAACAACTTCAAATCCCTCTCCGGCTTCCATCCGCGAGAGATCAAGCAGGTCATCGAGAATTGCCCGCAAGGCATCGGCTTGTTGGTTAATGAAGGTCAGGTAGCGAGTTTTGCGCTCCTCGCTCAATTGGCGGGTTAGGAGGATTTCGCTAAAACCTAAGATAGAGGTTAAGGGAGTCCGCAGTTCGTGGGCGGCCATAGAAATGAATTCGTTCTTGAGCCGGTTCATTTCTTTAAAAGGGGTAATATCATTCTGGACGCCGACAAACCCCACGGGTTTCCCATCTGGACCAGGGATTGGGGTAATAGTCAGCAAGACATCATACAGGCTGCCATCTTTACGCCTATTGATCAGTTCACCCCGCCAGGTATGCCCGGATTGAATCAACTGCCACATTTGGGCATAAAAAGTCGAGTTTTGTCGTTCACTTTTCCAGATGCGCGGCATTTGCCCAATCGCTTCAGCCGCACTATAACCGGTCAGCTTTTCCATGGCCGGATTAATATACTCGATCACCCCGGTTGGAGAGGTGACTAAAATACCCTCACCCACGGCGTCAAAAATAGCCTGAAGCTCAGCCGTGCGAGCGCGGACCCGTTCATCCAGGGTTTGATTGATATTACGCAGCTCATTGGTTAACCACTCTCTTTCCAGTTCGGCTTGTTTGCGCTCGGTAATATCGCTAACCAGGCCGTAAACAATCTTGGAAGATGGGCCTTCTGGTTGGACTCTGGCGCTGTCACGAACCCAGATGATCTTGCCATCGGCTCGAACCAGCCGATATTCTACCTCGCTGTGCTGGCCCAAGGCCAAATGCTTGGCCTGCTCTGCCGCTGCTGCCTGGTCATCAGGGTGGATGACGGTCGTCGGCCAGAAGCGCCAATCCGTCATAAATTTCTCCATGGGATAGCCAGTCATAGCCTCGGCATGCGGAGAAAGGTAAAGATTAATATGGCCTCCTTCGGCCGTCACCCTGGTAACATAGATATGGTCGCTGATGGAGTTGATGACCAGGCGAAAGCGTTCTTCGCTAGCTCTTAATTCGGCTTCGGCTCGTTCACGCTCTTGTTGTTCGTAGACATTCTGGAGGGCAATTGAGAGATACTCGGCTACCTCGGTCAAGGTGGTGATTTCGTGTTCACTCCACGGGTGGGGTTCTGGGGCATCAAAACAGAGCAATCCAATCAAATTATTTGAATGACGCAATGGTACATCAAGAAAGGCTTGCGTGTCGCCGGCATCAATAAGATCAGTCAGGCCAGCCAGGCGGTTGTCGGCGGCAATGTTAGTCACCACGATTGGCTTGTGCTGGCGCAACATGTTGAGATATGCCGGTGCCGTGGCCAAATTGGCGGTCTTGCCGGCAAGAGAGGGCATCTCCGGTGGCTGCACCGAATGGATCGTAGCCGAATGGCCTTCTTCGTCAATGGTTGAATAAACTACCCGCAGAGTGGGAAAATAATCGGCAACCTGGTTTAAGGTCCTTTGGATCACCTGATCGGCCGATAACCCGGCCGTGATACGGATGGAGATGCTGTTGAGTAACTTAAGGCGAGTTTGACTCTCCAAGAGCGCCTGTTCTACCTGTTTAAGTTGGGTAATATCGTGACTCAGGCCAATGATGCCAACTACTTTCCCAGAATTATTGGGCAGAGGAACAGTAGTGGTTGAATACCAGCCTTGTTTTTGAGTGGCTGGAGCAAGAAACTTTTCTTCCTGGCCAATGAGAGGTTGTCCTGAGCGGATAACAGCCTGTTCATCGGCGTAAAATTGTCCGGCTAATTCCTGATCAAGAAAATCGAAATCAGTTTTACCGACCAACTCGGCCGGGTTAGATACACCTAATACCTGGGCGACCGACCTGCTGGCAAGTAAAAAGCGACTCGCGGCGTCTTTTACGTAAAGAAGAGCAGGTACATTATCAATCAAAATCCGCAAAAGGTTGCGTTCCGCTGCCAGCGCTTCTTCTGCTCGTTTACGCTCCACAATTTCCCGTTGTGCTTGTTCATGAAGCCGGGCATTTTCCAGAGCAATGGCAGCAGCATTAACCAAGGGTTTCAGACGCTCGGCATCTCTGGCCGAAAATCTACCGGGCGTGTCGGCATCCAGACGCAGTAACCCCAAAACCTGCTCGCCCAGGCAAATCGGAGCGGCAATATGTGATCTGATCCAGGAAAATTGAGGTAGAGTAACCCAGCCTGGTTCTTGGTGGGTGTCGGGGATAATTCGGGTCTGGCGGGTTTGAATCACTTCCGCATCCAGGGGAAAGTCGGCTAATGGTTGATCCAAACCCGAAGCTGTTGACGAATCAAAAACCGGTTCATCCTGTTTGTAGGCAGCCCGCAATATATTACCACTTAATAGTCTGATACTGGCTTTTTGGCAGGGAACGACCCGCTGCACTTGGCGTAAAATTTCCTCCAATACGGCTGTGGGGCTAGTTTGCGCCGTTAGGGCTAAGGTCACTTCGGCCAGAGTTTCAGCCAGTAGACGTTGCTCTCGTTCTGCGGCTAAGCCATGCTTCAGGTCTGTTTCGGCCTGATTGTGCCCAGCTTTAAGGCTAGTATCATACGGATCGGTTCTATTTTGGGGGTGTAGCGACTGTTTGGTCATCTGTCGGTACTCCTGACCGTGTTTTTTGCTCTATGGTCAGCGATCGGCGAATTGTCTGGGCTAACTGGTGTCTATTCAGGGGTTTTTGTAACCAATCAACAATCCCCTGATCCAGCCACTCTTTTGACTCGGTCTCTAGCGGATAACCGGTTAAAGCGATGACTTTGGTGGTGGGGTATTTGGCCTGCAAGCTTTGAGCTAAAATAACCCCGCCCATCTCAGGCATGGTCATATCAGTCAAAACCAAAGCAATCTCAGGCTGAAAATCATCGTATGCTTCCAGGGCCTGCCGGCCATTGGACGCAGTAATCACCCGATAACCGAGATTTTCTATCATCACTCGCGTAACTTCCAGAACAGCCAAATCATCCTCTACCAATAAAATGAGTTCACCATTCCCCTCGATAGTTTCAGCTTCAGCCGTTTGGAGTGTTGTTTTTGATACAGGAGCTATTGCGGGAAGATAAACGATGAAATTTGTGCCCTTTCCGAATTCGGTCTGAACATCAATGTAGCCTTCGTGTTGAGTGATAATACCATAGACTTGGGCCAAACCCAGCCCGGTCCCTTTACCCACTTCCTTTGTGGTAAAGAAAGGCTCAAAGATGCGCGGCAGTGCTTCTGATGCGATGCCGACGCCATTATCTGAAACGGATAGCATAATCCAGGGGCCGGGGGACATCTCTGGATAGGGGGGGTGCTGGCCTGGTTTTAAAGTAAAGTGACTTAGCCGGAAATGCATGATACCCCCAACCGGCATTGCATCCCTGGCATTTACCGCTAGATTCGCCAGAACCTGCTGAATTTGGGTTGGGTCGCCGTTGAGTTTGTAAGTATCATCGCCATTCGGATCAATTTCGAGAATAATCTGAATATCTTCGGGAATGGTACGCTCCAGGAGCTTTACCGTTTCTTTAAGAAAAGCGGCCAATTCTATGGGGCGCTTTTCGGCAATGGATTGCCGGCTAAAATCTAAAATTTGACGGATCAGAGCAGCAGCCCGCTGGCCTTGCTGGATGATGCGTTGTAGGTCCTCGTCAACAGCCGGCGGGGTATGAGGATCAAGGCGGGCCAATTCGGCAAACCCGATCATGCTGGTCAAAATATTATTAAAATCGTGAGCGATCCCTGCCGCTAACTGGCCTACTGCCGCCAACCGATCCTGCTGCTGAACGCGTTCTTGTGCGGCCCGTTCGGCCGTCACCTCTCGAATCACAAGAATCCAGCCACCCGCCTCAGGCCCCACTGCCACCGGTCTTGCCGCTACTTCAAAAAGCTGGCGTGGAAAACTGATGGTTTCTACTTCTCGCGATAGGCCGATTGTGTCTAGATCTAGAATAAGATCTATGGGTTGATGGCCCAGGTGCATTAGCTGATCCCCTGAATTGGCAGGCGTGAGTACGGCCAAGAATTTTTGGGCTGTCTGGTTAGCCAGGACAATGCGTAGCTCTGAGTTTAACAAAATGATGCCATCGGGTAAATGTGCCACCAAACTTTCCAGGCGTTGATACTCGGCGGCCAATAGGAGTTGCAGCCGCTGGATAGACTCGCTGGCCTGGTTAGCGATGGTGCGCAATAAACGAGCCTGATCCTGGGTGAACTGATTGGAATGTTCTGTGGCAATCAGCAGCAATCCTACCGGAACTTCGTCAATTACGATAGGAACTTGCATAATTGAGGCTAAATCTTCAAGGGGGGGCCAGATAGTCGTCTCACTTTTGGGCCGAATACGCCGTACTTCCAGAGGCTTGGCTAACGGCTGGTTAAGAACAGCCTTCATAATCTCCTGGATATCGGCTTCAACTTGGGCGGAGAGAGGACGTTGGCTTTGAATGACCAGGGTATTAGCCGCTTCCGTGACCAGCAGACTGGCTGCCACGTCATGGGGAATTGTCCGGTAAAGATGGAGCAGGATGAGACGGATAATATCGCTGAGCTGAGTAGCCTGGCCTAAAGCCTGGGTAAGTTCGTAGAGAACTTCAAGCTCAAAAGTCCGTTCGGCAACGCGTACTTCCAACTTGGCGGCATGACGCTGCACCTGCTCGTATAACCGGGCATTTTCAATGGCTATGGCCGCTTGAGTAGCAAACTGGGCCAGAAGGGTAGCATCTTCAGCCATAAAGTGTCGCTGGGTATTATCAGCAAAGATACTTAATACACCCAGGGTTTCGTTACCCCACCGGATCGGAGCGCCTACGACGGTCAGCCCCGGAATGTCTGCCCACACTCCTGCTTTTCCGGGCCATAGCTGAAAATCTTCAATAATTAAGGGCTGGCCGGTATTCCAAACCGTGCCTGAAAGTCCCTCACCCGGCCTGAGGATTAATCCGGCTGGCCCTGCTTTCTGTCCCAGGGCTACTACTAATTCCAGTACCTGGCGTTCAGGACGATACATAAAAACATCTCCGCCCTCGGCATCAAGAAGCTGTATCGCGTGTTCGACAATCTGGCGCAGAAGTATGTCTAAATCACGGAGAGCCGTCAAATCTTGCGAGATTTGGTACAGCGCTTCCAATTGTTGAGCCTGGCGTCGGGTTTTATCAAATAAATGGGCATTTTCAAGCGCAATAGCTGCGTGTTGAGCAAAGGTGCTCACAGTAAAAACATGCTCTTTAGTGTAAAAACCCGGCTCGCATTTATCCAGATTCAGCGCCCCGATAACTTTGTCGCGTACCAGCAAAGGTACGGCTAACCAGCTTCGGATGTACTCGTCGCCCGCAATTTTGATCCAACGCGGATCATGTTGAACATCGGGAATAATTATTGGCTCTGTGCTCTGATGCAGTTGCTTATGCAACTCACTTTCCTGGAACCTGAAAGGCAGCTTCAAGCCGGGAGTATTAGGGGGCAGGCCACGTCCTGCTTTAATCTGAAAAGCATGGCCTTCCTTTAACATAATTGAAGCGCTATCATAAGCAATCACTTTGGCAAGACTGTCGAGGACTCGATTCATGACTTCGTTTGGGTCCAGGGTAGCTGCTAGTAAGGCCCCAATTTCCCGGAGCGAGTCAGAGAGGCGCCGGGCCGATTCGGCTGCTTGAAAGAGCTGAGCATTCTCAATGGCAATAGCCGCCTGGTTAGCGAAAGCTTGGGCTAAATCTGCTTCTATTGGGCTGTAGGCTGCTATTTGCTGGCTGTCGAGGGTAACATAACCAATAAAGCGTTCCCGCACTACTAAGGGTACTGCCATCCAACTACGAATATAATGGGTATCTCTCCAATTTTTGAAATTAGGTTCGAGCTGGACATCAGGCAAGTATAGGGGTTGACGGGTACGCTTTAATGTCTCTAAAAAAGGGTCATCATTATCTGCCGGAAAGCCTTGCCCAATGACTTGCTCTGGGAAGGGGAGGCCTTTTCCGGCAACGGCCCGCAGAAAATCGCCTTCCAGCAAGAAGACACTCGCACTATCGTAGGGAATGACTTGTTCCAGGTGGGTCAGAATATTATCCAGAACTCGCTCCAGATCGAGGGCTGAAGTAAGCGCCGCAGCCGCCTCACGTAAAGTTTCAGCTTCACGCCGGCGACGGGCTTCTGCCTCAAAGAGCCGGGCGTTTTCTAGGGCCAAGGCAGCCTGGCCGGCAAACACGGCCAAGTGTTCGGTATGTTTAGCTTGATAGAAACCGGGTTCTGTCTTATCTAATGAAAAAAAAGCAATGACTTGCCCCTGCGCCACAATTGGAGCGCCTACCCATGAACGGACGTGAGCCCAGGCTTCACCCTTCAACCAAGTAGGGTCAGTGGCAGTGTCCGAGATGAGGAGAGGCTCCTTACTCTCAGCCATCTGGCGCAGGTTGGGCGTTGTTGCCAAATTAAAAGATAACGCAGCGGCCGCGCGGGCAATTTCCGCTCCGAATTTTTCGTGGCCGCGCGTGCGGACAACACGAGCAAATCCCTGGTCGAGCAGAAAGACATTGCCCGTATCGTAGGGAGCCAACCGGCCAACTTGGTCGAGCAGGCGGTCGAGGACTGTATTAAAATCTAGAGTGGCATTTAACGCTGCGCCAACTTCCCGGAGAGCTTCAGCCAGTTCGCGTTGCTCTCGTTCTACCTCCAACAAGCGCGTGTTGGTAATATCATTTTCAGTAGTAATTGGAATTTTTGTCTCTGCCATAATCATTGCTTTATTATAACTGAGATAGGGTTACTGACAACAAACATCTACTTAGAGCCGCATTTTCTATTCAAATATTTTGGCAGAAACAGCCTGATCCTTTGGTTTAGCTCCTTTAAACAAGAGTTAGGTCAAAGAAGATTGAACGTGCTCAGTTGATAAATCTGTCAATTCTTGAACAATCTTTTGGATGTGCTCAATGCCTTTAGCGTGAGTTTCGGTGTCAGGTTGAGTTAAGGCCAGTTCGTTTAACTTTTTAGTCAAGATCAGGCTCAAGCTATTAATTTGTTCCACTTTTTTGCTTAGCTTTCGCTGAGATGTAACGGCACGAGCCATATCCTGGGCATAGACCAGCATTTGCTGGTGAACAACGTCAAGCCGATTGTCTATGGAAATTTCAGAGGCTTCATTGATCGCCGGGAGCATGATCCTAAAGACACTCCCCTGGCCCAACTGGCTGGTAACCCAAAGTTGACCCCCGTGCCGCTCGATACCGCGCTTGACGATGGTTAAACCTAGACCTAGACCGCCCACAGCTCGGATCAGATGCTCTTCAACCTGATAAAACTTGTCGAAAATTTTATCAAGCTCAGTTTGAGGAATGCCAACCCCGGTATCCTCAATCTCAATAATAACTCCTGTTTTCTTGGATACATCAGCGGCTGAAGAAGCTGCAGGCAGATGATACACTCGGATCAAGATTTTACCCTGGAGTTTATTGAACTTGACCGCATTTTCCAGAAGGTGGTAAATGACTTCAGTCAAAATTCGTTGATCGGCTTGGACAATAACCGAGTCGCCGGGTATGTCAAGTTGGTAACTTAACTCCTTCGTCTTAATCTGCGGCTGTAAAATGGCCAGGCATTTATGTAAAAGCCGGTTCAGGTCTATCTCAGAAATATGGAGATTATCTTCAGTTAAGTGTTGAGCCGTGGCAAAATCTACCAACTCATCAATAATACCTTTTAGACGCTCGGTTGATTGTAGAATTAAATCCATAATTTCTAACGCCACACTATTATCGCTGTCCTTCAAATCTTCCTTCAAAACCGAAACAAAACCCATAACCCCGGCCAGGGGAGTGCGCAGCTCGTGGGCCGCAATATTTACAAATTCACTCTTTAACCCTTCTAAGCGCTGTCGCTCCGTTAAATCGTGAAAAACCAGGATCCAATCCTGCCCCCCATTTAGAGGGGAGAGATTGACCAAGAGTGTCCGGGCAACTGGTTCGATTATTTGTATTTCGACACTGCCTAATTTATCTACCCCGTTTGTCACCGACTGCATACTTTTGACTAAAGCTTCTATGGGTAGTAACTTTGAAAGCGGCTGACCCAGGCAGTCGGCTTTTTGTTCTAACAAGGCCAGAAATCGAGGATTCGCTTCAACCAGATTTAAATGGCGGTCTACTACAGCCAGGCCGGTGGGTACATAATCAAAGATGGCTTGTAATTTTTGTGACGTTATTTCTAGCTCTTTGCGCCGTTCTTTTTCAAGAGCATAGAGTCGAGCCAGGTCTCGGCCATAGGCCTGAGCCTGGGCATAAGCCTGCTGAGTTTCCAGATAGTTGTTGTCAGTCATTGTGATACTCCTGTTAGGCCAGCAATTTAATCCTGAAAGGATAAGCGGCGTTTATTGAGGCTAAACCGAATCATAGGGGGGTGAATTACTCATCTGCCCGGGCGATCAACTTTTGGAAAGCTTCCCGTCGAGTGGTAGCGCCGACAACTTCATAACCGGCTTTGATATACCCGCGGACGGTATTTTCGGAAAGATGCAAAGTTTCGGCGATTTCAAGCGCCGACATACCCTCAAAGCAAAAGAGCCGCATGACCTGCTCGACTCGCTTGGTGAGGTCAACAAAACGTTTGCTTTCCGGCAAGATTTCGGCAGGCCGTTCTTCAATGAGGCCGCTAAATTTGCCATAAATCAGGCGAGCGATCGACTCGGTAATGACAAAACTGCCATCTTTGACGCGCTCGATAGCGCTGCCCAACCCTTCGGCGGCATCATTTTTCCAAATGTAACCATCGGCCCCCGCCTGCATTGCCTCCACAATTGCGTTTTCATCCCGGCTGGCTGAGAAAATAAGAATACCCGTCTTGGGTAACAAATTCTTTAAGGGAACAACAGCGTCAAGGCCACTCTCGCGGGTGTGTTTAAAATCCAAGTCTAGCAAAATAATGTCAGGCATCAGGGCATCTAATTCGGTCATTGCTTCGGCAATGCTGGATGCTGAGCCGACCACTTCGGTGCGTTCGTCTCTGGTTAACAAACTGGTCGTGGCCTGGCGCACATAGAAATCGTCATCAATGATGAAGACTTTAATAGGATACATCATTTTTCATCCTTACTTGCCAGCGGCAATTTGACTATAAAAGTAGTGCCGACTCCACGCTCACTTTCCACTTCTATGACCCCCTGGTGTTGATTGATGATGAGATAACTAACAAAGAGGCCTAAACCAGTGCCGGCGCCATGCGCCTTTGTGGTGAAAAAAGGATCAAAGATACTGCTAATATGTTCCGGGGCAATACCTTCGCCAGTATCGTGCAGAAACACACTAATGAATTGATGGGAGGTTTGGGGGTCGCCGCTTGAAGGCTTGACAGTGATTGTAAAGTCACCACCCTGAGGCATAACATCAAACGCATTCAAGGCGATGTTAATAAAAACTTGCTCCAATTGACTGGGATTACCCCTGACCAGGGCCAAGTTTTCGGCGTGTTGGAGCACAACATTAATATTTTGTTTATGAATCCGGGGCGACAGCAGAGCCAGGGCATTATTGACCACTTTCACTACGTCTACCGAAATGGTTGTAGTGGGGTCATTTCGGGACGCATCAACCAGTTGGCGGAGCATGTCGGAGGCCCGATTGGCAATATTAGTAATGTGACCGGCAAACTCCGCTGTCTCTGAACTGCCGTTTTTGGCCGCCTCCTGGTGAATCAATTTGGCGTACATCAGCAGCGGGGTAAGGATGTTATTCAATTCATGGGCTACAGTAGCGGCTACTTGTCCTACCGTAGCCAGCTTCTCGGCCCGAATCAGTTGTTGTGAGGTCAATTCTAGGCGGCGCTGATGCTCCTTCTTCTGACGCATCGCTTTTACAAGGTCACGGGCATATTGCATGGCCTGAGCATAGACAATGTTGTCAACTTCTTTTGCCGAGGCAGAGAGGGGCAGGGGAGGAAGGATATCATTGCCCTGGGGCAGCGTTTGGTTCAGCAATGCCTGTAAATTCATCTGCACCTGGAAAAGATTGGCCAGCATATCTTCTTCGCCGGGGGTAAGCCGACCTTTGAGCGAAGCTGCCAGGGTAATAAGTTCATGATGCAGCGTTTGAGTCAAGGTGTCTAGCTCATTAGACCGCATTTCTTCAACACTATTCACTAGCAAGTTCCTGTAATTAAGAATTGTCCGCGTGTTTATCACTATTTACTTCCCTAATTATATACGTACATAAGCCAAAATGGAAGATGTGCCACTTTTAGGTATCCAATAGGGCCGAGCCAAGACAGGCCGGCAATTTGGGCCAAAGATCACAGTCCTGGGTCTCATGGAACATTTGTCAGTAACGGTAAAAAAACAGTGGTTAATGGTTGGACGACTTGAATTTCTCGACGGGCAAAATCACTTTCGACAAAACCCTCAGTATCCGTAGCAAACGTTTCAATCAAATAGGTTCCCGCTTCAGGTAGATTGAGCGACACGATAAAAGGTTCATAATCATCATCAAATAGACCATCTTGAGCCTGAGCCGGTTGCCAGGGGCCCCGGTTAACTCTAAATTCAACCTGAGCAATATGCCCCTTCTGAGCGTGATAAGCGACCCCATTGAGGGTAAAGGCTTGGTTAGCGACTGTATTATCCGGCGTGTAAAGCTCAGTATTAGGGCCTGGATCAAGCGGGTTGGGGATGATTACTGCTGAAGAGACAAAAGGGTCCGAAACATTGCCCGCTGAGTCAAAAGCGGCAACTTCCAGCAGATGTAGTCCAGGCTCAAGCGGGGCGGAGATGATATGGTAGGTCTCACTGGTTTCATCAAAAGCGCCATCGGTAGCGAGAGCCGGCTGCCAACTGCCGCCGTTGAAGCGGTAGTTGACGCCGGTTAAAGTGTTTATAGTGACACTGGTCCGATTGGGGGAAGGGTAAGGGATAATCTGGGCTGTCCCGCTCCCCGTAATCTGCCGCTCATTTCGGCTAATTTCGCCCAGGGTAATAGTTAGTTGGGTATCCAGTGGGTCAAGAATAGTGTCGTTATCGCTGTCGCGCCAGCCAATTTGTCCGGCAGCGTAGGGATCAATAGCGCCTAAAATATAAGGGTAAATCTGGCCGCGCATAATGCTGTCTATGTTAGACAAACAACCACTGGCCTGGCTGTTTTGATTTTCGACGTTGAGATAACCGGAGCGACGAGTACAAGCTTGAGTAGCACCCCCATACTGATCAAGAGCCTGGAAAATATGGCCCACCTCATGGGCAGCAACAGCATCCATATTACTGGGGCCATAGCCATTATTGCCATACGTCAGCACTAAAAACGGGCCGCCCAGATAAGCATAAGCAAAGTACCCGTCCTTAAAGTGATTATCAGCATCGGCCGAACTGTCAACGACAAAGATGGTAAAAGCCCAGTCGGTTTGATACAGAGTTCTCAGGGCATTATCGTAATTACGCACACTGGTGAAGTAGGAGGTGCTGTTATATCCCAGGGCCTTCATTGCATCTGAAATCCAATACTGTTGGTCGGTAAAGGGGCGAGTGATCGGTTCGACGCGGGTCGGCAGGGGCGTGGAAAAATGGTCGTCATAAACAAAGCTTAACTGAGCCTTTGGTTCTAGCGTGGCCCACCAATTAAGGGCAGTCATGATTTCATTAAAAACAAGTTGTTTCTCATCGGAAGTCCAATTTTCGGTTGAAGGATCTACGGCGCCATTGCTCTCGATCAGAACGATACCCACTGCCACCGAACCGGCCATATACTCGCTGGTTTGATAATAGCCGGGTGTAACAGAAGCGCTCGCAATGCTCAGCTCCTTGCCTGCTGGCACGTCCGGGGCAGTAAAGGTGTCCGCCTGATGGCTGCTTTGGGCTTCGGCGAGCAAGCTGGAACCTGACAGGGATGGTTGGGGGGTAATCAGGTTATTCCATGCGCTGGCAAAGCGACGCGCCGCGGGACCGTAACTATCCATTGTAGCTAGTTCAACTGCCTGGGTATAAACACCGGCGATTCCTGGGAAAGTAATCAGTTGCGGCAGGAATTGAGGTGGTACTTTGGCAATGAGCGCCTGATAAGGCAAGATATGATCAGTTTGCCCGCCACGATCCTCAATGTGCTGCCGGATTTGGGTTAGCGAACTTCTATCATTGGCCGCTAACAGAATAAAAGTCTGCATCGGCCCATCACTTTGAACCGGCTTACTGGCCCCTTGAACTACCTGATCGAGATTAACCACCGCTTGATATCCCAAAACTGGACCCGGTAAAACAAAACTAACGTTAATTGCCAAACCGACGAGAAGTAAAACTTTAGCGATTTTAGGAGGTAACCTGGTAGACATAGAACAGATACAGGTGCTGTTTGAAGTAACTAATGCCTGTATAATAACATTATTTAAGACTTAGCAACACCCCTAAAATTGGGGGAAAGTTGAGTGTCTGAATTTGGGGACTGGAACTTATGTGTTTGGATCAGGAGGTAAGGCTTTGTTGCAGAGTTTTCAATTCTGCTGGGGTTAAATCTCGCCATTGGCCGGGGGTAAGTTGGCCGAGAGTAATCGGGCCAATAGCCACGCGAATAAGCCGCAGCGTTGGATGGCCTACGGCTGCCGTCATCCGGCGGATCTGCCGTTTGCGGCCCTCACGCAGCCCGATTTCTAGCCAGGCGGCGGGGATAGTCGGGCGATAGCGGATGGGTTCCGGGCGGGGGAAAATATCGGGTTCAGCCGCCAGGAGTTCCACTTCCGCCGGACGGGTGCGTTCGCCCTGCACCACAACACCCTGGCGAAGCTGGTTCAAAGCCGCTTCCGTGGGGATATTTTCGACCTGAACCAGGTATATTTTCTTGAGTTTGTATTTAGGCTGGGTAATACGATGAGCCAGCCCGCCGTCGGAGGTCAAAAGGAGCAAGCCTTCACTATCGTAATCCAGCCTGCCGGCAGCGTAGACGCCCGGCACATCTATATAATCGCTGAGGGTGGCGTGACCTTCCGGGTCGGTGAAACTGCTCAGAACTTTATACGGTTTGCAAAAGATGAGGGTTCGGTGCCCGCCGGCCGGGGGAGAAGGCGAGCGGCGGGGTTGTGCCGGGTAGCTGCGGCGGCCCTGGCGAGACTTGCTCATCGGGGAAGAAATCGCCGCAGTTTCTGCCACCTTTTCTGCCAGGCTCGCCTAAGGGCCTGCCGGGCATAGACCCGCCGGTGGACAGTCTCGCGCAAAATCCAGGGTTGATCTCCGGCGCGCAGTCCATGCTGCGTGTTGGCCGGCACGCAAATGGTCATTCCTGGCTTCAAAGCAATCTCCTGTCCGGCCAGCACAAAGATACCTTCACCCTCGATGACATCAAAGATTTCATCCTGGTGCTCATGCATGTGTTCCGGGACAACCGCATTTGGCTGCAATGAAACCAGGCAGGCGATAATGTCTTGCCCCACGTAGAAAGGAGAA
Source organism: Chloroflexota bacterium (assembly GCA_016860845.1). The sequence continues at coordinate 32,587 of BOKF01000008.1, forward strand.
CTGTGGATAGGGGAGCTACTGAATGATTTGTGTTCGTTAAGATAATAGACTAACTCTGCCATTTTGATTTTTGTCTTGTTTATGGCTTGAAGGATAACTTAACTTTACGAATTATTCCTTGCCTACTGCTTACTCTTTACTCCAACACTATCCCACAGATCGAAACAAAGGAGGTATTCCGATTATCCGCCGGGCAGCGGTCGTAGGCAATGGTTTGGCCCTGGGTTTGGCCCAGGGCGCTCAAGGTAAAGTAGAACGGCGACAGGCCGCACACATTGCGCTCATACTGTCCGGCCTGCATCAATTCAAAGAAGGCGCTGGCGCTGCCCTGGGCCAGGGTATCAACCAGCACTGTATCATCGGCCTTCATTTGGGCCTGGGCTGCTGCATCAAGAGGGGGACCATCGAAGGCCGGCCCCAGGTGAGCCAGGTCGCCGGAAGCAACAATTAAAGTCCGCCGTTGGGTCATTTCCTCACGTAACAGATCAAGGAGAATGCTGAAATTTGTCTCCTCCTCCAATTTGGCCTGGCCTATCATAAAGTGAAGAAAAGAACCGGACAAAACAGGCAAAACCGGACAAGGTTTGCCGTCTCTCATATACTGCAACCAGACCAAAACTAACTCGATGGACCATTCATCGCGGTGCAGGAGTTCATCGGCGAAGACAGTTTGCGGCCCCAAGGCTGCGGTCAGTCGGGCCACCAAATCCTGGTCGGTCGGCATCACACCCAAAGGCGAACCGTAGTTCTGGCAGGTCAAATTAATTGTGCCGAGGTTACCGCCGTTGTGATCGGTACCGAAAATGATCACCAGTTCAGCCTGGCGGACTGCTTCAGCCGCGCTGGCCCAGAGCTTGGCGTAAACAGGTCCGCCGCGTTGATAATCAATATGAGGGCTGATAATCCCCCGGCTATCCGGGGAAACTTCCGGAACTTCGTGAACCTCATCCAGATAACCCTGCAACATTTGGCGCAGCGCCTCAGGATCGGCCGGATAGGAGAGACCGGCCAGGGTGGGTTGCCGGTAAGGAGCAGTCCGATACTCAACCACGGCTTGTTGTTTGAAACGTTCAAAAGTACCGCCCTCCAGCAACAAAGCCTGGTCAAATTGAGCCAACATGCCTTCTATAGTTTCCTGCGGCAGACGCAGGCCATAACGAACTTCCAGCGCAGCCTTAATTTCGGGCAGGGTGTTGTTCCCGTCGCACAACATTACCAGGGGTCCCAAAACTTGCGGCAGCACAATAGCCGCCTCCGTTAGCTTAAGCCGGTCCTGGAGGAGAAAGACGGGTTCTCCTTGATAGATGGTTCGCTGGGCGGTTACATTACGGATTTTGGGTTTGTCGAGATGAGTCATAATTCTCCCCATGGTCAATTTTATTTTATCATACCGAAAGTGAGCTATTTGACAAAACGCTTCAGGCTTTTTAGGCCGTCCGGGCTTTGTCACCGTTGCCGAAGGTGGTATAATCAAGCCGTGATAAGTTGTTATGCAGCAGAGGAAGAGGGCTATGAGTTTAATTTCAAATAATGCCAAGCGTATTCGCATCCTCCTGGCCGATGACCATGCCGTAGTTCGCTCCGGCACCCGCGAGTTGCTGGAGCGCCAGCCGGACTTTCAGATCGCGGGTGAGGCTGCCGATGGGGAAGAAGTGGTTCGCCTGACGCACGAACTGCAACCGGATGTAGTCGTAATGGATGTGCGCATGCCCAAAATGTCCGGGGTAGAAGCAACTCGCCGCATCAAGGCCGAGTGTCCGGGGGTCAATGTGCTGGTGCTGACCGCCCACGACGATGACGAATACGTTTTTGCGCTGCTTCAGGCCGGCGCCAATGGCTATTTATTGAAAACGGCGGAAATTGACGAGCTGGTGCGGGCCATTCGTACCGTCGCGGCGGGGCAGTCGGCCCTGGCGCCCACAGTGGCCGGCAAAGTAGTGGCCCAATTCACCAGTGGCAAAAGCTTACCCGACATGCTGTCAGGCGGGCAGGATCAGTATGACGGCTTGACCGAACGGGAGCTGGGAATTTTGCAGTTGGTGGGCGAGGGGTTGAGCAACAAGCAAATTGGCAAAAATCTGTTCATCAGTGATCGCACCGTTCAGGCCCACCTGTCTAACATCTTCTCCAAATTGGGCGTCAGTTCGCGCACCGAAGCGGTTATGTATGCGGTGCGTAAAGGTTGGATTACCACGGACAAAGGGAATGGGTAGAATTTTTACATGGCTCATCCTTCTCTTCCTCTTGACGGCCTGCAGTTCCGCCAGTTCAGCGGCCGTCGAAGAAATTGATGAGCCGTTTGTGGGTAATCCCCCCGCGCTTAATCCGAATATCCCCCCGGAAAAAATCACGCTCGAAGTCTGGCTTGACCTGGATTTTACCAAAAACGATAGCCTTTTTGAAGAAATCGCCAAAGATTTTGAAGATGCTTATCCCCAGGTCAAGGTTGAGATTCAATCGTTTGTGCGCGAAAGTATCCCCCAAAAAATTACTCGCGCTCTCCAGGTGGGCACACCGCCGGATGTTGTCCAGGGCCATGTTTACGCTATGGCCGGACAGGGACTGGCCGAACCCTTGAACCAACAATGGCAGGAATGGGAACAGGTAGATGCCCGCGCCCGGCGTCAGTTCTTACCCTCCGCCCTGGAAGCCTGCACCTGGCGTGATACACTCTATGGCATCCCGCTGGATATTTACACCCTGGTTTTACTGTACAATCGAGACCATTTTGATGCGGCTAACCTGCCCTATCCCAAAGGCGATTACGATTTAGCCGCCTTTTCCGAGGCAGTAGCAGCTTTGACCAAACCGGCGGAGAAGCGTTACGCCCTGGGGTTAACTTCGGATCCCTGGTATGTCTATGCCTGGATGGCCGATGCCGGCGGTGATCTACTGGTCGGCACGTCGGAAAACGGTTTTAGCCTGACTCTTGACTCAAAAAACAATGTTGACGCCCTCCGCTTTTTAACTCAAATAGCCGAAGATGGCTACGCTCAGCGTCCCACAACTCGTCCGCGCGATTATGAAGACCCCCGCAAGCGTTTCCTAGAGGGTCAGGTCTCCATGTACCTGGGCGGGCCATGGGATATTCATATTATCCAGTCAACTGATCCCGATTTTCCTTTGGGGGTGGCCCGGCTGCCCAAAACTCTGGCTGCAGATAGCGCCGCTTCTGTTTTGGGTAGCAGTGGTTTGTTTATTCCTCGAGGCGCGCGCCATCAGGAGGTTGCCTTTGAATTTATGAAGTGGGTTACAAGCGACCGGTATGCCATCCCGATGGCGCGCCGGTTAGGCCGCTACCCGGCCAAAACCTGGCTGCAAACCTCACCCTATTTTGCCGGAAATTTGCTCTTAATCCCGTTTTTTAGTCAGCTTGATGCCGTTCGACCTTACCGCCTGGATCGTTTTCCTGAAGCTGAACAAGCCTTTGCCGATGCTATCAAAAAATCCTTTTATGATACTGACCCGGCCAGGGCGCTGCGAGAAGCGCAGCGAATTGGCCAGTCTTTCTTGCAGGAAGACCTGCCATGAAACCCCTCATCAAGGCCGGAGCGGCTCACTCACGCTATCACGGGTTCAAAAACTGGATTTCTGAACTGCGAGCGCAGGCCATCCTTTTAACCATCCTGCTCTTATCGTTGATGCTAATTTTGACGGTTGGGGTCACCTTTTTGGCCTACCAGCAGATTTCACAATCGCTGGCCGAAAGCCGTGACCAGGAATTGGCCAGTGTCTCGGCCGAACGTCTTTCTGAAAGCATTGAAGCGTTTGTGCGCGGGTTGAGGACTCTGGCTAATCAAACCGAAATGCAATCGGGCGAACCCACCTTGCAGCAAGGCACTCTGGAACGAGGTCGGGATTTGGTGGCGGATTTTACCACGGATGGGGGGATCATTATTTTGAATGCCGGGGGCTTCGTCAGTGTCACCGAGCCGTTTCGGCCGGATCTCATTGGGCAGGACTTTTCACAGGAACCTTACTTTAAAGATGCTCGCACCCTGCGTACCTCGACCTTTTCCGATATTATCAAGGAACCAGGCTCTGGTGAAGATATTATTGTCATTGCTGTACCCATCGAGAAGCCTGACGGCCAGTTTATGGGTGTCCTCGCTGGACGATTTTATTTAAGTTTTCAACGCCTGGGCCAGGAGATTCAGAAGTTGCGAGTGGGCGAGGAGGGTACCGCCTATCTGGTTGATCGCCAGGGGCGTTTAATCTACCATCCTATTTCCCGGCTCATTGGCACAGATTTCAGCAGTCGTGAAGCGGTCCAGCGGCTTCAACAGGGTACGTTGATCGGTGCTGTGACGAGCCACGAAAACGGCCAGCCCAGTACTGTTGAGGGCTACGCCGTGGTCCAGGTTACAGGCTGGGGTTTGGTGATTGGCGAACCGTGGGCGCAGGTAGTGGAACCGGCACAGAACGCTTTGAAACCCATCGCCGTGGTTCTCATTGTGGGATTAATTACGGTGGCCGCTTTTGTCTCCCTGGGCGTACAGGCCGTCACCGATCCCATTCAAAACTTAGTCATCCAAACACGGCAGGTAACTGCTGGTGATTACGATGCCCAGGTAACGCTCAGCCGGATCAAAGAAATCCGCGAGTTGGGGATGGCCTTTAATGAGATGGTCGAGCAAATTCGCAAGTATCGCGCCGGAGTGAGGCAGTATGTAGCTGATATTACCCAATCTCAAGAGGAAGAACGCAAGCGAATTGCCCGCGAGTTGCACGATGATACCGTGCAATCGTTGATTGCCATTGGCCAGCGCATTGAACTGATTAAGGGGATGTTGGATGATCCCATCGAAGCACGTATCCGCCTGAGTGAGTTAAGAGCCATGGTTACAGGCGCAATTGCCAGCGTTCGCCAATTTAGCCGGGACCTTCGCCCCCTGGCTTTGGAAGATTTGGGGCTGGTAGCGGCCATGCAATATCTGGTCAACCAATTGACCCAAAGTGAAGGAATAGATGTGGACTTTAGAGTTGAGGGAACCCCGGATGGATTGCCGGCTGACATGGAAGTGGCGATTTATCGGATTTTGCAGGAAGCCCTGAACAATATCAAAAAACATGCTCACGCCACTGAGGTGCATGTTCTGGCCCAGTTCACCGAAAAACAGATTATATTGACAGTTAAAGATGATGGTTGTGGTTTTATTGTACCTGACTTAATTACCGATTTTGCCAGCAGCGGTAGTTTTGGGGTGATGGGGCTCCAAGAGCGCGCCCATCTTTTTGGCGGTAATATTGAGGTTGAATCTCAACTCGATGAAGGTACAATCGTTCGCCTGATTATACCGCGCCGGTCGGATTTGTCCCCTTTTGAAATTCGTAATAATTTTTCTTCAAAAGACTCCCAAGTACCTGAAGATTCATTACTTGCCGAAAAAATGTCCTAAAATTGCCAAAAATTGGGCAAATAGGCCAAAAGGCTTAGTGAATAATTACACATTTACGCGCCTTTACCAATGCCTCTCCTTCTTTCACCCGATATAATTGGAGAGAAAGTGATAAGCTATATTGCGCAGCTTCGCGCTTCCCGTCTATTTTCCTTGCACCCAAAAATCTATAGTTGCGCGCTGATTGTTGCTAAAAATGAGGCGTCAAAGAAATGGAACTCTTTTTTCTCATTTTGTTGGCCGTGATGTTACTTGCTTTTGGCTATGCCCAATGGCAAAAAGGAGTGTTCAAAACGCCAGGCCAGATTACTACGAACGAGGAGGATGAAGTGGAAATTCGTTGATCAAAGTGAGGCCCTTAGGCTGACAGGCTCAAAAATGAGATACCTCCTTTATTAACTTGACATATTATTGTAGACATAATATAATGAAGTGGTATCTCGTTGGTTATGAGAGCAAAAATGGTTGCCTAAGGGTGCCTTGTGAAACGAATTTTGGTTTCTATCCTCTTATTGATTACCGCCTTACTGATTTCAAAACCTTTTGCGGCGGAACTAAGCAACTTTTCCAAACCAGCTAAAGCGGCTTCTCACTCCTCCTATAGCCAAACCAATGCCTTTGAACAACAAGGAATCAGGTCAGTGCCGTTTTCTACGGCAGGTTGTCCTTGTGATACCTCTTCTCCGAAGCCTACGATTACCCTTGTTTTAATCGCGGCCATAGCTGCTTCGTTAGCAATGGCCTCTTTTATTTATGGTTCACACTTTATTGCCACTTGGGTAGCGGGTTGAACCAACCCCAAAAGCAAAAAGACGGTCAGAGCGACCGTCTTTTTGCTTTTTATGCCCAATTAAGTCTCTCTACATCAGATCTTCCGTATCAGCCCCTTTATTTTCATCGAGAACAGGCGCTTTGCTGAAAGTTTCATAGCTATCCTTCAAGAATGCTATCAAGGTGGTTTGAATGGCTTTAAGCAGACCCTCCCCCGAAATTTCCCCATTCGATTGGCCCAAACGGCGAATAGGACTTTTTGCATGAGCTTGAGCGGCCTTCTGCTGCGATTCCGCCTCTACGACACTGGCGCTCACCCAAACATAAGCTTGATCAAGGCCAACATTAAGAGATTTCTCTTTGGGTTGCCCCCACCATTTTGGTCTCGGCGCATTGGCTGCCGCAAATTTTTTTACAAAATCCTTCTCTATACCAAAGGTGACGGCATAAGGAAGCCAACGGGCGAATTGCTGTTTGTACTTTTCAGCCTCTCTCGGAGACATATCACTTAAGAAGCGCTTAAAGGCTTCCCAGGGCATTGCCTCTTTAACTCCTGCCTTCGTTTTGGTAGGGACAGCCCATCCCGCTGCGATGAGGGTCGCAGCAGCGGCAGCAAGACCTAAAAATGGGCAAGCTACAAGATAGGTGTACTGCTGCAAAAACATACTGATTAGCAATGCTAGCAGGAGGCTCATGACGACTCCCGCCCCACCGAAGGCTATGTACTGACGCCGCTTTATCCGATAATTTGATTCCAAGTAACCAGCCTGAGCAATCGCCGTATCTATTTGTCGTTTTAATTCCGGGGTGGACATAAAGAGGGCTTCATGCATCTCAGCCAAATCCCGTTTCATGCCACCTGAGCCAAATATTTTACCGTAAAGGGTAACTTCATAAGGTTGGGTTACTTTATTCTGGTCTACCGCATACAGGTTAAAAGTTGGTTCTTGTTCCTTAGGCGATGACTTGGTCTTTTTCCCGCTATCTACGTTAAGTGCGCCCCGGTAGGCCAAATGCAGCAAGGTCGCCAAAATGTGTTTGGGGTTGGCATGACCATCTAATAGAGCGCCAACCACTGCGGGTGGCAATTCATTTGGTAGCGTCTTCACCCGGGTGGGGAATTTTCCAGGGCCTGGCGAAACCCGAATCCGCAGATACCACCAGCCATACACCAGCAAGGGGCCGACTAACAGAATCAATAGGCCCAGCACTATAGAACCCCACTGTAGTTTGGGGGTCCAGTATTCCAGGTTGTCAATTTCTCTTTGCCAGCCAGGGGAAGCGCCCTGCACGGTGCCATGGGGGAAAGTCACCGATACTTCCAGCTTGCTATTAGGCGCAATATCTGCCACTACAAAAGTGACCTTATCGGCGCTTTGCAAGAATATATTCGTGGCTGCCCCAGTACTACTGCGGATGATCTGCTCGTCAGTAAAAGGAGCCGGTAGATTGATGGTAGTGGTGGAACGGGCTATCGGAGCCGCGGTACTTTCGCCTAGAGGTTGCCAATCGAGGCGATCCCCCGTGTCATAAAAGCGAAGCGCGCCCGTTACAAAATAGCGCAGGATAAAGAGGGTAGAAGAAGTGTTGTTGGGTGGAAAATAGAGGTGAACAGTCTGCTGGCCGGATTCAGTAGTAACTTCAAAAGTATATTCGGCTTTGGTACTGGCGGATTGATAGCTGCGTTGGCCGCCACTGCTATCTACCTGTAAAATTTGAAGATTGCTGATGCTTTCCAGCTTTGAGGTTGGAATGATCCTCTCAAAGGTAGTAGCTCCGCTGACCAGAGCTACTTCATGGATTTCCTCCACGGCAAGTCCCGAATTTTGTTGCAGCTTTAGCGTTACGTCATAACGCAGCCAATGATCAACGCCGGATTGCGCGGCTGCGCCTCCTTGGCCAACCCATAATAAAGTGAGGAGCGATATCCATATAATCCAGTAACGATGTCTCATCATGATCTGGTTCCTCCGGGTATGCTGGCTGCGCCTCCCTCGACAGCTAATTTAGTTAAGGTACTTTAAGTCTAAGCGTCAATCATCTCCTGGGTGACTTTTGGCGCGGACTAAAAATATAGGGCAGGGCGCTGCCTGTAACACTTTTGCCGCCACACTGCCATAAACCCAACGGCTTAACCCGGAGCGGCCATGCGTGCTCATGACGATGAGATCAACCGCTTCAGTTTCAGCCACCTTCAAAATTGCCTCTGGAACAAAACCCTCTAAAACCAAATACCGGCATTTTAACTTCGCCCATTGGAGTCTCTTCTGCCAATTTATTATATACTCTTTCACTTCTTTTTCAACCTGTGTCTGTAGATCAAGCTGGTAATCATAGGCTACGCCAGCCATTGCCGGATAAAACTCAACGGGCATCGCAACTGGCTGGCAGACCCTGGTCAGAATAATCTCGCTATCAAAATGTCGAGCCAGCGCCTCGGCGTGAGGGAGGGCCAATTCTGATAAAGCTGAACCATCAAGCGGCACCAGAATTTTTTGATACATGATTATCTCCTTTCCGCTTAGGTGGAGAACTTTTTAAGCAAGGCCGCATCAATTTGTCGCAAGGGACAGCCTGCTTTGGCCATGGCCTGAGTTAAATCCAGAAAACCAACTCGGTTCTCATCAAAGAGAATCTGGACTGACTGGTTTTCCAAATTAATTTTAAGCTCGACAATCCCAATCAACGGTTCGAGCACTTGCTCTAGATTGGCGGCAACTTCCTTGGTCAGGGTAGGCACATGAAGGGCTTCAAATTCCAGCACCAAACTACCTCACACGCAACTAAATAAAGCGAATAAAAAAATTCTTTTGATGAGGCAAAAAGAGTTGACGGCAGATAAAGCATAGTTTCTAACAATAAGCATAAAGGGAAACACCTTAAACTGATAGTGACACATGTCATCTTCTACAATGACGATTGTAATTTACCCTACAAATTGAGTTGCCAACTTAACCCACAGGATTTTCCCTTCAATTTAGGACAGACTCGCTCGCTTTGACGTAGCTGAACATCCGCGCTATGATGAAATTGAATCAGTGGAGGACATAGAATGAGATTGGTATACTTTATCACCCACCCGAATGTTGTCATTGACCCGGCAGTACCCGTGCCGCAGTGGTCTCTCTCTGAGCGGGGCAAAGAACGGATGAAAGCGTTACTGGCTAAACCCTGGATACCGACCATTGGCTCTGTCTATAGTAGTACAGAACAAAAAGCGATGCATGGGGCGAAGATTTTGGCAGAGTACCTGGCCCTCGATTATAAAATGGTTAAGGACCTGGGTGAGATTGATCGGTCTTCAACCGGATATTTGCCCCATGGCCAGCATGCCGCCGCCGCAAGCAAGTTCTTTGCCTATCCCGACAGGAGTACCCTTGGTTGGGAAACGGCCCTGGCGGCGCAGCAGCGTATTATACAAGCAGTAGATAGTCTAGTGGAGCAAGATAAGGGCAGTCTAAATATTGCTCTTGTGTCTCACGGAGCAGTAGCGACGCTGTATCTTTGTCATCTCAAGGGGTGTCAAATGAGTGAAAAAGAGGGGCAACCTGGGGCGAGCGGAGGGAATTACTATTGCTTTGAGGCAAAGTCAAAATCCCTGGTGCATGGCTGGCAGCAAATTGATGGATGAAATTTACCCATCAAAGCCAGGCAGCAGGTAGGTTGTGGGTAAATTATCGGCGGTGAGCAGCTTATCGGGGCAGAGGATCATTCTACGGCCTTTAAGAAATCGTCTAAATTATGGCGTACGGCATACGCAGTAGCTTCCGCCCGGTTTGATAAGCCCAATTTATCCAGGATGTTGCTGACATAGTTGCGGACGGTTCCTTCACCCAGGTACAGGCTGGCGGCAATCTCGCGGTTAGTTTTGCCCTGAGCAATCAGAGCTAACACTTTTAATTCACGGTCTGATAAATCGGCAAAAGCCTCAGATCGGGCCGAGTCGCGCAGCTTGGCTAAAACCTGGCCGGTAATGCTGGGGTCGAGCATGGCATCCCCCCGAGCTACCGTCTCAATCGCCCGGATCAAGTCATCATTGCCCACTTGTTTGAGAACATAACCCACAGCGCCCGCTGAGATAGCATTAAACAGCAAATCATCCTCGGCAAATGAGGTCAGCATAATCACCTTAATTTCGGGATGATTTTTTACGATTTCCCGGCAGGCCTCAATCCCACTGCCATCACTGAGACGAATATCCATGACCACCACATCAGGAACGTGCTCGTTAGCCTGTTGAATCGCCTGGGCCACGCTGCCGGCCTCGGCAACAACCTGCCAGCCCGGCTGGCGCGAGAGCAAATTGTTCAGCCCCAGCCGGACCACTTCGTGATCGTCTACCACCATAATCCGCACAGAAATCGCCTCCAAATTATTGTCTCTAATTATGGAATCGTTTAGCTTCACTGTCAAATTAGTCCGAAATTCGTAAGTTTCAAATTCGGCTGTTTAATGATACAATAAATACTTGTCACCCAATTGATCTGTCAATTAAAAATGTTGGTAGATTTCAAGATGTCAAAAGATACGCAGCCATTAGATCCGCAGCTAAAAGCCCTCAGTGAAGCTACCCAGGCAGTTACCTCTGAACTATCCCTGGAACAGGTTTTACAAAGGATTGCTCAGGCGGCTCGCACCCTGATTAACGCCAAGTTCGCCGCTCTGGGCGTGCATGATGGGCATGGTCACCTGTCGCGCTTTATCACTGCTGGCCTCGATCCGAAAATTCATCAAAAAATAGGCCCCTTGCCGACCGGGTTGGGGTTACTGGGACATTTTCTGCACAAGGGCGAGTCGCTGATTGTCAATGACATGGCTCATCATCCGGCTGCCGCCGGTTTTCCCAAGAATCATCCGATAATGAACAGTCTGCTGGGGGTGCCAATCTTTTCAAAGGGAGAATTATTGGGTGCGCTTTACTTAACTGACAAACTAGATGGCTCCGAATTTACCGAAACCGACCGGCAGTTAATTGAAATGCTGGCCCTTCACGCCGCTATTGCGCTCGAAAATGCTCATCTCTATGAAAAAACTCAGCGCCTGGCCGTATTGGAGGAGCGAGATCGCTTTGCCCGGGATTTGCACGACGGTATCATTCAGGCCATCTATGGGGTTGGATTGATCCTGGACAATGCCAAGGCTCTTATTTCACCCGATAACGAGTCGGCCCGTGAACAAATTGATGTGAGCTTGAAAAGCATGGCCGTTATTATCAACGACCTGCGCAACTACATTTTTGATTTGCGGCCGCAGGCTATCAAATCTAAAGGGTTATATGCCCGTTTGGAAGGTTTGATTAAAGAGCTAAAAGTGAACACTTTGCTGCCCATCCAGGTAGAAATTGACCCGGATATCAATAGTTATGTAACTGACGCGCAGAGCAGCCATATTTTCCACATCGCCCATGAGGCGCTCTCCAATGCTGCCCGCCACGCTCGCCCTAAAAGAATCGCCCTGAGTCTCACGCGTCAAGATGATATATTGACTCTGCGCGTTGAAGACGACGGGAAGGGCTTCGAACTGCCTAACACCGTGGCCCACGGCCATCATGGCCTGTCCAATATGTACAAACGCGCCTCGATTATGAACGCCAATCTCCATATTGAGAGTACCTCTCAGCGGGGCACCTCTCTGACGCTGACCCTGACCGGAGTGTCGAAACAGCCAGAACCGGCCTGAAAACGGCCAAATATGGACCGGATTTAGATCAAGATTCCAAGGAACAGGCTTAATGACGAAACTTCCTTTTGACGCCATCATTTTTGACCACGATGGCACTTTGGTTGATACCGAACGCGCCGATTTAGAAACCTGCCGTATTTTATATCAAGAGCATGACGTCCCCTTCTCTATAGATTACTGGGCTAAACATATCGTAGGTTATATGGGCGGCTATGACCGGGTGTTGAACGATCTGACCAGCCGGAATGGTCATGGGCCAACTCGGGCCCGGGTCTTGGAGCGTTTCAAAGAATTATGGGACATCACCTCTGAAAACGTCGAACTCATGCCGGGAGTCATTCCGCTCCTGGCGCAGTTGCACGCCGCCGGTTATCCTATGGCTGTCGCCACTGCTTCAGACCGGGAATGGGTCAAACGCTGGTTCAGCCGGTTCGAGTTGTGGCCCTATTTCCAGGCCATCGCCACCGGCGACGATGTGGTTCATAACAAACCGGCCCCCGACGTTTATCTTTTTGCTGCTGCTCAACTGGGGGTTGCCCCGGAACGCTGCCTGGTATTTGAGGATTCCCTGCCCGGAGTGGCTGCTGCCAAAGCCGCCGGCATGCGCGTTGTTGCTGTCTCCAGCCCCCATACCAAACAACTGGATTACAGCACAGCGGATATGATCATTGACACTTTGGAAACCGTGACCGCCGCATGGATTGAAACTCTAACCTTTTGAGGAAACAACTATGCCAACCTACTTTGAGTCTGCCACCGTCCCCTTGCTTGCAGCCGAATTTCCTTATTTTCGTTTGCCGCGAGAGAAATGGGAACTGATGCTGACCCGGCTGCGGCAGATGGGCGTCAACGCGCTGACCCTGACCCTGCCCTGGGGCTTCCATGAAACTGAGCCGGGCACGGTTGACTTGACCGGCTCAACCAACAGCCGGCGAGATGGTGCCGGCCTGGTGCAGCTCTGCGCCGCGCTGAATTTTGTTTGTATCCTCAAGCCCGGTCCTTATACCGGCGACGGCGTGCTAGGCCAGGGCCTGCCCATCTGGCTGCTCCACCAGAGTGACGATCTGGAGACTGCCCTGCCGGAGGCGGTGAACCATTGGTTCAGAGCTTTGAGCCGGATGCTGACCGGCCAGCAGTGGCCCGACGGCCCGATTGTCGCGCTGCACGTCGAGAGCGAGCCAGGCGAAGCAAGTTCTCCAGCGCTCAGCCCGCAGCTTACCGAAGTCAAATGGCCTATCTGGCTGCGCAAACATTATGAGGGAATTGAAGCCTTGAATGCTGCCTACGGGACTGCCTACCGCACGGTCAACCAGGTCAGTTTCCCCACAGATTGGGCGACAGCCAGCACGCCTCAGGCCGAGGATGCCCGCACTTTTCTGGAAACGACCCGGCATGAGAGCCAGTCCAGCTACCGTCAAATCTTGCTCGATCAGGGCTGGCAGGTTCCTATCTATCTCGCCGGAGAGGCTGGCCCGCCTCTGCAAAATTTCAACCTGACCAATCCCGCTGACCTGGCCGCTTTGAGCCAGCCTCAAAAAACACGAAGCTCGAGCGCTTGGCTCAATCTCCAACAGCCGTTCCAGGTGGATCCCGACGCGGCTGACGTGGGGCGCGGCCCGGTTTGGGCGGCCGGCGCTCCCATTCGCGCCGACGGCTCAGCCCGTCCCTCGTTCTGGCAGGTCCGGCGGCGCCTGTGGTCGCAAGTTTTGCCGGAAGTTCAGCGGGATGACCAAACCCTGCGGGTTACCTGGAAAAATGGTCACATCGTCACCCGTAGCGGCGACGCTTCCTTGAAGCTTGAGCTGTCACCCAGCGCCAGGGTAGTCTACCGCTTGCGCTTTTCAGGGGAACTTGTCGCCGAGGCTACCCTGAAGGCCAGCCGGGGAAAATTGACCGGCTGGTACCAGGCCGAGGATGCCGCCGGCCAAACCGACCTGGTCTTGATCCTGAACGATGCCGCCGCGCCCTTGAGCGATTTTCCTCTCACCTACCTGAGTCACTTGCTGGCCGCCCAGGCCCAGAGTTTGAGCCGCAGCGCGGCGCTGGCGGTTTCCCTGGCCGAGACTCTGGCCTCTGGCGAAGCAAATTCCACCGCCGCTGCCCCGGCCCGTCCTCCCAAAACTTCCTACATTTTGGAGGAATCGCGGCGGGGTTTGCGGGAAGCGGATGCGGCGCTGCGTAAGGCGCTGACTTCCATCAGCGCCTTGGAAGGTGGTTTTGCCACGATCCTGGGCAAAGAGACATCTGGACCGGCTGTAGCCCCGTTAGCTATCAGTCCGGCCATCTTTGAAGGCCAGGCGCGGGAGGTGCTGACCGAACTGGGCGCTGCCTGCGCCAAGATTGGGCCGTCGCTGCAAGCGGCGGCAGACGAGGTCCAGCGCACGACGACCGCGCTGGATGGTTTTACCGTAGCCCAGTACCAGCAGAGTTATACCCTGGCTACGGCAGCCGCTCGCGCTGCACGAGAGCCGCTGCTGGAAATGATTGCTTTACTCCGGCTGGAGATTGCCGCCGAGCGGCTACCCCTGGTAGCCTGGCGGGTCCACAACCAGGTACAGGAGCTGGCCGAAAACCTGCGCTGGGGGGTATTGCGCCCGTAATCGTTCACACTTATCCTGGAAAGATGTACTCCACCTCGTCGAACGAATTGACGGCAAAGGCATAAAAAAAGCGTAAGAGAGTTTGGCCCGTATTGCGAATACCGTGGGCGGCATTACCTGGAATAAATACGGCTGTGCCGACTCCCACAGGATATTCAACTCCGTCAATCGCCACCATACCCTCGCCCGCCAACAGGTAATACAGTTCCGGCGGACGGTGGCGATGAACTTTGAGCTGGTTGCCGGGCCTAATTTCGGCCACACCGGCGGTTAGAGCCTCAGTCGAGGTGCGCTCGGCGCTAAAAAGGGTCCGCCACTGCACTCGACCGTGCAGTTCATCATCCCAACCTTCTTCACAGCCAGCCTTATGCAAAATAACGGGTTTATTTTGAGTCATTGCCACTTGTTTCTCCAGCCCCTACACCGTCAGTGTTTCTGGGAAACCCGGGGCACGCAAGTCGGTGTTGAGCGCGTCCTCCAACAGCTTCACCACCTGCGACGACCAGGCATTGCCACCATATTGGGATTTGGCCCGGATGAATATCTGCTCTACCAAGCCCGCTAATTCCAGCGGCACGCCAAACTCGCGGCCGAGTTGGTGCGCCAGGTAAAGGTCCTTGCAGGCCAGATCCATAGTGAAGCCAATATTGTAGCTGCCGTTCAAGATAAGCTGGCTTTCCGTCTCGTGGACAAAGCTGTTGCCTGAACTGGCCTTGATAACTTCAAAGGTCTGGGCCAAATCGAGGCCGCCGCGTTTAGCCAGCATCAACGCCTCGCCCGCCGCTACCAGATGAATAAAGGCCAGCATATTGGTTATGACTTTAATCACCGCAGCGCTGCCCAACGGGCCTATATGAAATACTTTGCCCCCCATCGCCTGCAGGGCAGGTAGATGCGCCTCAAAGATAGGGACATCACCCCCGACCAGAACCGTGATTTCTCCTGAAGCGGCTTTATGAACTCCGCCGGTCACTGGCGCTTCGAGGCAGGCAATGCTTTTTTCTGCCGCTAGCGCGGCCAGGCGTTTAAGCTCATGCAGGTCATTCGTGCTCATATCAACCCAGGTGCCACCGGGTTTAAGCCCCGCTAGAATGCCGTTTTCCCCGGTTACTACGGCGGTAACCGCTGCCGGAGAGGGCAGGCAGGTAAAAACGCTGTCTGCGGCTTCGGCTACCTGTTTGGGCGAGGCCGCCCAACCCGCGCCGGCAGCCAGCAGACCGGCTGCCGCTTCTTTGTTGAGATCATGCACCGTCACTTGAAAGCCGGCCCGAAGCAAGCTGCCGGCCAGATGCACTCCAAGATTGCCTACACCGATAAAGCCAAGTTTCATCGTTGGGTTTCCTCTCATTGATAAACCGGTCTATCCAACATATCCAGATGAAGCTTTTTGCCAGTGTAAGGATACTTGGCGGCAACGTCTTCGTTCAGCTCAACTCCTAGTCCGGGTTTGCTTGGTGGAATAATATAACCATCCTGCCACTGAATCGGCTCCTTTAGAATTTCTGCGTGGAAACCGCCCCAGGTTTGAATACTCTCCTGGATCAAAAAATTGGGACTACAAGTGCTGATTTGAATATCGGCCGCCCCCGAAATCGGCCCGCAGTATAAGTGGGGCGCAATCTGGGCATAAAACGCCTCGGCCATACCGGCGATTTTCTTGGCCTCCAGAATTCCACCGACTCTCCCTAATGCCATTTGCAGGATAGAGGCCGCCTGCTTCTCCAACACTCTGGCAAATTCATACTTGGTGGTTAGCCTTTCGCCGGTAGCAATGGGGATGCTGGTTTGGCGGGCGACCCTGGCCATTTCATTTAGATTTTCAGGCGGCACAGGTTCCTCAAACCATAAGGGATCGAACTTTTCTAACCGCCTGGCTAAACGGATCGCGCCGGAGGTTGTCATCTGGCCGTGCGTCCCGAAGAGCAAATCGCATTGACCGCCGACAGCTTCACGGACGGTTTTGACGAACTTCTCAGTGTGGTCAAGCGCCGGCAGGGAGAGCTGTCTGGGATCAAAGGCTGAGTAAGGGCCAACCGGGTCAAACTTGACGGCCGTAAACCCTCGTTTAACATATTCAGCCGCTCTTTCGGCCGCCAATTCAGGGTCATTGTATACGTTCGTTTTATCTGCTTCTTCGGGGTAGAGGTACGTGTAAGACCGCAACTTTTCGTGAACTTGGCCTCCCAGCAGTTCATAGATGGGCTTATTGAGTTCCTTGCCCACAATGTCCCAGCAAGCCATTTCAATGCCGCTTAGAACGCCTAGAAGTGACGGGTCCGGTCGCTGGGTATATCCGCTCGAATAAACGATGCGCCACAGCCGCTCAATTTGGAAAGGATCTGTTCCGATCACATATCTGGCGCAGACATCCTCAATCATCCGAGCCACAATCTGAGGGTGAAAGGGTACAGAATAGACTTCACCATACCCCACTAGCTGGTGATCAGTCGTAAGCTTCAGAAATATCCAGTAAAGCCCGCCAAAATGTGGTGGAGGATTCCCAACAACATAAGTTTTGACATCGGTAATTTTCATAAATAATCCAGGCTTGAAGTTAACTCCTGTTGTGCCGCCGCCCTATTTCTGGGTCTGCGCCTCAACGCCGGTCCAATCGTCGGGAACTTCGTGTTCCAACCAATAGCTGGCTCGTTTCAAATAGAGCTGAGCCGCCTTATCTGCCGGATGCTGGCGGAGTACCTGTTCCAGGTAAGCTCTAGCCTCGGCAAATTGTTTACCGTAGTAAGACATCAGGCCCTGTTCAAAGTCCCCCTTCGTTTGCAGCCGGATCTCTATGATTTCTTCTGGTTCCCCATCAAAAACCTCAAAGACCGGGACGGCTTCCTGGCGGCCCTGAACTTGAACTTTATCCAGAAATCTTAGTTTATATTGGCTGGGGTCTTTTAGACGATTCAAGGCCTCGCCGCTCATAATCAGCGAAACACCGTAGACCTTGGTCAAGCCTTCCAGGCGGGAGGTCAGGTTAACCACGTCCGATAGAAAATCGCCCTGCATGCGCTCTGCCTCGCCGACAGTTCCCAGCATCATTTTCCCGGTATGGATGCCGATGCCGATCCGGATGGGAAATTCACCCCGTTGCTGGCGCTCTTTATTGAAAAGAGTGACCTGTTTCAGTTTTCCGATAGAGGCCTCGAGGGCATCTTCAACCCGCTCCGGAAAGACAGCCATCATGCCATCGCCTAAATATTTGACAATGATACCGCGATGCCGTCTGATGACAGGGCTGACCCGGCCAAAATAGGCGTTGACAAAATCAAAATTCTCCTGCGGGGTCATTGTCTCTGAGAGGGTGGTAAAGGCGCGAATATCTGAAAAGAGAACGGCCATCTCCTGCTGGACGTGGTCGCCCAGCTTGATTTCGACAATGCTGTCTTTGCCCAGGAAATCGAGAAACTCGCGGGGCATAAAGCGGCTGTAGCCGGTGGTCAAGGCCACTTGATGGCTATAAAGGCTGGCGTTTTCAATCGAAATCGCCGCTTGGCCGGAGAGCAGGGTCAAGACCTCTACTCGATCTGGCGTAAACGCGCCGGTGGCCAGGTTATTTTCCAGGTAAAGCAGGCCGGTCAATTTGCCCTGGTTGATCAACGGGGTGCATAAGACAGATTTGACCTGGTTTTGGATAATGTAAGGATCATGGCTAAAAATGCTCTCGTGGGCGGCGTCATTTAGCACCACGGTTTCCCTGGTTCTAATGACATAATTGATAACGGCGGGAGACAGCTTGGGGCTGTGCTCAATAGGAATTGAGTGCAGGGCCGTTACCTCCGGGTCACTGTGAGATTCACGGTTGGCGATGTTCCCTTCCGCTTCGATGACCCAGCGGCCTTTCTTATCCAGGATAAGAATGCCTGTCTGGGCGCCGGCGTTTTCGATAACGATTTTCATTAACTTTTCCAGCAGCCGGTCGAGCACAATTTCGCCGGAGATGGCCTGGGAGGCTTTGAGCACGCTGGCGAGATCGAGGATGCTGGCAGCGGCTTCACCTGTATCTGTGGTTGGGGTGGTTGAGACAGGCAGTTGGCGCGAGCGGGCCTCAGCCTGAACCAGAAACTGCGGATAACGTGCTTCCAAATCTTTAACCTTGGCCAGCGCGCCCCAGCGACGATAGGCGTAGTGGGCATCACGGAGGTAGTGACCGGCCAGCCGTGTTTGGTTTTGGCCCAGATAAAAATTACCGGCCAGTTCATAGGCCAGGGCTTCTTCGTTGAGATATTCATTTTCTCTAGCCAGGTCAATCGCTTGCTCGTAAAATTCTCTGGCCTCACGTTGATGATCCAACACGCGGGCCTGTTCAGCCTCAATCAAATAAAATTTGTGCAAGTAATTCTGGGGAGCGTGCTGCGCCCACTTTTTCATTTTTTCCTGGTTAGCGCTAACTTTTTCGAGGAGGTCTTCTTTTGCGGGTGCTTGAGCATCAGAATAAGCGGCCAGCCTGGCAAGCGAATCATAGAAATAGAAAACGGGAACGTGTGACGTACCAATAACTCCGTTTAAATACTGTTCGGCCTGAGTGGCGTGGTCAACAGCCTGAGGATAGTTACGAAACAGGTAACACAGGACAAGGGTGTTAAGGTGAATTTGAGCCAGGGCGTTCATATTATTCGCTTCAAGCAGGAGCGGCAGCATTGTCTCCTCGTCAAAACTCTGGCCCTTTAAGCGACAAGGGTTTTCTGCCTGTCCCATCAAGTTCAAGACGGCTTGCCGATATTGCCTGCTTAAATCCAAAACCGTGCCTTGCTTGAGCTGGTCAATCGCCTCACTATATTTGACCAGCTCATGGTCAAGCTCAGCCAGGGGCATGCCCGTCCAGTAGGCATGGTAAGTGTAGACAAAGGCGGCCAAAGCGGCATATTCTATCGCGCCTGTTTCAAGGCCGATTTGATAGGACTCAAGCAAGGGGCGCTGCGTGGCCCGGAGAGGCTCCTGCCAGTGTTTGACAAAGCCATTAACCATAAATGTAGTACTGGCTTTGATTTCCTGGGCATTGAACTGTTCAACCAGGTTCAAAGCGAGTTTGCCGAAACGATAGCCGGCATCAATATCGCCGACTACGGCACAGAGGATCAACCCGTAAGAGGCGTAAGCCTGAGCCGATAAAGGGGTATTGCCATGTTTGACGGATAATCTGACGACGCTCAGGACAATGAGCACAAACAATTCCGGCGCGCCAATATAAGCCGGGCTAAACAATCTCATCAGCAAGGCTATTGTCGCCAGTTTGGAGAGGTCTGTCATTTCCGGCAGATTGATTAGATCCTCGATGTCCTTACCGGCTATAGCCTGGTGAGTCTCCTCAAGGGCGCGGCCAATGTCCGCATAGTCCGGCTTCTCCGGCAGTTTCAGCCCCAACTGCTCCAGAACATCAAGCCCCACTTTGATTGCTTCCATGATCCTGTGCTGAGCAACATAGCCAGCTTCGATAAGGCATTCATATACTTTTACCTTGTCAAGGAGGCTGTTGGCATGTTGGAGCACGACCCCACTCAACTGCTCCATCCCCTCATAGTCACCGCTGAGATAGGCCGCTTCTGTCGCTTCTACATAAAGCGCCAGGCTCAATTCGTACTGCTGCGACCAGCTATCTTCTCCAAGCAAGCCGATACCCATCCGCAGGTAATTGAGGGCGGCTTGATAGGCCGCTGTCCCCTTTGCTTTTTGACCGGCCAGCAAGTTTAATTCTGCCAATTCCAGCCGTTCTGCCTGGCTGCTGATGTGTTTGAGACCCAAATTCAGTTGGTCAACAATTTCAAAGATCTTCTGTTCGCGCTTTTCCGGGGGGGTATGCTGCAGGAGGAGTTGCCCTACCTGGCGGTGAATAACTCCTTTATCCTCATCTGAAAGAAGATAATAAGCCGCCTGTTGGATACGGTCGTGGGCAAACTTATAGTCAACCGTTACTTCATCAGCCAACCCCTCCACCTCCAGATCCATGACCTTGTAAGCGTCATTCAGAGGCAAAACCAGACCCTCTGTAATTGCCTGCCACAAGTCGGCGGCTGTCTGGCTGGGCAATTTTTCATGGACAAGAGCCAGAGTATGAAGATCGAACTGGTTGCCGATACAAGCAGCCAGCTTCAAGACCTGCTGCGTCTCCTGGCTCAATCTCTGCATCTTGCCGGCCATCAGTTCGACGACATTGTTGGTCATGTCCCGCGACTGAATTTCGGCCAGATTCCAGCGCCAGCCGCTCCCGTGGACCTCTTTATCCGGGGTATGCTCAAATACCAGCAGCGACTCGGTATAGAGCGACTTCAAAAACTCGTTCATGAAAAAGGGATTGCCGGCGGTTTTAGCCGCCACTAACTCGGCCAGAGGATTGACTCTTTCGGGTGAGGTATGGAGCATGTCGGCCATAAACTGATTAACATGGGGAAAATCTAAGGGTTTGAGAGAAATATGAGCGGTGGGTCTGCCGGCCTGCTGGATATCAGCCAGGGTTAATCGCAGCGGGTGAGCCTCGCCGACTTCATTATCCCGATACGCCCCCATGACAAACAGGTATTGGCTGTCCGGCGCAGTCAGCAGCAATCTGAGCAAATCCAGCGAAGCAATGTCGGCCCACTGCAAATCGTCTAGAAAGAGTACGAGGGGATGTTCTGGCCGGGTAAAAACCTGGATAAAGTTTTGAAAGACCAGCTTGAAGCGGTTCTGAGCTTCGGATGGGGGCAGATCGGGCGCTGCCGGCTGAGGGCCAACGATCAGTTCCACCTGGGGAATTATTTCGATAATTACCTGGGCGTTTGTGCCTAGAGCGTCTAACATTTTGGTGCGCCACTCGGCAATTTCTGCCTCACTCCCCGCCAAAAGCTGCTGAATTAAAGACTGAAAGGCGCGAACGAGAGAGGCATAGGGAATATTTCGTTGCAATTGGTCGAACTTACCGGCGATGAAGTAGCCCCGCTGGCGGGTGATAGGCCGGTAGACTTCCTGGATCAAGGCTGATTTGCCCACGCCGGCGTAACCGGAGACGAGCATCAGTTCGCAGGCGCCCTGGCCAACACGCTCAAAAGCGGCCAAGAGTCGCTCGATTTCCTGTTCTCGGCCATACAGTTTTTGGGGAAGTTGGAAGCGGTCGGCAATATCATGGCGGCCCAGAGAAAAAGGCTCAATCAGTCCACTGGTTTGCCACTGGCGCAGACATTCCGCTAAATCCGCCTTAAGGCCGATCACCGACTGGTAACGGTCTTCGGCGTTTTTAGCCATCAGCTTGAGGACAATTTGCGAAAGCGGCAGGGGGATAGCAGTATCAAGTTCATGAGGCGGGGTGGGCTGTTTGGCAAGATGGGCATGGACTAAGGCCAGCGCATCGGAGGATGGGAAGGGTAATTGGCCCGTCAACATCTGATAAAAGGTGACGCCCAGGGAGTAAAAATCGCTGCGGTAGTCTAAAGCTCGATTCATCCGTCCGGTTTGTTCCGGGGAGATGTAGGCCAACGTTCCTTCCAAAACATTGGGGTTGCGCAGGGTCGGGTTTTCACGGGAGAGGGTTGTGGAAATGCCAAAGTCAATAATTTTGATCTGGCGGCTCGCCGGGTGCAAAACAATGTTGGAAGGATTAATATCTTTGTGGATGATTTGTCGTTGATGGATTTGCCCCAAAATATCGGCTATCTCAAGGGCCAGCGGTAGAAACTCAGTGACGGTGAAGGGTTTGCGTTGGAGGTACCGGTCGAGGGAGTCGCCGCCAAAATCTTCCAGGACCATGATCCAGCGCTGTTGGTCGCTTTCCAGGCTGTAAGCTTCCACCACACCCGGCAGAGCCTCTCCCGTACCGGGTGAAGGGTTTAAGTTCTGGGTTCTTTCAAATTCTCGCTTGAACCAGGCGATCTTTTCCGGGGAAGGATAGGCCTGTTTTAGCATTTTGAGGATAACGGATTGACTATTTGCCCTGGAGAGTCCCCGATAAACCAGCGAATTACTACTCTCGTGAATCGTTTCCTTAATTTGATAGCCCGATAGGGAGACTGCCATTTATGCCCGTCCTTTACTTTCAATCAAACCGCCAACCATTAGAACCCAATAAAACTTTGAATGCCTCTTGCACTGCAACATCTGGGTCAAGGGCCAAAATCATACTCCGGGTCAACCCAATCGGGCCGGGGCAGGCCGAAGTAGGTTTCCAGAACCATTTCCGCGGTGTTGAGGGCGCCTTCAACCCAGCCCTGAGAGGCGGAATAGGCTTCGCCGCACAGGAAAATGTTAATACCAGGGATCGGCTGGCGAATGCTGGGGATAACTTCCCAACTCCGCACGTGGGGATTCCAATCATGCCAGCCCCCGCCAAAAGGATCGTCGCCCCAATAGTGGTAAATAGCGGCATAGGGTTCGGGAATCTTTCCGGGTTTAAGCCCATGCATTTGGGCCAGTTGCCGCTGAACCGCGCTGACCATATCCTCTGGCGCAAACAGGTTTTGTCCGCCATTGAAGTTGCCCCCATAGGGGGCATCATGAACTCCCAGGCGAGACGCATGTAAAAATCCATCCCAAAAGGGGCTAATAACGTCATCGTTCAAAGAAGCCAGCAAGAGCGACTTTCCATCTTCTTGCTTCCCCAGATAGTAGCAAACCCGGATGGGTAAATCGGTGATGGAAAAGCCACATGTAATCTGCTCATTGGGAACCTTGCCCGGCCCGTATTCCAGGGATTCCCACCAGGGCTGGTCATAGGCTAAGAAGATTTTGCCGGCTAACGCCGGGGTAACGGTATTCATCTCAGTCTTGAAACGAGGATTTTGGAAGATAACGCTGGCCGGATCAAGTAACTTCAGCGCCCGTTGCGGCAGCGCCAGGACCACATAACGGGCGTACACGGTGGAGTCAAGGGGTATTCCGGTTGGGCCTATATCCAGGGCAATTAAGGGTTCGCCGTTATGGTATTCGAGGCGCAGACGGCGCAAGGAGGTTTGCAGATGCACCGAACCACCCTCGTTTCGAAAATGTTTGACCAACATTTTGGGCAGCTCTTGGTAACCATTTTTGAGTTGCACAAAAGGTTCGGGGTTCAGGGCGAAGCAAAAATCTGCGTCTAAATTATTCACAATAGAGTCGTAGAAGTTGAAGTTGCGGAAATCCGAATAATCATAAGATGAATCCGAAATAAGCTGGTAGGCCTCGCTGCTGAGCCTGGCTTCCAGGACATTCCAAAACCCCAACTCGTAGAGCGGTCTTTGGGAAAAGGCCGGCCCGCTATCGTTAACCCTGGCATTACGAAGCAGAGGGATCAATTCTTGCTTCCTTTTCTTAAATGCCTCCCCAAGATCACCTTGCTTCAGCGCCTCTGCTATATCAGCAATGATTTGTTTGGTTTGTTCGGGTATTCCGGCCAGGCTTGCTTCTTCTACCAGTTCATCCAAGTCCTTCTCTTTTTCGTCATTTCTAAGGAAATAAGGGATCACACTGGGGTAAAATTTTCGCTTGCGGGGACCGCTCAGCAAGTTATCTTTATAGTTGAAACGATGCCCTCGTAGATACTGAAAGTAGCGCTTGTTATAGCTCGAAGATGCAGCAAGCTCAAGCCCCAGTTCTTGGGTGGCTAAGCCAAAAACATTTTGCATGTACTTGGCAAAGCCCTGGCCCCCCAATTCAGCCGGCAGGCTGGTCATTCCCGGTAGATGGTATGACCAAAGCCGGCCTCCAATACGGTTACTTAGCTCGAACAATCCGATGTCCAGCCGCTCTTTGCCGCTGAGTTGTAACAGCCGCTTGAGTACCGGGTTTGCAGCCGGATCTGATTTCATTAAGCGATAAGCCGTATAAGCGCCAGAAACACCCCCGCCGATAATGGCAATATCAATGAGGGGCGCTGGCTGCGAGTTGCCTGCATGAGCATGAGTCATAAATCTCTACCTTCCCGTTGCTTGAAAAATAGTGACCAAAACCCGGCGTAATTGGTCGGTTTGATTAGGCCCGGCGTAATGCAGCACAAAACAGTGATGCACTGTTGCTTCGCCCGGCAAGAGGGGGCAGGCGATAGCCTGCGCCTCGTTAACATTTTCGGTGATCAAGAACCCATCGTTGGCTTGATAGGGCTGTATCCCTTGACGATGAGACCCCCCGATAAATTGTAAACAACCACTTTCCTTTATCATCGGGTCCAGTGGCATCCAGACAGTGGCGCTGCGATAGGGCGGGGGCCGATAAGTAGCATCCTGGTGCCAGGGCGTCCCCCCGCAGCCCGCCGGTTTGATAAATAGCCGCCAGCCGCTGATAAGGTCGGTTGCCTCAGCCTCAAGCAGTCTGGCTACTACTCTGAGCGCATTTCGATAGTAGGTCGTGTTCTTGAGAGTGGGAAACAGTTCTTTCGGTGCACTGACCGTTAAGGGCGCTGGTTGAGGATTAACGCGGCTAATTTGGGCCAGCTCCGCCAGTGTATAGCCCGTTTTTCGCTCGACGATCTGGGCGCAGACCTCCCCCAGTGATTCGATCTCTGAGTCAGAGGTGATCCGGCCCAAGTTGAGGTAGCCCTGTTCCTGAAACTGATGGAGTTGTTCATTCAATAAGTCAACCTGCAATTTGTTTTCCACGCTCGAACTCCTGCTATCAGCCTAAAACCGGAGTGAAAAAGGTACACTTTTACACTCCGAAATCGGATGGATTTTGTGCAATCTCGATCTTAGCTACCGCCCGGCCTTGGTCCCTAAAGTAAATTCGCCGACGGAAGTCTCGGCGTAATAATCCGTGCCGGCAGCAGCGGCAAACGAGTCTGAATTTCCGCCGCCCAGGGCGCAAGCAGCCAGCCCCATCGCGGTAGCGACAAGGTACATGGTTTGGTAGAGCACGCCGACATTCTTCAAGATAAGGGCGTAGGCCATAGCCTCATATTTCCAGGTCACTCTTTGAAAACGAGCCGCCAGGATGATCAAAACCTGGGGCTTACTCTGTGCGGCGGCGGCATAAGAGGCCTCCTGCAGGAGAACATCCACTGCGTCGGCGCGGTCAGCCAGCCGGCAAAGTTGATGCTCACGCGGGTCATAATGGTAGAGACCCTGGCCAAGCCCGGTACAAGCCCTGGCTGCCACGTAAAGTTCCAATTCATAACAGGCTCCCCCATTAGGGTAGGGTCTGCTGCTGTACTCATACAAACCCTGCTCTGCTTGATGCAAAGTTCTGATGCGGGCTGTGCGATAGAGAAACTCACCTAACTGCTCAACGGTGATGGGCCGGTCGCTGTTATGGTTGCGAAGGGATTGTCTTTCTTCCAGGACCCAAGTGAAGGATGGATCGTCTTTCTTGAGGGTATCCAGGTCGGGCTTGTACAAACTAATCGTTTCTCCTGACGTCAGCGGTTTAACCACAGGCAGGGGCTGAATCTTGTTGCGAAAACGATAGGTAGCGCCGTAGGGGCCGGCGTGTCGGCCCAGCCGGCTTCTTGAATGGAAAAGCAGGTCATGAAAATCCCATTGGGCCAGTGTTTCCGGTTCTTCTTTTCCATCCTCCCGTACCATATCGCACCCCAGCAGCAAACTCATAAACAAAGAAACAGAGGCATCGGTTATATCCTGAAAATCCTTACCCAACTCGATCAAAGTCCGGGATGTCGCCAAGCCATGCAGCATGGCTGTAGCTTGCCAACTGTGCAGCACGATTTTGGCCTGCGCCAACGGCGATTCCAGGACAAATTGTCCACCGTTTTGATGCAGATAAGCAAAGCGTGACAGGCTATACGGTCTATCGAGGACAGGCTCAACGAGTCTGAATTGATAAGTGGGCGAGGTTGGGACAATTGTGGCTAACTTGATTCCATTGGAGATGACGGTGTGACAAATCAAGCCAGATTGGGTAAAACGTTGCAGGTAGTAGAGTATCTTGGGCAAGCCGACACTCCCATCATACTGTCCGGCCAGGTCTATCAGTTCCTTTTCCGTCGCTCCCTCAGCCGATAGGAGCCGCAGCACCGCTGCCAAGCCCTTTGAAGCTTGCCCCAGCGGCAAATTCCCGCCAGACGACTCCAGGGCAGCATTTCCATCTGCTTGCTCAAGCAGAGAGATACCCTCCTTAAACGATAAAACAAAACCTTGAGCCAATAGATCAGAACTATTCATTGGGAGGTCTCCTCACCTCACCCGATTGGCCTATCCCAAGTTCGTGGTAACGTAGGACAAGCTGACAACTTGTCCTACAGCACCGCCTGAAGTTTAGGATGCGCCCTCACCCAACAGACAAAAATGGTCGTGGAATGGTTAGAAGTAAACAACGTGAGGATTCAACTGTTCCTCGGTCAAGGGTTCCTCCAGGTAACCCATTTGAACCGGAACATCATATAGACGACCAGGACCAAATCTGGCCCAGTAATGCCGCAGACCGGGGACAATCACCTTCACCACATGAAGACCCAGGTCTGGCCGGGTTTGATCCAAGACCAACGTTTCTAAGCCTTTATCGTGGGCAATCCGCACACAATTCATAACATCAAGATAGAGATCGTCCTGACAACCCTGGGGGTAATCGGCCTGAACTTTTGGGACCAGGGTTCCGTCGGGGGTCAGATAGGGCTGATTCTCAAGGGTCGCCGTCTGCCACCAGGCAAACGCGTCGGGGTTCAGAGTGCGGTAATTTTCTTTAGCCGGTTGGGCTGCAACGACTGAAGGAAGCGACTGATTGAGTTCGGTCAGGGCGCGGAGTATAGCCAGTTGGGGATCGAAGTGAGCGCCAAAACCAAAAATAATATCTTCGGTCTTGTGGGCAGTGCGGCGTGAGATAGCGGCAAAGGTGGGAATATTCAAATCGTTCGTCAGGTCAAGGACCCAGAGGTCACGCTGTAGGGTTTTATAATAGGCTGGCAGTTTCTGAAAGTACGCTTCGTCAAAACTGGCCAGATCCACGGCCGGTTTCTTGAGGCAATTGTACCACCACAGCGCCACGCTGTCCCGTTCAACCAACTCCATGAAGCCCTGTAGAATCGCCTCTTCTTTACTGTTGCCGGCCGCGCAGCCATTCGAGTCGGCTCGGGCGAAGTTGGTCTGATATATCCGGGAATAACCGTAGTAGCAGTAAGCTGTTGGCACATAGCGCGTCTCCCCGGAGGTTAAAGACCAAACCGGACTCCAATCAATTTCTCTGGTCTCATCAAAACGGGTTGGAACCCATCTGAATGGAGAGCCATTGGCAGCCGGCTCTTGCTTCGCCAATTGGCGTTCGCTGAAAAGCATACAGCCGTTGGGATGAATAGCAGCGCTCCCCAACTCTCTGAAGCTGGCCCGGATACGGGCCTCGTCACCCTGAAAGACCCCTGAATAGCGCTCAATAGATTCGCCCAGCGCGCTCACTTTGGCCTGGATGTCCTGTTTTCCTTTGCCGCCGGATTGGGCGCGCAGATTTTCCCGCAGGGCGTCCAGATCGTCATTGATCAGAGCAAAACTATGGTCGGCAATATAGCCGGGTATCAAGCCCTTCTTGTCCCCTTCCAGGGTAATAGGGTGGAGACTCCCGACGATGCCGGTGATTGGGCTAAGGTGATGAGCGAGACGCTTGAAAGTCGCCTCGGGTGAGCAAAGGCGATGTCCGCCATCGCTGGTATAGAGTTTCGGTTGACTTTGCAGCTTAAGTGAGGCTGATTGTTGCGTCGAAACCAGCTTCGGATTTCCGCACTGGGGACACTGGGGCCGCCGGGTCAGAAGATGGGTTTGCATTTCGAGCGAAAGGGTATTCAGGGCAATGATCCGGCCCGTAAGCGCTTCGCTCTGTTCAAGGACCACCCATTTTGCAATTTCGGTGGCGGCAAGCCCCAGGGCTGTTTGCAGGGTTGAGGGCAGAACAGCCAGCGAGGTAACCAGCGGGCCGGACGGGCTTTTTTTTCTTTCCAGATAACTTTCGACTTTGCGCTGCCCTTGCAGACGGTCGGCCAGACATGCCCAACACCCGGTTTGTCCAGGGATAAAGACAGGGCCGATCCACACCTCTACTCCAACCGGTTTGACCAGCAGCCACGGCCGATGGTGCAGCAAGGCCGCTCGATTGAAGGCCTCCAAGCCAGGCTGCAAATAATCGTCAGTCAAGACCACGTCTACTTCGCCGTTATCACCACAGCCGACCCCACCGCTTTCGAGCATCGTCTTGAGAGGAGCAGGGTCAATTTGGCCAAGGGCGATCAGGGAAACTGTCCACTGCTGTAACTGCCTGGCTGCGTGCTCCGCTGCTACCCCTAGCATCCCCCAGAAGGCGGCTTGCTCTGAGGGCATGGACGGGGCGGAGTCAACAATGTACCCCTCACGCCGCAGGATCTCCAGGGCATAGAACACTTCTGCCGGGGAAAGCTGACCGGTGAGTTCAGCCATGATTTCGTCCACGGTATATTGGCCGGTGAGCAACGGCGCCAGTTTAAGGTAGGCTGCCCCTTGCAGTAAGAACTGTTTTTTTTCGGAAAGTAAAAAAACACCCTCTGATGGTATGATTTCACACCGAAAATAGGGCTTAAAGCGCGGCCGTTGGGTCATTGTTGCCAGTTTTATAGACGGCGGGTTGGGCTGATACTGAGGAGATGCCCCTCGTTATTTAGCTGTAGGAACAACTCTTTGGTGAAGACAAGGACATTCCCTGGGCAAAGGCATGGAGTTGTTCTTCGGTCAAGTCTGCCGGTGGATCAGGGATATGGACAAAAACATCGTATTTGAAGCCAAATTTCTTTTTTGCTTCTTTGAGCGCTGCGGTGGGACTCTTCTCAAGTTTCTTCCTAAACACCTCGTCAGTCCATGCGTAAACCAGTATCTGAGCCCATTCCTTATCAGTGATCGGTGTTGCCATGACTATATCTCCTTTAACGAATTAAACTCTTAACCAGCGAATAGACCCGTACAGTTTTTATGTTGTGAAGTGGAATAATGAAAATGGTGGGGAAGTGGAGCTGCAAGGATAATGACTGATCCTTGATTCGGCCTGCTCCTGAGGCGGGATTATAACATGGTTCATGATAGGTGCAACTTTTTGGGCAAGGTATGGGGAACATGCGTTAAATCCGCTAGGTACTTTTAAGCGGAGACAAGGGTTCAACTTCGCTCTTTGCTCAATACCGCTTTTACCACCGTTTCCAGTGTATTAACCTGCCCTCTGGCGCGAACGGCTTTAATTGTTCCTGTTGGAAACTGAGGCTCCACCCCGGCCAATAGACGCGCCGCCCGATCTTGATTGTCACGGCTGCTGGCCGGATGGCTGAGGGCCAAAGCGAGAATTTCCAGGGCTTGCTCTCTTTCCGCGCCGCCCGCTTTTATCAACAGAGAAGCCAGTCCTACCAGGGCATCCAACGCACCGGGAATCGCCTGGATGTTCAGGGCCATCTGGAGGGCCTCGCCGAAATAGTCCCTGGCAGTTTGCACATCGTCGAGTTGGCTGGCCACGTAACCCAGCTTGGTGCGGGCGGAAATAGCGCCCCATTGATTGCCAATCTCTTTAAAAATAGACAAGCTTTCTTCATATAATTGTTGAGCGCCCGGGTATTCGGCCATCATTTGCACCACATCGCCCAGGTAATTGAGGCAGAGAGCAATCCCGCGCCGGTCTCCGATTTCCTGGCAAATCGTCAGGCTTTCTTCAAAAAAGGCTTTGGCTTCAGGATACTCGCCCAGGGTATAAGCCACTTGTCCCAGGTTGTTGAGGGAGAAGGTCATACCCCGCCGGTCGCCAATCCCTTGTTTCAGGGCCAGGCTCTCCTGGCATACCTGCCGGGACCGGCTGTAATCACCTTCCAGGTAAGCCACCTGGCCCAGAATGTTGAGAGCAATGGTCAAACCCAGCGTGTCTGCCATCTCTCGGCAAAGGGCCATACTTTCCCGGCACATCTGCCGGGCCAACTCATATTCGCCCAGATGCCGGTGTACCGCCCCCAGATAATTTAGCGGAAAGATTGTTTCCCCTCGGGCTGCGGAACCAAGACGACGGAGGACGCCCAAACCCTCGTGCAGCAGCGCCTTGGCCGCCTCATGCTGGCCGAGTTGAAAAGTAAACCAGCCCTGCCGTGCCAGCAGCTTACCCAACACGATTTTGGATTTACGATTTACGATTTGCGATTTGCGATTATCACTTTCCTCTTCACTCCCACTGCTCAGGTTACTAAATTCTCCAGCTTCTCCGAGTTCCCCTGAGTTCCCCTGAGTTCCCTCGAGTTCCCATGCTTCTCCACCCTTTGCCTCCTCGCTCCCCTGCTCCCTGCCTCTCAAACTCGTCGCTGCCCAGCCGAAAGACTCGACGCCTTCCTGAAACCAACTGCGGATGTCGTAAAAATGGAACAGGCTTTCCAGGGCTGGCTCGATAACGGTAAGGTCGTCGTGAGCAACGGCCCAGCGCCAAGCGGCCCGGACGTTCTCGATCTCGGTATTGATCTCGGCTAAGGCCTCTTTTTGTTGGCCCCCGGTCAGCAATCGTTCTTTGCCGTGCAGAAACGCCGCGTAGTATTGGCTGTGCAAGGCTTGAACTTCTTCTTTTTCCTGGGGCGTCTCGTCTAGCTTTTCGGCGGCGTACTGCCACAGGAGCAGGTGCCGGGTATAACGTCCCGTCTCAGTTCGGCGCAGCAGCGACTTGTCCACCAGGGCCAGCAGCAGCGGCAGGGTAGCGCCGACGACCTGCCTGGCCGCCTCAAGTTGAAACCCGCCCCGAAACACGGCCAACTGCCGAAAAACCCGCTGCTCTTCCCCCGACAAGAGCCGCCACGAATAGTCAAACACGGCCCGCAGGCTGCGCTGCCGTTCGGGGACATTGCGCAGTGACGTGGTTAGAAAATCGAGGTTTTGCTCGATTTCCTGGGCGATTTCCTGGCAAGAGAGCAGCCGCAGCCAGGCCGCGGCCAGTTCAATGGCCAGCGGTGTCCCTTCGGTCAGACGGCAGACGTGGACCACGCAGGGCGTTTCTGCTTCCGAAAGGACATAGCCAGGGTTGACCGTTTGGGCGCGCTGCAGAAAGAGCTGCACCGCGCTGTACGCCTCCAAGGCCGGGACCTTGGCCTGCTGCCAGCTCAGCTTGGGCTGGGGTTCCGGTACTTTCAACCCCTGGATTGGCAGCAAATATTCCTCCTGCAAATTCAGACGTTCGCGCGATACGGCCAGGATTTTGGCCTGGGGAGCCTGCTGGAGAATATCGCTCAGCAGGCCGGCCCCCGCCAGGAGATGCTCAAAATTATCAAGCACCAAAAGCAGCCGCTTTTCCCGCAGATAGTCGAGGAGTTGATTAGCCGGATTGGCCCCGCTGTAAAAAGAAAAGTTCAAGGCATCGGCCAGGGTAGCAACGAGAAATTCGGCTGAGCTGAGCGAGTCCAGGGGAATGAAGTAGACGCCGTCTGCAAATAGCCCGGTGTCCGCCTGGGTTGCCTGCCAGGTGGACTGAATAGCCAGGCGGGTTTTACCAATGCCGCCGGGGCCGACCAGGGTCAGCAAGCGGACAGCCGGGTCGTTCAGATGCGCGGCAATTTGGGCCAATTCCTCTTCCCGGCCAATAAAGGGCGTGGATGGGGTTGGAACTTGATGTAAGGCAACCGGTGAGGAGGAGGGGAGAGGGTCGCTAGGAAGGGCTGGAGGGCTGGAGGGCTGGAGGGCTGGAAAAACTGCCCTTCCGCTCCCCTGTTCCTCTGCTCCCCGGCTCAATTCTCCTGACCGAATCTGTTCATACAATGTTACCATCGCCGCCGAAGGCTCTACCGCCAGTTCCTCGGCCAGGGCGCGGCGGCAGATTTCGTACTGGGCCAGGGCGGCGCTGCGCTCAGCCTGGCGGGCCAACAGAACCATCAGGTAGCGATGGGCGCGCTCGCGCCAGGGTTCCAATTCCAGCCAGCGCCGGGTCTGGGCCAGAGCCTGATCATCTTGGTTGGACCGGGCATAATAAACAAGCAGCCGTTCCAGCAGCTCTGTGACTTGCCGCCGCCAGCCTTCTTGCTCGCGCAGCAGCCAGGTTTCAAATTCAGGACAATCGTCCAGAAAAAAGCCGGTCATAAAGTCGCCCCGGTACAGGGCGACGGCCTCGGCCAGTAACTCCGCCTGGATATCGGCGGCAAGGTGTGCCGGAAACCAATCGGGGGCGGTTTTGGATGGGGATGATTTGGACGCGCTTTTGCCAAGACCACTTTTTACCAATTGAGCAAAGGTGTGGACATCCACCCAGTAACTATCCACTGGTTGAAACTGGATGGTGTGGTAGTCGGCCTGGAAGCAGCCGGGAAGCATGGCTGAAAGCTGGCTCAATTCTCGGCTGAGATTGCGCCGCCCGCGCGCTTCCTCTTTATCACCCCAAAAAAGGCCGGCCAGATGACTGCGTGAAACAGGCTGGTCTTGTCGCGCCAGGTAGCCGAGGAGGGCCAGCGCCTTACGTGACTCAAAATCACGCAACAACACACCCTTCTTCTCAACTCGAATCATCCCCAGCAGGCGGAGACGATAAATAACGTCCATTTGCCCTATTTGGCCCCAGTGATTTGCGAAGAAGTCTACAAAGGCTCAAACAATCTCGATGTAGTACCTTTGTCTTAGCCGAAAACGCGCTTCGAACAGTTTGCGAACAGTTTTTGAGCCAATCTCCTAACAATGATGGCTTATATTTTAAGCCAGAGTGATAAATAAACAAACTGACCTTCTGGCGGAATAAAACGCCAATAAAAACTTCAGGAGAAAAGTAATGGCCGCTATTTTTGAATAGTTTCCGAACAGTTTTTGAGGTAGTCTCCAAACAGTCATAGTTTATAGTCAGTCCAGACTATTAAATTAACGGCTCTAAACAAGGATGAGTGTTGAGTAGCGAAGGAGTTGAGGCAAATGAATAACCAACCTATAAAATCTTACCGTAGTTACCTTATGCTGCATAGTGAGATGGAATTATCTACCACTCCAAAACAGCCGCTGGCGCGTATCGTGGCTATTGAAGAGGTTGCCGGAGAACCGCAACGGCGGAAGTTTTACACCCTGGAGCAGGTGACGAACTTTCTGGGAAACGAGTATTTCGGCCAGCCGAGGGAGGTTGAAGTTTATGAAGAATAAATAGGGGGAGAAACATTTGGCTAATAAGAGGGGAAATGTCGAGCGTAGAGCAGCTCAGGCTCATTCCTGGCGACTTTTTACGTCTCGCCGGTCATAAATTAGGTGGATAATAAGATTTGTTTGTTAAATAAGGAGAGAACCGATGACAACTCAAAGTAATGTTAGCAATCCCATCGAAGTCGCCCCGGCGCGGCCCTTCAGTTGGCCTTTAGCCCTGGCTATTCTGGTCCTGGGCCTGATCCTGGGTGTATTTGCCGCCAATCTGGCCGCAGCCGTTAACAAAAGCGATGCTGCGGGTGTCCCTCAGCGGGTTGTGCGAGATTTCCCGGCCCGCCCCAACCTGCTTGAGCTGGAAAGGAAAACGCACATTGCCGCTCAAGCCAATCTACAGCGTGCGCGTGAAACCGAAACGGCTCGTTACACCAGCTTGGGGCTGTTTTATGCCGCAGGCAGTGAGGCCAAGGAACAGCCGGCCACTGCGGCTGAAGCGGCCCGGTATAACGGTCTGGCTGAGTTTTATGCCGCAGGCACTGAAGTCAAGGGGCAGCCGGCCACCGCGGTTGAAGCGGCCCGGTATAACGGTCTGGCTGAGTTTTACGGGGCCAATGTAACCCCATCTCCTCTGAATAATGCCCTGTTTGCCTATCATCAGAGCGAGCGCGGGCGCATCTCGGCAGACAGCCACACCCTGGCCTGGCCGTCCCGCCCGACCCAGTTTTACCCGGCCCAAAAGACAATGGCTGTTCTGGGTGAGGCTGACCCGGACGGGGACATCGGGCTGATGGAGTTATCCACCAAGTAAAGAGCCCCTTAGATCTTCTGCTGACTGGCCGAAATAAATCTTGGGGGATCAAACCTGGCAGGTTGTTGCATAAAAACCTGTCAGGTTTTGGCAACAAATTTGTCTCTCAGAAATGGCTTCGAGCAGTTTCCGAACGGTTTTTGCGTTAGTCTCCAAACAGGTCTGGTTTATATTCTAAATCAGAGCAACCAATTATCAGCTTTTAATCAAGCGTCAGCAAAATTTATGGGAGGATGACGATGACTGTACAGAATGAAAGTTCCAATCTTTTTCAAGGAATGAGAGTTCCTTCATTCCCCGCAGCCGTAGTAATGCCGCTAACCAAAGTAATTTTTAATTACATCCCGGCAACAACAGCGCCGAGGTGGCTTCGCCGCCTGGTTTTCCGCGCCGCGCTCAAACGGGCCTATACCAGCTTTGCCGGCTACTACCCCCAATGGGCGGCTTCGCTCTTTGACGAGCATTTTCTCAATTATGGCGCAGCGTCGCTCATGGCTGGCTATATCCGCGATGGGCGTCTCCCTCAAGCAAGCCAACTGGCGCTGGACTGGGACGCGCAATTGGGACCTAACTCTCCGGCTGTGCGCGAGCGGCGCATCGCCGAACTGACCCCGGTCGCCGCCGATTTTCTGGACTGGCTGACCCTGGAATTAGCTATTAGCCCGTTCTCGTAAAGGCCGGCTGTTCTCAATAAGAAATAGTCCATGGATGAACTCAGAACAAGCCCTTCTGTCGCAGCAGGTGTCCCAACTCGGCCAGGAGCATGCCGGCCAAAATCAATGCACCGCCCAATAAGATCCGCGGGGTAATGAGTTCCCCAATCCACCAGCCGCCGATGGCAGCAAAGACCGGCTCAAGGGCGGCAATGAGAGCCACGCGGGTGGGCGAGGCGGTGCGAGTTACCCAGGTTTGAACGCTGGTGCCCAGGCCGATAATTAAAAAGCCGGTAGTCAGCACGCCAATCCACAAAGCGGCTGAGGTGATCGGCACAACCAACGGCTCGAAAAGCAGCCAGCAGACCCCAGTCATCAGGGCGGCGACCAAAACATGCAGCGCTGCATAAACCATCACATTTAAATAGGGCGAGTAACGAGCCAGGACAATGATATAAAGCGCCCAGCCGACCCCACCCAAAGCGACCCAAAAATCGCCAGGAGCAAGGGACAAACCGTTCAGGCCGCTTTCAAAGGAAATCAAATACAGGCCAACAAAAGCCAGAATGACGCCGGCAACGGCGGTGCGGCTGGGAGCGCGGCGGAGCAGCCAGGCCGATAGGATTGGTACGTAGACCAGATTGGTGCCGGTCAAAAAGCCGGCTTTGCTGGCTGTGGTGAACTGCATGCCGTAGGCCTGAACTGCGTAAGAACCAAAGAGGATCAGTCCTGTTATGAGCGACGGCCAAAGGTACAGACGGCCAACGGACTGCCAGTCACGGCCAACCAAAACGGCCAGGGTGACCGCACCCAGCAACAGGCGAATAGTGTTATAAGCGAATGGTCCAATCACTTGTAAGGCATCTTTGGAAAAGATAAAGGTAATCCCCCAGACCATCACCACAACTACAAAAGTGATTTCGCTAAAAACTGCCTGATAGTCGCGCCAGAAGGTCGTTTGCGGGGATAGAGTTTTTGGATATTCCACAGTTAATTCGGTTCCTCCTTATCTAAAAAAAGAAAGCCCTCGGCTACCGGTCTGCTCGCTCCCGATTGTCGAAGGCTCCGTGGCCTCAGTTAATAAACGACCGTAGACGACCGACCGCCGACCGCCGTCTAGTCTTTTCCGTCTACTGTCTACTGTTTACTGCAACTTCCTTCGCCAGCAGTTCCCTGGCCTGCTCTGCGTCATGCCTGATCTGCGCAACCAGTTCGTTGATGCCGTTAAATTTCTTTTCCGGGCGGAGACGCTCCACAAATTCCAGGGTCAGCCGCTGGCCGTAAATCATCTGGTCGAAATCAAAAATATAGGCTTCGACGGTGCGCTCGGTACCCTCAAAGCTGGGGCGAATACCCACGTTGGTCACGCTGGCGCGCCGTTGCGTTTCGCTGGGGAGCTGAACAAACGTGGCGTAAACCCCATTGGCGGGCAGCAGTCGTTCGGGGGGAACCGCAAAATTAGCCGTAGGAAAACCGATGGTATGGCCCCGATTCGCGCCCTGCACAATTTCACTGCTCAAAGAAGGATAGCGCCCTAAAAACTCGGTCGCTTGGCGTACCTCTCCCGCCCGCAGCAGGTCCCGAATTTGGGTGCTGCTCACAATTTTGTCATTAATCAAAATCGGGGTGAATTCGCACACACGGTAATTCAGCTCGTGGCCCAACGCTCTCAATTTCTCCAGGTTGCCTTCGCGATTTTTGCCCAGAGCAAAATCGTGACCCGCCCACAATTCAATCAAATTCAGCCGGTCCACTAATAACTTCATAAAATCGGCGGCTGTAGTTTGGGAAAATTCCAGGGTGAAAGGGATCAAAATCAAAATATCAAGTCCTAACTCTTCAAATAGGGCGATTCGTTCTCCCGGGGTGGTCAAATAATCATTATGAGGTAGGTGGGGGGCTAAAACGGTCTTGGGTCGTGGATGAAAGGCAATCACGGCCGCCTGAGCCTGGCGCTCCTTAGCTGATTGTTGAAGCTGCTTGATCAGGGCTTGATGGCCCCGGTGCAGGCCATCAAAAGTGCCAATCGTCAGTACCGTCGGCCCCTTCAGATGAGCCGCCGCAAAATCTCGGATAATTTGCATGGTTTTGGGTTCAACTCGCTCAGATAATAGATCGCAAGGTAGCAAAGTTGCAAAGTTGCAAATTGCTCTTCCTGTTGCTACTCTGCAACCCTGCTACTTGTCTTTTATTTGAAATACCTTCTTTGGTTGCCAGAGTTTAGCATTTGGTTCAACCGATGTCAAAATCGCCAGGAAATCCCCACCTGGGGTATAGGCTCGTATCGGTCCAGCGTTTTCGAGATAAAGCGCATCTTCGATTTGGAGCTGACGCCCTTGCTGGACCTGCTGGACTGCCTCCTCCGTTAAGATGACTTGAGGTAAATGGGTGATGGCCTGGTCGGGCGGGTGGAGGTGTCTCTGCCAGGCCGAAGCGTCTCGGGCCGCTTCCCATTCAAGCTGTTCTAACGATACGGCATCGGCTAACTGCCACGGGCCGCTGGCCATCCGGGTCAGCTCGGCTAGGTGCGCGCCCGGACCGGCCGCCTGGCCCAAATCGCGGGCCAGGGCGCGGATATAGGTACCGGCTGAACAGGTGATCTCCAGGATCAAATCAGGCGGTTGCCAGGCTACCCAGGTCAGGGCGTGGATGGTGACACGGCGGGGAGCCACTTCAACCACCTTCCCCGCCCTGGCCTGCTTGTAAAGCGGCTGGCCCTCTTGCTTGATGGCTGAAAAGAGTGGTGGAATTTGTTCAATATCACCTAAAAAGGCGGGTAAAATTGGGCGCAACTGGGCTTCGCCAAGCAAGGAAGGGTCATTTACAGAGGTAACTTGCCCCTCAGCGTCCAGCGTGTTGGTGGTAACGCCAAAACGGATCGTGGCTCGATACTGTTTTTGGCTGGGTGTCACATATTCAATCAGCCGGGTGGCCTGGCCCAGACAAACCAGCAAAACGCCGGTCGCCATTGGATCAAGCGTACCGGCATGCCCCACGCGTCGCTGTCCGGCCAGCCGGCGCACCCGGTTGACGACATCGTGAGAGGTAATACCTTTGGGTTTGTTGATATTGAGCAGGCCGGAGAGGAGGGGAAAATCAGTTTTTGCCACGACAAATTTAAACCTGAAACGTAATGCGTGATACGTAAGGCAAATTTTTACGCATCACGCATCACATTTCATTCTCTGGCTCTATTGCACCGGTCTCGTCGCTGCCCTCTTTAATTTCATCAAGCAGGGCCTCAATGTGCATACCGTATTCCAAGGATGTATCCAGCTTGAAGCTGAGTTCCGGGATGTAGCGTAGTGATAGCGACTGCCGCAGGAGATGACGAAAATAATTGGCCGCGCTGGTCAATCCGGCCAGGGTGCTTTTGACGTCACTTTTATCGCCGAGCACGGTGATATAGACACGCGCCTGGCGTAAATCCGGGCTAACATCAACGCCGGTGACGGTGACAAAACCCAGGCGTGGGTCTTTGGTGTCACGCTGGATTATCTGGCTAAGTTCTTCGTGCAGCAGTTCGCCGACCTGCCGCTGGCGCCGGCTGGCCATTGGCTAATTAACCCGCTCCTTGACGTAAGCTTCGATAATATCGCCCACCAGGAAATCATTAAAGCCTTCAACGCCAATCCCACACTCAAAGCCGGTTGCCACCTCGCGGGCATCCTCGGTGAAGCGTTTTAACGAAGAAATTTTACCTTCGTGTAATAGTTTACTTTGACGCATGACCCGGACCATAGAATTGCGAGTAATTTGGCCCTCGAGGACATAAGAGCCGGCAATGTTACCCCGCTTGGGGATTTTGAACACGGCCCGGACTTCCGCCCGGCCAATCACCTTATCGGCGTAGACCGGCTCCAGCAGCCCCTTCAGCGCTTTGTCAATATCGTCAATGAGCTTGTAAATAACATCGTACTGCCGGATATCCACACCCTCGGTTTCAGCAACTCGCTGCGCCCCTTGATCTACGTCAACGCTAAAACCGACGATAATGGCCCCGGAGGCTACCGCGAGGTTCACGTCTGATTCGGAGATGTTGCCCGTGCCCTCCAACAGTAACTTTATTTTTAACTTCTCATCGCCTAACTCTTTCAGCGAGTTGACAATGGGTTCCAGCGAACCCTGCACATCGGCTTTGACGATGATGTTCAGTGTTTGATCGCCGTGCTCTTGAGTTCGACTAAAGAAATCTTCCAGGGAAATGGGCCGGATAGCCGCGGTCGGCGTCCCTTTGCTTGTCTTGGCTCGGCGCTCTTCGACCATGGTCCGGGCAGTTCGCTCATTCTCGACCACTTCAAAAAACTCGCCGGCTTCGGGAACTTCGGATAGCCCCAGAATGGAGACCGGCACAGAAGGCCCAGCCTGTTTGATGCGTTTGCCCTTATCGTTGAACATGGCCCGGATGCGCGAATACTGAGTGCCAATGACAATAATCTCGCCTACATTGAGCGTGCCATTTTGGACCAGCAGGGTGGCCGAAACGCCGCTGCGTTTGTCCACTTGACCTTCGATGACCACCCCTTGAGCCAGGCGGTTAGGATTAGCTCTCAGGTTGGCGACATCGGTTACCAGGAGGATGTTTTCGAGCAGCTCGTCAATGCCCCGATTTTCTTTGGCGGAAAGAGGGACACAGATAACATCACCGCCCCAATCTTCGACCACCAGGCCAATATCGGCCAGGCCCTGTTTTACCCGGTCGGGATTGGCGTTAGCTTTGTCAATTTTATTCATGGCGACAATGATCGGTACCTGAGCTGCGCGGGCGTGCTCAACGGCTTCCCGCGTCTGGGGCATCACCCCATCGTCGGCAGCGACGACCAGTACGGCCAGGTCGGTGGCCTGCGCACCGCGCGCGCGCATGGCTGTAAAGGCGGCGTGGCCCGGCGTATCCAAAAAGGTAATCGGGCGGTCGCCTAGAAAAACCTGGTAAGCGCCGATGTGCTGGGTAATACCCCCGGCTTCACCTTTGACCACCTGGGTCTTGCGAATAGCGTCGAGCAGGGTTGTTTTGCCGTGATCCACATGGCCAAGAACGGTCACAACCGGCGGGCGCGGTTGGAGTTTGTTCGGGTCTTCACTGGCAATAAGCCGCCGGTGCAGCGGGAGATTCTGTGCCTCTTTAACCGGTTCCGGCTCCGGCGCTTTGGGGGCCGTAATTTCAAATCCCATGCCCTCGCCGATGATAGACACCGTATCAAAGTCAATTTGCTGGTTGATATTCGCCATCATCCCGTTGTTCATCAATTCTTTGATGATTTCAATGGGACTGACGGACATTAATTTAGCCAGCTCTCTGACCGTTATGACGGGCGGCACTTCGATGGTTCGGCCATTACCCACTGCCGCTTCTTTTGGTTTGGTTTTTTGCATACTGACTGCCATAGAATCACCTCTTCTTTAGGATATGCAAACAAAGTGGATCTTGTTTGCAACTTTTCACCGGCAACAGGCATAAACAGCCCGACCCCAGGCGCTCACTTACTCAGTCGTCGCCGGTAGTGTGTCTTGAAACACTATTATTTGGAAGTAACTTTTGAGGTGATAAAGCCTGACAAAGCCGAGGGGAGTTTGGCTTTAAGGGGGAGGAGAGGGAAACAAACAGGTTCCGTTAGTTAG
This sequence comes from Chloroflexota bacterium, assembly GCA_016860845.1. Next base: position 73,078 of record BOKF01000008.1, read on the forward strand.
TCATAAAGCCTCGCTCCACGCGTTTTCTGGACACGTGTTCACAGCTCATATTCCTTTATCAACCTCAAACCGCCAGGGCGGTCTTGATTTGGGTGCGTCATCCTTCCTTTAGGATCTACCCTGCACATAAAACTTAAACTTTTAAGAGTTCAGCCTGTAATTGGGCCTGGAGTTCAGTTACTTCTTCTGCCGACAAGGTCACTTTTAACGCCTGAGCCAGCCGCTGCTTAGACAAGCCTTTTTCCCAGCAGCTTGCTTGCCGGCATAGATAAGCGCCGCGTCCATTGGCCTTGCCCGTTGGGTCAACGATGAGTTTGCCTGCCGGGGTGCGCACCACTCGAATTAACTCACGCTTATCTTTTGTTTCCCGGCAGGCAATGCACGTCCGCTGCGGCTTATGTTTTGGTCGAAGCATCATTCGTCTTCATCGTAGTCTAGCCAGCCACCACGCCGGCTGGGCTTGCGGCGGCGCTCGGCCACAACTTCGCCCAGTTTTTCATCGTAAACCAGGCGGCGTTTTTTGGCACGAGCCTTCTTCTTACCCTGCTCTTTCTCTGAGTCCTCACCCTCTTCATCTTCAGCCCATTCGTCGGCCACGGCGACTGGTTCAAAAGTAAGCGGTTCGGGTTCCGCCCCGGATTCGGCTAAAACCGCCTCAGCCTCAGCCACAACTTCCTCTTCGATTTCTGGAGCAACTACAGCTTCAGGCTCAACCGCCACTTCAGTTACTGCTTCAGCTTCAGCTTCCACCACCTCAGCCGCAACTGCTTCTGACTCGACGGCTGGTTCAGCTTCCAGTTCCACTTCTGCCGGCGCTTCCTCAATTGTGGACGGCGTTTGACCGGTCAGAATTGCTTCAGCCTCGGCCAAAATGTCCCTGGTCCTGGCGGCCTGTTTGGCAGCTTCGGCCTCGGCCGCCTGCTTGGCCTTGAGTTCGCGGCGAATGGCCATCTCGGCCAGATTAACCGCCTCAATCGCCTGGCTCAGAACATTCAATTCGGCGTCAGAGTACTCAACCGGCACTTTGTCCTTATGAATAATGGAGGCCATATTGAAAATTTCGGCCTTGCCCGCCAGACGCTCACGCAGGGCTTTATCTTCTCTCAGCCTCTCCAGAGTTTCGGCAATGGCTTCGCTGGAGCTTTTAATGTCAATGCGCCAGCCGGTCAGCTTGGCCGCCAGGCGGGCATTTTGACCTTCTTTGCCAATAGCCAGCGAGAGCTGCTTATCCGGCACGACAACCACTGCTGTTTTACCCTTTTCGTCGTTGAGCATGACATTCATGACCCGCGCCGGACTCAAGGCATTCGCGATGAAAAAGGACAGGTCAGGATTCCATTGGACCACATCAATTTTTTCGCCGTTCAGCTCATTGACAATGCTTTGAATCCGGGTGCCCCGCATCCCCACGCACGAACCAACCGGGTCAACCCCTTCCTGCAAAGCCGCCACGGCCACCTTGGAGCGATAGCCGGCCTCGCGGGCGATGGATTTAATTTCAACCGTGCCATTGTAGATTTCCGGCACTTCCACTTCCAGCAGGCGGCGCAGCATATTGCGGTGGGTGCGGGATACAATAATCTGAGGGCCGCGGCTGGCCTTGGAGACCGAAGCCACGTAAGCGCGCAGCCGCTGACCTTCGTTGTAACGCTCGGTAGGAATTTGTTCGCTGCGCGGTAAGAAGGCTTCGACTTTGCCCAGGGAGAGCGTGACCTGATGTGGATCAATTTTATGCACGGTGCCGTTAACAATTTCACCCTCGCGCTCGGCGTAGGTATTGTAAAGGGCGTCGCGTTCGGCTTCGCGGATACGTTGTAAAATTACTTGTTTGGCGGTTTGCGCCGCAATTCGTCCAAAATCACCGTCAGGGGTGCTATCAATGGAAATCAACTCGCCGACTTTGATCCGAGGGTTAATAGCCTTGGCTTCGTCCAGCGAGATTTCATTCCGTTCATCCTGGACGCTTTCAACCACCATCTTTTCAGTTAAGATAGCGACCTTCCCGGTTTTTGGCTCGATTTGAGCCGTGACGGAGTGATTGCCGCTAAAATTACGCTTGTAGGCAGAAATCAGCGCCACCTCAACCGCTTCCAACACAATATCAATAGGTAACTGCCGCTCATGACACACCTGATTAATGGCGATCATCAGCTCTTTAAAATCTTTCTTCACTGCTACTTCAGCCTCCTGACTCAGGCAGGTAAAAATTTTACAACATAAAGAAAAAGTGGGGAGTCCCCACTTTTCTGGTCACAACTTTTCCCTTAGACGGTGGGGATTATACCACGAACCTTTTCCAGTGGCAAGTGAGATGAAAGGAAAAAGGGAGGATTTGAGTAATTTGGGCAAACGTGTAATTGTTGGAAGAATGGAAGGCTGGAAGATTGTTTTTTCCAACCTTCCAACTTTCCGCTCTTCCATTTTTCTTACTCAACTCGCCGGTACAGAATAAAATACCAGGATGGGCTGGCAGTGTCAAATGGAAATTCAATGAGCGGTGCAACCGGCTGGCCGGCCTCGTCTACGAGTTGTAAGGCCCACGTCCCCGTCGGCGAGTTGGGGGCCTCATATTTCAGGTTGCCGCCTTTGTATTGCCTGGCCCCACTGTTAACCGTCCAATCATTGGCGCTGACCTGGCTGTCCACCTGCAAACCGCTGCTGTGGCGTCCCAGCAGCCGATAGCCGCTTAGAGGCTTGTTGTCTTTATCGGTAATAGCCACATAAATATCAAAGTTGAGATGGTTGGTTTCGTGTCCCTCGGTTTCCAGCACCACAAAGGGAAAACTGGGCGCAGGCGTTGGCGTGTCGCTGGGAATGGGGGTGGGTGTGGGCGGGGGTGGAGGTTGGGTTGGGGTGGCCGGGAGGGAAGTAGGGGTGAAACTCGGCGTCAGCGTTGGGACGAGGGTGGCGGTAGCCGTGGGCAAGGGTGTCGGTGTTTCGGTTGGAATGGGGGTAAAGGTCAGGCTGGGGGATGGCGTCGGGCTGGGCAGGGCCGCCAATTTCCGGGTTGGCGTTGCTGTTGGTGTGGCCGTCACTTCAATTTTGTTGACGGCCAGCCAGAGGGTCAGGCCAGAGCCGAGGGCCGTAAAGGCGACCAACACACACGAACCAGCCAGCAAAAGGATAACCAGGACGATGATCCAGGTAGAATTTTTGCGCTTCAAGATAGACACGTCTTTCCATGCGATAGGTTGGAGCCATTATACTACAGGCTTTTCGCCTGAGCCAACCCTTCTTTTTCTGCCTATACCCAGCAAAATAGATTGAATCAGGTTGGCTTAAACCCTGTCGGCGTGTTATAATGGAGGCGCATCTAACTGGAATGCTGTTTGCCCTCCCAGCACGTATCATTCAGCGATAAAGGTTTGGTATGGAAGTTAAGTTACTGCTTGTTTACGATATTAAACCGCATCGAGAGGCTGAATATTATCGCTACGTGCTGGGTGAATTTTTACCCACCCTGCAAAATATGGGCCTGGTTATGGTCGAAGGCTGGCACACGGCCTACGGCGACTACCCCATGCGTCTGATTGCCTTCCGGGCGCAAGATGAAACCATGATGCAAAAGATGCTGCACAGCGACGAATGGCGCGCCGCCAAGGAAAGACTGCTCAAGCTGGTCCGGGATTACGAGGAGCGCGTGGTGGTTGCCAGAAATCCCTTTCAATTCTTTGTCCCCAATAGTAGACGGTGAGACTTATTGGAGGCGGATCAAGTGGGTTCCATCTAAAGAAAACGCTTCGCACTTGGCGAAGCGTTTTCTTTTGGTTGCCGGCCTCAGCGAATTGACACAAAGGACGGGCTGTTGGTGATCCAGCCGGTTTGTTCGCCCGCAGGGAGCTGGATGTGCAGCCAGCCGCTCTGGGCATCAATTTCAAGCACCGGCACAACCGTACCCTGAGCCAGATGAGCCACCACCGGATAGTTGACTCCCGGCCCGCTGCGCACGTTCAAGCCCCAGGTGATAATTTCGGCTTGGGGCGCGCGGGTTGCAGTGGGGGAGGGCGGGAGGGTTGGAGGATTGGAAGATTGGGAAGTTGGAGTTGGAGAGGGCGGGAGGGTTGGAGGATTGGGAGGTTGCCCATAGGGGGCCTCCGGCTCGACAGTTGGCGTGAGCGCAGGTTGGGAAGTTGGCGAGCTAATGTCACCCACTTGTTCATTTTTCCCTTCTTCTGCCTTCGCCTCGCCTGCACCCGGACGGGTGTCGTCTCTCCCATCCCCCCACTCTTCTAATTCCGCATCGGCGGGCATGCCGGGTTTCAAACGATGGTCAGGATTGTCCAGGGTAATTTTGACCCCAAAAACCAGGTTGACCCGTTCTTCTTTGGTTTGAACATTGCGCGGCGTGAACTCAGCCTCGTGATTAATGAAACTGACCGTTCCCTCAAAAACCTCGCCAGGGTAAGCGTCCACGTAAACCCGGGCCGGCTGGCCAATTTTCACATGCCCAATCAGCGTTTCGGGAATGTAAACGGTCAGATCAACTATATCAATGTCGCTGAGTTCGAGCAGAACCGCGCCGGGCGCGGCCAACTCGCCGGGCTGGACCAGTCTGTGGCTGATCAGGCCGGCTCGGGGAGCAGTCAGGGTGAGCTTATCGAGCTGCACTTTTACTTGGGCTAGAGCCGCTTCGGCTTCGGCCACCTGCGCCTGGGCTACGGCTATATCCTCTGCGGTCGGGTTAGCTTTGACCGCCGTCAGATTGGCTTCGGCTACCCCGACAGCCGCTTCGGCTTGTTGGTAGGCGGCTTTGGCGGCGTTGACCTGGCTGATGAGCTGCAACGGTTTAGCTCGCAGATGCTGCAACAAATCAACCTGCTGTTTGGCTCCCGCCAACCCGACTTCGGCAATCTGGAGGCCCACCTGGGCAGCTTTGAGCTGATTTTGAGCGACCTCATTTTGAACCAGCGCGGCGTGGCTGCTCTGATTGCGGCTGGCCGCTTCGGCTTGAATTTCCATGCGTTTCAAAATGATCTGAGCCTGTTCCAGATTGGTTTGGGCCTTGGTCACGCGGGCCTGGGCCTGGTCAATTTGGGCCTGCAATTCGTGCGGATTATTTACCAAAAGCTGGGCTGTCTGCCAGGTAATTTTGGCCCCGTCGCGGAGTACTTTAGCCTGGGCCAGTCGAGCTTCCGCGGCCGCAATATCTTCGGGCCGGGGAGCGGCGCTGGCAGCGGTTAAGCCAGCCTGAGCCGTCTCTACGGCTGCTTCCAGTTGGGCCTGCTGCGCCAGCAAGGCGGACTGGTCAATTTCAACCAGCACCTGCCCGGCGGCAACTTCATCGCCTTCGTCAGCTCTGACGGCAATGATGCGCCCGCCGATTTCGGTGGTGATGGCCACGATGTCGGCCTCAATAGCGCCGGAGCCGACCAATGCCGTGGAAGCGGAGGCGTCCACACGGGGTTGGTTGTACCACCAGTACGCGCCGCCGATGAGGGCAATCAGGATGATGATTGGAATAATGCGTTTCATAGTTTACCTCGTTAAGTCAGGGAGTAGGGAGTAGGGAGTAAGGAGTAATGGGAAGAGCCTCCCTCTGTTTCGTTCTTTTTACTCCATGCCTTATAACTGTGGACCTTCGACCAAAATCGCGTCGGCGGGCATGCCGGGTTTAAGCCGCTGGTCGGGATTATCCAGCTTGATTTTGACGGCAAAAACCGTGTTGACCCGTTCTTCTTTGGACTGAATATTCTTCGGCGTAAACTCAGCCTCGTCGCTGATAAAGATGACGTGGCCGGTAAACGGTTCGCCCGGAAAAGCGTCAACGTAGACCTGCACATTTTGGCCAATAGCTACCTGCCCCACCCTGGTCTCGGCAATGTAGACGGTCAGAGTCAGGTTGCTCAGATCGGCCAGGGTCAGCAGGGTAGTGCCCGGATTGGCCATTTCGCCCTCGTGGGCCGGCTGCTCCACCACCCAGGCCGCCAGAGGCGCGACCAGGGTATGCTGGTCACGCTGAACCTGGAGTGCAGCCAGGCTGGCTTCGGCCTGCTTTACCTGGGCTTGGGCCAGGGCAATCTGCTCGGTGCGCGCGCCGGCTTTGAGGATGTCCACCTGGGCTTTGGCTACCTCAACCTGGGCTAAAGCACTCTGGTAGGCTGCCTCCGCCTGGGCCACTTTGATTTGGGCCACCTGCGGGTCGTGGCGGAGGGTCAGCAGATCGTTGAGGGCGGTCTCAGCGTGGGCGTGGTCGGCCTGGGCGCTGTTCAAGTCTACCCAGCGCTGCCATTCGTCGGCGCTGGCCAGGTTCCAATTAGTCCAGGCCTGGCGTTTGGTGCCTTCTGGAAAGTCAACATGGGCGCGGATGTCATCTCCCGGCGCTGCCCCCTCCAGATCTTCAAGTAGTTCCACATTGCTCGGTATTTTCATGTCGCGCGCATCATGGGGCAGTTCGAGATGAATATTAGTGCCTTCCTCGATGGTTCTGACCTGCTGTTCCTGCAGCTCATTCAGGGCTACGGCCGCATCTTTGAAGGGGATGGCATACTCGACCCGCAGTTCGGCCACTTGCAAGTTGGTGCGGGCGGCGTCAATTTGAATGTCCAGCTCCTGCGGATTATCGCGCAGGGTGATAGCGTCCTGCCACAAGATACGGGCAGCCTCGGCCTCGGCCTCGGCCTTCTTCACCGCCGCTTCAGCCCTGGCGATTTCTTCGGGCCGGACCCCCGCCTCGATTTTAGCCAGTTGTGCTTTGGCTGTCCCGATTTTGGCCTGAGCCTGCTGCACCTGGGCATCCAGCAAAGCGGTATCCAGTTCAACCAAAACCTGCCCTGCCTTGACAAAATCGCCCTCGGCGACGGCAATCCGGGTGATGCGCCCCTTGATCTCCGCCGCCACACTGACTTCTTCAGCCTCGATAAAGCCAGAGACACCGGCGTCATTCGCATTCGCCTGACTCGTCAAGCCAAGCTGGCGCTGCACCCGGCTCAATTGGTCGGAATGCTGGCTAAAATACCAGTACCCCCCCCCGACCGCGCTGAGAATTACAAGAATAACGATGAGACGAATGATTTTGTGTTTCATAGCAACTTACCTCCAAGACAAGTAGCAGGTAGCAAGTAGCAGGCTCAGTACGAGGGCTTTAGCCTCGTGCTATCTTTGCTATCTGCTATCCTCTATCTTCTATCTTCCGATGACCTTCTCCGCCTCGCGGGCGCTGGAGATGAAAACATCTTCCAGCGATGGGGCGATACGCTCTACCGAATTGACCTGGACCCCACGCCCGGTTAAGGATTTTTTGATGAGGGGCAGGTGTTCCGGCAGATTATCCGTGACCACGTGGATGAGCGAGCCGTACAGGGCCACTTCTTCAAACATGTCGAGATCACGTAAAAGCTGGATAGCCCGGGCGGCATCGTCGCAGTCAATTTCGATCACGTCGCCGTGCATTTTGGTCACTTTGATTTCTTCTGGGGAGCCTTTGGCGACCAGCCTGCCCCGCTGGATAAAGACCAAATCCTGGCAGTGCTCGGCTTCGTCCATGTAATGGGTGGTGACCAGGATAGTCGTGCCGACTTCGGCCAGTTCGTAAATCAATTCCCAGAAAGCCCGGCGCGAGATGGGATCTACCCCGGCGGTCGGTTCGTCTAAAAAGAGCGCTTCCGGTTCGTGGATGATGGCCGCGCCCAGGGCCAGCCGCTGCTTCCAGCCGCCCGACAGGTTGCGGGTCAGCTCTCGCTCCCGCCCTACCAGGCCGGCCATTTTTAGAATGTAATCCTTGCGCTCCTTCAGCTTACGCCCGCGCACCCCATAAACGCCGCCGTAAAAATTTAGGTTCTCTTCCACCGTCAGGTCGTTGTACAGGCTAAATTTCTGGCTCATGTAGCCGATTCGTTTGCGCATGGCCTCAGCTTCTTTGATCACATCAAAGCCGACCACTTTGGCCGTGCCGCTGGTCGGCGCCAGCAGGCCCAGCAGCATGCGGATGGTGGTGGTTTTACCGGCCCCGTTCGGCCCCAAAAAGCCGAAGATTTCACCCCGGCGGACTCCAAAATTGACGTCATTGACAGCGACAAAGTCGCCGAATTTTTTGGTCAGCCCCAGCACTTCGATGGCGAGGCCGTTATGATTACCATTCTGTTCAGTCATAACTTTTACCTGTAAAATCCATCTTACGTGTTGCGTGTTGCGTAAGCTAACGGAAGACGCAGCACGCCTCACGCCTTCTCCATCTTCCCAATCAGCGAGATAAACGCCTCTTCCATCCTCGGCATTGTCTGGCGGAAGTTGGCCATGCTGATTTGCTCGGCGGCGAGGGTGGCTTCGAGTTGAGAGCGGCGCTGTTCAATATTGTCAACAAAGACGTGCATCAGGTCGCCGTAAGTTTGTACTTCTAACACGCCGGGCTGCCGGCTCAAGATTTGATTGGCCTGGCGCAGCAGCCCTACCCCAGACAAGCGGGTTGACTCCGGTTTAAATTCCATCAACTCGCCCGGGATCAAAGCTTTGATCTCCTGCGGCGTTCCGTGTTCGATCAGCCGGCCGTTGTACATCAGCCCCACCCGGCCGCAGCGCTCGGCTTCGTCCATGTAGGGCGTGCTGACCAGAATCGTCGTGCCGTCTACATGTAGCCCGGTCAAGATGTCCCAGAATTCCCGCCGGGAGACCGGGTCCACGCCGGTGGTCGGCTCATCCAGATAAAGAATAGCCGGGGAGTGAATGAGAGCACAGGCCAGACCCAGCTTCTTTTTCATGCCGCCGGAGAGACGCCCGGACGGGCGGTGGGTGAACTCGGTCAGGCGGGCGAAGTTGAGCAGCCGTTCGATGCGTTCCCGGCGCACCTGGCCCCGCACCCCAAACACGTCGGCAAAGAAGTTGAGATTTTCCAGCACCGTCAAATCGCCGTACAGGGCAAACTGCTGGGCCATATAGCCAATGTGCTCCTTGATTCGCTCCGTCTCTTTGCGCAGGTTGAATCCGGCGATGGTCGCGTTGCCGCTGGTGGGGTCCATAATGCCCGCCAGCAGGCGAATGGCCGTGGTTTTGCCTGCTCCGTCCGGCCCCACCAGGCCGAAGATTTCATTTTGTTTAACTTCCAGGTCTAACTCGTTCACCGCCAAAATCTGGTGAAAGTGCTTGGTAAGTTTTTCCGTTTTGATAATGAGGTTGTTACTGTTATTCATGGTTATTCCAACGTTTTCTTAAACCGGGTGGCGGCCAGAACGACCACAAGTGTACTAAAGATAATGACGGCCACTACTTGTTCAAACAAAACCTCCAGCCCTACCCCTTTTAAGATAATACCGCGCATGATGACCATAGCGTAGCGAGCCGGAACGAGATAGGTGATAAGTTGCAGCCAACGGGGCATGGCTTCGATGGGAAACATAAAACCACTGAGATAGATCGTTGGTAGGGCCGTGGCAAAGGTCATAAGCAGAGCTTCTTGCTGGGTGGTAGCGACGCTGGAAACCATGATCCCGACCCCCAGGGAGGTCAGCATGAACAGGGCCGCCAGCCCCAACAAGAGGGGGATACTACCGTTGATTGGCACCCCAAAAAGCAGCACCCCAATCGTCAAAACCTCGATGACGATCACAAACGAAATCACGACATACGGCAGCACCTTGGCTACCACCAGTTCAATGGGCCGAATTGGGGTGATGATGAGTTGTTCAATCGTGCCCAGCTCGCGCTCGCGGACAATAGAGGTAGCGGTAAAGAGAATGGTAAAGATAAAAAGGACTACTACGATCATGCCGGGAATTGTAAAATAGGTACTTTTCAGGTCAGGGTTATACCAAACTCGCGGCCTGACCTCAACCCCTGGCATGTGGTCGGCTGACACGCCCAGCTTTTGCTCGATGAGGCTGACCCCGACGGCCTGGCCCACTCCCTGGGAGGCCGAAAAAAGGGTATTGGCCGCCGTGGAGTCCGAGCCATCAATCAAAAAGGCGACTTCCGCCTTTTCCTGGGCCGTCACTTTTTGGCCGTAGCCAGCGGGGATGACCAGCGCACCGCGCACGTCGCCATGCTCAATCAAATAAATCAGCTCGTCCTCCCTGGCGACATTCTGCACGATGTCAAAAGCATTAGAGGCCAGGTAGGCGGCAATTAAACGGCGGCTGTGCAAGCTTTTATCGCCATCATAAACCGCAATACGCAGATGCTCAATATCGGTGGTGGCTGCAAACCCCAAGAGAATCAGCATCATCACCGGCATCACAATCATGATGCCCAGGGTGCGCGGGTCGCGCCGGATATGGATAAATTCTTTGGAGACTAAATGGGCAAGTCTGAGCAACATAGTTCAGCCTAACTTTTTCTTAAAGCGGGTTGAAGCCAGGGTGACAATGATGACGGTAAAGATGAGAATAGCTCCTACCTGGTCCTTCAGGACTTCTAACCCAACGCCTTTGAGCAGGATGCTGCGCATAATGATCAGGCCATACCTGGCCGGGAAGATATAACTCAGAAGTTGTAACAGCGGCGGCATGGCCTCGATGGGAAAAAGGAAGCCACTCAGGAAGATGGTCGGCATAACGGTAGCAAAAGTCATCATAAAAGCCTCTACCTGCGTTCTGGCGGCGCTGGAAATGAAGATACCAATTCCCAGGGCCGTGACCAGAAACAGGCTGCACAGGCCCAACAGCAGGGGAATGCTGCCATTAATCGGCATGCCAAAGATTAGCACCCCCAGGGTGAGAACTTCGATGATGACGAAAAATGAGACCAGGATATAAGGCAATACTTTGGCTACAACCAATTCAATGGGCCGGATGGGTGTCACAATTAATTGCTCGATGGTTCCTAGCTCGCGCTCCCGGACAATGGAGGTCGAGGTAAAAAGGGTGGTAAACAGGAACAGGATCATCACAATGGTGCCGGGAATTAAAAAGTGGGAGCTTTCCATGTTGGGGTTGTACCAGACCCGTGGCCTGACCTCGACACCAGGCAGGGGACCGAGCAAATCCAACTGTTGTTCCAACAGCCTCATTGAGACCGCCTGTCCCACCTGCTGGGAGGCGGCAAAAACCGTCCGGGCTACGGTCGGGTCCGAGCCGTCCACAAGGAAAGCTACATCCGTGCGCTCGCGGGCCGCCATGTCACGGCCATAACCGGCAGGAATAATCAAGGCGCTGCGCACATCGTTGTGATCAATCAGGTAGCGCAGGTCATCTTCTTTTTCCACATAAGCCACAATGTCGAAATAATTGGAAGCCTGGTAAGCAGCGATGAGATCGCGGCTCTGGGGGGTCTTGTCGGCGTCATAAACGGCAGTGCGCAGGTGTTCAATATCGGTGGTGGCGGCGTAGCCCAGGAGGACAAGCATCAGGATGGGCATGACAATCATGATCGCCAGCGTGCGCGGGTCACGCACGATATGAATAAATTCTTTGCGGATTAGACTAAAGAGTCTGCGAAACATAATTCAACACCCTGCTACAAGAAATTCAAGGTAGACACCCACACCGGCCTCGTTTCTTATTTCTCGTCTATTCGCTCTGGATTTAAAAGCATGGCCACAAAGAGAGAGGCTAATTCCTCGATCAGGGCATCGGGCGAGATCTCTTCATACCTGGTATCAAGGTTAGCTAGTTTCATGGCAAAGTTTACGACGATAGACCCAACAAAAACGCGAGTCGCAATGACCGGGTTAACCGGGCGAAACAAGCCTGAGTCAATATGGGTCTGGATATATCGCTCTAGGAAACCGGCTACAGGCATAGCCAGCTTTTGATAAAGCTCCTGGCGCAGCTCTGTGTCGGTAAAGGTTTCGGCCAGGATGGGCATGATCAGGTAGCCGCGTTCCTGAGCCAGTTGATAACGATCACGGAGAATCATGCTGATAAACTCTTTAGGGTCAGCGGGTGGCTGCGTGTTGATGATGCTTTTGAGAGATTGCAGGGCCAGCAGTTCAATCATGGCTAATAGCAACTCGCGTTTGTTGTCGAAGTAGTTGTAAATCGTACCCTCGGATACGCCAGCCGCTTGAGCAATCTCTTTAGTGGTGGCTTTGTGATACCCTTTTTCGGCAAACACTTTAGCCGCACCCAGCAAAATCTGAGTGCGCCGGTGTTCGACCATTTGTTCTTTTAGGTCTACAGTTGGATCAAACATGGGTTGGCTCCGGGTCAAAGATAAGATGATGCGCCCATAGGGCAGCCTCAGTACGGTTGTGTACATTCAATTTGGTGAAAATGTTGTAGATATGCCGCTTAACTGTGCTTTCGGTGATGTGAGTGATCACTCATCTGAGTGAGTACACACTCATTTTACTCCAAAAGTAAGCAAATGTCAATACGCTTTTTGTTGTGGTTTTGTCGGCTAATTTCTAGCCAACTGGCACTTTTGTCCTCTGGCAATTCTGCTAAAAGTAGTTTAACTTCTAGAGATGAGAGCTGCATGCCCGTGAGGGTACTGAAGCTCCGGTCAGGCCAATCTTCCCTCAACAGGGCCGGAGTTGTTTTCGGTGACTATTAAGGATCAATAGTACCTTAACCTTAACAGAAAATCTCGACAATTTAAGAAGCCTTTAGTATAATTAACCTGGATTATGATTTTAAGCTGCCCCCCACAATTTAAATTGCATATAACTTATCGTTGGAGAAACAGCTAATGGCTACGACTGGAACTTTGAAGCAATTGTCCAATACAGCAACAATATCGCCACAACGACCCCTCTCAAGCACGGCGCAGTTGACTGCACCCAGCATTCAGCGCTTTAAGGGGATGGCCGAACTCTTGACCCCCCCGGCTTCGCTAGATGATTTGGATATTAACCAGGGTATGGTAGTTGATATCCTTTTGCGCTTGACGTACAACGAGGGTGAGGTTAGCGCCACCCATGCCGAAGAGGTCGTTAAACTTCCCTACCGGATTATTGATGACTTATTAGCCTGGATGCAGCAGGAACACATGTTAGAAGTGGCCAAAGCTGTGGGCAGCCTGGGCCGGCGCGGCTATGTTTACAGTCTCACCGACGGCGGGCGGAATAGGGCCAAGGAAGCTTTTGAGCGGACGCAGTATGTCGGCCCGGCCCCGGTGCCCCTGGATAAATACACCAAATCCGTTTTGGCGCAGGCCACCATTGAAAAACTAACACGACCCCAGGTTCAACAAGCCTTAAGCCATCTCATTTTACCCAAGGATTTTGACCGCAAAATTGGTCCGGCGGTTAATGCCGGCAGCTCGCTCTTTTTGTACGGCCCGCCGGGTAATGGTAAAACGACGATCTCTGAAGCCATTGCCAAAATGCTGGGCGGCGGCGAGCCAATCTGGATGCCCTACGCCATTACCATCGGCGGGGCAATTATTCAGATTTACGACAGCCTGATTCACAAATTCAGCACCGACGAGCGGGGTGGAGCGGATAATCGCTGGGGACTGTTCCAGCGGCCAGGGGTTATGGTCGGCGGCGAATTAACCATGGAACATCTGGACCTGCGGTATGAGCCGGTGGCCAAATTCTACGAAGCGCCTCTACAGTTGAAAGCCAATGGAGGCATGTTCCTCATTGACGACTTTGGCCGCCAACAGATTAGCCCAACCCAGCTCTTAAACCGTTGGATTGTACCCCTGGAAACCCGAATTGACTTTTTGCGCCTCAATTCCGGCATGACCTTCCAGATACCGTTTAAGCAGTTGCTGGTGTTCAGCACCAACCTGGACCCGGACGACCTGGTGGACGGAGCCTTTCTGCGCCGCATCCAGATCAAGGTGGGCGTATTTGGGCCTGATGAAAAGATGTTTTATCAAATCTTTGAGAACCAGGCTCAGACCTTAGGTTTTCCCATGCCCGTTGACCGGGAGTCGTTTCTCTATTTTCTCAACGAGTGGTATCGAAAAACGGGCAAACCCCTGCAATCGGTTCACCCCCGTGATATTTTGAAAGCGGTGAAGGTTTTATGCGAATACGCTAATGAGCCGCTGCATATGACCCCGGCGCTGATCGAGGAAGCCTGTCAGGGGTACTTCGTCAAGGCCAAATCGGGCCAGATCATGTAACAGGCTGTCTAAAAATTACCTAAACTACCCCTTGGCCGCCATTTTTGTCACAGAAATGGGCCTTTCGGCATCAATTTGAGGCCAATTTTGGTCAGTTTTGGCTACTTATAGCCTGATATTTGAATTTTTTGACAGCCTCTAAGATTATTTCAGAATTTGATGGTGGTTGCGAAGTAAGTAATGGAGTCCCAAAGCTCAGCTTTGGACTCTAAAACCATCCCTTACAATTTTACCACTATCCAGAATTTAGGGTTTGAGGTAGGTCTGGTAACTCGCCAGACCTTTTTTTTCGTTTTTGGGCCGGGTGTGATGGGCAATAGACGCGCTCAAGTGTGCCCCAAAAATGGCAATCACACTGCTCAAATAAATCCATAACATCAAGGCTACCAGCGCGCCAATCGAGCCGTAGACCAACTGGTATCGGGCCAGCCCACTGTTCAAATACCAGACGAAGCCGGCTCGATTAACTTCCCAGGCCGAGGCGGCCATTAAAGCGCCCCAGTTGGCTTCGGACCATTTGACTTTCGTGTTGGGGATCCACCAGTACAGGAGTAAAAATACAAAATACATCAACACCCAGGGAATCAACCGGGTCAAAATTCCCCAGAGGAGAGAAGTATAAATAGAAACATCGCCCAACAGGGGAATGCTCAACTGGCTCAAGATATTAAAAAGCGTGACCAGAAACAGCGACAGAATGAGCAGCAGTCCGATCAAACTGCCGGCGATGACCAGGGCCATTAAGCGCCCCCGTAGAAAATTATGACTGCCGGCATTGCGCCAGGCCCGGTTGATACTGTGCGTCAGGGCATTAAAGACCGCTGTTGCTGACCAGGCTAAACCAATTGTACCGAGCAAACCCACCGTGCCGCGTATCTCCAGCATGTGTTCGATGTTCTTCTCAACCAAATCCCGGGCTGTAGGCAGTGCTTCGGTAACAGAAGCCAGAACCTGCCGCTGCACCTGTTCGTCCTTTAAGACCGAGCTGCCGACGGCCACCAGGAAAAAGAGAAGAGGAAAAAGCGAAAACAAGGCATAGTAAGCGATGGCAGCGGCCCCTTCGAGGGCGCGGGCATGCAGAAAACCACGGAACGCGTCAACGACAATTCCTAAAATACCCTGGCTCAGCCGGTTCACACGCCTATAGCGCGCCTGAGCTTTGACTTTAATACTCTTTTTAGCGGTCTCATTGATGACTAGACGGCCTTTATTTTTCCCTACCATATCTCACTCCGGTTTGGCCGCTAAAGTTTAACCCCTCGACGAACCACCACTGCTGACCCTTCGGCCAGAAAAGCCGAGGTGGGTGCAGCCTGCAGGCTCTCAACAAACACATCGCCATACAACCCTGACACATCACAGTCCAAAACACTTTCACCCACCTGCCAAATTCGCCAGCGTGGATGTTCCACCTGGTATTCCACGCAGCCGCCGTCGCGTTGAGCCGCGTAGCCCCAGTAATGCTCGGTAATAAATTCTTCTTCCGAACCGGAAACAATGGGCTGTAGATCCCCTTTGGTTCGTACCTGGAGTTGATTCCACTTTTCCTTAAAGCGCCAGCTATAGTCAACCACCAGGGATGGCGGCGCAAAGCTGGCGGTAACCTCGTGCCGCATAGGCAAAGCGACATAATTCTCGTTGTATACCCGGCGAGCCACCCCGGCGATAGCGGCTCTGGGCACAATTTCCTTAATAAAAACGACCCCCCGCCGCCAGCCTTCCGGGCCTAAGCGGCGGACATAAAAGCGTAAATTAATCTCCTCAAAGCTGCGATGAAAAGGAATGGACCACCCCAATATCCTGGTATTGAGAAATAAAAAACCGACCATGCTGACGAAAGTTTTACCCTTCCAGCTATCCAATTCTGTGCCGTTGGGCACATAAGATAACAGACAGGCCGGGTCAATCTCGTAATTGAGCATGGCCAGGTAGCGCCATTCGGCGGTGAGGAACTTCCGGGCGGGCGCTCCTATTTCACTCGAAACGGGTGGAGTCATTGGCTTGCTCCTTTCCTGAATTGTAGTTGGCCGTGGTGGAAATGGCAAGCAAGTGAGGAGGGCTTTAACGGTTGGTCAAAACTGGTATTCAATGGTATACTGCATCCCGCTATCGCCGAGGGAGCGACCCGAGTGGATAGACTGATCTAAAATCCATCCTCGTTATTGGAGATAGACATGAATGCTTTTGAAATTTCGCAATTGATTATTGAACAACAACGTTCAGGAAAATCCTACCTGGAGTTTTTGCGGGTTCCAACCCTCAGCGTGGGCATATACAGCCTGCCGGCGGGCGGAGTTGATCCCCAGCAGCCCCATACCGAAGATGAGGTTTACTATGTAGTCGAGGGTCGCGGCTACATTCGGGTGGATGGGGAAGAGCGGTCGGTGGAGCCAGGCACGGTAGTTTTTGTTGCTGCCAAAATTGAGCATTACTTTCACTCGATCAGCGAAGATTTGAAGATCCTTGTCTTCTTTGCCCCCGCGGAGAGTGATCGCTAGTACATCACGTCTCATGTCTCATTGCAGAAGCCACTTTGTCATCAAGTAGCTATTATCGTCCACAAACCCTGCCGCCCGGTAGAGGCTCTGCGCCGGAGCGTTGGCCCGTTCCATCTCGACATGCAGGGCATTCACTCCTAAAGCCTGGCACTGCGCCTGGGCAAACCTGAGGCTTGGCCTGGCGAACGCCTGGGCGGAGGGGCGTAAATACAGCTCGTCCAGCAAGGCGTCCCGCCCGTGAAATTCCAGGCTGTAACTAAACGTGACCGCCATATATCCAACCGGCTGATCAAGGGCTTCGACCAGCCAGATCCACCCCAGCCCGTTGTCGCCGACCACCTGGCCCAGGGAAGTTCGACTGTTCGCCTGACCTTCCGCGCCTGCTTCTTGCCGCAGCCCGATGAGTAATTCGATATCTGAATTCCGGGCTGGTTTAAAGGTAACTTCAGCCGGATCGCTGCTGTGACTGTGAGCGTCGGCCAGCCAACAGGTCATCAGGTAATGGTTATCATCTCTAAAACCTACTGCCAGATACAGGGCGTGGGCTTTGGTGTTCTCCCGTTCCACCTCAAGATGCAGCGCCTTGACCCCCAACATGCGGCACATTTCCTCGGCAAAAGCAATAGCCCGGCGGCCAATACCCCGGCTCCGATAATCGGGGCGGACATAAATTTCGTCAATAAACGCGTAGCGGCCATAGGCCAGGCGGTAACCCAAGGTTAAGACCAGATAGCCTACTGCCTCAGTTCCGTCACGGATAAGCCAGGCCCGGCCCGCTGCTCGATCACCCAACAGGCCGGCCAATCCGGCCTGTATCACCGCTTCGTCGAACGGGTGATGATCTTCTTGATTAAATTCTTGGGCAAAGGGGAGCAGCGTATCCAGGTCCGAAGGTTCTGCATCTGTGAAGATTATCTGCATGATTGAGATAGGGCGTGACCGGCGCCATCAGCGCGCCACTGGGGTTGGGGGCAGTGAGGATTGCGCTAAAATGCACCAGGCGTTCCAGTCGAGCCGTTCCAGGGCATCAACGGTAGCCAAGAGGTCTTTGCCGGCCACAAAGATGCCGTGCCGGTCCGCCAGGACGGCCGCCGCCTGCTTGCGGATGGCTTCTTCTCGGCCGCGCAGTCCGGCCACGATGTTTTCCGCCAACTGGGGACTGTGAGCCGGCGCATAAGGCGCGATGGGGGTCACGCCGAATTTTTGAGTTTGTTCCAGCACCGGCTCCATCGCCCGTCCGGCAGCGCAGAACGGCAGAATATGAAAAGGGTGGGCGTGGATTACCGCGCCGACATCGGCGAAGGTCCGGTAGATGGCCAAATGGGCCCGGCCCTCGCGCGAGAAGCGGGGGTGTTCTAACACCGCATCGGTCGAGATGTCGCCGGAGATAATATCTTCGTCACTGAGCCGCCAGTGTTTTTTGCTGCCGCTGAAACGCGCCGAGATATGGATTTGGTCGCCGTCGCGGACGCTGATGTTGCCGCCGGCCAGATCTGTCAGCCGCTGCTCAAACATGTAGCGGGCAATATAAATAATTTGTTCTGAAATTGTCGTCATAAAATCTTCTTAAGAAATAGGCTATTAGGTTATCGCCGTTTACGTAGTTGATCCAGCGTGATAGCCAAAATAATGACCATGCCAATCGCCGCTGGCTGCCAGTAAGGGTCAAAGCCCAGCAGCACCAGGCCGTTGCGAAGCACCTGCATGATGGCTGCGCCGATGAGCACGCCCAGGATAGTGCCTTCCCCGCCGGCCAGGCTGGTCCCGCCAATTACCACGGCGGCAATCACATCCAACTCGTAACCCAACGCAGCCGTAGGCGCCGCTACCCCCAGGCGAGCCGTCATCAGCAGGCCGCCCAGGGCCGTGAGCAAACCGCACAGGGTGTAGACCAGGATTTTGATGCGGCCCGTGTTGATGCCGGATAGACCCGCCGCCTGCTCATTGCCGCCCAGCGCATAGATGCGATAACCCCAGACGGTCCGGGTGAGAAACAGCGACATGATGATGGCCAGAACAAACATCACAATGACCGGCAGCGGCACGCCGAAACCGAACACTGGCAAGTCATACTGCCCCAGAAGATTAAACTCTTTGGGTAAGCCACGAACCGGCTGCCCTTTCGCCACGCCGTAACAGATACCGCGGGCAATGCTCATCAGGCCCAGGGTGGCGATAAAGGGCGGCAGCTTGGCCTTGCTGATCAACAAGCCGTTCAGCAGGCCGATCGCCACCCCGGTCAGCAGGCCAACGATCACCCCCGGCACAACCGGCAAGCCCCAGGAGGTCATTGCCAGGGCAGCCAGCATACCGGCCAGGGCCATGGTCGAACCGACCGAGAGATCAATTCCGGCGGTGATAATGACCAGAATCTGCCCAAAGGCGCTGATCGCAATCCAGGAAAAGGCCCGCAGGACATTGAACAGGTTGCGGTTGATGTCTAAAAATTTGCCCTCGGTTTGCCAGGCCAGGACAGCGCCCATTAAAAGTAAAACCAGAAAAATGCCGATTTCCTGAGCTTGAAAGATGCGGCGCAAGCGTGTTCCGCCCGTTGTTGCGCCATCACGGCTGATAGCTGATGATTTAGCGGTAGAAGACATTCGACTCTAGCCCCTTCTTTTTATAGATATTCTTCACTCAGACTTGCTCGGCCACATGACCGCTGGCATAAGCCATAATCCGTTCCTGGGTGGCCTCAGCCCGGTCTAAAATGCCCGACACCCGGCCTTCGCACATGACTACGATCCGGTCGCTCATAGCTAGCACCTCGGGCATTTCTGAGGAAATCATTATAATGCCGATACCTTGTAACGCCAGATTGTTCATAATCCCATGAACTTCGGCCTTAGCCCCTACGTCAATGCCCCGGGTCGGCTCGTCCAGAATCAATACTTTCGGGTTGGCCGCCAGCCACTTGGCCAGCACCACTTTCTGCTGGTTGCCGCCGGACAGAAACATCACTTTCTGGGCCAGGCCAGGGGTGCGGATGTTCAGCCGGTCCACATATTGTTGGCCCAGGGCGCGCGTTTTTTGCAGGTCAACCAGGCGATTGGGGAACAGCCAGTCCAGATTAGGAACGGCGATATTGCGCTCGACGCTGTGAATGAGCATCAACCCCTGTATCTGGCGGCTTTCTGGGACCAGGGCTAGCCCGGCTCTCACCGCTGCCTCTGGGGAGTCAATATTGACCCGTTTACCGTCAATTAAAATTTCTCCCGCGTCCAGCGGGTCGGCCCCAAAAATGGCCCGTACTGTTTCGGTCCGGCCCGCGCCTACCAACCCGGCCAGCCCCAGAATCTCGCCACGGCGCAGGGCAAAGCTAACATCCTCGATCACCCCGTGCCGGGTCAGGCCCCGCACTTCCAAAACTACATCGCCCTTTTGACCATCACTATGTTGAAAGACTTCTTCCAGTGGACGGCCGACCATAAGCGCAATTATCTTTTCGGTGGTTGCTTCGCCAATCGGCATCCCGCCAACACGCCGTCCATCACGGAAAATGATAATCCGGTCGGTGACGCGGAATACTTCTTCCATACGGTGCGTGATGAAAATGATCGCCAATCCCTGTTCTTTCAACGACTTGATGATGTCAAAGAGCACCACGACTTCCTCTTCGCCCAGCGCCGAGGTCGGTTCGTCCATGATAATTACCTCGGCTTTTTCGGCCAGGGCTTTGGCAATCTCGACCATCTGTTGCTCGGCGACCGACAGATCACGCACCAGCGCATCGGGTGAAAAGCGCGCGCCAACTCGCGCCAGCAGCTTGACCGCCTCCCGGCGCATATAATGGCGGTCAACAAATTGGAACAGTCGGCCTGGGCCTTGCTCTTTGGGTTCGCGGCCCAGAAAAATATTGGTAGCGACGCTCTGGTTGGGCGTCAAATTGAATTCTTGATAAATGATCGAGATGCCCAATTCCTGGGCGTGGTGCGGGTTTTGCGGCGTGACCTTCTCCCCACGCAGGCGAATTTCGCCCTGATCCATATGATAGGCTCCGGACAAAATCTTCATCAAGGTAGATTTGCCCGCGCCGTTCTCACCGAGTAAGGCCACTACCTCGCCAGGGTATACTTCAAAATCTACGTTATCCAGCGCCTGCACGCCGGGAAAGGCTTTAGAAACGCCGCGCATTTCCAGTAATGGGGTTGTGTTCAAGGTTGACTCCTCACGCCTTTGTGTCTATCGGGGTGCGTCTTGCGTGTTGCGTAGGTGTTCATTCTAACGCAACACGCAAGACGAAGATCAGGAGCAGGCTTCAACCACCTGCCCCTTAAACCGGCTTACTCAAATGCCGGCGGTAACTCTTTGGTGAAATCATTGTTCGCCCAGGCTTCAGACATCACGTCAACGTTATTGGGGCCGACAATGTCCATACCGGAGTTGGTGAAAGGCTCGAACTGCTTGCCATCCACGATGGTGTCATAGATCATCTGGGTGGTGTCATAGCCCCAGCCCCAGTACTTCTGGCCGACCAGGCCGTAGAGCAGCCCTTCCTTCAGATAATCCAACTCCACCGGCAGAGTGTCGAAGGCGACGGTTTTGAGGTTGCCGGAGGCAGCCGCTTCTTCCCACAGCGGCATCGAGCCGCGCTCGGCGAAGAGCGGCCACAGGCCGACAAAGAACCAGCCGTTGAGGTCGGGGTTGGCCTGCATCGTCTCCTCGACCACCTGGACACCCTTGTTGATGTCGTCATCGCAGGCGACGGTAGCGACAACCTCGATGTTGGTGCCGGCAACGCCATCCTTGAAGCCGCGGATGCGCTCTTCGAGGTTGAACGCGCCAGGCACGCCGGTCAGCAGCGCCACCTTCCCGCCGTCGGGCAGGGCTTGGATCATCAGTTCGGCGGCAGCCTTCCCGCCCTCATAGTTGTCCACACCCAGGTAGGTGAAGCGATCACTGTCGGGCGAATCAGAGTCCCAAGTCATCACCGGAATGCCAGCGTCAATGGCATTATTGATCGGGTCCACGCAGGCGGTGGGGTCGTTGCAGGAGACGCCGATGGCTTCTACTCCTGAGGCAATGGCGTCTTCGATGACGCGGGCCTGTTCCGCCGCGTCGGAAGCGACCGAGGCGGTGTAGTTGATCTCGACCTCATACGGGCCGGCTTCGGTCAGTTCGGCGGCTTTGGTTTCCGCGCCAACCCGGCCGACTTCAAAGACAGGGTTGTTCAACGCCTTGGGAATCCAGGCAATGGTGATCTTGCCGTCTTCCAGGATTTTGTCCTTGTCGAAAGTCGGGAAGCCCAGCGGCAGCGGCTTGGTGAAGTCGTTATTTGCCCAGGCTTCAGACATCACATCCACATTGCCCGGGCCGACGATGTCCATCCCGGAGTTGGTGAAGGAGTCAAACTGCTGGCCGTTGACGATATGGTCGTAGATCATCTGGGTGGTGTCATAGCCCCAGCCCCAGTACTTCTGGCCGACCAGGCCGTAAAGGAGACCTTCCTTCAGATAGTCGAGTTCGACTGGCAGGGTGTCGAAAGCCACAGTTTTGAGGTTGCCAGCCATGCTTGCTTCTTCCCACAGCGGCATCGAGCCGCGCTCGGCGAAGAGCGGCCACAGGCCGACAAAGAACCAGCCGTTGAGATCGGGATTGGCCTGCATCGTCTCCTCGACGACCTGGACACCCTTGTTGATGTCGTCATCGCAGGCAACGGTGGCCACAACCTCGATGTTGGTCCCCTCAACGCCATCCTTGAAGCCGCGGATGCGCTCTTCGAGGTTGAACGCGCCGGGCACGCCGGTCAGCAGCGCCACTTTGCCGCCGTCGGGCAGGGCCTTCTTCATCAATCTGGCCGCAGCTTTACCACCCTGGTAGTTGTCCACGCCGAGGTAGGTGAAGCGGCCGCTGTCAGGTGAGTCAGAGTCCCAGGTCATTACCGGAATGCCGGCCTCCTGAGCCTTCTGGATCGGATCAATACAGCCGGTGGGGTCGTTGCAGGAGACGCCGATGGCTTCTACGCCTGAGGCAATGGCGTCTTCGATGACGCGGGCCTGTTCCGCCGCGTCGGAAGCGACCGAGGCGGTGTAGTTGATCTCGACCTCATACGGGCCGGCTTCGGTCAGTTCGGCGGCCTTGGTCTCGGCGCCAACCCGGCCGACTTCAAAGACAGGGTTGTTCAACGCCTTGGGAATCCAGGCAATGGTGATCTTGCCGTCTTCCAGGATTTTGTCCTTGTCAAAAATGGGGAACGCCGGCGGCAGCGGCTTGGTGAAATCGTTGGTTGCCCAGGCTTGGGCCATCACGTCAACGTTGTTGGGGCCGACGATGTCCATACCGGAGTTGGTGAAGGACTCAAAGGTTTTACCTTCAACGATGGCGTCGTAGATCATCTGGGTGGTGTCATAGCCCCAGCCCCAGTACTTCTGGCCGACCAGTCCGTAAAGGAGACCTTCCTTCAGATAATCCAACTCCACCGGCAGGGTGTCGAAGGCGACGGTCTTCATCCCGGCCAGAGAGGCTTCTTCCCACAGCGGCATCGAGCCGCGCTCGGCGAAGAGCGGCCACAGGCCGACAAAGAACCAGCCGTTGAGGTCGGGATTGGCCTGCATCGTCTCCTCGACCACCTGGACGCCCTTGTTGATGTCGTCGTCGCAGGCAACGGTCGCCACGATTTCGATGTTGGTGCCCTCGACGCCGTCCGTGAAGCCACGGATGCGCTCTTCGAGGTTGAACGCGCCAGGCACGCCGGTCAGCAGCGCTACCTTTCCGCCATCCGGCAAAGCCCTCTTCATCAGGTCAGCCGCAGCTTTACCACCCTCGTAGTTGTCCACGCCGAGGTAGGTGAAGCGGCCGCTGTCAGGCGAGTCAGAGTCCCAGGTCATTACCGGAATGCCGGCCTCAACCGCTTTGTTGATCGGATCAATACAGCCGGTGGGGTCGTTGCAGGAAACGCCGATGGCTTCTACGCCTGAGGCAATGGCGTCTTCGATGACGCGGGCCTGTTCCGCCGCGTCAGAGGCGACCGAGGCAGTGTAGTTGATCTCGACCTCGTACGGACCGGCTGCGGTCAGTTCGGCGGCCTTGGTTTCCGCGCCGACCCGGCCGATTTCAAAGACAGGGTTGTTCAACGCTTTGGGAATCCAGGCAATGGTGATCTTGCCGTCTTCCAGGATTTTGTCCTTGTCAAAGCCTGTCTGAGCAAGCCTGGAGGCCTGAGTCGGCTGAGGCGCAATTGTCGCCAGGATAACCAACAAAGCCAATACAAACCATAACTTAGTTTTCATACTGATTTTGTCCTCCTTTAAAATGGTTTATGGGTAAAATTTGAGCCGGAATGGCTTGGGTGGGGCATCATTGTTCATCTGTGGGGAATGCATCACCTCCTTGGAATGCAATACGGAAACCATCGCTTGGGGCAGTATAGTCTCCCTCTACTTTGAATCAATCGTTATCTATTATAACACAAGCAGGGGGCTATTTACAGTAAATTTACTCCCCCCCAACGATAGGGGAAATCCCCCTATTTCGACCCAAATTAAGGGATGGGCATGATGGGCTAATAGTGGTATAATTTGAACGATGAGTACGACACGTGTTTTGTTGGCAGACGATCATGCCGTTGTTTGCGCCGGCATTCGCAATGCCTTGCGCGAGCTGCCGGACCTGGAAGTGGTCGGCG
The DNA here is from genome assembly GCA_016860845.1 of Chloroflexota bacterium. The sequence goes on from BOKF01000008.1 coordinate 97,147, forward strand.
AGGTGGCGGATGGCCCGACCCTTTTTACGGCGCTGGCTCAGGTTCATCCTGATTGCCTCCTCCTTGATGTGACGATGCCCAGTTTTGAGCCGTTTTCTGCCATTCACCAGATTCGGACGATGTACCCGGTGATGAAGATTTTGGTGGTGAGCGCTTATGATGATCGGGTTTACGTGCAAGGATTATTGAGCGCCGGCGTTGACGGTTATCACCTCAAAGATCAGCCCTTGAGCGACTTGCGTCTGGCAGTTCGCCGGGTTTTGGCGGGAGAAAAGTGGATTAGCAGCCGCCTGGTTGATAAACTGGTCCAGGGCGGCCCACCTACCCACCTGGCTCTCTCCTTGACCCCGCGCCAACGTGACTTGCTGCACTTGCTCCACCAGGGTTTTGACAACCATGCCATCGCCCGGCGCATGAACTTGAGCGTTAAAACTGTGGAAAATCATCTCACGCGTCTCTATCGGCAGCTCAATGTGCAGAGTCGCCTGGAAGCCGCCAATTATGTAAATCAGCATCCCGAATTGTTGGCTTTGTCCGGCCAACAGGCGGGGAGCGAACCGACAACTGATCGTTTTCTCGAGGCAGAACAGATCACCATGCTTTTGGTGGACGATAATGCTCGTTATCGCAACCAATTGCGGCGGATGGTTGGCCGAGTGTGCGCTCAGGCCATGATTTATGAGGCTGAGAATATAAGAGAAGCAACTCATTTAGCCGAACAGATTTCCCCGCAGTTGGTCCTGGTGGACGTTGTCCTGGGCGATGAGGATGGAATTCATTGCGCTCGCCGGATCAAAACCTTATCGCCCCTCTCGCGGATCGTTTTGATTAGCGCTTATCCTGACCGTGAATTTCACCGGCGAGGTTTGGAAGCCGGGGCCGTAGCATTTCTGGATAAAAAGGACCTTGACGCGACGGTATTGCGCCAGGTAATTGATGATTTGGTGGGGTGAGAACCTGATGAGTGAGCAAGCGGCATCTTTATCAACTCCCGGCCGGCGGTTGGCCTGGGCCAATGGGGTAGGCCGGTGGTACCGGCGCATGCTGGTTGAACACCGGTATTTGTCCGTATTGATCCTGTTGTTACTGGTGAGCGCCTTTTTAAGCCTGAACACCCGCACCTTTTTGACCAGCAATAATTTGTTTAATGTGGCCCGGGCCTGTTCGTGGATTGCCATTGCGGCGTTTGGGGAAAGTATGGTCATTATCATCGGGGGGGTGGACCTGTCGGTGGGGGCGGTGATGGCTCTCGCCGGGCTGATCAGCGCTTTGTGTTTGCAGGCCGGCATACCCGTCCCATTGGCCATCGGCGCCGGCCTTCTAACCGGGGGAGCTGCGGGCTGGGTCAATGGCCTCCTGGTGGGACGGGTCAAACTGCCGTCCTATATTATTACCCTGGGCACGATGAGCATTGCCCGCGGATTGGCCTTTGGCTTGACCGGCGGCTGGCCGGTCCGCGACCTTCCTCCCGGTTTTGGCATGCTGGGTGTTTATAAACTGCCCGTGTGGACGTGGGCCATTCCCCTGCCGGTTCTGATTATGTTAGGGTTGACTGTTTTGGTGAGCCTGTTGCTCGGCCAGACGGTCCTGGGGCGTTATATCTACACCCTGGGGAGCAGCGAGCGCGCCTTGCTGGTTTCGGGGGTCAATGTGGTCCGCATCAGAATATTGGTTTACACGTTGTGCGGCTTGTTGGCGGCGGTAGGTGGCCTGTTGATGACCGCCCGGTTGGGGGTCGCCGCTCCGACGGCGGCGTTAGGTTATGAGCTTGATGTGATTGCCGCCGTCGTCATCGGCGGAACCAGCCTGTTCGGCAGACAGGGCAGCGTGGTGGGGGTGCTCCTGGGGGCAGTTCTGATGCAGGTCACGCGCAACGGCCTGGTCTTATTGGGCTTTTCGGCTTACTGGCAAGCCGTGGCCATCGGGGCCATGATCCTCGTGGCGATTCTCTTTGATTATTGGCAGCGACGTAAAAATTTAGAATGAATCCACTCTTAAAGGTCGTCAATCTATCCAAAAACTTTGGCAACTTGCTGGCCGTGCAGCAGGTCAGTTTTGAGATTGTTCCGGGGGAAGTGGTCGGCCTGGCTGCACGCAGCGGTTCCGGCAAAACGGTGCTGACCATGCTCTTGGCCGGCCTGTATCCTCCCAGCGAGGGCGAAATCTACTTTGCCGGCCAACAGTTGGAGTGGCCTTTCCCGGCCCGCGCCCTGGGCATTGAAGTGATCCACCAGAAGCCAGACCTGGCCGACCAGCTCGACATTACCAGCAATATCTTCCTGGGCAGCGAGATTGGCTGGCCGAACGTCGTTCATTGGTGGAAGGTGCCCAACCGCCGCTGGATGGATAAGGAGTCGGCGCGTATCCTGCGCCAACTGGATATGCCGTTTAACTCCCTGCATGAAAAAGTAGCTAATTTGTCAAGCGAAAAACGGCAGATGATTGCCATTGCCCGCACCATGACCCGCCCGGCCAAACTTATTATCATTGACGAGCCAACCGTCCTGTTGAGCTACTCTTACCAGCAGAAACTGCTGTCGTTGATCCAGAGCTGGCAGCAGCAGGGGATCGCAGTCATCTTTTGCAGCAACAGCCTGGACCACCTCTTTGCCGTGACCGACCGGATTATCGTGCTGCGGCAGGGTCATTGGGTGGCTAATTACCGCACCGACGAAGTGACCCGCGAAGAAGTGGTGGCCGCCCTGGTCGGCACTACGGACCGCCAACAACTGACTCCGGCGATCTGGGCCTTGGATAGTTACTATCGGGCCAGGCAGCAGGCCGAGTACCTCTACCATCAACAGCAGTTGTTGGAGCGAGATTTGGCCGCTCAGGATAACCTGAACCAACAACTGATTGACCAATTAGCCACCCAGGTGAATGCCTTGGACCGGGCCAACCTGGCCTTACAAGACGCGCAGCGCCGCCTGCTGACCGAACGAGAGCAGGAACGCAAGCACCTGGCCCGTGAAATTCACGACCAGGTCATTCAGGATTTACTCTCCATCAACTATCGCCTGGAAGATGTAGGGGCCGATGAGGTTGTGACTGAGTTGCTGCAAGATGAAATCGCCGATATTCGGGACAGTATCCGAATGTTGGTAGATGACTTGCGCCGGATTTGTGGTAATCTGCGCCCGCCCACGATTGACAGCCTGGGCCTGGGCGCGGCCCTGCGCTCCTACACCCGTGATTGGAGCGAGCGGACCGGCATCGCGGTTAATCTGGAATTGGACCCCAACCTGGGCCGTTTGCCGGAGCCGACCGAACTGTCTATCTTTCGCATTGTCCAGGAAGGCTTGAGCAATATCCGCAAACATGCCCAGGCGAGCGCCGTTCAAATTTGTTTGAAACACACTTCACCCCGCACCCTGTTGATCGCTCTGGCCGATGATGGGCAGGGCCTCAACCATCGCTTTGACCTGGCCCACCTGTCGGCCAGTGGGCATTACGGTCTGCTCGGCATCAGCGAGCGGGTTACTCTGCTCGGCGGGCGGTTGAAACTGCAAAACCAGGCGGGCGGCGGCCTGCTGTTGGAGGTCGAAATTCCTCATCCTCGCGTGGCCGAAAGCGGAACTTCCCCGTTGGAACAGATAGGGTGGACGGCCGAGGAGACGCGGTTATAGGGCTTGTTTTGGGCTGATGGGGACTCCCTGAAGATGCCGCTGATAGACCTGGTAGGCGTGCACGACCATGCCGGCACTCCAGGTGAGCGGCGCTTCTGAAGTGTACCAGAAGGTGGAGAGGTACTTGCCGTCGGACGTATAAACTTCGTGGACGGCGCCATCGCGGACAATAACCTTAGAGATGCGGTAAAGTAACGCCTCTGCTTCTGCCAGGCGCTCCATCCGGGCCAGAGCAATAACGTGCCACCCCCCCAACCACAGCCAGGCCGCGCTGGTGTGATAGTGGGCCAACCCCCCCAGGCGATTTTCCCAAGCGATAAATTTGCTGGGATAAGCTCGATGGACCACCTGAGTCGGGACCGGCTCGGCCATTCTGAAGCGGGCCATGTTGTCCAAAATGGCGTGAGCCTGGGCCGGAGTGGTCAAACCCCAGGCAATGGCCAGCAAATTGCCGCTGCTGCTCAAATTGTCGAAGATGTGGTTGGTGACAAAATAACCCAGCTCCTCCCGCCAGAAATGGTCATTGATGGCCTGCTTAAGCTGCCTGGCTTTGGCGGTAAAGTGGGTCTCGTCCCCCGGTTCTCCATAGAGGGGAGCTGTCAGGGCTAACTCGGCCAGGGCTTTCCAATAGACAACATTGGTATACAAGACTCGCCCCTGCCGGGCGATGCTGTCGGCCCAGTCGGTGAAGGGCGCCTGGTGCAGCAGCCCGTCCGCTTCCAGGGCATGGGTTTCCAGCCAGGCGATCGCTCGCTTAAGCGCCGGCCAATGCTGGCGTCCAAATTCGGCGTCGCCGGAGCGGGCGGCATAGTTAAGCACAGCGATCACCAGCAGAGCGTTGCCATCCAGCGAGATCGTGTTATGGGCGGTGATGTACTTGGGGCGAAGGGGCGCATCAACCGGCTGCTCGCGCTTGAACAGCGAGTGCAGGTAGCGATCCAGCACCGTTGTAGAATGAACTTTGACCGGAAATTGGCCGGAAAGCCGTTGGTTGATTAAAAAGACTTCCAGCGCCTCGCGGGCAGCCTGAAATTCGCTCAGCTCGACCAGGCCGAAACTGGCAAAGCCCAGATCACGCGCCCACGGCTCACGGAAATTGCGCAGCCCGGCGCACAGAACCAGTTTTTCCTGACCGTCGGGCAGACGGCGTTTTTCAATCCCGGCCCGCAAGTTGGCCGAAGCAATGAGCAAGGCTTTGGCCTCAACCGTTTGGTGGTTGGCGATGTCGGCAGGCAGGGGATGGGAGGCCAGCGCCGGCCTCCGGGCTAGCCGGTAGCTATACCGTAGAGTTTTCCAGAGGATGAAGCCCAGGCTGCCGGTCAAGGTTGCTATTAAACTAAATCGAAGCCAGGCAGGTTGAGTTTTTGCGGTCACAAGCTTGTTATTTTACTCAAGAGTTTCAGTATGCAAAGTTTTGCTACAAAATGAACAACTCTTTAATGTTCAGGAATTACGCAGTTGAAGGATTTGCCCCCCTCTAGCTCCCCCCACAGGGGGGAGAATTAGCTTAAGTCCCTCCCTTTGGGAGGGATTTAGGGAGGGCCTTTCTACTCACCACGTAAGTTCTGATGTTATTAAAATTTTCATCTCTCGTGAATCTTGTTCCCAAACTCAGTTTGGGAACAAGATAATTTGTCTAATCTTCCCCGATATCCTCGTTCCACAACTCCGGCCGCGCGGCGATGAAATCGCGCATCAACTGGATGCACGCCTCGTTGTTCAAGATGACCAGCTCCACGCCCCGCGAGCGGACATAATCTTCCGGTCCTTGAAAGGTTTGATTCTCGCCGATGACAATTTTGGGGATTTTGTAGAGCAGGGCCGTGCCGCTGCACATATCGCACGGTGAGAGGGTGGAATACAAAACGGCGCGCTGATAATCTTTGGCCGTGAGCCGGCCGGCATTTTCCAGGCAGTCCATCTCGGCGTGCAAAATGGCGCTGCCTTTCTGGACCCGGCGGTTGTGTCCCCGCCCGACAATTTTGCCGTCAATGACCAGCACCGAGCCGATGGGAATACCGCCCTCGGCCAGCCCTTGGCTGGCTTCTTCGATGGCGGCTTGCATGAATTCGTCCATAAAAATCCTCCCTTGGTTAAAATATGATCTCAATCACAAATCGAAAATCGTAAATCGAAAATCCTGTTACTCCCGCCGATAGGGCTTGAGATACGCCCCCGGATAGGCTGCGTTGCGTCCGGCGATGGCCAGGGCGATAATCGTGGCCAGATAGGGCAGGGCCAGAAAAACCTCGTAGGGTAAATCCAGGCCGGTGGTTTGCAGGCGAAGCTGCAAGGCGGCGACCCCGCCAAAAAGGAGCGCCCCCCACATGGCCCGCACCGGATTCCAGTTGGCAAAGATGACCAGGGCGATGCAAACCCAGCCCCGCCCGGCGATAATCCCCGGCGAAAACGCGCCCAACTGGGCTAGCGACAGAAACGCCCCGCCAACGGCCATCAACGCCCCGCCGATGACCAGGGCCAGGTAACGGGTGCGAAACACATTGACCCCGGCGGCATCGGCGGCTTCGGGATTCTCGCCTACGGAGCGTAGTTGCAATCCAAAACTGGTGTGATACAAAATCCACCAGGCCAGCGGGACGAGGACGATGAAGGCAAAATAAGTCAGCAGGTATTGGTTAAAAATCGGGCCGAGCAGCGGCAGGTTGCCAAAGATGGAGAATTGGGCAAACGGGTCAATGGAAGGCAGGACGGAACTCTCGCCGAAAACCAGCCGGAAGCCAAACAGCGACAGCCCCATACTCAGCAAGGTGATCCCCAGCCCGGAGACGTGCTGGTTGACCCCCAACGTGACGCTGAAAAAGCCCATCAGCAGGCTCATCACGACGCCGCTTAGCAGCGCCCCCAGCAGCCCCAGCCACAAATAGCCGCCCAGTCCGGCCTCATGAGCTTTGTAGGCGACGGCAAAGCCAATAAACGCGCCCAAGAACATAATCCCTTCGATGCCCAAGTTCAAAATCCCGGCGCGTTCGGTATAAACTTCGCCAATAGTCGCGTAAACCAGCGGCGTCGCCACCCGCAGTGTCGCGGCAATGAGGCCAACGAGGAAGGTTAGGAATAAAGTGAGATCCATAGGTCAATCACCAATTTCAGGAAGAGTAGGAATTAGGGGTCTGTGAAAGAATTATTTCCCGCATGTCATTTCGACCGAAGGGAGAAATCCCCCGAGACTCGGTAAGGATTTCTCGCTGTCGCTCGAAATGACATATAGAATCAGGAAACTTTATCTCCTCAGTTCCTTCTCCAGCGAACCCGGTATCCCTGCAGCAGCAGCATCCCCAGCGTGACTAACAACAGTGCCGCCTGGATCACGTCGCCCAGATAAGCAGGCACACCCAGCGCCCGGCTGACCGTTTGCGCGCCGGTGTCAATCAGGCCGATGAACAGCGCCGCCAGGGCGACGCCCCAGGCATTCAACGTGCCCAGGGTAGCGATGATGATGCCGGTGTAGCCGTAACCCGGCGAGATGGCGTCAATCAGGTGATAATGAATCCCAGCCACCTCGCTGACGCCGGCCAGCCCGGCGATACCGCCGCTGACCAGGGCCGAGATGAGCATCGTCCGGCCCACGTTGATCCCGGCAAAACGGGCCGCCTCCGGCCCCAGGCCAACCGCCCGCATGCGCATGCCAAAGGCGGTGCGGGTCAGCACAAACCACAGCACGACAATAATAATGACTGCCAGGATGAAGCCCAGGTGCAGCCGGGAGCGCGGAATGAGCTTGGGGAAAATCGCCGCCGGGGCAATCTCCGGGGACTGCGGCCACTGCGAGATGGGATTGCGCCAGAGGCCGTTGAGCAGGAAGCTGACGACGAACAGGGCCACCGAATTGAGTAATAAGGTCGTCACCACTTCGTCAATGGCTAATTTGATCTTCATTAAAGCCGGGATTAAGGCCCAGAGCATCCCCGCTGCAAAGCCCCCGACCAGCATAGCCGGAATGGCCAGCCAGGGCGAGAGGCCATGCACCTGCAAGCCAACCGCCGTCGCGGCGACGGCTCCGGCGTAGAGCTGTCCCTCCGCGCCGATATTCCAGTAACCGCCGGCAAAAGCAAAGGTTACGGCGGCGCCGGTCAGCAGCAGGGGCGTGGCCTTGACCAGGACCTCGATGGCGCTGACCCGGCTGGAGAGCGGGTCAATCAGGAAGTAATAGTAGGCTTCCAGCGGGTTAGCCCTGACCAGCAGCACCAGCGTGGCCGTCAGCAAAAACGTCACAATGATGGCCGCCACCGGAATGAGCGGGCGCACCCACACCGGCGCCGGGAGACGCTCAATTTTCAGGCTCATCCATCTTTCTCCTCAAGCACGATTCAAGATTGTTGCTTTTTACTGCCGGAATAAAACTCCGGGTACAATTTTTTCACACATTCGGGGCAGATGCCGTGGCTAAATTCCACTTCAGCATGGTCTCTGATATAAACTTCAACCTGATGCCAATAGCCATCATCATCTCGGATTTTTTTGCACGAAGCGCAAATCGGCAGCAGGCCGCTTAATGTTTTGACTCGGGCCAGGGCTTCTTGAAGTTGGACGATTATTTTCTCTTTTTCTTCTTCGGCTCTGCGGCGCTCTGTATTCTCTTCTTGCAATTGGAGATACGCCTCTTGCAAATCTCGCGTCCGTGCTGCCACCAGTTCCTCAAGTTTTTCGCGATGCCTGATTAACTCTTCATGGTCCTGTTTGAGCTGTGTTACATCTTCTGAGATAAAAATCGCTCCAATTATTTCCCCATCCCGCACAATGGGCGCTCCCCTGATGTTAGAATAAGCATCTTGGACGCCGCCGCTGGTGATGGGGAAATGAACTTCCCACTCCTCCATCTTTTCTCCGGCGAGCACACGCTTGTATTTTTCGATTAATCCTGCGCGAACGATACTGGGTCGGCTCAAGATAGACTGATTCAAATAATCCTGTTTTGTTGTTTTGCCCCGGCCCATTTGCCGAAGATGGTAAGGGTTGACCTCGATGATGATCCCGTTTCTATCTACCACCTGGATTGAGGTCGGGGCCGTTTCAAAGATCGTTTTATATTTTTCGGCGGACTCCCGCAGAGCCTCGACTTCGTTTTTGAGGTCAAGATTTTCTTTTTCCAGATCTTTAATTCTCTGCTTGAGTTCGCCTGGCGTGGTTTTCGGATGCATAAAAATTCCAGAATGTTGCGTACCGATATATCGTCACTGACTAACCTTCTACATCACAATAATAAGTGATGGGCCAGCGAAGGTTGATTGCTGCCCTCTTCGAGAAAGCGACGTAGACGTTCCTTCACCGGGATTGGGCTGAAGCCAAATTCATTGCTAAAACGACTGCCATTGATTGCCTCCGGCAGACCGCTCACCGGTGTCAAGCCATAAGTAAACTCGATACTGCTATTGAGCGTTTGGATATAGGCCGCCAGTTCGCCAAACCGCCAATTTTCGGCAGGGGTGTTGTAAATTGTATAAGTTATCCGGGTTTCGGCTACGAAGCTCCTGATAAGTTCGGCCACATCGTCCACATAAATCAGGGGAAACCTCTGGCTGGCCTGGTAAGGGAAGTTGATGGGGGCCGGCCGGTTTACCTTCAGTTTTTCAAAAATTTCGTAGCGCCACGGCGAGGCGGTCTGCATCACCCCCGGGCTGATGACCGAGGCAATGCGCAACGCCACAAACTGCATCCCGTATTTCTGCCGGTAACTTTCCCCCACAATTTCAACGTAGCGCTTGCAGAGGCCGTAGACACTTTCCGGCGAGGCCGGCTCCGATTCCGCCACTTCGCCGTATTGAGCATAAGGTTTTGAACCGTAGGCGCTGATGGAACTGCCGTAAATGAATTTTGGGATCTGAGCTTGAACCGCCGCCTCCAGCAGGCCAAGACTGCCGCCGATATTCACCCGCATCGCCTCTTGCGGCTGTTTTTGCGAAGCGGTGTTCAGCAGCGAGGCCAGATGGACGATGGCTGTAAAGGAATAGCTGCGGAATAATTCATCCAGGAACGCCTGGCTGGTCAAATCGCCCTGGACCGTTTGGCAGGGCAGGCCGGTGATCCTGTTTCGATCAACGGCGACGACCTCGTAGTCGTGGGCCGCTAACAGCCCGCAGACCTGTCTCCCAATCAATCCGCCGCCGCCGGTGACAAGAATCATTCTTCGTTGCCTGGCCGGTTGTCTTCACTCATTGTCGTCCATATACTGCGGCGGACTTTGCCCAACGCGCTCTGTAAATGTTCATTGTAAACCTGCCCTTACGTATCACGCATTACGCATCATTACTCACTTCCAACAGTTCAATCTCAAAAATCAGCACGGCGTTCGCCGGGATCAGCCCCAGCACGCCCGCTGCGCCATAAGCCAGGTGCGGGCTGACTCGCACCCGCCGCCGGCCGCCCACCCGCATCCCTTCGACCCCGTGCGCCAGGCCGGAGATCACCTCCCGGCTGCCCACCCGAAAAGTGCAGGTGGTGTTCTCCTGGAATTTATCCCCGTGATTCAAGAAGCCGGTGTAGCGAAGGGTGACGGTCTGGCCTCGTTCGGCGGTCAGGCCATTGCCGGGGCGCAGTTCTTCGATTTCAATACCTTTGCGCATTAACCTTTTGCAGAAGCGTTTAGCACAGTAATTCCAACAACGTCGCTGTCGTGGTAATGATAAATGAAGTCTTCTTCCTCCATTACGCTGTCATTGGCCTGCTGCGGTTTGCGAAAGCTGATGTAAAGAACATCGGCCTGCTCGTCATAGTCTATCCAGAAGTGACGGGCAGGTACGGCCAGCAGTGGCGCAATCAAAGCGCGAGGAAAGGTTATCTTGGTCATCGTCGCGCTCTTTTCTTCGCGCTTTTCTCCATCGCCTGTACCAGCGGTTCGGTGTATTGGCGATACAAAGCAAACAGAAATTCCAACCGCTCCAATTCTGACTTGAACGGCCTGGAACGATAGCAAGTATCAACCGCCGCATCCAGCGCCTTATGCGCGTTGAGTAACGCCTTAGGCATGGCGATGGGGTCATACAAATCGGCCAGAGTTGCGTCGGGGAACTTGGCCCGCGTGTCTAACACAGTTTGGGCCGCATGCTCTATCCGCTGAATTTGGGCGGCAGCGGGTTGGAGCGGCCACGGGAAGTTATTGTAGACAATATTGTTTGAATAGCGGTAGCGCCCCTCTAACCTACCACAGACTTGACGCATCCAAGCCATATGCATGGCTGAGGTGATGACCCCAAAGTGATAGAGGGTGGCGTTAGCAACAGTATTGGCTAGATTGCTGGCAATTGTGTGTTTAGAGAGGAAACCAATGGGTATGTAATATCGTTGTTCGGAAGATACGCCGGGAATTAACAAATAGTCCGAGTCGGGTTGTCGAATTTCTCCAAACAGGTAAGGCACATCCGCCAATTTTTTAGTTGCACCTCGTTGACTTGCCGACCGATGCTTTCTTACGTTCTCCACGCGCTTCATTACTTCAGGCATTGAGCGTAGTTCTGAAGATGAAGCATCCCTTAACCACAAACACCAACGGCTCTCGCCATTGATAAATTCATGTGAACCAAGAAACGGGTGAATAAACTTTTCAACTTTCGGCTCTTTAAGCAAAAATTCATTTTTTTCATCATCATTGAGAAGTAAATAGCCGCCGTCATTCGGCATACTGCCAAAGCTGATTTCTGGTACATTACACAATGGTTTTTTGCGGCTCAAGATGACAATATCATCGGCATCTATCAAGTATGGATTGATATTCTTTGCCCTTATCTCCATCGGCTCGGCTTGAGGTGTTTCGTAATCATAGATATATTTGGAAGTAGCGTCTAACACGGCAAAACCGACGATTACACAAAAAACAGCGGCTTTGCCTCGCGCTTCGTTAGACCATTTGAAGGTGCGATGGGCGAAGTGAATCTTAATTCCCTGGCTCAGAAGGTGTGACCATAAAACGCCTACCTGTTCACCTTGCACAATCGAATTGGTGGAAACAAAGGCAGTTTTGATAGAGGTATTTCTGATGAATTGAACAGTTTTCACATACCAGGTGCTAACGTAGTCGAGTATGCCATAATTGTTAATTCCTGAGCAAACAAGTTCCATGTCTTTATTTTGGTCAGCGGATCGGTTTTGTTTGCCTACAAAGGGTGGATTACCAAGGATGTAAAGTGTTGTTGTTTGGCCGTTGGTAGTCGGTTTGGGCACAATAGTCGCCCAATCGAGGCGCAAGGCATTGCCGTGTTTGATGTTGGCCGATTTTTGCAAGGGTAGCCGGACGAACGTCAGACCGAACTCCTGCGAAAGCTGCATATTCATCTGGTGGTCGGTCAACCACAAAGCCACTTCGGCAATACGGGCGGGGAACTCTTCAAGTTCGATACCGTACATGGCGTCAACGTCAATTTTGGAGATAAGGCTGACATCAGTGGTCAACTGATAGCCGTTCTGCCCCGAAAGTTGGCGAAGCTGCTTGAGAATGTCAATTTCCAGGCGGCGCAGCTCCCGATAGGTTATGACCAAAAAATTGCCACAACCACACGCTGGATCGAAAAAACGTAGCCGAGCCAAGCGTTCGTGCAGTTGCCTCAACTTGCGAGCATCACGCCGGCAGGCCTCAAACTCGCGGCGCAGACCATCCAGAAACAGGCCGCGCACCACTTTTAGAATATTTTTCTCTGAGGTGTAATGCGCTCCCAGGTTGCGCCGTTTTTCCGGGTCCATCACCGACTGGAACATGGAACCGAAAATGGCTGGTGACACTTTGCTCCAATCGAATGAACAACACTCCAAGAGGATTTTGCGCATCTTGGCGTTGAAAGATGGAATAGAGAGAGCTTCGCCAAAAAGTGAGCCATTGACATGGGGAAACAATTGTTGTTCTTCATCCATCGTGGTCTGGCGCTTTTGAGTTGGTCGGTTGAGGGTTTGAAAAATAGTGGCAATGATTGCTCCGGTATCAGAGCCATTTGGGTTGGTTCTGGTTTCGATGAAGAACTCAAAATGATCTTTGGGAAAAATTCCGGTGTCGTCAGCAAACAAACAGTAAATGAGCCGCACCAAAAAGATTTCTAATTCATGCCCCTCGTAACCGCTGGCAAGTAGGGCGTCATGCAATTCACCCATTTTCTCGGCAACCTGGATATTTACAGGATCTTCGTCGTGGTAAGTTCGCTTTTTGTAACCGGAAATAAAGCCGAAAAGATGAACCTTTTCAGGCAATTCAGCCAGTGTGAAATCAAAGTGTTTATCTTCATCAAGGTCGTATAGACGAAAATTATTGAAGTCGGAAACAAGTACATACTTGGGCAAGTCCTGTTCTTTGATGCCAGGAAAATAATCAAGTGCTTGCTGGTAGGCTTTGGCTAAATCTTGACCTTTGGATTTGTGCTCAACCAAGAGTGTCCCTTTCCAAAAAAGATCAATTGAACCTCCCTTGTTAGCCAATTTCTTAACCGGTTCTTCAAAAGAAGCAACACGTCTGCGGGTTAGACCAAAAATGTTAAAAAATTCGTTCCAGAAAGTCTGGGCCTCAGCACGTTCGCGGGAGGCACCTGACCACTCATGGACAAACTCTAAAGCTCGGTCTCTGATTTCTTTTTGACTGAGCACCGTTACTTTACCCCCTCACCCCGGCCATCAACAACCCCAGCCGCTCCGTATCCGCTTCCGCCGCCGGGAGGATGCCCATAATCTCACCCTCATAGATCACGGCGATTCGGTCCGACAGCTCAAAAATCTCGTCCAAATCCTCGGAGATGAGCAGAACGGCCGCGCCCCGGTCGCGCTGCTCCAGGAGCTTGCCGCGCACGTACTCGGTCGCGCCCACGTCGAGGCCGCGCGTCGGCTGGGCGACGACAATCACCTGGGGGTTTTGCTCAAAGACGCGGGCCAGAATCACCTTTTGCATATTGCCGCCGGATAGGGTGCGGATTTTATCGCCCGGCGCGGCCTTGATCCCGTAGGCGGCGATCAACTTCTCGGCGTGCTGCTGGATCTGCCGCCGTTTCAGCAAGCCCGCCGGCGCAAAGCTGTCCAGGTGTTCCAGGGCCATGTTCTGGGCCACCGTCATCTCGCCGACCACGCTGGCGTGGCGGTCCTCGGGAATCCGGCCCACCCCGGCGGCCATCATCTCCGCCGGGCCGGCATTCGTCAGGTCGCGCCCGGCCACGCTGACCCGCCCGCCGCTGCAGCGGCGCGTCCCGGCCAGAACCTCGGCCAACTCGCTCTGCCCGTTACCTGACACCCCGGCCAGCCCCAGAATTTCCCCGGCGTGGACGGCCAGAGTAATCCCTTTGAGCGCTGGCAGGCCTTGGTTATCATGCGCCGCGACCCCCTCCAGTTGCAGCGCAACCTTGGCCGTTTCGCCATCGCCGGGCTGGTCTTTCGTCACCCCGAACGTTTCGCGGCCCACCATCATCCGGGCGAGCTGGGCCGGCGTCGTCTCGCCGGTCGCCACCGTGCCGATGACCTTGCCGCCGCGCAGCACCGTCACCTGCTGGGTAATGCTCATGACTTCGTTGAGCTTGTGGCTGATAAAAATGACCGACAGGCCGCTCCGCTGTAAATGCTGCAAGGTCGCAAAAAGCTGCTCCACCTCCTGCGGGACCAGCACCGCGGTCGGCTCGTCCAGGATCAGTACCCTGGCCTGGCGGTACAGCGCCTTCAAAATCTCGACCCGCTGCCGCTGGCCCACCGATAAATTTTTGACCAGGGCCGTCGGCTCTACCTCGATGCCGTACTGGGCCGAAGCCGCCCCGACCTTCCGGTGCGCTTCCTTCAGGTCCAGCCGGAACGCGCCGCTGTAGCCCAGGACAATATTTTCGGTCACGGTCAACGGCGGCACCAGGGCAAAGTGCTGCGTGACCATGCCGATGCCCCGGCCAATCGCATCTTTGGGCGACTTGATGGGAGCCGGCTGGCCGCTGACCAGGATCTCCCCCTCGTCGGCGTGGTAGAGACCGTAGAGAATGCGCATCAGCGTGCTTTTGCCCGCGCCGTTCTCGCCCAGCAAGGCATGGATTTCGCCCTGGCGCAGGCTGAAATCAACCCTGTCATTGGCGACCAACGGGCCAAAGCGTTTGGTAATCTGCCGCATTTCGACGGCATGGGTGTGGTTCACGGGTAATCCTTCGATGAAGGGACCGCCGACGGCTGACCACTGTGTGAACCCCCACCAAAACCTCCCCCTCTGAGGGGGAGGGCAGGGAGGGGGTCGGTCTGCAGTCATTGGTCGGCGGTCGTTATTCTGCTGCTGCCTTCGACGACGCCGGCGGCGGCGCTTCGTCAATGTCCACCCGGAACAGCCCGCTGACAATTTCCTGCTCTTTCGCCTTAACCTGATCCAGCAGCTCTTGAGGAATGCCGCCTGTGACCTCCTCATTAACCGGGGCCAGGGTCGCGCCGCCCTTGGCGACCATACTGAAATCCTTGAGGTCCTGAGCGGTGTAAGTCCCACCGGCGACCTGGTTGATGATATACTCGACGGTCGGATTCATATTCCAGACCGGGCCGCTGACCACGTTTTCGGGGGCCAGCTCCTTCTGGTCGCTCATGTTGCCAAAAGCGTACAGCCCTTTTTCCGCCGCCGCTTCGATAACCCCAAAGCGCTCGGCAAAGAGGACATCCGCCCCGGCATCCACCTGGGCCAGGGCCGCCTCTTTGGCCGCCGCCGGGTCGAACCAGCTATTGATGAAGGTCGTTTTGACATCCACCTCTGGGTTGACCGCCGTTGCTCCGGCAATAAAGGCATTGGTGATGCGGTTCACTTCGGGCACAGGGAAGCCGCCGACCACGCCGATGACGTTGCTCTTGGTCAGCCCGCCAGCCAGCATCCCGCTCAGGTAGGCCGGCTCGTGAATCCAGTTGTCAAACACCGAGAAATTCGGCTCGGCCGGGCCGCCGCCGGAGCCGAAGACAAAGGCGATTTCGGGATAATCGGCGGCGACGCGGCGCACCGCCTCCTCATTGCCAAAGGCATCGCCAAAGATGATGTTGGGCTGATTGTTCTCGGCGACTTCACGCAGCACCCGTTCCATGTCACCGGCGTAGCCGATATCGTCGGTGTAGGTATACTCAATTTTACCCTCATCCTTGGCCTTGTTCAGGGCGGCGTGAATCACGCCATCCCACGGCTCTTCGATGGCCGTGGCGTAGGCCCCAAAAACGACCAGTTTCCCGGCCGCTGCCTCGGCTGGGGTCGCCGGAACCTCAACCGTGACGATTTTCTCAACTTCTTTTTCCACGATGACGGTTTCGACCACCGTCACCGTTTCGGGCGTCGGCGCAGCGCCGCAGGCCGCAATCAACCCCAGCCCCAGCGTGGCTATCACCAACAGGACCAGTCTCTTTAACATCTAAGCATCCTCCTTTTTTAGTAAAATTAACAATTAACCATTGACGATTCACGATTGACCATTAATTCGGCTTCACCTCCATTTAATGATACAAACAGAGTCGAGGCTTTAAACGCGAAAACTCGCCGCAAGGCTCGACTCTGCTAAATTCAACCGTTGACAGCATTGTCTCTTGTCATTTGAGCCAAGATTTTACCCCCATCTTTCAATTTAGCAAACGATTGTTCCAGCGTTCAGTATTTTAACTAATTCTCCCAGAGCATCCTCATGGCCAGATGCACCACCTCCGCGCCCATCTCTTTGAGTGATTTCTGGGTCGCTTTCTGCACCGGGATTTGCCCAATGCCGACAATACTGACCCCCGCAGCAGATCGTTGGCCATAGATCTTGGAAGTTATCCTTTTTGACGAAATTTATCAATTCATCGCGCTGGTGTATAATCACGCCGCTTCACGGCATGGTATAATAAACCCTGCCGGATGACAAATGCTATTTTGAGGGTAGGAGAGTCACCATGGATCTTATTGTACGCCGCGCCAAACTCAGAGGAACCGACTCCCTCGTTGATATTGGCATTGAGGCTGGACGCGTTGTTGAACTTGCTCCCCAGATAACCGTCCGCGCTGCCGGCGAGATTGACGCTAACGGTCTGCTGGTGACCGAGTCCTATGCCAATCCGCATCTGCACTTGTGCAAGGTTTATACCTTGCCCATGATGGATGAAATCGCCCTCAAAGCGTATCACGGCGCGGATATGGGCCAAGCGATGACCGCGATTGAGCTGGCCGCCCGGGTCAAGGAAAAGTATGATGAAGCCTGGATTATCAAAAATGTGCGCCGCGCCCTGGCTCTGGCGGCGATTTATGGCAATACCCATCTTCGCGCCTTTGCCGATGTAGACCGTCAGGCCCATCTGGAGGGAGTCAAGGCGCTCTTACGGGCCAGGGAGGAGTTCAAAGGAATTGTTGACCTGCAGGTTGTCGCCTTTGCTCAGGACGGACTGGTGCGCGAACCCGGCGCAGCCGCGCTGCTGCGGCAGGCGATGGCCTTAGGGGCCGATGTGGTCGGCGGTATCCCCTGGATTGAATACACGGACCGGGCCGCCCAGCAACACGTGGCTGAGATCTTTGCCATAGCCCAGGAATTCGATAAGCCGGTTTCCATGCTGGTGGACGATGCCGGCGACGCCGGTCTGCGGACCCTGGAGATGATGGCGGTAAAAGCCATCGAACAAGGCTGGCAGGGACGGGTGTTGGCCCATCACGCCCGGGCGATGGCCCTCTATCCCACCCCGTACCTGCAAAAAGTAGCCGCGCTGCTCAAAGCCGCGCAAATGGGGCTTGTCACCGACCCGCACACCGGCCCGCTGCATGCTCGGGTCAAGGAGTTGCTGGCCGCAGGCGTCCTGGTTTGCCTGGGCCAGGATGATATTTCCGACGCCTATTACCCTTTGGGCCGCAACAATATGTTAGAAGTGGCTTTCCTGGCCGCGCATCTGCTCTGGATGACCACCGCCGCCGAGATGGAACAGCTTTACACGATGATTACCCGTTCGGCCGGCCGGGCCATGGGCCTGGCTGATTTTGAATTAAGGGTGGGTGCGCCGGCCCATTTGGTGGTGCTCGATGCTCCGAACGTTCTTGAAGCCCTGCGTTATCATGCTGCGCCGCTGACGGTCATCAGTCATGGCCGGGTGGTTGATACCGCCGCTATGCACATGATTATCCACGAAAATGAATGATGACTTTCGTTTGATGCCATTTAGGCTGGTTAAGTGGACTGTGGTCCTGTTGGATTTGACAAACGGACTATGGTCCGTAAAATATCTCCTACATAAAATTTTACAACTCACGGGAGGTATTTCAACATGTCAGTTCCAAAAATTCCTGATAGTCATAAACCGCTTTTTGAAAAACCGGTGATCGGTAACCTGGCGACCCTGATGCCGAATGGTCTGATCCAGGTCAATCCGGTTTGGGTGGATTACGATGGGACTTACGTTCGCTTCAATTCGGCGCAAGGACGGCAGAAGGATAAGAACGTCAAAAAGAACGGGATAGCGACCATAGAGCTGGTTGACCCGGAAAATCCCTATTACTGGATCGAGATTAGGGGCCGGGTGGCAGATATTACGACCGAGGGCGCCGATGCCCATATTGACAGCCTGGCCAAGAAATATTTGGGCGCAGACTCCTACCCCTTCCGCAAAGCAAGCGAAGTCCGCCTCACCTACAAAATCCAGCCTGAGCGGATCAATGCTTTCGGTCCGCAGTAAATCTGTATACTGACCAAAGAACTTAATAAGCCCCCTGGTTCCATCGTTGAATCAGGGGGCTTGTTGTTTGAGGCCGGCAAAAGCTAGCTTTTTTTATAATCTTTCCGGGAGCGCTGGGCCAGGTAAGTCTGGTAATGTTTTACCTTCCGCGTGCTTTCACTAAAACCCAACTCCATTTCATCCGCCATTTGGTGCAGTTCTTGAGCAAGCGCCCCGGCAACCGGCGCAGGCATCGCTGCCTTCAAGACGACCCCGGCCCGGCGTAAGGCAGCCTGCGCCCCAGGAATATCCCCTTGCTGCTCCCGCTGCAGCGCCTCCATTTTGGCCCGTTCCGCTTCCAGCCGGCCGGCCTCCTGCAAGACTTCCTCATTCACAGCCTGGCTGTCACATGCCGCCTCTGTGGCAGCGTTGAAATGAAGACTTTCCTCCATCTGCACCGGCTGGCGCTGTTGGCTGTCTTCATAGCGCAGGGTGAAAGTTAGGGCTAAATCCTGGCCGAGCGCGCGGGCCGGCAGTTTTAGCTTCAACGCCAGGTGGCGGGTCTCGCCGGCAAAAGCGTCGCCCAGGAACAGGCGCAGGGTCTGGCCCAGCCGCTCGTGGAGCGTGTCGTTGAGCACCTCTACCTCGACTCCGCCGGGCAGGTTAAGGTCGAGAGTCAATTCGCGAGCGACGGTGGTCAGCAGTTCACCCAATTCTCCCTGGAAATAGTTGGGAATCTGGTTAGGCTTATCAATAAAGTAAAAGTGACCCCCGCCGCCATCGGCGATGCCTTGCAGTAGAAATTGGTTGAAATCATGGCCAACCCCAAAAGTAGTGGTCGAGATGCCCCGGCGGCGCAGTTCTTTGGCTTGCATGACCAGTTGCTCGTGGTCGGTCATGCCGACATTGGCCAGGCCGTCGGTCAGCAGTAAAGCCCGGTTGAGATAATCCTTGGTCATAAAATCGGCGATTTGATCGCAGCCGGTAAACCAGCCGCCGCTGAGATTGGTCATCCCGCCGGTACGGACCTGGCGGATGCGCCGGATCATATCGTCGCGGGCATCGCCGGTGACGGCCCGGCTGGGAGCCAGGAGTTCCACGGCATCGTCGTAGATGACCACCGCTGCCCGGTCGGACTCGGTTAACACACGCAGGGCGTGGATGGCTGCTTCCTTGACGTACTCCAGCTTGTCGCCGCTCATGGAGCCGCTGCGGTCAATAATCAGGCTTAAATTGAGGGGCAGGCGGTCGGTCTGGCGAGATGGGTTGGGCAGGCGCAGGGTCAGCCAGACGTACCGTTCACAGCCTTGATTGGCCGGGATCAACGGCCGGTCAGTCTGGCCGGTCAGATGGGCTTTTTCAAAAAGTGGGGCTTGCATTAAGGTGGCTCCTTCCTGCCATAATGTATCCGGGTATTAACATACTACAAAGGAACTCAAAATTTGGCGGGCAATTTTTATAAGTTGTTCGACCTTCTGGCCCAGACTGCTGTTCTCCACGCCTTCTTTGACATGTAACTCAACGCCGGGCGTAAGCTGATAACGCCGCCAGTTCTCTACCGGCCCAGTTTCGACAGGCGGCGCCGGCAGCAGCGGCATTGACTGGGGTAAACTCCTCGCTGCCGTTGCTGGTTGATTTTCCGGCATGCCGGCTGCATCTCGCAGGGGAACCGGTGCAGGCAGAGGCGCTTCGCCGGTCATGGGTGAAACACCCTCGCGTATTTGTTGGGCTTTGAGTTTGTGCCGCAGCAAGTTGTAGTCCTGTGCAGAAGAGTCAGGCGGCTGGAGCAGTGTTTGCAGGTAGGCTTTAGCCGAGTCAGGTGCGGGCAGGGGCGGGGCCGGCTGGGTTTGTTTATCGGCCAACAACTCGACGACTGCCTGGTCGTCCAGCCCGCTCATGAGCGCCCTGATTTCGTGCAGCGGTAAAAATTCATCTTTGAGAAGTTTAATCAGGTTCAGCCGGGCCAGGTGACCTTGGTGATAGGTTGCCGCGCGTCCTCCGCTTTCCGGGGCGGGGAGCAATCCTTCGCCCACGTAATAACGGATGGTGCGAATTGTCACGTCTGCGACTTCGGCTAACTCACTGATGGTGTAACTTTTCTCGTTTGGCATAAGCACTCAAATAAAATTGACAGTAATACGTAATAGTGTTTAAAACTATTTTATCACTATTACGTTCTACTGTCAAGATGTACAAGCTTAAAACTGTAGGACAAGTTGTCAACTTGTCGGAGAAACCGGACCGCCTAAATTGGACAGCCTCTATTGTCCAACGCTATCGGGCGCGGGCAGCAGATCCCGCAAAAACCGCTGTCCGGCTTGTTCCAGGTCGCCGCTCAGGGCAAAAGTCAAACTGCGGATACGCAGGCCATCAAGGGTCGTATCAAGAGGTTGGGGCAGGGGGGTGGGATAGACCAGAATTGCTTCCGTGCTGCGTTTGACCCTGGCATAAGCCATAACCTGGGCGATGTCGTCGGCGCTGGGAGGGCCGGCCTTGTACTTGGTATCCAAAATATAGCGGGTTGCCCCGGTTGATTTTTCGTATAGGGATAGGTCTATTTGGAAATGCAAGGCATTCGCCGTGCTAAGGTCAACCTGCTCCTGGGCTTTGAGTTCCAGGTGGGGGGGCAGGTGGGCGCGGAGCCATTCGGCCACAAACAGTTCGTACAGGCGGGCCATGTCCACCAGGAAAGGCAGCATGGCTCGATCGCCGGGGAGGTGGCTGGGGCCGCTCTGATCTAAAAAGAAGCGGCACAGGGCGTGCAGTGGCCGGTAATCTTCGTTGAGCCGGTGGTAGGTTCGCCCGCCGCTGGCCTGAGGGCCGCAAGGAACCGGCGTAATCAGGCCCTGGAAGGCGTGGTAAGCCCGCCGAACGGCCGGCAGAACGCGGTCGCTGCACAGGCCGCTGCGAGCGATGCGCCCGAGCGTCCAGGCTAAAATCTGGTTGTCGGCGATGTCGGCGGTGTGCTCCTCGTACTGGCAGGGCAAATTGATCTGTCCGGGCCGCTGCAAGGCGGACGGCAGTTCCAGCCGGCCCCGCAGGTAGGGCAGCCGTTCGGCCTGGGCCAGGTAGGCCCGGTAGAAGCCTTTGCGCCCCCGGTCGAGCACGCGCAGGGCCAGGATGTGAGCTAAATTCTCGTAGAACTCCGGCAGCGACTGGCTGGCTACCAGGCCGTCCAGCAGGCGAAAGCTGTTCAGCCGGTAGGCGTACTCCCACATCCGAAAGAGGTTGCTCAACTCGATTTTGGGCTTGAGTACAAAGCGAAACTCCGGGGTCAGGGGAATGTGGCCGACCCAGCCCTGGGCTGTCAGCCGCCACTGCCCGCCGGTTTTGAAGGACGGCTCCTGCACCTCGACCTGCTGGCGGTAGCTTTCCCACAGCGCCTGGCCCACACTCAAAGGTATAGCAGCGGCGGGGAAGTGGGCCGGCTGGTATTCGGTTAGTTCGATAATTTGTGGACCCATTGCAATCACTCGCTGAAAGACTCTTGCCGGGATTTGGGGATTTAAATTAGACAGTATCGGAATTAAGCCTTGCCATGTCATCCTTCGACTTTGCTCAGGACAGGTTTCGAGCGACGAAGGAGCGAGAAATCCCTACAGCGTCACTTTTAGCATAACTTCGAGGGATTCCTCGTTCCGCTCCGCTCGGAATGACATAAGAACCCTAATTCTTATTTCCGATAAGCCCTTAAATTTATCTCCAGGATTCTCTAATCCCGGCCCAGTGATTCCTTGACCCTATCCCAGCGGAAGTTCTCCGCCTGTTCGGGCCGGTCGAAAAAGTACTCTTCGAGATAAGGCTCGATCTCCATCCGCCAGATGTCTTCCAATTCACCCCCCAGGTGGGGATGCAGGAAAAAGGTGATGCCGACATGGTAATGGGGGTCGCCGATTTGGCGGTTGAGCTTGGTCAGCGTCTCGATCAAGCCTTCGACGGGAAAGCCGGTGGTTTGGTGGAAGCGCCGCAGCACCTCGTAGTTGGGAGCGAGGGCGATAAAGGCAAAGCGCCGCCGCAGGGCATGATCCACCAGGGCAATCGAGCGGTCGGCGGTGTTCATGGTGCCGATGAGCTGCACGTTGGCCGGGATGTGGAAATCGCCGCCCCCGGCCAGGGGAATGGCCCGGTCGCGGTACTCCAGCAGGTACATCAACTCGCCGAAGACCCGGCTCAGGTTGGCCCGGTTGATTTCGTCAACGATGAGCACGCAGCGCCCGGTTCGCTGCTGCGCCTCCCCGCAAAATTCAAGAAAGCGGCCCGGCATAAGCGGATAGCTCAAGCGGTCGCCCTCGCTCTGGGGGCGGATGCCCTGCATAAAATCTTCGTAGGCGTAGGCCGGGTGGAACTGGACCAATTCGACAAACCCATCCCCGCCTCCAATTAAATACTTGGCCAGCTTTTCAGCCAGGAAGGTTTTTCCCGTCCCCGGCGGGCCGTATAGAATCGCCTGCCCCTTGCGCTCGATGGCTCGTACCCAGCGGGCGAGTTCGGCCTCGTCAAAGCCGGTGTCGGCGGCGAGTTGAGAGAAAGAATAGAGGGGATTTAGCTCAACCGCTTCCTGAAAATCTTCGCCAATCAGGACTATTTTTTTAGTGTCATCATTGCTAAACTTCACTTGTATACCTTCTCGGCGAAGGATTTCAACCGCGCGTTGATTGCCAAGTTGAGTATTTTTCCAAAAACCGCGCCTCGTTTTCTCCCAAAGACGACTGGTCGGTGAAACACGACCTTCTTTTAAGGCCCTATTTTCATCGCTGAAAGGGCCTCGGACCATTGACGCTTGAAAGTCTTTATAGCCATCAGGTTCTTTACCATCTCCCAATGACGGAGGAAATATTTTTCGTAAATTTTCTTCAATCTCATCAAGATGATGCTGTTCGTCGGGAAGATCAGACATAAAATATAGACATACCAACATCCGTTCTGGATTACTACAATTCTTCATTGCCTCAAATAACTGTTGTTGGAACTCTGGCCTAATTCCGTCTAGTGCCTGTATAGTCATAATTTTAGTAGGCATTTGAGCCTCTTCTGAGATTTGAGAATGAATTGCTGATAAATCTGATAAATTAACTATGTCTACTTCTTCTGTAGAAACATCAACATTATACTCCTCCCTCTCCTCACTAACATCCTGGTAAAACGCGGTCAAATGTCGCTCGTAGCGCAGCTCGGCCTCGTTCAGCAGCCCGGCGAAGACTCGCTCGCGCTGCTCCGGCTTGAACAAGGCTTCGGCGATTTCAGGGTTGTGCTGTTTCCAGTGGGAGGCGCGTTGCCAGGCGGCGAATTTTTGGGCGATGAAAGCGAGGGTCGCTTCGTAGGCGGCTTGCAGCTCGCTGGTCATGGGGCGGATCATGTCCAGGGGCAGGTGGTAGCTGCGGACTTCCGGCTCGCCTTTCTTGCGGGCGAAGGGGAAGAAGGTAAAACGCTCGTCCCAGCTCACGCTGTGGGCCAGGAGGGCGAGATCAACCCACAAGCTTAAGTGCGACGCACCTTCAAGGTGCATCGCACTTGAGGCTGTGCCGTGAAAGCCGAGTACCAGCCAGCCGCCAAAGTTGAGATGCAGGCCCAACCTCCCGGAGCGCCGGGCCAGGGTCAGGGCAAAGCGCGGGTCATAAGCGCCGTGAATATCCAGCCGCCGGGCCGTCTCCTGCAGCAGGTCGAAGGCCCACTCGGCCTCGGCCCGGTCTACAAAAATCCGGGAGAAAGGTTCGGCCAGCGCCGGCGAAATAGGTAGTTGCTCCACTCACTGCTCCTTGCAAAAAATAGTTCATCATTAGGGCGACTCGAAAAGGTAGCAGACATAACTATTATACCAGAGCTTGGGCCAGGATGGAATCGTTAGCCATCAGCAATTGGACAATGAGGCCGATCTCGATATGATAAGCGACAATTATCAAATCAGCCGGGTGCAGTTTAGGCGGTTTTGCGGAGTGTCAAAGTGCACTTTGACACTCCGCAACAATTTAGATGAGGAGAATAGCAGTGCCAACTCAAGCAACTTATAAGGATAATCTTGACGACCAATTTGAAGTTCACGACCCGGCCATTCTCGCCGGAGCACGCCGCATCATCGAGGCGTGCCAGTCACTAGAGGAGATGCAGGCGGCAGTGGTGGCGGCGGTCAAACGCAACGAGGAGTGGCGCGGCCAGCGCTGTATCAATCTCCTGGCCCCCGAAGCGCCGACGAGTCCGACCGTGCGCGCCCTGCTGGCCAGCGAAGTTGGCACGCGGGCCGCGGAAGGGCACATTGGGGCGGTCAACCGCTGGTTTGCCGGCACCCAGTATATTGACGAAATCGAGGCGCTGTGCATGGAACTGCTGAAAAAAGCCTTCCGGGCCAACTACGCCGACCACCGCCTCATCGCCAGCATGATCGGCAATATGACCGTTTACACGGCCCTGGCCGAACCCGGCGATATGATCATGAGCGCCGCCCAGCCGGTCGGTGGGCACTCCAGCAACCGGCCGGATGGTCCCGCCGGGGTGCGCGGCCTGAACATTGTGGATATTCCCTTTGACCCGGTCGAGCTGGAAGTTGACCTCGACCTGTTCCGCCGCATGGCCCCTCTAGTCCGGCCCAAGCTGGTCACGCTGGGCCTGTCCATGACCCTCTTCCCGTTTCCGATCCAGGCCATGCACGATATTGTGGCCGAGTGGGGCGGGCGCATTTTCTTTGACGGGGCGCACCAACTCGGCCTGGTAGCGGGCGGCCAGTTCCAGGACCCGCTGCGGGAGGGCGCCGCGGTGATGACCGGCTCGGCCGGCAAGACCTTCAGCGGCCCGCAAAGCGGCATCATTGTCTGGGACGACCCGGCCTTGACCGAACCGATTACCCACGCCGTCTTCCCGGTGCTGGCGGCGACCCATCAAGTCAACCGGGTAGCCGCCCTGGCCGTCTCTGCTGCGGAGATGATCACCTTTGGCCAGGTTTACATGGCCCAGATTGTGCGCAATGCCCAGGCCTTGGGTGCAGCCCTGCACCGGCGCGGCATTCCGATGCTGGGCAGTCACAAAGGCTTCACCCGCACCCACCAAACCATCGCCAATGTCCGCCAGTTCGGCGGCGGACTGGCCGTGGCGCAGCGGCTGGCCCGGGCCAACCTGATTACCAACAAGAACTTGCTGCCGGATGACCAGCCCGCCGATTGGGACCGCCCCGGCGGGCTGCGCCTGGGCACGATTGAGGTGACTCGCCTGGGGATGAAAGAGGCGGAGATGGAAACCATTGCCGCTTTTATCGGCCGGATTCTGGTGGAAGACGAAGCGCCGGAAAGTGTCCTGGAAGAGGTGATCGAGTTCCGGCTGCCCTACCAGACCGTCTACTACTGCGCCGATAACGGCTTGCCGGCCTAATCGGCTTGGAGTCCAAAAGCTCAGCTTTTGGACTCCTTTTTGATGGCTTGCGCCAATTCCTGCACGGCTGCGATCACGCTGGCTTCGTCCAATGTGGTCAACTCCCGTTCCTGCATCACCACCCGCCCCCGGATGAGAACAGTCGCCATATCGGCTCGCCCGACGGCGTAGACCAGGTGCGAATACACGTCGTAGAGGGGCGTCAGGTGTGGCTGTTCGAGGTCAATCAGAATCAGATCAGCCTGCTTGCCGGCGGCCAGAGAGCCAATTTTGTCGCCCAGGCCCAAGGCGCTGGCAGCGTCACACGTCGCCATTTTGACGACTTCCACGGCCGGCATCAGGGTTGGGTTTTGCTGAACACCCTTGTGCAGCGTCGCCGCCAGGCGCATGGTTAGCCACATATCCAGGTCATTCCCGCTGACCGGGCCATCCGTCCCCAGCGTGGTGCGGACACCGCCCTGGCGCATGCCGGGGATGGGCGCCACGCCTGAACCGAGTTTCAGGTTGGAAAGGGGGCAGTGGGCCACCACCGTCTGCCGCCGGGCCAGCAGATTGATCTCGTCGTCGGGCAGGTGGACGCAGTGGGCCAAAACGGTGCGCTCGGTCAGCATGCCCAAATCGTCGAGGTGGCGAGGCGGACTTTGACCGTAGCGCTGGCTGACGGTCGCCACTTCGGCGTTGGTCTCAGAGGCATGGGTGCTCAGCAGCACCCCAAATTCGTCGGCCAGGGCCTGGGCTTCTTGCAGATAGGCGGGTGAAACGGTGTAGGTGCTGTGTGGGGTTACGCAGGGCACGATGAGCGGGTCACGCTGGTACTCCTGCAAAAACTCGCGCCCGCGAGCGGTGCGCTGTTCGACCGGAATGTTATCCGGCTCGGCAAAATCGAAGTAAACCGGCCCGGTCATGAGCCGGAAGCCAATGGCCTTGGCAACTTGCGCCGACACCTCCGGATGCCAAAACATATCCAGGGCCGCCGTCGTGCCGCCCCGGATCATCTCCGCCTGGGCCAACTGCGCCCCCAGCCGGACCGTCTCCGGCCGGAGAAATTTACGCTCGGCCACCCACAGCCGTTCCAGCCACGGTTCGAGGGCCAGATCGTCTACCAGCCCGCGGAAGAGACTGTCGGCGGCGTGGGTGTGGGCGTTGATCAGACCGGGCATGACCAGTTGGCCGGTCGCGTCAATCACCTCGGTGGTTGGCCCGACAAACTGGGCGCTGACCTCGCTGGTCGGGCCAACGGCCACAATCCCCGCGCCAACAATGGCGATGGCGCCATCGTCCAGCACCGTAAGCTGGTCATCCATGGTGATGACCAGGCCATGCAAAATCAGTTTATCGGCGGGCTGCATCAATCGAAATCCAAAATCGAAAATCCAAAATCCAAAATCAATACGGCGTATCGCCGCCGTCCACGTTGATGGATTGGCCGCGAATGATCGTCGCCTGCTCGGAAAGCAGGAAAGCGACGACTCGGCCGACCTCAATCGGCTGGATGTGGCGGTTCATCTGGTTAGGCTTCATCGTTTTGACCAACTCGTGCGGGTCACCGCCGATGCGCTGCGTCAGCCACTCGGCGACGCCCAGGAGCATCGGCGTGTCTACCCCGCCGGGACAAACAGCATTGACATTGATATTGTGTTCGGCCCACTCCAGCGAGAGCGAGCGGGTCAGGTTGATCACCGCCGCTTTGCTGGCATTGTAGGCGGCCATATTGCGGTAGCCGACCTTGCCGGCGTTGGAGGCGATGTTGACCATCGCTCCCCCCTGACCCTGGGCGATCATCTGCCGGGCCGCCAGTTGGCAGCAGGCAAACAAGCCCTGCACATTCACCTCGAACTGAGAACGCCAATCGTGCTCGTCAATGTCGAGGGCGCTGTCCATCTTGACCACCCCGGCGTTGTTCACCCAACCGTCGAGGCGGCCAAAGGCGTCAACGGTTTGCCGGATAGCCTGCTGCATGGCTGCGGTATTAAGAATGTTAGCCGCTACCGGCAGGGCACGCCGGCCGGCCGCTTCGACCAGCCCGGCCGTTTCCTGCACCGGTTCCAGCCGTAAGTCGCTGATTACAACGTGCGCGCCGGCTTCGGCCACCGCCTGGGCAATCCCTCGCCCCATGCCCTGGCCCGCGCCGGTCACGAAAATGACTTTGTCTTTGAGTAACATTGCCTCTCCTGAACTTGTTGTAAGAGTGATATATGATGCGTGATGCGTGAAGAACTATATCACGTATCACGCATCACGTTAAAATATCTGCTTGGTCATCACCCCACCATCCGCCCGCAAATTCGCCCCGGTGATCCAGCGCGCGGCGGGGGAGGCCAGGAAGAGGCAGGCGTCGGCGATGTCGTCGGGCCGGCCCAGGCGGCCAAGCGGAGCGGCCTTTAAAAAGCGCTCGACGCCGTCCGGCCAGCCCTGTTCGATGCCCTCGCGCCAGATCAGGCCCGGCGAGACCGAGTTAACCCGGATGCCGTACAGTCCCAGCTCATTGGCCGCAGCGGCGGTGTGCATGACCACTCCACCTTTGGCCGCGTTGTAGTGGCTGTGCATAGGGGCCGGGTTTTCGGCTTCAATCGAAGCAATATTGACAATCGCCCCGCCTTCGCCCTGGGCAATCATCTGTTTGGCCGCCGCCTGGGTGCAGAGAAAGGTGCTGCGCAGATTCGAGTCAACCACGCCGTCCCATTCGGCCTCGGTCATCTCCAGGAGCGAGGCTAAAGGATATACCCCAGCGTTATTGACTAAAACATCGAGCCGGCCAAAAGTGGCGACCGTTTCGGCCACCAGCCGCTCGACCTCCGTCTTTTGGGTCACGTCGGCCTGAACGGCGATGGCTCTGCCGCCAGCCGTCTCGATCTGGCGAACGACCGCCTGCGCCCCGGCGGCGTTGGAGCGGTAATTGACGGTTACGGCTGCCCCGGCTTCGGCAAACCGCAGGGCAATGCCCGCTCCCAGCCCGCCCCCGCTGCCGGTGATGAGGGCAACTTTGTTTGAAAAATTAAATAAATTGTGTGGATGTGGAATAGTCATAGTTGCTCACCTCAGTTTACTGCTTGACTCGTTCAACCAACGCCTTGGCCCTGGTTTCGACCTCGTACAAAATCTGGTCTTCATCCAGGGTTTTTAATTCCCGGTTGCGCATCAGCCACTGCCCGTCAACCATCACGTCAGTCACATCGCTCCCCTTGGCTGAATGAATGAGATTAGCAATTAAGTTGTGAACCGGACGCATGTGAGGCACGTCCAGATTGACCAGAATTAGATCGGCCGGCACGCCTACCTTCAACGCGCCGCTGTCAGCAAAGCCCAAAGCTCTTGCGCCGGCCTGGGTCGCCAGCCGCAGTACGGTGTCGCCTGGCATCATCGTCGGGTCAACTTGTAACAATTTTTGGGTTAAGGCCGTCTGGCGAATGACGGCGAACATGTCCATATCGGCGTTGGAGGCCGGGCCATCGGTACCCAGACACATCTTGACCCCGGCCTGTAGATTAGCCTGGAGCGAAAAGAAAGGCATGGCCAGCTTCATGTAGGTGATGGGGCAGTGAGGGACATGCACCCCTTTTTCAGCCAGGATCTCAATATCCTGACCGTCAACATAGATGGTATGGGCGGCGACACACCCGCCGGGTACCCCAAAAACGCCGATGCTGTTTAGATGCTGGACCGGACGCAGGCCGTAACGCTCCAACGATTGGTCAACCTGTTCCTGCGATTCGGACAGATGCAGGTGGATGCCCTGGCCCAGATCATGCGCAATTTTAACCACGCGCTCAAGAGTGGTTTGGGAACAGGTATAAGGGGAATGGGGACCCAGATATGTTTTTATCCGGCTGCTGCCCCTGGCATGGGTCGCTTTTATCCACTCAATCGTTTGTTCCAGGGCGGGACCCACCGATGTGCCATCGCCGGGGTCAAAAAAGCCCCAGGTCAGAGCAGCCTTCATCCCGCTTTCACTCACTACCTCGGCCACCCGATCCATAAAAAAGTACATATCGTTAAAGGCGATTGTGCCGGTACGGATCATTTCGCAGGCGGCCAGGGCAGCGCCCCAATAAATGTCGGGGGCGGTTAGCTGATTTTCCGCACGCCAAACTTTTGGCAGCCACTCCGGAAAGTACATGTCTTCAGCCCAGCCGCGCAGCAAAGTCATCGGGCTGTGGCAGTGAGCATTGACTAACCCCGGCAGGGCCACCCGACCGCTGGCGTCAATGATCTCATCCGCCTGAAGGGTATCCGGAACTTGACCCAGGTGAGTAATACGCCCGTCGGCAATGACTAAATCGGCCTGGCGATAAATCGTACCCTGCTCGTCTAACGTTACAATGTCAAGGTTACGAAGATGAATCGTGGTCATGCGCTTCCTTCGCTTTCCCCGATTCAGAATTATGCCTCATCATCTGACCATCAAATACCCCCCGGCCAGTAATAAAATGACCGCCGCAACACGCCAGCCGTCAATGGGCCGCACGGCCACGCCGAACCAGCCGAACTGGTCAATCAGCATGCCCATCACCAACTGCCCGATGATGATTAACGTCACAGCGGTGGTGGCGCCCATGCGCGGCAGGGTGTGCATAAGCGTCAGGTAAAGGATGACGCCAAATCCGCCGGAGCCGAGCATGTACCAGGGCAAGCCGCGCCAGTTTTGGATCATTTCCCCGCCGCGAGCCGCCAGCAGCAGGCCCGACAGGATGGCCCCGCTGACATGCACGATGAAGCTGCTGCCCAGGCCGCCCACGCGCTGGCCCATCGCCCCGGCAATCGGCCCTTGAACCCCAACCGCAAACCCGCCGAGCAAACCGATGAAGATGGTTAAAACGATTTCGAGCATTTGAGGTGTACCTTTCTTGGTAGTTGGATCATGGAGAAATACCAGTTCAAGTCAAAAGAGACGTGCTCAGGCTGCGCCGTGGACGATAAAGAACAGGAGTCCAAAAGCAGAGCTTTTGGACTCCGAATACATCTTACTCGTCGCTGTCCTTGGGCTTGACGTCGTCGTGGACCATCTCGTCAATGGCAACGGCAATTGCCAGAATCAGGCCATCATCCTCACCGAGGTTAATGGTAATGCCATAAGTATCGCGAAAGGTGAACCAGCGCTTTGACACGTGCGCAATCACGTCGCCGCCCCGGCGGATTTCGTACTCGTGGTCCAGCAGGTTGCCCTGGGCCACCAAATCGTCGCCGCCCTTAACGTCAATCATGAATTTATCGCGGAGAGGGGCGAACCAGGCCTTGCGAATGACGGCGATGGTCTCGCCGCCGCGCAGGATGTCCAGGGTCTCGCGCAGGGCGAGCATGCGCTCGCGGATGGTCGCTGTCTCGTTGCCTTCTCTATCGGTAATCACAAATGTATCACGGATGCGCAGGAGCTTGTTGTCTACATTGTATACGGGTCTCCCATGCTCATCCTCAATCACAAAGTCGTCACCCAGCGAGATCAGGCGCTGGCGCAGCTTGTAACGGTGGGTCATATCGGTTCCTCCTTGTCGCATTATTATAGACCGACTCCTACTCCAATTCAAAGAGATACCGAGGAGAGAAGACACGTCAGCAGGCATTTTGTGACAGATTATGATACCGTCGCCTTACGCCGGCGCTGGGCCTCGATGATGAACAGGCTGACCAGCGTGACCACGTAAGGCACCATGCCGGTGAACTGTGAGGGCATTTGCAGTCCTTGCAGCCGGAAGCCGATCGAGTCGGCCAGGCCGAAAAGGAGGCTGGCGGCCAGGACGCCCAGCGGATGCGCCTGGCCGAACATCACCGCCACCACGGCAATCCAGCCCCGCCCGGCGCTCATATTCTCTACAAACAGGGTCACGTTGCCCAGCGACAACTGCGCCCCGGCCAGCCCGCACAGCGCCCCGGAGAGGAGCACGGCCAGGTAGCGCAGGCCGGCCACGCTGACGCCCAGGGTCGCCGCGGCTTCCGGGTGCTCGCCAACCCCGCGCATACGCAGACCCAGAGCATGGTGGAACAGGAGCAGTTGCATCGCTGCGACCAGCAGCCAGGAGAGATAGATCACCCAACTGTGCCCCGACAGCAGCGGGCCGAGGATGGGCAGGGCCTCCAAGCCGGGAAGGTCAATTTTGCCCAAACCCTGCAAGGCGGGGTCCTGAAACGCGCCCTTGACCCCAAAGATGGTCCGCAGCATAAAAACGGTCAGCCCCGAGGCAAGCAGGTTGAGGGCAATGCCCAGCACGATCATATCGCCGCGCAGAGTCACGGCAAAATAGGCAAAAATAGCCGCCAGGGCCACGCCTGCCACCACCGCTGTCAACACACCGCCCACGGCGCTGCCGGCATAGTAACTGCCGACCACCGCCGCAAACGCGCCGGTCAGCATCAAGCCTTCCAGGGCGATATTGAAAACCCCGACCCGCTCGCAGATCAACCCGCCCAGAGCCGCCAGCAAAATGGGGGTCACAAAGCGAAAAGTTGAGTTGAGCAGGGTTGCGTCGAAGATGTTGAAAAATTCGGTCATGGTTTAAGGTTACTCGGTTGGAGGAATGGAGAATTGGAAGGCTGGAAAACAGCACTCGTCAACCCTCCAGTCCTCCAAAAGATCTTCGTGCCAGTTCGTGAAATTTCGTGTTTTAGGCAACTCCAAGAAAGTAATTATCCAAAGTCCGTGATACGTAATGCGTGATGCGTGATGGTTTCCAGGCAAGATTTCTTACGCATCACGTATCACGCATCAAGCCGGTGAGAACAATTGGATGATTTAAATCTTGGAACTGCCTTATTCTTTATCATCCTCTGGCCCGCCGTTGCCGAAGTGGAAGCGCTGCCGGGCGGCGACCAGCAAGATAATCAAGGCTTGCAGCACGCGGGACAGCTCGCGTGGGACTTCGGTGGCCCGTTCCAGGGCAAAGCCGCCGGTCTGCACTGCCGAAAAGAACAGGCCCGCCACCAGCACCCCCAGCGGGTTGGAACCGGACAGGAGCGCGGTCATCAGCCCAACCCAGGCATACAGCGGCGAGGCCAGCGCGTCGTCAATAAAACGCTGGTGGACCCCCAGCACCTCAATCGCCCCGACGATGCCGGCGATAGCTCCGCTGGCAAACATCACCCGGTAGCCGAGACGGCGCAGGTCAACCCCGCCGTAGCGCACAAAATTGGCGTTCAGCCCGGCCATGCGGATTTCATATCCCACGATGGTACGATTAATGACAAAGGCAGCCACTAATACCAGGGCCAGAGTGATAAACAGGCCGGCGTGCAAGCGATCATCCTGGCTCAGCGGCGGCAGATTGACCGCCAGCGGGACCAGGTACGTTTGGGGCATGCCGGAAGGGACATCGCGAAAAGGATGCGTGACCAGATAGGAGGCAAAATAACGGGCCGGGTAGTTCAACAGCAGGGTGCTGATCAGTAAAGGGACGTTAAAACGAAACTGGAAAAAGGCAGCCAGCCAGGCGTACACCCCGGCTACGAGGGCCGCGGCAATGAAGGCAACCGGCAGCAGCAGCGGGGCAGGTAAGGGTAAGTAGATGGTGACCAGGGCCGTGGTCAGCCCGCCCAGGACCAGTTGGCCTTCGCCGCCCAGGTTGAAAAAACCGGCCCGAAAGGCCACGGCTGCGGCCAGCCCCATGCCCACAATCGGCGCGGCCCGGCTGAGAGTCGCCGGGAGATTTTGCCCGCCCACCGCGCCTTCGAGCATAGCCCAGTAGGCTTGCAGCGGATTGTGGCCGGTCAGCACCATAATCACCCCGCCGATGAGCACTGCGCCCAAAACAGCCAGCACCGGCCCCTGTAAGGCATTGAGCATCGGCCGCACCCCGGCGGATAGAGGAAGAGAAGCCTTCATTTGCATCTAATCTCTGATTTTCTCGCCGCCCCCGGCCATGAGCAGCCCTAATTGGGCCTCGCTGGCTTCGGCGGCGGTTAACTCCCCCACAATCCGGCCCTCAAACATCACCAGAATACGGTCCGCCAGACTCATAATTTCGCTCAATTCCGCCGAAACCAGCAAGATGGCATTGCCCTCGCTGCGATAATTAATCAGCCGCTGGTGGATGAATTCAATCGAACCGACATCTACCCCGCGCGTCGGCTGCTCGGCAATCAGCAGCCGGCCCTGGTGCGAAAATTCCCTGGCGACCACTACTTTCTGCAAATTGCCGCCGGAGAGATTGGCCGCTGGCTCGGAGGGAGCGGCAACTTTGATCGCATACCGTTGAATCAAGCGGCCGGCATGCTCACTAATTCCCTTCAACGACAGCAGGCCGCGCCGGGAAAAGGCCGGTTCTCGTTGAAAGCCCATGAGCAGGTTATCGGCTACACTGGCGGCGGCAGCCAGGCCCACGTGAGTGCGATCTTCCGGGATATAAGCCTGCCCGGCCTTGCGCCGTCCGGCCACCGAAACATGGCTGACATCTTGCTTTTCCAGCCTGATCCGGCCTGAGGTGATCGGCCCCAGGCCGGCGATGGCCTGGATCAATTCTGTTTGCCCGTTGCCGGCCACCCCGGCCAGGCCGACAATTTCCCCGGCCCGCACCTGTAAGGAGAGGTGGGCTACCCGTGCCCGGCCCATCTCGTCCTCCACAACCAAATTTTCGACCGCCAGGACGGTTTCACCTACTTGCGCCGGGGGTTTGTTGACGACCAGCATCACTTCCCGGCCAACCATATAGCGGCTGATTTCTTCCCGTGAGGTCTCGGCTGTACTCAGATTAGCAGTGACCCGGCCCCCGCGCAGCACCGTCGCCTTGTCGGAGAGGCTCATCACTTCGTGGAGTTTGTGGGTGATAAAAATAATGGTTTTGCCCTGCGCCGCCAGACCCCGCAGAATTGTGAACAGGCTATCGCGCTCCTGAGGGGTGAGCACCGCCGTCGGCTCGTCCAGAATGAGGATCTCGGCCCGGCGGTAGAGGGTCTTCAAAATTTCGACCCGCTGGCGGATGCCGACCGGCAGTTGCTCGACTTTGGCGGTGGGATCAACCTGCAACCCGTACTGTTGAGCAATCTCGGCCACTTTTTGCCGGGCCGTCCGGCGGTCTACAAAGCCGGCGCGGGTTGGCTCAGCGCCGTAGATAACATTTTCTCCGACGCTGAGCGAGGGAAAGAGCATAAAGTGTTGGTGGACCATGCCCAGCCCGGCCCGGATGGCGTCGTGGGGGGAGTGGAAGGTTTGCTTTTGGCCGTGAATATAAACCTCCCCGGCATCGGGCTGGTAGAGGCCGTACAAAATCCGCATCAGCGTGGTTTTGCCGGCCCCATTCTCGCCAACCAGGGCCCGTATTTCCCCCGGTTCGACGGCCAGGTCAATGTGATCATTGGCCAGCACACCAGGGAAACGCTTGACAATACCGCGCAGTTCGAGGGCGTAAGGCATGGAGTAGGGAGTAGGTAGTAAGGAGTAGGGTTCCTGCAATCTCGTTCCCAAACTCAGTTTGGGAACGAGATTGCAGGAACAGGGGTTTTCTTCTCCCCTACTACCTACTCCTTACTCCCTACTACTTCTTAAACATAGGATCTTCAATTTTGATTTCGCCGCTGATGATCTTCTGCTGGATTTCTTTGGCCTGCTCGATGACCTCAGGATGCTTCATAATCTCGCACTGGCTGTTTTCAGGATTGTCAGTAGTCAGGGCGACCAGGCCAATGCCCTTTTCGGCCAGGCCGTAGACCAGCAGGTTCTCTTTGGAGCCGGCCATAATTTTGTCCACCGACTCGATGATGGCGGTGTCCACCCGCTTGATCAGGTTCTCAACCACGAAGCCAGGGGCAGAGGGGCACTGGTTCACGTCCACGCCGTAGGTAAAGAACTTTTTCTCTTTGGCTGCTTCAAAGATACCGAGATTGCTGGCCGCGCCGGCGGCAAAAATGTGATCCGCCCCATCGGCGGCCATAGCCAGGGCTTGCTCTTTGGCTCGGGC
Source organism: Chloroflexota bacterium (assembly GCA_016860845.1). Next base: position 132,587 of record BOKF01000008.1, read on the forward strand.
CGGGTCGGAGAAGGCGGTGACATCACTGCCAATCCAGAGCGTCGAAACTTCAATGTCGGGCTTGACATATTTGGCCCCTTCGGCAAAGCCGTCGGTATAACGATGGAGGAAGGGAATATCCAGGGCGCTGATTGCCCCGACATGGCCGCTTTCGCTTAGCGAGGCGGCGACGGCGCCGATCAAAAAGGCCGCTTCATATTCCTTAAAGACAGCGCAGTGGACATTGGCCGGGGGATTGTCAATGCACTGGTCTACGATCAGAAACTGGGTTTTGGGCGACTCGGCGGCTACCTTGGGGATAATGTCGGCGAACTCAAAGCCCAGCACAATCACAATATTGGCCCCATCGCTGACGGCGGCCCGCACATTCTCCTCGCGGGTGGTCGGATCTTCCGCTTCCAGGACCTTGGTCTGAGCGCCATATTTGTCCCCGGCCTGCTCCAGCCCGGTCTGGCCCATAATCAAAAACTCGTTGACGCCCAGGGGGGAGGGGGAAACGTAGACAAACTTCAACGGTTGGTCGCTCTTGGTTTCCTGGCCGCCGGCCTCCTGCGTCGCTGCGGGCGCAGCCGGGGCCTGGGTTGGCGCGGCGGTTTGGCCGCAGGCAGCCATCACCAGCGCGGCGATGGCTAAGATAAAGAGTGTCCAGAACGATATTTTTTTCATTGGTTAAATTCTCCTCTCCTTCAACAAAATATTCTTTGAGGAGTGTCAAAGTTCACTTTGACACTCCTGACCTTCTTCATTTCTTAGAGTGAGTTCTTAGCGCACTCTCGCCGCAATCATTTCGGCGAAAGCCGGATATTGGTCAGTGAGCACGTCTCTCTCTCCCAGTTCAAAGCCGGCCCATTCAAAGCCGGGGGCCATCGTTGTGCCAATCAAAGCAAAGCCGTACTTTCCCCCTGACGCCAGGCGCGTCCCCTGCCAGACCCCTCTGGCGACCACCTTCTGCGGCTGCTGGCCGGCGACCAGATCATTACCCAAGAGAAACAATTCACCCGAGCCGCCGGGATGCAGTAAGAGCATTTCCAGCGGGTCGCCATAGTAAAAATGGTAGATTTCGTCGGTGTCCAGCCGGTGCATGGCCGAGAAATCGGTGGGGGTCAGCAGGGCATAGATAGCCGTGCCCAAAGCCATCGGCTGTGAGTAGCGCTGCGGCAATGCTCCCGGAGGAATTGTCTCCGCTGCTTTATAGGTCTGGCGGAAGAAGCCGCCTTCCAGGGGCAGCGGTTCGAGTTGGAGTAAATCAATCACTTGCTGAGCGGTCAGCATGTCATAAACCTTTTTGGGTCATTTTGGGTCCACAGATAGACGCAGATAGACACAGATAATGATGAGAAATAATAAACTTCTTATCTGTGCTAATCTGTGTCATCTGTGGACCTTCTTTTAGCTAATCTCAGCCACAACACCTTTAACCAGGCGAGTTAGCTTGGGTACCACTATTTTGATAGTTTCCCAAACCTCCTCTTCCGTCGTTTCCAGGCCCGAGTTAATTTCCTGAATGGTCATATTGGTGATGCTGCTAATGCCCAAAACTTGCATCCCGCCGTGATTGGCAACCACTACCTCCGGCGCGGTAGACATGCCGACCGCATCGGCGCCGATGGCCTTGAGCAAGCGAATCTCGGCAGGGGACTCGAAGGCCGGGCCGGCGACGTAGGCATAGACGCCCTCTTGCAGGATGAGGTTCAACCCTGCGGCGACGCGGTGCGCCAGGGCGATGAGCTGCGGGGCATAGGCGTGGGTCATGCTGGGAAAGCGCGGGCCAAACTCGGCCAGGTTGGGGCCGGCCAGCGGGTGGTGGCCGCTGAGACCGACTAAGTTGAGGTGATCCACGATCAGCATCAGGTCGCCCTTCTGAAAGTTTTGATTGATGCCGCCGGCGGCGTTGGTGACAATTAACGTCTTGACTCCCAGCAGTTGCATCACCCGCACCGGCAGGGTGAGGTGCTGCGCCGAGTAGCCTTCGTAAAAATGGACGCGGCCCTGCATGGCTATTACGGTTTTTCCAGCCAGCTTGCCAATGACCAACCTGCCGGCGTGGCCGGGCGCGCCGGAGACAGGAAAATGGGGGATGGCCCCGTAAGGGATGACCTGGGCCGCCTCGATCTCCTCGGCCAGCGGCCCCAGCCCCGACCCCAAAATGAGGCCGACACTCGGTTGGTGGCTGGTTTGGCTTTGCACAAAATCAGCCGCCTGTTTCAGTTGGGCGTAGCTAAAAAACTCCGGCGATAGCATCGTCGTGTCACTTGCTTGCAATTGTGGGATTCTGGGATAACTGGTCTGGGCCATAACTATAGAATCGTTTGGGAGGTTTGTCAAAGTGCATTGTATCGTGATTTTGACATACCTTCGTTTTTACCTAATATGATTGTAGAATGGATCGTATGAGCCAATTTTCAACGAGGAGGTTGATCTATGTTCATCGTTCATGTCCACGTCTATGTTAAACTGGAGTTTGTTGACGCTTTTCGGGCAGCGACCATCGAAAATGCCCGCAACAGTGTCCAGGAGGCGGGTATTGCCCGCTTCGACGTGGTCCAGCAGTTGGACGACCCCAGCCGTTTTGTCCTGGTCGAAGTCTACCGGACGCCGGACGACCCGGCCCGGCACAAAGAAACGGCTCACTACAAAAAGTGGGCCGAAACCGTTGCCCCCATGATGGCCGAGCCGCGCAGCAGCGTCAAATATGCCAATGTTTACCCTGACGAAGCGGGGTGGGGATGAAATGTGACCGCCGACGGCCGACGGCGGACGGCCGTATTTCCCCTGTCTCTGGGATAGCGTTGGGGTGGAGGCTACGGCGGTCGGCGGTCAGTGGTCTGCGGTCCCCGGAGGTTGAAAATGAAATTTGAATTTGCCACAGCTACCCAGATTATTTTTGGGGCGGGCACGCTCAAGCAGGTTGGCCCGCTGGCCAGAGAGATGGGGCGGAAGGCGCTAGTAGTTGCCAATTCGAGCCAACTGGCCCAACCTTTGCTCGACATCCTGGCCGCTCATGGAATTAGCGCCGGGGTGTTTACCATCGCCGGTGAGCCGACGGTGACGGTCGTCCAGCAGGGCACGCAGCAGGCCCGAGCCGAAACGTGCGACCTGGTCATTGGTTTTGGAGGCGGCAGCGCCATGGACACGGCCAAGGCGGTCGCTATCATGCTGACCAACCCCGGCGAACCCCTGGATTACCTGGAAGTGATTGGCCGCGGCCAATCGCTGAGCCGGCCCGGCGTACCCTGTATCGCTATTCCGACCACCGCCGGGACCGGCAGCGAGGTGACGCGCAACGCGGTTTTGGGCGCGCCGAAACAGCGGGTCAAGGTGAGCATGCGCAGCCCGTTGATGCTGCCCCGGCTGGCCCTGGTTGACCCCGAACTGACCTATAACCTGCCGCCGGCAATTACCGCCAGCACCGGCCTGGATGCGTTGACCCAGAACCTGGAACCGTTTGTCTCGAACAAAGCTAACCCGTTGACCGACGCCGTTACCCGTGAAGGGATGCGCCGGGCGGCGCGTTCGCTGCATCGGGCTTTTGAGCAGGGGGATGATCCGGCGGCGCGGGAGGATATGGCTCTGGCCAGTCTTTTCGGCGGGCTGGCCCTGGCTAACGCCAAACTGGGCGTGGTTCACGGCTTTGCCAGCGTACTGGGCGGCATGTTCCCCGCGCCGCATGGCGCGGTCTGCGCGGTGCTGCTGCCGCACGTCATGGCGGTCAATGTGCAGGCGCTGCAAGAAAGACAGCCGGACAGTGAATTTCTGCGGCGCTATACGGAGGCCGCCCAAATTTTGACCGGCAGCCCCAAAGCAACGGCTGCCGACGGCGTCGCCTGGGTGCAGGAGTTGGGCGAGGCCCTGCGCGTCCCCGGCCTGGCTACGTATGGTTTGACCGAAGAAGAGTTCCCCGATGTGATCGAAAAAACGGCCGCCGCGAGCAGTACTCAGGGGAACCCGATCAAGCTGAACCCGGCTGAGCTGCAGGAAATCCTCAAACGGGCCTTGTGACTTGGAGCTTTTAAAGTCAAAACGTAGAATATACTTTTGTAATTGCTCAGATGGCTTAAAAGGACTGGTTTTGGGCCGGGATTGGGGGATTTGGGGATAAGATAAAAATTAAGAATCTTCTAATCCCCTAATCCCGGCTAAATCTTTGCTTTTGACCACAGATGGTGCAGTTACACATTATTTCGTTTAAGAGAGGAAATTTATGAGCAAGAGTAAAGTCGCCGTTTTGCAAACTACACCACGAACAGTTCTGGCAGACTATCACCGGCTGATGAATCTGGCCGGCTATCAAGATGTTGTCGCCAAAGATGCTGACACGGCCTTGAAGGTCAATATTTCGTGGCACTTCTTCTTCCCCGGCAGTTCCACCACACCCTGGCAGCTTGAGGGGGTGATTCGGGCAATGAAGCAAGACGGTTACAACCCCGATCTGATCCACGCTTGCCACAATCGCACGGTAGTCATTGACGCCCATTTCGGCGAAAGAGAGAACAAGCAGATCAACGTCGTCGAAGCGCACGGGCTGCGCAATATCCACCTTTATGAAGGCCAGGAGTGGATTAATATTCGTGATGCCGTTGGCGATTTAGCTAGCAAATTTATTTGCCTCAACGAGGTCTATCCCAAAGGCTTTCATATCCCCAAGCGCTTCATCGGTGAAAATATCATTCACCTGCCGACAATTAAAACGCATATCTTTACCACCACCACCGGCGCGATGAAAAATGCCTTCGGCGGGCTGTTGAACGAGCGCCGCCACTGGACCCATCCGGTCATTCACGAAACCCTGGTAGACCTGCTGATGATCCAAAAGAAGATTCACCGGGGTGTGTTTGCGGTGATGGACGGCACCTTTGCCGGCGACGGCCCCGGCCCCCGCTGTATGATGCCTTACGTGAAAAACGTTATCCTGGCCAGCGCCGATCAAGTGGCGATTGATGCCACGGCGGCCAAAATGATGGGCTTTGACCCGCTTTCGATCAAGTTCATCCGTCTGGCGCACGACATGGGCCTCGGCTGCGGCGATCCGCGTGAAATTGAGATTGTGGGGGATGAGGAAGCGGCCGCCATGAATTGGCATTTTGACGGGCCGTTCAAGAAAATGACCTTTGCGTCACGCATGCAGCACAAGATTTATTGGGGACCGCTGAAAAAACCCATCGAGTGGTCGCTCAAAACGGTGCTGGCCCCCTGGTCTTACGCGGCCAGCGTGGTTTACCACGACAGCTTCTGGTATCCGGTCATTGCCAAGAAGCGCATGCTCCAGGTGCTCGACAGCAATTGGGGCCATCTCTTCCGCAATTGGGAAAAACTGACCCCGGATGAGCAGGGTTTCCCCACCGTCGGGACAGACCCTGCCGAAATTAAACGCACCGGCCTAAGAGCATTGTGGCGCTCTTTTGGTATCCTGGGTACAGCCCTCAAAGAAGCGCCGGAATTTAGCACCCATCAGAGACACTCATCAGCGCACCGGTAATAAAAAAAAGGGGCAGATCCTAAGACCTGCCCCTTTTTGTTTACCTGCAAAAAAGAGGTTTAAGCCATCAACGCCTCAAAAGTGGGCCGCTCGACGGTTTCTTGCTCCAAGAGCGCTCCGGCCAGGGCTTCCAGCTTGCGCTGTTGGGTTACGACAATATCTTTGGCCCGCTGGTAGGCAGTATCTAAAATGTGACGAATTTCGTGGTCAATGGTTTGGGCCATCTCCTCGCTGTAATTGCGAATTTCACCCAGGCTGCCCAGGTAGGGGTTGCCCTGCTCCTCGCCGAAGGTGCGCAGGCCCAATGCTTGGCTAAAACCGAAGCGAGTCACCATCGCCCGCGCCAGCTTGGTTGCTCGTTCCAGGTCATTGGCCGCGCCGGTGGTGATCCGCTTGAAGATGATCTCCTCGGCGGCCCGGCCGCCTAACAACCCGACAATTTCATCCTCAAAGGCTTCGCGGCTGCGCAGGTACTTATCTCCTTCGGGCAGGGGCATAGTATAGCCCAAGGCCATCCCGCGCGAGATAATGCTGATCTTATGGACCGGGTCGCTGTGTTCCAGGTTGTGCATCACGACGGCGTGACCGGCTTCGTGATAGGCCACCACTTTGCGCTCGTAATCGCTGAGGATTTTGCCCTGCCGTTCCGGCCCGGCCACAATCCGTTCCATCGCATCTTGAAATTCCGGGCGGCCAATCATATTCAGGTTGCGGCGGGCGGCCAGGATGGCGGCCTCGTTGACCAGATTTTCCAGGTCGGCCCCGACGAAACCGGGGGTCAGCTTGGCCAGGTCCAGGATGGAAATATCGGGGGCCAGGGGTTTGCCGCGGGTATGGACCTCCAAAATCGCCTCACGCCCCTGGACATCCGGCCGATCCAAAATAACCTTGCGGTCAAAGCGGCCTGGGCGCAGCAGCGCCGGATCGAGGATGTCGGGCCGGTTGGTCGAGGCCATGACAATGACGTTGGTGTCGGTAGTGAAGCCGTCCATCTCAACCAGGATCTGGTTGAGGGTTTGTTCGCGCTCGTCGTTGCCGCTGCCCATGCTGGCCCCGCGCTGGCGGCCAACGGCGTCAATCTCGTCCACAAAGACTACGGCCGGCGCTTGCTCCCTGGCTCGCTTGAATAAATCGCGCACGCGGGCCGCACCCACGCCGACAAACATTTCGACGAACTCGGAGCCGGAGATACTAAAGAACGGTACCCCGGCCTCGCCGGCCACGGCTTTGGCCAGCAACGTTTTGCCGGTGCCGGGTGGTCCGGCCATCAACACGCCCTTGGGAATACGAGCGCCCAATTTGACGAATTTATCCGGCTCTTTTAAAAATTCGATGATTTCCAGCAGTTCCAGCTTAGCCTGATCTGCCCCGGCGACATCGCGAAAGGTGACGGGAGGTGGGAGAAAAGTCTTTGATTTGGAATCCTTGTCGTGGGCATTGGAGATGACGCGAGGATTGCTGCGGCCCATATTGCTAAAATTGTAACCAGAGCCGCTTTGGCCCTGCGGCTGCCGCGAGTTCCGGAAAATTAAAAAGGTAATTAAGCCAACAATGGCTAAAACGGCCAGGATACCGGTTGGGTTAAAATTGGCCGTTGGCTCTTCAATCACAATCGGCAATTCAGCCAGGGCATCAGCCGGAGCGCCGAGAATTTTTAATGTTTCAACGGCGCTAATATTTGACTCTTTACGAGCGGTGATTTTGCTGCCATCCGTTTTGGTAGCCACAAGCACATCGCCCCGTACGGCCAGAGTTTTTACTTCCCCGGCCGCCACCGCACTGACAATTTTGGGCAACGTGGCCGCAGACGCCGCTTGATTGGGCGAAGCGGATTGCTCATTTTTGGGTAAGAAGTAGTAGAGGAGAGTAATCAGACCAACAACGACCAGGGCTATCGCCATCCAGAGCGTACGTCGAGACAGGCGGCGCTCTTTGCGTTTGGGGTGGTTGTCAGAATTCATTAGGCAAAATCTCCGTTCGATATAGGTTCTTCTACAGTTTTTAATGGCTGCGAAAAAATACAGGGGTAGGTTTTTAAACACCCACCCCTGTCATAGCGGTGAAAATAATTAGCGGATGTTCCTCTTATCACCCCCAGCATACTTTAAAAGAGGAATGATAAACAGGTGCAAAAGTCACAAGCTCTCAAGGTCAAAAGACATGTGTCAACATTCCCTAAAGTCACTTGCTCGATAGACCGCAAGTCACTTCAGATTGTAACGGTTAGTGCAGAGTTATTGAAGAGTACTTTTAGGTGATTAATCAGCGAGTTCAGCTTGGGTAAGCCATCACGAACAGAAAAAATAGCAGGCTTTCCGGCTAATTACAAACGCACGAGCCTTATTTAAAGGCTATTTTCCCTCATGTAGCTCACGCCCTCAATGTTTGAATGAAATATTTGGGAATTTGGGAGAAAATGAGGTCCTATGTTTTGTTTAATTGGGGGCAGATTACTCAAGTGGAGCACAGTCTGCTAAATGCGTCCCACTTGGACCTAAAAATTTGGCGTGATTTTGGGAAAGCAGTGTATAATGGCTCATCGAAACGTGTCTATCCCTTCGCCATCAAGGAGAAAGATTTGTTTGTAGACACAATTCAAGGGCGGCTTCTTGTCAAAGGAGCCGCTGTTGCTGTGGTAGTGACAGGCGTAGTGTTGGCAATTTGGCCTGATGCTTCTCCAAGCACACCAACACCAGTAGAGAGGGCTATAACCTTGCCGACCCGGACACCCCAGCCCCCAGCGAGCGCTACGGCTAAAGCAGTCAGCCAGGTGACCAGGCAGCCTAAGCTGACCTTACCATCGAAGACCCCCACCTCGACCCCAACCGCGATGCCGACAGTTGGACCCGTGAGGCACACTGTCCGTTCGGGAGAAATGTTACTGGCTATCGCCGCCGAGTACGATACGTCGGTCGAAAAGATTATGATGGTCAACGAGATAACCGACCCAACTACCATCCAGATTGGCCAAGAACTGCTCATCCCGGTGACGGCTACGCCCGCCGGTAAAGTAACCCCCCAACCCACCCCCAAGTTGGTTTTTCACACCATTGAGCCGGGCGATACGCTCCTGGCCCTTGCTCTGAAATATGATACAACTGTTGAATCGCTCATGGCGGCTAACTGGATTAGCAATCCCGCCGGCTTGCAGCTTGGGCAAAAGCTGGTCATCCCCCCTGAGAATGGAACCTTGCCCGATCCTATTTTGTGGGCGCCAACGGCGGTCCACGACGTGGAGAGCGGGGACACCGTGCTGGCCCTGGCCCTGGAATATGGCTCCAGTGTTGAGGATATTCTGGCGGCCAATCCCGATTTGGAACCCACCTCCTTACAAATCGGCCAGCAACTCTCCGTTCCTTTGACCCGGCAAAAAATTAATCCCGGTGGGAACCAGGCCGTGGCAGTAAAATTACCGGCTGCGCCCACCCTCTCGACGGCTGACCTGGCCGCTCTCAAAAAAGGCTCGCCCAGCCTGGTGGGGCTGGAGCAGGCGATGGTTGAGGCAGTCAACGCCGAACGCCACGACGAAGCGTTACCTCCCTTTGCTGTTGATGAGCAGTTAACCCTGATGGCCTGGGGGCAGGCCCAGGATATGGTCAAGCGCGGCTATTTTGGTCACATCACCCCCGAAGGCCGCACCCTGCGTAACCGTTTTGAGGATCGCGGGCTGGCTTCGACGCGGGTGGGCGAGAACATTTACCTCAGTGTCAAGCCGGCCAACCAGGCGGTTCAAGCGGCGGTTGGCTGGTTCATGGGCGACCCGCCGCACCGGCGCAATATCCTGCATGCTCATTTTAATCGGATTGGGGTAGGGGTCGCGCAGGAATCATCGGGTTGGTACACCTTTGTGTTGGTGTTTGCAGGAGATTAGGGCCGGCATGAAGAACTTGAAACTCCGGGAACTCATCGAAAAATTGCCGGCTTACTGGTGGGGCTGGTCAGCCTTGACTGTCGCTTTCATCGGCGCAGCCGCCTGGGTGCAAGCCAACGTAGGCCAGCCAACGCCCCCACCGCCGGTGAGCATTATTCTGCCCACTCCCGCTCCGCCAACGCCGACTCCAGCGGCGACGCCACTTCCGGCTATCATTGAACCCCTGGGTAATTTGGTGGAAGTAGCAATCTTGAAGATGACGCCTCTGCCCCAGGTCACTGCTACGCCTACGGCTCTCCCAACCGCTACGCCGACCCCTATTTTTGTATTTCACCCCGTTAAGGCAGGTGAAACGCTTATCTCGATTGCCTCCAAATATGGCATTACCACCGAAGCTCTACTGGCCGCCAATAACATCCGCGACCCGGCTAACCTGGAAGCCGGGCAAGATTTACTGATTCCACCCAAAGATGGGCTGCGCATTCCGGTAGTGCCGCACACGGTTGCCGCAGGAGATACGTTGTTAAGTATCGCCGCCAAATACGGTTCCAGTGTCAAAAAGATCTTAGCGGCCAACCCCCAGTTAAAGGCCGATGATTTGCCAGTTGGTGAGAGTATCGCCGTGCCGGTTGTCTTCACAGAGGACAAGCCCATTGTGCCGCCAGAGGAGGCAGGGAAGCCGGTATATTACACGATAGCTGAGGGTGATACGCCCCTGGCCATTGCCCAGGAGTATGATGTGCCGGTAGAGTTACTCTTGGCGGCGAATGATATTACCGATCCAACCCTGCTCCAAATAGGCCAGCAGCTCTTGATTCCGCCCACCGAAGGCTTGACCCAGGGCGTTCCTATCATTCTTTATGACCTGGAAGAGGGTGATACCCTGCTGGGGCTTGCGTCTAAATTCGGCTCAAGCGTTAAAGATATTCTGGCCGTTAATCCTGAGCTTATTCCCTCTTCCCTGGAGGTTGGTCAAACCGTTGCCATTCCTGTAATCTTTGCCCCGCCGCGTCCTACACCCGCGCCCCAGCGACCCAGGGCAACGCCGGTCCCCATTGCTCCACCGCCCAGCCTGGTCGAGATGGAGCAGCAGATGATCGCTGGGGTCAATGCGCAGCGAGAGGCAGCCGGATTGCCGCCCTATCAGGTTGACGAAGAGATTGCCCAGATGGCGCTGGACCACGCTCAGGATATGGTGGTGCGCGGTTATTTCGGCCATGTGACGCCTGAAGGAAATACGCTGCGTGACCGTTTTGCCAAGTTGGACCTTAGCAGTATCCTCAACGTCGGCGAGGATATTCAACGCAACACTCGCCCGGCGGGCGAGACAGTTCAATTTGCCTTGAACTGGTTCATGAACAGCCGCCCGCACCGGGCCAACATTCTACATCCCCACCACAACCGCATCGGCGTCGGCATCGTCGAAGGGCCGCCGGGCTGGTATACCTATGTGCTGGTGTTTGCGGAGAGATAAATTCAAAAACGTAAAGCGTAAAAAGTAATCCCTAATTTAACTTACACAACTTGTGGCCTCGGCTGAGACAACAGGCGGGCAATCGGGCGCAGTTCCATCCACCACTGCTCTTTGGGCCGGCGGTGAACGGTGTCGAGCATACGCGGCAGGTCTTCCAGGCTGAAAAACTTGACCTGGCCGGCCTGCAAGCCGATAAAGGAAGCCGCCGGCGTTGCCTCTTGGGCCTGTCCGATCAAATAATCAATGCACTTGGCGGCCAGACGGGTGGCCTGAATCCGGTCAAAGGGTGAAGGGTCGCCGCCCTGTTGCAGGTGGCCCAGAATGGCCTGGCGCACGTCAAATAACTCCTTGCTTTCTTCCTCAAAGAGTGAGCACAAAAAATTGGTGGTGTAGAGCGGGTTGGCGTACTCATTCCGAATCAGCAGGGCCAGCCGCCGGCCGCGCTCAAAACCGGCCACCAGCCGGGCCAAATCGGCCTGGAGATCGGTCAGGCTGATGCCTTCTTCATTCAGGTAGACCCGTTCAGCGCCGGTGGCCATGCCGCTCATTAAGGCCAGATAGCCGCAGTAACGGCCCATCACCTCGACCACAAAACAGCGCTGCGAGGCCACCGCCGACTGCTTGATTTTATCCACCGCCTGGACAATATTGTTCAGGGCCGTATCCGCGCCGATGCTCAACTCCGAGCCGGGCAGATCGTTGTCAATCGAGGCCGGCAGACAGACAATCGGGAGCTTAAAGGCGGGAAAGTTGGGCCGCCGGGAAAAAAGCTCGTGGGCTGACTGGTAGCCCGTCCAGCCGCCAATGATGAGCAGGCCATCAATTTGGTGGGTTTCAAGGTTGCGGGCAATGGCATAAAAATCGCTGCCATCAGGCGTAAAGCGGTTGGTGCCTAATTCCGCCCCGCCGCGCGTGGCCCAGCCGTTAACGCTCATCCAATCTAACTCCTGGATGTCGCCGGCCACCAGCCCTTTGAAGCCATTCTGCACGCCCAGCATCTTATGGCCGTGATCAATTCCCAGCCGGACAGCCACTCGCACGGCCGGATTCATCCCCGGCGCCGGTCCTCCGGAGTGCATGACCGCCAGGCGGAGTTGTTTTTGACCCCGTTTAGGAGGATGGGGTACCGCCCGCACCATGGTGCGCAGAGTCCGAAAAGCATCTTTGAAGCTGCCGCCCCGCAGCGCCATAGCCGTTTCATAATCGTTGCTGGTAATGGCTTCGTTGACGGACTGGGTTTGGCGCACGGCATCCATCAGGGGTGAGTGGACAATGCGGTTGCCGCGAATGCCGATCAATTGGGGAGGGGTGTCCGATTTGGCCGCTAAAAGCGTCTCCACGGCGGCGTAGCCCATCATCGTGCTCAGGTTTCGATCAAAGGCGCTGGGCGAGCCGCCGCGCTGCACGTGGCCCAAAATGGTCACGCGCGCGTCCTCGCCCAACCGTTCCTCCAGCACCTTTTTAACGTAATCGCTGGTAATGGGCTGGCCGTGCCGATCCTGCGCTCCTTCGGCAATAAGAACAATGCTGTCACGCCGGCGGCCCACCTCTCGCCCGGCTTTCAGCTCTTTGCACATGGTCTCTTCCCAATTTTCCACATCAGGTGGACTTTCCGGAATCAGCACCCAATCCGCGCCGCCGGCGATGGCTCCCATCAGGGCCAGATAGCCGCAGCGGCGGCCCATCACTTCCACCACAAAGGTGCGCTGGTGGCTGGCGGCGGTGCTGCCCAGGGCATCCAGGGCTTCGGTGATGCGGTGCAGGGCTGTGTCGGTGCCGATGGTCATATCGGTCCCAAACATATCGTTATCAATCGAACCGACCAGGCCGACGACGGCCAGGCTGGGGTGGCGCTCGGCCACTTTCGGGGTGATTTCACCCTGTTCGACCAGTTCAGCCAGCAGCTCCGGCCACTCCCGGCGAAAAGTGTCCGCTCCGGTCAGACTGCCGTCCCCGCCAATGACCACCAGCCCATCAATTTTGCGCTTGAGCAGATTGCGCGCCGCCTGCCGCCGCCCCTCCCGGGTGCGAAAGGCCGCACAGCGAGCCGTGCCAATCACCGTACCGCCCTGCTGTAAAATGCTGCCCACCGAGTCCCAAACCATTGGCACAATTTGGTCACCGCCGTCCACCATCCCCTGATACCCTTCCCGGATGGCAAAAACTTCCACCCCCCGCGCCAGAGCGGTGCGAACCACAGCCCGCACGGCTGCGTTCATACCAGGGGCATCACCGCCGCTGGTCAACACACCAATAGAATTTTTGGGTTGTGCAGACATAATGATTACTCCTTTGTCTACGCTTGTAAAGAAACTGACCCCCACCCTAACCCTCCCCCTATCAGGGGGAGGGAAGGGAGGGGGTGCGGTCAGCGGTCAGCCGTCCGCGGTCGTACGAACTTGGCCATAAAAATATCCGGCTTGCCGGGTCCATTGGCATCGGGCATCACCCCTACAATGACAAAGCCGAGTTTCTGATAAAACTCATAAGGATGTCCCCGCAGATTCTTGATCTTCGCTACGTGGTCAAATACATTCGGGTAAAGATTGACCCCACTCAGCGAAGTCATATTGTTCTCATCATCTGTGCCCAGCCACAGGGTCAAGCCACCCTGCCGCTGCACCTGCGCCTCCAGGTCAGCCACTAGCGCCCGCCCAATCCCTTGCCCCTGGCGGTTGGGTCGCACCACCAGGGGATGCAGTTCCCACACGTGTCCATCATACTGTCGAATACCCCCTACCCAACCCAATACCGTTCCATCGTCGGCCAGGGCCACCCGGCTAATCCGGCCCGGCTCGAATGATTCTTGTACTTCGGCCAGGGCCGAGGCTATATCCGGCCACGCTTCCGGCCAATGTTCCCGAAACGCCTCCACCAAAAGCTCAGCCGCTTGCTGGACACTACCTTGATCCTCTGCTTTCAAATCTACAATCCTCATCCTCTATCTTCTACCCTCTATCTTCTATCTTCCATCTTTTACCCTCTATCTTCCATCTTCTATCTTCTACCCTCTATCCTCTATCTTCCATCCTCCATCTTCCATCTTCTCTCCCCACACCTCTGCCGTTCCGCCGCCTCTTGGATGGTCTGGAAATGGATATCCACAATATCCTCGATCTGCGGGGCGTAGCCGCCCGACATGGTGATGGCAACGGGCAAACCCGCGGCCTGGCAGAAGTCAAATACCAGCCGGTCCCGCGCGGCCAGTCCCGCTTTGCTCAAAGCCAGCCGGCCCAGCCGGTCGCCGGCAAAGGGGTCGGCCCCAGCCAGATAAATGGCCAGATCCGCTTGTGCCCGGTCCAATGCCTGGCACAGACCCTGCTCCAACGCCGCCAGGTAGGTGGCGTCGTCTGTATCGTCCGCCAGTTCCACATCCAGGTTGCTTTGCTCCTTGTGGAAGGGGAAATTTTTCGCGCCGTGAATAGAGAAGGTGAAGACAGTCGGATCGCCGGCCAGGATAGCGGCCGTGCCGTTGCCCTGGTGTACATCGCAATCAATAATGACGATCCGCCGCGCCCGGCCTTCGGCCTGCATGGCCCGTGCGGCAATGGCGCTGTCGTTGAACACGCAGAAACCCTGGCCGCCGTCGCGAAAGGCGTGATGGGTGCCGCCGGCCAGGTTGGCCGCAAAACCGTCCTCCAGCGCGGCCCGGCAGGCGGCGATGGTGGCCCCCGAAGAGCGGCGCGAGCGTTCAACCATCCCCGGCGACCAGGGAAAGCCGATGCGCCGAATTTCCTGGGGCGTCAACAAACCGTTCTGGACCCGGTGCAAGTAATCCGCATCATGCGCCCGGATGATTTCGGCATCGCTGGCAGCGGGAGGGACGCGCATGTTCTCCGGGGCAATCAGGCCGGACTCGGCGACCCGTTGGCGCAGCAAGGCGTATTTTTGCATAGGGAAACGATGTTCTGGCGGCAGTGGCAGCACAAAGTGATCGGTATAAAAGACTTTCAACTGTTTTGTCCTTGCGCCATCGTCTGGCGATTGGTCCGCACAGTTCGCGTCAGTACAACCGCCAGAGTGATAACGGTCAGCGGAATAATAAAATAGACCATTGCCGCCACGAAAGCGGGCAAAATGGTATGTTCCGTGGCTCTTAAAATTAAGTACAGCGTGTAGACCAGATAATAGCCAAAAAGCAGCCCCCCTTCCCAACGGGCAATTTTGTGGCCGTTGAAAAAGATGGGCAGACAAGCGGCTGCGACGGCGATCATCACCGGGATGTCAAAAGAGAGCGCCGCCGCAGGGACGTGGATGCCGTTGGGCGAGACCAGGCTGGTCAGACCCAGGACAGATAGGATGTTAAAGATGTTGCTGCCGACAACGTTGCCGACGGCAATATCCCGTTCGCCGCGCAAGCTGGCCATGACCGAGGCCGCGACTTCCGGCAGCGAGGTGCCGATGGCGATGATGGTCAGCCCGATCAGTAGTTCACTCAACCCCAAAGCCCTGGCCATCATAATCGCTCCTTCGACCAGCCAGTTTGAACCGATGGTCAGCATACCCAGGCCAATCGCTACCAGAGCCACATACATCATGAGGTTTCGAGGTGAGGGGGGAACAGGCTCAGGGCCATACTCCTGGGCGTACTCCTGTTTAACCTGGCGGCTTTCCTGGCGACTCTGGCGAATGGACCAGATAATATAGAGGATGATCCCGGCAAAAAGGATGGCGCCATCAAACCGGCCAATCTGGCCATCCAGCCCCATGAGCAGCATCAACAAAGAGAGACCAATCATCAGCGGCACATCCAGGCGGATCAACTTATGCGCCACTACGAGGGGTGTAATCAGGGCGGCCAGCCCCAGAATGAGCAGCACATTGCAGATGTTGCTGCCGATGACATTACCCAGGGCCATGTCACTTTGGCCGGCCCAGGCCGATTGAACGGTAACGGCCAGTTCAGGCGAGCTGGTGCCAAAGGCCACCACCGTCAGCCCAATCACCAGCGGCGAAATACCCAGGGCCGCCGCAAGGCGGGTCGCCCCGCGCAGCAGTATCTCAGCTCCAGCCAGCAGCAAAACCAAACCCAGAACGAATAACAGGAGGACGGTGATATCCATAAACTTTGACCTTTTTGGGTGAGAGCTTTTTAAGCTGTCGGCATTATGCCATAAGTCGCAGGGCTAGACAAAGTTATTGGCGGGGTCGGCCAGGATGTGTATAATCCTCTGTAGCAAGGGGGCTGCTCATTTGTCCAGACCTCACAGGTCTTTAAGACCTGTGAGGTCTAAAAGAGCAGCCCTTTATTTTTAATAGCAGGGAGACTCAACCTTATGAAACTGTTTATCATTCGCCACGCCCAGTCTTTCAACAACGCCTTGCCGCCGGACCGAGAGAATTTTGAGCGGGTCTGTGACCCCCCGCTGACCGAACTGGGCCAGCGCCAGGCGCACCTGTTAGCCGAACACCTGGCAACCGGCAAAAACCCGGAACTATCCTCCTGGACTTCGGTCGAGGCCACGGCCAGCCACAGGCGGCGCGGCTACAACATTACCAAGCTCTATTGCAGCGCCATGCATCGCGCCCTGCAAACCACCCAGCCGATTGCCCAGGCCCTGGGGCTGACGCCCGAGGTCTGGCTGGACATCCACGAGCATGGAGGCATTTATCTGGATGATCGGGAAACAGGCGGCGCAGTCGGCTTTCCGGGCAAAACCCGCTCAGAAATCCTGGCCGAATTTCCAAACTATGTCCTGCCGGACCTTATCACCGAAGAGGGCTGGTGGATCGGGGGCTGCGAGGATTGGCCGGGCTGTCACAGCCGGGCGATCAAAGTGGCGGCGGCTCTGCGCGCCCAGGCAGCCAGCGAGGAACGGATTGCCCTTGTCTCGCACGGCGGCTTTATTGACGCCCTGCTGAAGACGCTGCTCAACCAGTTGCCCAGCCAGCACGTTTTTTACTACAAATTCAATACGGCTATCTCCCGCATTGATTTTCGCCAGGATGGCCGGATTGATTTTCGCTACTGGAACTGGGTCGAACACCTGCCGCAGGAGTTGATTACGTGAGTCAGTCGGCTGCAATCAGGTAGACCCCGGAAACCAAAAGCCCCAGGCCGAGCCAGCCCTGCCAGCCGTGCCGTTCGCCTAAAAAGAGCATGCTCAACACAAAGATAAAGGCCACGCTCAGCCGGTCGAGTGCGGAGATCTTGCTGGCTACGCCCAGCCGCAGCGCGGCAAAGTAAGCCAGCCAGGAGATGGCTCCCGAAAGACCGGCCAGGATGATAAAGAGCCAGGCCCGCCCGTCCACGTTGCTTCCGCCCTGCCAGAGCGTTTGCAACTGCCCGCTCGTAAGCGAGACGGCCACCAAGGTTGCCATCATAATGATCGAGCGCAGCGTTGTGGCCAGGGTTGGCTCAACTTTTTCCAGGCCGATACTGCCAAAGAGCGTCACCCCGGCCGCACTGAGCGCAGCGACCAAACCCAGTACAACCCAGCCGTAGTCTTTCATCAAGGTTTCCATAGCACCCTCAAAAGCAATGGTGAATTACCCACAGGGGGCCTTTGGCTCTGAATTGTCAATCGTGAATTATTAGACATTTTCGGAATTAAGCTCAGACATGTCATCCTTCGACTTTGCTCAGGACAGGTTTCGAGCGACGAAGGAGCGAGAAATCCCTACAGAGTCACGCTTTAGCCAAGATTCGAGGGATTCCTCGTTCCGCTCCGCTCCACTCGGAATGACATGGGGACCGCCTTTCGGACCATTCACAATTCACTATTAGCCAGCCAGGCCATTGTCTTGCTTGCCAGCCGGTCGAGGGCCTGCACCGCCAGCTCCAGGTGCTCCTCTTTGGTATCTTCGACCTTCGTGTGTGACAGGCCACGCAGGCTCTGGACAAAGAGCATGATTGTCGGCACGCCCGCGCGAGCGACTTCGGCGGCATCGTGCAGCGGGCCGCTGGGCAGGCGGTGCGACGCGCCGCAGGTTTCGCGGATGGCTTCGTCGGCCAGTTCAATCAGCGTTGGGTGGAAAAGGATCGGCTCGATGTTCCACAGCCGCTCCCACTCGACCGTGATGTTTTCCTCCTCGGCAAAGCGCCGGCTGGCCTCTTTAGCCTGGGCCAGCATCGCCGCCAGCTTTCCGGCGTCGAGATGGCGCTGGTCGAGCAACTGCTCCGCCGTCTCGACCACCGAGGTCACAATCCCCGGTTTGCAGACCACTCCGCCGCTGGTGCAGACCGCGCCGCCGCCGGTGCGCCGGGCAATCGGGCGAATTTCCAGGGCCAGCTTGGCCGCGCCGGCCAGGGCGTCGCGGCGCTTGTCCATCGGCGTTGAACCGGCGTGAGCCGCCTGTCCGCGCCAGGTGATGCGGTGCCGTTCGACGCCGAAGGTACCGAGCACCACCCCCAGCGGCAGATCGAGACTTTCCAGCACCGGCCCCTGCTCGATGTGCAGTTCCAGGTAGGCGGCGGCATTGGCGAGCTGCTGACTGGCTTCTTTGGCCCGGTCGAGGTCTACGCCGTGCTGGGCCAGGGCGTCGGGCCATTTGACGCCGTCGCGGTCGGTCAGGCCGCGCACTTCGTCGGGGTTGAGCGTGTCGGAGGCGGCGCTGGAGCCGAACAGGCTGCGCCCGAAGCGCGCCCCCTCCTCGTCGGCCCAATCCACCAGCCGCACCGTCACCGGCGGCGTGCCTTCGCCGGCAATGCGCCGCATCACTTCCAGCCCGGCCAGCACGTTCAAGCAGCCGTCGAGCCAGCCGCCGTTGGGGACCGAGTCAATATGCCCGCCGATGAGCAGAGCTTTCTCCGACTGCCCGCGTAAAGTGGCCCACTGGTTGCCGGCCTCGTCCACCATCACCTCGACCGGCAGGGCGGCCAGCTTGTCGCGCATCCAGGCCCGCGCCGTGGCCCAGGTCTCGGTCCAGCAGACGCGCTGCGCCCCGTTGTCGTCGCCAGTCAGGGTGCGCAGTTCTTTGAGTTCAGCTACGGTTTGTTGGGGTTGTAAGGTCATGACTTATACCTCCAAATAATTTGAGTATAGGAAGACCCTAAAGGTCTTTAAGACCTTTAGGGTCTGGAGTTGCCTCCGGGAAGGTTGATAATCCGTGGGAAGGCCAACTATAGCAGATTCGGAGGAATGTGGCAAGAGGAGTTTTTCCGGAGTGAAAAAGTACACTTTTTCACTCCATCAGAACTTACGCTTGGATGTCATTTTGAGCGACCGTAGGGAGCGAAAAATCCCTAGAAGGTTGGCTCGCAATCGAACATCTCAGGGATTCTTCACTCCACTACGCTTCGTTCAGAATGACAATTGAAAGTTCTGATTAAAACAACTTCCCCTGCTCGCCCAGTTCGCCTTCGGCCTTTGCTTTTTTGAAACTCAAGCCGCCCCGCGCCAGGTCAGGGTATTTCGGCGACTCCTGGCCGGAAAGCAGCCCTTCGATGGTCAAAATCTGGATTTTGGGAAACGCGCCGCTGTGGGGCGACTCGTAATAGCCGGCGCTGGAAGCTTCAATGACCATCGGCTTGGTCGGTGGAGTCAGGGTGACAAAGAAGCCGAGCTGGGCCTTTTCCCGCTCGACCGTGTTCTTCAGGTCGGCGATCATGGTCCGGGTGACGCTTTCGCCCCCCTTGACCGAGACGACGATCTTTTTGGCCGCTCCTTTAAGCTCATCCTGAAAGAAGATCAGGCCGTCAATGCCGCTGTCCGCGCCCTTCTTTTTGCCCTGGTAAGGCTGGGCGTTGACCAGCGAGCAGGCCCACCACTGGAATTGGTACTTGTCCCGCAGCGCCAGGTCCCGCGCGCCCTCCAAATCCCTGGGCGTGCCGTAAATTTCAAAAGCCAGGCCCGGAAAGGCGTCTTTCATGCGCTTTTCGATCAGGCCGATGGCCAGGTGGGTAATGTCAATGCCGATCCACTGGCGGCCCAACTTCTGCGCGGCGTGAACCGCCGTGCCGCAGCCGCAAAACGGATCGAGCACCACGTCGCCGGCCTGGCTGCTGGCCTGGATGATGCGCTCCAGCAGGGCTAACGGTTTTTGGGTCGGGTAGCCGAGGCGTTCAATGGCTTGAGAGTTAATGGGGTTGATGTCGGTCCAAACGTTACCCAACAATGTGCCGGACATCTCATCAAGATAACGTTTAAGGCGCGGGCGTTTAGTGGTATCGCCTGGATACCAGATACGTCCGTCCGCATCAAGCTTTGCCATCGTTTCTTTGGAATAGCGCCAGCCGTTCGGGGGTGAAGGATAACCTTTCCATTCATACATCATATTGGGGCGGGGATTGGGGCTGGTCATATCACTCAAAGTGTATAGTCGTCCGCTAGGGTCACTTTGGCGATATTTCGATTTGAGATGTTCGTCAGAGTGGGAAGCGTAGATGGGGTTCCAGGTGAATTTGCCGGATTTGGTATAGAAGAAAATGGTATCGCTGACGCGGCTCCAGGTTTTGCTGTCGCTGTGGACGTTGGTGCGCTACCAGATGATCTCGTTTCTAAAGTTCTCCGGCCCAAAAATAGTATCGAGAACCAGTTTGAGGTAGTGGCCGGCGGTTGGGTCGCAGTGCAGGTACAGGCTGCCGCTCGGCTTGAGGACGCGGCGCAGTTCCAGCAGGCGGTTAGCCATCATGGTTAGGTAGGCCATCACGTCGCTTTCGCGCAAAAAGCGCCGCAGCGATTGGATCATCTCGGCGACGTCGGTATTGGGTTGGTGTAAAAGTTGGGCAAATTCCTGTTCGGCCTGGGGTCCCCAATGCCAGGTGTCTTCAAAAGCGGTAATCTGGGCGTCTGACTCGTGGCCTTTGGGCGTTTTGAATAATAAGTTGTAATCGCGCTTGCTATTGAAGGGCGGGTCGAGATAGATGAGGTCTATGCTCTCGCCGGCTATGTGCTCGCGCAGCATGGTGAGGTTGTCGCCGTAATAGAGTCGATTCATCACAAGGCTAACTAGATCAGGCTGCTAATGGTACAGGCACAAATAGACTTGGCACGGTCTGCGTCGAGCTATTTTCCTGATGCGTGCTGACGCGGGCAAACACAATTGGCTTGCCCTCGCTGCCATACCTGTCGAGAAGTTCTAAGTTGTACAAGCGCATTTCTGGATCGTCATCAGGCAGGATGACCAACTCGAAATTGTCTGGCAGGGAATTAAAAATCTCTGGATTGTTCAGCAAGTAGCGCGTAATTTCACCAACTAACAAAATATTTCGCTCAACTACTTTGGCCGACTTGTTTACTTTTGTCTGAGCCATGTTTCATATCTCCTTCGGTAGTGCTCCCAGTTATTCACCAGATCGTTAAGCGCAACATTTAAGGCTTCATTGTAATCTCTGGATATCATTTCTGTTTTGGTTGTCGCTTCGTAAGGATGAAGCTTATCGCAGTGGGCAAAACCGTGTGCTGTGTCATAACGAACAACCGGTCTCCATTCATTACTGGAACCAAAGTAACATTCCAATTGAATAGTGAACTTGAGAACCCGCCCGTGTTCCAGCTCGAACTTTGCTCGTAAGGCATTGTCGTTACTCAACAAGGACGAAATTCGACTTCCCGCATGCTTTAATTCTACAAGCAGAGGTTGTGAAGAGTCAACCCAGTTGCTGAATTTGGCTCTCATGAATCTTGGCAACCGAAATCGTAAGCTGACCTGCTCGGATGCGACAAGGATGCGATAACCATGCGCTAAGGATGCGCTAAGGATGCGATCCGGTTGCTAATCTTGGCTTTAGAGGTAGCCGTTCGCCAATGGCTGGAAGCCATCGGCTGAGACAGGTGAAGTCGGTTAGAAACCGACTCAACCAGGTGGTCAGCCTGATTTATCAGGCTTTCATCTAGCTTAGCCGGGCGTTTCAACGCTCGGCAGACTCACCCGCCCACGTGCACCGCCGGACGCTGCTCCGGGTCAGGCTCGGACTGGCGCAGGATTTCGCGGGTCACGGGCGTCGCCTTATCACCTGGCTTCCAACTGGAGCACGGCTTCGCGCACGGCGTCGGCGGCGGTTTGCCAACTGGCCCGGTCATTGAGATCTGCCTGAAGGTGGAGCGGCGGCCCAAAGCGGACGTGGACGGTAAGCGGCCGGGGGGCCGCGGCGCCTTTAGGCATGGCCCGGGCCGTCCCGCTGACCCGCAGCGGAATTACCGGAACGTCGGGAAAGGCAGCAATCAGCCGGCCAATGCCCCGGCGGAACGGGCCAATCTGGCCGGTCATGCTGCGGGTGCCTTCGGGATAGATGACCACGCCGTAACCCTCATCCAGCGCCCGGATGACGTGGCGCAGCGGGTCTTCCCCTTTGACCGTATCGCGGTCCACCGGGATGGCGTTGAAGAGAATCCGGGCTGTGCTCTGCTGCCAGCCCCCCTCAAAGAAGTAATCTCGCGCCGCGGCGGCCACGGTGCGCTGGCGCAGGGAAGGCGGCAGGGTGCTGAAGATAACGGCCGTGTCCACATGGCTGGCGTGATTGGCGGCCAGGATAAAGGCGCCCTCTAACGGGATATGTTCCGCGCCTTTGACATGAGGCCGGAAATAGAGGCGGATATAGCTAAAAAAAAGCTTCCGTATAACTTCGGTAAACGGATAATGACTGGCGTAGAGGCTCATTTTGAAAACCCGGCTAACCAGTGAAAATCCTCGCGCAGCCGCGGGTAAAGCTCGACAAACCGAGCATACAGCTCGTCGTACCTGGTCTGGCGTGCGGGGTTTGGCTCGGTGAGGGGGCCGTAGTGGACAACCTGGCGGCAGGCTGCGGCCAAATCGGGGTAGAGGCCCGCGCCCACTCCGGCCAGCAGGGCCGCGCCGACGCTGGCCTGCTCGCTCAACAAGGACTGCTGCAGCGGCACGCCAAAGACATCCGCCTGAATTTGCCGCCACACTTCGCTCTCGGCCCCGCCGCCGGCGGCAATGATCCGCTCAACCTGCCCGCCCAGGCTCAGGCTGATTTCGAGGGTTTGGCGCAAAGCCAGGGCCACCCCCTCCATCACCGCGCGGGCCAGGTGGCCGCGGGAGTGGTACGAACTCAGGCCGATGAAAGCCCCACGCGCCAGTGGGTCCATGTGCGGAGTCCGTTCGCCGGAAAGATAGGGCAAAAAGATGAGGCCGTCCGCACCGGGCGGGACCGCTGCCGCTTCGGCGCTCAAAATAGGGTATGCATCGGCGGCCCCGGCCAGGCCGGTGATGTGGCGCAGCCAGCGCAGCGACAAACCGGCTGACAGAATGGCTCCTAGCACATACCACATCTGCGGGACAGCGTGATTGAAAACGTGAAGACGAGGGTCTGTTTGCAGAACTGGGAACTCGTGGGAACTCGTAGGAACTTGAAGATCTGAGTTCCTACGAGTTCCCCCAGTTCCTTTGAGTTCTTTTGAATTTGGTTCGATGGGGACAAACACCTGCCCCCCGCTGCCGGTCGTCACCGAAGCAAGGCCGGGGGCAATCAGGCCGTTGCCAATCGCTTGAGCAGGCTGGTCGGCGCAGCCGGCAATGACCGGGATGCCTGCCGCCAGTCCCAGGGCTGCGGCCGCCTGGGAGGTGAGCTGGCCGGCCACGGCGGTCGAAGCCAGCACCGGCGGGAAAAGGCTCTCCGGCAGTCCCACTCCGGTTAAAATTTCTGCCGCCCAGGTTTGACGGGTAATATCGAAGATACCCGTGCTGGCAGCATCGCTGACCTCGGTCACAACCTGGCCGGTCATGCGCAGCCGGACATAATCCTTGGGCAGGATAACCTGGTGGGTGTGAGCCAACAGGGCGGGTTCGTGCTCGGCCAGCCAGACCAGCGTCGGGCCTTGAAAACCGACCGCCGGCAGCGTCCCGGCGATGGCGGCATACTGTTCCGGTCCCAGGGGGGCGACAAGCCTGGCACAGGCGGCGGCGCTGCGCTGGTCGGCCCAGATGATGGCCGGGTGGAGCGGCACTCCAGCCCGGTCCAGCAGCACCGTGCCGTGCATCTGGCCGCTGAAGCTGATGGCGGTCACATCGGTGCGGCCCCCTTGAGTCGTTACCTGGCGCACCACGGCAATGGTCGCCTGCCACCAATCCTCCGGATTCTGCTCCGCCCGGTCCGGGCTGGGTTTATGCAGCGGATATTCATGGCCGGCTACGGCTATGGTTTGGGCCGTCTCCGGGTCAAACAAAACTGCTTTGGCGCTGGAAGTGCCGATGTCAATACCGAGGAGAAGGGGCATAGGAACTCCCTCCTTGTCGAAGAGATTTGAAACGTGTTGCGTGTTGCGTACTCTGTAAAATGTGATTAAACGGAACACGCACCACGCATCACGACATTATTAGCCGTACTTTCTCTCAAACTCGCCCATAAAGTCAACCAACGCCTGGACCCCCTCCAGCGGCATGGCGTTATAAATCGAGGCGCGCAGGCCGCCGACGGAGCGGTGGCCCTTTAAGCCGCTGAGACCGGCGGCTTCGGCTTCCCTGGCGAATTTCTTTTCCAGGTCTTCATTATCGCCCTGGACACGGAAATTGACGTTCATATAAGAACGGTCGGGCGCTTCCGCCGGGCCGTAATAAAAGCCGCTGCGATCAATGGCGTTATACAGCAGCCTGGCTTTGGCCTCGTTGCGCTCCTCGACGGCCACGACGCCGCCTTCGGCTTCAATCCAATCCATAACCAGGGCAATCATGTAAATGCCAAAAGTCGGTGGGGTGTTGTAGAGCGAATTATTTTTGAGGTGGGTGGCGTATTTGAGCAGAGTGGGCAGGCTGGTCGGAGTGCGCCCAGCCAAATCTTTGCGCATAATCACAACGGTCACGCCGGCCGGGCCGATATTTTTCTGCGCCCCGGCAAAAATCAGGCCGAATTTGGACACGTCAACCACGCGGGAGAGGATGTCGGAAGACATGTCGGCCACCAGGGGGACCGCGTCGGTATCCGGGAAGCTGCGCCACTGCGTGCCGAAGATGGTGTTGTTGGAACAGATGTGGACATACGAAGCGCCAGGGTTGAATTCGATTTCGTTGGGCCGGGGCAGCCGGCGGAACTTTTCGGCCTCGGTTGAAGCAGCCAGGCGATAGTCGGCCACTTTCTTGATTTCTTCGATGGCTTTTTCGGTCCATGCGCCGGTGTGGAGCACGTCAATGGGCTGGCCGGGGAGGTAAAGGTTCATGGGCGCCATCGAAAATTGGAGGCTGGCCCCACCCTGTAAAAAGAGAACGGCGTAGTCGTCGGGAATACCCATATTCCGGCGCAGGCCGCTTTCGGCGTGGGCCAAAATCCCTTCAAATTCCGGCGAGCGGTGGCTCATCTCCATGACCGACATGCCGCAGCCCTGGAAGTTGAGCAGCTCATCCCGCGCTCGTTCCAAAACAGGCACGGGCATCACGGCCGGCCCGGCGCTGAAGTTAAAGATTCGGTCTGACATGATAATCTCCCTGGAAAATAAGGATGCGATTATGGGTGTGGCGAGGAAGCGAGGCGAAGATTGAAGATCTATCCTTCTATCCTCGATTCTTCGCATCCTCGCCTCTTCGCGTCACTTCGGTCACATTATACTCCAGCGAAACGTAAAACGTGAAACGTGAAACATAGTCTTTAGACCGGCCAGATTTTGCCAAAATGATGGGGATATGGGAAGATAGGAAGATTGGAAGGTTGGAAGGGTGGAAGGCTGGTAAAAACAATGAAGAGGTAGCACCCCAAACGGGAGCAGGTGGTAGCAAGGTCAAAGAGTCGTATGATTTCCCTGTCTACTGTCTACCGTCTACTGGCTACTATTTCGAGGAGGAAATTATGACCAATTCACTTCGCGTCACGGTCTGGAATGAGTACCGGCACGAAAAGCGGGACCCGGCAGTGGCTAAAATTTACCCGGATGGGATCCACCAGACGATTGCCCGGCATCTCCAAACCGAAGGTCTGACCGTGTGGACGGCCACGCTGGATGAGCCGGAACACGGCCTGACTCAGGCAGTTTTGGCTCAAACCGATGTCCTGATCTGGTGGGGGCACCTGGCCCATCAGGAAGTCGCCGACGAGATTGTGGAGCGAGTCCGCCAGCGAGTCCTGGCAGGCATGGGGCTGATTGTGCTGCACTCCGGCCACTTTTCCAAGATTTTTAAGAAGTTAATGGGCACCTCGTGCGATCTCAAGTGGCGGGAAATGGGCGAGAAGGAGCGCATCTGGGTGGTGGAGCCGGGGCATCCCATTGCCGCCGGGCTGGGCGAATATTTTGAGATTTCCCAGGCGGAGATGTATGGCGAGCACTTCGACATCCCCGCGCCGGACACCCTGGTGTTTATCAGTTGGTTTCAGGGCGGCGAGGTGTTCCGCAGCGGCTGCTGTTTTCAGCGCGGACGAGGCAAGATTTTCTACTTTCGCCCCGGCCACGAAACCTATCCCATTTACCACCAGCCGGAAGTGCTGCGCGTTATCAGCAATGCCGTCCACTGGGCTGCGCCGGTCGCCGGGCCGGAGGTCAAATTTGGACATTATCCAACGCCGCTAGAGAAAATCTAACGCATTTGGAAAGTCAGAATCGGTGATTTGGGAAGGTTGGAAGATTGGAAAAAGTACCTCCAGCCTTCCAATCTTCCAACCTTCCAGGTCGTGCTACTGAATTGATTATCAAAGTCTATAAAAGTTGAGGGAACTATGGCCGACAAAATTCGTTGGGGTATTCTGGGTACGGGAACCATCGCCCGCAAATTTGCCACTGGGTTGAAAGCTGCGCCCGGCGCTGAACTGGCGGCGGTCGGTTCGCGCAGTCAGGTGACGGCAGATGAATTTGGCAACACCTTTGGCGTGCCGCGCCGCCATGCCAGTTATGAGGCGCTGGCGAGTGACCCAGAAGTTGATGTGATTTATATTTCCACTCCGCACCCTCTGCATAAGGATAACAGCCTGCTCTGTTTAGAAGCGGGTAAAGCGGTTTTGTGCGAGAAACCTTTTACCATCAATGCCGGCGAAGCCGAAGCCATGATTAACCTGGCCCGGCAAAAAGGCTTGTTTTTGATGGAGGCCATGTGGACTCGCTACTTACCGGCAGTGATCAAAACGCGCCAAATCGTAGCCGATGGCATTTTGGGGGAAATTCGCATGATCATGGCCGACTTCGGCTTTCGGATCGAGTTTGATCCCAAACATCGCCTGTTCGCCCCGGAGTTAGGTGGCGGGGCGTTGTTGGATGCTGGCGTTTATCCCATCTCTTTTACCTCGATGATTTTTGGCTCGCCCACGCGGGTGATGAGCATGGCTCACCTCGGAGAAACCGGCGTTGATGAGCAGGCCGCCATCTTACTGGAGCATGAGGGGGGGCGGTTAGCCCTGGTGGCAACAGTGCTGAGAGCCGATGCGCCCAGTCATGTGATTTTAATCGGAACCCGGGGCCGGCTCACCGTCCACGCGCCTATTTATTGTCCCACTCGATTGACCTTGACGCTGGATGGCCGGGATGAGATCATTGATGCGCCGCTCGAAGGGAATGGCTACAATTATCAAGCGGCAGAAGTAATGAACTGCCTACGGGCAGGGAAGCTGGAAAGCGAGATCATGCCCCTGGCCGAAACCCTTGCCATTATGAAAACAATGGATCAAATTCGCGCGCCCTGGGGCTTGAAGTATCCAACGGAGGAGTGAAGCGTCAGGCGTGATGTATAAAAAATTCACGGATTAGCAAGGTAAGATTACTTATGGAATACGGACACGTTCCTGGTATTGACAAACCCACCTCCCGCCTGGTTCAAGGCACAGTGATGGTCAGCTCACGAGAGCTGGACCGGAGTTTCGCTCTGCTGGATGAAGTTTTTGAACTGGGCTGCACCACCTTTGACACCGCCCACGATTATGGTCAAGGTGACTGCGAGCGCACGGTCGGGCGCTGGGTCAACGAGCGCGGGCTGCGCGACCGGGTGGTCATTATTGGCAAAGGCGCTCACCACAACCAGGATCGCCGGCGGGTGACGCCTTTTGACATCACCTCCGATCTTACCGATTCGCTGGCTCGGTTCAAGATTGACTTCATTGACCTGTACCTACTGCACCGCGACGACCCCAGCGTGCCGGTCGGGCCGATTGTGGAAGTGTTGAATGAGCACCTGGCCGCCGGGCGAATTCGCGCCTTTGGCGGCTCCAACTGGAGTCACGAGCGCATCCAGGCCGCGAATGAATACGCCGCCGGCCATGGCCTGATCCCTTTTGCCGCCAGCAGTCCCAATTTCAGCTTGGCCGAGCAGGTTCAGGCGCCGTGGCCTGATTGTATCAGCATCAGCGGGCCGTCGGGCCAGGCCGCGCGGCAGTGGTACCGGCAAAAGCAGATGCCCCTCTTCACCTGGTCGAGTTTGGCCGGCGGCTTTTTCTCCGGCCGCTTTAGCCGCGATAACCTCGACTCTTTTGACAGCTACCTGGATAAATTGTGTGTCCAGGCGTATGCTTATGAAGATAACTTCAAGCGTCTGGACCGGGCGCGCCACCTGGCTGAAGAAAAGGGCTTGACCCTGCCCCAAATCGCCTTGGCCTACGTTCTGAGCCAGCCACTGAATATCTTTGCCCTGGTCGGCTGCCAGAGTGGGGCCGAATTCCGGAGCAACCTTGCCGCCAGTGCCGTCAGGCTGTCGCCGGAGGAAATGGCCTGGTTGGAGTTGAGAAGTGACACTCTGTAACAAATAAACAGGAGCTACTCAAACTATGTCTCAAAAGAAATTAGGCGTCGCTATTCTCGGCTGCGGCAACATTGCCGCGCCCTACGCCGAAAATTTATCCTCCTATCCCGAAATTGACCTGGTCGGCGTGGCCGATGTGGACACCAGCCGGGCCGAGGCGCTGGCGGCGCAGTTTGGCTGCCGTGCTTATCCCTCCATGGAGGCCATGCTGGCCGACGAAAAAGTGGAGCTGGTCGTCAATTTGACTATTCACCACGCCCACAAAGAGACGACGGCGCGTTGCCTGGAAGCCGGCAAGCATGTCCACAGCGAAAAGCCGCTGACGCTCACCTATGAGGACGCACAAGTGCTGGTCGAACTGGCGCGGCAAAAAGGACTGCGTCTGGGCTGTTCGCCTTTTACGTTTATGGGCGAGGCCCAGCAAACGGCCTGGAAAATCATCCGTGAGGGGCGGCTGGGTCAAATCCGGCTGGTTTATGCCGAGGTCAATTGGGGCCGGATCGAGTCCTGGCATCCCGCGCCCGGCCCATTTTACCAGGTAGGCGCCTTGTTTGATGTCGGCGTTTACCCGCTGACTCTGCTGACAGCCATTTTTGGCCCGGCCCGCAAAGTTTGGGCCTACGGCGCCGTCCTCCATCCTGACCGGGTGACGCGGGAAGGCGTTCCATTCCATATCGAAACCCCGGATTTCATTGTCTCGCTGATCGAGTTGGAAAACGGGCCGCTGGTCCGGCTGACCACCGATTTTTATGTCTCGCGTCACAGCAGCAAGCAGGATGGCGTCGAATTTCAGGGGGATCTGGGCGCGCTCTACCTGCAGAGCTGGCACGATTTCAATGTTCCGGTCGAGCTGGCTGAATTCGACCAGCCCTTCCAGGCAGTTTCCCTGGTCAGGCCGGGCTACCAGGGCAGCCGCAAGGTCGAGTGGGGCCGGGCGGTGCTGGACATGGCCCGGGCCATTGCCGAGGACCGCCCTCACCGCGCCACCGGCGAGCAGGCGGCGCACGTAGTCGAAATTCTCAGCGCCGTTACCCAATCTATCCAGACCAGCCAGCCGGTAGCGATTCATTCCGGTTTTACCCCGCCTGCGCCGATGGAATGGGCCATAGGGTGATGTTTGTTCCAGACCCTAAAGGTCTTTAAGACCTTTAGGGTCTTTATCCAGGGAGGGTTATGACAGACGAACCCGAAGCCGGTGCGTCCGGCTCGGTAGATAAATTAAGCGTGGGCCGGTTCAGGTTCATGGGAGGTGTGGCCATAAGTTTTGCCGTGACCCTCTGCCTGGTATGGTTAGTCCCCCTGGCTACGGCTATGGTCACGCTCAATACTTATTGGGGTTGGCCCTGGCCGGGATTCGAGGCCCCGCTTAGCCAGCCCGGCTCGATACCGGACACTCCGCCGCAGCTCATACCTGTTCAGTTCCAGGTTTTAACTCCAACCGAGACCCCCATCCTGACCCTCAGCAGTGCGCCTGTCCCTCTGCCTACTATCTCGCCGTCGAAGGAGCATGGAGACACCGGGGATCTCCTGACCGGGAAGGTCACCGGAACAAGGTTACAGGATTCAATAATGATGCTGCCGCTGCGCCAAGCTCTCCCTGGCGCAGCGCCTCTTACGCTGCGCCAGGCGGTTGCCGGTGTTCCTCCTCAAGAGCTGGCCAGGTCTCTTTCGCGTCAGTTGGCTGATCTTTCTGTATCCGTAACTATGGTCACGCCGCCTGTCCTACCGGCCCAGGTTTCTGCCGACCCCCAGGAACTTATTCTCCCGGCAAGCTCGGTAAACTCGTATCAGCTTATCCCCCTGGAAGGACCGCGCGAAAGCCGGCCGGCGGTAAATCATGGGGATCTCAACCTGAAATTGCGAGACCCCCAACCTATTGCCGCAGACCTGACCCTGGTAGAGATTAATGGTTCGGGTCTGGACCCGGATGCGCCCAACCTGGCGGCCATCTTCAAGCCTGATTTTGTGCGGGCCTATACCGTTCATGATTGGGACTGGGGCTGTGACTGCCGGGGTAGGCTGCTCCCAGCGGAGCATGGCGTGTTGGTGGAAATTCGCATGACGCCGGGCGCACCTGTCTTTATTCCCCCTCGAAAGCAGAATGTTTACGCCGGCAAATATTACGCCACCCTGCTCTATGCCTCGGAGGACAGCCTGACTTTTGTCTATACCAGGGCTGGGAGTGTAGCCAGAGGTTACACGGTGCATTATCTTGGCCTGCACACCGACCCCAATCTGGTCGCTCTGTTCCGCCGGAGCCAGGGGGGCGAATTGCCCGGCCTAACCCTTGATACGCCGGTTGGGATTGCCACCGCCGAACTGATTGTGGCTATTCGCGATAACGGCACCTTTCTGGATGCTCGTTCCCGGCTAGATTGGTGGGAATAATTTGCCGTTTTAACGCCTCTCTGACCCTTTGCCCCGGTAAAAAATTTCGTATCCCCCTTGATTATGTTAAAAAAATATGATATTATGTAAAAGCTTTAACATCTTTAAAAATGTTAAGGCCCAGCGGGGGTATGGCCGATCGAAATCGTCAAAATCTATTTTCCAGTGTGCTGGTGGCTGTCGCTATTCTCATTTCACCGGCAACTTTGGCTGTGTGCGGGTTGGGGCAATCCGTTAATGTCGAAGCTACCGTCGCCGCAGGTATAGTTGCCACCCAACAGGCTGCCGTTAATCTGCAGGCGACGATTGATGCGGCTGTGGCTGCGACCCAGGCAGCCAATCAAGCGAGCCAGACCCCCGTTCCAACGCCTCTTTTGACCCCCCTCCCTTTGACCCCCGCTCCCCCGAACCCGCCCGCCGACCCCGAACAAATCAGGGCGGTCATCCTCAACGAAGTCAACGCCACGGTCGCCCAAGATTTGGCCCTTCTGAAGTCGCTGTATGCCCCGGACGCGGTTATCACAGACCACAACGGTACACCGGATGACCCCGGCGATGATACCACCTGGCAGGGTTGGGCTAATATCGAGCGGCGCTACCTGGCCTTCTTTTCGGTTGGGCCTTCCTCTTTAACCCTGGTGGATTTGGCGATCCAGGTGGATGGTAATCGGGCGATGGGCATGCACCAGGGGGTCGTCATAGATGGCACGCTCTACCGGGATCGGGGTGTTTATACCCTGGCGAGAGTGAACGGGCAATGGCTCATTACTCAACTGGATTATGGGAATGAGAGAGGCGCCGTGCCTGTCCAGGGAACAGTGGACACTCCAGCAGACCAGCCTGCCCGGGACGATGGTCTCTATGGGCTAAAAGTTGGCAGCCAGCACCGCTATGAAGAACCGTGGGGCTGGGACCGGGGCGATCCGTGTAAGGCCTGGGAAACGGGTGATTTTGACGACACCAGGCCCAATTATCGCGGTTTCAATGTAGAACTGCTGCTGACCAACAACTCCGAGACCAAGGTACCCGATGCCTGGCCGATCAGTTTTACCACTGCCAAAGGTAAATCCGTCAAGGCGTGTTATTACGGCTACGAAGGTTCCGGGCCGCCCCCCGGCGCAACCAGTTCGGTCACTTTTTTCACCGTAGTGGAAAAGGGTGACTATGTCGAAAAGATTACGTTCAGCCTCGCTGATCAAACAGTCCAGCTTTGTCTGGATGGCCAGGGCGGCTGGTCACGCTGTTAAAAGTGAGTGATTGAAATGGACTACTTTAGAGGAGAGGGTAATGGTAAACCAAGCTGAAGCCGAGTCAGCGGGTGCGGAAGGCAGGTTGGGTGGGTGTTTGTTATGGTTCTTTTGGGGAGCCTCGTTGAGTTTCTTGACCATTCTTTCCCTGGTTCTGCTCATCCTGCTGGCCGCATCGGCGACGTTAAATGTTTATCTGGGCTGGAAATTAACGGGGCTTGAAGTCTCGATCAGCCGGTCGGGGACAGGATCATCATTGGCCCCGGCGTTGATACCAACCGACGTGCTGGCGGCAATTCCGACCCAAACCCCGGTGTTGATCGCCGCCAGTACGGCCACACCGCTTCCAACCGCGTCACCTCTGGAAGAACAGGTAGCTACCTTGTCTGCGCTGGCGACTCAGGTGGCAGGAGCGCCGGCAGAGGTGGCTCCTGCCCCAGGGCTGCCGCCAGCAGACGCACCCGTCGTTTTGGCTACCGGTGTGCCAACCGCCGTGGCGATAGATGTTCCCCAGCCGGAAGCGAATGCCCCGGTTCCGCAAGCAGCCAATCCTGTTGCATCAACTGCGACTGCCGCGCCGCCGGCTACCCCTGCCGCCGTAGCTGCCGCCTCTCAACCAGAAGCAGCAGCCGAATTTGTGCCCCCGGCAACCTCTTCAAACAGCTATAGTTTCATCCCCATTGAAGGTGAACGTGAAAGCCGCCCGGCCGAAGAACACGGCGACCTCAACCTGAAACTGCGCGACCCGCAGCCCATCGAGGTAGACCTTTCCTTACAGGACCTGCCCGGCTCCGGTGTAGATCCGAATGCGCCTAATTTCTCGAAAATTTTTAAGCCTGATTTCGTGCGAGCCTACACGGTCCACGATTGGGATTGGGGCTGCAACTGCAAGGGTAAATTGCTTCAAGAGGATCATTTGGTCTTGCTGGGGCTAAAAACCACGCCGGGCGAGCCTGTTTTTATCCCGCCCAAAGAGGGTGATATTTATGGGGGCAACTACTACGCGGTCGTGCTCTATGCCTCGGAGGATAGTCTGACCTTCTTATACAGCCGGGCAGGCAGCGTGGTCAAGGGTTACACAGTTCATTATGTCGGCTTACATACTGACCCCAATTTGGTGGCCCTGTTCCGCGAAAGCAAAGGTAGCGAACTGCCCGGTTTGACCCTGGATACTCCGGTTGGTGTTGCCGGCGACGAACTCATCCTCGCCATCCGCGACAACGGCAAGTTCCTGGATGCCCGCTCGAAGCGAGATTGGTGGGAATAATGCGTCCCTGGTGGCAAAGTAGTTTCGGCAAGTTGGTCATTGGCGGCTGCGGTGCGCAGATTGGCTTTCTCGTTTCCCTGGCAGGGCTAACCGTTGTCCTCTTGTTTTGCGTTGTTTGTGTTGCGACTAATCTGGTTGGACTGGGTTTGGCACGGGAACTGGTTATAGGGTCTACGCCTAACGCGCCTGGCGCGACGACTTCATCACCCGCCGAGGTCGACTCTTTGCTGGCCCAGGTAGATGCGCTGTTAGCCCAGGTCGAGGCGCTTCAACTCCAGGAACCATCTTCACCCCCTCCTCCACCTGGGGGGATACCGCTGGTTGTGGCCAACCAAAATCCGGTTGACCTGTACAGCGGCCCCGGGATTGATAATTCCCTGGTAGGGGTATTACCGGCGGACGCCAGCGCCGAGATTGTTGGGCGTGACAGTACCTCGACCTGGTGGCTGGTGGCTTTGCCCGATGGCCGCTTTGCCTGGGTCTTCAATGCGCTGGTGACCGCGCTCAATATCAACAATGCTATTCCGGTAGTAACCACTGCCTCTGCCCTGGCCCAGCCGGCCTCCTTTGGCTCCGTGGCAGTGATCACTCCCAACCCTACTCTGCCTCTGCCACCGACCGCCACGCCACTGCCAACCTTACCTCCCGGAACGCCCACCCCCGCCGCCGCAGCCAGCCGCCAGTACGTCGAAGATATGCCTGCTTTTCAGAAAGTTAAGGCCAGCCTGTTGACCCCACCGGTGAGCGCCAGCATCTCCCCGGACGGCAGCCAAATTGCCATGACCGAGCGGATCAGATTGTACACTATTGGAACGGCCGGCGCCCATACCGACATCTGGCTGCAAGACACCGACGAAATGGGGCCGATTGGCGGGCTGGTTTGGTCGCCGGATGGGAAATATATTGCCTTTGTCATCGGTTTCAAACAACGTAGATATTGCCAGCCTTGCCGGGCTGTCGGTCTGCTCAACCTGGCCGAAAAGTCAATTACCTATCTGAAGCCCCCGGACCCACAGTTAGACACCGATATGCCCCGCTGGACTCAAGAGGGGCGTTTGCTGATCAACGTGCATCCGGGTGAACCTGCCGACGGCGTCGCCTACGTCTACAACATCTACGGCGAAAGCCAAAAGGCCGAGGGAGTCTACATTTTGAGCACCAGCCACGAAGGGCAGAAATGGTTCCCCTGGCGGCCCGGTCGCGTCTGGCAGGCCGGCGTTTCTGAACGAGCCGACAGTTATAACAGCGATTAGAAGTTGTAAAACCCTAAAGGTCTTAGAGACCTTTAGGGTCTGGATATTTTGGGGTAGAACCAATGCACCCATTTTGGCAGACCAAGCTTGGCAGGTTAGTTATGGGCGGCTGTGGCGCTCAGATAGGATTGTTACTCAGCTTTAGTGGCGTGGCGCTACTGCTGCTGTTCTGTGGTATCTGCGTCGTGGCCAATGGGGTAAGCCTGGGCCTGAGCCAGGAACTGGCTCCACCAGCGCCTGACGCTTCAGTTCGACCCTCAGAGGTTCCCGCCGACATCGCCCTGCTGCAACAGCGGGTAGACCTGCTGACTGGCAAGGTGATTGCCATCCGGGCCAATGCGCCTTATGTTCCCACCCCAACCCCTATTCCGCCCCCTCCGCCGCCCCGGCCGATTGTGCTGGCCTCTGAAGGGGGCGTCAACCTGCGCAGCGGCCCCAGTGATAGTTACTTCAAAGTTGGCCGCATGGC
This sequence comes from Chloroflexota bacterium, assembly GCA_016860845.1. The sequence continues at coordinate 167,579 of BOKF01000008.1, forward strand.
CAAAGGCGAAAGTATGGAAATCGTCGGGCGCAACAGTGACTCCTCCTGGTGGCTGGTGGCTGCTCCGGGCGGCTCTTTAGCCTGGGTATCCGGTCAGGTCGTGCGCAGTTACAACGTTACCGGCAACATCCCGGTCGTCACCATTCCCGGCCTGCTGGTCCAATCAAACAGCGGCAGCCCGGGAGCAGGGACCTCAAGCCTGCCCGTTCCTACGCCTGCTGCCGTCGGGCTGGCAGCGCCCACTATTTTGCCCGCTACTGGGTCATTGCCGGCCTTGCCCGCCGGAACTCCTACCGCTGTTGCCAGCGCCAGCCGCCGCTTTGTCCAGGATACGCTGGGCTACAAGCAACTGGTCCGCCGCCTGCTGCTGCCGACGGTCAGCGAAAGCTTTTCGCCGGATGGCTCGCAGATTGCCATTACCGAGAAGATCACGCTTTACACTATCACTGCCGATGGTGCGAACAGCCGGGTTTTGTTAGAGGATAACGACCAAATTGATGTAGTTGGCGGCGCGGTCTGGTCGCCGGATGGACTCTACCTGGCGCTGGTGGTCAATCGCCGGCAAAACTGTGATCCCTGCCCTACGGTCGGCCTGGTGCGTCTGGCCGATGGCGGGCTGACCCTGCTCGACCCGCCGCCCAATTCGGCCCTCGACCGGCCGCGCTGGACACAGGATGGCCGGCTGCTGGTCACCTCGTATTTGACCGACCCGACTCAAGGTGTGACCTATGTGTACGAGACCTCCGCTCAGGGCCAGGCAGCGACAGGGAGCTTTCTTTTGAGCAGCAGTCACGATGGGCAAAAGTGGTTCCCCTGGCAACCGGGCAAGACCTGGCAGGTCGGCGTGTCCGGGGGTGTGGATAGTTATTATGGCGATTAGTAACCGTGTTTTTTCAGGAACTTGGAAAAATTGTGAATAGCCCACTGCGAATTGTGAATGAATAATGTTCTCTCTTTCATTGTTCACCATTCATTATTCACAATTTATGGTCGGTATGTGATCCTTAAATTTCGATTCGTTGTCCTTATCTTAACCCTGTCCACGCTCGCCTGTATTCGCATTGACCTCTCTCCGCCATCCTTAAACCAACCTGTGGTTGGCGTTCTGCCGTCTCCAGCCGTCGCACCGACGGCGATTCCACCGCCTATCCTCCCTGCCGCGCCGGTGAGTTATCTGCTCCCCACACCTCCTGTCAGAGCAATGCCAGAACCGGTCTGTCTTCAGCCGGATTTATCCGTAGGGGAACATATTGCTGCCAGCGGCAGTTACACCGAAACCGAACGGTCCGCTTCAACGCCCATGCTGTGCCACCTGGAACGCAGCTCGTGTGGCTACAATCAGCTTGTCGGCATTGTAGACCCGACCATCGTTTACAAACGGGAAGAAGCGCCTCCTTTCGATACGGAAGACATTCTGGTGCATCCGGCCATGATTCTGCCTCTCTCTCGCTTAAACCAGCTCATTCAAGCTGAGTGGGGGGGAGCCTATCAATTGAGAGTTTCCGATGCCTATGACTCTCTGTTGGAGCATGACCCGCCCGAGTCAAAGCCAGCCACTCGCTATTCTCTCCACTATGAAGGCCGGGCGATTGATCTAACCCTCTGGCCGGTTGACCAGAGCCGGTATGGCCGGCTGTGCGCCCTGGCCCACTGCGCCGGTTTCGATTGGGTGCTCGCCGAAGGCACCCACTGCCATGCCTCCATTCGAGCCGAGAGCTTATGCCTGGGCTGCCAACAGTAAGCAGGCATCTGAACCCTGTTCACACCAAACCAAAAGTCCTATCCATTGTCTTGCTAAACCAATTCTATGTTATAATGAGCCATAGTTAACTATGGCAACTCTAATTGGCAGAACCCTGGGGAAGTATCGCATTGTAGCCCGCTTGGGCCGCGGCGGAATGGCCGAAGTCTATAAGGCCTACCAGCCCGGTCTGAATCGCTATGTCAGCATCAAAGTGCTGCACAGCCACATGATCGAAGAAAAGAATTTTGTGGCCCGCTTTGAGCGCGAGGCCCTGGCTGTCGGTAAACTGCGCCATCCCAACATTGTCCAGGCCTTCGATTTTGACCGCGAAGACGACATCTATTTCATGGCCATGGAGTTCATTGACGGCCCCACCCTCAAGGATGAGCTGCAGGCCCGTAAAACAGCCGGTCAGCCTTTCAGCCTGAAAGAAATTGCCCGGATTTTTATCGCCCTGTGCAGCGCCATTGATTATGCCCACGCCCGTCAAATGGTTCATCGTGATCTCAAGCCGGCCAACGTGATGATTAACCAGCAGGGACAGGTCGTGTTGACCGATTTTGGGATTACCCGGATCATCGGCGGGACGCAGTACACCCAAACCGGCGCTTTGTCCGGCACACCGGCCTACATGTCGCCGGAGCAGGGGCAGGGCCAGCATGGTGACGAGCGCAGCGATATTTACTCCCTGGGGGTTATGCTCTACGAGATGGTCACCGGCGCTGTGCCCTTTGACGCCGACACTCCCTTTGTCATCATCCTCAAGCATATCAGCGAACCCATTCCCCCGCCGCGCCGCGTTGTGCCCGACCTGCCCGCCAGCATAGAGCGAATTATCCTTAAAGCGATGGCTAAAGACCCGGCCGAACGCTATCAGCGGGCCGGTGAAATGGCCGCCGCGCTCCGTGAGGCGGTGAACCTGGCCCCCGGGGAAGAGTATCTGCCCCTGCCCACCGTTGCGCCGCGTCCGGAAATTAAAGAAATTGATCACACCACCGAACATTTCCCGGTGCGGATAAAGCCTCCAACCGGGCCTCTTGCGCCGGGGGGAGCCACTCTGGTGCCGGCCCCGCACCCGGCTACGGTTATCCAAACGGCGCCGGTGCAGAAAAGATCAATGCTGCCGCTTCTGGCCGGCGGGGGATTGCTTCTGCTGCTGATTTTGGTCGGGATTGCCGCAGGCGCTTTTCTCTACAGCCGCAGCCGGTCATCAACAGACGGAGCGCAGCAGGCAACTACAGCCACAGCCGCTGCTATCAACGCAACTGAAACCGTCGCTGCCGGCGCCAATGCTACCGGTACAGCGAGCGCCCAAGCGGCGGCTGCCGCCGCTTTGACTGCGCCCACCCAAACCGCCCAAGCTGCGACGGTTATCGCCGAAGCGACAGCCGCCCAACTGACCCGCGACGCCGAAATCATCGCCGGGGTGCAGGTGGCTGTGGGCGCGACTGTTACCGCAGTGGCCCAGGCAGCGGCGACCGCTACGGCGGCGGCGCTGGAAGTTGGGGCGACCCAAACGGCAGCAACTCAGGCCACGGCTGCGGCGGCAGAGCAGGCCAGTATCACTCAAACAGCGGTCGCCCAGGCAACGGCCGGGGCAGCAGAAGCCGCCGCAGCAGCGGCAAATGCAGCTTCGGCCGCCGCCGCCGCCCAGGCCACACAGACAGCTCAAGCTCAGGCCGCGGCAACCGCTCAGGCCAGGTCTGCCCAGGTTGCCCAGGCTCAGGCCGCCGCCCCCAGAGGCACGTTTAATGATTTTGAAACTTCCTTGACATGGCGGCGAGGAGACGAGCCGAACGGGACATTTGAGCAGTCAACGGCTGAGGTTCACAGCGGCGATTACGCCGGGAAACTGGATTACAGATTTTCGACCCCCAATAACGACTATGTAGTTTTCTTGTGGTCGCAGGCTCTGGGGGGCAAACCGAATCAAGTTACGGCCTGGGTTTACGGAGATGGAGCCGGCCACTTTTTGAATATCTGGGTAAAGGATAGCGCGGGTGAAACCTGGCAGTTTTCCTTTGGCCAGGTTAAACATACCGGCTGGCAGCAGATGACTGCCTTCCTCAGTCCGACCCAACCCTGGCCGGCCGGCCATATTGACGGCCCCGGTAATGGAGTTATAGATTATCCCCTTACTTTTCAGGCATTAGTCCTCGACGATGGCTCGGATGATTTCAGCGGCAGCGGAACAATTTACATTGACGACCTCGCCAGCACTGAAGGCACCCTGCCCCCAACCGCTGCCCCTACCTCGTCACCCGCCATCTTCTTTCAGGCTGACCGGACCACCCTGGGCGCGGGTGGCTGCGCCGTTCTGAGTTGGAGTGTGGAGAATGTCAGCGCGGTCTACCTGGATGGCGCGCCGGTAACCGGCCAGGAAAGCCGCCAGGTTTGCCCCAATACTACCACCACTTACACGCTGCGTGTCGTCAAAAGAGATGGTTCCAGTTCAGATGTGCCGGTGACGATTACGGTCCAATAAACCTTGCTAAATTAGGCGTAAAAAAGCGCATTTTTTTATGCCTCTTCTCAGAGAACAAACCCTGAAGTAAATCCATTTAAGCGGTTAAATTCCCCTAACTTTGTTGCCAATTCCACCAATTGAGAGTATATTGGTAAAAATAATTTCATGAATCGCCGATTCTTCAGAGGGAGGAAGCAGTGAAGCTGCCCGAAGTCATTTCAATGGGGACTCTGTTGGTCGAGGTCATGCGCATAAACCGCGATGAGCCGCTGGACCAAAGCGGCACCTTCGCCGGTCCATTTCCCAGCGGCGACACGCCCATCTATATTGATGCCGTAGCCCGCCTGGGTCGTCCGGCTGGTTTTATTGGCGCGCTGGGGCAGGACGACTTTGGGCGCTGTCTGCTCAACCGTTTTGCTCGCGATGGCGTTGATTTCTCCTCTGGCCGAATTTTGCCCGATCATACGACCGGGGTCGCTTTTGTCACCTACTTTAGCGACGGCAGCCGCAAATTTATTTACCACTGGCGGCACGCCGCTGCCGGACAGCTCAATCCCACTTATGTTCAGCCTGAATATTTCACAGAAGCCAAATGGCTGCACCTGACCGGCTGCAACTTGGCCATCACCGAGTCGGCCCGCGATGCCTGCTACCAGGCCATGCGTTACCTGCCTCCCAAAGCGCGGGTCAGCTTTGACCCCAATATCCGGCCCGAAGTGCTGACAGTCGAGGAGGTGCGGGAGCTGTGCCGCCCCGTCATCGAGCGGGCTGACGTGATTTTGCCGAGCAAGACCGAGGCGATGATGCTGACCGGCGCAGCCAGCGACGAGGAAGGCTGCCGCTCGTGGGCTGAGCTGGGTAAGATTGTTGTGCTCAAGCAAGGTGAGCACGGCTGCCGCATTTTCCAGAGAGATACCGATTTTGAAGTTCCCAGTTTTCCCGTGACCGAAGTTGATCCTACTGGCGCCGGAGACGCCTTTTCCGGCGGGTTTACAGTGGCTTTGCTGGATGGTCTTAGTTTGCCGGAGGCGGGCCGCTTTGCCAATGCCGTTGGCGCGCTGGCCGTGACCAAACTTGGGCCGATGGAAGGCACGCCTACTCGTCAGGAAGTTCTCGACCTTATCAGGGGGGAAAGGGTCGGCTAATATTCAATTGTGGAAGGAGGTGAGGGCCTGCTCACAAAAGCCTCTAAGCTCCTGCAGGACAGCTAAGTGCTTGTCCCAACAAACTAACATTGTTCTTCATAGACAGTTTTTAAACCTAACTTAATCAAAGGAAGTAAGAGGAGATATGATCATGAAAAAAGTAGTACTCCTGTTCAGTATCATCGCCGTCCTGGTTTTGACTCTGGCTATCTTTTTCAATGCCCCGGCTGCTCCTGCCGCCGCTCAAGAAGCGACCGCTGAAGCAACCGCGGAAGCGACCACGGAAGCGGCGGGGGAGAAATTCAAGGTAGCGTTGGCGTATGGGGTGAAGAACGACGGGTTCTACATCACGATGGAGAAGGGGGCCAAGGCCATGGCCGACCAGTTGGGGATGGAGTTCATGGCCGATGGGCCGGAGCAGTTCGATGCGACGTTACAGACGCCGATCGTGGATGCGATGATTGCCCAGGGGATAGACGCGCTGCTGATTGCGGCGACGGACAAGCAGGCGATGGTCGAGCCGATGAAACGGGCGAATGATGCGGGGATCAAGGTGATCTCGGTAGACACGTTCATTGGGGATGGGAACTACGTCACCGGCCCGATCACGTTCCCGCTGTCGTATGTTGGCTCGGACAACGTATTGGGCGGCAAGATTGCCTGTGAAGCGTTGATCGAGGGGATGGGCGGCCAGGGCAAGATTTACATTCAAAATGTGAAACCTGGGATCAGCACGACAGACCAGCGGCAGCAAGGCTGCGAGGAAGCGATTGAGGCGACCGGCGGAGCGGTGGAGTTGGTGGGCGTGGACTTCAACGACGACAGTTCGGCCAAGGCGGCAGAACAGACGGCGGCGGTGCTGCAACGCGAGCCGGAGTTGAGCGCCATCTTTGGGACGAACCTGTTCAGTGCGCGGGGGGCGGCTCAGGCTGTGTCCAATGCGGGGCTGGCCGGGGTGGTCAAGGTAGCCAACTTTGATGCGCCGGAGGCGGCGATAGAGGACCTGCGCAACGGGGTAGTTGACATGGTCATTGCCCAGAAGCCGGGTGACATTGGCACTGTTGCCGTGAACTATGCCTACATGGCTCTGACCGGACGGGAGAGCGCCATTGCCAAGCGGGTGCCGACCGGCTATGTGGTCATCACCCGCGACAATGTGGATACCCCTGAAGCCCAGGGCGCTATCTACAAGAGCCAGTAAGTGTTTAACTTGGGGTAAGCTTTAGGAAGGCTGGAGGATTGGAAGGCTGCCCATAGGGGCCTTCGGCTCGAAGGTTGATAAATATCCAACCCTCCAGCCCTCCACCTTCCAATTTTCGGATCAACAACAATTACAGGAGTCATATGGACGTTTCCGAGGTTTCTACAGCGCCTGCGCCGTCACAGTCTGCTGGACGCCGGGCAGTTCAGACCATTGGGCAAGCCTGGGCCTGGCTCTTCTTAATCATCCTGATAGTGTTCTTCTCCTTGACCGGAGAAGGTTTCCTCTCTGCTTTCAATTTGCAAAGCATCCTGGCTAACATGGCCATCGTATTGATTATGGCTCTCGGCCAGACCTTCGTCATCCTTTCATCGGGTATTGACCTTTCGACCGGTTTCGTCATGGGCATGGCCTCGGTGGTTGGCGCTGTGGTGATGTCGAGCCTGGCTCAGACTATGCCGGTGCCTCTGGCCATTATCATCGGGATGGTAGCTGCCCTGGTTTCAGGCTTGATCGCCGGCCTGGTCAATGGTTTGATTATTGCCCGGCTAAATGTGCCGCCCTTTATTGCCACCCTGGGTATGTTTAGCATCGCCCGCGGGATCGGCTTTGTCCTTTCAGGTGGTATGCCTCAGCCCATTTCGATCCAGAATCTGGGCCAGCTCGGAAACGGTTATTTGCTGTACTATCATCCCCAGTTTGGCGTCACGTTTCTCAACCAACCCGCCGGGCTGGCAGGGAACCAATTACGTGAAGTGCTCGGCATCCTGCCCCACCCGGTGACCCTCAGCATCATCTTGGTCGTTGGCTGTTACTGGGTGCTGTCCCGGACAAAGTTCGGTCTATACACTTATGCCATTGGCGGCAACAAAGAGGCTTCGCTGCGAGCCGGTATTCCGGTCCAGCGCCACACGATTAATATCTACATGCTTTCGGCCGGTATGGCCGCCATCGCCGGCCTGGTGTATAATGTGCGCTTTACGAATGGCGCGGCCAATGCCGGCGAAGCCTTGCTGATTACCTCGATTGCCGCTGTAGTCATTGGCGGGGCCTCGATGTTCGGCGGCGAGGGGACCATTATCGGGACTCTGATCGGTTCCTTGATTATCGCCGTCATCACCAATGGCTTCGTTATCTTGGGCATCAACGCCTTCTGGCAGTTCATCGCCGTTGGCGTTGTGATCATTCTGGCCGTTTTGATAGACCAGGCCAAGTCAAGGTTATTGGACTAGGAGATTGACGCTTATGACTGAACAGCAGCCTCTCTTGAAAACCGTTGACCTGAGCAAGCATTTCGGCGGCCTGGTCGCCGTGGATAATGTGAGCTTGGAGGTCTATCCCGGTGAAGTTGTCGGCCTGGTGGGCGACAACGGTGCGGGCAAGTCTACGCTGATCAAGATGATCTCCGGCGTTTATCACCCGGACGGCGGCAAGATCTTCCTGGAAGGCCAGGAGGTCCACTTTGGTACGCCCATGGAGGCCCGCAGGCAGGGCATCGAAACCATCTACCAGGACCTGGCTCTCTGCGAGAACCTGGATGCTACGGTTAACATCTTCTTGGGCCGCGAGCCGATGCGCCGGCAGTTGGGCCTGCTCAACGTGGTGGACCGGAAGCATATGCTGGCCGAGTCGGAGACGGTCCTGAGCCAGCTCGACATCCATATTCCCAACTTGCAGCGCCCGATGCGCCAGATGTCGGGCGGCCAGCGCCAGGCCGTGGCCATCGCCCGAGCTGTCTATTGGAACGCTCGCTTGATGATTATGGACGAACCGACCGCTGCCCTGGCTGTATCCGAGCAGCGCAAAGTTTATGAATTGGTGGGGACCCTGCGCGAGCAAAACGTGCCGGTCATTATCATCAGCCATAACCTGCAAGATGTCTTCGCCGTGTCCGACCGGATTGTGATCATGCGGCGCGGGCGTAAGGTGGGTGAGCGCATGACCAAAGAGACGACCAGCGATGAAATCGTCAGCCTGATGATTGGCGTGGCGAGTGCAGCCGAGTCTAAGGGCAGCACTCCCGCTTGATTGTGACCAGAAAAACTGCAATCAGAAAAGGGCAGGTCTCAACCCTGCCCTTTTTCTTTTACCTGACATTTGCCGGGTTTTGTCTGCAACCTCTCTTGTTGATGGATCGTTTGTAAGTTAAAATATTAAACCCGTCGTCTTCGGCAAGTTAGGGGTTCTGGGGAGAAAACTAATGTTTCAGAAGGATAAGTGGCCCATAACACCAGCAAAACAAGACCTGCCGCCAACTTTTCAAAGGGAGTCAGTCCAAGCTATTTTGAACTGTGTGGCGGCGGGAGATTCTTGTGCCGTCATCGGCATTGGCAGTGTGGGCAAATCCAACCTGCTGCGCTTTTTACTGCGGGATGATGTCCGCCAGGCTTACCTTGGCGATGAGGCGGCAGGCTACCTGTTGGTCTATGTTGACGGTAATAAGCTGCTCAAACCAACGCTGTGGGGGCTGGTCGAATTGGCTCTGCACCAAATAGGTCTGGCCCTGGCGCAGCGGGAAGTTGAGCCAGCCGTGCTCAAAACTATTGATGACCTGCACCGGCAGGCGGCACGCCGGAAAACCCGCCCGCTGGCCTTGCGCTGCCTGGATCGGGCACTCAACGTGGTGCTCCGGCAGTTAGGGCTGCGGCTGGTCTTACTGCTGGATGAATTTGACGAGCTGGCCCGGACGATGCCGCCGCGAGGTTTTGCCGCCCTGCGGGCGCTGCGCGACGATCACAAGTACCGGCTGATGTATGTGGTTGCCACCCGTTTGGAACTGAACCGTCTACGTGAGAACGTGACCGAGATTGAGATGTTTGATGAACTGATCTCGCCGCAAACGTTTTGGCTGGGACTGTCCAGCGACGAAGATGCTCGTCTGAATTTAAGCCGCCTGATGGCCCGGCATAAAATTGACCTCCCGCCTGAGGTGATAGACCAGCTCCTGTTCCTGACCGGGCGACATCCCGGCCTGCTGCGCGAAGCTTATCACGCCGCGCGAGAGCAGCCACCTGATCTGGGACAGGCCCTGGCTGGCGATCCTCAGGTGCAGACCGAGTGCCGGCGGATCTGGCTCAGCCTGGCCGCCGACGAGCAGCAGGTCCTGGTTACTCTGGCCAATGGGGCCGCCTTTCAACCTCAGCAGGCCGGCGCTTTGGCCGGGCTGCGCCGCAAAGGGCTGGTTAGCGGGCGGAGCGAGTCGGAAATATCCCTTTTCTCCCCCTTGTTCGGCGCCTATCTAAAGCAGCAGCAACCGGTAGCCGGGGCGCGCATTTACGCGGACCTGCAGCGCCGAACCTTGTGGCTGGATGGACGGGAAGTGAAAGGGTTTACCCGGCTTGAATACAGACTCATCGCCTATCTGGCCCAGAAGCAGGGCCAGATTTGCTCAAGGGATGAGCTGGCTGCGCACCTCTATCCGGGCGAGATGGCACTGGACAGCGCCGGTATCGCTGATACCCGGCTCGATTCAATTGTGAAACGGGTGAGACAGCGAATTGAGCCGGACCTTCAAGAACCGCGCTACCTGCTAACCGCGCGCGGCCACGGATTCCAATTGTTGGCGGACCTGGGGGAACAGAGTTAACAATATAGGTCGAGGCTTTTCAGGTTTTGCTAATTCGACCTGCCAGCAGGCTGACTGCCAACATGCCCAGCAGGACGGCCAAGATAATCAGCAGCACCAGGGCTGTCAAAGATATTTCGATCATCACTGTCCTCCTTTCCTCCCACCCTATGGTGGAGTTGGTTAGAGCCTACTCCGGTAAAGATTGCCACACCTTAAGCTTATCATTGTTCCGGCGCTTATGCTTGGCAATTACCGGCTATTTCCCCCTCTTTTGAGTGGCAAATCGGGTAAATTTGACCGGAGAGCATCTTTGACAAAGGCTGGCCGCCCGTCTATTATCTTTTGGTTGCGACTCTGATGTTGTGAGGGGATAAGGTATGGCGGCTTCAACGGTGGCTGAATTTTCAATCTCTCGTTCCTGGCAGTCTGACCGGCGGGGACCGGTGCGCTGGATCTTGTCTCATGCCTTGCGCCACAAGCTGTTAATTACGGGTGTTTTTATTGGGGCGCTGGGGAACGGCCTGGGGGCAGGGGTGGTGGCTTTGTATATCGGCCAGGCCTTTGAGCTGATGACCCAATCGTCCGATTTTCACGGGTTAGGTTGGATTGCCCTGTCGCTGATCGGCTCGCAGCTAATCCGCGGTGTGTTGATGTTAGGCCGCAACTTTTGCAGCGAAATCATCGGGCAGCGGGTGGAGCGAGATACCCGCGATGAACTCTACCTCAACCTGATCGGCAAAAGCATGTCCTTTCACGACAGCCAGGCCACCGGCGATCTGATGGCGCGCGCCACCAACGATGTCCGCGAGATTAACCTGATGTTCAATCCGGGGCTGAACCTGGTCATCGGTTCGGCCAATTTTATCATCGCCCCCTTTATCCTGACGCCTTCGATCCACCCGCAACTGCTGCTGACGCCTGCACTCTATGTCGTAGTCTATGTTTTTCTTCTGCGCGGCTATCTGGGGAAGCTGCGCCCGGCGACCGAGTCGGTGCGCCGGGAGTTTGGCCAGCTCAATGCGGCCCTGGCTGAGGCGATTGACGGCATTGAAACGGTGAAGGGCGCGGCCCAAGAGACTAAAGAAATTGGCCGATTCGAGCGGGCGCTGGCTCGCTGGCGCAGTGCTTATGTCGGCCAGGGCGATGTCGAGGCCAGGTTCTTTCCACTGCTGCTGTTGGGCCTGCTGCAAGCGGCCGGACTGCTGCACAGTCTCCTTTTGTACCAATGGGGCCGCCTCGATGTGGGCCAGGTAGTCGCCTTTAACGCCATGCTGATGTTGTTTCAGTTCCCTACCTTTGCCGCGCAGTTTGCCTATTCGCAGGTTTCTTCGGGTATCTCCAGCGCGCGGCGGGTGCTGGAACTGCTGAATACCGAAACCGAACTGGACCAGAATGCCGGCGGCTATGACGGGCCAATGGACGGCAGCATCCGCTTTGAGCATGTCACCTTTAGCTACAACGGGACCAGTCCGGCCTTGAACGATGTCAGTTTTTGCGTCCAGCCGGGCCAAACCATGGCCATCGTCGGGCAGACGGGCGCGGGCAAAAGCAGCATCGCCAAGCTGATCAACCGGACCTATGACGCCGGCAGCGGCCAGATTACGATTGGCGGGATCAAGGTGCGGGAGTGGAACCTGGAGGCGTTGCGCAAGCAGATCTCGATCATCGAGCAGGATATTTATCTCTTTTCCCGCACCATCGCCGAGAACATTGCCTTTGGCTGCCCCGAAGCCACCCGCACCGAGATCGAAGCCGCGGCCAAAGCGGCCCAGGCCCACGACTTTATCATGAACTTCAAGGATGGCTACGATGCGGTCGTAGGCGAGCGTGGTGTGACCCTGTCGGGCGGGCAGCGGCAGCGCCTGGCCCTGGCTCGCGCCTTTTTGACCAACCCGCGCATCCTCATCCTGGACGACTCGACCAGCGCCATTGACAGCGCGACTGAAGACAAGATTCAGCGGGCCATCGAACGGGCGGCGGAGGGCCGGACGACCTTGCTCATCACTCACCGCCTCTCCCAGATTCGCTGGGCGGATTTAATTGTGGTCCTGCGCCGGGGCCGGGTGGTGATGGTCGGCGACCATGAGACGCTGCTGCGGGAATCAGAGGCCTACCGGAACATTTTTGCGAGGTATGAGTAATGGGGGTTTTTAGTGGCTTAGATACCGAAGCCTATGACCGAACTTATGATGACAGCGAGCTGTTCCGCCGGATTGGCGGCTATTTCGGGCAGCACCGGCGACGGCTGGGGATCATTATCTTTTTCGTTAGCATCGTCGCTTTGACCGGGGCGGCCCAGCCCTTGATCATTTCCAGGGGCATCGAGGCGCTCAAAGGGCAGCCATCCAGCCTCTTGATTTGGGGGCTGTCGGGTATCATGACCGTGGCCGGGGTGGGTATCTGGCTGGCTAACTGGCAGTGGCGGCGGCTGATGGCCCGGCTTATTGGCGATGTGGTGTCACAACTGCGCACCGATGCCTTCAGTGCGGCCATCCATCACGACCTGGCCTTTTTCGACGAGTTTGAATCTGGCCGGATTATCAGCCGCATCACCTCTGACACCCAGGATTTTGCCCAGGTGGTCCAACTGGTCAGCGACCTGGTGACGCAGGTGCTGCTGGTGCTGGTGCTGCTGGTCGTTTTGCTCAGCATTTCCTGGCAGTTGACCCTGACCCTGCTGGCCCTGACCCCCTTTGTGGGCATGATGACCGTCGGCTTTCGGAAAGCGGCCCGCTTTGTCACCCGCAAAGGCTTCCGCGTCCTGGCCGAGGTCAACGCGGCCATTCAAGAGACCGTGACCGGTATCAGCATTGCCAAAAACTTCCGGCAGGAAGAAGCCATCTACCAGTCATTTAGCCAGGTCAACCAGCAGTCCTACCAGGTTAACCTGCGCCGGGGCTTTGTCCTGTCCAACGTGTTTCCGGTGCTGAGCATCATGTCCAGCTTTGGCACGGCGGCGCTGCTCTACTGGGGCGGCCTGTCGGTGGGGGCGGGCCTGGTGACGATCGGGGCCTGGTACCTGTTTATGCAGAGCGTGGACCGCTTCTGGTTTCCGATTATCAACCTGTCCTCTTTCTGGAGCCAGTTTCAATCCGGCCTGTCCGCCTCCGAGCGCATTTTTGCCCTGATTGACGCCCAGCCCGTGGTTCAGCAAACGGATCGCCAGCCGGTGGGCCACCTGGCCGGCGAGATTGAGTTCGAGCAGGTCCGCTTTCGCTACACCAGGCAAGAGCAGGTGTTGGACGACTTTTCCCTCCACATCGCGCCGGGCGAGAGCGTGGCCCTGGTCGGCCATACCGGCGCGGGCAAGAGCAGCCTGGTTAAGCTCATCACCCGCTTTTATGAATTTCAAGGGGGGACGATCAGTGTGGATGGCCGGGATATTCGCAGCCTTGATCTAACCAGCTACCGTCAGCAGTTGGGGCTGGTGTCGCAAGCGCCGTTTCTCTTTTCCGGCACCGTCGCCGACAACATCCGCTACGCCCGGCCCGAATTAAGCGACGCCGAGATCGAGGCGGTGGCTCGCCGGATTGGGCATGGGGAATGGCTGGAAACCTTGCCAGAGGGCCTGCAAACCCAAGTGGGTGAGCGGGGAGCACGCCTCTCAATGGGCCAGCGGCAGTTGGTCGCTCTGACCCGGGTGCTGGCCCAGCAGCCCTCGATTTTTATTCTGGATGAGGCGACGGCCAGCATTGACCCCTTTACCGAATTCCAAATCCAGGAAGCGATGGATTTGATTCTAAAATCCACCACCTCGATCCTGATCGCCCACCGACTGTCTACGGTCCGCTCGGTGGACCGGATTCTGGTGCTGCAAAAGGGCCGCATCATCGAGCAGGGCAGCCATAATGATTTGCTGGGCCAGGGCGGCCACTACGCCGAGCTGTACAATGCTTATTTCCGCCACCAAAGCCCTGACTATAAACCCATCACAGCCCATTAAAAATATCATTCAAATGGTCATTATTCGAGACGTTCAGCACCCGGCGGCGGATTTCCTCATCGTTAATATCTAACCGCTTCAGGAATTCTCCCTCCATGCGGATTAACTCAATCCGCCCAAACTGCATCCCGTGTTTGCTGGCAAATTCGGCCAGGCCCTTCGCTTTCATCCAATTGTCATCTGAATCGCTGCGACGAGGCTCCAATATGTCAACCACAGGCTCGCCGTTTGCTTCCTGCCGGATGACCAAAAAATCAGGATACATGGGCGTAACTTCGCCCGCTTTCTTGTAGGGAATAGTAAATGACCACTTCTGGCGGTCAACGTTTCTCAGCCAGCCGACCACCTGCCGGTCTTGCGGGCGGCGGTCGCGCCGGGCCGGAGCGGGGCGTTATAAAGCGGGGCTAATTCGGGGATATGTTCTTCAAAAACCAGGCCGAACTTCTTTTCGCTCTTGAGCTTTTTGACCTCTTGCTGAATGGTCCGGCGCAGGTCGGGGTCACGGATTTCGTCAATTTTGTCTTCCAGAAAGGCCATGCAAAAATCCTTGATTTGCTTTTACGCTTGGCGTCTAAGAGCGTGTTTCTTAAATGTCATTCTGAGGCCGAAGGCCGAAGAATCCCCGAGAGCGCGGCTGATAAACGGCGGTATTAGGGATTCTTCGCTCCCTCCGGTCGCTCAGAATGACATGCAGGATGGTATTTTGCCACACGACGTGATTTAAGAAACACGTTCTAAGCTTGTTTGCGCCCCTACTCCAAGCTTAGACTTAAAGGTTAGCTCAAAGCGCCTAAAGTGATTTCGATAAACGGTGAGTAGGCACAGCCCGCTGTAACTGCTTCTTAGCCTGCCCTTTGGCCTGAAGCTGATCCTCACTATTGTCTATCTCAAAATCATTTTTTTGGCAGATTAAGTAGAAGCCGTCGTAGGCCAGGTCAAGCTCTTTAACTCGCATAAAACGTAGTTGAGTTATGATTTCTTTATTCAAATATCTAAAAATAATATAGGCAAATACGGTTAAGATAACAATACCGTAGGAATACTCTAGGTTGGCATAGGAAAGAAAACTAAACCTGAACAGATAATAAGAGATAATTACAGCTAAATGAAGGAGGCCCACGATTACGCTAACGATTTTTCCATATCTTATCACATAATAAATTCCCGAAAATAACCTAACCAGGGCTTCTTGACGAATTAGTTCTTCTTTGAGCGAGGGACTATATTCATAAATGACTGTTTTGCAAAAGTTGAAAAATCTAGCGTTTTTTGTAATTCTCTGCCTATCATATTTTTCAAAAAACTCATTGTAGTTTGTAGATAGACGGGCCAGCCTTCTTGCTTTCATAAAATATGGATATGGGAATTCTTCCCAAATTCTAAATTCGTCAATAAATTTCTCATATACATTTTTCAGTTTATCTAAGGTTGATTGGCCTGCCTGATAATCATTTTCCTCCTTGTTTATATGCTCAATTGCCTGATCAAAAATTTCCCGGCTTAGTTTTGATTTGTATCTTTTCCGGTATTCTTCTGTACATACTTTCTCCAATTGATCAAGCCCTCTTAGCCTCAAAGATTGCCCGGCGACATAACTAAATATGAGCAGAACCGAGAAGCCAATTGAATTATCGGCAATGGTGAAGAGGTTGAACGAAGCTAATGGAGCTAGAATTATCAGAATACCGAAAAAAAGCCCAAGAGTGAAGATAATCAATAAGCCACCAGGAAATATGATTCCGACTAAATCTCGCACTAAATCTCGAATCAATTCCATAATACTTCCTCGCTTATTTGCGAGCTAACAATTACCAGAATAAAGATACAACTACCAATCTAATGTCTGCACCATAAAAAAGCCGCCTGGTCAACAGGCGGCGATATGCTACCATAAGCAGCAACACCGGGTTGGGTGGTCACTCACCTGATCCGGGCAAAAATGGTGTTACAGTAAACTTCTTCATTTTTCCCTATTATATCATACTCTTGGCTTTTCTGACAACCTTAAATAAAAAGGTGAGTATTTCAACTTGAGGGTGAGTCATTCAAAGTGGGTAGAAAAGCTGAATCACGAAAGGACGAAGTTGATGAAAAGGCACAAAAAAATTACAAGGGTGCCGAAAAGAAATCTTTTCGTACATTTCTCCCTTTCGTGAGATTCGTGTTTCTAAACCTATCTCAACAATCAGCGATGCCAGCAGCCAAAGCAGCCCTGGCGAAAAAGATGCCGGGCATGTTGTCTCAACATGAACGGCATGTTGTCTCAACATGAACGGCATTTTTTCAATCTTGGGCTGGGGTTTTTATAAGATAACAAAATCAATGCCTGTCAAATAACAGCTTATGTTTTACGAGTTTGACACCCTTTCTAACCTATCTTATACTCAATGACATTGGAACTGGTAGTTATAAATTAGGGTTCTTATGTCATTCCGAGTGAAGCGTAGCGGAACGAGGAATCCCCCGAATCTATGCTAAAGAGTAAGACTGTAGAGATTTCTCGCTCCTTCGTCACTTGAAATGACATGACCTGGGGTTAATGCCATAATATCTGGTAGAGTCATGAAATGAAACCGTTCATCCTCAGCTTATGTCTCATGCTGTTCCTGGCCGCTTGCAGCCAGCCGACTCCACCGGCGCAGCCGGTGGACGTTCCAGCGGAAGGCGCACAGCCCCAGCCCACACTTATCCCTGATCAATTGGGCACAGCCGAAGACCTGCTGCCGGCCCCGGCGGAAATTGAAACGGCCCAAGCGGTGCTCGGCCAACACGGCTTCATTGGGATTGTGACCTGTACCATGAATACCGAGTACCATGCCACTGTGGCTAACTCGGCCAAGGCCAGGGCCGACGCGCTCGGTCTGAAAGCCGCCATCTTCGATGGGGCGGTCCAGGCGGAAAAACAGGTCAGTGCGATCAAGAACTTTGTGGCTAAAGGGGCCAGGGTCATTGTTTTATGCGCGCTTGACCCCCAGGTAGTGGAACCGGCGGTCAAAGAAGCGGAAGCAGCCGGGGTACTGTTCGTCCAGATTGCCGGGGCGGCCCTGCCGGTGAAGGGGATTTCTATCGGCGGGGAAGCCGACTCCAACGCCGACCTGGGCTGCGCGGCGGGCGAAATTGCCGGGGATTTGATTGCCAAAGAGAAAGCGGGTCGGGCGACGGTCGCCATCCTGGATTATCCCGACCTGCCGGAAATCATCATCCGGGCCGATAACATCGAGAAGTGCATGCTGGCCAAAGCGCCCCAGGCCACGGTTGTGGGCCGTTTTCTGGGAGGCACCACGGAGAACGGCCTTAAATCTATGATTACCGCCCTGGAGCAGTACCCCGCTATTGATGTGGTGGTCAGCATTAACGATGCCGGGGCCTACGGGGCGCTGACCGCCCTGCAAGCGGCCAACAAAGACCCCCAAACGACCATGATCGTGGGCATTGACGCCGAAGCCAGAGCAAAAGACCTGATCAAAGCAGGCACTTACTATCGCGGCACGGTGGACACTTCGCCGGCCAAAGCGGGCGAAATTGTGATCAATGCAGCGGTCAAGCTGTTGGCCAGCGCCACCGTTCCCCAAACCATTCGCATCCCGGTCACAAAAATAACGCCGGAGAATTTGCCGTAGCCGGAAAAATTATGGTTGGTACTCGACCGGCAGGCGGATGGTGAAAGTGGAGCCTTGGCCCGGCTGGCTGGCGACGGTCACACTGCCGCCCATCATCTGGCAAAAGCGTTGGGTAATAGCCAGGCCCAGGCCGGTGCCGCCGTACTTGCGCGTGGTCGAGGCGTCGGCCTGGGTGAAGGCCTGAAAGAGCCTGGCCATCTGTTCCGGCGTCATGCCGATCCCGGTGTCGGAAACTTTAAAAAGGATGAAGGATGAAGGATGAGGGATGAAAGAAATTTCATCCTTCCGCATCTCTCCACCTTCACCGTTCATCCTTTCAACCGTAAGGGTAATCACTCCGTTCTCCGTAAACTTGGCCGCGTTGCTCAGCAGGTTAAAGAGCGACTGCCGCACCTTGGTCATGTCGGCGACCATCAGGCCGAGATCGTCGGGGCAGTTGAGGACCAACTGGTTGGCCTTTTTGCCGATCAACGGCTGAATGGTGATGACCACATCATGGACCAGTTCGACGATGTCGAAGCTCTCCGGGTAGAGGGTCATCTTGCCGGCTTCGATCTTGGAAAGGTCGAGAATATCGTTAATCAAGCCCAGGAGTTGATTACCGGCCGTTTTAATTTTTACCAGGTCGGGGATCAAATCGGGCTGGCCCAGGGTCTCCACTTCTTCTTGCAGTATCTCGCTGTAGCCGATGATGGCGTTGAGGGGCGTGCGCAGTTCGTGGCTCATATTGGCCAAAAATTGGCTCTTGGCCCGGTTGGCTTCGACCGCCTGGTCGTGGGCCAGGGCCAGTTGGGCCTCGGTTCGTTTGCGCACGGCTAATTCTTCCTGAACCGCTTTGAACAGCCGGGCATTCTCAATGGCCACGGCCACCCGGTTAGCCAGCGAGCGCAGCAAGTTGGCATCGCTTTCATCCAGGTTACCCGATTGTTCTTGCTGGATTCCCAGCACGCCGATGACCCTTTCCTCGGGGCCGAGGGTAATGGGTACGTCAATTTCAGCGCAGCCCGGCAAGTGTAAGCGATCAGGCTGTCCGGCTGCGGCCGGTGGATCAAGCTGGACGATTTCACTCCTACGGGCAGCCTGGGCGATCGGTGAGGATGAGGTGAGGGTAATCCGCGCCTGGGGGGCGGGATATGCCGGGTCTGGCCGAGCTGCTGCCACCAGAACCAAAACATCTTTACTCTGCTCCTGCTGCCCCTCCTCCAGTAAATAAATATAAGCCGAATAATAATCAAACCGCGTCTTAATTTGGTTGACCACTTCCGCCAGCAAGCCTTCCAGGTCGAGAATAGCATTGAGCCGCTCGCCCAGGCTGGCAATGACTTCCAGGCGCTCGGTGCGCTCCATAACCCGTTCTTCCAGGGAGCCGATCAAGTCCCGTAACTCGGCGGTCATCCCGTTAAAAGCCTCGGCCAGCGTGGCAAATTCATCCCGGTTGTTGACCGTCACCACCTGGTCCAACTGGCCCTGTCCAATTTGTTGGGCCGCCGCGCTGAGCAGGCTGAGCGGTTGGAGGATACGTCGGGCCAGAAACACTGCCGCCAGAACAGCCAGGCTTAAGGCTAAAACCGTAGTGACGATTAAGGCGGTGGTGCTCTGGCGGCTGATCATTTCAAGCTGGCTGCGGGCGCGGTCAACACCGGCCTGGCTCTCGATCCCAATTTGTTCCGACACCCTGTTGATGTCAACGGTCAGATCGCGGAAAATAGTCGTGTTGGTTTCTACGGTCCGGTCAAGCGACACCAGCTTTTTGAAAGTAACCAGATAAGTCTGCGCTCGCTCAATCAGGCCGGCTGCGGTCGGAGTTGGGGCCAGCCTGGGTGAGGCATGCCCTTCGGCCAGGGCCATAAATTTGTTGAGGGTAATTTGGACATTATCCACGTATTGCTGGCTGCCCGTATTGAGGTAATCGCGCTCGTGGCTGCGGGTGCGGTAGATAAGTTCGGCCAGGCGGGTATCGGGAAGCTGGACGGCTGCTGCCTGCAACTGGTCAAGCTGGCTTTGCAGCACTTTCTCCAGGCCGTTGGCCCGGCTGCGTTCTTCAATTTTAAGCACGGTAATGGAGAAGGTATTTTCATAATCTTGCAGCAGCGGGCGGAGGCGGGCCGTCTCGCCGGTTAGATTAACCAGTTCGGGATCGTTAGCCACCCTTGCCAGCGTGTCAATCTCGTTGAGCCGGGCGCGAGCGCGGGCCAGGCTGGTCTGATTAGCGGTAACATAGCGGGCTACGGCGCTGTCAAAGCCAATAGACCGCCAACTGGTTAAGAAACTGGCTTCGCTGGCCCGGGCCAGCAGGAATTCATTTTCAACCTGCAAACTCAGCTCACGCACCCGGTTGGCCTGTTCCAGCACCACTTGCGTCCCGCTTTGCACATTGCGCAGACTCAAGTAGCCGATGATGGCGCTGATGAGATTCAAGACCAGGATCAGGCCGAAGCCCAGGCTTAACAGCGTGCGAATAGAGACGGTGGGGCGAGCGAGGATTCGAGCAGGCATAAGTCAAACCAGTTCACTTAATTCGAGCCAGGGGCGGCTTGAGAATTGTGGGAGACGACCGATTCGGTCCAGGCTTGTTCGTATAGTTCAGCCGTCGCCGGATCAACATTGACCAGGGTAAAGAGGCGCTGGCGCAGCTTGTCGTCGGGGTAAAGGGCCGGGTTAGCCCTATCGGCGGAGTTGAGCAGGGGCAGCGCCGCCTGGTTAGGGGTGCTGGCGTGGGTGGCATTCGCCAGCGCCGCGCCGGCCTCCGGCTCCAGGAGGTAATTGATAAAGGTTTCGGCCAGGGCAGGGTGAGGCGCTTCGGCCAGCAGGCACATAGTATCAAGCCACAACAGCGAGCCTTCTTCTGGAATAACATAACGCAGGGTTGGATGGGTGTTCATCAATGCCAATACGCTCGCAGTGCGGGTAAAAAGGAGATCAACCTGGCCGTCTGCCAGCAAATTTGGCTCCTGGGCTGGGGCATAAATGACGGTGGGAGCGGCGTGATTCCGCCACAACTCGCTGGCTGCGCCGATTTCCAGGTCGTTGGTGGTATTCGGACTGTAGCCCAGGTACAACAGAGTGGCCCCCAGCGCCAGGCGGTTGTCATCAGGCAGCCCCAGCCGCAACAGCCGGTTGGTCTTAAAAAAATCCGTCCAGCCCCGGATATCTTTCCCCGTGCTCTCCGGGTTATAGCCCAGGCTCCACATGCCCCACTGAAAAGGGACACAGTACCGGTTGCCCGGATCAAACAGCGGGTTGAGAAAAGCCGGATCAATATTTTTGAAATTAGGAATATTCTCTTTATTCAGCGGAGCAAATAACCCTTCGGCCCGCAGTGAGCCCACTTGCCGGTCACTCAAGATGACCAAATCATAATCGGCCAGGCCGGCCTCTATATCGGCCAGGCCGCTTTCATCTTCGGCGGCAGTGGCATAGTTGATCTTAATCTCAAAGCGGCTTTCAAAATTGGCCAGAGTCGCCGGGTCAAGGGCTGGCTCCCGGCTGTAGATATGAAGTGTTTTGGCGGCTTGGGCCGGTGCAGCCGTTGGCGCTGTGTTCATAGAAAACGCAGGCACGTTGGTGCAGGCGGCAAGCCAGCCAAGAAGAAGGAGTGAGATGGTTGAGCCGGTCCACTTCATAGGTTGTCTTTCTGAGATAGAAGGGCAAGAATTCTGTGTAGTAAGGAAAACCTTTAGCATTATACCATAAATTAAGAGGAAAGACCCTAAAGATTTCAATACCTAATGAGTTTTGATTTTCAGAGTCGGTAATGAGACTGGAAGGGTGGAAGACTGGAGGACTGGATAAACAGGCTGTAACGGCCACAGGCGGCAATAACGGCGCGGCCTGAATCTTTCCGCCTTGTGGCCTGAGCGTATCATGACCTCAAATCTCTGGTCGTCCTGAAGGATATTTGTGGCGGTTGCCTGGGTGTGCAGGTCAACACCGCGTTGTTGTGCGGCAGCCACCAGCGCCGCGTCGAGCGCAAACCGGCTGAGGCCCCAGGCACAGCCCGGCAGGATCGTCTGGACGGAGACTCCTCTCCAATTACCGGCGGATTATGGGCCTCAATGCGCTCACCTCGCTGGGCTTTTTAGGATTTATCCTGTCGCCCATGCTTGGAATTTGGTGGAAAGCTGATTTAGACTAACTTTCCGTTTCACCCAACCTGTGGTACGATAAGCCGCATGTTGGTGGCGAGTCCAGCTTGGGCACAGCAGATCAGTCACTTTGAAGCCACACACGTGCGCTACAGTGACGACCCCTTGCCCGGTCAGCCCTCCTTTCGCTATCGCCTGGGCACGCGCCCGGTCCTCATCTCAGCTCCTCATGGCGCGCGGCATTGGCGTGAAGATCATTGGAAAATGCAGGATGGTTTCACCTCGGCCCTGGCCCATGTGCTGGCCGAGCATACCGGAGCGCACGCCCTTTATACTGTGCGCCGCATCCGCCCTGACCCAAACTATGACGACGACTGCGATTATAAGCGGACTCTGGCTAAATTGCTGCGTGACCACCCCATCCGGCTGGTCCTTGATTTACATGGGGCGCGTTTTGACCGGGCTTTTGGCGTCGCCCTCGGTACCATTGAAGGTCACAGTTGCCCCGACTTCGAAGCCGGTATCATTCAAGCCTTTGTGACCCAGGGGTTTGGGCTGGATGCGCCTGACTTTCTGGACCGGCTGGCGCTGAATATGCCCGATTACCGGGGCGGTGTCCGCCAGCGGACCGTAACCCGGTTTGTCTGGGAACAATGCCGGGTCAATGCTGTCCAAATCGAGCTAAACGCCCACCTGCGCGTTGTGTCTAACCACGCGCCTACCATGTACACCTTTACCCCTGATCCGGTGCGCCAGCGGCGGGCGGTCGAGGCGCTGATCCGTATTATTGCGGCTGTAGCCGCTGATCCCTGATGATATTTCTGCGGAGTCGTTACGAACTTGGGGTACACCACTAACAACGAAAACTTTTAACCACAGATTTCACCGATTACACAAATTTTTACTTTTTCTGTGAAATTTGTGTAATCTGTAGTTTATTTTCAAGGAGAGTCAACTTGTATGATACATGGGAGTGAATTTGGCGCCGTTATTTTCGGCCTGGCCTCGGCGGCCACCTGGGGGGTGGGAGATTTTAGCGGCGGTCTGGCCACCCGACGGGTTTCGGTGTTGACCGTCACTTTGCTCTCTCAGGTGGCGGGATTAATTCTGCTGGTGTTATTGGCCTTGATTTGGGGCGAAAGTTTCCCTTCGCTGGCCGATGTGGGCTGGGGCGGCCTGGCCGGCCTGATCGGGTTGGTTGGCTTGATAGCCCTGTATCGGGCTATGGCTATTGGGCAAATGGGCATCGCTGCCCCGGTGGCGGCGGTGCTTTCGGCCAGCTTGCCGGTAGCGGTTGGCGCGATGACCCAGGGGCTGCCCCATTTGCCCCGCCAGTTAGGGTTTATTCTGGCCGTGATCGGCATCTGGTTCATTTCACGCCCGCAGAAGATGGAGGGGCGTCCGGCGGGTTTGGGTCTGGCAATTATCGCCGGGTTGTGTTTTGGCGGGTTTTTATTGGGTATTGCCCAGGTCCAGCAGAATGCTGTTTTCTGGCCGTTGGTCGCGGCCCGAACGGCTTCAATTTTGGCCATGTTAGTCGCGCTTGGGACGGGTCAAAAGTTGGCGATGCCGGCCCCTTCAATTCTGCCTTTGATTATATTGACCGGCGCGATGGACGCCGGAGGGAATGCCTTTTTTGCCCTGGCCGAACAAGCCGGACGTCTGGATGTGGCCGGAGCGTTGGCCTCGTTATATCCGGCGACGACCGTCATCCTGGCCCTCTCGATCTTAAAGGAGAAGTTGGTGCTGTGGCAGGGTATCGGGGTGCTGCTGGCGCTGCTGGCCGTGCCCTTAATTGCCAGTTGAGAGGAGTTTAGTTGTGAAACTTGCTACTCAAGCCTGGGATCATGAAATTGTGCGCTACCCCGATCCGAGAATCGAAACGCTTGATCCTCGCTTTGATAAATACCGGCTGGGCACTGCCGCCCTGGAACGGCTCTTCACCGGCGGGCGCTGGACCGAAGGCCCGGTTTGGTTTGGCGACGGCCGTTACCTGCTCTGGAGCGACATCCCCAACAATCGTATGCTGCGCTGGCTGGAAGAAACGGGCGAAGTCAGTATCTTTCGCAGCCCTGCCCATTACAGCAACGGCAACACCCGCGACAGGCAGGGCCGCCTGATTACCTGTGAGCACGACACACGCCGGGTAACCCGGACTGAATATGATGGGACTGTCGCCATCTTGATGGATAATTTTGAAGGCAAACCACTCAATGCACCCAACGATGTGGTGGTCCACCCCGATGGGCAGATCTGGTTTACTGATCCCGGCTACGGCATCTTGATGAATTATGAAGGCCACCAGGCTGAGTTTGAACTGCCCACGCGGGTCTACCGCTTGAACCCGGCTACCGGACAGGCCAGCGTAGCTACCGGCGAGCTGGAAAGACCGAACGGCCTGTGCTTTTCACCCGATTATACCCGGCTCTACGTGGTTGACACGGGGGCTACCCACAAGCCCGGCCACCCGCGCCACATCCTTGTTTACGATGTCGCGGACAACTCTTGCCTGGTCAATGGCCGGGTTTTTGCCGATATGTCCCCCGGCCTGGCCGATGGCATCCGCTGTGATGTTGACGGTAACCTGTGGGCCAGCGCCGGTTGGGGCGGCGAAGGCTACGACGGCGTGCATGTTTTTGCCCCCAACGGTGACCCGATTGGCCGGATTCACCTGCCGGAACCGTGCTCCAATCTCTGCTTTGGCGGCCACAAAAGAAACCGGCTGTTTATGACCGCCGGCCAGTCGGTCTATGCTGTTTACGTGGAAACACAGGGCGCGTAGATACCCTGAATGCTAACGGCGTCAGCATGAGCCAGTAGTTCACTAACGATGAAAAGGTAGCAGGGTTGCAAGGTTGCAGACTCGCATGATTTCCCTGTCTACCGTCTACCGTCTACTGTTTACTATTTTCTTAGAGGCTGTCAAAAAATTCAAATATCAGGCTATAAGTAGCCAAAACTGACCAAAATTGGCCTCAAATTGATGCCGAAAGGCCCATTTCTGTGACAAAAATGGTGGCCAAGGGGTAGTTTAGGTAATTTTTAGACAGCCTGTTAGGAGTAAATCATTTATGTCTCAAGCAGTCATCATTGATGCCGTCCGCACGCCGGTCGGCACGTTTGCCGGGGCATTGAGCCAGGTGCGGCCCGACGATCTAGCGGCGCTGGTGTTGAAGGTGCTGGTGGAACGGGTCAGGCTTGACCCGGCTTTGGTGGAAGAGGTCATTATGGGCTGCACCAACCAGGCCGGCGAGGACAATCGCAACGTGGCCCGCATGGCCCTGCTGCTGGCCGGTTTTCCGCCCAGTGTCGGCGGGGTAACGGTCAACCGGCTGTGCGCGTCGGGCCTGGACGCGATTATTTCAGCCTACCGGGCCATTGCCGCCGGCGAGGGAGATATTTACATCGCCGGAGGGGTGGAGAGCATGACCCGCGCGCCCTACGTGCTGAGCAAGAGCGAAACCGCTTTTGATCGCGGCGCTAAAATTTTCGACACCTCGATTGGCTGGCGCTTTCCCAACCCCAAAATGGAGGCGCTGTTTCCGCTGGAAGCGATGGGTGAAACGGCTGAAAACATTTACGAGCAGACGCACATCAGCCGGGAGCGGCAGGATGCTTTTGCCCTGGCGAGCCAGCGGCGGGCCGTCGCGGCGATCAATGCCGGCCGCTTTAAGGATGAGATCGTGCCGGTGACTATCCCCCAGCGCAAAGGCGAGCCGATTGTCGTGGACACCGACGAGCATCCGCGGATGAAGTGGGTGAGTGGAGAGGTGAAGCAGGGAGGAGGCGAAGAGGCGGGACATTATGAATTGGCGACGAGTATGGAAATCCTGGCAAAGTTAAAGCCGGCATTTCGGGCCGGAGGGACGGTCACGGCGGGGAACGCTTCTGGGATCAACGATGGAGCGGCGGCGGTCCTGCTGGTGGCGGAAGAGCGGGCGGCGGAGCTGGGGTTAAAACCTTTGGCGCGGATTGTGACGGCGGCCTCGGCGGGAGTTGATCCGCGGGTGATGGGCTACGGGCCAATTCCGGCCACCCGTAAAGCCCTGGAGCGGGCGGGGCTGGCCGCAGCCGACCTGGACTTGATTGAACTGAACGAAGCGTTTGCCGTTCAAGCTCTGGCCGTGATGGACGAGTTGGGTTTGCCTCATGAGCGGACCAATGTCAACGGTGGGGCCATTGCCCTGGGCCACCCGCTCGGCTGCAGCGGGGCGCGGATTATGACCACGCTGGTCCACGAGATGAAGCGCCGCCAGCGTGCGGGTAAAGCCATATCACCCTATGGCCTGGCGACCATGTGCGTCGGCGTGGGGCAAGGAGTGGCGGTGATTGTGGAACGAGTGGATGGATGAGTGGAAGACTGGAGGATTGGAAGGTTGGCAAAATTCCAGCCTTCCGACCTTCCAGCCTTCCAGTACATAACTAACTTAGCGAGGGGAATCATTATGAAGTTAAGAATCTTGTCTGCCGATGATGTGCGCCAAGCCCTGCCGATGAGCCGGGCGATTGAGGTCATGCGCAGCGCGTTTGGCCAGCTTTCGGCTAACCAGGCTGATGTGCCGCTGCGCACCCGGCTGCAAACCGATAAGGGGCTGCTGCTGTTTATGCCTGCTTTTCTACGGCAAAGCCGGGAAATTGGCTTCAAAATGGTTTCGATTTGGGGGGATAACCCGGCCAGAGGTTTACCGGCGGTGGTTGCCCTGGCGATAGTAGTTGATGCGAATACCGGCCAACCCAGGGCGCTGATCAACGGCGAGATGCTGACCGCCCTTCGCACTGGGGCCGGGGGCGGCCTGGCCACCGATTTACTGGCCCGGTCCAATGCCAGCGTGGCCGCCGTATTCGGGGCCGGGGTGCAGGCGCGGGCGCAGCTTGAAGCAGCTTGCGCCGTGCGTCCAATCAAAGAGGTGCGTATCTTTGGCCGTTCCCCTTCCAGGGTGGAGAAGTTTGCCGCCGAAGTGGCTGCCTGGCCCGATGCGCCGCAGGTCGTCATCGCCGGGTCGCGCAAAGAGGCAGTGATCGGGGCAGACATCGTCATCACGGCGACGACGTCGGAGAAGCCTGTGTTTGATGGCCGTGACCTGTCGGCGGGGACGCATGTGACCGGGGTGGGGTCCTACGCGCCGCACATGCAGGAGGTGGATGAGGAAACGGTTAAACGCTCCACGATTGTGGTGGATTCGCTCCAGGCTTGTCTGGCCGAGGCCGGCGACCTGATCATTCCCATCCAGAACAATGTCATCAGCAAGCTGGATATTCACGCCGAGTTGGGCCAGATTGTCAACGGCGAGCGGACCGGCCGGGAAACGTACGACGAAATTACCTTCTTTAAATCGGTCGGGGTGGCGGTGCAGGATGCGGCGGCGGCGAATGCGGTTCTGCGTGAGGCGGAGCGACAGGGGTTGGGGACGATGGTGGAGTTGTGAGATGATACGGAGTGAAAAAGTGCACTTTTTCACTCCGTAAGTTATTCCATTTACGATTTGAGGACTTTTATGCTACCCAAAACATCAGATGTCGTCATCATCGGCGGGGGGGTGATGGGGGCCAGCGTGGCCTACCATCTGGCCGAACGGGGCGGGGTCAGCGTGACTCTGCTGGAACAGGAGGAGCAGTTCGGGCTAGGCTCGACCGGGCGCTGCGCCGGCGGGATTCGCCACCAGTTCTCGACCGAGGTCAATATCCGGCTGTCCATCGAAAGCATCCAAATGATGGAACGCTTCCCCGAAGAGATTGGCCAGGAGATTGGCTTAAACCTGATTGGCTACCTGTTTGTGCTCGATAACGAGCAGGATTTTGAGCAGTTCAAACGCAACGTGGCCCTGCAGCACAGCCTGGGCATCGAGTCTACCGTCTTGTCCGTGGACGACATTCATCGGCGCGTGCCGCTGCTCAACCTGGAAGGCGTTGTCGGCGGGACCATTTATGAGCGCGACGGCCTGGCCGACCCGAACAGTATTGTCCAGGGTTACATCAACAAGACGCGCCAGCTCAAGCAGGCCAATCCGGCGCTCGCGATCAACCTGCTCAATCATGTGACGGTCACGAATGTGCGGATGTCCCCGAGCGGCCGGGTTCAGGCAGTAATGACCAACGAGGGCGAAATTGCTACGGAAACGGTTGTCATTGCGGCCGGGGCCTGGTCGGGGCGGTTTGGGGAGACGGTGGGGGTCAATATCCCCATTGTGCCGGTGCGCCGCCAGATTGCGGTCACCACACCCATCCGCCAACTGCCGCCCGATTTTCCCTTTGTGCTGTTTTTCGGGCAGTCGCTCTACTTCCACCCGGAGAGCGGCCAGAGCATTTTAACCGGCAAGTCGAACAGCAGCGAGCCGGTCGGCTTCAATACCGAAGTGGACCCCAAGTGGACCGAAACCCACCTGTTGGAAGCGATGCATCGTTTCCCTCTGTTGGAGCAAGCCGGTTTACTGAGCGAATGGGCCGGTCTCTATGAAGTGACCCCAGATGAACAGGCCATTCTGGGCAGGCTGCCCGGTGTGGAAGGGGTGATCATGGCGGCGGGGTTTAGCGGCCACGGCTTTATGCACGGGCCGATTGTGGGCAAACTCATGGCCGAAGAAATTTTGGAGGGCCGGGCGTATTCGATCAATATTGACGACCTGCGCTATGAGCGGTTTGCCCTGGGCAAAGATGTGAGTGAGTACAATATCGTTTAAATAAAAAAGCGCCGGGCGCTTAGGTCAGCTTGATCTCCCCATCATTGCTGTTCTAAATGCCCGGCACAAACTTCGAAGGGCCAGAGTGAGCAAAATTAATCGCTATACCTCTGCAGGAACTGATCTACCTCCCGCTCGGCCTGAGCGCGGGCATACCCGTATCGTTCCTGTACCAGCCCGACCAATTTATCGCGCTGCCCTTCGACCATAGCCAAATCATCGTCGGTGAACTTTCCCCATTGGCTCTTAATATCGCCCTTAAGTTGCTTCCACTTACCTGCTAAAACATCTGAATTCATAACTCACCTTCCTTCGACCTATCTTACCTAAATTTTTACCTAAATCACCTGAGGTCAACATTCTGGTCTACCCACGTACAGAGCAGAATGTTTTTGATTTGGCTGCCGTTTCAGCATAACACAGGATGCAAGATTTATCTATACTAAGTAGGGTTATTTGTTGGCTCTGGAAGGAGTATTTTTGAATAGCTCTACCAGAATTTATGGGTAACAAAGAAGCGCGAGATCGATCTCTCGCGCTTCTTTTAGTAATATTTAGTTTGAAGGGTTGGGTCAGGTAGCTCTTTGGACAGCGCCCACCAGAAAGAGGAGGACCACCGCACCTACAATCGCCACCAATAAACTGTAGACGTTAAACCCGGTCACGCCGGGAGCGCCAAACAGATTCATCAGAAAACCGCCGAGCACCGCTCCAATAATTCCGACAATGATATTGGCCAGCGCTCCCATTTGGGCATCACGCCCCATAATCATACTGGCGATCCAGCCGGCCAAGGCTCCAAAGAGGATCCAAACGATCAGGTTGATTAACATTGTTACTACTCCTTTCTTGTTTGATTAGATCGTAATATAAGGTTTTTGTATCAATAACCCCTCTCATTGAGAGAAAGGAAAATACCTACTGGATTAATCCTTCGGGCACGCCGTTAGGAAATTCTTCCTGAATAGCGGCCTGGATTTGCTCAATGCGTCGCTCCGGGTTAGGGTGTGTGCTAAAAAATTCTGGTTGACGCCCTCCCGCGCTGGCCTCAGCCAGAATTTCCATCACCCTCATCATCGAGCGAGGATCATAACCGGCTTCGGCCATAAAGCGGACACCCAGGCGGTCCGACTCGATCTCGTCATCGCGCCCGTATTTCATGTTGATCATCTGGCCCACTACGGCGGCAATAGCGGCGGTGCGTTGGGCTGAGTTGGGATTATCAGGGTCGGCGGCCGCAATCACCGCCGCTCCGGTTAAACCTTGGGTAAGCTGGGCTTTGGCAATGTGTTCCGCCGAGTGCCTGGCGACGACGTGACCCACCTCGTGGGCCAGCACGCCGGCCAGTTGGCCTTCCGTTTCCAGGCGGCTCATCAGCGCTTCAGTGATAAAGATAGGCCCGCCGGGCAAAGCAAAGGCGTTGATTGTTTGATCATCGGCGAGAAGATTGAACTCAAACTGATATTCCGTATCTTTAGCCGCAGTTGTATTCACTAGCTGCCCGCCAACTTGATCAACCAGAGCTTGCGCTTTTTGATCCGGGTGCAACCCGCCAAATTGAGCCGCCATTTCCGGGGCCGATTGCAGGCCAAGCGCAATTTCCTGGTCAACCGTCAGGCTGACATGTTGGTCTTCGCCGGTGATAGGATTGTAGGCGGTGCTGCTGCAATAAGTCACAATGGATATAAGGGCAATCACCAGAGCCACAATCCAGCGGGCGTTGCCGCCAACTAATGATCTGCCTCCAGATCTGCGTAATATTGTCATTCAGAACGCTCCTTCGTTAGGATTTTTAATCAAGGTGATGAAGTTCAATAATTGAACTTCATCACCTCAACACTGGCCTCAAATTACCCCTGGCTTCGACGATGGCAAATAACGCCTATTGAAGCCTATGACCGTTAGAGCATCATTTAACGGGTAAGTTGATGACCAGATTGTCTGTTGGCTTCCTTTGCCTTCTGCTGTGTTCACTGCCTATCCCCCCTATTTGAGAGAGGTCTGAGCGACCCGCGCTGAGCAGGTCGCTCAGAAAGGGGAGAGAGAGGAGTTCATTCGGCTTCGTGGGAAGGTTTAACCAAGAAGCCGACAGCGGCACTGACTATCAAAACGACAGTCAAGGCAACCCAGACATAACGCCTTACCGGCCGCCTAATTTGGCCCGGCAGGTTATTACCGGCAGCGGCCAGCTTGGCTTTTTATTATTTCTACTGGTTATGCTATCATCGTTTGGCTGGCTTGCCCATACCAATTTGGGCGAGTTTGAATACAAGAAAGGATTATCTTTTAGTAACTCTACTGGCGCTCTTTACCGTTTAATTCACCCAATTGGGTGACAAACCCGGCCAAAATGCTTTAGATTCGTTTAGCTCTATGCGGGGCTGGTGGTATAATAACCCCCCCAGCGGAGGAAATACAGTAACTATGATTCACGTGCTCATAATTGATGAAGTACCGTTGATTTGTAGTGTGCTGGCTTCAATCTTGAAAGAAGAGCCTGACTTCCAGGTAGTTGGATGTGCTACCACCCTCGACGAGGCCAGGCCTTACCTGGAGAAATGTGACCTGGTCCTGGTCAGCACGACGATGCCTGACGAAGCACCCTTAGAATTGATCCGTTCTCTAGCCAAGGTTGACTCCTCGGTCAAAATGGTGGCGATTGGCCTGGCCGATTCCGAAGAAATCATTCTGCCCTATGTTGAGGCGGGCATTGCCGGATATGTGCTGCGGGATGACTCGGTTGAGGAGCTGCTGCAAAAAATTCGAGCTATTCATCAGGGTGAAGCGCCGGTTTCCTCACAAATTGCGGCTGCCTTGATGCAGCGTGTAGCTGAACTCAAAGAGCTGTGCGGCGATCCTCCCCATGAAGCTGAAACTTTAGAGGCGCTTACTCCCCGTGAGCGGCAGGTGCTGGATTTACTCCAGCAAAATCTGAGCAATCAAGAAATCGCTGAACGGCTGGTCATTGAGTTGGGGACGGTTAAAAATCACGTGCATAATATTCTCAAGAAACTTAACCTTACCAGCCGGCGCGATGTTACCCGGATTTAACCTAATTACCAGGAAGTTGCCGGGTCGCTGGCCGGGAAGGACTCCCAGACTGCTTCATCGTGCAAGTCGTCTGGATCAATCGTGCTTTCCGGCTGTTCGTGATATTCCTCGTCAAAGCGAAGTTTGGACTTGACCGTGCTGATGTTTAAAAGGTTATAGGCCGGGCAATGCCCGCTTAAACCGCGATACAGCAGATAGCCGCCTCCCAGCACCAGGCTCACAGCGGGGAGCGAAAGCCGCCTCAGACCAAAAAGGGCAACCAGCACTCCCCCAAAAAGGGAAACCAGGCGTTCGGCCTCACCCACATTCACTTGATCGGTTTTGGTCAAACTTTGCCAAACATCCCCAATTTGACCCTGTTTAAGTTTTTGTTCTAAATTTTCCACCATATTTGCCTCAGCGATAAATGACTCTCCGCCGCGTCAGCAGGCCGAGAATCAAGGATAGGATCATCGAACCGACGATGGACCAAATGATTGGAAAGGGCTGACCGCCAATATTGACGGAGAAAACCTCTGGCAGACCGAACTGGCGAGCCAGCCACAGCCCGATAAACGCGCCGATGAAACCCACTACCGCCGAAACCAGGCAGCCGCCCAACGAATAGCCGGCTAAAGCCTGGCCTATACTGCCACATATTGCTGCAACAAGCAGCAGCAAAAGCAAATCTATAAGTGTCATTTTTGCCCCCCTTAACTTATGCAGAGAAGTCTCAGTGTATTTGCCGGTTCAAGGCCTGCCCCACGCCTTTAGGAACTTCTGGCAGCGGCCTCGTTTTGATAGCCTTGAACAAATCCTCAGGCTCCAGAGCAACTTTTTGAAAAGCCTGATAAACGTAGAAGATGTTATTTTGCAGGTTTAAGCTGATGACTTTTGTGCCAGAATGGATCTTTAAAATTTCAATAATAAGCGAGGAGGAGATACCTTGTGCCTCGTCCCCATAAACAATGACGACATCCGGGCGCAATTCTTTAATTTGTATGATAGCCTGTTTCACATCTGTTTCCTGACCAACGATTTTTAGCTCATTATCCTGGCCCAACAGACTTTCAAGTCCTCGGCTAAACATTAAGTGGCTGGAAACAATGAAGATGCTGAGCATCCGTTTCTTCCCCTTCACTCGTTGAAGCTGGAGTGTGCTAGATTTTTGCCAAAGCTTTTTGTCTAATAACTGCATTTTTTAGACCCGTTGCTTGAAGTAGCAATAATATTCTACTGTCTCTTCGTGAACTGGCCTATACTCAGTCAGGCGATTTTGATGCGGGGAAAGGACTATCTTTTAATAGCTTTGTCAGTAACCTTTAAAAGGACCTTATTTACTCAAGTGGGCTATTTGCCAAGAGGGCTTCATCCACTAACCCCTGGCGGACGGCATATACGGCTGCCTGGATCCGGTTTTGCACATGCAGTTTCTCTAAAATGTTGCGCAGATGAATTTTAACCGTGTTTTCGG
Source organism: Chloroflexota bacterium (assembly GCA_016860845.1). The sequence goes on from BOKF01000008.1 coordinate 200,533, forward strand.
TGATATGGAGCGTGTCGGCAATTTCTTTGTTCGATGCCCCCGTCACCACCTGCTCCAAAACCTCGATCTCCCGAGTGGTCAGCTCATCTACAGGTTGGGCCTCCTTACCCTGGGTGTACTCCGGCTGCCGAAACTCCCGCAGAATCTTGGCCGCCATCGCCCCCGAAATGGGCGCTTCTCCCTGGCGCAGCCGGTCCAGCATCCCATACAGTTCCAACGGCTCCAGATTTTTCAACAAATAACCCTTGGCGCCACTTTTGATTGCCTCAAACAGGTCATTATCGTCGTCAGAAACTGTCAGCATCACAATCTGGATGTGGGGCATCTCTCGCTTGATGATTTTGACCGTCTCAATACCGTTTTGCCGGGGCATGTTCACGTCCATGAGAATCACATCGGGCATCGTCTGCTCGGCCAAAATAACGGCTTCATCCCCATCGCTGGCCTCCCCGACGATGGTAATATCCTGCCGCACCGCCAGCAGCGAAGCGATCCCTTTGCGAAACAGGACATGATCGTCAACCAACAAAATGCGCAGTGGCTCCATAAAGTTTATACTCCCAGTTTATTGATTCTAATCAATTATATCGCCCGCTTTGCGCTGCGACCATACCAGGATGGATAGTTTTGGGCCAAAAAAAAGAGCTATCTTTTGCTAGCTCTTTTGGTTAATTATTTGATGCTCTTCTCACCCAGGTGGATTATGCCTCTATGTCATCTCTCCACTTGGAAATCATCACAACAATGCTGCGGCTTTTGACCGGGTAAGCAATCGTCGCCTCCAACTCCAGCTCTTGCCCAAGCGGATGAATATCCAGAGGCGAGGGCTGCCCGGTGTCGAGCGCCAGGTGCCAGCGGCCGTTGTGCGGGGCGGGGGGCAAATAAAAAAGACGGGGGCGGGTATCGGCATTGAACATCATTAACACGTCCACATCATCGGCGGGCGCGCCGGTTTCCTCTCTGGAACCGTCCATGACGCACATCAGCCATTTGCTCGACGGGTCCCAACTGGCGTCGAGCCCGCTGGGGCCGTACCAGTGAATATCGCGAAACTGGTCATCGTCCAGGTCGTGACCAGTGAAAAAGGTGGTCCGGCGGAAGACCGGATGGGCCTGGCGCAGGGCAATGACCTGCCGGGCAAAACGGAAAATATCGGGGTGCTTTTCCCGAAAACGCCAATCGTACCAGGAAATCTCGTTGTGCTGGCAGTAGGCATTGTTGTTGCCCTGCTGAGTCCGCCGGAACTCGTCGCCGCCCAGGAGCATCGGTGTGCCCTGCGATAGCATGAGGGTGGCCAAAAAGTTTTTGACCTGCCGGGAGCGGGTCGCTTCGACATGACGATCGTAGGTTGGGCCTTCGATGCCGTAGTTATAACTCGAGTTGTGATGGCTGCCGTCCTGGTTATGCTCGCCGTTGGCTTCGTTGTGCTTGGAGTTATAGCTGACCAGGTCGTTCACAGTAAAGCCATCGTGGGCGGTGACGAAATTGATGCTATAGTTGGGCGAGCGGCCGTCGGGATAATACAAATCGGCGCTGCCGGCCAGGCGGGTCGCCAACGCGCCGGTTAAGCCGGGGTCGCCCCGCCAAAAGCGGCGAATGTCGTCGCGATACTGGTCGTTCCACTCGGCCCAGCGCCCGCCGGGGAAACGCCCGACCTGGTAGCCCCCCACGTCCCACGGCTCGGCAATCAGTTTGGCCGTGCGCAACAGCGGGTCTTCGGCAATGCGGGTGGTCAGGGGCGGGTTACCGGAAACATGGCCCGTGCGCTCGCGGGTCAGGCTGGTGGCCAGGTCAAAGCGGAAGCCATCCACGTGCATGTCCTGGACCCAGTAGCGCAGGCAGTCAATGATGAAATCCTGCACCACCGGATGGTTGGCGTTGACGGTGTTGCCCACGCCGGTGAAATCTTGATAGTAGCGCGGGTTGTCGGCCAGGATGTAATAGATACTGTTATCAATCCCCTTGAAACTGAGCGTGGGGCCAAGCTGGTTGCCCTCGACGGTGTGGTTGAAGACCACATCCAAAATGACCTCCAACCCGGCCTGGTGCAGCGCCCGGACCATCTCCTTAAAAGCGACCACCTGCTGCCCCCGCTCTGCGCCGAGGTGGCTGTAATGACCTTTGGGCGCAAAAAAGCAAAGGGTGTTGTAGCCCCAGTAGTTGCGCAGCCGCTCGCCGGTTTTCGGGTTGAAGCGCCGGAACTCCCACTCGTCAAATTGGTGGATGGGCAGCAGTTCTATCGCGGTGACGCCCAATTCCCTGAAATAAGGGATTTTCTCGACCACGCCGGCGTAGGTACCGGGCTGGCTGACGTTGGCGCTGGGATGGCAGGTCAGGCTGCGGACGTGGGTTTCGTAAATGATGGTTTCATGCCAGGGCCGGTTGAGCGGGCGGTCGCCCTGCCAGTCAAAGCCGTCATCGCCGTAGACGATGCACTTGGGCATCCCGGCCAGGTTCGTCGTCGTCGAAAAGGAGAGATCAGCCCTGGGAGAGGTCCGATCGAAGCCAAAGGAGTGGCTGAAATCCCAGTGGAAGCTGGGGCCGCCGGTCAAGGCTTTGGTGTAGGGATCGAGCAGCGGCTTGTGCCGGTTGAAGCGGTGGCCCTGCTCCGGCAGATAGGGGCCATCCATGCGGTAGAGATATAACTGGCCGTGCTGCACCCCGGAGAGGTGAATGTGCCAGATGTCGCCGGTGCGGTGGTTCCTGGAGTCCAGTTCAAATTCGTGGCTGGGAGCAGCGGCGGTCGGCTGGTCAAACAGCATCAGCCAGACGCGTTTGGCGTGGCGGCTAAAGATGGCGAAGTTGGCGCCGTCGGCGGTGACGGTTGCTCCCAAGGGGAGAGGGTGGCCGGGGGTGGATTGGATGGATGATCTTAAAGAAGGTTGTGTCAATTTTTAAGCGTAATTCCTAACCTGGACGAGCCAGAACCGAAGATATTTTAGACAAGATTTACAGGATAGATCAAACAAATCTTGTTAATCTTGTTAATCCTGTCCAAATTTCTTGCTCACTATACAAGAATTTGACTCGCAAGGAACTAAGGAGATAGAGGAATTATACATAAAAATTATGAATATGACCAGTAAGCTTTGTAGTCCATTCGGACCAAAAGCCCTATGTCCTTTGACAATTCTGCAAATTCCAATGACAATTGTAGAAGAACTTCCCTGATCTAGAAGGAACTAACTATCTATGACTCGCACCAGACCCATACCTGCTTTAACCATCCCCCGCCTGCTGGTTGCTATTCTCTTCATCGCCATCTTCACCATGGCCGTGCGCCTGCCCGCCGATACCGATACCTGGTGGCATCTCCGCTCCGGCCAATACATTGTCGAAAATGGCGTCGTGCCCACTACCGACCCTTTTTCCCACACCAAAGCGGGCCAGCCCTGGATTGATCACGGCTGGCTGGCTCAACTCTTTTGGTACGGCCTGTTTGCCCTGGGCGGCCTGCCAGGCCTGAGCCTGGGGCTGGCGTTGCTTGTCACTTTCACCTTCTGGCTGGTCTGGCAGGTGACGCCGGGGAATCTGTATGTCCGGGCTTTCACGATGGTCCTGGGGGCAGTTACCTCGGCAGTAATTTGGGTGGCCCGGCCGCAGATGGTTTCCTTTTTGCTGGCCGGGCTGGTGCTGTTCCTGCTGGAAAAATATAAGCGGGAAGGCCGGCGCTGGATTTACGCCCTGCCCCTGGTGACGCTGCTGTGGGTCAATATTCACGGCGGCTATGCCATTGCTTTTATGCTGCTGGGTGTTTACATCGTCGGCGAAATCTTCAATAACCTGACCCGCCACAGCGAAGACCCGCTGGTTCCCTGGCCGCGGCTTGGCCCGCTGCTGGTCGTCGGGGCTGTCAGCTTTGCCGTGGTGGTTATCAACCCGCATGGCTGGCAGATGTGGCTTTATCCCTTCCACACGGTCGGCATCGGCGCGCTGCGGGATTTCATCCAGGAGTGGCGCAGCCCCGATTTTCACCTGTCGCTAACCTGGGCTTTCCTGGCCATGCTGCTGCTCAGCCTGGCTGCGCTGGGTCGCGCCGGCCGCCGCGCCGACTGGACCGATCTAGCCATGTGGGCTTTATGGACGTTTTGGAGCCTCTTCGCCGCCCGCAATATCGGTCTGTACGGCTTATTAACCATTCCTGCCCTGGCTCGCTACGCCGACGCCGCCTGGGGGCAGTATTTACCCGGAGAAAGAAAAGGGAACTCATGGGAACTCGTAGGAACTAGAGACTCTGCTTCAGTTCCCTCAGTTCCTACGAGGTCCTTTTCTTCAACCCGGCTCAATTGGGTTTTGTTGGGCTTGGTATTGTTTGCGGCGCTGGTCAAAATTGGGGTGGCCCTGAATCCACAGGAGGCGATCAAAGCGGAACAGGAAGGACTGCCGGCCAAAGCAGTCCGGTTTATTCAGGAAAATAAACCGGCCGGCCCGCTGTTCAACAGTTACAATTGGGGCGGCTACCTGATCTACAAATTGTGGCCCGCTTACCCGGTCTACATTGACGGCCGCACCGATTTGTACGACGACGCCTTTATCCGGCGCTACCTGGATACGGTGGCCGGCGGCGAGGGCTGGCAGCAGGTATTAGATGAGGATGGGATCAATCTGGTGCTTATCGAGAGTGGGAGCACTTTGGCTAAATTTTTGAAAAGTGATCCGGTCTGGCAAGAGCTTTATCACGACGAGATGGCCTCGATTTTTGCCCGCTCCCCAACGACCACCCGCTCCGGCGCCGAGTAGACCCGGAAGGTGTTCCCCCGCGCATAGCCAATCACGGTGACATTCCAGGCCCGGCCCAATTCCACCGACAGGCTGGTCGGCGAGGTGCGTGAGATAACGATCGGGATTTTCATCTTGGCCGCCTTGCGCAGCATCTCCGAGCTGATCCGGCCCGATGCCAACAAAAGGCGACCCTCGGTCTCAACCCCCTGCTGCAGCGCCTGGCCCCACAGCCGGTCAACCGTATTATGCCGCCCGACATCCTGGGCCACCAAGAGCAGCTCCTGGCCGTCGCTCAAAGCCGAGGTGTGGACGCCGCGCACTTCCTGGTACAGCTCGGCGGCTTGGTGCAGTTGGTGCATTAACCGGCTGACCTGAGCGGGCGTCACACTCGCTGCGGTATTCAAGGGTGGGTAGCGCTGGCTGAGGTCGTCGAAGGTGACGCCCCCGCCGCAGCCGGACGTGATGATCTGCCGCTTGGGCGGGCTGAAGCTCAGGTCGCGCAGCCAGATGTCCACGCAGGTTTTGCTCTCCGCAAGATGGAGGACCTCAATATCGGCCAGGCTGTGAATGAATCCCTCCGAGCGCAGAAAACCGAGCGCCAGCTCTTCCAGGCGATGCGGGGTACACATAAACGTTGCCAATTCCTGCCCGTTGACCGAGATACAGACCAGAGTCTCTTGAATCACGGCGCTCTCGACCGGGCTGGCGGTGTCACCCTTGTAGAGTACGTATGTAGTGGGCTGAATCCCGTCTTTATCGTTAATCATATCTACATTCTACCCGGCAAAAAGCGGAGTGCAAACCCGGTTTGCTTTGCCGCAAGCCAGCCTTGCCTTCCTGTTACCGAGAGCTTGATCGATTTAGATTAGCTTAAGCTCTGGATAAACTTTGTAGCCGGGGGAGGTCAAACGCGGTGAGGGCAGATTTCGCAGGGTAGAGGCAATCGTCTCGCCCGCTTGGCGCAGCGCCCGCCCGGCGGGCGAGTCAGGCGCGGCTGTGACGACCGGCTGCCCGATATCGCCGCCAAGGCCCACGCCCGGATCGAGCGGGACACGGCCCAGCAGCGGCAGACCAAGCTGCCGGCTCAATCGCTCACCGCCTGGCCCATAGATGGCTTCTTCCTGCCCGCAGTGGGGACAGACATAATAACTCATGTTTTCGACAAAACCCAGCACCTTGATGTCCAACTGGCGGAACATCTCCGTCCCTTTGACGACGTCGGCCAGGGCGACATCCTGGGGTGTGGTGACCATCACCGCGCCGCTCAAAGGGAGGGATTGGGTCAGGGTCAACTGTACATCGCCGGTGCCGGGGGGTAAATCTACGACCAGCACATCCAGGCTGCCCCACATCACATCCCGCAAGAGTTGGCGGATGGCCTGGTGCAGCATCGGCCCGCGCCAGATGACCGGCGCTTCGGGGGGAACCAGCAGGCCCATAGACATCACTTTAAGCCCGTAGGCGCTGGGCGGAAAAATCTGCTCGCCAAAGGCGAAAGGCGGCTCATCTTTGAGGCCGAGCATAAGCGGTACGTTTGGGCCGTGAATGTCGCCGTCCAGCAGCCCAACCCGCTGGCCGGCCTCAGCCAGGGCCACCGCCAGGTTGACAGCCACGGTAGACTTGCCGACACCGCCCTTGCCGCTGGCTACCGCCACCACATGCCTGGCGTCGAGATTCAGCCGGGTCGTATCGCGTAGCTGCGAATTCGGACTGCTTTCAAAGGTGATCCCAACCGCCTTCACGCCGGGGAGCGCCAGCACCGCCCGCCGGGCCATGCGTTCCAGGGGGATTTGCAGGGGGCTGCCGGCCTCGCGCAGCCGGATGGTGAAGCTGACGCTTCCATCTCGGCAGGCGACATCCTTGACCATGCCCAGGGAGACGATATCACGATTGACTTCCGGTTCCAGTACCTTACCCAGCGCCGCCAGGATGCGATCGGGAGAAATTGAAGGTGAAGTTTTCTTCAATAACCCAAAAAGATTGGGCATAGGTTTACCCCAAGTGTCACTGCTTCGCGTGAGCGCAGCGAAGAATCCCTAAAGCCGCTGCAGAGAGGATATTTCACTGGTAAAAGGACAATTTGGCTCATTTTCTTTGATCCCGCCATCTTCATTTCAGATATCCACGCAGGGATTCTTCGGCCTACGGCCTCAGAATGACATGATGTTAGGTTTTTAACGGCTATAACCTCGCTCCGTGGCAATCAAATCCAAATGCAAGGTTGCCAAATCCTCCACCGGCAGCAGATCTACCGGCGTTGGCTCAAAGGTGACGACGACTTTAAGATAGTGCTGGCAAGCGTCACAGGTCTGGAGGCTGTACTTCTCCTCTTCACCCTCGACGGTAAGGTAGCCAAGCGAGCGGTAATTCTCATGGGCACAGAAGGCGCACTTGAGCCGGGGATACGACCAGTCAGCGCCGCACATGCCACAGCGCAGGTGGCGAGCGCCCTCCTTGCCCTGGATTTCGGCCAGAGCCGCCGGGCTGCCGCAGACCGGGCATTGGCCGCGCCGCCACTCATTCAAATCTACCCTGCTTTTGAAGCCCGCAGCCCAGACGCGCAGGGTCGGCTTGAGGCTGGTTTGAGCCAGAGTGCGCAGCAGTTCAGCCTCGAGCTTGAGTTCGTGAGCAGCCAGTTCAATGAAGGCATGATCCCCGGCGGCCAGGGCGCTCCAAATCGGCGGCAGGTGGAGTTGTTTTTGCTCTACCACCCGGCGAATCTGTCCGGCGGCAGTACCCCGCAAAGCTGCCTCGTTGCCGTTGCGGGCCTGCTGCAGCAGTTTGGCCGAATCAGGCTGGCCTCGCGAGAATAGGCCCCAGCCATTTTTTGAGGAACGGGCTGGCTGTCCCACCGCTTCGACGACTCGGCACAGACGGATGAAAAGATCGCGAGTGCGTTCCGGGTCGAGCGGCAAATCTTCGCCCAGCAGTAAGGGAATGTCTGCCGCGAGCTTATTTCGAGCCGTTTCAGGCGGCAGGGTGAAGGGTTCCACGTCCGCCTGGGCCTGGCGCAGCAGCGGCAGCGCTGCTTGATAAAAAGCAACCGGTTCGGCCAGCTCCGGCTTCCGTTCAACCAGATTATTCAGGCGGTTTATAAGGGCCGTTGTCTGGGGGTCTAACGTCGCAGTTCGCACCATAGGGATTAAGTGAGCGGCGCCGTCAGTTCGATTTGGATGTTGTCCGGATCGCGGATAGCCAGGACCGCAATCCCAAAAGGCTCATGCCGCTTAATCTCGCCGTGTTCTATCTCGTGGGCATCCAGTAATTTTACGGCTGCCTCAAGATCGGCCATGCTGGCCACGCTGAAACTTACGTGATCCAGCCCAACGCGATTCTCATTAAAGCGATCATTGGGGATTGCCTGGGCTGGGTCGGGTGGAAGGTTTAGCACTAACAGCATTGTGCCATTACTCATAATGGTTTTGGGGCCGAACTCAGTTACTTTTTGAAAGTTGAACAGTTCTGAATAGAAACGTAGGGAACGGTCTACATCCGCTACCGTTAAGGTGAGGTGATGAACTCCCTGGGTTGAAATTTGGTCAGCCATTTTAATCTCCTTTCTGATTTACAATTGTCAGCCGCAATAAGGTAAAAAGGGATATCTAACGAGTTGTTACACTCCAGATACATGACCAGAAATCTCAGTACCCCCGGTTTCCACCATTTCAACAATCCGTGCCTGGGGGTTCGTCATTACCTGGCCCTCGACGCGACTCCAGAGGACGCGCAGGGCGGCGAGCAAGGCTTCGGCCTGGCTCAGGGTATCAAACTCAAGGTCAATTATGGCATAGTTGGGATCGCCAATCGGCCGTAAGATCCGGTAGCGGCGTACCCCCGACTTCTCCCGGCCGACGGGATCACTGTCAAAAGCCTTTTTCCAGCCCTCAAAATTGGGGACCGGGTGCTCAATATGCAGAATGTACATTTCAGTTCCTTTCGCTCGTTTGTCAACCCTTCTCTTGCGCGGCCAGGGTCCGCAGAGCCTGCACCGTTTCTTGCAGCTCCAGGCCGCCTAACTCAAGCAGCATTCCAATTTCACGCTGTAAATGCACCAGCATACCATGTAACATGGCTGTTTGCAGCATATCATCGGTCTGCTGCCAGATATTGGCCTGTTTGGCTTCGTCCAGCCAGGTGGCCAGGCGTTCCATTGTTTTTAAGGCGTCGTCCGCCGTCCGGTCTCGCTGGCGCGAACCGGGGGTAAAGACTTTGCCTTCGCCGTCTCGTCCCGCCATTGTTTACCTCACTCAATTCCAAATTCTGGATTGGCACCTGCTGCTGCGGATCACCAGGTAGGCCCATTGAGTTAAATGATACCGGGGCGGCTGTAGAAACCCGGCCGGGAGCGCCGTTACCTGCCCGTTCTGCAAAACGGGTTCATTTCGACGGGCCTCCAGAGTTGGACGGTCAGGGCGGCGGTAGCGGTCATAGACAATAATGTGAAAACCCTGCTTCTTGACCCTTTTTAAAGCAGCAAGCCAGACCTGAAGCCGAAAGAGCATTTTGATTGATCCGGCCATCTCTGAAACAGGGTGGTTCGGGGCTAGCGCCTCCCTAAGCCGGCTGGCTGTCGTTGGCTCCACCGACTTGGCCAAGAATTCGCCGATATCCTCCAGCAATCTGTCAATATCATGCTCGGTAAGAGGTTGTTCCTTGAGCGCCATTAACCCGGCCACTTTTTGGCGAGTTTGTCGTTCCAGAAAGTGCAGCCGCCCAAAGGCTTGATCCAAAACCTGCGGGGATGCAAGCAGATTGTTTAGCTCCGCAATCAACGCAAGCGCCTCATCCTCCCGGCAGTACAAAATTAACCGTTGGCGGGCTGCCAGACGGGCGGCGCTAACACTGAAGCCATTCACCGATTTCCATGGATGACGAATATCGTCTATGTGGAGAGTAGCCTCATGGCTAGATGATTGGCTTGCCGGAGAAAAGAGCGAGGCAGGCGGCACAGTTCTTCGAAATTCATTGTTCATTGCGGTAATTTGCCTTAAAGGATAGGACTAACTTTGACCGTCAGACCTCGGAGATTGATTAAACCTCCGAGGTCTTGACTAGGATTACATTAACCCCTGCCCCCCCATCACAATAACGGTGCGCATGAGGAAGCCGCCGACTAAAATCAGGATCGCTACCAGGAGGGTCATATTGACCGAACTCTTGGTTCCCTGAAAACCTGGTTTGAACTGCATAGCCAGCGGCACAACCAACCCGATGATGAGCACCCCGCCGATGAGCAAGATACCCGCCAGGCCGCTCAGAAGATAGCTGGCGGCTGCGCCCAGGAGAGCCACAAAGGCGATCAGGAGCAAGATTTCCAGGATCAGGGCCACATTATCGGCCCGTTTCAGCTTAGCCCAGGCTGCCCCGGCATCCGCCTTGCTTAAGATAAGTCCCAGGGCAATCGCCGCCATGCCGGTTGAGGCCCCGGAGGCCAGGAACAGCGCCCCCAGCAGCGGGTTATTGGCCCAGGCCGGGAGATGGGTCGTCGCCAGCAGCACGCCGGTGTACGAAGCCAGGAAGAAGCCAAAGATGGACCCAATGACCGAGTAAATCAAGCGCGGCGTGCCGGAATACTTCTCCCGCAGCGGGGCCCAGGGCAGGCGGCCTGTTTCGATCAGCGCATCTACAAACGAGAGGAAAGCGAACAGGCTGAAGAACAGCAGGGCGTAGGAGCCGACCGAGATGGGCGAGTCCCAGTTGGGCCAGGGTAACAAGGTTTTGCTGTAAGCGATCATATGCCAGAAACGTTCCGGCCGGCCCAGGTCTAAAATCAGAAGGATACCGCAGATCACGGCCAGCGGAAAGGCGATAAAGTAACCCATCCGGGCAATTGGCCGGTCTTCCGGCCCGCCGACCAGTTCGATCATAGTTGACGTGAAGTAAGCGCCGCCGGCAATCCCACCGAAGAAAAAGTAAAAGACAATCCACCATTCCCATTCAGGAATTTGCAGTTCGGCTGGCATGGTTAAAGCTCCTTTCCATTCTGGTGGTTAGCCTTCTGCCCGCGATTACGGAAGGCGACAATGGCCGATAGGCCAAGCAGGAGGGACGTGCCGATACTGAGGACGGAGCCGGGGATGAGGTTTCTTTTGGGCAGTTGCGGGTTGGCCGGCTGGCCGTACACTTCCGGCTCGTCCAGCAGCAGGTAGAAAACGTTGAGGCCGCCCAGAATGTCCGTATCGCCGTAGAGGTTGGCTTTGGTGTGGCCCAATCCCTTGAGCGTCTCTACCCGTTGTTTCGCCGTGGCCCGCAGCTCGTCCACGTCGCCGTAAACAATCGAGTCGGTGGGACAGGCTTTGGCGCAGGCGGTTTCCAGGCCGTTGTGAATCCGGTCGTCGCACAAAGTACATTTGTTGACCCGGCCTGTCTGGTTGTTGTAGCTGATGACCCCAAACGGGCAGGCCGCAATACAGGCGCGACAGCCATTGCAGACGTCCTGCTGGATAATCACATTGTCCAGGTCGGTGCGGATAAGGGCGTGGGTGGGGCAAACGTCGAGGCAGCCGGCCTGGACGCAATGCTTGCATGAATCGCTCATCATGCGCCAGGCGACATTGGTGCGCTGCTCGTCTATCAACTCGATGAAGCGCACGTGCCGCCAATTTGTGGCGGTCAGCCGGCCGGTGTTGTCGTAGGAGTTACCGGTAAAGTTAATCGCCTTGAGTTCGCCGTTGACCGGGGCGAAATCCCCCGGCTCACCGTCCAGTTGGTTCCACTGCTTGCAGGCAACCTGGCAGGCTTTACAACCGATGCAGAGGGAAACGTCAACGAACATGCCCTTAGCCATTGTACACCTCCCCCAGCCAGCGATTGCTGTGGTGGCTGGCCCACTCCTGATCCTGCGGCAAATCGTTCTGAGCGACCAGTTGTTGATAGATTTCGGGGGCCGGGGCCGAGCGCTGGCCCGGCCTCACCTCACAAGAGAAAACCTTGCCTTCGTGGATAGACACGTTGGGATCGGCCACCAGGGCGCTGATGTCGTTGCTGACGTCGCCGCGGGCCAGGCCCATGTAACCCCAGTGCCAGGGTAAACCGACCTGATGCACCGTTTTGCCGTCAACAGTGAAAGGCCGCATGCGCCGTGTGACCAAGGCCCGCGCTTCAACTTCCCCACGAGCGGTGACGAGGGTGACCCAATCGCCATTGTTGATGCCTTTCTCGGCGGCCAATTCGGGACTCATCTCGCAGAACAGCTCCGGCATCAACTCGGCCAGCCAGGGCAGCCAACGGCTCATCGTCCCCGACAGGTAGTGCTCGGTCAGGCGGTAGGTCGAGACGACGATGGGGTACTTCCCGGCATCTTCCATCTGGTGATAGGGGTTGCCCGGCACCTCCCAAATTTTGGCGACCGGGTTGCGCTGCTGCGCGTAAACCGGGTTGACCACCGGCGACTCGTACGGCTCGTAGTGGGTGGGTAAGGGGCCATCCACCGCTCCGGTGGGAGCGAAGAGCCAGAACTTGCCGTCAGGTTTCATAATGGCCGGGCTGATGCCGTTGAACGCGTTCAGACCGATGCCGCCTTCTTGGGGTTGAGCATCGGGCTTCTTGGTCAGAGCGAAGTCAATGCCGTCGCCGCCAACGTTAACCCAGGCCCCAATGATCGGATTGCCTTCGGCGTCTTTGGTGCCGCTGTCTTTCTCCGGGTCCCAATAGGTGTACTTTTTGCGCTCGCTCCAGGGATTACCCGCTGGGTCGGCGGAGGCGCGGCTGTACATGATGTGGCGGTTGGCCGGCCAGGCAAAGCCCCACTCCGGGCTGACCCAGTCATCGGCCACGCGCGAAGCCGCCCGGTTCTTGCCTTCCTCCGGATAGACGCCGCTGTAAATCCAGCAGCCGCAGGCCGTCGAGCCGTCATCCTTCAAATTGGCAAAGCCTGTGACCAGCTTCTTATCGGCCCAGGTGTAGCCGTTGACCTCCTTCAGAATCAGGTCGGTGCTTGGTTCATCCTTGATCTGCCACTGGGCGTTCTCTTCTTCGTTCAGGTAATCCCAGTACAGGTTTTGGATGGGCCAGTCGTGCGGATTGGTGCTGTCTTTGTACAACTCCTTGAGGCGGCGGCCCAGGTGATAAGAGAACCACAAATCGCTGCGAGCGTCGTTGGGTGGATCGGCGGCCTTGTCGTGCTTTTGCAGCAGCCGTTGGGTGTTGGTAAAGGTCCCATCGCTCTCGGCGGGAACGGCTCCCGGCAGGAAAAAGACTTCGGTCTTGATGGTGGTCGGGTCCACGCCGGGGCGCTTCCAGAAGGAGGCTGTCTCGGTCTCAAAGTAGTCGCGCACGACCATCCAATCAAGTTGGCCTAAAGCCTGGCGCTGGTACTCGGCATTCTGGCCGCCCACCGCCGGATTTTGTCCAATGACCAGAAAGCCTTTAATGCCGCCCTGGTTCATCAAGACAAAGGTGGGTATGTGGGAGTGGTCGCCGGCGATTTTGGGCAGATAGTCGTAGCCGTAATCGTTCTCGGCTGTCGCCGCATCGCCAAACCAGGCCTTGAGCAGGCTGACCGCGAATTTGGGGAAGTTGGCCCAATAGCTGGTCGAGGGCGTTTCGGTCAGGATGTAATCCCGCAGCGTATCGTGTTTCCGGCGGGCGTCGGCGGCGTTGAGATAGCCTGACCAGGAGTGATAGAGGGTGGGAATGTCGGTGGACCCCTGGATAGTGGCGTGGCCGCGCAGAGCCAGGATGCCGCCGCCGGGCCGGCCAATGTTGCCAAGCAGGGCCTGTACGATCCCGGCGGTGCGGATAAACTGCACCCCGACGGTGTGCTGGGTCCAGCCGACGGCGTAAACAATCGCCCCGGTGCGCTCGCGCCCCGAGTTTTCCAGCAGCGTCTCGGCTACCTGAATGAATCGGTCCTGGGGACAGCCGGTGACATTCTCGACCATTTCCGGCGTGTAACGAGCGTAGTGGCGCTTCATAATCTGGAAGACGGAGTTGGGGTCTTCCAGGGTGGGGTCGGTCTTGGCTTTAGCCGGTAAGCGCTCCTTCAGCAGGTCGTCGTAGGTCTGCTCCTCGCCGGCTGCTTTGGTCGTCTCGCTCGCCTCTTCGCGCTGGTAAGACCAGGAGGCGTTGTCGTAGCGGCGGCCCTCGGCATCAAACCCGGAGAAGAGGCCCTCCATATCTTCGGTATCTTTATACTCCGGATTGATGAGCGTGGCCGCATTGGTGTAATTAACCACATACTCTTTGTAGAAGGGGTCGCTGTTCCACCGTTCGCTGTTGATAATGTAATTGACCAGCCCGCCCAGGAAGACAATATCCGTGCCCGCCCGGATCGGCGCGTGGATGTCGCACATGGCCGAGGTGCGGGTAAAACGCGGGTCCACATGGATGAGCTTGGCCCCTTGCTCCTTGGCCTTCATGGGCCAGCGGAAAGCGACCGGGTGGCACTCGGCCATATTGGAGCCCATAATCATGACCGAGTCCGAATTGGATAGGTCACGAGCAAACGTGGTGGCCGCGCCGCGGCCAAAGGTGATCCCCAGACCGGGGACCGAAGCGGAGTGTCATATGCGGGCCTGGTTTTCGATAGACACGACCCCCGCGGCGCGCATCAATTTCTGGTGGATATAATTCCACTCGTCGTCAATGGTCGCCCCGCCCAGCGAGGCAATGGCCAGCACGTGATTGACCGTTTTTTCTTCCTCACCGATTTTGGTTTTCTCGATGAAGTTGGCGTCGCGGGTTTCTTTGAATTTCTGGGCAATTCTGTCCATGGCCTCGTCAAGGGACATATCTGTCCACTCGGTGGCATTGGGAGCGCGATATTTAACTTTGGTCCAGCGGTGCGGGTTGACGGCCAGTTGGAAGGTGGCCGCGCCTTTGGGGCAGAGCGTCCCCTCGTTGATGGGACTGTCGGCGTTGCCTTGAATATCAATAATTTTGCCATCGGCTACGGTGACGATTTGACCGCAGCCAACAGCGCAGTACGGACAGACACTTGGTACTTCTTTGCCTTGCTTTACCTGCTTTTTTGGGGTGGCGGCCTGAGAGGGTGCGACATTAAACCCTAACCCGGCAACCTCGGCTGCGGCAACCGCGCTCATCCCCCCTGCCGACAGTTTTAAAAACTGCCGGCGCGAGATTGCTTGCGCCATGTCATTTCCTCCTTTTGACTCTATGCACTGTTCAGTTTTGATTAAACCTACCCGATTCTCAACTCAGCTTAATTTTTTAATATGCTTGAACTCCTTTCTATCTTTGGATGACGACCTTACTTTAAAAAGCAGCGCTGTGTCAATTTGACATAGCGCTGTTGTCACCTGCACGCCGCGTGTTGCGGGTGAAGCTAAAAGCGTCGGTTGAACTGATCTCGACATAAATGCTCTACGACCTTCTTTGTCTGACGAGCACTAAAGACAATCAGATTTCGATTAAAAACCGAAGGACAGGAGTATCTGTGGCAGGAAATAAGGCTGATAATGGCAGCAGCGAAAGTTGAGTAGGAGGATTAAGGCAACTCCAAGAAAATAATTATCCAAAGTCCGTGATACGTAATGCGTGATGCGTGATGGTATCCAGGCAAGATTTCTTACGCATCACGTATCACGCATCAAGCCGGTGAGAACAATTGGATGATTTAAATCTTGGAACTGCCTAAGACGAAGGTGTGGCTAAACTTACATAAATTTTAGCACGAAAAAAACGATTGTCAACAATTCGCTGAGCAGGAAAAATAACCACAGATTGATTCATTCAAAGGCAGAAGTTTACGCCCGCCGGCCGCGCTTGAGGGTATTTTGTAAGGTTTTCAGTTCATCCCATTTGCCATCGGCAGCCAACTGGGCTTGCTCGGCCCATGTGGCGGGGTCGGTGATATTGCTGAGACCGGCCTTACTGAGAATCTCCTCGATCTGGTTGATATCGGCGGCAGCCAGTTCGACAAAGGTTCTGATGCCGTTTTCTTGAAGAATGCGGGAGATTTTAGGGCCAATCCCTTCAATAATAACCAGATCATCCGGTTTACCGATGGCTTGGGCGCGGCGGGTGGGCTGGCTCTCGCCGGCAGCGGCGATGAGAGTTGGCTTCGCCTCCTCAGGGGCAGGAGCAATTGTTTCCACCTCAGCGACAGCCTCTCCGACTTGATCCACCACATTTTGGATCACTTCTTTTGCTTCATCGGCAACAGCCTCAGCTTTGACCGGAGCGGGAGCAACAGGGGCAAGATCAATGGCCTCGGTTTCAAGCGGCAGGGATGATTGAATTGGCGCGTGCGTGTCAGGCGAAGCGTGGCGGTACTCTGTCGCTTTAACCCCACTGGAGCGCATAAGCCACCAGACGAGTGGAATGAGTAAAATCAGCACAATCAGTACCCAAATCCAACTCACCCCACTACTGCCCGGCTCCTCGGCAAGTACAGGGGCAAAGCCGCTCAACATTAAACTGATTGCTGGCAATGTAAAGAACAGGTGTTTTTGGGACATGCTCATTGTCTCCTGAGTATTTATTTTTGACAATTTGATAGGTTGGGAGATCGGCCGTGGCGCTAACACTTGCTTGTGCCGCAAAGCACAAACAGCAAGCGTGGCCTGACTTTAACACATTTGTTTTTTTCTGTCAAGCAGAAATTTTTGGGCAATATAAGCGGGTGGTTGCCGAAGTAAGTGAGGGAGTCCCAAAGCTCAGCTTTGGACTCCGAAACCATCACTTACAATTTTACCACTACCCAATATAAGTATGATATAATCCCCCTACTCCAATTTTGGGTGAAAAGTAATGACAGCTCAAGCCGAAAAGCCTTTACGCGTTATTTTGCTGATGAAAGCGACGACTTACCGGGCGCGGCCCTTTCTCGAAGCGGCCGGTCGCCTAGGCATCGAAGTGGTCAAAGGGCTTGATATGCCCCCCGAGTTGGCCGAATATTGGCAGGTTCCGTTAGGTCTCCAATTTGACCAGCCGGAACAAGCGGTGCAAGCAATTGTTAACTTTACCCGCAAGACTCCAGTCCAGGCCATCCTGGCCGTAGACGACAGCGCCACCGTACTGGCGGCGCTGGCCAGCGAAGCCCTGGGCCTGGCCCATAATTCCGGCGAGGCTGCCCTGGCGGCGCGTAACAAACACCGCATGCGCCAGTTATTAGCTGCCGCCGGCGTGTCGTCGCCGAAGTTTAGCTTGTATGATATGACCGATGACCCGGCCAGAATTGCGGCAGAGGTGGAGTATCCCTGCGTCGTCAAACCGCTGCTCCTGTCCGGCAGCCGGGGGGTCATTCGGGCCGATAATCCGGCGGAGTTTGATGTGGCTTTTCGGCGGTTAGGGCGGCTGCTGGCTTCCATGCAGCGGGCGCCGGGTTCCACCCAAATTCTGGTCGAGAATTTTATCCCTGGTTTTGAGGTGGCTCTGGAAGGGATGCTGGCTCAGGGGGAGTTGAAGGTGCTGGCGTTATTCGACAAGCCCGACCCGCTGGACGGGCCTTTCTTTGAGGAGACAATTTATGTGACCCCTTCCCGATTGTCTGAGCCTGTCCAGACCGAGATTGCCGCCTGTACCGCCAGCGCGGCGGCAGCCCTGGGACTGCGTCACGGCCCGATTCACGCCGAACTGCGCGTCAACGAGGCGGGGCCGTGGATTGTTGAGGTGGCGGGCCGCTCCATCGGCGGGCTGTGCTCGCAGACGCTGCGCTTTGGGCCTGAGGTGTCGTTAGAGGAACTAATTTTACGCCAGGCCGTCGGGCTGGAGATTGACTCCTGGCGTGGCGACGAAGGAGCTAAAGGGGTGATGATGATCCCGATCCCCGTGGCGGGTCTGCTTAAGCGAGTGACGGGCCTTGAGGCGGCCAGGCAAGTGCCGGGAATCGAATCAGTCGAGATTACGGCTCAACTCTACCAGCCGCTTGTCCCCCTGCCCGAAGGGGAGAGTTATCTCGGCTTCATCTTTGCTCGCGGCAACCGGCCCGACGACGTAGAAGCAGCATTGCGCCAGGCCCATGCTCAGCTTCACTTTGAGGTCGAGACATTGCTGCCGGTGTTACAGTAGTCAGTAGACAGTAATCAGTAGTCAGATGTCAGTAGCCAGAACAGAATTTTCTGACTACTGACTACTGACATCTGATGACTAAACCTACTTCTTCCGTGCCGGCCCGCCGCCTTTGGCTCCGGGGGTGCCTTCGGGCGACCAGCCTTCCGGCATCATCGCACCGAGGCCGAAGAAGAACTCTTCCAATTGCTCTTTCAGAAACTCACGTGCCTGCGGGTCGGCCAGGACCAGGCCGTAGTGGTTGATGAGCAGGACTTGCTGCTGAATCCACATGTCCCAGGCCTGTTGAGAAACGTTGTTAAAAATCTTTTCGCCCAGCTCGCCGGGGAAAGGTGGCTTTTCCAGTCCCGGCAGTTCGCGACCCAATTTGACGCACTTGACCATTCGTGTCATGGATTTTTCTCACTTTATCTTATGACTAAGACCCCGCAGAGCAAAACGTGCTTTGCCTACGTTTTTGGATTTTACCTCACGGGAGCTATCCTATCAAATATCAACTGTGGATAATCATAGAGTTTAGTTAATCTGTCGGAGGCTCTGCCCCGGTGAATTTGATTTTCTTTGGGATGACTGGAATACTTTCGCTGGCTCCGCTGGAGGGCCTGCTGGCCGGCGGAGTCGAGATTGCTGCGGTCATCATTCCGACTGAACAAACCACTACTCCATTCCCCCGTCGGGTCGAACCGCTCCTGCGCCCACCCACGGATTTACCTCTGCTCAATCCCTATCTCAGTCGAAATATCGTTCATGCTGCCTGGGAACATAACGTGCCGGTGTGGGAAGTCGGCCACCTATCTAACTCGTCCACACTGGCCTTGCTGGCTGATCTGTCCCCCGACCTTATTGCAGTGGCCTGTTTTCCTTCGATTTTCCCCACCGCGTTGCTTCAACTCCCGCGTTACGGCTGTTTGAATCTCCATCCCTCGCTGCTGCCGGCCTACCGCGGTCCGACCCCGCTGTTCTGGATGGCTCGGCAGGGGGAGCGTCAGGCGGGGGAGACGCTGCATTTTATGGATGAGGGTGCGGACAGCGGCGACATCGTGGCCCAGACTGCCTTTCCGTGGCCGGAGGGCAGCTCCAGACCGGAGTTGGAACAACGCTGCGCCTGGGCAGGAGGGCAGTTACTCCTGGCAGCGGTCAAACAACTGGCCCAGACAGTTCAAATAGCCCGCCGGCCCCAGCCTAAAGAAGGCAGCAGCTACTTTTCCTGGCCGAGAGATGAGGATTTGCTCATCCCGACGACCTGGGAGGCGCGCCGGGCCTTTAATTTTCTGCGGGCGGCTGCCGCGGACTGGCCGTTGATCGTTGCCGTAGGAGAACAGCGCTTTCCGGCAAGCCGGGCGCTGGGCTATGGGTCTGACGAAGTTTTAGGCCAGCCTTATCGCTATGAAGGCAATGAGCTCTGGATTCAATTTCAGCCCGGTGTTTTGAGAATTCGATAGGGCTTAGCCTGTTACAGTCTTCATCGCAAGCAACCCCTCCCGCCGCTCGACAAGCATGGCAAAATCGAAGCGATCCACTTCGACGCAGCGTTCCAGGTCGGCCTGGGGAAACTCGGGTTGGTTGGGGTCGGTAAAATAGCGGCCGGAGGTGGACTCATAAACCCGCCGGATGAACGGGGCGGGATCGGGCTGCTCGCCTTGTAATAGAGCCGTGAGGTAGTCCGCGCAGGCAATATCTTCCTCGCCATCGCGCTCGTAAAGAATCCCCGTAATCACAAACGTTACCGTTTCCGGCTGGCGTTGCCGTAAATACCGGGCCGTCGCTGCGGCACAGACAAAACTGCTGGCTAGCAGCAAGTCGGCCCTGGTGCTGCGAACCACGCCTTGCGTGCCGGCGGTTGTGCGCTGAATCAGCCGCCGCCCGGCCAGGTTGCTTCTGCTGATTTCGCTGGGCGAGTTGCCGTAATCGAAGCCGGAGACCGGCAGGCCATCCACCTCACCCATCACCAGCGCGCCAGGGAAGCGCTCGCGCAGGGCCAGCGCCTCTTCAACTGTGCCGGTCAGAATAATCTCGCTGGCCCCGGCAGCAAAGGCATAGGCTGCTGTGGTAAAGGCCCGGACGACATCAATCGCTATGGCTGCGCCGGTAATAGTGTGACAGGCTTCAAGAGGACATTGTTTAATATCCATTATCTCGTCCTGGTGAAAAAATTAACCGCAGAGAACGCAGAGAGCGCGGAGTTTTTTTCGATCTCTCTGCGTTCTCAGTGCCCGCTGCGGTTCTAAAATTTTCAGCTAAGCTAATTAGAATAGAACATTCGCCAGCTTCCGGCGATACGTTTGGGTAATGTCGTGCTCTTCGCCGAGGGTGGTGAAGAGGGCCAGCATGGCCTTACGGCCGCCGTCATCATTATATTTGCGGTCGCGCCGGACAACCTCTAAAAATTCGTCCAGCGCTTCAGCGTAGCGTTGTTCGCTGGCCAGAAGACTGGCCAGGGCGTAGCGACTGGCAATGTCGGCGGGGTTGGCTGAAATTTTGGCCTTCAGCTCCGCTTCGGTCTGCCCGGCGGCATGGTGGCGGAACTGCGCGGTGGCAATTAAGGCATCGGCAGCAGTTCGCTCCGGCACGCCAGCGGGAACCCCAGCGAGAACCTTCAGGGCTTCGTCAAGCTGGCCCTGGCTTAGCAAAGTCCGGCCCAGGCCGACCATTGCCGGGAAGTGGTCTGGCTGTTCGGCCAGGGCCGCCCGATAATTGGTGACGGCCATAGGGAGCTGATTGCTCATCTCCCATTCGTAGGCCTGCCGGGCGTACAAGTCGGCGGTGGAGGGAACCAGTCCCTGGATAAATTTGCGGACCTGCGGCTCGGGCAGCGCGCCGGTAAACTCCCCGGCGACTTTGCCGTTATAAAAAGCCTTGACCGCCGGAATGCCCTGCACCTGGAACTGCATCGCCAGGCGCTGGTTTTGGTCTACATTGATTTTGGCCAGGATAAAAGCGCCTTTGAACTCGGCGGCCAACTTTTCCAGCGTTGGCCCCAAGACGCGGCAAGGTCCGCACCAGGGCGCCCAAAAGTCTACAACCACCGGGGTGGTTTTGGATCGCTCCAGGACCTCGGCGGCGAAGGTTTGTTCGGTAACTTCGATGACATGACTTTCTGTCATAAAGGTTGTTGCCATAAGATTTATCTCCCTGTTCGTGAAAACTGTGGCAATGATTTTACCTCAAACGGAAGGTCACGCCAAGTTGAAACGCTGGCGGTCGTTTGATTTTTATTGTTTGATTGTTTGGGAAAGGGCTTTAGCCTCGTACCTGTAACCGCTCCCGCTTCACAAAACGGGCGATAACCCAGGCTGCGGTCATTGTCGGCAGAAATTGGGTGCCGGGAATCAAACTCTCGATCGTGGTAACGGCCCGGAGGGGTTTCAAGCCCAGGTAGCTTAAGAGGATCCAGGCAAAGGGGGCCGACAAAAAGTCAAGGCCGAAATCAAGTAAATCAAGCAGCAGCACCACGACAAAGGGGGTCGCGCGTAGGGCAGTGACCCAGTCGGCGTCGGGCGGCAGATTAATGCGCCGCACCCGCCAGATAATCCACCCTAGCAGGAGCAGGGCCAGGGTCAAGGCAATGCCGATCAGGATCAGCAAAGGGTATAAAAACTCAGTCAGGTCAATTGAAGTTGATCCGTCCATACCAAAATTATACCATTAAAGCTGGGTAATAACTATTTTCTGCAAGTGCGAAAGAGGTACAAACTAAGATACATCTTACCTAAGCGTTGTTTAAGGTTACCTCTCCTGTTAAAAAGCGGCGAGCAGTTTCGGCCAAAATGGCTGCGCCTACCGGCAGTGCGGCCTCGTAAATATCAAAAATATCAGTGTGATGGTTGCGGGTCAGGCCATCGGGCTTGGCTGCGCCGATCATGATCATCGCTCCGGGCGCTTTTTGGCACATAAAGGCAAAATCCTCAGCGCCCATGCTCAACGACTCAGGTTTGACCGCCTCACTGCCCAGGAGGTCGGCGCTGACGCCCGCCAACCACCCGGCGACGGTCGGGTCATTCCAACCAGCGGGGTAGCCGCGCTGAATTTTCAGGCAAAAATCGCCGCCCAAAGGCCGGACGACGGCCAGGGCGCGCTCGACCTCGGCAATCAACTGCTCCCGGACCTCCGGGTCGAAGCTGCGCAGCGTGCCTTGCAGGTAAACTTCGCCAGGGATGATATTACTGGCTGTACCGGCATGAACCTGGCCCAGGCTGACCACAGCAGACTTAAAGGGATCAACCCGGCGGGCGACAATGCCGTGCAAACTCATCAGGACCGGGCCGAGCATCCACAACGGGTCGGTGTTAAGGTGGGGAAAAGCACCGTGGCCGCCGCTGGCGGTGAGCCAGGCGTCAAAGGTGTCGGCCGCGGCGGAACTCCAGCCGGATTGAACGAGAACCACACCGCTGGGAGAGGTCGAGTCCATGTGCAGGGCAATGATCGCATCCACCCCGTCTAACGCGCCATCCGCGATCATCCGGGGCGCGCCGCTGATGCCTTCGGCGTCGCAGTCCTCTTCGGCAGGCTGAAACAGAAAACGGACGTTGCCCTGCAAGCCGTCCCGGGCAAAGCTGTCTTTGAGCAGGTGGGCCACGCCCAGCAGGATGGCCGTGTGCGCATCGTGGCCGCAGGCATGCATCACCCCCGGGTTGACCGAGGCGTATTCGGCCCCGGTTTTTTCCAGGATGGGCAGGGCGTCCATATCGGCCCGGATGGCGATGGTCGGCCCCTGGCCCGTACCCATCTCGCCGACAACGCCGGTTTTGCCTACCTCGGTGCGCACGGTAATCCCGCCAATTTCTTGCAGCGTTTCAGCCACAATCTTGGCCGTGCGCACTTCTTGAAAACTTAACTCCGGGTGGCGATGGATGTCTCGCCGGAGCCGAACGATTTCTTGGGATAAGGCTTTGGCTTTGTCTAGCATTTGCTCTCCTTGTAAAAAACGTGGGACAAATTGTTAATTTGTCCGGGGGCGGGACAAGCTAACAGCTTGCCCTACAGAACCATCTTTATCATTAGAGATGGGCCGGTCTTTACTCTTCTGGTGGTGTAACCAGACGCCACTCGGCTGCATTCCAGGTAACAGTATCGTAAATGTGCGGCTGGACGCCTTGCAGGTTGAGGTTGATGCCGTAACGGTCGGGCAGGGCCAGCAGCGGCATCTGGGGCAGGTCTTGGTAGAGAATGGTCGCCAGTTCGCACAGCAGGGTCCGGCGGCGATTATTGGGCAGCGGCGACCGCAGGGCGTCGAAAATGCCGCTCAGGGTGGGGTTGCGGTAGCGGCTGTAATTGAGTCCGGCAATGGGGTTGTCGCGGGTGGGGATGGAGCGGGGATCGAAATAATCGGCCATATAGATGGTCGGATCAACCCCAAAGTAGCCGTCGTCCCACAAATCCAGGTCAAAGTTACCGTGTATTTCAAGGCCATTGTTTTCCCAGGTGTTCCACAGCTTGCCGCCCTCAACCACCTCGCGCTCTAATTTTACCCCGACCTCCAGCAGCATCTCTTCGATCATCCGGTGGGCCGTAACCAGCTCGTCGCCAAATTCCTCATAGGTGTAGCTTTTTAGAACCAAAGGTGTCCCATCTTTAGCGGTGCCGCAGCCCTGGCAAGAGCGAATCGGATTCTCCTCAGGATTGGCCAGTCGCCAGCCCGCTTCGTCAAGCAGGGCGCTGGCCAGGCCGGGATTAAAATCATAATGAGGCAGTTGACAACCGAATTGCGACAGCTCGGTGTCTACCGGAATTGCCCGGCTCTGGAAAACTTCATCGTTGAGCCGATTGACATCTACACCGTAGCGAATAGCCTCCCTGATCCTGGAGTTGGCCAGGATGGGATGCGGCTGGTCGGGATCGGCGCTGCCAAAGGCGCTGAGGTTGGGCACCAGGCGCAGCACAAAGCGGGCCGGGTTGGTGACAAAAACAGTCACATTTTCGTTGTTTTCCATCAAGGTCAGGGCCGGGTCTTCGGGCCACAGATCAAGGTGAGCGTTGCCCCGTTCCAGGTTGCGGCGGCGAAAATCCGGGTCGGACTGAATTTCGACGACCAGTTGTTTGGCCAAAGGCCGGTCCGGTACATAATAGTTGGGATTGGGGGCAAATGTCAGGCGCACCCCGCGCAGCCACTGGTCCAGAACAAAAGGGCCGGTGCTGATTGGTTCAAAGTTGCAGTCCCAGAACAACATCTGGTCGGTCGGGCCGCAGTAATGAGCCGGAAAAACGCCGACGCCGTTGCCGCCAAATTGGATTAAGTAGTTGGGGTAAAATTGGCGATAGTGCACCACGGCCGTTTGCGGGTCAGGGGTTTCGATGGCGTCAATTAGATCAAAGCCGGGCGCCCAGATCCGGCTATCTTTGAAGGATTGCCAGGTGTAGGCGATATCGGCGGAGGTGAAGGGCTGGCCATCGCTCCAGAGGAGGCCAGACCGCAGCTTCCAGGTAACGGTCAGGCCGTCTTCGCTCAAGCCGCCGTTGGTCAGGGTTGGCAGGTCGGCGGCCAGTTCGGGGTAATAGTTGCCGTCGGGGCCAATCTCGGCCAGCGCCCCATAGACCAGCTCGCCGACCAGGGCTTCATAGCCGGTATCGTTGAGATAAGCGTTGAAGCTGGGTGGGTCAATGGGAATGGAGACGATGACGGCCTCCTCCTCGACATCTACTGCCAGGGCCAGCGGAGGTAGGGTGGGCGTCGGCAAGGGCGTGGCGGTGGGCGGCGGCGGCGACACCAATTCACAAGCGGCCAGGCAGAAGGTTGAGACGAGCAAGAAAACAAAAGAGACAGATGAGCATGTAAATTTCACGGAGTCATTTTAATACGGCGAGAAAGAAGGACAAAATTTAGGGACTTGTTGTATAGGACCTTTAGATTACCTGATTAAGCTAAAAAGATTGCGAAAAAATTCGCTTTCAAACTGAATTCAAACGGGGCTATGTTACAATAACTTACAACACTGTCACGCTAATGAGTTTTGAATTTCAGAATCAATAATAGCCTGGAAGATTGGAAGACTGGAGGGCTGGATAAGAGACAGTATTCATCCTTCCAACCTTCCAGTCTTCCAAACACATTACCAATTTGGGTTGTCAAAATTCATAAGGCAGTCATTCTACTTCAGGAATAACGTTTATGGTAAACCTGACCACTATTCTCGTTGTTGATGATGATCCGCTCATCTTGACGGTAATGTTACAAGTTTTAGGCCGGGCGGTCACGCCTGCAACAAATATTCTGACGGCCTATAACGGGGAAGAGGGCCTGCGCCTGGCTTTGCAAACGCAGCCTGATTTGATCATTACCGACCTGATGATGCCCAAAATGGACGGCTATGAATTGGTCCAATCCCTGCGACGAGAGGACATGGCCAGCCAGGCGCGGATCATTGGGGTGAGCAGCAGCGGGGCGATGGATGCCAGAACCAAAGCCTTCCGGACGATATGTGACAGTTTTTTGAACAAACCCTTCTTGCCCAACGAATTGATTGAAAAAGTAACCTATTTGACCTCGTAAGAGCGACCGCACCCCCACCCCAACCCTCCCCCTGCAAGGGGGAGGGCAGAAGGAAATCACCGCCCTACCAAACGGGGAACCAGGCGAATCTCCTCCAAGCCCAAAAGTAAGCCGGCTGCAACGTAAACCAACACCCCCAGAACACCGCCACCGGCAATAACAAAGAGAGGCGGCAGGGCAGGCCAAACCAGGGTGAATCCCAGGATAATTCCGCCCATCGCTCCGGCTGCCAGCAGGGTCCGGACCAACGTAACGAGCAGAGGACCGCTGTCCACCCCCGCCATGCGCCAATGGGCAATCGCCAGCAAAATCAGCACTTCCACCGTTACCGCCACCCCGTTAGAGAGCGCCAGTCCCCCGGCATCCAGGACCCGATAAAGCAGCACGGCTAAGCCGATATTGACCAGCATCCCCGCCAAGGCCCCCAGCAGAGGCGTCGTCGTATCTTTCTGGGCGTAAAAAAGACGGTTGACGACCTCCAGGGCACAGTGGGCCACCAGGGCCAGCGCCCAAAATTGCAGCGACTGAAAAACCGCCGCCGTCGAATCCGGGCCGAACTCGCCGCGCTCAAACATAAGCTGGATGACCGGCCGTCCCAGCACGATTAACCCAACCATCGCCGGAATGGAAAGCACCAGGATGATGCGCAAGGCTTGCGAGGTGGTCTGGCGCAGACCAGCCATATCTCCCTGCGCGGCCAGGGCGGCCATCGTTGGAAACAGGACAATGCCAATGGCCGAGCCGATGATCGTTTGGGGCATCTGCATCAAATCCCAGCCATAATCCAGGGCCGATACACTACCCTCACCCAGGCGCGAGGCCAGGTTAAAGATGACCAAAAAGTTCACCTGGATGACGCCCAGGGTTAAAATGCGCGGCCCCATCAGGCGAGCCACCTGGCGCAGACCGGGGTCAGCCCAGCCCAGGATCGGGTAATAGCGCATTTGATAACGGCTGAGTCCCGGAAGCTGGATCAAGAGATGGCCCGCCGCGCCGGCAATGGCGCCTCCCATCAATCCGTAGACCCCCCAGGCCGGAGCCAGGAGAAGCGCCCCGGCAATCAACCCCAGGTTATAAACAATCGGAGCCACCGCCGGCAGCAAAAAGTGCTGGTGGACATTCAAAACCCCGCCGGCCAGGCCGCTGACACTGAAAATGATGGTCGAAAGCAGGGCCAGCCGCATCAGGTTGGCGGTGAGATGCTGGGTTTCCGGGGGGAATCCAGGGGCGATGAGCCACTCGACCAGCGGCAGGGCGATAACGGCGACCAGCGCCGCCGCCGCCGCTACCAGCAGCAGGATGGTGTTGAGGGTGGCGCTGGCCAGCCGCCAGCCGTCCGGGTCTTCGGCGGGACGGTGGGTCAGCCGCTCGCTGAGGATGGGGATAAAGGCCGTGGCCAGCGCCCCGCCAGAGATAAGCATGAACAGAATATCGGGCAGGCGGAAGGCGGCGACAAAGGCATCGTAATCGCCGCCGGTGCCAAAGACGCGAGCAATGGCAACCTGCCGCCCGATGGCCAAACCCTTATTGACCAGAAAGGCGGCCATCATAATCGCCGTCGAGCGGACGAGGTGACGCGTTTTGATTTTATCAGACATCACTGGGGCGGATTCTTGGCTTGCTCATAAACGCGGTTAAACTCGGCCAGGAACTGTTGAGCCAGCTCAGGGTTATGAACGACCAGCATATTTTCGTCATTGGATTGGGCGGCATTTTCGGTAAAGTTGAAGGAACCTAGCACCACAGTCTTCTCGTCGAGAATAAATACTTTGTGGTGGAGCGTATAAGGATTGCCATCCTGCCAGACATCCAGCTTCTGCCGCTTCATCCGCGCCAGCTCGCTGGTGTCGGTTTCAGAGCCGCGCGTTTCAAAAATACCCTGAACCAACACCCCGGTCTTGGCCCGATCAATTACCGCTTTGCCGATACCAGGGTGAGTAAAAGAGAAGGCCATGAAGCGGATACTCTGTTGAGCCTGGCGGATTAACACAATCAGTTGGTCGGCGCATTTATCTTCAGGGGCAAAGCAGGCTTCAACCAGGGTTTGGCCTATTTGCAGGCGAGGATACGGGGTCCTGGAAGTTGAGGTTGGCCCGAAGGCTTTGTGGGTGAACATTTCTTCAAATTCAGCCGTGTAATTCTGGGCCAGTTCCTGAGATTGGAGATAGAGCGCGTGGTTGTTGTTGCGGTAGGTATCGTTGGCGGTAAAATTCCAGGAGCCAGTCCAGACTGCCTGCCCATCCACGACCACGAATTTATTGTGCATGATCGGTTCCCGTTTGTCGGGCACAATCGGCAGGTTCTCTTTCTTGAGGCGAATCAAGGTTTCGTCTTCGGCCAGAGAGTCGCTGTCGGTGACCAGACGGACGGCCACGCCTCGATTGCGAGCGGCGAGGAGGGCATCACCCACAGGATCGAGGTCAAGTTCATAGACAGCGACGTCGAGGCTGCGCCGGGCTTGATTGATGACGGCGATTAACCCCTGCATGATGGTTTCGCTGCGGCTGGTCTCAACATCGGGGTAAGTAGGGGTGGTGAAGTAGAGTTGATAATTCCAGCGCCGGCCAGGGACTGGAGTAATCGCCGGTGCAGTCGAAGGGCTGGGGGGAATAGCTGGGGGTGGCGTCGAAACAGCGGTAGGGGTGAGGAGGGCTGAGGTGACCTCGGTCACAAATTCATGGCTAAACAAGCTCTGCCAGTCAACCTCTATAAAACCCAGCCGGTTGCCGAGATAGAGAACCCCCAGCAACAAGAGCAGAAATAGGGGAGCTGCCAGGAGCGGTAGAGGGCTTTGCCGGGCCGGGGTTTCGTTTTTGGTCGTCGGCTTAGGTTTCTTGGCCATCAGCATACTCCGGAGGTGTAATTTGCTGAGCAATAAGGGTAAGGGTAATTACTTGATCTACCAGTCTGATGAGATACTGGATCATTTCTACATCGGAAAGACCGGCTCGCTGCTCCATCAGGTGGTTGACCGTGCGCATCGCTTGTTGCAGGGTGTGCGCTGCTAATTCTAGCTCAGCCTGGCTGAGGTGGAGATGGGCCAGGTTTTGGAGCTGCTGCTCGCCCCACTGCAGCAGCAACCCGGCTGCTTCGTCGGTGAGGGCATCGGTGAGTCCTTCGCTTTCATAGATTTGCTCAACCAGGGGGCGAATTTGATTGGGTGTTGGGTCTACTTCGGTATCCATTAAAGACATTCCTCGTAAATAACCCTCACCCCCACCCCTCTCCCACTGGGAGAGGGGAGTCGCGCCAGCGACGGGGTGAGGGCTTTTTCGTCGCTGAGGGTGAAGCCAGAGCTTTATGAAGGCTCCGTAAGAAATTAAGCCACAGCTTACCCAGATTTAGCAAATGGGGAAAGAGAAAATCTGTTTAAGCGATACGCTTTGCAGTTTGTGGTTTTTAGCATCGGTGGGGCGGGTAAGCGGATAATGACCGCTGGCAAAGCGAGATTAATTCTACCACACTCTTATCAGGTTAAGGAATCACGGTGAGGTTTCCAATCAGCGCGGCCACGCCATCGCGGCTTTCCGTGCCAGTAACGCCTTCGCTGGGGTAGGGCGGCTGGCGGTTATAAACGACGACTTCCAGCCGGTACGAGCCAGGAGATATGTCGGGCGCAAAAGCTAACGTATAGACGTTAATGGCCTGGTTGAGGGCCAGATCGGCCAGGGGCCAGGCGGAAGTGCGAAAGTGGCGGTCGTTGAGGAGGTCTTTGTCAATTTGCCCGGCAATATGGCCATCCTGGCCGCGCAGCCGCAGCGAGACTTTGTAATCAACGCTGGTCTGGCGGAGCAGGGTAAAATGGAGAGTCGCCCAGGCGGGATGGGGGGCGGAAGTGGTCTGCCCGGAGGGGGGATAACCCCCGTAGGCCGCGCCATCCAGCCGTAAAACATCGCCGAACGTAGCGTTGAGGGGGTCAAGGTCGGTGGGCAGGCTGAAACTGGTGTTTGAGTCCGGCAGGCTAAACCACTCGACGTGATAGCCTCGAAAATCGCGCTGGCCTAACTTTTCGCCGTATTTTTGGGCCAGAAAGGGGATGACGCCGCGCGGGTCGGTATCGCTGCCGCGCCAGGTGATCCAAAAGAAACGGTCGCGCCCGGCGGCTTCGCGGGTGAGGGTAGCGGCGGCAGTATGGATGTCTACAAAGAGGTAGCGGGTAGGGGCGGCGATCTGCCCCTTGGCCGTGTAGTAGTGGAACGGGTGCGGCACGTCCACGAAAACTACATCATCGCCCGTAGTTTCGGCGGCCAGCCAGCCGGCCACGCCAGCCGAGTCGTCTTTGAAGTAGGTTTCGTTAGTGTAGTAGCTGGAGAGACTGAAGAGGAAGATGAAGAGGAGGATGGCGAGGAAAACGTAAGGCGTAAAGTGTAAGGCGTAAAGTGTAAGGCGTAAAACGTGAAGCGTGAAGCGTGAAGCGTTATCCACACCGAGAGCTAAGAGTAAGAACAGGGCCGGGGTGACGAGGATGAGGTAACGCGGTTCAAAGGAGGGTTGGCGTTGGAGGACGATGAAGTAGGCGGCGAGAGGGATGAGCAGCCAGGCGAGGAGGAAGAGGAAGGAGGGGGGAGGATTGGAAGGTTGGAAGGTTGGAAGGTTGGGAGTTTGCCTATAGGGTGCCTGGGCCTCTGCGGGCCGCTTCGTCGGCTCAAAGATGGAGCGTAGTTGAAATAATAAGGTAAGTATGAAAACTGTGGCGATAACGGCCATGCCCCAGGCGGCTGGCAGCGGGTCAATCGTCAAACCGACGGTGTAGGCTTGCCAACTGCGCAGGATGAACTCGGTCAAGCCGGGCGGTGATAAGTTTGGGTTGGTGTAGCCGGTCACCTGGCGGAGGGCCAGCAGGAGCTGGGGAGCAAACAGAAGGAGGACGCCGAGTTGGGAAGCAGTCCAGGTGACGACGCGCCCCACCCGGTTTTTGTTTTCTGACAGCGCCCATACTAACCAGGCCAGATTGTGAAAAATCAACAGAAAAATTGTGAAGTAATGAGTGTAAAGGCAGAGCGCAGTAAGGACAACATAGCTGACAACTGCCCAGCGGCGGCCTGAAAAAAAGATGCGCCACAAGGTAAACGTGCTGGCGAGGGCCAGGAAGGTAATCATAGCGTAACTGCGGACTTCCTGGGCGTAGGCCACATAGAGGGGAGAGAGGGCAGCAAAGAGGGCGGCGAGGAAAGGAGCAGAGGAGCAGAGGGGCAGGGGGGCAGAGGAGACAAAGGAATAGTTGGAGCGTAAAATTGCTTGGGCGAAGCGCCAGAGCAGGGCTACAGTTAGCATACTGAACAATACCGACAAATAGCGCAAAGCGAACTCGCTCTGGCCGGCAAGGCCCAGCCACAGGTGAAGGAGTACAAAATATGCGGGGGGATGGACGTCCATGGCCGGCAGGGTTGGAATTTGGGGAATAGGCTGCGAGGCCACAAAAATGCTGTGCCCTTCATCCCACCAGATGCTCTGAAAATCGAGGTGATAGAGGCGCAGGCTAAAAGCCAGCCCCAAAATCACTAGCGACGTCGCAAAACGCCAGGGGTAGAATTTCATAGGCTTGAATTTTAGACCACCTTGGTTCTGTTGGCAAAGTATTTTTTGTAGGCAGGTCGGATGAGAGCAGGACACCCCCTCCTGGCTCAGAGTTAGGCCAACTTTTTGATTATTGCCGATTTTCCGGTATCATTTACTCATTAGCTGACCCGGCAAACTCTGAGGTCGAGGCGTCGAGCCAACTGCTGCTCCGAAATCTCTGGCTCGTGCCTCGATTTTATTTTGCCCGGCGTTAGACCTAAAGTAACCAAAATTAAAGGAGATCCAAAGGAATGAGGTTGAAAGCAATTATTCTTATTTTAATGGGGCTGGGGTTAGCCGGGTGTAACAGTTTTCAGCAGCCAACAGCCGAAGCGCCGACTGCCGCCGCCGCAAGCCCAACTCCCGCTGTGGCCGAAGCGACGCCGACCGCAGCGCCTGCAGCCGAAGCAACGGCGACCGTGGCCGAGCTTGGCGCAGAAGATCAAGCCCAGGACGAGGGTGGGGTGACGACCGGCAGCGGCTTGAAGTACGTGGTAGTTGAAGAGGGAACCGGGGCAACGCCCAAACCCGGCGACCTGGTCAGGGTGCATTACACTGGCACTTTGGAAGATGGGACCAAGTTCGATAGTTCCTTTGATCGAGGCGAGCCGATTGAATTTATCCTGGGTCGAGGCCAGGTGATTCCCGGCTGGGATGAGGGGATTGGCCTGATGAAGGTCGGCGGCAAATGTAAGTTGATTATTCCGCCCGACCTGGCCTACGGCGAGCAGGGCGCCGGTAGAGTCATCCCGCCGAATGCGACGCTTAATTTCGATGTCGAGCTGGTTGCGGCTGAGCCGGGACCACCGCCTCCTCCTGATGCCCCCACCGAAGTGGCCGAGGCCGACTACATTACCACCGACAGCGGTTTGCAATACTATGACCTTGAAGAGGGCAGCGGCGACTCGCCCCAGACCGGGCAAATGGCCACGGTCCATTACACCGGCTGGCTGGAGGATGGCACGATGTTTGATAGTTCCTTGATGCGGGGCCAGCCATTCAGTTTTCCCGTGGGGGCGGGACAGGTCATCCCAGGTTGGGATGAAGGGGTGGCCTCGATGAAGGTCGGCGGCAAGCGCCAACTGAAGATCCCGGCGGACCTGGCCTACGGCGAGCAGGGGGCAGGTGGGGTGATCCCGGCCAACGCAATCCTGATTTTTGAGGTGGAACTTCTGGAAGTGAAGTAGTTTATTTTAGGTATCACCCTTATGTCATTCTGAGCGCAGCGAAGAATCCCCGGATAGTTACTTTTTAGGGACGCTTCGCTGCCGCTCAGCGTGACATAACTGAAGTTAGGCAACTCCAAGAAAGTAATTATCCAAAGTCCGTGATACATAATGCGTGATGCGTGATGGTTTCCAGGCAAGATTTCTTACGCATCACGTATCACGCATCAAGCCGGTGAGAATAATTGGATGATTTAAATCTTGGAACTGCCTTATCCCACCTCTTCCCGCACGGTGTAAATCGGCTTGTTCTGGCTCTCGTGGTAGGTGCGGGAGATCATTTCCCCCAGTAAGCCCATGGTGATAAACTGCACGCCGACCATCACCAGCAGAATCGCCAGCAGAAGCAGGGGCCGGTCAACCAGGTCCTCCCGGTAAATTAATTTCATCAGAGTTAAGTACACGCCAATAACAACGCCAAGAGCCAGGGAGCCGAGGCCCATCAAGCCAAAAATCTGGATAGGGCGAGTTGAGTAACTGAGCAGAAAACGGACTGTCAGCAAATCCAGAATGACCCGAATAATGCGGCTAATGCCGTATTTGCTGCGGCCAAACTTGCGCGAGCGATAGTTGACCGGCACCTCGGCCACGGTGACGCCGTAGTAGCTGGCAATCGCCGGAATGAAGCGGTGTAGGTCGCCGTATAAGTTGATGCTCTTGATGACATCGCTGCGGTACGCCTTGAGGGCGCAGCCGTAATCATGCAGCCGGACGCCGGTGCCGGTCGAGATGAGCCAGTTGGCCGTCGTCGAGGGGATTTTGCGGGTAATAAACGAGGCGAGACCCTCTTGCCAGCGTTCCACCCGCCAACCGCTGACGACATCGTAACCTTCATCAATTTTGGCCAGTAATAGAGGAATATCGGCTGGGTCATTTTGCAGGTCGGCGTCCATGGTAATGACGACCTCACCCTGCGCCCGGTCAAATCCGGCGGCAAAAGCGGCCGTCTGCCCAAAATTGCGCCGAAAGCGAACCAGGCGAACTCGCTCATCTTGAGTGCGAAGCTTCTGCAATTCGGCAAAGCTGTTGTCCCGGCTGCCATCGTCTATGCAGATGATTTCAAAGGTGCGACCCGTCGCCTCCAGCGCCGGGACTAACTCTTCCAGCAGGTGGGGCAGGCTCTCCGCTTCATTATAAATCGGCAAGATTATACTTAATTGGGGCGGCTGGGACACTGCTCCGTTCTCCTCCTGCCCAAAATCCTGGCTAAAGGTTAGGGAAGCCTCAAGGGCTGACCCGGTTTGATAATTCACCACTACTATCCTTCCTCTGAAACCACCCCGCGCGCACTGCGCAGCAGATAAATTACCCCGCCGATCAAGCCGGTGCAGATGTTGCCCAAAAAGTAAACCAGCAGTGACATCGCCACGGCGATTTCTTGGGGCACGCCGACCTGGCTAAATAAACGGCGATAGGTTTCCTCGCGCACACCTAACCCGGCAAAGCTGATAGGCAATAATAACACCAACGAAGTGATGGGTACAAAAATGGCATAATGGGCCAGGCTTGCTTTTGCGCCCAGTCCCCACCCGATAAACACATTCATAGCAATCAACGAGATGTTAAACAAGAAAGCGACCAGATAGGCCCGGCCTAACGCGCCTAAAGGATAACGTTGAAACGATTCGGCCAGGTTGCCGATCATTTTGATACCGGTCAAGCGACGAAACAGGCCCACTCGCGTTCGCAGCAGGTTATACAGAGCGCGGTTAATCAACAAATAACCGGCGACCAGCCCTCCCAAAAGAATGGCGACGGTAAAGTAGGCTACTCCGGCTGGCACAGCCCCCCAATCGGCGATCAGGGCCATCAGCGCAATCGCCTGCAAGGCCGACAGTCCCAAAAAGCGGTCAACGACGACGCTGGTGACGGCATCTGTTACCCGCTCGGTGTGCCGGCTCAATTCAACCATGCGCATGGCATCGCCGCCCAGGCCGCTGGGAAGCAGATTATTAAACAAAAACCCGATAAAGTAGATATGGGTTAATTCGGTCAATGAAACGTGAACCGCAATCGCATCGAGCAAAATCTGCCAGCGCCAGGCCCGGATGATTACGCCGAGCATCATCATCGCCAGGGCGGCCAGCAGCCACCAGGGATTGGCTCGACTCACCGCCTCGATAAAGGCGGCCAGATCAAGGGTGCTGAAAATAAACACCAGCAGGCCAAGGCTGACGACAATTTTAAGGATGTTGAAAAGTTGTTTGCGGCTCATAGACAGGGTAGCAAGGTCGCAGGGTAGCAAGGTCGCAGAATAACAGGCTTGTTTTTCCTGCTACCTTGCGACTCTGCTACTCTACTACTTTGCCTCAATAATCTCATGATATTTCTCCACCGCCTCCGCCCATTGGCCGGCCTTAACCAGGGCGGCGGCTTCGATGGCAGTAGGACCTTGCCACTTCAGGTTGTAGGCAACCGCCTGTTGGTAAGCTTCTGCCGCTGCCGAGAGATTGCCAACTGCCTCTTGTGTTTCGGCCAAAACTACGAAGCCGTCAACCCAACCGGGAAAAATGTCAACCGCCGTCTGGTAGGGTTCGATGGCTTCTTTAGGCCGGCCGGCAGCAACCAGGGCATCGCCCCAAGCACGCAAGGCCGCAGCTCTGGCTGTACGTGGGTCGGGGTTCAGCACTCCCTGCACTTCCATTGCGGCAGCCCAGGGATAGGCTGCGCCAACGGCCTGCCGGGCCAAGTCGAGGGTCGCTTCGGTTAGAACAGCCGGTTCATAAATAGCCAGTTGCGGTTCAGATACGACGACACCCCCAGGAAATACGATATTTTTCACTGCCGGAGACGGAGCCGGCTCAAAGCGGTTGATTGCCCAGACCCGCCCGCCCGTGGCACGCAGGGTTTCGGCGCGCTCCTGAATATTAGTCAGCAAAGCCGCCGGTGTCAAAAGTTGGGCCTGCCCGCGATAATAGTAGTCAATAAAGCGCCCTTCATCCCACAGCGGACCAATCAAAATCAGGTCATTGGAGTTGGCATGTTCGTCCAAGTAAACGGCGGCGTCCCGCCAATCAGGCTTGATTTGGCCATAGATGCCCAACACGGCGATGAAGGAAAGCGTAGCCAGAATCCAGGTGAGGTAGGTGAGAAGGTTGGAAGACTGGAAGACTGGAAGACTGGGACGCGTTTGCCATTCGCCATCTACTACCTGCTCTTCGCCTCTTCGCCTCTTCGCCAACTCACCAACTCGCACCGTGGCGTGGGCAATGACTGTTAAATAAACGGGCAGGACAAAAGCGTAGCGAAATTGCAGGGCGCGAGGATCGCCCAGGACAATCGGCAAAGCGACCGGCAGAGCCAGCCAGAGGGCGGCAAAGGCGGCGATGGGCCAGTTTCGCCGCGCCAGCAAAATCACGCCGACGATGAACAGGGCTAAAAACCCCCAGGCAATGGGTTCCGGCAGCGGTCCCAGGGCGCGGATCACGCCGGGTACAAACGCCAGCGGCGAGCCAACCCCCCCTTCAATCGCTCCGACAGCCGCTCGTTTGCGCAAGATGTTGAAGAGAACCTGCCACCAGGGAGCATAGAGGAGGAAGGTTAGGACAACAGAGGCAGTGAAGCCGAAGAGGCGTGAGGCGTGAGGCGTGAAGCGTGAAACGTAAGTCGTAAATCGTAAATCGTAAATCGTAAATAGAAAGAGGCCAATATGCGCGGCTAAGATCAAAAAACCGAAGTACATAGTGTAGAGGGTGGCGGTTATTACCAGGGTATAGGCTAACCAGCGCAGCCACCGGCGGGGTCGAGCCAGGGCGCGAAAGAGCAGCAGCGTGGCCAGGGCGGATAGAAACATAAACAAGGCGTGCATGCGCGCTTCCTGGCCGTATTTGATGGCGATAGGAGCCAGGGCAATGAGGAGGGCGGCGGTGATAGCGGTTGAAGATTGAAGGTTGAAAGTTGAATGTTGAAGGTTTAAGGCAAGTTTATAAATAACGGCGACGGTAAGAACGGCGGCCATGACCGATGGGAAGCGCCACAGCCAATCGGAGGCGGGGGTGGGATGGTCGGCCACAGCGCCGAGAGGGATGGTCAGGCGGGTGAAGGCGCCGGCGATAAGATAGTAGAGCGGTGGGTGAATATCGTCTTTAGTCCACTCAATCAGTTCGGCAGCAGGGCGGCTGGCGAAGAGTGCGGTGAAGATTTCGTCTTCCCACAGATTCTCGGCGGCCAGGGCATGGAGGTTGAGGGCGAGAGAGAGGAGGAGAATGGTGAGTAGTGAATGGTTTTTTAGCATCAAGAATCACGAAGGAAGGGGGATAGAGATTTACTGGTGAGGATCGGAGGATTGGATTTCACGAGCAATAAAAGCTAATACATCTTGAATACTCATCGGTTGGCCTGGATTCACTACTTCTTCGCTGCCATCGTGATAATGATGGGGAGCATTTGGTAATTGGGGATAATGCGGGGCGCTGTCCCAGCGTTTGCGTAGAAAGGTGCGTTGACCATCCATCCATTGATGGCGATAATCAGCTACTTCAATGCCTTCTGGAGTCAGTCTAAAAAATTCGGCTGCTTCGAGGAAATCGCCATCGACAAGATTGATACATACGCGTATGTGTTCTGACTGTGATGTGATCCGCTGGCGAACCACAGTGTAGCTCACTACCACCGAACTCTCAACCAAAGCAAGGTGAATAGCTGCCAGATATTCGGTAGTAGTCATACGGGTTCAGTCTGGCCCCGCAAAAGTTCAAGTCGTTCGCGAACTTCACGCGCCATCTGATAGAGAGCGTTCCAATCCATGTAGTCGGCACTGTCGGCCAACTTACCCGCCGTCCAACGTTGAAAGAGCTCCTCTGAACTCATTTGATAGTGTTGCTCTAATTCACCCAAATCTCGTTCCAGGTCGCGCAGAGCGGCTTCATCGCGAGCAGCTTGACTGGAAGCAACTTTGAGCAACGCCGCATCGGTCACGGCGTCACGAAAACCGCGTTGATAGAGTTGTTCTAAATGTTGCAGCGCCTCAAGTGGGCTTGATACAGTCATTTTTCCCTCGTTTTAAGCTCAGTATCTTGGCTTAACTGCCCTTATTATAAACACCCAATGCTTCCCGTCAAACCATTGCCGAGAATGCAGGAGAGTTTGGACTTTTATTCATCATAACCGCTGAAGACGCTGAGGAGACTTGAAATCGCTGAAGAATTCAATTTCTTCTCAGCGGTCTCAGCGATGTCACTATTTCAGTGGTTCAATACACCGCCGGCCTGGCCAGTCCCCAATCGTCGCTGGGGCCGACATTGTCCAGGAGGGCGCGTTCGTTGCTGCCGTCAATCGCCATGATGCGGACCTGCCACTCGCCAAAGGCGTCGGTGCGGAAGTAGATTTCCCGCCCATCGGAACTAAAGACCGGGGTGGTGTCGGTGCCGGGGCGATTGGTCAACTGTTCCAGCTCGCCGCTGGTCACGTTGAGCCGGTAGATCTCCCAGTCGCCGGTGCGGAAGCGGGACGTGAAAACAATGTAAGGGTCGGTCAGAGACCAGTTGGGGTAGCTGTCGGTGCTGTCGGTCGTCAGGAGCTTGCCGCCGCTGCCGTCAAAGCCGACCTTCCACAAGCCGCACTCCGGGGCGCAGGATTTAATGACCACTTCCTGACTGTCAGGACTCCAGGCGGGCTGCTCGCCGGGGAAACGGCTGATCTCTTTGCCATCGCGGGTGTCAATAACAAAGACTTGGTGGGGTACATTGGGTGGGCCGATTTCAATCGCCAGTTTGATGCCATCAGGCGACCAGTCCATGTTTCTGATGTGTTCCACGCCATAAAGGAGCCCCCACTGGCCCGATTTTACGTCAAAAATCCAGACGCCGCTGCCCTGGGCGTAGATGCCGCCAAATTCACTCAGGCCGGGTTCGCCATAAAAGGCGATTTTGGCGCCATCGGGCGACCAGGCCGGGGCGGACGCCAGGGGGTGCAGATTGTCGCTGTAAAGTTTTCCGGCGGAACTTATCAATCCCAGGTTATGGTTTTTGCCGTTGCTCTGGACGTAAACAATTGTCACCGGCCTGGGAGTCGAGGTGGGGGTAACAGTGGCCGTTGGGCTGGGGGTGGCAGTGCTGGTTGCCGGTGATACCAGGAGAACAGT
Source organism: Chloroflexota bacterium (assembly GCA_016860845.1). The sequence goes on from BOKF01000008.1 coordinate 238,580, forward strand.
AGCCGTCGGCGGGACAGGGGTCGCGGTTGAGGTTGGGCTGGGGGTGGCTGTGGGGGGTTGTGTGGGTGTTGCCGTAGGGGTCAGGGTGGATGTCGGCGTCGAGGTTGGCGTGGACGTGGGAGTCGGTGTGGGTGTAGGAGTGGAGGTGCTGGTGGGGGTGCTGGTTGGCGAAGGCACCAGGGCCACTACGGCCGGGTGGGCCGAACCCTCGGCGATCAGCCGGTCGTAAAGGTCGGAATTGTTCATCACCACCTGTTCGACCCGCCGCTGCCGGCTGGAATCCAGACCCAGCACTGTCTCAAAGTCGGTCAGGGCCTGGTCCGGCTCAGCCAGAGCGGCGTAAGCCAGAGCACGGTCAAAATAAATACCCGGATTTTGATCATTGAGCCGGATACCCACATTGTAGGCCGTGACCGCCTGTTGGTACTGGCCTTGGGCGTACAAATTCCGTCCTTCCAACCATTGTTCAATGCCCACCTGCAGGTTTTTGGCGCGAGGATCGTCTATTTTTTTCAAAGGCCGGAGCATCGCCTGGAGTAAGGCGTTGCCTGCTTCATCATTGCCCAATTCGGTGTACAACCCCTGGACCACCGTAATTAACTGCGGCCCAACTTCCTGGGGATTGGCCGAGTCAAACAATTTTGGGCGATCTTCCGGGGTCAGTTCGGCATAGAACAACTGCCGGGCCTGGCTGCCAAAGCCGGGCAGGTCAAACAGGCCGGCCAAGCTGGTAATTTGGACATCAGGGTCGGTTGTGCTTCTAAAATCGTCAATAAAACCCTGGGCGCGGTCTTCCTGGCTGCGCCAGAAGATGGCGAAGCCAATCACGACAATTAACAGGACAGTAAGAATGCTGGAGCTAATCGCAATCCGGCGGGTCCAGTCAACCGGCGTATTGGCCTCGACCCAATCCAAATTAAAAACGTGGCGATAAATTTCGTTACGAATCTTCAGCAAGCCGTTCTCTACCCGCACCAGGCCAAACAACTTCAGTTGATTTTGATCTACCGAGCGCTCATTTTCCGGGACAGCCTGGCCGGTGTAAATCTGGCGATACATGGCCAGTAACTGCGGGCGCTGCGGACTGGTTTGGACGCTATCCTGGATAAATTGCAGATTGGACTCTTTGCGGGCCGCTTCCGAGAGGAAAAGCTGCTCCACCAATTCATCTACGTGGATTTCCGTCACCGGCCCATTGCCGCTCATTTCCGCAGTGGCAAGACATAATTTTTGGGTTAAATAGGGATGGCCGTTGGTCCAGTAATAAATCCGGGTAAAAATGGCTTCGCCGTGTTCGGGGTAGATGTCTTTGAGACCCTGCTGGAGCGCACGGGTATTTTCGCGGCTGAAGTCGTCCAGGTCAATAGCCTGGCCAATATTGAAGGGCGCACGGGCGCGGTCTTTAATCAAGTCGGAGGGGGTGGCGACGCCAAAAAGGACGAAGGTCAGCCGTTTGAAGGCCGGGTCTTCGGCCCGGGCGTTGTACATGGCGCGAATGGCGGCAAAAAAATCGTCGGAAAAGGGCAGGCGCAGGGTCGTGTCAATCTCGTCAATAAAAATAACTACCTGCTCTTCGATTTCGGTCAGCACCACGTCGCGCAGAAACTTGGTGAAGCATTTGACCGGCCCCAGAGAAGCTTGCTTCTGCCACCACGCCTCCAGGTCAATAGAAAGATTAAAGTCCTCTTTCAGATCGGTCAGTAAATTGAGATACCATTGATCTACGCCCACCAGGCCAATTTTGGTCAGGTCAACAATGGCCGTCTGGACGCCTTGCTGCTGCAGAAACCGGGCGGTGCGGATCATTAGGGACGATTTGCCCATCTGGCGGGGGGTGAGGACATAGCAGAACTTGCTGGCCAGGGCCAGGTTGAGCAACTCATCGTCCGCCGGGCGCTTGACGTAGGAGGGCGAGTCGGAGCGGACCGTCCCCCCGACGACGAAGAAATCAGAGGCGTCTACGTCAATCGGCAGGTTGGCTTTGATCCAATCCAGGTTAAAGACCCGCCGGTAGATTTCACAGCGAACTTTCAGCAGACCCTCCTCAGCCCGAACCAGGCCGGTCAGCTTGAGCTGGTTATGCACCGGCGAGCGTTCATCCTCGACAACTTGCTCGCCTTCGTAAACCTGGCGGTATAAATTGAGGAGATGGCGTTTGAGGGGATGCTCGCGCAGGCTGTCCTGCACAAATTGCAGGTTGGTTTCTTTGCGCGCTTCTTCCGACAAAAATAATTTTTGGATCAGCCCATCAATCGCTTCGTCCGTCCAGGATTCATCCTCAGCCTGAGCAATCGCCTGGCACAATTTTTGGGTCAGGTAGGGGTGACCGCTGGTCCAGTGATAGACCCGGTTGAAGACTGCTTCGCCGTGACCCAGGTAGATGGTTTCCAGCCGGTCTTGCAGCACCCCCGCGTTAGTTAAAGTAAAATCTTTGAGTTTAATGCCCTGGCCGATATTAAAAGGCGTCCGGGTGTGGTCTTTGATCAAATCAGAAGGAGAAGCTACGCCGATCAAGACGAAGCTGAGGCGAGCAAAGGCCGGGTCTTTGGCCCGAGCGTTGTGGGTGGCGCGGATGGCGGTGAAGAAATCGTCGGAGAAGGGCAGGCGCAGCGTGGTATCAATTTCGTCAATAAAAATGACTACCTGCTCCTGGATTTCGGTCAGGACGACATCCCGCAAAAAGTTGGTAAAGCGGCGCACATAACCCAGCGCGGCCCGTTCTTGCCACCAGGCTTCCGGGTCTACCTCCAGGTCCAGTTCGTCGGCCAGCTCGGTCAGCAAGTCCAGATACCAGGTATCGGCCACGCTGGTGCCCATTTCGGTCAGGTCAATAATTGCCGTGTGGACCCCTTCCGCGCGCAGGCGGCGAGCGGTGCGAATCATCAGGCTGGACTTGCCCATCTGCCGGGTGGTCAAGACAAAGCAAAAATTGCCCTTCAGCGCCAGCTCGAACAACTCATCATCCGCCGGACGCTGCACGTACGAAGGCACGCTGGGGGAAAGCGTGCCGCCTGCGACAAAAAATTCAGACTTGGTGCGGCGGCGGCTAAATTGGGTAACGGATTGGCCGTCACCCGGACTGCGCAGAGTGGTCATTTACCCTTCAACTTTCTGCCGATTGGGGTGCAGGACTTGCCTTGCGACCCTGGAAAATGCAAACCAAGGTTTGCACTCCGTTAAAACAGCTTATCGCCAAAGTAAAGTTTGTAAAGATCACAGCGGCAGGTATATACATCGCCGCTGCCTTTGATTAACCCGGCGCGCAGCAGGCGGAAGAGGGATTTCTCGTCGGGGCAGCACTTGGTCAGGATGACTTCTTTGAGCGCGTTTCTGAGTTCAGGTTTATCGTAGATCGTCCAGTATTGATGCCGCAAATGGTCGCCAAACGGACCGTCATCAGCCGGGGCTTGCTGGCGCAGGTCGGCCCAATTCAGGCCCTCGGTGACCATTTTGTAGAGAGCCAGACGGGTCAGGAAAGGATGGCCGTTCAGCAGGGCCATCAATGCCGGCAGGTCGCGTTCGGCGACGGGCGCGCCGTGACGCTGGTTGAGATCGCGCACCTGGTTTTCGTCAAAGTCGGTCAGGCCCAGGTGCAGCCCCACGTTAAAGGGCGATTGGTGAAGATCGTCAATCAACAGGTACGGTTCGGTGGAGATCACCAGGACCAGGTTGAGCAGTTCCCATTCCTCGCGGGAGGCCCGGCGATTGTGCCAGGAACGCAGCAGGCCAAAGAAATCCTGGTAGAAATCGGTGCGCAACAGGCTGTCGGCTTCATCCATCGCCAGCACGACCGGCTGGTCAAAAGCGGGCAGGACAGACTGCTCCATAAAGCGGGTTAGCTTTTTGAACGGGCTGCGCGAGCCTTCCCAGGCTTCTTCAACCAGCTCTTCATCCAGGTCAAGCTCCTCACAGATGGAGACGGCCAATTCGTGCAGGAATGGGTCCGGCTCGGCTAACTGGTCGCTGCCAAAGCTTTGAAAATCAAGAAAGACCACGTTGACCTGCTGCTGGCGGGCGTAATGAATTCCCCGCATAAGCAGCGAGGTCTTGCCGGTTTGGCGCGGGGCGCGGATGGTGGTGGTGGTGCCCCATTTAACCATTTGATCTTTCAAGTCGGCGTCAACTGCCCGTTCCACGTAGAGGGTATCACGCAGCTTGACCGCTCCACCGGGGACGACCAGTTTTTGTAAAAAGCGCGGGTCAAAGGCCGGCAGCGGCGGCGACGCGGTTTCGTTAGCCGCAACCAGCCGCCCATCTTCGGAGAGAATGCTGGTTTCTTTCGATACGCTGGCCGGGGCGAGGACGGCCTGGGGCGGCAACTGGCCGCCCATTGCGCTCAGAATTTCCTCGACGACCCGATTATTGTCTGCTTTGCTTTGCCACTCGACGTAATGAAGCGGCTCCAGAAAGGCGGGCACCGTAAAAGGCCCGAGCGCTTCATTGATAATGCGCACTGACAACAGGTGCGGCTTGTCGTGGAGGAGGTAATAATCATAGGCTTGATTTACCTCGATTTGGACCATTTCGCTGTCCGCCGCCGCTTGCGAGACGAGCACAATGAAGAAGTCGCTGGCCTTGATTTGGCGGTCTACCTGCTCCACCCACGTTTCATCAGTTTGGGTGATAGGGTCAATGTAAACGTGATGCCCGTAGGAGGCTAATTTTTCGTATAGAAAGAGGGCTATCTTCTCGTCAGGGTCCGTGTAGGGTTTATAACAAATGAACAGGCAAGCAGATTCGCTGGCAACAGGTTGAGACTTCTGATTTGAATCTAAACCTTCAAGCGCGGCCAGCATTTCCTGGGCTGAAGGATAGCGCCAGGCCGGGTCTTTAGCCATAGCTTTTTGAATAATTTGCTCCACGGCTTCGGGGAGATGGGGGTTGATGCTGCGGGGAGGCGGGGGCTGGTCATTGATATGTTGGAACATAATGCTCATCGAGGTATCGCCGCTGAAGGGGAGCTGCCCGGTCGTTAGCTCGTACAGCATAACCCCCAGCGAATAGACATCAGTACGGGCGTCAATCTTCCAGCGGCCGGAGCCTTGTTCCGGCGACATGTAATGCGGCGTCCCCAGGATGTCATGCGTACTGGTCAGTCGTTCCCCGCTAACAAACTTGGCGATGCCAAAATCGGTCAGAATGGGCTGACCTTCCACATTGAGCATGACATTGTCCGGCTTCAAATCACAGTGGATGACCCCCCGGTTATGGGCGTAAGCTACAGCGGCAGTAATTAGTCGCATCAGCCGCAAAGCTTCCTCCAGGGGCAACTCTCCCCCCACGGCGTCAATGCTCTCCAGACGATGAGCCAGACTTTCACCCTGAACAAACTCCATGACCATGTAAAAAACGTCATCCTCGACGTCAAAATCATATACCTGGACAATGCCGGGGTGGCGCAGGGCGGCCACCACCTTAGCCTCCCGGCGAAAGCGCTCGACCACGCTGGTGTCGCCGACGCGGTGCAGGTGGATCAGTTTGATGGCTACGTCCCGATCAAGCGCGGTGTGACGGGCTTTGTAAATTTGGCCCATCCCGCCCTCGCCAAGTAATTCTTGGAGAACATACTTGCCAATTTGTCTACCAATTAATTTACTTTTTGTGCCTAGCATCGGTCTAATCCTACTTGGTATCTACAACGGAGGTGGGGAGTTAATCCGCAATCCCAGATGATTGCTAGCGCGTTTGGCCGGGTCAGTAAGTTTAGCAGGTCAAGTCTTCGGTGCTTAAACTTTCTAACCATTTCAAACCATTTTAACACATCTGGGCGCAGCCCACAATCAGGCCATTAGGCCCATATTTTTATAGATTTCGTCGTAACTCCTCAGGTGGCCCTAAAAGAGGCCGGTTTTGGGCCGGGATTGGGGGATTAGGAGTTTTTTATTTTTTGTTTTATCCCCAAATCTCCAAATCCCGGCGAAATTCTTTGGTTTTGGCCCCTCATCCGCGCAGATACAATCCGTCAACTTTTGATTTGAAGGTTGCCTAGATTTATAGCATCGTCGGGTAAAGACATCCCCGCGGCCCGCGCCGGAAGACGCACTCCGCTGCTGAGATTGTACAGACCTGCCAAAACCCGGTATTTGCCGGGAGAGACGGTGGACAGATCCAGCTCGTGGGGGTCGAGGATAACTTCGCCGCTATCCCAAAGACTGGTCGGGTAATCGCCGGAGAGAGGTTGAGAGTCGAAGCCGATGAACTTTTGCTGCGGGTCGCTGGGCCAAAGTTGAATAAAAACGGTGTAATCGGCGGCTGGTTTGCTTTCAGCCAGCCATTTAAAGGTAATTTCGCAGGTTTGCCCTGGGCGCTGGCAGCCAATAATGGCCGTGCCGGTCAAGTGAATAGCATCTTCAAATTCAGCCACGGATGGAGTATCTGGAATTGAAGGCCAGCGGGCAGGAATTAGCTTCAACTGGCCGACCGTCGAAGCTGCGGGCTGGCCGTTGGGACCGGTGGCCTCGATGCCAGGCCGGCCCGGTTCGCTGAAGTCAAACAAGCCGATATTGACGAGCAGCCGGGTTGGGGCCGCTGCCCCGCCCTCGACCATGACTGGATAGGTGTCGGCAATAATCTGGCCGGGTTGGAGGGTTCGGGTCGGGCGCAAGCCGAGGCCAGGATAGGTGTTGAATTGGCCGACATTTCGGTAGCCTCGCCCGATGAGATGGACAAAGACGCTGTAGTTGGTGGTCATGGGCTTAAGCGCCTGCCAGTAGGCGCTCACGGGAACGCGCTCGCCGGGACGGGCCACGGCTGCGTCAATTTTGACGCCGATCAATTTCATCTCATCCCGGTAGGTTAGGTTCAGTCGGGCTAAATCGGCAGGCAGGCCGGCTTCGGTCAGGAGCGGCGTGGGAAAATACTCCGGCGCAACCACCCCAAAAGGCAGCCAAGCCGCCAGCCCCATCATAATGGCGAGAACAAGGCTGAGAAGGGGCAGGCGCAGACGCGCCGGACTCAGCGCCCACCAGCCCGCGACGATGATGATGGCTATGGAGCCAAGCGCCGGTAAAAGCTGCCGGCCCTGCAGACCGCCTTCAATCGCCACCAGCCGGGTGAGGGAAAAGGCCAGGGCGATGGGGAAGAGAAGGTGAAGGATCAAGGATGAAGGATGAAGGATGAACCCCCATCCGGGGGCAGGTGATGAAGGGTTGGAAGGTTGGAAGGTTGGAAGGTTGGCGGACGATTTCTTATTCACCACACTTGCCCTGTGGGTTCGCCATTCGCCATTCGCCATTCGCTGGCGGACCCATTGCCATAAATACACCAACCCTGCCAAAACTACGCCCACTAACCCCACCCGGCTGATGATGCGGTAGATGGTATAAACCCATTCCGGGGCGACGATGTTAAGCCAGCCAAAGGTGGCCCAGAAGGAGACTTCGCCGGTGGAGAGGGTGTAGAGAAATTCGCCCAGAGTCAGGGGCTGCTGTTCGGCATTGAAATAGATTTGGTAAAGCCCGCGCTGAAAGAAGTCGCCGTAGAGTTGGTAGTTACGCCAGTACCACCACCCGCCAACAGCCAGAAAAAGAAGGCCGATGATCAATCCATCCCGCCAGAGCAGCCGGGCCATGCCGGGCTGTTTACGGGCAGCTACAGCCGTGAGTAAAAAAGCGACGGCGGCCACCAGGCCAAAGGAGAGGCCGGTCATCTTTGAGAGCGAGATAAAACCCAGGACAAGACCGAGAGCCACGGCTCGACGCCAGTGAGGACTGGGACCGTATAAAACATATCGTTGGGCCAGCCACAGGCCAACGGCGCAAAAGGCCATATTCGCCGGCTCATTGGCCACGGAAGCGGTGATAAAGGCAAACATCGGCTGGCAGGCCACAAAGAGGGCGACAAACGCGGCAAAGGATTTTGGATTGGAGGACTGTAAATCGTAATTCGTAAATCGTAAATCAAAAATTTCGAGGGCAGTCAAATAGGTAAAAATGAGCGTAATCAGGCCGTAGGCCATTGAGTAGAGGCGCAGGATGTGGACGGTCAGGGCAAGGCCGTGATAGGGGAAATTTTCGGCCGAGGTATGCAGGAAGTTATTTTTGTTGCCGGGATCCAGGGCGTAACCCAGCGAGGCGTGCGGATTAACCCGCTCTTGGAGGTAATCGTCAAAACTGTCCAATTCAAAAGGCTGCACCAGCAGCGCGCCGATAGCGTAATAGAGAGGCGGTTGCTGCCCGCCCCAAATGCCCTGACCTGGCAGCATCACCGGCAGCCCCTTGCCCTCGGCGAGGTACTTGACGTGGCCGGTATGGGTCCATTCATCGGGCGCTTCAAAGATGGGCGTGATGAAGAAGTAACAAAAGGCCAGGCCGAGATAGACCGCCAGGGCGAGAACAAGGCCGGGGTGGCTGCGGAGGAGGAAGTAAGGAATAAGGAGTAAGGAGTAGGGGGACCCTCTTAAGCTTCGCCATTCGCCATTCGCCATTCGCTGACTCGTCATGGCAAAGCAATCTCCACGCTGTTATCTTGGGAGGGCAGGGTTGACTCGCCAACAGGCAGGCGTTGGCCGGAGGTCAGGTCGTAAAGACCGAGGCGCACGGCAACTGCTCCCGGCGACGGCGGGAGGGAGTGGGTATCGGCGATGAGTTCGCCGGGCGCCCACCAGCGAGTGGGATAAGCATTGTTAGCCGGGGGGCCGTCAGCTTGACCGATTGTGACCCCGTTGGCGTCCAGCAGGTGGAGAAACACGATGTAATCTTCACTCACCGGCGCGAGCGACTGCCAGTAGAGTCTGACTGCAGGCTGGCCTTCTCCCTCGGCCGGGGGGATAAAATCATAGCCAATCAAGGCAATGGCATCGGCAAAATTAACCTGAGTGGGCTGGGCAGGCTGGTAGCGCGGCCACGTTTTGGGCACAATCTTGATCTGGCCGACGATGGGCGTCACTTCTCTACCGCTGGCATCCAGGGCGGGAAAACCAGCGCGCGCGGGCGAGTCAAAATCAAACAGGTTGACCGCCGCCCGGGCGACCAGCGGCTCCGAGATTTCTTGCTCCAGTTTGAGCGGATAAACATCCGTGAAGGCATCGCCGGGCTGAAGATAGCGCGTGGGCCGCAAGCCGAGGCCAGGATAGGTTTCGCGCCGGGCGAGTACACTGCCGTCGGGGGCCAGCAGCACGGCGGCGACGCTGTAATTCTTATCCAGCGGGGCAAGGGTTTGCCACTGGGCGCTGACCAGCACGACATCCCCTGGCTTGGCGACGTGACCTTGCTGGCTAGACACCTGGCCGCCGGCCAATTTGAGGGCGTCAAGAAAAGTCAAGTCTAGTGTCCCATTGGCTTGCCGGTTCACTGGCTCACCGGTTCGAAAGGCCGGATAGATGAGCCAGCCGAGACTGTAAATATTGAGCGCCAGCAAGGCCGTAATGACCCCGGCGCTGAACCAGCCGGACAGGCGGCGCGGCAGCAGGGCATGCCAGCCCAGAGCCAACAGCAGGGAGATGGCGGTGATGGCCGGAAAAACCAGACGGGTGTGCGAGACCGAACCAACTTCCATGACCCAGCGCAGGTAGAGAGCCAGGTTAAAGGCAGCCCACAGCAAGAGAGGGATAATCTTCTCGATGCTGATGTTGCTTAGGTTGAACGGCAGCGGCCTTGCCTTATCCCCCTGGACCAGCCTGGCTGCCAGCGCCAGCAGCAGGCCGATGAGGCCCAGCCGGGTGAATCCAAACAACAGCCGGAAAATCCACTCCGGTGGGCGAATCTGGCCCCAGCCGAAGGTGGCCCAGTAGGCCCGCTCGGCTTCTGTGCGTAAATCCCAGACCTGGGCCAGGGACAGGTTACTCCGTCCGGCCAGATTGAGGTGGGTGTCGGTGGCAAACCACTCACCGTAGAGCGTGTAATTGCGCCAGAACCACCAGCCGGTCAGCGCCAGCGTGGTCACGCCGATGATGATCAGCCAGCGGATCGTTAGTTGCAGCGGCTCCTGATGCAGTTCGCTCAAAAAAAATAAACGCAAGAAGATGATAAAAGCCACCAGAAAAAGGGTGGTCAGGCTGCTGAGTTTGGTGAGTATGGCCAAGGCGGTGAGCAGGCCGAGAAGCAGGGGAGCAGGGGAGCGGAGGAGCAGAGGAGATTTCGCCCCTGCCCCTTTGCCCCCGTGCTCCCCTGCTGTTCTCATAGAAGGTTCGGTGAATTTCAACGCGGCTAACACGGCCCATGTGGTTAGCGCAGCGGAGAGGCTGTCGTTGCTGACGGTGGCAGAAACGCGGATGAATTGGGGGTTGAAGGCGGTGAGCGCCGTTGCCGTTAAGACTAGGGGGAGGCTCTGGGGAAAAAGGTGACGGGCCAGGAGAAAGGTTCCCCCGACCGCCAACATTCCAAAGAGCAAACTCCACCAGCGGCCGATATGAACAGCCAGGGCGGCCCGCTGATAGGGAAAAGCGTCCATAGGACCGTGCAGAACCAGGTTCTGGTTGTCGTTGATCAGGGCGCGGACCTCGGTGAAAAGCCAGTGCGGGTTGCGCTGCAACAGCTCCGGCAGATTGCCGCTGTCAATCCAGAAGGTACTGGCGGCGACAATGGCATAATAGAGCGGCGGCTGGGTGCCTTCCTGGTTCCACAGTTGGCCGGGTACAGCTACAGGCAAGCCCTGGCCGTCGGCTAAATGCTTAATGTAGGGATAGTGCAGGGTTTCGTCGGAGTTTTCAAAAACAGGGGTGAGACTGCCATAACCCAAACCCAAAAGCAGGAAAAGGGCGATAAAAATCCAGAGAAAAGCGGACCCTCCCCGGAGCAGCACGCCGTGTTTGGCCAAACAGCTCATTTTTTGATGACCACCACCACGGTCATATCGTCGTTTTGCTCGGCCTGCCCGATAAAGTTTTGGGCGGTGTTGATCAGGTGTTCGGCGATAAATTCGGCGTCTCGGCTGGCAATCACTTCATTGATGGCCGCTTCAAGACGCTCAAAACCGAACAATTCGCGCGCTTCGTTTTGCGCTTCGACAATGCCGTCACTGGTGAAAATGATGGTGGTAAAGGGGTCGAGCAAAAATGTGTCGTCTTGATAATTTTGTTCGGGGGGAGAAAGCGCGCCGACGGGTAACCCGCTCACCGGCAAAAAATGGCAGCCGTGCGCCGTAGCCCCAACCGGAGCAATCATGCCGGCGCTGGCGACGGTCATCAACACGCCCTGAGGTTTCTGCTCACTGTCCTCATTTCCGTCTGGCGAGAGGGGAGTAAAGGTGGCGACCTGCAAGGCGACATTCATTTTATTTTCGCGAAGCCGGTTATACAGAACATGATTCAATTTGTTGAGCAGCTCGCCCGGCCCGACATCGGCCCTGATCTGGGCGTCAATAGCGGTAATCGCCACGGCCATATACAGCGCCGCGGGAATACCTTTGCCGCTGACGTCGCCAATAGCTACCCCCAACTGGTCTTTACCTGCCGGAAAGAAGTGAAAGAAATCGCCGCCAATATGGCGCGCCGGCAGGATGCGTCCCGAAATTTCCAGGCCAGGCACCTGGGGGACTAACTGGGGCAGCAAGGTTTCCTGGATGGATTGGGCAATCTCTAACTCGCGTTCCAGCTCGCGCACTTCAATCTCGTACAGGCGAGCGTTTTCCAGGGCAATGGCGACCTGGTTGGCAAAAGCCAGGGCCAGGCGTAAATCTTCCTCGTCGTAAGCGTTGGCCTCGGTATGGTTAATACTGATCAGGCCAATTACTTTATCACGAGAAATCAGGGGGATGCCCATCCAGGATTTGATCTGGTCGTGGGCTGATTTTTTAAAGATGTTGTAGCTGGCCGGTACGTTGCTCACGACCATCGGCTGGCGAGCTTGAATAGCTATTGTGCTGGGGTCTCGATCATTTTCCAAGATGACCGGGAAGGACATACCGATCACTTTTTTGGGATTGGGGAAACCCCGCCCGGCAATGATGCGCCGCCGCTTGCCTTCGATCAGGTGAATGGCGGCGCTGTCGTATTTGATGACCCGCGCCAGTTGATCCAGGATGCGTTCCAGGACCTCGTTCAGATTGAGGCTGGAACCGACGACAAAAGAAACTTCGCGCAGGGTTTCGGCCTGCTGCCGCCGCCGGTATTCGGCCTCGAAGAGTTCCACATTTTGCAGCCCAATGCCTAACTGATCCGCCATCGCCTGGCCCAGGGCAATGTCGCCGGGGGTGAATGTATGTTTGTGCTGCGTCGCCTCGACGACAAGCACCCCGGCCACTTCACCCCGCATTTGAATCGGCACGATCAGCAGGGATAATGTTTCTGGCCCGGCCCAACCCAAGCGGGTCAAAACGGGCAGGGGGGGGATGGCTTTGGGCAAAAAAGGTAACAATTTGCCCTGGGTGTCGTCAATCACAAGGGGCTGGTGGGTCGCCATTAACCGTTCATACAGGGGATTGTTGCGCAGAGGCAATTGCCATCCCTCCAGGCCCTGAACCGGCCGGCCTTCTCCATAAACTTCCTCCGTCGGGAGAGCGACAGACTCATCCTGGAAATTGACCTTAACCACCCCAACTTTTGCCTCAAAATCAAAAATGATGACACTCCCTTGCCTGAGATCAAGCGTCCGAAGATACTCCTGCAAGACCGTACTCATAATCGTTTGGGCATCCTGGGTAGTAGCCAGGGCGCTGGCGACCTGATAAAGGGCGTTGCTCTCCTCCAAAGCCTGCCGGGTTTGTTTGATATACTGCAAATTTTCCAGGGCTACGGCAGCCTGGTTAGCCAGCAGCCGGGCCAGGCGAATGTCGTCGGCGCTAAAGCGGCGCTCTTGACGGGTTTCCCACAGCTCGGCCCAACCGATGGCCTCATCTTTAACGACGAGCGGCACCAGCAGCCGTGAACGGCACTCTCTTTCGGCCATTTCCCGCCGTTCGGTTTCAGCCAGGCCAGGGTCGCCCCATTGGAACACGACCGGCTGTTGATTGCGCAGAGCCAGCAGCCAGGGGCGTTCGGCCAGATCAAAGGTTGAGCCAAGGCTGGCGGATTGCCCATTAGCTGCCGGCCCATTTTTCCGAAAACCGGCCTGAACCGTGCCGGTGTTTTGGGTCTTATTCCAACTGACAATATGCCCGCTGTTAACGTTTATAACCTGGACCATCTGCCGGATCAAGATTTTTAGCACCGTTTCAATATCACGGGCCGAGGCAATGGCTGCGTTGGTTTCGTAGAGGATGGCTAATTCATTCAAATTGTTGCGGGTCTCTTCAAAACGACGGGAGTTATAGATAGCGGCTGAAATTTGCCTGACAATGCTTTCGAGAAAGCGCAAATCGTCTTTGATAAAAGGCGACTTGTTGAGGCGGCCAATGACGATCACTCCCATCATTTCCTTGAAGGCAGCCAGCGGGACACACAACAGATGCTCAACAGTCTGGTTGGATGGGTCGGTTACATTGAACATAGCCGCTTGACCCGACCTGGCGACGGCGCCGACAGGGCCTTGATCGAGCGGAATGGCTATAGGGTAATCCTGTTCCGGCAGCGGACCAATCGAAAGGATGGGCTGCAGGATATTCTGCCCCTTTTCCAGGAAATAGATACGGCCGTTATCGGCGTTTAAGAGGGTTTTGGTTTGCTCGACAATTTTCTCTAAAGTTGGCAGCAGTTCTAACCGCCCGGAGACCTGGCGGCTGGTTTCAAGCAAAACCTGCAATTCCTGGCTGTACTGCCACGTCTGAACTTCTGACCGCTTGATGTCGGTAATATCCGCGCTGATGATGCAAATTTCGGTCAATTGACCTTCAGGCTGGCTGGCTACCTCGGCATAGATCGGGTACAGGTGCAGTTGCACCCAATGGGTTTCGCCATTTTGGCTGTCGAGCGAAAAATTGGGGATAAAAAGCGCCTCGCCGGTACTGCGGGTTTGGTCCAAAAAATCTTTGAGACGATCCAGGTTGGCCGGAGAAAGGGGCAGGCTCTCGATGAGAGGAACGCGAAAAGCCCGCTTGTTGAGACCGAACAGCGTTTCGGCGGCTCGGTTCCAGGCCCGGATGCGATTATCCGGCCCGATAATCTGAATAGCCAATTGCGAGGTATCGCTGATGATAGCCTGGTAGAGCAGTTCATTTGAGGTGAGGCCAAGTTCACGCTCTGCCCGCTGGGCTTGCCAGGCGTCCTGCTGCGCGGCCAGTTGTTTGCCCAGGGCGACAAGCCCAACTTTGGAGAGGGGCACGAAGGTGGCGACGCCCCAGGAGAGAGCAGACAATAACTTCTGTTCTTCTTCTACCGTCGGCTGTTGGCCGTTATGGAGCAGAATAATCGGCGCATCCGAGTAAGCTGCACTCAGTTCTGATAATTGGGGACATATATCGTCGGCTAATTGAGCGATATTGAGTAGAATCACATGGGCTGGTTCCGGCTCAGCCAGGGCATTGGCCAGTTCTGGGGTAATAATTAAACGGTAATGAATCAAAGAGCGGCTCACAGCTTCAGCCAGGGCTGCCGCCACCGAGATTTGATTTTCGATGAGTAGGATTGAGTAAAGGGTCATATCGGCCCCATTATACCACAAAATGGAAACAATTACTTGACCGGCGCCCACTTTGTAGCCAGAATGGCTTGGCCCGCCGGACTTAAAACAAAATCAATAAACTGATTCAGTTCCGGCTGGCTCTGTTTGAGGACAATCATCGCCAAATCGCGGCTCAAGGGATAACTCCGGTCAGCCAGACTCTCCAGGCTGGGAGCTACACCCTCAATTGGGACAGGGTAAACGTTTTCGTCAACAAATGCAAATGAGACATAGGCAATGGCGGCTGGGTTATCGCCCACAAAATCAATCACTGCCTGGCTGCTGGGCAGAACGATGGCGGTGGGGGTGACGGGCATCTGATCCATGACCGCTGCTTCAAAAGCCGCCCGCGTGCCCGAACCATCCTCCCGGCTGATCACCTGAATGGGACGGGCCGGACCGCCAACCTCTTGCCAATGGAGCAGCCGCCCGCCGAAAATACCCTGCAATTCGGCCAGGGAAAGCCCTTCGATCTTGTTGGTCGGGTGAACGATAATTGCTACGGCATCGCGGGCGATGGGGATGGAGCGCAGATGATCGGGCAGGTTCTGCGGAGGCCAGGAAACGAGGCCCAGGTCAATCCGGCCCGCCTCGACCAAACTTTGGCCCAACTGTGTACCGCCGCCCTGAATGTCAAAAGCGACATGCGGGTGTTGGGCGCTGTAAGCTGAAGCCAGGGCAGCCAGGAGCGGCCCCCCGCTTGTCGAACCGGCAGCTTTCAGCACGAGGGGTGGTGGGGGTGGGGTAGCAGTGGCCAGGCAGGCGGGCAGAAGAAAGAGGATAGAGGATAGAAGATAGAAGATAGCTGCCCACAATCTTCGCATCTTCATCTTACTATCCTCTGAGCAGGGCGACGATGATAACGATGACGCTCAGAATGACGCGATACGCGGCAAAGGCATAGAGAGAGTGGCCTTGCAAATATCCCAGCAGCCAGCGAATACAAAAGTAGCCGGAGATGGCGGCGGCCACAAAGCCCACGGTTAAAGCCGGTAATTCGGCCATCAAATTACCCGACTCCAGCAAATCCTTCAGAGCGACCACCCCCGCTCCGCCCAGGGCCGGGATTGACATGAGAAAGCTGAAACGAGCCGCCGCCGGGCGATTAAAGCCGCGCACCATGCCGCCGGTGATAGTCGCCCCGGAGCGACTCACTCCAGGCACCAGGGTAATTACTTGCCACAAGCCAATAACGAGGGCGTCGAGCCAGTCGATACTTTCCAATTCGCGCTGCCGGGAACCCAGGCGCTCGGCTATAACCAGGATGATCGAGGCGATACCAATCAAAACTCCCACATAAATCGGCGCAGAGAAGAAGGACTCGAAAAAATCTTTGAAAAGCAGGCCAAAGAGGACCGCCGGAACGGTGGCAATGACCACCAGCCAGCCGAGTCTGGCTTCAAAGGTTCCAAAGGGCTGTCCTTTGATCAATCCCCGGATTACACCCTGGACGATCTCCCCGATGTCATGCCAGAAATAAATGAACACTCCCACCAGCGTTCCCCACTGCACCAACACCTCAAAGGTAAAGGGCGCATCGGGCCAACCCAGGAGCCAGGGAACCAAAACCAGGTGGCCGGAACTGGAAACGGGGATGTATTCGGTTAATCCCTGAACGATGCCCAGGATGAGAGCTTGAAACAGGTCCATAGGTGAGAGTCTCCTTTGAGAAGAGTTGCGAGTAACCAGTAGCCAGTAATCAGAAGAAATTTTTCTGGCTACTGACTTCTGACTACTGTCTACTTTTTACGGGACGATAGGTTGCCAAAAAGTCATTTTTATAGTCGGTAAACGTGCCGGCGAGGATGGATTGGCGAATGCGGCGCATGGTGTCGAGCATGAAGTGGAGGTTGTGCAGCGTGGTCAGCCGCAGGGCCAGGATTTCTTCGGCCATGAGCAGATGGCGCAGGTAGGCCAGGCTGAAGGTCCGGCAGGTGTAGCACTGGCAGTCCGGCTCGATGGGATTTTTATCGGCGGCAAAGCGGGCGTTGCGCAGATTCACCCGGCCCTGTTTGGTGAAGACCGCCCCATTGCGGGCAATCCGGGTAGGCAGGACACAGTCAAACTGGTCCACCCCGCGAGCGACGCCCTCGAACAAATCCTCCGGGCTGCCCACACCCATCAAATAGCGCGGCTTATGCCGGGGCAGGATGGGGTGCATAACCTCTAGCATTTCATGCATCTGGGCCTTGGTTTCGCCCACGCTCAACCCGCCGATGCCGTAGCCGGGGAAATCCAACCCCGCCAAAAATTCGGCACTCCGGGCGCGCAGGTCGGTAAAGATGCCCCCCTGAACGATGCCGTAGAGGGCCTGGTCGGAGCGGGTTTGGGCGGCTTGACAGCGTTCGGCCCAGCGGTGGGTTCGCTCCAAGGATTTGACGTTGTAATCGTAGTCGTGGGGCGGGGGACATTCATCGAAGGCCATGATGATGTCCGCTCCCAGCTTTTCCTGGATGCCGATCACAACTTCCGGGGTAAAGCGGTGATACGAGCCGTCAATGTGGGAGCGAAAGGTCACGCCGTCGTCGTCTATCTTGCGCAGCCCTTCCAGGCTGAAGACCTGGAAGCCGCCGGAGTCGGTCAGAATGGGCCGGGGCCACTGCATAAAGTCGTGCAGCCCGCCGAAATCGGCAATCAGGTCAGCGCCGGGCCTGAGGTAGAGGTGGTAGGTGTTGCTCAAAATGAGCGTCGCGCCCAGCTCCTGTAAATCGGCGGGCGTCAGCGTTTTGACCGTCGCCTGCGTGCCGACGGGCGCAAACACCGGCGTGAGGATGTCGCCGTGGGAGGTGTGAATGATCCCCGCGCGGGGGGCGGTGTGAGTGTCTTCGACGAGAAGTTCGAATGAGAATGTCATTGTCTGTAGTGCATACTCTGTTGTGTCCTGCGTAAGATTTACTGCTACTCCGCGACCCTGCTACCCTGTTCACAAACCGGGGCATTATAGCACAGGGTCAGGAGATGACGAAAAGTGAGAGGGTGTAGTAGGTTGACTCTCCCCCCATCTGCGCTACACTATAGCGTATGAGCGGCGAACCCAACCCCGACCCTCTCCTCCAGGCCATCGAGGCCATCAGCGGCGAGCTGGAACTGCGCCCGCTGCTGGAACGCATCGTCCGCCACGCCTGCGAGCTGATCGGCGCGGACAAGGGCATGCTTGGCCTGGTGGATGAGCCGCGGCAACTTATCCGCGTCGAGGCGGTCTACCAAATGCGGGCGGCTGAAATTGGCGTGGAAATGCCGCCCGGCGTCGGGCTGGCCGGCCAGGTTTTAGTGACCCGGCAGCCTGTCCTCCTCAACCACTCCGGCGCTACCGGCCAGCCGGCCTGGCCCGACTTAAGCGAGCACGCGGTCATCGGGCTGCCGATCTTACGGCAAGAGCGGCTGATCGGTTTTTTGGGGATGGGCGCGGCCCCACCCCGCCGCTTCACCGAGCAAGACCTGGCGGCTCTGACCGTTTTTGCCCGCCATGCGGCCATCGCCATTGAAAATGCCCGGCTGTTTGAGGCCGAAAAGCGCCGGGCCGCCCGTATTTCCATTATCAACCAGGTCGGACGGCTCATCGCCGCCAATCTCGACCTGGAACAACTGCTCCAGACGACCGTCGAGGCCATTGCCGAACACCTCTATTACCACAACGTCGCCCTCTTGCTGATTGACTCCGCCGACCGGGAAACCCTGGTCTTGCGGGCCAGCAGCGGCCTCTACGCCACAGCGGAGGTCGTCGGCTACCGCCAAAAAATTGACCGGGGCATCATCGGGGCCGCGCTCCAAGCGCGCCGCTACCTCCTGATCAATGATGTTTGGCGCGACCCGCGCTACCTGTCCATCCCCGGCGGCGAACCGATCAGAGCCGAGCTGGCCGTCCCGATTATCGTGGGCGACCGCTTGGTCGGCGCGCTCAATATCGAATCAGAGCAGCCGATGAGTGATGAAGATGCGGCTGGCTTTGAAATCATTGCCGACCAACTGGGCGTGGCGATTGAGAATGCCCGTCTTTTTGCCGAAATCCAGGGCGCGCTGGCCGAGACTCAGTTGCTCTATCAAACCAGCCAGCGGATCAGCACGTCCATGGACGTGGACGAGGTTATCCACGCCTACCTGGAACAGGTGGCCGTGCGCGGCCGCTATGCCTGCAGCGCGGCCTTGTACGAGTTGGACGAGCAGGGCCGGCGCACCGCCGTGATTGTCCGCGGCCGCTGGTCTCCTGAAACCGGCCTCGTTCACCTGGAGGAGCGGATTCCTTACAGCCGGGATGCGCTCGATCCCCCGCTTGATGCCGGCCAAACCATCACCGTGGTTGATGTCCGGGCCGACCCGCGGGTGCCGCCCGGCCTGCGCGAGCTTCAAATTCAGGCGGGACGGCCGGCCCTGGCCTTCATCCCGCTCATGGTCCGTGGGGAGCGGATTGGTCTGGTCGTGCTGAGCGACTCGCGGCCGCATGCCTGGGAGCCGGCCGATTTGCATCCTTATCAAGTGACCGCCGCTCAACTGGCTACGTCCATTGACAGCCGCCGCCAGCACTACCTCCTGTCGGAGCGGGGCCAGCAGATCGCCGTGTTAAAAGAGCGGCAGCGCCTGGCCCGTGACTTGCACGATTCCGTCACTCAGCTTATCTTTAGCATGACGCTCATTGCCCAATCTATCGCCCCGGCCTGGCGGCGCGACTCAGCCGAAGGCGAGCGGCGGGTCAACCGGCTGCTCGAATTGAGCCAGGCCGCTTTGGCTGAAATGCGGGCTTTATTAGCCGAATTACGCCCGCCTGACCTGCCGCCCTGGCCCGCTGGCTCCCCACCCTCCCTGCCCCTTCCTGGGATTACCCAGGTGCAGCGAGAAGGTTTGGTGGCCGCGCTGCAAAGCCATGCAGTTCACTTGGGCCGGGATGGTTTGCAGGTCAAGCTTTCTTGCACCGATTATGTGCGGCAGCCGTTCGACCGGGAAGAAGCGCTTTATCGCATTGCCCAGGAAGCCTTGAATAACGTGGTCAAGCATGCCCGCGCTCGGTGCGCCGAGCTGACCCTGGCGGTTGACCGGGACTCCATCCAACTGAAAGTGATGGACGATGGCGCCGGTTTGGCGCCTGCCCCCAATTTGCCGCCGGCTGCCTCCGGCCCGGCCAGGGGCGGGCTGGGGTTGACGACCATGCGTGAGCGAGCCGAGGCGCTTGGCGGGACAGTTCAACTTATGAGCATCCCCGGCGGCGGGACCACTGTCACAGCAACGATTCCGAGGGGAGATAGGACCTCATAGGAACTCGGAGGCTTACTAGGTGACTGGCACTTCAATGGGATAAATGATGCCTGATTTTGCTTCAGTCGCGTATTTTATTGAAGCGAAAGTGCCAGTCACCTGAGTAGTTCCGCTGAGATCCTCAGTTCTCTTCCCAATCATCGAAGCGCAGAACAGCAGAAAGGTTTGTACTCAATGACGTCACCCATCCGTGTCCTCATTGTGGACGATCACGAAATTGTCCGTGAAGGCCTGGAAACCCTCTTGGCGGAAGAAGCCACGCTTACGGTTGTTGGCCAGGCTGCGAATGGAGTTGAGGCTGTCACCCTGGCTGTTGACCTGCACCCGGACGTCATTCTCATGGATTTGGTCATGCCGGAGCTGGACGGCATCGAGGCTACCCGGCGCATCCGCCGGGCCAGGCTTCCTTGCCAAATCCTGGTTCTGACCAGCTTTGCCGACGATCAGAAAGTCCGCGAAGCGATTGAGGCGGGCGCGATTGGCTACCTCTTAAAGGACGTCTTGAAGGCCGACTTGTTCCGGGCAATCCACACGGCCGCCCAGGGCAAGCCTGCCCTCCACCCCGAAGCCCAAAGCTACTTGATGCGCCAGGTCAGCGCCCCGCCGGCTCAAATACCCCCCACCAACTTGACCGAACGCGAACTTGACGTGCTGCGTCTGATCGCTCAAGGCCAAAGCAACAAAGAAATCGCCACCACGCTGCACCTGACCGAAGGTACGGTCAAGGGCTACGTCAGCGCCATCCTGGCCAAACTCGGCGTGGCCGACCGCACCCAGGCCGCCCTGCACGCCGTCAAACACGGTTTGGCTGGCAGCAGCCGTTAAACGCCTCACCTCTAATACCAATTCCGGTCTTAACGTCTATCTTTAGCTTGATGTGTTGCCGGCTTAATTCGGCTATATTAAAGCTGCTTCCACTTAATTGACGCCGCCAGCGACACCCTGGCCAGAAGAATCTTTATCGGCGATGAGCCGCAGAGTATTGCCCTGGCCGTCAATAACGACGCTTATGTGGCCAATGCCGCCGAGGGCACGGTCACCGTGATTAGGGTTTATCCTCCATGCCTAACTTTTGTCAGGTCTTTTCCCTAACTTTCGGAGGGATTTAAGCTAACTTTTTTCCTGGGTAAGTCCTATCTTTGGTTGGTGGCATGAATAGTTTGTTTCGAGTATGCTGGACAAAATGGGAGAGTGTCTTGTTTATAAAGCGCACCCAACTCGCTGGGTCCTGGCCCCGCAAGTTTTTACTCTTAACAAAAGAACATAAGGAGACAAAACCCTCATGATTTTCTCTCGGACCAAACCAGGCAGCAAGAATCAAATCAGATCAGGTTTTAAAAATTATCATCGTATTTGGCTGAGTGTTTTGGCCTTCTTTTTCCTAACGGCTTTTGGCGGCCGGCTGCAGACTACGCCGGAACCCACGGTCATCAGTGGAACTGGAGATATTACCGCTGTGGTCGAAGAGTATCGCCAGTTATTGGGCGGGCAAAACAACGGCGGCGAGCCTGGTTCCGCGGCCAGCGGCTACCGGGAAATAAACTGGGACAGCCTGCCTGATGAAGAAGCTGCCCCCAATGCTTACGCCCCCGATTTTTTCAATGCCCCCACTGCGCCGCGAGCGCGTGGCATCGTCCTGGCCACGCCCGGCGAGGGCCTGTTTGTCAGCGCCGATAGCGACAATCCTTATGGCGCGCTGCCCCGCTTTGGCAATATCAATCCGGGCTATGCCGACAGCTTCAAAACCTTCAGCGAAGAACGGCTCTTTTCCCCGCTTGGCAGCAACATTGTCGAGGCCACTTTCTACGTGCCCGGCACGCGGACGCCCGCAGCCGTGCGCGGCTTTGGGGCCGTCTACACCGATGTGGATACTGACCACACCGCCTTTGAATATTTTGACATTAACGGCAACTCCCTGGGTAAATTTGCCACGCCTATCGCCGACGTCGGCCTTTCGTTCCTGGGTGTCGCTTTCCCGGAACCAATCGTTCACCGGGTACGGATTGCTTATGGCACGGATGCATTGGGACCGGATGACAGTGGCGAGGTAGACGTCGCTGTGATGGATAACTTCATCTTCGGTGAGCCGCAGCCCGTTACGGCGATTCAAACCCAGATTGGCGCAGATACCAACTTTGCCGGCAATGCTTTTGTGCAGCCCCAGGACCCAGCCTCGGCTGGCGGTGGCATTGATCAAAGCCTGGCTTATGGTGACGTGCTTTTTGGCAGCAGTGTCTCTGACCTGCTGATCGGCGGGCTGGGGACGGACGTTCTGCTGGGTAACGAAGGGGAGGATGTCCTCATCGGCGGCCTGGAGCATTTCAATCCGGTTAAAAGTGATTTCAAATTTGGCGGGCCGGGCAACGACATCCTGATCTGGGGGGTCGGCGATGGTTCCGACCTACTGGACGGCGGGCCAGGCGAAGATGTACTGATCCTGGGCCTGGTCGGCGAGGTGGAGAACGGCGAAACCGTCTTTCGGGTCAGCGAAAATGAACAGGCCGGTCAGGTCTTTATTGATCCGGCAACGCAGTTACCGGTGGTGGACATCACCAATGCCCCCGGGTTCTGTGCCGTTATTGACTCCTCCCACACGGCTGATTCGGCTCAACAACTCCAGGCGCTAAGCTTGAACCACCTGGTGCGCTTCTTTTTGCGGGAACAGGCCGACTCCTTCCAGCGGGGCGAGCAAAAAACGGATAACGGGCTGCGCCAGACCATGCATCTGCGCGATATTGAATATCTCATCTGTCCGGCCCGTGCCGGCGGCGCGCTGGAAGTTCTCGATTTAACGGCCAGCCCGCCCCAGGCCGCCGAGTTAAGTTTGCTTGCCCTCAATCAACGGCTGCAGCTCATCGTGCGTTAGTTGAAAACAATGCATCAACCTTATAAACCCATGTCCTTGTTAATGAAAATCGTCTTCTGGTTTGTGGCCGTTAATGCCCTGGCCGGAGCCATCTCGCTCATGCTATTTCCGGGCAGCACCGCCATGCTCTTTTTCTGGGAAATTAGACCCCCCCTTTCGGCGGCTATGTTTGGAGCGCTTTACCTGGGCGGGGCGGCGGTGGTCTCGCTGGTGACGTACCGGGGCAGGTGGGAGCCGGCGCGTTACCTGGTGCCCGTTTTGGTCTCGGCTGGCGTGCTTATCTCTCTGACCACTTTTCTGCATCTGGACAGATTTACCCCGGGGTTCAAGCTGTTTTACTGGCTGGTGGTCTACATCATCGCGCCTATCCTGGCGATTGTTTTCTACATCCAGCATGAGCGCGGTGGAGCGGTTTGGGAGGTCGTCGGCGAACCCGTTGCCCCACTGACCCGAATCGTGGCGATCATCTTGGGGGCCGCCCTGATTCTGTTGGGGATCTTATGCCTGGCCTCACCCGGCCTGGTTGTCGCCGTGTGGCCCTGGGCCATTGCCCCGCTGATGGTGCGGATCTTTGCCTCCTGGTTCAGCGCGTTTGGCTTTGGCCTGCTCTGGTTCTGGTGGGAACGCGATTGGAGTCGTCTTTATCACATTCCGAATTTAATGATTGCCGCCGCTATGCTGGACCTGCTGATGGTATTTATCCACCGGGCTGATCTGAACTCGACCGGCCTAAATTTCTGGCTCTTCTGCTTTCATCTGGCTGCGTTTGGCTTGATTGGCGCCTTTATGCACTGGTGGCAGCACCGGGCAGCCTCGGCACGAAAATGGAAACCAAAGCCTACACAGTCCTAATTGTAGATGACGTGCCGGTGGTGCGTGAGGCGCTGCGCTGGATCATTGAAGACGAGGCCGACTTGAATGTGATCGGTGAAGCGGGCGATGGTTTGGAAGCTGTCCGCCTGGCCGCCGAACTCTTGCCCGAAGTGGTCATTCTCGATGTGGAACTGCCCGGTCAGGACGGGTATGCGGTGGCTCGCCAGCTCAAGCTGATGCCTAAGCCGCCGGCAGTTGTTTTTTTGACCGTCCACGCCGACCCACTATCCCGCCAGTATGCTCTTGAAGCCGGCGGCGATGGCTTTGCCGAGAAAGGACGCGGCTGGCTCAGCCTGATAGACCAGATTCATCTGGCCCTGGCCGGCCGTTCGGTGCAGTAATCAGTTATCCTTGTTATCCTTGTTCCCACGGGAACAAGGATGACCGGCAATGGGACAGTTTGCCTATCCCGGAGCCTGATCTTAACCCTTGCAATTGAAGGCGAAGTTAGTGTATACTGTGCGCAATTGGTCAAATCTGGCCAAGCCGCAGACGTGTGGTACTAGATTCAGCCGGAGGGGGGACTGCATGTCAAACTTTGTCAAAATCCTCGATGTTGACCAACTTAAACCGGGCCAGGTGACCACTATCACGGTCAAAGGCCACGATGTCTGTATCGCCAATGTGGAGGGCGAATTTTTTGCCCTGGATAACAAGTGTCCCCACCGGGGCGGCCAACTGGGTGATGGTCACCTGCAAGGGGTGGATGTTATCTGCCCGCTCCACGGCTGGGATTTCGACGTGCGCACCGGCATCAGCCGCTACGACCACCTGGATCGAGTCACAACCTTTCCCGTGCGGCGAGTCAATGGCCATGTTGAGATTGACGCCGATACAGTGCTTACCCTGCCGGTCCAGGAAGGCTACCTGGCCCACTATATTCGCCACGCCGATGACCTGGAGCATGAGCTAAAAACCATTCAACATCTTGCCGTGGGGAAGTGGAAAGAGAACGTGCCCATGCGCACCGAGCGCACGGTGCCCAGTTTTGACGATATTTACTTTCTCCCCGGCCAACTGGCCGATCCCCCGCTGCTGGATGATGAGCCGGTTGACACCACGACGATCATCGGGCCGAGAGCAGCGCGGCCGATCACGCTCACGGCTCCCATCTACATCAGCCATATGAGTTTTGGCGCGCTCTCCCGCGAGGCCAAAATCGCCCTGGCTACCGGCGCGGCTCAATTCGGGACCATGAATTGCAGCGGCGAAGGCGGCATGCTGCCCGAAGAGCGAGCCGCCGCCAAATATTACGTTTTTGAAATGGCTTCCGGTTACTTCGGCTGGACCGAAGAGAATATCAAAAAGGCCGACGCGATTGAAATCAAAATTGGCCAGAGCGCTAAAACCGGCCTGGGCGGCGTCCTGCCGGCGGCCAAAGTAACCCCGGAAATTGCCCTGGTCCGCGGCCTGAAACCGGGCCAGGATGCCATCAGCCCCAGCCGTTTCCGTGACCTGAACAGCCCGGCCGAAATGCAGGCGCGGATTGATTGGATTCGCAGCCTCAATCCGGGTATTCCGATTGGGATCAAATTTGCCGCCGCCAAGCTGGAAGCCGATTTGGCCGCCGCCTGCGAACTTGACGTGGATTTTATCACCATTGATGGCCGCCCCGGCGGAACCGGCGCTGCGCCCAAACACGTCAAGGACCATATCGGCATCCCTACGGTTTACGCCCTGCCTCGAGCGCGGAAGTGGCTGGATGAGCATGGCATGGGCCACATGACTCTGTGTGTTACCGGCGGCTTTCGCACCCCGCCTGATGTTGCCAAGGCCCTTGCCCTGGGCGCGGATGCCGTCGCGGTCGCCACCAGCGCCATGATCGCGATTGGCTGCCAGCAGTATCGCGCTTGCAGCAGCAACAACTGCCCGGTCGGCATTGCGACCCAGCGGGCCGATTTGCGCGACCGCTTCAGTATCGCCGAGAGCAGCAAGCGGCTGGTCAACTTTTTGGAAGGCACGCGCTATCAGTTGACTGAATTTGCCCGGATGTGCGGGCGGCGTCGCCTGGCCGATCTCAGCCTGGCCGACGTGGTCACCTACAGCGATGTCCTGGCCCAATATGCATCTATCCGCCACGCGGCCCAACCGTATCCACTCTAATTCGCGTTAGAGATTCTCTGAACGTTGTACCAAAACCACAAACAAGTTCATCATTCTTACTGCATAAGGAGGCAGAAGGAGCATTCATGGGCGGTTTAAGAAATACCCCTGGTTTTTTGAGTACGGGTGGCAACTTATTAGTAGACCTGACTCTCATCGTCGAAATATTATTTTATGTGCTGCTTTGCTTGGGCGTAACCGCCCAACTAAGGAAAATGTACAAGTGGCACGACCGCTTTCAAATCCCGGTCGTGGTGCTGAACCTCTTTTTTATTGCCCTGGTCATGGTTCCTACCTTTGTCGCCATTGTCGGCAGTGGGATCGGCCAGATGCCGGGCTTAGTTTTAGCTCACGTCGTCTTTGGCACTCTGGCGGAAGGTCTGGCGATTTACTGTTTGCTGGCCGGCCTCAAAATTTTGCCGCGTAAAATTGGAGTCCTCCGCTACCTTATGTGGATAACCTTTGTCCTCTGGACGATTACGATCATTTTGGGGATTGCTCTCTATATTTCCTTCTACACCGGCGGAGAACCCGCAAGCGGGGCGGTGGCTGAGCACGCGGCTGAGCTGGCTGAGGAACATGCTGCGGCTGAAGTTGGCCCTGCCCCGACCGCGGCGCCCAGCGAAGCTGTGGCCGAGCACGCCGAGGAGCCTGTGGCCGTCGAACCGACTGCCGCCCCGGCCGAGCCGGTTGAAGAGCATGCCGAAGCAACGGTTGAGATTGCCGCAGAGCACGCCGAAGCGACGATTGAACTGGTCGAAGAGCATGCCGCCGAAGTGGTGGCAGCGGCTACTGCTGAACCGACGGCCACGCCCGAACCGGCAACACCCACCGCCACCCCTGCGCCAGTGCGCGCCGGCCTCCTGACCATCAGCGACGATCAGGTTCACAGCGATAAAATCACGCTGGCCCTGACCGGTGTGACTCCGCCGCCGGATGGTTCGGTGTACGAGGCCTGGCTTGAGGGCGAGGGTCAGCCGCCTTTCAGTCTGGGCAAGTTGACCCTCAGCGGCGACGCCGTCAACCATACCTTTACCGACCCCAACGGCCGCAATCTGCTGGGGCTTTATAACGGCATGTTTATCAGCGTCGAGCCGGGCAGCGATACTGACCCGGCCCCCTCCGGGGTGAAGGCTTTTGCCGGCCAGGTACCGGCGGCAGTGATGGGGCCGGTTCGCCTGGCTGTTGCCGCCGCGCCTGACACCCCTGATCAGGATAGTTATAGTCTCAACGCTTTGAATCAAGTTTTGAAGATCGAGCCGGAAGTAGGGTTCCAGAAAGATTATTCCATTGCCCAGAATGATCTGGCGGCTCTGAAAATTCAGGCCGAAGGTATCCTCAATGTGATTGAAAGTCAAAGCTCGCCTGACTTTGGCGACCGTGATGGCAGCGGGGATGTCTATAATCCAGGGGATGGTTTTGGTTTGCTTGGCTCCGGCAGCGGGGCGGGCTACCTCCAGGCTGTGCTCAATCAAGCCACCGCCGCCGCCCAGGCCGAAGGCGCTTCGCCAGAAACGGTGCTGCAAGCTCAGCAAGCCCAGGCCGCCGCGGAAAATTCCATCCGCCTGGCGGAGCAGATTCGAGATTTGGAACTGCAAATCCTACAGGCAGCGGATACCGCTTCTGTGGCTGATTTAGTCAATCAAGTGAGTGGGCTGACCCAATCCCTGACCGATGCCGATGGAGTTGACCTGGCCGATCCTGGCCAGGGCGGGGTGCGGACGATGTATAACTTGGCCCAGTTGATGGGCAGCATCGAGATCTTCCCCGTGCCCGACGCAGGTGCGGCTCCCGCCGCTGCCCCACCCACCCCGGAGTTGATTGACGAGCATGCCGGCGACCCAGGCTCGGAGCATGCCGGAAACTGAGTTACTTATTGGTTTTAACCCTTGTTCCCAAACTTCATTTGGGAACAAGGGAACCTTGATGAAAGTGAAGGGTCCGTTTTGAAATACAAATGGACCTTTTTATAATTCCGGGTAACTGCTCCGGTGACTGGCACTTTTGTCTTTCACCTTTAGCCTCTGGGTAATTATGCCTGCCAAAATAGCCAAAAAGCCCGAACTTATTACGGTAAGTTTCCTGACTCTGCTGGCCTTTGCCCTGCGAGTTTACGGGCTGGGCGCGCCCAGTTTGTGGTACGACGAGCTGTTGGAACTCGACGTGGCCCAGAGTCCGTTCTGGGAGATTGGCCCACAGTTGGTACGGCACGCGGCTATGCCGTTGGATTACTATCTCCTGTACGGTTGGCTTTTGGGGGGCCGGCAGGAAGCCTGGGTGCGTTTCCCGGCGCTCATTTTTGGCGTCTTGGCCATACCTCTAACTTACAAACTTGCCAAGTCTCTGTTTAATAAAAATGTCGGCAGTTTGGCCGCCTTGTTTTTGGCTTGGTCCTCTCTCGCGGTTTATTACAGCCAGGATGTTCGGCCCTATGCGCTGCTGGTATTTTGGACTCTGCTGAGTTTTTGGGGTTTATGGCGGGCATACCAAACGAGGCGTGATCGGTACTGGGGAGTAGTCATCATTGGCCTGACCGGGGCCAGTTTGAGCCATTACTTCGCGCTCTTCCTGTTGCTGCCCATCGGTCTTTTTGTGGGCTGGCAGCAGTTGTTCCACCTCAAAGACAGGCCGTTCTGGCAATATACTATTTATTTTATCATTTGCCTGATGGTCTTGGTGATTATTTTTACCTTCAATGGCCGTCTGCGGGATTTATACAATGTGGGCAGCCGTTTCTCTGCGGTAGTGGTCCAACCGGAAACCCTCACCGTCCCCGCTGCGGAAAAGCCCAATCGGGGAGCAGGTCCGCCCCGCCACTTCGGCTTTGTCTGGGACACCATGCTGATTCCTTTCAGCAGCGTCGAGCCGCTCAGCTTGCTGGCATACCTAGCTCTACTCCTCATCTCACTTTTGAGCCTGTGGCCTTCCAGAAGATACGGGGCCAGCCTGTTGGTGTTAAGCTGGCTTATTTTGCCGATTGTTTTGATTTACCTGTTTCTGCTCCAGCGCGGCACTTTTTTTGCCGTTCGCTATATTTTGTACACGCTGCCTGCCTATTTGATCCTGATCGCTTATGGCATTGAATCAGTCATCCGCGCTCTCAATAGCTGGCGCCAGCGGTTGATTCCTGGCTCAAACAGCCGCAGCACCCCCAGCCTGCTGGCGGGCAGTTTGCTGGTGGCGATAATAACCATTTTCATTTTTGGGGAAGTTAAAGAATTGCTTGTTCTATACAGGGCTGACTCTAGAGAGGATTGGCGCGCGGTCGGGCAATTGTTACAAAATAATGCGCGACCTGATGATGCCGTCATTGCCGTAAGAGCCGAGCCGGCCATTAACTGGTATTATCCACCCGCTCGCGCTCCGTTTGGTATCTATAATACCAGCCAGCCGATTTGGGAGGCGATGCGACGCCACCCCAGACGTTGGTTTGTCCTGAGCAGTTATTCTTACAGAGTGGACGAAGGGCTGCGAAATTGGCTCAAAGCCAACGGAGCGGTGACGATTGCCATTGATCGGCGGGTGGTGGTGCATCTCCAACAGGAGGGCACGTCTGCCGGAGAACTGCTGGCCCAAGTAAGCACCTTTGCCCTGCCTCAAAAAGCCTTGACCTACGCCACCCTGGCCGACCAGTTGAAAGCGCAGGGCGACCTGGAAACCAGCCGGACTTTTTACGAGCGGGCCATTGAACTGGCCGAAACGCCGAGCCAGAAAGTTGATTACGAGAGCCGTCTGGCCACCCTGGCGATGTCTCTGCAAGAGTAGAATGAGCAGAAAATGAACACTTTTTGGTCTGGAACAGGGAGCTTTATTTGGATAAACTCGGCTTAAGACGTGGATTAAATTACTTCGGCCCTATGATTGGCTTTGCCGCATTTGTGGTAAATTTGATTATCGTTATAATGCGTCCGCAAATTGACTTCAATTCTTATCCCTACTCCTCCCTGGTAGTACGCCTCGCCACCCGACCGGAATCTCGTATTAACAATATTTGACGCTTTTATTTTAGTGCCATTCATATCCAATACGCCGCATCCTCGCTGCAATGGCTTATCCCTGGTTAGCTACACTGATTTGGCGCTCAAAATGTTGGTTAAGAAAAGGCGCGCTATCGTATTTATCACTGACGAAAGGAGGAGATTATAGAGATGAAGAAATATAGCAAGCCCGAAATGAAGAAGCATGCTGAACTGAAGTCCGTAACTTTCAGCTCCCACTAAGAATTGTTTTGTAAGGGCTACACCCCATCAGGCAAGTCCTGGCGCTTCTCGTCTGAAGATGCCATCACTTGCTGGGGGGGAGTATAGGTGAGGAGTAGCCGGTCATTTGCCACGATAAATTTGCACTAAGTTAAGCGATGAACCGTGCGTGCTGATTTGTGGCTAATGTGTCATGTTTCTCCAAAATCTATGTATGCCCCCGAGTGTCGTGTTAAATAAATAATTGAGATAGCGTGCCTTTTTTTAGCCAGCGTTTTGCAAGATTTTGCGGTTGAAAATCACCTTGTTTTGCGAATATTCTCATTAAATCTGATTGTACTCAAATTTTCCGATTTTGGCAACTTTGGCGTATTCGGATACCAATTCAATTCAGCAAATCATCAATTATCTTGCAGTTTCACCTTCTCCAGCTTGGCTCGAGGCGATGAGTAAGGATGATTGGGAAGAGCTGGCTGTAACTGCCATTGCGCTGGGGTTGGCTCCGCTGCTGCACTGGCATCTTACCCAGGCTCAAGTAGAACCGCCGCCGCTGACGATGGCCAAGTTGGCAGTTACCCGGCAAGCGCACGCAAAACGGAACGAGGCAATCGGCCACCAGCTTGCTGAACTTCTGGGCGCGTTTGCCCAACAAAAAATTGATGTGCTGGTTCTAAAAGGCGCTCTGTTGGCGGTCACTGTCTACCCCGATCCGGCCCTGCGCCCCATGAATGATATTGATCTGTTGTTTCGGGTTGAAGATTTGCCCAGGGTTGGGACTGTTTTGGAAAGTTTAGGTTATGTGGGGAAGCACAAAAGCGCTGAACAGGGGCCAGGGATTACCAAACATCTCAGTACCTATCGCCGGGCAGGCAATCCGGGGGACACGCCCAATCCTTACCTGAGCACCGGCGGGGACCGGATGGTTGAACCTCATGGCTCGCTTGAAGAGTCCTGGTTCGGCCTCAAGGTGGATATTACCCCCGGTGTTTGGGCGCGGGCTGTGCCTATTTCGCTGTCCGGCCAACCGGCTTACCGGCTCTCAACCAGCGATATGCTGCTGCACCTGACCGTGCATGCCGCCTTTCATGTGGTTATGGGGGCTTCGGTTTTTGTCCAGCTTTATGATATTGGGCGGGTTGTTGAAACTTATTCAGCCGAGTTGAATTGGATCGAAGTTTTAAGCTTGACTTACCAGGCCAACGCTCAGCCGTTTATCTACGCTGGTCTCTATTGGGCCAGGATGCTCTATCAAGCAGCGATTCCCGATTCGCCGTTGATTGCCCTGGAAAGAGACTGTTCCCCAGGCTTGGTGGCTTATGTCAAGGCGCTGGACGCTCCGGGCATTCTCAAGCGCACCCAGCACCCGCCGCTGACCACGCTGGCTCAGCGCTTGCGGCGCGGCCTGGTAGACCGGCAAGAGGCAGCGCGCTGGGCTGCTTCGCTGAGTCAAAAATGGCAGATTTGGCAGACAGCCCTGGCTTTTTATCGAACCGATACTGCTAGCCTATTAAAAAAGGAACTCAAAGCGCGCGGGTGATTCGCCGATTTTTAACCCTGGCTTCGTGGCTAACAGCCGGCGTTTTGCTAATTTTTACAGTCAGGCGCTGGCTTTTTATTTTGGCCGCCTTGCCGGCTACCATCCCCTTCGGCACTCCCTTCGGCACTCCCTTCGGTCGCAGGGCAGACCGCCGCCCCCCGACTGCCGATGGGGTGTTATCTGCTCATAATAGGCTCTCGGACCTACCGGCGCTGCTGCTGCTGGCTCCTATTCGCAATGAGGCCGAAACGCTGCCGGGGCTTTTGGCAACGCTGGCGGCCCTGGATTACCCGGCCGATAAGCTGACCGGCGTCTTAATCAATGATGGCTCGACGGACGAGAGTGAGAAGATTATCGAAAGTTGGATAAAGGGAAGAGATAACTGGCGCTTGCTTTCGTTAGCGCAAAATGTGGGCAAAGCCCAGGGGTTGAACTCGGCCCTGGCCGCCTTTCCGCAAGGTGAAATTGTGGCTGTCTACGATGCCGATGAGCGCCCGCAGCCCCCAGCCCTACGCTACCTTGTCTCCCCTTTTTCCGGCGAAAAAATAGGCGGTGTGACCGGCCGCCGCGCTGTGAGCAATCCTTTGGTTAGTCCAGCCGCCAGTTACACTACTTTTGAGGGGCTGGTCCACCAGTGGGTGACGCTGCGGGCCAAAGACAGGTTGAATTTAGCCCCGGCGATCCTGGGGGCCAATTGCGCCTATCGCCGCACGGCGCTGGCCGAGGTGGGCAACTTTGAACCCGGCGCCTTGCTGGAGGATAGCGATCTGACCTTGAAGCTGGCTCGCGCCGGGTGGACCATCCGCTTCGAGCCGAGAGCTGTCAGCTATCACCGCGTCCCACAGACCCTGGCCGGGTATTGGCGGCAGCACACCCGTTGGGCCAGAGGCTTCAATGAAGTTGCCAAAAATCAGGCGCGCTCGACCCTGGCCGGTCCGCAGTTGTCCTGGCCGCTGCGCCTGGAATTACTGGCTTTTTCGCTGGGCTACCTGGACCGCCTGGCCCTGTTAGCGGGGGTCGGTTTGGCTCTGCTCCACCCTCAGCGGCGAAAGTTTTTGCTGACCGTGGTCGCAGCCAGCCTGCTGACCCCTCTTTTTCAAATTATGGCCGCCCTCACCATTGGGCGAGAGCCGGCGGCGATGTGGCTGAGAATTATCTGGCTGCCCTTCTTTTTTGGGGTAGATATGGCGATGGCGGCGGCGGGCATGTGGCAAACATTGAAACAATCGCCCCAAATTTGGGAAGAACGACGGGTAAGAAAGTAAGACTTGGTCCAAATGAATGGCATGATAATAGCTAATTTTAGCCGGGATTAGGAGATTAGGAGATTTTTACTTTTTGTTTTATCCCCAAATCCCCCAATCCCGGCCAAATCGTCTTTCTAAAAAGTTTAGTTCGAGTATATGACTCACTCACCTTTATTTTCTATCGTTATCCCCGTTTATAACGGCGGCGACATGTTCAAGCGCTGCTTGCGGGCCGTGCGCCAATCCACGTTTACCGACTGGGAACTGGTGGTAGTGGATGACGGCTCAAGCGATGGTTCTGACGGCCTGGCCGAGCAGTCTGGGGCGCGGGTCCTCAGAACAAAAGGGCGCTTAGGCCCGGCGGCGGCTCGCAACCTGGGCGCTCAGGCAGCGCGGGGACACTATCTCTATTTTATAGACGCCGATTGCGAGCTGCACCCCGATACGCTGACAAATATTGCCCAGGTTTTCCAGGCCGATCCTGGCCTCGATGCCCTGTTTGGCTCCTACGACGATGCCCCCGGTGCGGTCAACTTCATCGCTCAATACAAAAACCTGTTCCACCATTATGTTCACCAGATCAGCAGCGCCGCAGCCTCGACGTTTTGGACGGGCTGCGGCGCCATCAGGCGGTCGCAGTTTTTGGCCCTGGGCGGTTTCGATTTGCAGCGTTACCGGCGTCCGGCTATCGAAGACATTGACCTGGGCTTCCGGCTCAAGCAGGCCGGGGGAAGGATTCGCCTGGCCAAACATGTCCAGGTGAAACACCTCAAAGCCTGGACCTTCGTCAGCCTGCTGAAATCCGACATCCTTGACCGGGGTATTCCCTGGACCCGCCTGATCTTACGCGACAAGGCTTTTACCAGCGACCTTAATTTGCAGACGCACAACCGGGTCAGTGTGGTCGCCGTGTATGGGCTGCTCCTGGCCCTGGCGGTCAGCCTTTTTCAACCCCAGGCCCTCCTGGTGGCCCTCGGCCTGGCGGCGCTTTTGCTGTGGCTGAATCTAAGCCTGTATCGTTTCTTCTATCAAAAACGGGGCCTTGTCTTCACTTTACGGGTTATTCCGCTGCATTGGCTCTATTATCTGTATAACGCCGTTTCCTTTGGCTGCGGGACGCTGCTTTATTGGCACGAACAATTGAAAGCCGAGGCAATTGCCCCACCCAACCCTTTGGTTGACGGTATCGAAACCGATGGAAATTGAAATCGCCAGATCGGCGACAGCGCTCTGGCAAGAAACCAAAATCCAAAACTTAATATCCAAAATCCAAAATCCTTCCTGGGCTGTTTGGGTTGGCGCATTTATCCTGACCGTCTACCTGGGATTGCTGCCCTTTGTCGCACGCACCTGGCGAGCCACCGGCGACGAGCCGCACTACCTGTTAACCGCCCACTCGCTGGTGCATGATGGGGATTTTGACTTGGCCAACAACTACGCCCAGCTCGATTACCTGAATTTTTATTTCAGCAAGGACATCACCCCCCAAATCCGGCTTGGCCCCTCTGGCCAGCAGATTTTGGACCACCAATTGGCCCTGCCGGTGCTGATTGCGCCGGCCTATGCCCTAGCCGGCCGGGAGGGAGTGCTGCTGTTTCAGGCTCTGCTCGGGGCGCTGCTGGCCGCCCTGACCTTCAAACTGGCCTGGCTGGTCAGCCAGGATAAATTTGCCTCGCTGCTGGCCACGCTGTTTGTGGCGTTGAGTCCGCCCCTGTTGATGTATAACTATCTGGTTTATCCCGAACTGCTCGGCGCTGTGCTGGCCACCCTGGTGTTGTACTATGCCGTCAGCCAGGGCCGGGCCACGCCGGCTTCTTTTGTTTTGATCCTTTTCTCCCTCGTGACCTTGCCCTGGCTCAATCGCCGCTTTGTACCGCTGGCGATCCTGCTGGCGTTGTTGATTGCCTGGGCCTGGCGGGGAAAGTTGGAAGGATGGGGGGATGGAAGGTCGGAGGGTCGGCCTTTCCTTCAGCCGCTACGGAGCACAACCCAACGCTTCGCTTCTTCGCCGTTTCACTTCTTCGCCTCGCCTCTCTTCCTCCTGGGGGCGACGGCGCTGTCCATCGGGTTGCTCTTATGGTTTAACAGCCAGCTCATCGAGGTGGGCCAGGCCGATATTACCGCCCCAACGATAACTTCATTATTTTGGGACCGCGTTGGGCGCGGCCTGATGGGCTGGTTGGTAGACCAGCAGCGGGGGCTGTTTATTTTTGCGCCCATTTACATTTTTGCGCTGTGGGGCATGCCGTTTTTGTTAAACGACAGCCTGCGTCGGCGTCAGCGGCACTGGTTTGTTGTTCTCCCAATTTTGCTTTCCCTGGCGGTGACGGCTGTCGCCGGTGGCTTCTGGATTGCCTGGGAGCTGGGACCGAGGTTCTTAGTGGTCGCATTGCCGGGGGTGGCCCCCTTGCTGGCTCTGGCCTGGCGAAGTTACAGCCGTCAAAAGGTGTGGCGGGGCCTGGCCTGGCTGCTCTTCGGGCTGAGTTTGGCTAACACCCTGGTCATTCTCCAAAACCCCGAATTGCCTTACAAGTCATCCTTGCCTCTCTATTACGCCGAAAAATTGGGTCTCCCGCTGGCCGAGTGGCTGCCCGACCTGGCCGCATATGAACGCCTCGGGCCGGCCACTGCATCAATCTCGACCGAGGCTCAGGTTGTTGACGAGAACGGAGAAATGACTTGGCTGGCGCAGCCCGGTAGTCCTGTCAGCATCATCCGCTCCGGCCCCTTGCCTGACCTCTCCTTTGGCCATTACCACCTGGCCTGGCAACTGCGCACCGATCCAGGTGTCGCGCCTGATACGGAATTGGTCCGCCTCTCTCTCAAAACATCTGGAGGAGGCCAGGTTTTTAATAGAATTATCGCTGCCGCCGATTTGCCCGCCGACGGCAGCTACGGCCGGGTCAGCTATTCCTGGCTCAATCCCAACGTTGACCGCTGGCGCACGCCGCTTGTGCTTAACGCCGTCAGCAGCGGTGAGGCCAGGATTTGGGCTAAAGATATCCTTTTTACTCCCGATCCTTTCTACGGCTGGGTCTGGCCTTACCTCCTCCTGGCGATTTTGCTGGCGGCGGCCTGGCTGGCCTGGTTTCGTAGCCACCCCAAAACCGTGCCGCTGGCTTTGAAGCAGGAGCAGGTCAACCGAGGGGGAGGGGTGGCAGTGGCCTTATGGGGCTTGACCCTGATTTTGCCTGTGGCTGCTGGGGGTTGGCTGGTCTATCAGCAACAGCAAACCGGCCAGACTTATACCGCCGTTGAGCTGAGTCACCTGGCGGGGCGGGAGGTGGCTGATCCGCAGGCCGCTGGCGGCCAGGCCTGGCTGGTTGACCCCCTGGTTGACCCGCCCCAGAAGGCCATTTATGGCCCGTTCGAGATTCTTGATGCTGGCCGCTATAGGGTCGCCTTTCGCCTGAAACTGCCCCAGGCGGCAACGACGGGCCAGGATTTAGCTCGCCTGGAAGTGGCGGCCACGGCCAACTACGACCAGCTCATCGCCCAACCCCTCCGCGCCGAGCACTTCGCCAGGCCGAATGTATACCACGATTTCGTTTTGACCATCGCCAACCCACGCCGCCAGGCTTTGAGCTTTGAAGTTTACTATCTGGGCGTGTCGCCCTTGTTGATTGACCGGGTGACGATTAGCAAAGTGGCCGAGTGACGAAGACATTGCCGTCGAGAAGGAAGGCCGGCTATGCAAAACCTGTATTCGGAGGTAGCACACCGTGAGTGGAATCAGGCCCGCCGTAAGGCCCTGTGGCTGCAGCTCCGCTCCAGCCTGAGCAGCAAAAAGATTGATTTAATTGACTTTGACCAACTCTCCCAACGATTCGACCTGGGGAACGCCGCTTATCAGGGAGTCCAGAAAATTCCGGTTGCTAAAATTATGGGCAGCGTCGGGCGTTACCATGATTTTGTCCAGGCCTTTTTGCCCACCACCGAGAATATGCGCCAGCGCTGGGAGAAAATTGCCACCCTTTATCTCGACCCCTCCAGCCGGGGCCTGCCTCCCATTGAAGTCTATCAGGTCGGCGACAGTTATTTTGTCTCCGATGGCAATCACCGGGTTTCGGTTGCCCGGCAACTCGGCTTGAAAGAGCTTGAGGCGCATGTTTGGGAGTACCCTCAGCCCGTGGCTGGACTGGCTCCGGGCGTGGATATTGACAGCCTGTTGATTGAGGCGGAGCGGCGTGAATTTTTAGAGAAAACGCGTTTGGATGAACTGCGGCCCGGCCATAATATTCGCCTGACGGCGCCGGGCGGTTATCCGGAGATGTTAAACCAGATAGCCCATTACCAACAGGTTCTCAGCTTGATTGACGAGACTGAGATACCTTATGAACAGGCGGTGACGGCCTGGCATGACATGATCTATAAGTCCACCGTGCTGCTCATTGAAAATGCCGGGGTTCTGAACGTCTTTCCCCACCGCACCGCCGCCGACTTTTTCATCTGGGCCAGGCAGCACCATCGCGAATTGGAAGAACAGTACGGCCAGGCTGTCCTGATGGCAGATGCGGTTAATGATATCGGGAAACAAAAGCGTTCCCCGGCCGTCATTCGCTTCTGGCGCAGCTTTTGGGGTGGGCTGAAACGCCGCCTCGGTTGATCTTGGGGTAAGGTGACAGGCACTTTTTCCTTTTAGCAGGACGATCGAGAACAGCGAAGCTTAGAGCTAACCAAGTGCCTGTCACCTTTAGCTTATTACAACTTTAATATATTTGAGAGGTTCTGTTGAAATTACACCGGATTATTTCTTATGGCTTAATGACGGCCGGGACGATCGTGTCGGCCAGAGCCGCGCTGAAACGCCACCAGTGGGAGGAATTTAACGTCCACGCCGCGATTGTGCTCGATTGGGATGATGTCCAGGCCGTAGTTACCCGCGCTGCCTCCGTTTTTGCCGGAGCTGGAGAAAGCCAGGAGGCTGCAATTGACTTGCTGCGGCGTTACCGCGAAAATGGCGCGACCCACCTGTCCATACCCGAACTCACCCTCGGCCGTTTGCTGGCCAAAGGCGAAATGAGCATCACCCAGGGTTCGAGCCAGAACCGGGTCTATTTGCAGGCCCAAAATGCAGCCCTGGCCGACCTGGTTACGGCGGAATTGCAGACCCGTTTGCCTCACCTCAAACCGCTGCGCAGTGGAACCAAAACGCCGCTTGTATCGTTCCTCGGCGATCTGCCTTCTGTGGCCGAAGTTGGCCTGGGCTTTGATCCGGCCCACGCGGCCCTGACTCATCGGGCTGGTTTAGCCCCGGTAGCCCGGCCTATTGGCTACAGTTGGGTTCAGCCGGAAATGATCGAGCGTACCCTGGGCCAGGCGGCTGCCCTGGGAGCTAAGATCATCGCCTTCCAGGGGAGCCTCATCCCCGGCCACGAATTCAAGATGGAGCATACGGTCGAGGCTATGCGCCGGCATCGTCTGACCTACGCCTATTTTAGCCAGAGCCGCCATCAAAAAGGGGACTGGTTTCTGGCTAAGAGTCTGGCCGAAGCTGGCCTGGTCATCCTGGCTCACGAATTTCAGCCGGAGGAACTGTTGGAAGAGGATTGGTTTACGGCCTCCTACCGCTGGGCCACTCTGGCCACCGAGGCCGGTATCCGGCTGTGCTCGGTTCGCTTCTTCCGTATTCTACACGCGGCAGACCCACTGGAGTCGGTGGCTTACGTCAAGGAGCTGGCGCATGCCCTGGAACATACCGGCCTGCTGCTGGACCACGCCGGCGCTGTTGATTTAACAGTCTATCAACCCCAACGTGACGAAGTCGCCCTGGCCTCCGCCGGGCTGAGTATTGCCGGAGCCGCCGGCCTGGCCAGCGACCTATTCTCCGTGCCGGATAGCCTCAAGCTGTTGGGTGTGGGCGTGAGCGCGCTGGCCCTGACCGGCCTGCCGTTTTGGGAAAAGGCCGAAGGCGGAAGGCGGAAGGCGGAAGACAGCCATCACCATGACCATCATGACCATGACCACGATCATCCCCATGAGCATGACCATCATCACGACCACGACCATGAACACCCTCACGATCATCACGACCATGCTCATGGTCACGACCATGGACACAGCCACGGCCACCCCTCGACGACCGCCTATGCGCCTAAAGGATTGGCCCTGGCGGCCTCGGTGCTCTACCCGGCTGCGGCGACGGCGCTGAATGGGGCAAACCCGGTCGGAGCAGTGGCCCAGGCGCTGGCGGTCAGTGTTGCCGGGACGGCTGCTTTGAGCGCGACCACCGCCGAAACCGACTATCTTTTAGGGATTGAAGAATATCGCGGTTATAATCTCGACTGGTTGATCCCCCTGGGTCTGGCCGCAGGCAGCGCCCTCATAAGTTCCCGAAATCGAAAATCCTGCCAAAGGCACGCAAGCGAAATCGAAAATCCAAAATCTCCCTGGCGTTGGCTGCCGCTGGCCGGTGTTGCCCTGGCCGCCCTTGGAAGCCTGAGCGGGAGGGGTAACTCAAATGCGCCCGCTGTCCTAGACCGGGAGCACCGCCATGCCCATACCCACCACCTGTCGGCCTTTCAGCGGGCCGTGGGTGACAGCAAAATGGCTCTCTCGCCGAGACCGCTGCGCAAATGGGCTTTGCTGGCTCCGCTGGGGGTGGTTGGTGCATCAATCTTAAAACAAAATAAACAGGATGACCTGGCGGCGCTGGCCCTGACCGTCGCCGCGGCCGGCCAGATTGCCACATTGACCGGCTTTCGCAACGGCCAGCGCCCGCTGTTGAAAACGTTAGAAGGGCGGGCCAAGGGTTGGGCTATCGGCACTGTCCTGGCGGGGCTTTTCTGGTTTGTTTTTGCGCTACTGAGTCCAAAAAGTAATAAGAAGTAGTAAATTTTAACCACAGATTACACGGATTTCCACAAATCAAAGATTTCATGTCTGTGTAATCTGCTGTGAAATCTGTGGTAGCTTTAATGAGCGTTTCTACGGACAAAGCCCGATCCAACGCACTGCGCAGCCTGTCTGCGGTGTCGCTTAACAAAGTGGTCCAGGTGGCCGGGCTGGTGGCCACTGTCGCTTTAGTCCCGCGCCTCTTTGGAGCGGAGGATTATGGCCGCTTTGCCTTTGTACTGTCGCTGTCTTACCTGGGCCAGGTCTTGGGCGATTTTGGCACCCTCGATGTGCTGGGCCGCTTTGTGCCAGGCATGACCTCCGGCGAGGCTGGCCGGCTTTATATGCGCACGCTGGCCTTTAAGGTAATGGTAGGCGCTGCCTGTGGGATTATCACGGCGGGAGTTGCCCTGGCCCTGGCTCCGTGGATGACTTGGGTCTGGGCGGGCCTGACCGGCCTGGGCGTGGCGCTGCATATCGTGGCCTGGGTCCCTTTTCAATTTGCCCTGGGACTTAACCGGGTGGGGACCTGGATGGCTGAGCAAGCGTGGCGGCAGTGGGCCTTGCTGCTGTTGCTGCTGGCTCTGCTTCCACTCTGGGGATTGGGGGGCGCGCTGCTGGCTGTACTGGTAATGGAAATTATTTTTTGCGGGTTGGGGGTCTGGTGGGTGCGCGATTACTGGCGCGGCGCCGATTTACGACTCGAATGGCCCTACCTCGCTGCCTACGTTCGTTTTGGGCTGACTTTTTTCCTGGCGAATTTAGCGGCTGTTGCCCTCTATCGCTCCGGGCCGGCGCTGGTCGAGCTGCTCACCGGCGACTCTAAACAAACCGGTTACTTCAACCTGGCTCTGGGTCTCTTTTTGCTGGGGTATATCACGGTCAGCCAGTTTGCCCAGGGTTTGATCCCGCTGCTGAGCAGTTTGCGGGCGGCGGGACAGATGGGCCAGGTACGGCAGTGGCTGCGCAACTTTGTGTCCTATGGCTGGTGGCTGAGCTGCCTGGGGGTGTTGGCGGTCTGGCTGCTGGCCGATGGGGTTGTGCCCCTGATTTTTGGGCCGGATTTTGCCGGGGCGGCGGCCTCGCTGAAGTGGATCAGCCTGGGCATGCCGCTGGCAACTTTATTGTGGGCCGGAAACGTTCTCGCCACCGTAATGGGACGGGGTCAGGTTAAATTTGGCGCGGCGCTCGCAGCTCTGTTGACCTTCAGCGGGGTGGCGCTGGGATTAGTCCCGCATTATGGCGCAGCGGGTGCGGCCCTGGCCTTGAGCCTGGCTGTGACCGCCAATGTGGCTGTCTTGGGTGTCTATTTGTGGCCTTATTATTATTACAGCGCAATGTTGCTGACAAAATAACCAAAAAGACAAAGGCATGGTATGTTTCTCCAACCACGAGCCAAGTGGGAAGGAGAAAATACCATGCCTAACGAAATTATAACCAAGATACAGTTTATTGAGACATGTCCTGCGCCGGCGTGTAACTTGTCGGGCCAGGATATTGAGCAGTTTGTGGAAGAATTGGACAGTTACGCAAAGCTGTTTGAGCCAGCCTTTGGCCGCCGAGAGCAATGGCAATGGAGCAGGCTGTACCTGAAAGGACTGTTGGGGCCGACACAGCGCAAGACGGTCGAGCGGATGGCTTTGGAGTTGGGTCAAAATGTGCGGGATATGCAGCATTTTGTGGGGCAGAGTCCGTGGCGGAAGGAAGCAGCGGTGTTGATCCATCAGGGTTTGGTAGCCCAGACGCTGGGGGAAGTGGATGGGGTCATGCTGATTGACGAGTCGGGGGTGGTCAAACAAGGCCAGGACTCGGTGGGTGTGGCGGCGCAGTATTGCGGTTCGGTGGGCAAGGTGGCCAATTCGCAGGTGGGGGTTCACCTGGGTTACGTCAGTCGCCAGGGCTACACCCTGGTGGATAGCCAGTTGTTTCTGCCGGCTGAATGGTTTGATGAAGCCCATAAGGAGCGCCGCCAGGCCTGTGGCGTGCCAGAGGATCTGACCTACCAGACCAAACCGGAAATTGGACTTGAATTGTTGCAAGCCGCGGTCAAACGCAACGAGCAACTTGAAGAGCCTTTGCCGTTTGAGTGGGTTGCTGCCGATGCCCTGTATGGTGATTCGCCCGCTTTTCGCGACGGGATAGCTGCTTTGGGCAAATGGTACTTCACGGAAATCAAAAGCACCAGCCAGGTCTGGCTTCATCGGCCCGAAGTGTATGTGCCCGCCTGGAAAGGGCGCGGTCGCCGGCCCACTCGCCTGCGCTTGTGCCAGCCAACCGAT
>BOKF01000009.1 GCA_016860845.1 Chloroflexota bacterium
GTTAGGGCAAAATATCTGAGCGAGGTTCATTGGGCACTCCTTTTGGTTGTGGTGACTTAAAAGTGTGCCCGTGAACCTCGTTTTGTTCAAATTTATCCTTTCACCACGTTATAATGTGGTGCTACCCCCGACGCCGGACTTTTTATTTATCAATTCAACCGGCTCAACCGCTCTTCCATCATCTCCAAATGCTGTTTCAACCAATTGGCATCTGCGGCGTCGGGGTTGAGGAAGAGGTACCGCTGAATATCAAATGTCGCCTCCCGCAGCCGGTTGAGCCGGTAGGCGACGACGCCCCGGTCTCTCAATTCCCCCATCTGGTCCGGCTGGACGAGCAGCATTAAATCAAGGGTCCGGTACGCTCGGCCCCAATTTTCCTGCCGTAGATAAATTTGTTTCAAATTCATGAGCATCCGAAACAGAATGGCCTTTTTGCTGGCCGAATTGAGGAATTGCTCTCTAAAAGCGAGGCGTTCCGAAAACGGGACCCGGCACAGGGCCAGGCAGTCGTCTTCGCTCAGAACTGCTCCCCCATTAAACGCATCAATATAAATTGGCGCATCCGGCACGCCATAGCCGATAATAAAATGTCCCGGCAGGCCCAGGCCGGACAGAGGCAGGCCCAGCCGCCAGCCGATTTCCAGGCAAATCACACTCAGCGAGATCGGAATGCCCGTCCGCCGCTCCAAAACCTTATCCAGAAAAGAGTTGTTGGGATCGTAGTAATTGTCGCCGTTACCGTGAAACCCCAGCTCTTCAAACAAGAAGTGCGTCAGCGCCTTAACCTGCTCCGGGGCGGTTTTGGCCTCGTGCATGGCGGGCTGGAGGGTCTCGGCCAGGTTGTCTAACACTCCCAGGTAATAACCCGAAAGATCCAGCGTTTGGTTTAAATGCTCAGACATCAGCAAGGCCGCCCGAGCGAGATTGATCTGCGGGTCACTTTTGGCCAATTCTCTGCCGAAAGCCTCTTTGGCTGTGGATGGCATCTTAAGTTTCCCTTTAAAGCCTTCCCGTCTACCGTCTACTGTCTACCGTCTACCCAATCCAATACCTGGCTCAATTCCGTAATACGCTGGACACCCGTGGGCAGCTTTTCCGGCGCGGGCTGGTT
Source organism: Chloroflexota bacterium (assembly GCA_016860845.1). Next base: position 1,112 of record BOKF01000009.1, read on the forward strand.
GGAGCGGTCGCACCACAGGCCGCAGGCATAGCCGCCCGCCTCGACCGCGCCGACGGCGTCCACTTCCAGGTTGTCGCCGACATACAAACACCGCTCGGTGGGCGTTTCAAGCCGGGCCGCTGCCTCGACAAAGATAGCCGGGTCAGGCTTGTAGAGGTCCAATTCACCGCTGATGAGGATATGCTGGGGTTGGATAAATTCGCCCAGGCTGGCTTCGATCACCGGCCGGATAATGGGTGAGTGGTTGGTGATGATGGCCAGCCGCAGCCCTTGCGCCGCCAGGGCCTGCAGAGCAGGCAGCGTGTCCGGGTAAAAGACAAACGGCAGATGAGCGTAGGCGTTATAAATTTTCTCCGCTACTTCGGGCAGCGCCTCCGGGTGACCCAGTAGCTCCAAAAGCTGCTGGTAATAAACAATAAGACCTTGCTTTGTTTGCGGGGCCAAAGGACCGGGTAGCCGGCCCGCCTCGATGCGCGCCTGGCGTTCCTGCCTGGCCGCCTCGATGAGGTCATGGTTATAACTCAGGCCGACATGCCGCAGCAGCGCCGAGGTCCGCTCCACCGTCGAAACATCGCCCAGCGCTGCGCCCAGGGTCATGTCCCAATCGAAAAGAACTGCTTTGATTTTGACTGGGTTTGAAGGGTTTGTCATTTTTTCTTCTTGTTAGGGATAATCAGCTTCTGCCCGCTGCGGATCATGCGTGGATCTTCCAGACCGTTGCGGGTAACAATGGCTTCGATGGTCACGTCAAATTGCAGGGCGATGCCGCCCAGGGTGTCGCCGGGCTGGACGATGTAGATGCGCGGCGTTGGGCTGGGCGTGGGCGTGGGCGGCTGGGTGGCGTCGGTGGGCCGGATGACGGCTTCTTCGGTGAAGCCGAGGCTGGCGAGCATGGCCTGGAACACCGGTTCAGCCGCTGACCATTTTTCGCCGGGAGCGAGGGCGACAAGATAATAGCCGACGTCGTTGTGGCTGGTTACGGCCACCCTGGCTCGGCCCGGCTGGCCGCTGGCGCTGTCGCTAAAGTTCAAATCGGTCAAGGTCCAGGTTGCCCCGGCCATGGTGGTGGTACTTTGTTGGAAAAGTTTGGTGTTGGCCGGAAAGTCGGCTAAAATATTGGCTAGGACAGCCGCGGGTTCGATGCTGTTGTCGCTCGAAATACCGGCCCACAGCGCCGGTTCTACCCCCTGTCCCGGCTCAAGCCCGGCGGTAGTCGGTGCAAAAATGACCCGCAGCGAGGTTTCCCTTTTACGCCAGCCGCTGGGATAATCCAGCGTCAGACCCAGGGCCACGCTGCGAAAGGGGAGCATGTCCACCGGGCCTGGTGTAACGGCTGCCAGCGGGGCAATGGTCGGCGTTGGGCCGGGGTGGGGTGAGGGGGCCTCAAAAACGGCGTCTCGACTGAGAGCCAGGGTGTTGCCGGTGAGCAGGATGATCGCCGTGATGATGACCAGGGCGGTAAAAGAAAAAACAAGCAGCGCCATCAAGATGATCCGGGCGATCTGCCCCGGGCCGCTGGATTGGGGTTTGGGCTGAAACATTGACGGACTCCATCGCCCACAAGGTGGACTACCGGGGTATGATACCAATTTTAGAAGTTGTTGCCAATTTAGGAGCTTAATAATTTTGCCAGCTCCCCTTTCGTTCCCAAACCCGGTTTGGAAACCAGATGGCGAGTTCTTAATAATTTGGTAAGAAAGTCGGTTTATAGTGGGGATGTAACAAAAATGGGTGTCGCTAGACTAACCGAGTGTTAGGAGGAGTTATGATCAAAATTCGTTCGTCTGAAATTACCCCGGAACACATCTATCTTTCCCGGCGCAAATTTATGGTGGGCATTGGGGCGCTGGCGGCCAGTTCGGCCCTGTTGGCGGCCTGCGGCGTCCAAGATGCCACGGTGAAGGAGGATGAGACTAAGCCCACAGACTTGAAAACCACGGCCACCACCGACGAGTTGGGCGATAAGCTGACTACCTTTGAAGCAGTGACCACCTACAACAACTACTATGAGTTCTCGACCAGCAAAGAAATGGTGGCTAAGCTGTCCACAGATTTCAAAACCTCGCCCTGGACCATTGAGGTCGGGGGGTTGGTCAACAAGCCCGCAACTTATGGCTTCGAGGATTTGCTCAAGAAGTTCACCCAGCAGGAGCGCATCTATCGCCTGCGCTGCGTCGAAGCCTGGTCTATGGTCATTCCCTGGCAGGGCTTTCCCCTGGCCGAACTTTTGAAAGAAGTAGAACCGACCTCCCAGGCCAGGTACGTCCGCTTTGAAACCCTGTTTGACCCGGAGCAGTTGCCTGGCCAGGAAAGCGCCTGGTACACCTGGCCCTACGTCGAAGGGCTGCGCCTGGACGAAGCCATGAATGACCTGGCTATCCTGTCCACAGGCTTGTACGGCAAGGAGCTGCTGCCCCAGAACGGCGCGCCGATTCGCCTGGTGGTCCCCTGGAAGTACGGCTTCAAGAGCATCAAGTCTATTGTGAAAATTGACCTGGTGGAAGAACAGCCGACCTCTCTCTGGATGGCCGCCGCGCCCAACGAATACGGCTTCTATGCCAACGTCAATCCGGCGGTGGACCATCCCCGCTGGTCCCAGGCCAGCGAGCGGCGCATCGGCGAATTTGGCCGGCGAGCGACGCTGCCCTTCAACGGTTATGAAGAGGAAGTGGCCCAGCTTTACAAGGATATGGATTTGAGGGCCAACTATTAATGAAGACGCTGCGGAAAAATTGGCTGCGTATTTTGACCCACGTCGGGGCGCTGACGCCGCTGGCCTGGCTGTTATGGGATTACTGGTTCGACAACCTGACAGTCAATCCCATCCAGGATATTACCTTTCGTACCGGCAAGCCGGCCCTGATCCTGCTGGTTCTGTCGCTGGCCTGCACCCCGGTGAACACCTTGTTTGGCTTCAAGCAGGTGCTGTCGCTGCGCAAGCCGCTGGGGCTATACGCCTTTATGTACGTTTGTCTGCACTTTTTGACGTTTGTCGGGCTGGATTACGGCTTTGACTGGGGCCTGCTCTATGAAGCCATCTTTGAGAAACGCTACGCCCTGGTCGGATTTGCCGCTTTCCTGATCTTGCTGCCGCTGGCTCTCACTTCGACCCAGGGCTGGATGCGGCGGCTGGGCAAGAATTGGAAGCGGTTGCATCGCTGGGTTTACCTGGCCGGCCTGCTGGCTGTCGTCCATTATGTCTGGCTGGTCAAGTCGGACATCCGCGAGCCGCTGCTGTATGGTGCAGCAGTCGTTTTGCTCCTCTGCTTGCGCCTGCCTGCCGTGCGCAAAGCCGCAACCAGTTTTCGCAGCCGCTTCAAAAAGAATCGCCGCGCCCGAACGGTTATTGACAGCGTTTAGCCTAAATTTTAACTTGCAGCCCCGCTAATTGGCGGGGCTTTTTTTTTGGAACATAAAGGAGTCCAAAACTTGCTTTGTGCTCAACAAAGCAAGCTTTGGACTCCTGTTTTTTATCCTTCGGAGAGGACCTTGTGGGGAGCGGCGGTTTTGAGGGGCAGATCAGCCCTGTGGAAGTAGGCCGACAAATCCAAGGCCTCGTGGCGCAGCACCGACTCCAGCAGCTTTTTGCTGTCCAGCACCACAATCGGGCCGAGCAGGTGCTCGGTAAACTCGGATTTGGGCTTGTGCATTTCGACGAAGATGGTGGCGTGTTTGTTCAGTTTTTGGATGCGCGAGACCGTGTGCAGCGTTTTTAGATCAGGCTCCTGGAAGCGGGCGTTGGCAAAGACAAAGATGTAAGCGGCCTCCCCAATGTTGGCCTGCTGCAGCGCCGCCGGGCTGATCGGCACGCCGCGCACAAAGTGGTACTGCGGATAGGGATTGACCGTGACCAGGTCGGAAATAATCACCACCTCGTGGTGAGCCAGCTCCGGGTAGCGATCCAGCACTTGCAGCAGCTCGTCGGCGAAGGCGGTATATTCGCAGATGACAAGGTGATTTTTGGCTTTGATCTGGGCCATACCCAGCCGGTCTTTATTGACAAACTGCTCCACGGAATTGGCCGTTAGCGTGATGAAGTTGGTGTACAGGTAAATGCCGACAATAAACGTAATGGCCGCGGCAATCCGTCCCTGGGTCGTGTGCGGGGCAATATCGCCGTAGCCCACCGTCGTCGAGCTGACGATCCACCACCAGACCACATCGCCAAAGGAGGTGATGCCGGGGTTAACCCCGTGCTCATAGGTCCAAAACAGCGCGCTGGTAACGGCAAAACTAATTAAGAGCAAAAGGCCCAAAAATCGAATTTGCTTTTTCATTCAGCTTGAAACTCAAATTTCATACTCAAGCTCGGTTCAACACTGATGAACATATCATTAACGCGAAGTGGCTGAGAAGATTTGAGAACGCCGATCCCGATCATCACGGGTGAAGCGAGGGATTATCGAAGCTCAATCCTTCAGCTTCAGCCGCCGCATTTAAACGATCATCGGCTGAAAGAAAAACGAGAGGCCGTAATTGGGCAATTTGCAGCGCCTGGTTGGGAATGAGGGCTGAGGCTAACTGAACAGCGTCATAGGCTCGGAGTGGATGGCGTTCCAGCAAATCACGGGCCAGAGTGACAACATTCAAGTCTAATTCGATAAGGTCATATTCGGTGGCGCTATGGGCGGTAAATGCTTGAGTGGCGACAGCGCAATCGGCGGCCGGAGCAGAGCCTTCTCGACGCCGTCGGGCCAGCGCGCTATAATCCTCAACCATCGTCAGGCGAGCCGTTAAGAGCGTATGACCGGCTGCCGGTGCAACCAGAGTTTGTACCCAGGCCGTCCCGGTTTCTTGAACATAGCGTTTGATTAGGGCGCTGGTATCCAAATAACAGGTGGTCATCGCCCTTCTCGTTCAGCGATGATCAGGTCTGACAGCGGGCCGGCCTGCCCCAGCGTTTGAGCAGCGGCAGCCAACTCTTTTTCCGAAACCGGTTGAGGTCTTTCAGCCATCATCTGCGGCCTGACGATACCTGCCGCTATCAAAACCTGGCGTACCTGCTGGCGTTCTTCTGCAGCAGCGGTCTCCGGCTTGACGATTTGAAGTTCAACCCGGCTATGTTCCGGCAGCGCCAGCGGACTGAGCGGGCGCAGTACCCCATTTTCATAGACAGCCATAATGGTTTTATTCATCTCACCTGCTCCAGAGGGCTACGGATAGGTGAAATTGTAACACGGCGTTAGAGTGGCGTCAATCTATTAATAAAAACCTTCATCTGCCCCTCAAAAACCCCCACAAATTAGGGTGTTGCCATTGCTTTTTCCGTAGTACAATCGTCTCATTAGTGACAAAAAGTACGAATATCCCGCTTTGCCCACTTTGCCCAATTTGGAAAACCTTAAAATGACAACCCAACGAACGATTTCAGCTTCCGAATTACGTGACCACCTTAGAACCGTCGTCAATGAAGTTTGCTACGGCCAGGCCGAGTACCTGGTCGTCAAGTTTGGCCAGCCGGCAGCGGTTATCATCAGCCCGGCCGATTTCGAGCTGTTGCAGCAGGCCAGGCAGCAGCTTGACCCAGCCGACCTAACCATTTCTGTTCCTGAAGAACGGACCCAATCACCCTTCCCAAACCCTCAAACTCAATAAGGAGAACGACAAATGAACCACTCATTCACAAAATCCTTGATAATCGTCCTCACTCTGCTGGCGCTGATCTTCAGCGCTCTGGGGGATACACCTGCCTATGCGGCTACCTACTCGCAAGCTTTCAACGGAACTGCCGCACCCAATTGGGTCTTGTTAGGTACCGCCCAATTGACCGAGAATACGTACGATGCGGGCGGCGCGGCGGATGGCTGGTTACGGTTAACAAACCCTGCTGGCGGTCAGGCTGGTGCTGCCGTCTACAATATACCCTCTAGTATTGCCAGTGGCTTCGATGTTGAATTCGATTATGCTGCCTATGGCGGCAGCGGAGCAGATGGCATTACTTTCTATTTGATTGATGGCACGACCTCTCCATCTTTAGGCGCCACAGGGGGTGGTTTGGGATATCAAGGGGTCACCGGCGCCTATTTTGGAGTTGGTTTTAGTGAATGGATTAATCAAGTCTCCATTATGGGTTCTGCCTCTATGGGATATCCCACAATGTATGCGGCGGGATATCCTGTGGCAACGGGCTCCCGCGCTGGCGCGAAGCATGTCCGTATCACTTTCAGCGACCAAAAAATGATCTCGGTTTGGATCAATGGAAGCTCGATTATCAATAACTACAATCTTTCCGGGATAACACAACCTGGCACCGTCAAATTTGGTTTCTCTGGCGCTACGGGTGGTTCACATAATATCCATGAGATCAAAAATTTTGTGATAACACAAAGTGACCCGCCCACAGTGGAGATCGTGCCGCCGATCACCTCCAACGGGTTCGATCTCTTCTCTACGATCAACATTGCCGATCCAGAGGGCGACCTCCTTTCCGGAAGCGTTGATATTTTGAGATTTGGCAGTTCTACTCCCGATACGGTCACTTTTCAGACGCTCACTACCAGCTGTGGCTCTCCCAGCCCGCTGAACTTAACCCTCAACGGCGCCACAGTGGGATCGAATGCCTCTCCCACCAATTGCACCTGCTCCCCGGGGATCACAAGCAACGTATTTAGCGGCGCGGCCATTAGCGCCAATTTCCTGCCTGCATCCGATAATACCTGGGGATACAACACTTCCGGAGTGAATACTTACTCGGCCTGGGCCAAGGCGGTTATCCACTTCCCCGATGGGACCACCCAGACCTCCTGTCTCTTCGATCGGACTGGTTCAAGTTGTACGACAACAAACTTGTGTGCCGGTTACTTATATGGATCCGCTTCCGGCTCATCGGTCCAACCCGCTCCGGAGACAATCCTCACCTCCCAGGCCTACAGCAATTCCAGCCTGCCGGCTTTCCTGGATACTTCCAGCCTACCATCCGGCAGCTACACCCTACGGGTCAGGGCCAGTGATGGGACCATTACGGTGACGGACATCGAACCGTTCACACTGGCTGGCGAATCGCGCCTATATATTAACGAATTCCCCGAAATGGCCGTTATAGGTAATGGCCAGGTCATCGCCGACGGCGACGCCACTCCTTCCCTGACCGACTACACCGACTTTGGCAGCGCGTTGCTGACCGGCGGACAAATCATCCGCAGCTTCACCATCGGCAACAGCGGTACAGCTAATCTGAACCTGACCGGCACACCACGGGTCTCTATTACCGGCCCGGCCGCCGGCGATTTCAGCGTGACGACCGCCCCCGCCAGCCCCGTAGCTCCCGGCGGGACGACGACCTTCCAGGTCACGTTTGACCCCTCGGCGCTGGGTGTGCGCAGCGCCACCCTCAGCATCGCCAACACCGACGGCGACGAGAACCCCTACGATTTCGCCATCCAGGGGACGGGGACGATTCCCCCCACCCTGACCGCCTTCAGCCCTGTCACCAACACCGTGGCCGCGCCGCAAGATAGCGCCGTTGTGCTCACCTACAGCGCCGAGCTGGAGCCGGCCAGCGTCACCAGCCGCACCGTGGCCGTCCATTCAATGATGCAGGGGGTAGTCACCGCCGCCCCCAGCACCGCTGCTAACGTGGTTACGGTTACGCCCAACCACTCCTTCTTCCCTGGCGAGCTGGTCTATGCCAGCGCCACCACCCGCACCACCGACATTACCGGGACCCATCCCCTCACGCCGACCGTGTGGCAGTTCAACGCCGCGGTTTCCGCCGGTCACGGCCGCTTCGGCGATGTGCCGGTAGACATTGGCGGGGCTGTAGCTAATACCTACAGCGTGGCCTGGGGCGATATGGACCACGACGGCGACCTGGACCTGGCCGCAGGTAACGATGGTCAGAGCGCCGTTTACCCCAACAACGGCGACGGCTCTTTTGGTGCTCCCATTAACATTGGCGCCGGTACCGATAAATTCTACAGCCTGGCCTGGGGCGATATGGACCACGACGGCGACCTGGACCTGGCCGCGGGCAACAATGGTCGGCCAAACTACATCTACCCCAATAACGGCGATGGTTCTTTTGGCAGCCCTATTGAGTTTGACCCCAACAATCACGGCACTTACGCCGTAGCCTGGGGCGACATGGACGGCGACGGCGACCTGGATATTGCCGCGGCCAACTACGGGACCCCCAATGTCGTCTTTCGCAACAACGGCAATGGAACCTTTAACCGTGAAGTCTTTGATGCCGCCTTCGATCACACCCTCTACCTGGTGTGGGCTGATTTTGACGGCGATGGCGACCTGGATATCGTCGTGGCCAACAACAACGAGCAAAATAAGGTCTACTTCAACAACGGCCAGGGCGTCTTCAGCAGCGTCGCTAACTTTGGCAGCGGTAGCGACGCCACTTATGAACTGGCTGCCGGCGACGTTGATGGCGACGGCGACCTGGACCTGGCCGCGGCCAACGATTCCAAGCCGATTTCCGTTTACCTCAACAACGGCCACGGCAGTTTTGGCAGTCCGGTCAGCGTTGGCCCCATCGCCAGCTTTCGCAGCGTGGCCTGGGGCGATGTTGACCACGACGGCGACCTGGACCTGGCCGCCGGCAACTACTCTGGGCAGAACGTGGTCTACCCCAACAACGGCGGTGGTTCCTTTGGCGCCGGCATAAACTTTGGCCCCGGCAACGACTACACCAACAGCGTGGCCTGGGGCGATGTTGACAACGACGGCGACCTGGACCTGGCCGCCGGCAACTTTAGCCAGAAAAACTCCGTCTGGTTGAACGAACCCTTCCCGGATGTGGCTATTGTCAAAACAGTGTCACCTGCCAGCGCCGTGCCCGGCGACACCATCACCTACACCCTCGCCTTTTCTAACATGGGCGGCTGGGCTGATGGCGTCACCATCACCGACCGCATCCCGGTTAGCCTGACCGTGCAAAGCGTGGTCAACAGCGGCGTCGTCATCACCAACACCGGGGCAGTCCCGGCCTTTGTCTGGCAGGTGCAGGATTTGGCTCCCGGTGCGAGCGGGATTATCACCCTCACCGGCGTGCTCAGCGACCCCCTGGCCGCGGGCATTTTTACCAACACGGCCATCATCACCACCACCAGCATAGATAGCGCCCCGGCCAATAACACCGCTGAGGCCGGCGTAACGGTGCTGGGGCCGGAAATGGCTGTGCTGGGCAACAACGTCGAGATTGCCGACGGCGATGTCTCGCCCACCACTGCCGACCATACCGATTTCGGCAGCGCTCTGGTGGACGGCGGGCAAATTATCCGTACCTTCACCATCAGGAACAGCGGCGCGGCCAATTTGACCGTTGGGGCCATCAACTTCAGCGGCCCGGCTGCCGGCGATTTCAGCGTAACGACCGCTCCCACCAGCCCGGTGGCTCCCGGCGGGACGACGACCTTCCAGGTCACGTTTGATCCGTCGGCGGTAGGCCCGCGCGTCGCCACCCTTAGCATCGCCAACGACGACGGCGACGAGAACCCCTACAACTTCGACATCCAGGGAATCGGAACGATTCCTCTGGTCTTCTCCGAAATTATGTACAATCCCGCCAGCGTCGAACCCGCCTGGGAATGGGTGGAAGTTTACAATGCAGGCAGCACGACGATTGACCTGGCCGGCTTTGTCCTTGACGATGACGATATTCCCGCTGTGGCAGCGGCCAACATCGCCGCCGGCTCTGTACCCCCCGGCCAAACGGCCATTCTTTACAATGCGGATGTCGTGAGCGCGGCCAACTTCCAGGCAGCCTGGGGCAACAATCTTAACCTGGTCGCCGTCAGTAGTTGGCCGGCTCTGGGCAATCCCGGCAACCGGCTGACCCTGTGGAACAGTTTTACCAGCTATGGCGGTGGGGTAGCCAATGCCGTAGAGGATGTGCTCTACGCTGACGGCGGGGGCTGGCCCTCCTACAACAATGCGGCCTCCATCTACCTGACCAACCTGGGCGCGGACAATACGTTGGGCGCAGCCTGGGCTTTGAGTACGGTGAGCGGCAGCACCCCCACCGGCGTGGGCTACCGCAGCCAGAACGCCGGCGGCAACAGCGGTAGTGACATCGGTTCTCCGGGCACGCCGTTCCCCACCGTCCAGTTCAGCCAGGCCAGCTACCAGGTTAATGAGGACGGCACTGCCAGCGGAGCCACCGTCACCCTAACCCGTACCGGCGACACCGGCGCGGTTTCGCAAGTGCAGGTAACCTTTACCGATAACACAGCCACCGGCGGCGGGACAGACTATACCAGCACACCCATCAATATTACCTTCCCGGCCGGCGACTCCGGCTCGCAAACTGTGACCGTGCCCATCACCCAAGATTTCATAGACGAAACGACCGAAAGCCTGGCCATGACCGTGGTCAGTGTCAGCAACGCCCAAATCGGCAGCCAAGCCACGGCTGCGCTACAAATTCTGGATGACGACACGGCCGGCGTAACCGTGACCCCCTCCGGCAGCTCACCCGACCTGACCATCAGCGAGCCGAACGGCGGCGATACCTTCAACATCCGATTGACCAGTGAGCCAACGGCGGATGTTACGATTGACCTGACCCTATCCAGCGGAGAGTGCAGTGTTGACACCGACCCGGTCAAACTGGATGGAACCAACTGGCAAACCGGCGTAACCGTGACCGTGACGGCAGTAGACGACCCGATTTCCGATGGGCCGCAGCCGTGTAACATTACCACCGCTCAAACCGCCAGCAGCGACCCGGTTTACAGCAATACCTTCAATCCCGCCGATGTGACGGTGACGGTCAACGACGACGACGTACCGGGCGTGACCATCGTCGAGTCGAGCGGCGGCACGGCTGTGACGGAAGGCGGCGCGACCGATACCTACACCGTCCGGCTCAACACCATTCCCACCGCCACCGTGACCATCAACATAGCGACCGGCGGCCAGATCAATCCGGTGACTGCTCTGACCTTCGCTGCCGACTCGACCGCCCTCGACCCGCAGAGTGTGACCATCGCCGCCACCGACGATACCGTCGTCGAAGGCGACCACAGCCAGGTCATCGGCCATTCGGCCAGCGGCGGCGGCTACGACGGCGTCGCCATCAACGACGTGACCGCCGCCCTCACCGACAACGACCTGGCCTACGCCATCAGTTCCGGCCAGACAACCGTGAGCGAAGGTAACAGCGGTCCGACCGCCATCAGCTTCACCCTCACCCGCTCCGGCGCCGTCACCACCACTGCCGGCAGCGTGGAGTTCAGCCTCGGCGGCACGGCCAGCGGCAGCGACTACAACAACGTCAGCCCCACGCCGGGCGCGGTCAGCTTTAGCGCCGGGCAAACGCAGCAACAAATCACCCTGGACGTGCTGGGCGACTTCGGCGTCGAGCCGGATGAGACGATCATCGTGACCCTGTCCAACGCCAGTGCGCCGGGCAGCGGTACGGCGACGATCCCCACCGCCTCGGCCCAGACGAGCATCACCAATGATGACAGCGCCGGCTTCACCGTCAGCCCGACCAGCGGCCTGACCACGACCGAGGCCAGCGGCACGGCCAGCTTCAGCGTGCGGCTCAACAGCCAGCCGACCGCCGCAGTGACCGTCACTCTGACCAGTAACGACCCCGGCGAGGGCACACCTAGCCCGGCCAGCCTTGTCTTCAGCCCGGCCAACTGGGCCAGCAACCAGACCGTGACTGTCACCGGCCAGGATGACCTGGCGGCCGATGGCGACATGGCTTACACCATCCAGACCGGCGTGATTACCAGCGATCCCGACTACCTCAGCCTCGACCCGGCCGATGTGGTCCTGACCAACCTGGACAATGACACGCCCGGCTATACCATCAGCCCCAACAACTTCACCCTGAGCGAGGGCGGCTCCCAGGTAGTTAGCATCAGCCTGTACACCCCGCCCACCGCCGACGTGACCATCCATCTGAGCAGCAGCGACCCCTCGCAGTGTACGGTCTCGCCTGCCTCGGTCACGCTTAATGCCGGTAACTACCAGACCGGGGTCAGCTTCACCGTCAGCGGGGTATATGATGGCCTGGACGATGGCAACCAGCCCTGCACCATCATCACTGAGGTCAGTACCACCGACAGCGCCTACGCCGGACTAGATCCGGCCGACATCAACCTGACCGTCTCCGAGCGGCGCATCTACCTGCCGCTGATCGTCAACGGCTTTGTCTCTGCCCCGGATTTGGTAGTGACCAGCGTGACCACCGGCCCCACCGGCCCCAGCGTGACCATTCGCAACGCCGGCAACGCCGCCATGACCGACGCCTTCTGGGTAGATGTCTACTTCAATCCCAACCCGGCCCCGCCGCCGCTCAACCGGACCTGGCAGAGCATTGCTCCTTATGGGGCGCACTGGGGGGTCATTGCTACTGTGGACCCCGGCGCATCGCTGACCCTGACCATCGGTGGGCCGTACTTCGCCGGCGGCAGCGCCAGCTTCCCGGCCGGGGCGCAGGTGTACGCCTATGTGGACAGCATCAACTACGCCACCAACTACGGCAATGTGCAGGAAAGCAGCGAGACGAACAACGTGTTTGGGCCGGTCGTCTCGACGGCGAGTGGTTCGCTGCCTGCCGGAACAGCGGCAGCGTCCATACCGGAAAGGCTGCCGAAGCGGTAGGAAGCCAAGCAAATGAATCGGGAGTCCAGGCTCCAGCCGGGCCAGCCCTGACGAAAGTCTAGACTCCCTTCAGCTTAAATAGGTACTTAAAAATTGAATCCTTGTTCATTGGGCAAGGAAATTTAGACAGGACCTACGGCAAGATTTACAGGATTAAATTTCAAAAATCTTGTTAATCCTGTTCATCCTGTCGAGAAAAACTTGTTTGGTTCTGGCTTGTCCAGGTTAGGAGAAAAAAATGAGTTACCCCAAATATCTGACCCTCAGCTTGACCCTCATCGCCCTGGTGGTTGGCATGTGGTTGTTAGCCGCCCAAACACCGCCTCCGGCGTATGCCGGCGCCGGCCTGCCGCCCCGCGACACCCCCGTGCCGCCTCCACCCGACGATAAAGATAAGGATGGCCCACCCGTTGGAGCCACCATCGAGCTGATTGCGCCCGATGCACCGGCCGGAGCCTGGACGGTGGTCCAATGGCAGGACAGCGCTGGCGGCTGGCACGATGTCGAAGGCTGGCGCGGGTCGCTTGTCAATAGCCACCGTTGGTGGGTCCATCCCAAAGATTTCGGAACGGGACCGTTTCGCTGGGTGGTAATGGCGGGACCGGGCGGGACCGTATTGAAGGTAAGTGAACCGTTCCATCTGCCCAACGGAGCGAATGAAACAACCTTGATGACGGTAGAACCGCAATTCAATTACACTCAGACTTCCGAAATCCTCGAGACTTCGGAAGTTTTGTTTTTAAAGTCTCTCAGTGCGGCGGCTTCAGCCCCGCACTTAAAGAGCAAAGCTCTCCGACCTAAAAATCCAGTCCATTAGGGCTTCGCCCTCTCAGCACGACGGGCTTTAGCCTCGTGGCCTCTAGCTTGTTCCCGCCCTGGGCAGGAGTTAAATTGCAAGTGATGGTTAGTACCTAAACAATGATGTCCTTGTTTTTTGGGCAAGAAAGTTAACCACAGATTTCACAGATGACACAGATTAAAGAAGAAAAATTTGTGAAATCTGTGTCATCTGTGGTTTATTCTTTTTAGTTCTGGCTTGTCCAGGTTAGGGGGTCCAAAGCGAAGCTTTGGGACTCCATCGCTTACTTTACGGCCACGACCCCGCCCTGCGCAATTTTAATTGACATCCCCCCCCAATTAGACTAGAATTTAGTAGCAAAAATGGGAGTAGGTAGTAGGGACGCAAAGCGAGGAGTAAGGGGTTTTTCCCTACTCCCTACTCCTTACTCCTTACTTCATTACTCTCCCGAGGTAGAAACCCTATGACCATGACCAGCGCCGAAATTCGGCAGGCGTTTTTAGATTACTTTGAAGAAAATAAGCACACCATTGTCCCCAGTTCTTCGCTGGTGCCGGCCGATGACCCGACCTTGCTCTTTACCAACGCCGGCATGGTCCAGTTTAAGGATGCCTTTTTGGGGTTGGAAGAGCGGCCCTACAAACGGGCGACCACCTCCCAGAAGTGTATGCGCGTCTCCGGCAAGCATAATGACCTGGAAAATGTCGGCCCGTCGCCGCGCCACCACACCTTTTTTGAGATGTTGGGCAACTTTTCCCTGGGCGACTATTTCAAGCGTGACGCCATTCGCTTTGCCTATGAGTGTCTGACCCGGGTCTACGGTATCTCGCCGGAACGGCTCTACTACACCGTTCACACCGGCGACGACGAAGCGTTTGACCTCTGGACAAAGGAAATGAAAGTTTCGCCGGAGCGGGTCTACCGCATGGGCGATAAGACCAACTTCTGGCAGATGGCCGATGTTGGTCCCTGCGGCCCCACTTCCGAACTGCACTATGATTGGGGCAAGGAATTCTGCACCTGCGGCCAGCCCGACTGTTCGGTGTTTTTGGACAACGGCTGCGAACGCTGGCTGGAAGTCTGGAACCTGGTCTTTATGCAGTTCAACCAGGCCCCCGATGGCAGCCGGACCCCCCTCCCTAAACCGGGTGTGGATACCGGCATGGGCCTGGAGCGGATTGTCTCGGTGGTGCAGAACAAGCGGGCCAATTACGAAACCGATTTGTTTATGCCGATTATGCGGTGGATTCAAGAGCTGCTGGGCCACAACGAGGCCCAGATGCAAGAACATCTAATTGCTTACCGGGTTATTGCCGACCATGGCCGGGCCATTACCTTTATGATTGGCGATGGGGTCATGCCCGGCAACGAAGGGCGCTCCTCGGTCTTGCGCCTGATTTTGCGGCGGGCGGCGCGTTATGGCCGCCTGGCCGGTTTTGAAGGCCCTTTTCTGGCTAAGATCGCCGATAAAGTCATCGAGGAGATGGGCGACCATTATATTGAGTTGAAGGCCCGCCGCCAGTTCATTCTCAACGTTATTACCCAGGAAGAAGAGCGCTTCTTGAAGACCTTCACCAATGGGCTGGAACTCATCGCCGGGCTGGTCGAAAAGTTGAAGGCTGCCGGCAAAACGGAGATTCCGGGGGATGAGGTTTTCAAACTCTACGCCACTTATGGCTTTCCCAAAGATTTGACCCGCATCATTGCCGACGAGGAGTACGGCTTTACGATTGACGAGTCGGGCTACCAGAAGGCGTTTGACCGCCATACCGAAATATCGGGCGGCGACAAGCTGGGTGAGATTGCGGTGGATGTGCTGCAAGTCTATGCGGGTCTGTTTGATCAACTCAAGAGTGAAGGCAAGCTGGCGGAAAGCGGCGTGATTCACAATCCCTATGACAGCACGGAATTGCCCAGTTCCGTCGTGGCGATTTTGCGGGATGGGACGGTGGTCAACAGCGCTGGCGAGGGCCAGAAAGTCGAGTTGGTGTTGGCGGCGACGCCTTTCTATGTCGAGTCAGGCGGCCAGGTTAGCGATACGGGTGAGATCGTTCACTATGCCAACCCCGAAGCGACGCCGAAGTGGACGATGGAAGTCAGCAGTGTGGCTAAGCCGGTCAATGGGCTGGTCGTGCATGAAGGGATGATCGCCGAAGGCGCCATCAACGTGGGTGACCCGGCCTGGGCGATTGTGGATTACGAGCGCCGCTGGGATATTATGCGCAACCATACGGCAACCCATGTGCTGCACCGCGAACTACGGCGGGTGCTGGGCGATCACGTTGCTCAGGCCGGTTCGTTGGTGGCTCCGGATCGCTTGCGCTTCGACTTCAGCCACACCCAGATGGTCAGCCAGTCGGAATTGGATGAGATTGAGCGGGCCTGCAACGAGGCGATTTTGGCCGATTTTCCGGTGGTGGCTCATCAAAAAAGTTTCAGCTCCTTGAAGCAAGCCATCGCCTCCGGGGAAATTATGGCCCTTTTTGGTGAGAAATATGGGGATATGGTCCGCGTTGTCCGTATCGGCGCGGATGGTCAAGCCTACAGCCGGGAATTATGCGGCGGCACCCACGTCGAGAGAACGGCCCAGATTGGCGGGTTGCATATTACCAGTGAAGGCAGCGCCGCCGCTGGCGTGCGCCGGATCGAGGCCGTCACCGGGCGGGCGGCGCAGGAGTTAATCCAGGGCCGGCTGGTGACGCTGGAGCAAACGGCTGCCTTTTTAGGCGTTGCCCCAGAGGAGGTCTATCGCCGTTCCATCTCCTTAATGGCCCAGTTGCAGGAACACGAGAAAAAACTAAAAGAGTTGCAGCGCAAGCTGGCGCGGGTTGAATTTGAGCGGCTGTTAGCCAAAACACGCGAGGTCAAGGGCATCAAAGTTATTTCCCTGCAAGTTGACACGCCGGATGTGGCTCTACTGCGTGAAATGAGCGACTGGTTCCGGGATCGGCTCGGCTCCGGGGTGGTGGTTTTGGGTGCGGTGCTGGAAGGAAAGCCTACGATTATCGCGACCGTGACCGATGATCTGGTTAAGCGCGGGCTGCATGCGGGCAAGCTGGTCAAAGAGGTGGCCCAGGTGGTGGGCGGCGGCGGCGGCGGCAAGCCGACGATGGCCCAGGCCGGCGGCAAGGACGCGGCCTATTTGGGCGATGCGCTGGCTAAGGTGGAGAGTCTGGTCGGTGAGGCGGTGAGTTGAGGTAAGAAAAAAGAAATTAGAAATTAAAAATTAGAAGGTACTACCGATGATATCTTAATTCTTATTTCTTAATTCTTATTTCTATTTCTAAATTTGGTTTTTATGAAATTCCTGCGCCGGTTTCCTCAAGGAACAAAACAAAGACCTACAGCTTACAGCCTGGTTGACATTGGCCGGGATACGGTCAAAGCCGTGGTGGCGCTGGTCAAGCCTGATCAGCCAGAAGTGGAAATTATCGGCTATGGGTTGGCTGAGACGGGCGGACATGATATTACCGGCGGGCGGTTAGAGGCGGCAGCGGTCACCGCCCCGGTCAATGCGGCCCTTACTCAGGCCGAGGACAGCACCGAGGCGGTGGTTGGACGCAAAATTGTGCCGGACGACGTGATTTTTGCCCTGGCCGGTCGAGCCAGCATAGGCCAGTTGTTTACTGTCCGACAAACTCGTCCCAAAGCGCAGGAACCAATTACGGCTAAAGAGCTGGCCAATCTAAGAGCCAGGGCCGAACGCCTGGTGCGGCAGAACTTGGCCCACTTGCCGGTTGAGGGTGGCCAATGGCAAGCTCTGGCGGTGACTGACGCCGGTATTCGCCTGGACGAACACCTGGTGCTGGAGGGCTTGGGGCTGACCGGTCAGGAGCTTTCCCTGTCTGTTTTTGGCGTGGCCGGTCAAGCGGGC
The DNA here is from genome assembly GCA_016860845.1 of Chloroflexota bacterium. The sequence continues at coordinate 18,355 of BOKF01000009.1, forward strand.
GCGTTACGCGCCCTGCAGGTGCTGGCCAACCGGCTTGATTTGGAAGTGGCTAATGTGGTGGCCGCTTCACAGGCCCTGGCTGCGGTAACTCCCCAGGCTGAAGCCATTATTGTGGATACCGGTCTCTCCGGCACAGATATTTGTTTAATCCGGGATAACGCATTGGTCGCGGCTGGCTCGATCCCATTTGGCGGGGCTTTTTTCACCCAAGCCATAGCTCAGGCTCTCAGTCTTGATCCGGCTGAGGCTGAAAAATTAAAACGAGCTTTTGTGGCCCATGCTTTGCCTCAAGAGAGGGCTGGCCAACTCGAGACTGTTCTGGGTACAGCCCGATGCCGCTGGTATGATGCCGTGATGGATTTTTTAGCCGAGTCCGCCCAGGGAAAACCGTTGCCGCGCAAAATCTATTTAAGCGGTGGGGGCAATCTGCTCCCCGGCCTGGATAAGCTGCTGCGCACCGATCCGGCGCTTTTTCAGCGCGCTCCAGAAGTGGCTCGACTGGGCGCTCAGGCATTAGGGACAGCTAAAGATCTGACGCAGGGTTTGGATTACAATTTGTTCGGGCTGGCCTTGAGTCTGCTGGTAGGGCTGCCGGATTAATATGTCATCGGGCGAGTAGCTCCTACGATTGCGCGGAGTGAAAAAGTGCACTTTTTCACTCCGTAAATATTGTTCGAAATGTTGGAGGATTAATCCCAGTTATTATTATGGAAAAAGTTGTTTTAAAGCTTGAAGAAACGGACGATATTACATCCATTCGTAGCAGAATGGATTTTGCCTTGGTCCCGCCTGCTGTTGGAAATGGGCAGGTCAAACGCCTGCTGTTGGTGGTGCCGCGCAAAAACAAGGCCCTGCAAAGCCTGGTCAACATGAAACTGCTGGCCCGCGCGGCTCAAAGCAGGGCTGTTGAATTGGCTGTGGTCAGTGACCATCCGACGGTGCGGGATTTTGCCAAGGTAGCGGGGATCAAAGCTTTTGCTAATCTGCACAGCGCCAAATGGGCCGGCTGGGTTTCAGCCGAAACTCCGGTAGCAACACCCCAGGAAACTGCGCCGCCGGTCGCACCGGCGCCGATGGAGGAGCGTGGGGGTCAGGCCAGACGAGCTAAACGTAAAAAATATCAGGTGATCCAGGGCAGTGGGCGAGTCAACATTTGGCAGCAGCTCGGCGCGTTGATTTTGCTCGGCGTTCTGGCTCTGGCTCTGGTGGTGGGTACCTTTGCCCTCTTACCGCAGGCAACGGTGACCCTCATTCCCGTGGCGAAACCGCTTGAAACGAATCTGGTCGTCAAAGCTGATCCCACAGCTAAATCGGTGGATTTCAAAACGCTGACTTTTCCGGCGCGGACAGCCCAGGTAGAGCTGGCTTTACCGGGCGAAATTGAGACGACCCAGACCGAGTTAGCCGCGGTGGGCAGGGCCGAAGGGACTGTTACTTTTATCAACCGGACCGAGCAGCCGCAGCTTATCCCTGTCAGTACCACGCTGACAACTTCGGCGGGACAGCCGCTTCAGTTTGCTACTGCCTTTACCACAACAATCCCGCCTGGGGCCGGCGCTACTTCGACCCCAACGCTGGTGATTGCCGTTGAGCCGGGACCTGATAGTAATGTCGGGGCGGGCCAGCTTAATCGTTTTGAAGACCCAACTTTTGGCTTGCTGGCCAGGGTTATTAATGAGCAGCCTTTAGCGGGCGGGAAGATGGAACCGGCCAAAATCGTAGTCCAGGATGATAAAGAACGGCTGCAAGCCTACCTTCGCCAGAAGATTCAGCAAGAAGGGTTGAGCCGGTTGCAGGCCTCTTTGGGCGAACAGGAGTTTATCTCCCCGGAGACGCTGCAAGTGATTGTGCTGGACGTGAAGTATCGAGAATTTTCAGGCGATTTTTCCGACACCTTTGGGGGCGAGATGCAGGCGGTGGTACGCGGCACAGTCGTGGGTGGTTACAATGCCAACAGGCTGGCCCTGGCCGCTCTGGAAGCCCAAGTTCCGCCCGGTTATGAATTGGATACTCGGGGCCTGCATTTTGGAGCGGGTGAGGTTCTGGATATCCAGGAACAGACCGTCACCTTCCGCATCATTGCTTCGGGGCTGGCCGTGCCGGTTATTGACAAGCATGAAGTCGCCGATGAGGTTGCCTGGCTGCCGATTGGTGAGGCTCAAAATTTGTTGAATCAGCAGTACGACCTGGCGACCGTACCTGGCGTGGAACTGGAGCCAAGCTGGTTTGTGGAGTGGTTGGGCCGATTACCCTACTCACCTTTTCGCATTGAGGTGGTCGTCAAAGAGGCGGTCACGCTGGTGGCCGATAGTGATTGAGTTTCTATGCGGCTGATGGCATTGGATATCGGTGAGCGGCGTATTGGTATTGCCGTCAGTGAGGGCGGTATTTTAGCCACACCGCACAGCGTTTTGCAGCGCAAATCCAAACAGGAAGATTTTGCCAGGCTGAGACGCCTGGTGACCGAATTGAAGATGGAGCGGGTCATTGTTGGCCTGCCCTATTCGCTGAGTGACCCGGCAGAGATTGGGCCGCAGGCTCGCCGGGTCATGCGCTACGCCGAGGCTCTGGCAGCAACGCTGCCGGTCCCCATTGAATATTTTGACGAGCGTTATTCGACGGTTGATGCAGCCGCGTCGCTGTCTGCCCTGGGGAAAAAGAAAGTAGCTATTGATGCCGCCGCAGCGGCAGTGATTTTGCAGAATTACCTGGACTCACTGAAGGATAACCCATAAATCGAGGATACGCACCTGGCATGGATTCAGATAATGGCTAAAAAGAAGGATAAAGTGGTCGAAATCTACATCCCCAGTGAATTAGGCTACGAGAAGATCCCCATGGCGGCGGCAGCCACGGTAGCCCAGCGCATGGGCTTTTCCCCGGACCGGATTGAAGACTTAAAAACTGCCATCGGCGAAGCTGTGACCAATGCGATTGAGCATGGTAATCAATCCAACGTGGGGATCAAAGTTCTGGTTGAGCTGACCGTTCAGGACAAGTCTTTGACCTTAAATGTGGTTGATAAGGGAAAAAAACCAATTCCTGAAATCGCCGATGTGGACGAGACATTTGAAAACCGTCCCGGTTACCCAAGAGGGTTGGGGATGTTTTTGATCAGGCGGCTGGTGGATGAAATGGTCGTATCGGCCAAGCCGGGACGCAATGAAGTGCGCATGGTTATCCATCTGGAACCAAAGTCTGGCTGATTTTTGTATAGCTGAGGGTCTTCGCCATCTTGTTCCCACGCTTTGTGTCACGCTTGCGTGGGAACGAGAGAAGATTTAGAAAGTTTGAATGTAAACTTCGATGAGCAGCCGGCCGAGTTGTAGCATGTCCCCGTCGTGGAGCGCTTCGGGCAAATAGGGGACGAGGCGATTACCGTTAATGAAAGTGCCATTTCTGCTGGCCAGGTCTTCGATGATAATGGCCCCACTTTGGCTAAAGATACCGGCGTGACGCCGCGAGACGCTTTTGGCTGCCTCACCATCATGGGTCAGGTCAATCTCGGGAAATATATTGACCGTAGGGTCCATCCGCCCCAGGTAGACGAATTTGTTAAACGGAAATTCAACCTCGCGTTTTTTGTCGCCTATTTTGAGGCGAATGAGGGTTGGCCTCGCAGGTTGTTGATCTGAAATAAGAGCCTGGGAATGAGAGGATGGCCCACCCCGCCAGGCAATAGCGGTAACGTCTAAATGATCGGTTTCCCGATTTTCCTTGTCAAGCAGACAATAACCACATTCGTTACAAAATATTGTATTAATGACATGGGTTGACTGGCAGAATTGACACCTGACTATCATTACATAACTTCTCTGGATTTTCGTATATTCAAAAATCTTCTTAAATTTGACCGCTAATCATCCTACCTTAATTAAATGATAACACAGCCAAATTTGAAATTGGTTTGAGCTTTCCGAAAATGGGTTTAGATAAGAGCCACACAAAGGCTTGCCGGCTCTCTCCTCCTTAATGCTCCCTCAGCAAAGTCCAGATAATAAGAAGAAGATACCCCTTGTGTAAACGACGGTATTGCCGTAAAATTTAGAGTATGTGTTCTTCATCTTTAGCGAGCAAGCTGTTACGCCATCAGGGATAAATTTTTATGGCCACTATTCTTTATGTTGATCACGACCAGGCTGCTCAGAAATTAATCCAAAATACGCTTAGCGAACAATATAATGTGATCATTGCCGCCGATGGCCCGACGGCTGTTCAATATTGTGCCATGATTCAGCCAGACCTGGTTTTAATAGATTTGGCCCTGCCGGATATCGAAGGCCACGAACTGGTTTCCCGTTTAAAGATGTTCATGCCCCAGACTCCTATTCTGGTGATTGGCAATGACAGCCTGGAACGAAGTGAATCATTGAGCTTTAGCTCCAACTTCAGCGGCTTTCTCAATAAACCCATCCAGGTTGATGAACTTCTGCAAAATGTCCACGCCGTGCTGCCCCCGCTGGCTCCTTTACCTGAGTTGTTAACCCCCTTGCCGGATGATCAAGCGGTCAAGCAGTTCCAGTTTCAAATTGCGGCCTTAAATCAGGCTAACCAGCGCCTGGCCTCTCTCAATGCCATCAGTGCGCTTATTGGCACCAGTCTTGACGTGGAACATCTGATGGATGAAATCCTGGCCCAGGTCCAGAAAACTGTTGATTTTGATAGTGCGACCCTTTTGCTGTTGAAAGGAGATTTTCTGGAAGCAGCGGCTTCACGGGGTTTTTCGGATTACCGGCGGGGGATGAATATCTATCGCCGAAATGAGAAAAATTCGGCCTGGCATGCGGTTAATAATAAACTCCCTCTCATTATTCAGGATGTGACCCAAAGCGAATATTGGGAGCCTCGACCCGAGTTAAGCCGTATCCGTTCCTGGCTGGGAGTTCCGCTGATTTATAAAGATCGCGTGGTTGGGGTCCTCACCCTGGATAAGAACGAGCCAGACGCTTTTACCGATACCGATGCCCGCTACGTTTTTACCCTGGCTTACCAGATTGGCATTGCCGTAGAAAATGCCCAACTTTTTGAGGAATGGGAAGATCAAGCCACCCGGCTCAAATTGATTAATGAGGTTGCCCGCGAGATCTCAACCATTCTGGAAATGAACAACCTCTTCGAAGCCCTGGCTAAAGCTATTTACGAGCGCCTGCATTATGATCGAGTGGCCATTTTGCAGGTTGACGAAACTCGCTCATTTCTCATCTTGAAGGCGATCTACGGCGAAGCGCCGCCGGCCCTTACCCCCGGCCTCTACCGGCAAAGTATAGATGACGGCTTGATTGGTAAAGCAATCAGGCTGGGCCAATCTCTTTTGGTTAACAATGTTTTTAAAGATAGCGATGTTCTGACTATTGAGGGGATAGAGATCAGGTCCCAATTGGTCGTCCCCATTTTTGTAGAGAACCAGGTCGAAGCGGTCATCAACATTGATCAAAGTTTCCCCGATGGTTTTAGCGATCATGATTTGTGGACTCTGAACAGCTTAGCCAGCCAGGCTGCAACCGCCCTGGCGAACGCTCGCCTGTACCGCGACCTGGCCCAACGTCTGCGGGATTTGGCCGTGTTAAATGACGCCAGCCAGGCCCTGACCTCGACGATTGCTCTGGATGAACTGCTGGCTATCATTACCGATCGGGTCTGCATCGCCTTATTAGCCGAGAACGGCTATGTACTTTTGGTAGACAGCAGCGACGATAAGCTGACCCTGGCCGCGGCCAGCGGGTCCGGCGCAGCCGATCTGGTCGCAACGAAATTAAGTATTCACCTTAAATTGTTTGAGCAAGCTATTTTAGAAGGAGCGCCGTACCTATTTAAGCTGACCCCAGAGAACCCTCATTTATTTGCCGAGTTGGACCCAATCCTCCATCGAAAAATTCAGACCATGCTGGTTGCGCCGCTAAAGACGCGCGGCATTATTATTGGCCTGGTCATCTTAATTAATAAGCAGACGGGTGATTTCGGTACAAATGATTTGAACTTACTCAGTGCCCTGAGTCAATTAATGGCCGGAGCCGTGGAAAATGCCCAGCTCTTTAAACAGATTCATACCTATTCAGATAGGTTGGAGCGGACAGTTCAGGCCCGGACCGAGCGGCTGCAAGCCATTAAAAAGATCAGCCAGGTAGTAAGCCGGGGTCTGGATTTGGACGAACTGCTGGCCGTAGTGGGCAGAGATATTAGCCAAATATTTACCCCGGAATTCACTCAACAAGATGATGTTCAGGTTACTATCGGTTTGGTTGACGGTTCAAACCTGACTCTCCAAAAGATTTATGATCCGGCCTTGCTCCCCCGTGATGCTTCACCCAATGACCGGCAAAAATCGGCAGTTTCAGCCGGGTTTGCCCAGAAATCTATGCGCTCGGCTCGATCTCTGACCCTTAAAATCAAGCCCGAAAAGCTCATGGGCCAGGTGATTCACCAGGCCAAACCCCTTATTCTTACTAAAGAAGACAGCCAAAACCTCTATCGGGTGGAATTTGGCCAGGTAGACGAACAAATTTGCACGGTGATGATGGCCCCGCTCATTACCGGCGGCAAAACGATTGGGTTGATTATGGTTGCCAGCCAAATGCTCTACGCTTTTGACGAAAGTGATCTGGAAACCCTGGAATCGCTGGCTTTTCAGGTAGCGAGTGCAGTGGAGCATGCCCAACTCCTGCAAAAGACCCGTGAGATTGCTATTGTGGAAGAGCGGACGCGATTGGCCCGGGATATGCATGATGGTGTGGCCCAAAATCTGGCCTATCTGTTGATTCAAGTAGACCGCTGCTTGAATATGGTTGAAGAAGGTGGTAAACTAGAGAAACAACTGGAGCAAATCAGCGGCCTGCTGAAACAGAATATCGAAGAGATCCGGCGTAATATTTTTGATTTGCGCCCGGTCGAGTTGGAGGGCAAATCTCTGTTTGCAGTGCTGAAGAATTTTGTAGGGGAGTTTGGCCAGCGCTGGAATCTGAGGACAACTTGCGTCGTTGAGGGAGAGTTTGTGGAGGTGTCGCCTGAAATTGAGAGCAGTCTTTACCGTATTCTGCAAGAGATGCTCTCAAATGCCCAGCAGCATGCAAATTGCAGTCAAGTATCCGTGAAGGTATCCACAAAAGACAATCAGTGGGTTACGCTAGAAGTGCAGGATGATGGGCAGGGCTTTGATCTGGAGCGGCAGAGCCGGCCGGATCAACAGGATCAGGACTCGCCCAAAAAGCGTCGCAGCCGTGGCCTGGGGTTGATCTCGATGCGAGAGCGCGCCCAGCGTGTTGGTGGGCAATTATTTGTTGACAGCCAGCCCAACCAGGGAACCTGCGTTTTCGCTAAACTGCCTTTGCAGGCGGGCATGAGCAGTGATAATCAATGAAACCTCCATCTAACCGATTAAGGTAGGGAACTATATATGAGTAAAGTAAGAGTTCTGCTGGTTGATGATCACTCTCTCTTTAGAGAAGGCATCCGCTCCTTATTAGAAGACCAGGAGGATATTGAAATTGTTGGCGAGGCCGAAGATGGTTTGGAAGCAGTCAGGTTAGCGGCCAAGCTCAAGCCGACAGTTATTTTGATGGATATTAACATGCCGGTGGTTGACGGGGTTGAAGCAACCCGGACCATCCTTAAGGACGATGAGGCGGTTGGTATCATCATTTTGACTATGTATCCACAGGATGCTTACGTTTTTGAGGCCCTCAAAGCCGGGGCAAAAGCCTATCTTTTAAAAGACACTCGTTCCAAACGCTTGTTGGAGGTTATCAGAACCGTTCACCGAGGACAGGCAGTTATTGACACCGAGATGACCACCCGCCTGCTGAATGAATTTCGTCGCTTGGCCGATAAAGAGGAAAATATTCCCAAGTTACAGCCTCTGACAGACCAGGAACGCCGAATTTTGACCCTGGTGGCTGGCGGGGCCAGCAATAAAGATATTGCCGCCGATCTCAATTTATCCGAGCGGACAATCAAGAACTATCTTTCGGTTATTTTTCAGAAGTTGCAGGTTAATAACCGCACCGAGGCCGCTATTCGAGCCGTAAGGGATGGTTTGGTTGAAGGAACTTAAGAACCCCGGTTTTGTCCCCTTCTTTGCCCTCCTGTTGCCACGCTTCGCATCAGTTTGGGAACAAGAGGATATCCGTTATTTTTGAAAACTTTTTTGATGAAAAAGACACTCCTCCGGGGGTGTTTTTTTATGGTACTTTGGGGCAGTGCCAGCAAGTACTTTCTGTCATCCAGAAAAGGGCGCATTTGTCGGTACTTTCGCCTCTGTAAATTTTGCCTGGCATCTTCTATAATCTGGATAATGAGTTAAGGTATATCTGCCTTAGCCGTACTCAAGACGAAAGGCAGAACAGGTTGAGGTAACTGAGATGGCAGGATGGTTGCAGTTTATAATAGTTTGGTTAAGTATTGATATTGTGATTATGGCAACAGGTTGGTATGGTGTTAGCACAATTAAGCAAATTTCTCCTGACTGGTGGGAGCGGGTTATAGCCTGTCAAGTTGACTAACACTTCAACGTAAAATTATAACTTGAAAGAGATCGCTCTGGCCTCCAAAAGCGCCCCTCATCTTGGTAGGCGCTGGTAAAGGACAAAGTAATGACTATGGAAAAACTAATTCGAGTATTAATTGCTCATCCAGATGCAACCTTTGCCAAAAAGCTACAAGCTTTTCTTGATAAGCAGGAAAATATTAAAGTGATTGATCATGTCCGTGATGGCCAAGGTGTGGTCAACATGTGCAAAACAGCCATGCCCGATCTGGTTCTGATGGACTTACATTTGCCGGTGTTAGACAGCATCCGGACCATTCAAACCACCCTGGCTCAAAACGAGCACATTCGCATCCTGGGTATCTCATCCATTCCCAATGATAGATATGCTATTGAAGCGATCAAGGCGGGAGCGCGCGGCTGCCTTGAACGGAATGGGAAAGATGATTTTTGCGCGATCACTACGGCCATTCGCCAGGTGGTTAGTGGGGAAGTAATTTTGAGTCCAACCCTGGCCTCTAATATCTTGCAAGAATTCTATCGAATGGCTGATTAAATCTCCGACATCCAGTGTCGGAGAGGCTATTTTAGCCCTGTTCTTTCTGAATTTAAGGAGTTTGCCATGTCGGCATTAAAAGAGTTTGCCAATTTTATCCTTCTGAATGTGGCAAATCTAGCTGCAACTTATGATCGGTTTTTGTCACAGGAGGGGGGAGATTATGCTGCCCTCCCTGCCGATAGCCGGATTACTACGGCTCGCCGGCTGATTAAAACCGTAGCTGAAGCCTGTGAAGCCGAAACTCCTGACCCTCTCCGCCGTCTCTTTGAAGAACGGCTTAATACCCCCTCCGTTGAGTCGAGTCCAGCCAAGCTGCCTCACCCGCTAGTTGAAATTGAATATCTGGGACAAACCCTTACCCCTGTTGTCACCAATTTAGAGGCCGGTAAATTTTTGTGGCAAGCGTTGGCAGATGTGCGCCGTTTACTTGAGCAAACCCTACCTGAAGCTTCCCCATCCGCCCGGTCAAAGGCCGAAACGGCAGTTGCTGATCTATCTCTGAACGATAAAACCCGCTTTCTCTATTATATTGTTGAAAGTTCGCAAGTAGCCCAGGTGGCTTTGGATGAGCAGGCCAGCATACAGTATATTAACCCCTTTTTCTGCTCTCTCTATGGCTATCAAGCCGAAGAAGTGATCGGCCAGCATGTTTCTATCTTGAGCGGTGAAGACGAGCCGGAGGCTCATTATTTGAACCTGCTCAAGGTAGCCGGTGGGCAAGATGCCTGGCGCGGCGAAGATTGGCGGCGGCGCAAAGACGGCTCCATCTTTCCGGCCTCGGTTACTTTTTCGGGCATTCGTGACGAAAACGGCGCGTTGATTGCCTACCTGGATGTTTCTAGAGATGTGACCGAGCGCAGGAATGTGCAGGATCAACTCCGCCAACTATCACAGGTGGTTGAACAAAGCCCCACAATTGTCATTATTACCAACACCGCCGGGCAGATCGAGTATGTCAACCCTAAATTCTGCCAGGTGACCGGCTACACCCTGGCCGAAGTAATGGGCCAAAATCCCAACATCTTGAAATCGGGTGAAACACCGGCCAAAGAATATGAACAAATGTGGCAGTCTATTAGCTCCGGCCAGGAATGGCAGGGCCAACTGCATAATAAGAAGAAAAACGGTGAACTATACTGGGTATCCTCCCATGTTTCACCTATTAAAGACTCTACTGGGAGTATTACCCATTATCTTGCCATTCAAGAGGATATAACTGAGCGCAAACAGACAGAAGACCAGCTCCGCAAATTATCTCGCGCTGTTGAACAGAGTGCCAACACTGTTGTCATTACCAATCCCGCTGGTTACATCGAATATGTTAACCCCAAGTTTACTGAAACGACCGGTTATACTCGTGAGGAAGCTGTGGGGCAGCATACTCGTATCTTAAAATCGGGTGTAACCTCTCCTGAGGCGTACAAAAAATTATGGGAGACCATCTCAGCCGGGGCGGAGTGGCAGGGAGAATTTTGCAACAAGAAGAAGAACGGTGAGCTTTATTGGGAATTTGCCTCTATTTCGCCCATTAAAGATGAGAATGGGGTTATCACCCATTTTCTGGCAGTCAAGGAAGATATCACTGGGCGCAAGCAGGCCGAAGAGGCGTTGCGGCAGGCTGAGGCAAACTATAGTACCCTGGTTCAAAACATGCCCATTGGCATTTACCGTAATACGCCCGGTCTGCAAGGCCGGTTCATCATGGCTAACCCGGTTATTGCCCAGATTTTTGGTTATGACTCGGTTGACGAATTTATGCAGGTCAATGTGGCCGACTTGTATACCGACCCGGCGAAACGGCAAGTTTTTGCCGCAAAGTTGTTGGCCGAAGGGCAGGTGATTAGGGAGGAACTTCAGCTCAAGCGGAGAGATGGGATACCGTTATGGGGCGCTGTGACCGCCCGAGTTGTCTACGACGAGACAGGCGAGATCGTCCATTTTGACGGAATGATCGAAGACATCACCGAGCGCAAGCGACTGGAACAGCAGGTTCAGGGGTCATTGGCCCGCCTGACTCGCCAAATCCAGGCCATTACCGAAGTAGCCCAGCAGATTTCGGGTACGCTTATCTTGGATGACCTTTTCCAACAGGTCGTTGACTTGATGCAGACCCAATTTGGCTACTATCACGCCCAGATTTACACCATGGTAGAAGGTGATATGGTGTTACAGGCCGGTACGGGTGAAGTCGGTCGTCAGTTGAAAGAGACGGGCCATCAAATTCCTCTCTCGGCCGAACAGAGCCTGGTCATCCGCGCCGTGTGGGAGGGTGGCCCGGTGCTGGTGCCCGATGTCTCCCAGGAACCGACCTGGCTGCCGAATCCCCTCCTGCCTGAAACCAGGGCGGAACTGGTTGTGCCGATCACTTTGGGCGTCGAGATCTTTGGGGTACTGGATGTGCAGAGTGATCAAGTGGGCGGGTTGAATGAAGAGGACCAGCTCTTGCTCATAGGGTTATGTGGCCAGATTGCCATCGCCATCGAAACCCGCCGGGCTGAAACTGAGCGGGCCCGGCTGCTGGAGGAAGTAGAACGCCGCGCCCGCCGCGAGCAAACCATTCGCGAGATCACCGAGCGGATGCGCACCGCCAATAACCTGGAACAATTGGTAAAAATTACTGCCCGCGAATTGGGCCAGCGCCTTTCGGCGGGACATGCGATAGTGGAGTTGGGGCTAGAGCCAGACACACCATCGGCAGCGCCAGCTAAAACTTTATCAAACAATGGTCATTAATAAAACATTAGTTTTATCTTAAAGGAGCTAAAAATGTTTACTCGGAAAAACCTACTTGTCGTTTATCTCATTTCGACCCTGCTCATTTTGGTTTTGGCTGGCTGTGGCGGTGCGCCGAACGCCAGCGCACCAGACCCGGCCAAGGCTGCTCCCGGCGCTTTTAAGGTTGCTATGCTATTGCCGGGTGAACCGAATGATAAGGCTTGGAGCCAGACCGGCTACGAAGGGTTAAAATTAATTGAAAAGGAATTAGGGGCGCAAGTGGCTCACACCCCTAACGTATCTGAAGCTGATGCTGAAAAAGTAGCTCGCCAGTACGCTACCGACGGCTATGAATTTATTATTGGCCATGGGGGAGAATATATTCCCGCCTTTGAGATTGTCGCTAAAGAATTTCCCCGCGTCAAATTTGCCGTAATGGCCGGTTATGCAGGCAACAATAAAAACTTCGGCGCTTTGAGCTTTCGTGACAGCGAATTGGGCTATCTTGCCGGGGTGGTGGCGGGCCTTAAAACTAAGACTAACAAGGTCGTTTTTATTGGGGGCGTGGATTATTCTCATATGCAGGAGCAGGCTGTTTCATTTGAGCGAGGCGCTAAGGCTGTTAATCCTAAAGTAGAGGTAGCCACTGAGTGGGTAGGTAGCTGGAGTGACGAAGCCAAAACTAAACAGATTGCCGAAGCCCAAGTCGAGGCAGGAACTGATATTTTACTCGGCAGTGTAGACGCCGCAAGCCGGATTGTATTTGAGACAGCCAAAAATGCCGGGGTTTATGCCCTGGGTTGGTCTCTGGATCAGCATGACTTGGCTCCAGGTACAATTTTAACCAGCGGTATTCAACGCATGCCTGTCCTGGCCCTGGAAGGGGCAACGCTGGTCCAGCAAGGCCGTTGGGAAGGTAAACAGTATAAGTTTGGGCTGCAAGAAGGCGCTCAAGAGCTGGCTCCTTTCTATGGGCTGTTAAGCCCTGAAGAAGAGGCGCGAGTCAAGGCTATTCGAGAAGATGTTATAACCGGCAAAATAGATGTGACTCAGTAAATGTTCCGATGAGCTTACAGGAGGGCGAAATGTACTTCGCCCTCCTGCCAAACAGCTTATTTGTTTCCACAACACCCATGAGGGTATTCGTGATGAGGTCAATAGTTTCGCTCTGGAGTGCGGCAGATGAACAATCAGGATAACCAGTCAAGTAAAACCAAAGAGGCGCCAACCGGACCCCGACTGGGTATTTTTTCCATCGCCAACCAGTTTAGATACGGTCTCTTCTTGCTGGTTGGGTTGAGTTTACTGCTTACGGCGGGGATTTTAATTTACCTTAGCTTCCAGGCGCAACTGCAACAGGTGGGACAGGCTCAGAAAGAGCTCAGCCGGGCGGCGGCAGGCGAAATCAACACCTATCTGGATGATTTGCAGCGCAAATTAGGTTACCTGGCCCGGGTACGCGGACTGGCTAATCTTCCCCCTGAAATTCAGCAGAGCTTGATCGAAGGGCTAACCCGGCACAATGAAGCTTATGAGTCGGTGGCTGTTTTGAACCGCAACGGCCAGATTATTGCCTCAATTTCACCGCATGGGTTGCCCTTAACCGGTAACCTGGCCGATACCCCTCCCTTCTTACGTTCATTCAGGCAACAGGAAGATTACGTCGGCCCGGTTGAAATTGACCCCACCACCAACCTGCCGGTAGTGACCCTGGCTGTCCCTATCCGTGACCTGCAGGATGAAGTGGCCGGTATTTTGCTGGCCCGGGTTAACCTGGAGTATCTCTGGTTTGTTGTTTCGGAGACTCAAGTCGGCGAAACCGGCTATGCTTATATCCTGGATAATCGCAACTTCTTAATTACTGAGCCGAATAGCACCGCCGAGACTTTTGAGCTGCGGGATGTTTCGGACCAACCTTATGTGAAGTATTTGACTACGGGTTCAACAGAGGCCCTCGGACCGAGTGCTGGTTCAGGAAGTGGTTTATTTGGAAATAGAGGACTCCTTAGTTATCTCTTTTCCTTTTTCGAGTCTGCTGCTGGGGTATTGTCGTATCAGGGTTTACAGAGCGAAAATGTACTGGGAGCGATTGCCCCAGTGCGGAGCGTGCGCTGGAGTGTGGTGGTTGAACTTCCTACCGCTGAAGCTTATAAACCGATCTTAGAGATGCTTGGCGTTATGAGTCTGGCCCTGTTATTTGCTCTGGGGATTACCGTTGGCTTAGGTATCTACTTCTCCCGCCAGATTGTCCGGCCCCTGCAACGTTTAACCGAAGCCTCCGCCCAGATTAGCGCCGGTAACATGCAGACGCGGGTCAATATCCGCAGTCGCAATGAGTTGGGGATTTTGGCAACATCGTTTAACGACATGACGGCGCAGCTTGAAGACCTCTATACCACCCTTGAGCAGCGTGTGGTCAGCCGGACCCGCCGCCTGGAAGTGGCCGCTTCGCTCGGCGAGCGCCTGAGCAGTATTCTCAAACCGGACGAGTTATTAAGCGAAGTGGTTAACCAGATCAAAGATAACTTTAACTATTATCACGCTCACATCTACTTGCTCGATGATAAGGGTGAGAATCTGGTGGTAGCCGAAGGAACGGGAGAGGCCGGGGCAGAAATGAAAGCCAGGCGGCATAGTATTCGCCTGGATGCCCCCACCAGCTTGGTCGCTCGCGCTGCCCGTTCTGGCGAAGTTGTGCGAGTTGACAATGTGCGCGAAGCCTCGGATTGGTTACCCAACCCCCTGCTGCCTAATACTTACTCTGAAATGGCCGTGCCTATTATTTTGGAAGGGCGGGTTGTGGGAGTGCTGGATGTGCAGGAAGATAAAATTGCCGGCCTGGACGAGGGTGATGCGAGCCTGTTGCGCTCTTTGAGCAACCAGGTGGCGGTCAGTATGCGCAATGCCCGCCTCTTTGCTGAAGTTGAAACCGCCCTGGCCGAAGCCCGCATTGCTCAAGAACGTTACCTGGAAAAAGCCTGGGATAAGTCCAAAATTGTGGCCCAGCATGGACGACATCACTATACCCGTCCCGATGTACCTGCTTTAGACGAGGCAACTGTGGTCGAGGCCAAACGGCAAGCTCTGGCTCGAGACAAACTCGTTTTGACCGGCATCAATGGTCAAGCCGCCAATCCAGAAGTGGTTGTGGCTCCCGTTATCTTGCGAAATACCCCCATCGGTGTGCTGCAATTACATCCGGCACAAGTTGACCAAGTTTGGAGCAAGGATGACCTGGCCATCGTAGAAGCTGTAACCGACGAATTGGCCCAAACTGCCGAGAACTTGCGCCTGTTTGACGAAACTCGTGAACGGGCCGGGCGGGAGCAGACTATCCGCGAAATTACCGATAAATTACGCGCTGCGCCCAACCTAAACGCCCTGGTAAAGATAGCTGCTCGCGAATTAGGCGAACAGTTGGGGGTACCCCATTTGATGTTTGAGTTAGGGCGGGAGCCTGAGCCATCTCCTAAGCCCGATTTGAAGGGGAATGGACATAAGCAATAAGCGTGGCCTGAACTCCAAAATTAACCAAAATAGACGGGATTTGCAAACTTAAACTAACTCCAGGAGGCAAAAATCAAATGTTTAAGAAATATATGTTAAAAGTATCAGATATTAGCCAGGTAGGGTTGACCTTAACCATCATGTTAATGGTTTTTAGCCTGGTCACTACTGGCTGTGGCAATACCGCAGCAGCACCAGAAGCTAAAGACCAGACCGAAACGGCACCCCTGGCGACAGAACAACTTGATGCGACCTCTACCACAGAAGCGGTATCGGCAGCACCCTCAAATGATAACGTGATCAAAATCGGGGTGGTTGCGACCTTAGAGGGTCCTTTTCAGGTGTTAGGTGAAGACGGTGTCCGTGGGGTCGAAATGGCCATTGCCGAGTTTGGCGGCGAAATTGCCGGCAAGAAAATCGAGATGATCAAGGCCAGCTCCAATGCTGTGGATCCGAAAGTAGCCCTGGCCGCCGTCCGCAAGCTGGTTGAAGAGGACAATGTTGATATCGTAGTTGGCCCCCTTTCCGGGGATGAGGGCCTGGCCATCAAAGAATATGCTAAAAGCCACCCGGAGAAGACCTTTGTCAATGGCACCTCGGGCGCCCAAGACACGACCTTGCGTGATCCTGCGCCCAATTTCTTCCGTTTCTCCTTAGACGGCGCTCAGTGGATGGGCGGCTTGGGGAATTACGTTCACGATGTGCAAGGCCATAAACGAATCGTGACTGTGGCCGAGGACTACTCCTACCCTTATAGCCAGGTGGGCGGATTTCTGGTGGAGTTTTGCCGGGCAGGGGGTACAGTGGATACCCAATTTTGGGTTCCTATCGGCACCAACGATTATAGTTCCGTGATTTCTGCTATCCCGGCCGATATTGATGCCATTTATGTTGCCTTAGGCGGCAGCGATGCCGTCAACTTTCTTAGACAATACCAGCGCTTCGGCGGCAAAGCGCCGCTGATTGCCGGGACATCTACCCTTGATCAAACAATCTTAGGGGCAGAAAACGTGGCCGAGTATATTTTAGGTACGGCTGCCGGCGGACCTGTGGCCGATGATAACCCTGACCCTGCTTGGCAGCAGTTTATGGCCGATTACCAAAAGAAGTTTCCCGATGGCTTGCCCTCACCCTCACTTTTCGCTCATGGCTACTATCTCAATGCCAAGGCGGCCCTCCTGGCTTTAGAAAAAATTAATGCCGACTTATCTGATGGGCAAAAGGCGCTTCAAGAAACGCTCAGTAAACTGGAATTTGACTCGCCCACCGGCCCCGTTAAGCTGGATCATAACCGTCAGGCAATTGCTAACAATTTTCTGACCGTGGTTGATCGAGATGAAAAGGGTAATCTATACAACAAATTGGTTAAGACGATCCCCAATGTTAATCAAACCCTGGGGATCCCCGAAGATGAATATCTTAGCATGGGTCCGTTAGTGGGGGGTCATTCCGGCTGCGACCAGTTTTTGAAGTAAAGCCCGTTCTGGCCGGATTCACCTTCCCGGAAGCTATTTTGAAGTCAAGTTGCTCGAATTATAAGCCGATTCTGGCCTAAAATCGAGCTTCCGGGAAGGTTTGTCGGGTAATGAATTTGTTCATTGTTAATTGATTTAGATCTGATTGGTGGATAGGTAACAGAAGGGGTAACAAAGGCTATTAACCATTGCCTCCCAGGGCCGGGATAGAGATTAATTATGAAGAAACCAGATCAAAAAGCATCAGTTGCAGGCAAGCAGAAGTCAAAAGTGAACTTGGCGCGTAAGCCATTGGTCCCAAAAATCAACTTCTCAATCTTTCGTACTCGTTTGAGCGTTCGATTGACGGCGTTCTTTATTGTGACTGCCCTGGTGCCAATGGCCATCGTTACCCTCCTTAGCTTTTTATTCGCGCAGGGCAGCCTGGTTGATCAGGCTGCCTTTAAGGTGGAGCAAGAGACGGAACGTCTTGGGCAGGATTTGGAGGTGTATCTGTCACAGTTCCCCAGTGATTTATTGGCCCTGAGCGATACTTTCCCCGTTCAAGCCATCTTTCGAGCTATAGATAATGATGGGGTTGACCCGGCCAGTGAGGACACCTATGGAGTCTGGGCCAGCCGTTTAACGCAGAGTTTCTCGGCCATGATGAGAAACAAACCAGTTTACCAACAACTTCGCTTGCTTGACGAGCAGGGTGATGAGATCGTTCGGGTTGATTATTATGACGATCAAGTTTTCGTTCCCTGGGAGGAGGAGCTTGTAAATCAAACCAAAACAGATTATTTCAGCGAAGCCAAAAAGCTAAAGCAGGGGCAAGTTTACATCTCACCGGTTAGCATTAACCAGGAGTACAGCGAGCTTGAAAAGATGCAGGTACCGGTGATTCGTTTCAGCACCCCTATTTTTGATATAAATAATCAATTTCGCGGGGTGATGGTGGCCAATGTTTATGCCTCGGCTATCCTGGACCGATTGCAGACCAATGTAGGGCAAGTTTATCTGGCAAACGATGAAGGATACTATCTGTTCCATCCTGATCCGGCTAAGACCTTTGGATTTCAGCGAAACACGGATTATAAGGTTGATAACGATTTTTCCACAATCCTCCAAAATGTAACCTCTTCAACAGAAGCTTATGCCGAACGAGCCAGTAGCCGGAGGGAATTTGTGGCCTTAAAACAGGTGCGCTTTGACGCAGCCAATCCCGACCGTCACTGGCTGCTGATTAGAACCCTCTCAGAAACAGGGGTTATTGAAACAGAAACCATTACCGGACTGGTCACCGAACTGCTCGGCGCGGCGGCTCTTGTTGGTATTGGCGCTTTAATTTTAGGTATCTTATTAACGCGTTCAATTACTAAACCGATATTGGCCGTTAGCCAGGCAGCCGCTAAATTGGCCGAAGGGGATATGAACCAAGAAATCGGGCTAAACCTGGATGCCCGGGCAGTAGTTAGCAGCCGTGACGAGCTAGGGACATTAGCTATATCATTTAATACCATGACGGCCCAACTGAGGGAAGTGTATGCCACCCTGGAGCAGCGCGTAGCTGATCGCACCCAGCGTCTGGAAACAATTGCGTCTCTGGGGGAAAAGCTTAATACCATTCTCAATCTGGATGATTTGCTGGCAGAGGTTGTCATTCAGGTTAAAGAACGATTTAATTATTATCATGCCCATATTTACCTGCTTGACGAGAAAGGTGAGCGGCTGGTTGTTGCTGCCGGAACCGGTGAGGCTGGGGCTGAAATGAAAGCCGCCGGGCATAGCATTCCCTTGAACGCCCAAACCAGTTTGGTAGCCAGGGCAGCGCGCAGTGGTGAAGTGATCCGGGTGGATAATGTAAGGCAAGCACCAGATTGGCTACCTAATCCGCTTTTGCCAGACACTCATTCTGAAATGGCGGTTCCTATTATTGTTGAAGGACAGGTGGTGGGGGTCCTGGATGTGCAGGAGGATGAGCTGGGTGGACTGGACGAGGGTGATGCTGGTTTGTTACGCTCATTAGCCAACCAGGTGGCAGTGGGTATCCGTAATGCTCGTTTATTTAACGAAGTGAACACGGCCCTGGTTGAAGCTCAGGCTCTACAAGCCCAATATGTCAGCCAGGCCTGGAGTCAGGTTCAAACAGGCGGGCGAGATCGCCCCTGGGCGCTTTATAGCCGAGAGGATGTCGCTTCATTGAGCGAGACAGCAATGGCCGAAGCCCGAAAGCATCTTTCAGCAGATCGGACATTGACAACCGTGGCCATTGAAGATGGACAGGCGATTAGTAAGGCTGTTGTTGCCCCGGTGGTGGTGCAGGATACTCCCATCGGTCAAATGCAGATACACGGCCTTGATCCCGGTCGGGCGTTGACCGAAGGTGAGCTAGCCATGATTGAGGCGGTCATCGACCAGGTCGCCCAAACCGCCGAAAACCTGCGCCTGTTTGAAGAAACTCAGGAACGGGCCGGACGGGAGGCCACGATCCGCGAGATTACCGATAAGCTGCGGGCCGCGCCAAACCTGGATGCTTTGCTGGAAACCGCCGCCCGCGAGCTGGGACAGCGGCTTGGCGTGCGGCATACAGTGCTGGAATTGGGTATCGAGGCCAATCCGGACGACCCAGGCAAGCAGGCTCGACCTCGCTCCAATACTGATGCTTGGGAGCGGGTAAATGGCGGCAAGGTTTAGGGGAGGGCGTGTCATTCTGAGCTTCCGAAGGAAGCGAAGAATCCCTCAGGTGGTTGTCGTAAAATCAAGGCTAAGGGGATTCTTCACTCGCTGCGCTCGTTCACGCGAAGCAGTGACATCTAAGAGGTAATATGACCAATAATAATCCAACATCAACGCAAGTGACGCGTCGCTTTCTGCCAGTGTGGCTGACCGGAGCCTGGGGCGCGCTAGGTATAGCCGCCGGCCTGTATCTCATCCCCTACCTGGCCTGGTTTTATTTTCATTGGGGCGGTGAGGCCAACGCGCAATTGATCTCGGATCTGGCCTGTTTACCCCTTGATTTGCTGACCGCCCTGGCCGCTTGGCGGGTGGCAACCCAGCGACAACTCGATATACGTTTGCGGCGAGTCTGGCTGATCTTGGGCCTGGCTATGTTCTCGTTCCTCATTGCCGATCTCATCTGGCTTTATTTGGAGAATTTTCTGGAAGTTCCGCCGTTCCCGTCAGCGGCTGATGTTTTCTATCTCGCTTTTTACCCCCTGGTATTATGGGGCTTGCTCAGCCTGCCCGGCGCCCCGCTGAACCGCCGCGAGCGTTGGGAATTTCTGCTGAATCTGTTTATCGTAATGACAGTGGCGACGATGTTCGTCTGGTACTTCGTCATCGTGTCTACGGCTGCGGCCAATCAAGGCGACTTCTTGGCCCAGGTGATTGCGGTGGCCTATCCGATTGGCGATCTGGTGGTGTTAGGCGGCATCATCGCCGTTCTCTTCCGCCGGCCCGACCGGGATACCGGCGCCGCCCTGCTCCTCTTTCTGGTGGGGATAATCTTGTTTGTGGCTGCGGACATGGTGTTTCTCTACACCAGTCTGAACGGAACGTATGAGACCGGCGGCTGGGTTGACAGCGGTTGGGTGATCGCCAGCGCCTTTTTCATTTGGGCCGCGCTGCGCCAACTGTACGTGTCGCCCGCTTCAGCTCCAGCATCCAAGCTGGCCAGCACGCTCGATCGGTTTACCAAGTTTCTGCCTTTTTTAGCCGTGGGCTTTGGCTATGGGCTGGTGCTCTATCTTACTCTGGTGGATTTCAGCGCGGCGGATGCAGTTTGGTTATTTATCGGCGCGGTGGCGCTCACGATTTTGGTCATTAGCCGGCAGGTTGTCTCCCCCACTTTCGCTCACCTATCGCTGCGGGTCAAACTCGTTCTGGCTTTTTTGGCGGTGGTCGTGCTGTCGCTCGGCGTGGTCACCCTCGTCGTCAATCAAGTGATCCGGACCGGCCTGACCGAGCAGGGGGGGATAAACCTGCACGCCCTGGCCGAGGTGAAAGCACAACAGATCGCCGAATTGTTAGACCGGCAGTTGGAGACCTTAAAAGTCTTTGGGCTAAATCCCATTTTTCGCGACGTGGTCGAGGCCAACCGTGCCCACAACAGCGGTGATCCGGCAGCGCTTCAGGAGCAAATCCGGCGGCTTGATCTGCAATGGGATGTGCTGGCGGATAACGACCCCCTGGTTAGCAGTGTGTTGGGCCACAAGGCCAGTCTCATTTTGCGCGAGTTCCAGCAGAAATTTCCTGGCTTCATCGAAATGTTCGTGACCAATCAATACGGAGAACTTGTCGGAGCCACCCAACGGACGGCCAATTACGATTACTCTGCTGAGGCGTGGTGGCAGGCTGCTTATAACCAGGGTGAGGGCAGCATTTACATTGGCCAGCCGGAGTTCAACAACCAGATCTCGGCCGTTGGGGTGATCATGGCCGTGCCGGTGCGGAGTCGTTTCGACCAGAAGGTCATTGGCGTGCTGCGCAGCACCTACAGCCTGGCAGCGCTGACCGAGGGGCTGGCCTCGGCCCGGGTTGGGCAAACCGGTCACTCTAATTTGCTCCTGCCGAGTGGCCAGATCCTCTACTCCGATGGCCGGCTGGAGCCGGTTGAGCCAGCGACCCTGGCGCAGCTCAACACTCTGGCTGACGCACCCTATGATCATCTCACCTTCCAGGGTGAGTCCCGCCTGGTCAGTCAGGCGCCGATAGTGGAACGTGAAGGAGATGATGAGACAGAGCTGATCCAACAGTTAAACTGGAAACTGTTGGTTGACCAGAATACGGCGGAGGCGCTGGCCCCAGCAGAGCAGGCGACTCAGATTGCCTTGCTGGCCAGCCTGGGCGCTCTGCTCCTGGCTGTTTTGTTGGCCATGTTTGTGGCGCGACTGATGGTGAAGCCCATCACCCGCCTTACCACTGTGGCCGCCCAAATTGCCGGCGGCGACTTCTCCGCCCAGGCTGCGGTAGAGGCGAGGGACGAAATCGGTAGGCTGGCCGCCACTTTTAATACGATGACCGGCCAGCTCCGGCAAACCCTGGCCCGTCTGGAGCGACGCACCCAGGCGCTGGCGACCAATGCCGAAGTCAGCCACCGCCTTTCGACCGTGCTGGATCAACAGCAACTGATGGCCGAAGTGGTGGAGCAGGTGCAAAACGCTTTCAATTACTACCATACCCAGATTTATTTACTGGATGAACCAGGCCAGAATTTAGTTTTAACCAGCGCCACCGGGGAGGCCGGCCAGGCTATGTTGGCCCGAGGACATACGATTCCGGTGGGTAAGGGGTTGGTGGGTCGCGCCGCCGCCAAAAACGCGGTCGTTTTGGCCCCTAACCTGGCCCGCATGATCCTGCCCGAAGTTGTCACTCAAACCAACATCGAGTTGATCTACCGGCGTGAAGCCGATCCAGCCCTGCAAACCGGCTGGTATCACGATGATATTGACCGCACCTTTGTTGACTTTGAGGCCATGACTGCGGCTTTAACCCAATCAGCCAGGCCGCTCAAGCTGGGTTACGTGCTGCACTTTCTGGGCGACTTTACCCAGGCCATCAAGCAGGGCGCTGAAGACGCCGCCCGCGACCTGGGCCTGGAGATTGAAGTGGTAGCGCCGGGCCGGCATGGCGACAAGATTGAAGCGGTCAGCCTTTTTGAGCAAATGGTTCAGGCTGGAAAAGACGGCCTGGTGGTTATTCCAGAGTTGGAGGACCCCTGGCCAGGACCCTTTAGCCGGGCAGCTCAAGCGGGTATTCCGGTAGTCACGGCGAACAGCACCGGTCCGCAATTAGCCGCCTGGCCCTGGTTTGGACAGGATGGCTATCAGTCAGGTTTTATCTTGGCCAATGAATTCAAAAAGTTTCTGCTTGACGCCGGACATTTGAGCGGGGTCATCGTTTTAGGCGCATGTACCACCGCCGAAGTTGTCATCAGCGCCAGGTATGAGGGCTTTAAGAAGGGTCTGGAAAACAGCGGTTATACCATCACCCCCCTCTATGAGACGACGCTCGACCCGCAGCTTAACTATCAAACTTGGGCGGAATTGGTCAAAGCTCAACCCGACCTGGTGGCCGCGGTTGGCCTGTCGGCTCCAGATGTGCCCAGCCTGGCCAAAATTAAGCAGCAGACAAACGCCGCATGGCTGATTGCCGGTTACGACTTGGTGGTGGAAACTCTTGAGGCGATCAAAGACGGCCTGGCCCAGGTGGTCATCGGCCAGCATCCTTACTTGCAGGGCTATCTGCCCGTGCTGGCTCTGGCGCAACATTTGCGTGAGGGTAAATCCTTGCAGGATTGGATGGTAGAAGGCTGGCTGCCTAACCCCTTGCTGCCTGACACCAAAGCCGAGATTTCAGTCCCCATTAACCTGGAAGATCAGGTCGTGGGTGTCTTGGACGTACAGGTGGATAAAGTAGACAGCCTGGATGAAACTGATGCTGATATCCTGCGTTCGCTGGCTAATCAGGTAGCGGTGGCCATCCGTAATGCCCGCCAATTCACCCAAGTTCAGGCCGCTCTGGACGAGGCTGGCGAACTTCAACGGCGCTATGTTGAGCAATCCTGGGACCGAACCCGGGTAACCCGTAAGAATGTTGGACGAGTTCAATTTAGCCTGGGCGAGTCAGCTTCACTTGACGAAGCCATTATCGGAAAGGCTCAACAACAAGCTTTGATGCACAAGAAACCAACTGTGGTCAATTTTAATGACCAGCAGGATGACCCGGTTGAGCAGTACGCCCTGGTGGCGCCAATTTTGCTGCGAGACATCGTCATTGGTGATTTGCAACTGCACGAAAGTAATACCCCGCGAGAATGGACGGAAAGTGAGTTAGCCCTCATCAGTGCCGTAGTTGACCAGGTGGCCCAGGCGGCCGAGACCTTGCGCTTGCTGGACGAAACCCAGGAGCGGGCCAGCCGCGAGCAGCTTATCAGTCAAATCTCTAATAAAATGCGCCGCGCGCCCGATCTGGAGTCCCTGCTCAAAGTAGCGGTGACAGAATTATCCCGGGCCTTAAATCCCGCTCGTACATTTGTCCGGATGGACTTGCCGGAAGTCGAGGGGCCGGCTGAGGTCAAGCTGAATGAGGCTGCTGCCAATGGCAAGCCTGAACAGGATCCCAGGGCGGAGTCTGTAACCGTTTAACCCACCTGGAATGAGGTTAGGAAATTCTAAAGATGAACAAGATAGCGCGAATTCACCCAAAAAATCACGATGATAAGTCTGATCAATCAGTCCCCAGCCGGCCGCTCCAGGAACAACTGGCTGAAAAATCGCGCCTGCTCCAGCAGGCGCAGCAGCGCATAGCTGAACTGGAAGCTGAACAAAATTTTTTTAAGGCTATCATCAATTATCTCCCCACTCCAATTTTTGTAAAAGAAGCCCAGGAGCTGCGTTTTGTCCTCTGGAACAAAGCCAGCGAAGCGTTGTTTGGCTTTAATCAAGAAGAAATCCTGGGTAAAAACGATTATGATTTATTCCCTCCGCACGAAGCCGATTTTTTTACGGATAAAGACCGGCTTGTCTTGGCCGGGGATCAGGAGTTGGATATTCCTGAAGAGTCAATCCATACCGCTCATCAAGGTGTCCGCTGGCTGCATACCAGGAAAATACCCATCCAGAGCGCGGATGGTGAACCAAAATATCTGCTTGGTATTTCTGAAGATATTAGCGAGCGTAAGCGGACCGAGGACACCCTGGGTAAAAGTGAAGTAATGTACCGCGCCCTTTTAAACGCTATCCCGGATTTGATGATTCGGCTCAACCAAGATGGCGTCTATCTGGATTTCAAGGTGCCAAAAGGCATGCAGATATTGGGATCTGCCAGTGAACTTTTAGGCAAAACCGAATATGAGGTACTGCCGGCAGAGATGGCTACCCGGCGCATGCAGCATGTGAACCAAGCCCTGCAAACCGGCGAGATTCAAATCTTCGAGTATCAGCTTCCTCTAGAGGATGAAATACGCTATGAGGAGGCCCGAATCGTACCCAGTGGCAAAGATGAAGTCCTGCTCATTGTCCGCGATATCACCGAGCGCAAACGGGCTGAAGAGGCGTTGCGCCAGGGTGAGGAACGGTATCGGAGTTTGTATGAAGACTCGCCCATTGCGATTTGGGAAGAAGATTTTTCGGCGGTCAAGGCCTATAGCGACGAGTTACACCGTCAGGGCGTGGCCGATTTTAGAGCCTTTTTTGAGCAACAGCCTGAGATAGTGCGCTACTGCGCTGACCTGGCCCAGGTTGTGGATGTCAACATGGTGACACTCAAGCTCTATCAGGCTGCCGATAAAGCCGAATTCTTCAATGGGTTAGGCCGGATTTTTGGCCCGGAAACCTTGGCTTCTTTCCGGGAAGAGATGATCGCTATTGCTGAAGGCCGAACCCGGTTTCAAGGCGAGAGCATTCATCATACCTTAACCGGGTCAAAGATACATGTATCCTTGAGCTGGTCCATCGCGCCGGGATACGAGGACACCTATGCCAAGGTCATTGTTTCTATCATGGACATCACTGACCGCAGGCAAGCCGAAGAAACGCTGGCCAAACGCGCCGCAGAATTAACCTGTTTGAACGACATCGGACGTGAACTGGAAGTTTCGCCGCCGGTACCGGACCTGCTGGAATGGGTGGCCAGGCGAGTTCCCCCGGCCATGCAGTATCCCGCCCTATGCCAGGTAGCGATTGAATATGAGGGACAAGTTTACGGAGTGCCGGAAGCGGTCAAGTTGTCCACCCAAATGACACATGGTCTCTATATTGGCGGTCAGATAAAGGGGCGAATTTATATTGCCTATACCGCGAAATACGACTTTCTCAACGAGGAAAGCGCCCTATTGGGTGGAATAGCCAGCCGCTTGAGCAACCATTTGGAGAATCGCCATCTTTTTGAACAAGTTCAGGCCCGGGTCCGGCGCGAGCAACTGCTGCGTGAAGTCACTACCCGTATTCGCGGTTCGGTTGACGTGGATACCGTCATGCGTACCGTGGCCCGTGAAGTAGGTCAGGCCCTGGGCCGGCCCGCCTTTATCTACCTGGGGCCTGGTTCTGACGAACAAGAGGAAGCGCAAAATGAGTGATAAACAGAATTTATGCCGACGATTATTTGAAACGGCCGGTGAGGCGCTCCTGGTCATCCAGGCAGGCCAAATTGTGGAGGCCAATGCCAGCGCCGCTGCTTTATTAGGCTGTTCCCAGGAGACACTGTTAAACCAAACCCTGCTCCATTTTTCACCGCTCATGCAGCCGGATGGCAGTAATTCAGCCCAGGCGCTGCCGGAGAAAATGGCGGCGGCCCTGGCCGGTCGGCCCCAACGATTTGAATGGCTCTGCCAGACCTCTACGGATGAAACGGTATTCACCGAGATGGCCCTAAGTGGGGTTGAATTTGAAGGTAAAGCTTACCTACAGGTTTCTATCCACGATATCAGCCGCTACAAACAAGCTGAGGCGGAATTGATTCGAGAACGCAATTTGTTGCGCAGCCTCATTGATAAATTACCCGATACGAATGCCTTTGTAAAAGACACGGCCAGCCGTTTTATCTTTACCAATGCGGCCCACTTGAACGTGATGGGGATTGACCGGCTAGACCAGGTGATTGGCAAAACCGATTTTGACTTTTTCCCTCACGAATTGGCCGAACAATATTTTGCCGACGAAGAGGCGATTATCCGGTCGGGCCAGCCTCTCCTCGATCTGGTCGAACCGGCGATTGATAGTGCAGGCCACAAAAAGTGGTACTTGACCAATAAATTGCCTCTGTTTGATGAAAATAACCAGGTGGTTGGTCTGGTTGGGATGAGCTTGGATATTACCA
Organism: Chloroflexota bacterium; assembly: GCA_016860845.1. The sequence continues at coordinate 44,888 of BOKF01000009.1, forward strand.
AGCGGAAGGAAGCGGAAGAATCGCTTCGTCAAAGCCAGCAGTTATTGCAGGTGGTGATGGACAACATTCCGCAAAGTATCTTTTGGAAGGACAGTAATCTCACTTACCTGGGTTGTAACCTTGCTTTTGCCGAGGATGCAAATCTGCCTTCACCCGAGGCAATCATCGGGAAGACTGATTTTGAGATGGTTTGGCGAGAGCAAGCTGAACTTTACCAGGCTGATGACCGTCAGGTGATGGAGCTGGGTCAGCCCAAGCTCAACTACGAAGAGCCACAAACCACTGCAGCCGGTACGAAGATTTGGCTGCGCACCAGCAAGGTGCCGATACATGATGCTGAAGGTAATGTTGTGGCTGTGTTGGGCATGTATGAGGATATTACTGAGCAGAAAAGAGCTGAAGAGGCGCTCCAAGAATCTGAGCACAGATTAGCCAATATCATTAACTTTTTACCCAGCCCTACCTTTGTAATTGATCGGGAAGGCAAAGTAATTGCCTGGAACCAGGCTATCGAAGAAGCCCTGGGCGTTAAGGCTGAAGATATTATGGGTAAAGGCAATTACGAATATGCCCTGGCCTTCTACGGTGAACGCCGGCCCATTTTAATTGACCTGGTCTTTGAGCCGTTAGAAAAGATTGAGCAGAAATATTTCAATGTCCGGCGAGAAGGTGATACCCTCAGCGCCGAAGCGCACGTTTTTCCACGAGGACAGGAACGCTATTTTGTGGGCACGGCGGCCCCCATGTATGACGCACAGGGGAATATTGTTGGCGCTATTCAGACCCTGCGGGATGCTACCGAGCAGAGGCAGTCCGAGCTGGCCCTGCAAGAATCTGAGCGTAGACTGGGCGATATCATCAACTTTTTACCTACCCCTACTTTTGTGATTGACCGGGAGGGGAAGGTCATTGCCTGGAACCAGGCTATTGCCGAGGTCACCGGGGTTAAGGCCGAGGATATCCTGGGTAAAGGCAATTACGAGTATGCTTTGCCGTTTTTTGGTAAGCGCCGCCCGCTGCTCATTGACCTGATCTTTGAGCCGGAGGAGGAGATAGCCAAGAACTATACCAATGTCCGGCGTGAAGGCCGTAGCCTTTTAGCCGAAAACCGCGTTTTCCCCAGAGGCATAGAACGCTATTATGACTTGAGCGCAGCCGGGTTGTATGACTCCCAGGGCAACCTGGTTGGGGCGATCGAAGCCTTTCGGGATATTACCGAACAGAAGCAAGCTGAAGAAGAATTAAAGAAATACCGCGACCGGCTAGAGGAGCTGGTTGAGGCCCGGACGGAAGAATTGGAAGATCGTGTGCGTGAGTTGAATGCACTCCAGCGCCTGATGAGCCGCGAAGGCTGGCAAGCCTTCCAATCGGTGCGGGAGCGGGCGACCTCAGCTTACCTGTTTGATCAAACCTCGGTCCAGGCGACCACGATGGCTGAGTTGGGATTGGCGCATAATGGAAACGCCCAAAAAGAGTTAGCCAGCCAGATGACTGCGGGTAATGGCCGCCTTATCGCCAGGCCGTTGGCCGTGCATGGTGAATTTATCGGCGCCCTCGGAATTCAAACTGAGGCCGATGAGCCATTGCCACCTGAAGATCAAGCCTTCTTAGATGCCGTGGCTGAACAGGTGGCTGAAGCGCTGGAAAGATCCAGGCTGCTGGAACAAACGCAGAAACGGGCCGTAGAAATGGAGACGGTCGCTCAGGTCAGCACGGTAATTTCGACGATTTTGGACACCAACCAACTGCTGCAAGAAGTAGCCGATTTGACCAAAACGCGCTTTGGCCTATACCACGCCCATATCTATTTGTTAAATGAAACCGGCGATACGCTCAAATTGGCGGCTGGCGCCGGTGAGGTTGGCCGGCGCATGATCACCGAGGGCTGGAACATTCCCTTGACCCACGAACGCTCCCTGGTGGCGCGAGCTGCCCGGAGTCGCCAGGGCGTCATGGTCAATGATGTGCGCCAGAATCCTGATTTTATGCCCAACCCTCTTTTGCCCGATACGGCGGCCGAATTGGCCGTACCCATAGTCGTTGGCGATGAGGTGTTGGGGGTGCTCGACGTGCAGGCCGATGTGACCGGGCGTTTTACCAGCGACGATGTGCGGGTTATGACCACCCTGACCAGCCAGGTGGCCGTTGCCCTGCAAAATGCCGGCCAGTACCAGCAAACCGAAGCAGCCCTGACTGATGTTGAGCAATCCCAACAGTTACTGCGCTCTATTATTGATGCCACCCCGGACTGGATCTTTGTAAAAGACCGGGAGCACCGTTATCGCCTGGTGAACCAGTCATACGCCGACTCCATGCATGTCCCGGTTGATGAGTTCATCGGCAAGAATGATCTGGATATCGGCTTTCCTGAAGAGATTATCAAAGGCAATCCAGAGAAGGGCATTCGTGGTTTTTGGACGGATGACCGTGAGGTGATGGACAGCGGCCAAATCCGGGTGATTGACGTTGAACCGGGGGTGGTGGATGGTCAGCCGGTCTTCCTCAGCACGATTAAAGTACCTTTGCGTGATGCCAGTGGAGATGTGTGGGGCGTGCTGGGCTTTGTCCGGGACATAACTCAACGTGAACAGTTATTGACTGAAGCAGCAAATCTCTACGAAGCCAGTCGCCGTATCAGTCAGGCGAATAATCCACAAGAGATCGTTGCTGCCGTGGTTGAGGAGCTAGCCATACCGGTTATCAACCGGGCCCTGTTAGTAATGTTTGAACTCGACTCAGCCGGTGAATTGGAAACGATGACCGTAGTAGCCAACTGGCATAGCGGCCAGGGAACGTTACCCACACCTGTTGGGGTGCGATATCCAAAAGCAACGTTTGCGGCACTTGGGTTACTTATCACTTCTGAGCCGCTTTTCTTTGACGATATCCAGCATGATGAGCGAATTGATCCAACTACCTTAGCTATATTACAACAGTTAAATGTTCATGCGATGGCTGTACTGCCGTTGTGGGTTGGTTCGCGCCAATTAGGGAGTTTATTGCTTGAAATAGAAGAAGTTTACAAATTTACAGAGCGTGATATCCGCCTCAATCGCTCGTTTATAAGTCAAGCAGCAGTAGCTATTGACAACATCCGTCTCCTCGAAGAGACTCGGTCGGCCTTGGCCGAAGTTGAGCGAACCCAGCGCCGCTATACGGTCCAGGCCTGGGAAACCTACCGCGATAGGCTGGCAACTTTGAGCTACGAACAAGTCCGGGAGGGCATCACACCTCTGGGAGATAATTTGTTACCTGAGATTACCCAGGTAATGACCGAACGACGAGTCGTGATTGGCGACCAGCCATCAGGTTTAATTGACCCCGGTTCGGCGAATGAAACCGATGCCGGTCTAATCGTCCCGCTCACCGTCCGGGGTGAAATGATTGGCGTCCTCGGCTTGCAAGAAACGGACGAACGGCGAGTCTGGTCGCCCGAAGAGATGGCCCTGATCGAGGCGATTAGTGAGCAATTTGTCCAGGCGGCTGAAAATATCCGGCTGATTGACGAAAGCCAGCAACGCGCTGCTCGTGAAAGACGAGTCAACGAAATTGGCGAAAAAATCCAGGCTGCCCAATCGCTGGAAGAAGCCCTCAAGATTGCGGTGAAGGAAGTGGGCTTGAGCCTGCAAGCGCCGCAAACAGTGGTCAAACTAGAGGTTAAATGACTTTTGGGAAAAATTGTCAAGTACCATGAACCTTGTTTTTTGGTGGCTTTTGCCTCTGTTGGGAAGCTATGGTTGTGTGATATTCTCTTTTGAGAAAGTATGGGATACCCGCGTTCGGAAAGATCCATACCGGTTGAGGTGTTTAAGAATTTCGGCCAGGGTGGTTGAAAAAACTTGCCCGGAGGAACAAGATGGTCTTTAGTTTACGGTTCAAGATTATTTTCATTACTGTGGTAATTTTAATTTTTTCCATTGCAGTTACCACGCTGGTGAACACCTATGTCTTTTCGCAAGAACAGACTGATGCCCTCCAGTCAAGAACGCTGATTATCGGACAGGGCATCAAGTCTCAATTAGATAGGCTATTAGAATTGGGCATACCATTAGAAGAGTTGGAAGGTTTTGATAAGCAGTTGCAGAATGCGGTCAATACCTATGAGGACGTAACCTATGCCATGATTGTTAACCCTGATGGCAAAGTTCTTTTCCACAACGACCCGTCGCAACAGGACCAAATGATTACAGAGGTGACCGTTTTAGGGGCTGTCCAGCGTGAAGAGAATGTCGTCCAATTCTATTCGGATCAGACAGGACAATTCTATGATGTCTTCATCCCAATTTTTGACCGTAGCGGCACCCATGGGGGCGCTATCAGGTTGGGCTTCCCGATTGAGCTTGTCACTCAAAAGACCAACCGGCTGATAATTTTTTCGGGAGCGGTCGCCCTTGTTTCTCTGGGTGTGGCCATCACCGTATTGATTTTTGCACTTTCGGCTTGGGTCACTAATCCCCTGGCAAAGCTGCTTACAGCCATTCAAGGGATTAAAAGCGGCGAAATGAAGTTGGCTGCCAGGGTTGAAATTAACTCCAGGGATGAGATTGGAGAACTGGCTACGGCTTTTAACACTTTGGCCTCTCAGTTAAGCCATTCAATTGATACCCTGGAAGACCAAGTGCGTGACCGCACCACGGAATTGGCCCTCTCCATGGAGGTTGGCCAGCGTGCTGCCGCTATCCGTAACCTGGATGAGCTGCTGCCCACGATTACTGAATATATCCGTACCCAGTTCAACCTGTACTATACCCAGGTTTACTTTGTAGATGATTTAGAACAAAACCTCATCTTACGGGCCGGTACGGGGAGTGTGGGCCAGGAATTGGTCGCCCGTCGCCATCAACTCCCTATTGGACTTGGTTCCATTGTCGGGCGGGTAGCGGCTGAGGGTAAATCCATTGTGGTAGCTGATACCCAAAACAGCGATATTCACAAGCCGAACCCCCTCTTACCGGAAACCCGTTCTGAGTTAGCCATTCCGCTGGTAGTGGAAGGTCGGGTTATTGGGGTGTTGGATATGCAGGCTGATAAGACTGGCACCTTTACCGAAAATAATGTGACCGTATTTGAAGCGATGGCCACCCAATTGGCCATTTCCATAAATAGTGCGCAGCAGTGGGTCCTGTCCCAAGAAGCTCAGCACAAAGCTGAGGAGGCAGTCAGGCAATTGACTCGCCAAAGCTGGTTAGAACGGTTAGCTTCGCGTCGAGAAGGTTTGGGCTTTGCCTATGATCTGGTGGACATAGCCCCGGTTTCGGCTGTTGACCCAGAAACAGCCAGCGACGGCAAAGAACTGGTAGCGCCACTTGTGATTCAAAATGAATCCATCGGTCAACTTACCGTCAAAGTACCGCCCCGGCGGGCCTTATCTGCAGATACTCAGGGCCTGGTGGCGGCGGTGGCTCAACAACTTGCTCAAAAAGCCGAGAATCTACGCCTCTTTGAGCAAACTCAACAGCGGGCGGCGCGTGAACAGTTGGCCCGCCAAATTACCGAGAAGGTTCGGGCCAGCCGTGATATCGAGACAGCTTTGAAGATCGCTGCCGAAGAATTAGCTAAAAACTTGAGTGTCTCCAGGGCTGTAGTGGACCTCCGGCTGGCTTCCGACGATAAACCGGTTGGCGATACGAGCCGCAAATAGGATAAGAAGTAACTTGAGGGAGCTGAACCTCCATGAATGAACTGTATAAAACTAGAGCTGAACTTTTGAGTGAATTAGCCGAATTGCACCAGGAAGTGGCTCGACTGAAAGCCCTTGAGGCTGAGTGTCTTGAGCTAAAAAAGCAGCTTGGGGTAGCCAAACCGAGTATCGAACCTCTGCCGGTACAGCAGATACTGCCCCAAGACGAAACAATCCTGCGGACTATTATTGATTCCACCCCAGACTGGATCTTCATCAAAGATCGAGAGCACCGCTACCGCCTGGTCAACCAGAGCTATGCCAACTCGCTGCACTTAACCCCGGCTGATTTCATCGGCAAGAATGACCTGGAGTTGGGTTTTCCAGAGGATATTGTCAAAGGCAACCCTGCCCGAGGCATTCGCGGCTTCTGGGCCGATGACCGCGAGGTCATGGACAGCGGTCAAACCAGGTTCATTGCCGAGGAACCGGCGGTGGTGGATGGCCAGCCTGTCTTCCTGAGTACGGTCAAAGTGCCCTTGCAGGACACGCACGGCCAGGTTTGGGGTGTGCTGGGCTTCGTCCACGACATCACCGAGCGCAAGCAGGCCGAGAAAGCCCTCCAGCGGCAGCAGGAGTTTCTAACTAAGATTATTGAAAATTTGCCGGTAGCCATTTTTACCAAAGATGCTCAGAATGGGTACCGTTTCTCGATTTGGAACGCCAAAATGGAGGAGCTTTTTGGTGTTAAACGTGAAGCGATGCTGGGCAAAAATGATTATGAACTTTTTGAAACCGAGGAAGAGGCTGACTACTACCGCCAAACCGATGTGGCGGTGATGGAGGAGGGGCAGGTTGTTGACATTCCGCTGGAAGTAGTGACGACGAACCGGGGCCTCATGCTGGCTCACACCGTGAAGGTGCCCATCTATGACAGCGATGGCAAACCGGAAATCTTGCTTGGTATTTTGGACGACATTACCGAGCGCAAACAGGCGGAAGAAGATCTGTTGAAATTTAAACTGGGGATTGAACGCTCAAACGACGCTTTCTTCTTAACCAATCCTGAGGGCGTTATAACCTATGTCAATCCAGCCTTTGAAAAAATCTATGGCTTTAGCCGTGAGGAGGCTATCGGCCAGACTCCCCAAATTTTGAAATCCGGCCTGATCCCGCAAGAACGCTATCAGCACTTTTGGGCAACACTGCTGGCTAAAGAGAGCGTGACCGGAGAGATTGTAAACAAAGCCAAAGATGGACGGCTGGTCAACATTGCCGGTAATAACACGCCCATTCTGGACGAGCAGGAAAACATCATCGGCTTTTTGGCCGTGCACCGTGATATCACCGCGCAAAAGCAGGCCCAGGAAGCCTTACAGCAAAACGAGGCCCTGCTGCGCACGGTTATTGATGCCACCCCCGATTGGATTTTTATTAAGGATCAGACGCATCGCTATCGGTTGGTTAACAAGGGGTACGCGGATGCCTTGCATCTGAGGCCCGAAGAGTTTATTGGCAAGAATGATCTGGAGCTGGGCTTCCCTGAGGAGTTGGTGAAAGGCAATCCTGAAAAAGGGATCCGCGGGTTCTGGGCGGATGACCGCTTGGTGATGGATAGCGGTCAAACTCAGATTTATCCGGATGACCCGGCGACCATTGATGGAGTGACCCATACATTCCATACGATCAAGACGCCGTTGCGCGATGCCGATGGAGAGATAGGGGGCGTTTTAGCTTTTGCCCGCGATATCACCGAGCGCAAACGAGCGGAAGAGGCGCTGCGTCAAAGCGAAACCCGTAACCGGGTCTTATTGAACGCTATCCCTGATCTCATCATTCGCTATCGCGCCGATGGTACCTACCTGGACATCAAGCCCTCCAGAGATTTCCAGGCATTTCGTTCCCCTAGTGAGCTGATCGGCAAGAATCTGTTTGAGGTGGCTCCTCCGGAAGTAGCCCAAAAGCGTATGCATTATATCCAGCTAGCCCTGCAGACCGGGCAGCCCCAAAGTTATGAGCATAGCTTTACCCGCGAGGGCGAAACCAAGTTTGAGGAAATTTGGATGGTCCCCAGTGAGGTGGCCGATGAAGTCTTTGTGGTCGTCCGGGATATTACCGAGCGCCGGCGGGCAGAAGAGACGCTGCGGCAAAATGAAGCCCTGCTGCGGACCATTATTGACAGCACCCCGGATTGGATCTTGGTCAAGGATCGCGAGCATCGCTTCCGATTGGTCAACCAGAGCTTTGCCGACTCGGTCCATTTAACCCCCGCAGACCTCCTGGGTAAAACAGACCTGGATCTGGGTATTCCAGAAGAGGTTGTTAAAGGCAATCCGGAAAAAGGCATCCGGGGTTTTTGGGCAGACGACCTGGAGGTAATGAATAGCGGGCAGATAAAGATTATTGCTGAGGAACCCACTGTTGTGGATGGCAAAGCGGCCTTTTTAAGTACGGCCAAGTCGCCGCTGCGGGATGCTAACGGCGAGGTCTGGGGCTTGCTGGTCTTTGTCCACGATATTACGGAGCGTAAGCAGGCCGAGGAAGTATTAGCCCGGCGGGCGGCGGAACTGCAAACGGTGGCCCAGGTAGGAACCGCAACCGCCACCATCCTGGAAACCGACAAACTATTACAGGAAGTGGTGGACCTGACCAAGCACAGTTTCAAGTTGTATCATGCCCACATCTATCTGCTTAACGAGGCTGGTGACACCCTGGTGTTGGCTGCCGGCGCGGGTGAAGTCGGACGGCAAATGGTAGCACAGGGCTGGAGCATTCCCCTCGAACGGGAACGTTCGTTAGTAGCCCAGGCGGCGCGGACCCGGCAGGGTGTAGTTGCTAATGACGTCCGCCAGGCCCCCGGGTTTTTACCGAACCCGTTACTGCCCGATACCCACGCCGAAATGGCCGTGCCGCTGATGAGGGGTGAACAATTGTTGGGCGTGCTGGACGTGCAGGCGGATGCAGTTGATTACTTTAGCAATGAAGATGTGCAGATCCAAACGATCCTGGCCGGTCAGGTGGCGGCAGCCTTGCAAAATGCGCGCTCGTTTGCCGAGCAGCAACAAACCCAACTGTTGTTAAGTGAGCGCGTTCAAGAACTGAACTGCTTGAATGAAATTAGTCGGGAGATTGTCGAGTCACCACCGGTGCCGGAATTGCTGCAATGGGTCACCGAGCGCATTCCTCCGGCGATGCGCTATCCGGACTTGTGCCAGGCCGCAGTTGAGTATGAGGGCCAGATTTACGGCCGGCAGCAGGCAATTGAGCTGCCCTGCCAGATGACCCACGCTCTGCGCATTGGCGGCGAAGTGCTGGGGCGGATTTACATCTCCTATATGCAAAAGCAGGAATTTCTGGATGAAGAAAGCGCCCTGATCGGGGGTATCGCCAGCCGCTTGAGCGGTTACATTGAAAGCCGACGCCTGCTAGAACAGGTACAGGATGCCCTGGCTGCCCAGGAACACCTGACTGTTGAACTCGACAGCCAGCGCCGCACGCTGCAGGCGGTGTTGGATAACATGCCGGCCGGGGTTTTTGTGGCTGAAGCACCCTCGGGTAAGCCGCTGCTGGCTAATGAGCAGGTGAAGCAGTTGCTTGGTCGGGGCATTGCCCTCGATGTCAATAAAAAAGAAACGGCGGAAATGTATGCGACCTATCGCTATGGCACGGATACCCTGTATCCACCCGACCAGACGCCGCTAGCGCGAGGTTTATTGGGTGAAAGCATCACCATAGACGACATGGAAGTCCGCCGCCCGAATGGCCGGCGAACCTTACTGCAAGTGGTCGGCGCGCCTATCCGTAACGCCCAGGGCAGTGTCAGCGCCAGCGTAGCTATTTTCCAGGATATTACCGAGCGCAAGCAGGCTGAAGAAGAATTATCTAAGCGCTCGGCTGAGCTGGAGGAGTCTCGGAATTTTCTCGACTCGGTTATCGAAAACCTGCCAGTGATGCTCTTTATCAAAGAGGCCAAAGAGTTGCGTCACGTCCGCTGGAATAAGACCGGGCTGGAATTACTGGGCCGGAAGTCGGAAGATATGATCGGTAAAAACGATTATGACTTTTTCCCCAAAGAAGAGGCCGATTTCTTTGTGGCTAAAGATCGGGAAGCGCTGGCCAAAGGTGAGTTGGTGGAAATCCCGGAAGAACCCCTTGAGACCACAGATAAGGGAACGCGCTGGCTCTATACCAGAAAAACGCCCGTTTATGGCGCCGATGGGCAGCCCAAATACCTGTTGGGTATCTCCGTAGACATCACCGAGCGCAAACGGGCGGAAGAAACCCTTAAGGAAAGTGAGGAGCGCTTCCGGGTTATTGCCGAAACTTCACCCATCCCCATCCTGATCAGTAGCATCTCTGATGGTTTAATTTTGTATGGCAACGAGCAACTGGGCCGGACCTTTGGCCTGGCTGTTGCTGACCTGATCGGTCAACAGACGCCGGACTTTTACTACGATCCGGCGGACCGCGCGCCGCTGCTGGCTACCCTTAAGCGAGAGGGCCGGCTGCATGATTATGAACTCCACGTCAAAAAAGCGGATGGGACGCCCTTCTGGGTGCTGGTATCAATGCAGCCGCTCGTTTTTGCCGGTCAGCCCGCCATGCTGGCTGCTTTCTACGATGTGACCGAGCGCAAGCAGACAGAAGAGATGATGCGGCAAAATGAAGCGCTCCTGCGCACGGTAATTGACTCCACGCCGGACTGGATTTTCATCAAAGATCAAAACCATCGTTATCGCCTGGTTAATCAGAGCTATGCTAACTCGATGCACCTGCCCCCGGAGGAGTTTGTCGGTAAAAATGATCTCGAAATCGGTTTTCCTGAAGAGATTGTCAAGGGCAATGCCGAGAAAGGCATCAAAGGTTTTTGGGCTGATGACCGCGAGGTGATGAACAGCGGCGAGACCAAATTCATTGCCGAAGAACCGGCCATGCTGGATGGTCAACCCGCCTTTTTGAGTACGATCAAAGTGCCCCTGCGCGACGCCCAAAACCAGGTGTCGGGTGTGCTGGGCTTTGTTCAAAACATCACTGAACGGAAACAGGCCGAACTTGAACGCGAACGTCTGTTAGTCCAGGTGAGAGAAGCCCTGGCTGCTGCCGATCGCTTCCGCCAGTTCGTGGAAGCCTCGGGCCAGGGTATCGGCTGGGCTGATCTTGAAGGAAATGTCAGCTACATCAACTCGACTCTGTGCCGCCTGTTTGGGGAAGCCAAACCGGAGGATGTCTACGGCCGGCCGGTCACAATGTATTACCCCGCAGATGCGCAGCAGCGACTCCTGGCTGAAATCTTCCCGATTGTCGTCCGGGAAGGAAGCTGGAGTGGTGAATTGCCGATTGCCTCAAAAGATGGCCGTCTTATCCCCACCTTGAATACCCTCTTTTTAGTGCGTGACAAAAATGGCCAACCTCTCTATCTAGCCAACTTGCTTACCGATATCACCGAACGCAAGCAGGCCGAACTTGAGCAAGAACGCTTGCTGGCCGAGGTTGAGGCTGCCTATCGCCAATATGTCCAGCGGGAGTGGGAACATTTCTTGAGCGAGCAGCATCAAGGGGCGATGCGCATTGAACATCAAGCGGTTGATAATCTGGCCTTGAATATTGAACCGGCCAGGCTCGACGCCAAACTGGCCGGATTGCAGAATGAAGTGATTGATGAAGGTAAAACCAAAGTTGTGGCCGGAGTCAAGGCTAACGGCCACAGCACCGAGCCGGCCATTGTCGCGCCTATCGCTCTGCGCGGCCAGGTCATCGGTACGCTGAGCTTGCAGGATTTGATCCCGGACCGCCAGTGGACGGCTGAAGAAGTGGCGCTGGTCGAAACAGTTTCGGAACAACTGGCCCAAACCCTGGAAAACCTGCGTCTCTTTGAGGACACCCAAAAACAGGCCACCCGCGAGCAGCTCACCCGCCAGATTACCGAAAAGATGCGCGCCGCGCCCGATATAGACACTATTATCCAGACCGGCTTGGCCGAACTGGCCAAAGCTCTCAATGTCTCGCGGACTTATGTTAAATTAACCGGCAGGCTGGAGAGCGACTAAGTTCTCAAAAATCAATCTCATTTTACGAGAAAGGAAAATTACTATGTTCAGCAAATATCACCTCCTTCGAAACGGATACAAGCTCATCCCACTTTTCTCATTGCTGGCGGCAGTTTTGATCTTAAGCGGTTGTGGCGCGCAGGCTGCCCCCAAGACCTACCGGGTGGGGGTTCTGTCCGGCCTGAATTTTGTAGCCGATATCACCGACGGCTTTAAAGCCGAAATGACCAAGCTGGGTTACGTTGAAGGCCAGAACATCGTCTATGACGTGCAGAAAACGGACTTTGACATGGCTGCCTACAAGCGCATCCTCCAGAAATTTGTGGCCGATAAGGTGGATTTGATTGTCGTGTTCCCCACCGAGGCCACAATAGAGGCCAAGGCGGCTACCCAAGGGACCGGCATCCCGGTAGTCTTTACTTTTGCCCTCATCGAAGGTATGGGCATTGTTGATAGCGTGCGCGAACCGGGTGGGAATATCACCGGGGTGCGTTACCCCGGCCCCGACGTTGCGGTGAAGCGTTTTGAGGTTATGCGCCAGCTAGCGCCCCAGGCTAAAAGCATGTTAGTCCCCTATCAGAAAGGTTATCCTATTGTGGTCCCGCAGCTTGAGGCCTTGCGCCCAGCGGCTGAGGCCGCCGGGATAACCTTGATCGAAGTTCCGGCCGATAATGCCACCGAGCTTGAGGCTGAGCTGCAAGCACGCGCAAAAGCCGCTGATTTTGGGGTGGATGCTGTCCTGATTATAGTGGAGCCGTTAGGGGTGAATCCTGACGCTTTTGCGGTCATGGCTAAGTTTGCGGCTGAACAAAAAGTGCCGATTGGCGGAGCCTTAATCTCGGTTGGGGAGTACGGATCTGTTTTTGGGATCAATGTTGACAATATCAAAGTCGGTGAACAAACCGCGCCCCTGGCCGATAAAATCTTTAAAGGTATCCCCGCCGGCACCATTCCGGTCGTCTCAGCGGAGAGTTTTCTGCAGATTGATTACAAAGCGGCCCAAAAGCAGGGTATAGCCGTTCCCGAAGGGCTGCTCAGCCAGGCAGATGAGATTATCCGCTAAATTTAAACTAGCCAGGGTGCAGCGCTGTCTGTCCAAAAGCTAAACCGTTTTAAGCCATAGGATGTCATTATGCCGGTAAGAATTGAACCCAACTCAGCCACAGGCTCTCGCAGCCTGGTCACGACGCTGGCCGTAGCCTTTGTGCTTTTGAGCGTTATCCCCATGTTGGTAGTCAGCGGCCTGCTGGGCTATTTTGACTTTCAAGCCGAGCGAGAGGCGCTTTACAATCGGCAGCAGCTCATTGCGGCTGAAGCAGCCAGGGAGGTCTCCGGTTTTATCGAGCAGCTCTTTAGCGCGCTGGAGGCGACCGCCCGGGTGGGCCAGGTTTCTGATCAAGAACAACAGCGACTTATCCTGGAGAAACTCTTGGGGTTTGAGGATGCCTTGCGGGAACTGGCTTTGGTGGACGGGAGTGGGCAAGCAATAGCCGGAGCTTCACGCCGCTCTTTAGCTGTTTCGTCCAATTTGCCTGAGCTAGCCAAGAAAGATTTGCTGGACCAAGTGGGGCAAGAGCAGCGTTTTACTAGCGAAGTTTATTTTGATGAGGAAACCAGTGAGCCGTTGGTGATCTTGGCGGTTCCGGTTAAAGATGTTTTTGGTGATTTTCAAGGGGCGCTGCTGGCTGAAGTTAACTTGAAATTCATGTGGGATGTGGTGGACCGGCTGCAAGTTGGCGAGACAGGGACGGCTTATGTGGTGAATAAGCAAGGAGATCTGATCGCTTTTGGCGATGCGGCCCGGGTACTAAAAGGTGAAAACCTGGCTCAACTGACGGAAGTGGCTGAATTTGTCAACGGTTCGAATGAAGATGAATCGCAACTTTACTACATCGGCATTAATGGATCGCCAGTGACGGCTGCTTATGTGCCGCTCGGTACACCTGATTGGGCCGTTGTCACCGAGATACCGGTCGAGGAGGCTTACCGGGGATCTTTTTACAGCGCCGCCATTATACTGGGCAGTATTCTGCTCATCACCGTTTTGGCTGCCGGGATCGGCGTTTATGCCTCTCGTTACCTAACCAAGCCGTTGCTGAATTTAACTCAAACAGCCACTCGTCTGGCTGCCGGCGAAATTGGGCTGCAAGCCGCCACGGAAGGTCCCGCCGAAGTTGGACAACTGGCCAGCGCTTTTAACGCCATGACCACCCAATTGCGCGAGTTGATCGGTTCTCTGGAAGAACGAGTGGCCGCTCGAACCCACCGTTTGGAGACGATTGCCGCCTTGAGTGAACGGCTGACGGCCATTCTTGATTTTGAGCAGTTGCTGCAAGAAATGGTTGATGAGATCAAAGAGAAGTTTGACTATTATCACGCCCAAGTTTATACCCTTGATGATCCAGGCCAAAACCTGGTGCTGGCGGCGGGCGTGGGCGAGGCCGGAGCGCAAATGCGGGCTAAAGGGCATCACATTCCGCTTGATGCGGCCACCAGTTTGGTGGCCCGGGCTGCACGCACAGGCGAAGTTGTACGCGTGGATAATGTCCGCGAAGCGCCAGATTGGCTGCCCAACCCGCTTTTGCCCGAGACCTATTCGGAGATGGCTGTGCCGATTAGCTCAGAGGAACAGGTGGTCGGCGTGCTGGATGTGCAGCAGAACCGGGTGGCGGGTCTGGACGAGGGGGATGCCAGCCTGCTGCGATCCCTGGCTGGCCAAGTTGCTATCGCCGTGAGAAATGCTCGTCTCTTTACCCAAACTCAGGCCGCGCTGGATAAAGCGCAAACCTTGCAGCGCTTGTACATGGGTGAGACGTGGGAGCGTCTCATTGCGACTCGCCCAACCATGGATTATGAATACCGTCACGGTTCCTTACCGCCGCTGGCGGAAATCACCACCCCGGAAGCCGTGGCGGCTTTACAACAAGGGCAAACTGTCAAATTAGAAACTGAAAGAAAGCAGGTGGCAGACGGAAAGTTGAATGCGACAGAGGAGCCTGCCCCTGATCCTTCATCCGCACCCATTGCTCTGGCTACGCCGCTTAAGTTACGTGATGAGGTCATTGGTATTTTAGGACTTCATGCCCCAGATTCCCAGCGCTCCTGGACCGAGGATGAGATTGCGCTTGTCGAATCTGTCGGTGAGCAGATGGCTCTGGCCATTGAAAATGCTCGTTTATTTGAGGATACGCAGCGGTCGGCCTGGCGGGATCAAGTAGTGAGCGAAACCACGGCTAAAGTCTGGTCGTCGGCTGAAATAGAAGAGGTGCTGAAAACCGCGGTGGCCCAGTTGGGCGATAAACTGCGGGCTTCGGAAGTGGTTATCCGGTTGGGCACGGAAGCAGAATTGGCCCAGGAATAAATTGGATCTCATGGAAGGTTTTTAAAATGGACAACAGTTATTATTCTCTAGACAAAAAGAGGGGCTGGCTTGGGTTCATGTTAGTAATTTTGGCCCTGGCGTTGGCGGCTTGCCAGACAGGACAGGCGGCTTCAGAAGGACCGGCCGTTAAAGAAGGGCCGATAACCATTGGTGTATCGCTGCCCCTGACCGGCCGGCGTGGCGAATCGGGTATGGCGGCCAAGAATGGATATGAAGTGTGGGTGGAGATGGTGAACGGAACCGGCGGATTGTTGGGACGGAAGATCGAGTTAAAGGTGCTTGACAACAGCAGTGAGGAAGACAAGGCCGCAGCGGATTATGAAAAGTTGATCGTCGAAGATAAGGTTGATCTGGTGGTCGGGACCCAATCCAGCGTCCTGGTCATCCCCACTTCTAAAGTGGCGGCAGACCACGGTTATGCCTATGTCGAACCGGCCGGCGGCGCACCTGAAGTTTTTGATCGGGGCTTAAAAAATATTTTCTTTGCCCAGCCGGCCCAATCAGCGCGGCAGGCCGACCCGTTTGCTTTATATGTGCTGGGACTGCCCGCCTCGCAGCGGCCGCAAACCTTTGCCATCGTGAATATGGATGATCCCTTTGCTTTGGGCATCATGGAACGCTTAAAAGGACTGCTCACCGACGGGGGGCTGAAGCTGGTTTTTGAAACAACCTACCCCCCCGAAACCCAGGATTTTTCCGATATTGCCGGCCAGGTAGCCCAGCTCGATCCTGATTTGATTTTGGGCGGCACCCAGTTTGAAGACAGCGTTGGCCAGATAAAGGCTTATCAGGCTGCCAAATACCAACCGCGCTTTGCCTTTTTCACCAGTGGACCAGCCCTGCCAGGGCCGTTTAAAAGCACTCTGGGTTCAGCGACCGAGGGCATCTTTTCCGCTGTATCCTGGTTTCCGGAAACAAATGATTTTCAGAATAGAGATTTTGTGACCAAATACGTTGAAAAGTTTGGAGGGTCGCTGGGAGACATTCCTGAAGATGCCGCTAATGCCTTCACGGTAGGGCAGGTCCTCCAGCAAGCGGTTGAGAAGATCCAGTCCATTGACAACACGGCTCTGATTGAAGAATTGCACCGCGGGACTTATAAGACCATAGTTGGTCCTCTTAGCTTCGATGAGGTAGGTAAACCGCAGGGGAACTACATGCTGCTGCAGTGGCAGGGCGACAATTTTGTAATAGTCGGGCCGCGTGATCGGGCTGAAAAAGATCCGCTTCAACCGCCCAAGGCAAAATGGTAAATTGGCGATTCTAGCCAAGATAGAGTTGGTTCTCGGCGACACGGATAGCTTGTAACGGTTGCTGGAAGGGAAAGTTGCCCTATGTGGAACAGCCTTAGAATTCGATTAACGGTAATATTCATTGGTTTGGCGATTGGGCCGTTATTACTGGTAGGTGCGATCCTGGCCCAACGGAGCTTTGCTTCTGAACGCGAGCAGGCGCTTGATCTACAACAACAAGTAGCTCAGCGGGTGGCGGCAGAACTGGAGTCTTTCCTTCAGGAAGTGGCGAACGATTTGCGCTCGTTGAGCGGTGAAATACGTGACTTGGAACAACCGGATCGGGCCCAGCAACTCAGCCTGCTGTTAGAGGCTTTCAACTCCGGGCCTTATCGGCAGGTATATGAAGAGTTTACCCTGCTTGATGACCAGGGGCGAGAGCAATTACGTGTTTCACGGACAGACATTATCCCTACCAATGAACTGGGCAATCGCGCCGGAAAAGACGAATTTGAGCAACCAAAAGCCAGCCGTGGAGCGTACTTTGGGCTGATAGAGTTTGACCAAACATCTGACGAACCACTTATGACGTTGGCCATTCCTTTATTTGAGCCGCGCAGTGTGCAGTTAAACGGCGTTCTTGTGGCCCGGATCCGTTTCAAAACAGTAGGAGATCTCATTTCAACGATACAGATCAGTGGCAATCAAACAATCTATGTGGTTGATTTAGAAGGCAAAGTAGTGGCTCATCAGGATCCTTCGGTGACGCTGCGAGACAAACACTTTGATCTAAGCACTCAGGTAAATAACCAGATCGGCTTGACTGGGACAGATGTTGTTCTGGGGGATGCTCCCATCCATCAATTAGACCAGCAAATCCTCAGTGTAGTAGCTGAACGGCCCGCAGCAGAGGCATTAGACTCTGCCTATAACACGATGTACACCATCGTGTACACTATTCTGATTGCATTGGTCATCGCTGCTGGTTTAGGTTTTTTGGTAGTCCGCCAAATTGTCCGGCCCATTGAGGCTTTGTCTACCACCGCCCAGGCCATTATTAAGGGCGACCTAACGCAGCAGGTAGAAGTAACCAGTCAAGATGAACTTGGTAAACTGGCCGGGGCTTTTAATAGTATGACCGCTCAGTTACGCGATTTAATTGATGGCCTGGAGGATCGGGTGCATGAACGTACCCGTGCTCTGGAGACCAGCGCCGAAATTAGCCGCCAGGTGACCACAATATTAAGTATTGATAAATTGCTACAGTATGTAGTGAGCTTTATTCAAAAAGAATTCAACTTTTATCATGTCCACATTTATCTGGTTGACGTAGAAACCGGCGACTTGGTGATGGCCGAAGGCTCGGGCGAGGTTGGACAACGATTAAAGGAAAGAGGTCATCGCCTACCGACGGGACAGGGCATTGTGGGCACTGTAGCTGCTCTCAACGAGCATTTCTTGAGCAACAATGTCAATGAGGTGTTAAACTTTGTCCGTAATCCTTTGTTGCCCAATACGAATTCGGAAATGGCGGTACCCTTGCGGAAGGCTGATCAGGTACTGGGGGTTTTGGATATTCAAAGCGAGCAAATTAACCGCTTTACTGCTGAAGATGTCGCGCTGATGCAAACCATTGCTAACCAAACCGCGGTAGCCCTTGATAATGCGCGACTTTTGAGCGAAACACAGGCGGCTCTCAGGGAAGTGGAACGCCTGAACCGCCAATTGACCCGTGAAGTCTGGCAGCAGTTTGGTGAAGAAGTTACTACCTCAGGTTATCGTTTTGTGGCTGGAAACCGTAAAAAAATTAGCCCGGCTTCGGATGCCTGGCTGCCGCCGATGAAGGAGGCCGCGCTTCAAAAGCAAATGGTCACTCAAACTCATCCGGGCAATGGTGATCCTGCTAAAGCCGAATTGGCCATGCCCCTGCTGCTGCGCGGTCAAGTCATCGGGGTTTTGGGGGTCAAACGAGAAGAAACACCCACTTGGGCTGAAGAAGAAGTTGCTGCGGTTGAAGCAGTCGCCAATCAGGTAGCTCTGGCTTTGGAAAATGCCCGCCTCTCCAAAGAACAGGCCAAGACGATTGTCCAATTGAAAGATATTGACCGGCTGAAGTCAGAATTCTTGACGAGCATGAGTCACGAACTGCGCACCCCGCTCAACTCGATCATCGGTTTTGCCGATGTGCTTCTGCAAGGCATAGATGGAGAGTTGAACGATATGGCGCTGAATGACATCCAGCTTATCCACAATAGTGGGAAACACCTGCTGGCGCTCATTAATGATATTCTAGACCTGTCTAAAATTGAAGCCGGCAAAATGGAATTGGTCCGTGAAGCCGTGGACATCAAAGATGTTGCCAATGCAGTTTTGGCCTCTTCTCACTCCCTGGTTAAAGATAAACCGGTGGAGATTATTACCGATGTGTCTGATATGCTACCCCCTGTTTATGCGGACAAGTTGCGTCTGAATCAAATTCTGTTAAATTTAGTCAGCAATGCGGCTAAATTTACCCATGAGGGTGCGATAACCATTAAAGCCAGCCTTAACCCGCATAAGTTGGATATGATGACTATTTCAGTTATAGATACAGGGATTGGTATTCCTGCCAGTAAATTAAGTACTATTTTTGAACGTTTTCGCCAGGCAGATAGTTCTACAACGCGCAAATATGGTGGTACTGGCTTGGGGCTGGCTATTTGTAAGCAACTGGTAGAAATGCATGGCGGTACACTTAACGTTAGAAGTGAAGAGGGCGTTGGCTCTGAATTCTATTTTGCTATCCCTCTGGCTTAAGAAGCTGTCTGAAAAGGCACAATGTGAGGCCGTAGTAACGACTTCAGTCGTTTACAGCCCCACCATTGACGACTAAAGTCATCACTACAAACACTTTTCAGACAGGCTCTAAGGCATTGTTTTCTTAAAAATGTAGATTGCCCGACCGCTGTCAGATGCAAGCATATCTAATAACTATTAATTGAGGCGAATAAATGACAAGCTTAAGATCTTATCTCACTGGGGTAAGATGTTTAGAATGTGGCCACGAGATGGACTTTCATCCGGGTTTGGATCGCTGTCCGGCCTGCAAAGGGGTCTGGCTTGACGCCAAGTATGACTACGATGCGGTGGCCGAAATCTGGCGGAATGGTTTGCGGGGTCGGGTCAATTCATTGTGGCGTTACATCGAACTTTTGCCAGTTCTTGATCCTGAACAGATTATCACGATGGGCGAAGGCCAGTCGCCGCTGCTCAGAGCGGCTAAGCTGCAAAAACGGCTGGGCCATCCAGCCATCTTTATTAAGGATGAACGCCAGTCGCCCACCATTTCCTTTAAAGATAGGCAGGCCTCTGTGGCGGTCACAGCTATGCGAGAAGCCGGCATTCAAGAGTGTGTCCTGGCTTCGACCGGAAATGCATCGGCGGCCTATGCAGCCTATTGCGCTCGCGCCGATGTCAAACTCTGGATTTTCCTGACCAGCTTGGTGATGGCTGACAAAATGCGCGAAGCTGCCCTCTATGGGGCCGAAGTGGTTAAAGTAACAGGCACCTATGATCAGGCCAAGAAAGTGGCGGCCGACTTTGCTGCCCGCCGGAAGATCCATTTTGATAAAGGCGCCAAAGCTGTTCCCGGCAAAGAAAGTATGAAAACCATTGCTTTTGAAATTGCTACGGAACTGGCGCGCCAACTGACCCCCTCCTTTGAAAAAGGGAGAAGCTTTTGGAAAGCTCCTGATTGGTTTATCCAGGCGGTTAGCGGTGGGATTGGACCGCTGGGAGTGCTCAAGGGTTTTGAAGAACTTTACCGGATGGGCTTAATTGATCGCGTACCCAAAATCGGCACAATTCAGGTAGCAGGCTGTTCGCCCATGGTGCAAGCTTTTGCCGCCGGTAAATCCAAGGCCAGCCCGGTAGTCCCTGAAACCCGGATAACTGTTTTGGCTACCGGCGATCCTGGCATGGCGTATGAACTGCTGTACAAAGCCAGCCAAACTTATGGCGGCTATATGTTAGATGTAACGGACGAAGAAGCCTTTGCCGCTATGCGTCTTCTGGCTAAAACAGAGGGTATCTCGGTCGAGCCGGCTACCGCAGTTGCTTTTGCCGGACTGGATAAGTTGATGGAGCAAGGGATCATTAAACCCAATGAAATTGTGGTTGTCAATTGCTCCGGTCACACATTTCCGGTTGAAAAATATATTATGGATGAGGAGAACTTGCTGGATGTGCGTCTCTCGCATTCGGCAATTGCTTCAGCGGTCCCGGTTGATGGGCTGGGAGCAGCCCTGAAACGCCTGGACGAGCAGGTAACCACCATTGTGGTCATTGACGACAACCCGATGGATAGCCGTCTCATTCGCCGCCTGCTGCAAGCCAAAAAACCGTACCGGGTTTTTGAAGCTAACAGCGCCCTTGAGGGTCTGCAAATCATCAGAGACCGTTTGCCTGATTTGGTCGTGAGCGATTTAACTATGCCGGAAATGGATGGTTTTGCTTTGCTGGAAGAGCTGAAAAAAGACCCGCTAACGGCCAAAATCCCGGTCATTGTTGTCTCAGCTAAAGATTTAACCCCGGAGGATGAAGCTCGCCTGGCCGGTCAAACTGCTTCAATTTGGCTTAAAGGCTCCTTCTCAACTCAAGATTTGGTGGAGCACGTGGTAGATACCCTGTCAAACAGCGAGGATGATAACCCTCTCCCTGCCCGTCCTCACCGTGAGCGTGAAGAAACTAAAGAAATTGTGGCCCAACGGGTGGGATTAGCGGCTGAACCAAATACGGCCTTGGCCGAGGTCAAGAAAGTGGTTTTGGTTGAAGACAATCCCATGGATGCCCGCTTGATTAGCCGGATTTTGCAAACAAGCCGACCCCTGGTTATTAAGCAAGTGCAGGTAGGTCGAGAGGCTATTAAAGTAATCAAAGAAGAAGAACCTCATTTGATTGTGTTGGATTTAATCATCCCGGACATGAGCGGCTTTCAAATCCTGGAAGAATTAAAACGGGATAAAAAATTGGATACCATTCCAGTCATTGTCATTACCTCCAAGGAATTAACAGAAGCGGAAAGGCAATTGCTCATATCCAATCATGTTTCTTCGATGTGGCAAAAAGGAAAATTGGACCGTGAGAAACTGGTGGCGCACATTAAATCTCAATTAAGTTAATCGTATCCCTGGCGTGCCTTTACCGGCAAACACTAAAAAAATAGGGGGGCGCTACGCATAATTCTACGTAGCGGCAAACACAAAAATACTACCTTAGAAGTTACTTTCTAACAGGAGGAACTTAATTAACATGTTGATTTTGTATGTAGAAGACAATTTTGAAAATAAACTATTCGTGCGGCGCGTTATTGAGTCCATGGGACACGAGATGCTGGAAGCCGAAACAGGTATGGATAGCCTGGTCATCGCTGCTGAAAGAACTCCAGATTTAATTCTGATGGATGTGAACATCCCCGGCATGGATGGCCTGGAGACAACCGCCAAAATGAAACAAAATCCACGCCTGGCCCATATTCCGGTGATCGCCTTGACGGCGAATGCTATGAAAGGTGATAAAGAACGCTGTCTGGCGGCCGGTTGTGACGGTTACATGCAGAAGCCGGTTGGAGTTTCAGACTTGCGGCGGGAAATAACCCGCTATAGTGCTCTCAAAGAAAATGCGAATAACGCCCACTAGCCGCTTTGCTCAGATGGCTGGCAAAACTTTTTCTATCATTTTTAGGCATGGGCAAGGAGTTATATCCACGGCTGTTCGCTACCTGAGATTGAGGCAAAATCCTGGCAAGGTCTTCTTAGGATGGATTTAAATAGCTTACACCGTCCTCGCGTTCCCAATCTTGGTTTGGGAACGCGAAGGCGCATGTAATTTACTTAGCCACGTGAAAGGTGGCTTTTTTTCTTTAAAATAAAGAGGTCTCAAGATGACGACCAGATTTATTTGTGGTATAATGGAGAGGTGTTTAACATAAGGATTTTAGGTGACGGCAGAATTTATTTGTGATATAATAGAGGAAGTTTATTAAAGAAGCCCCCTGTTTGTGTGAAAAGAGATTACGGTAATCGCGATAATCCAAACAATCAAGGGTAAAACTTGTGGAGGTAACCGTTAATGGCAAGAAAGCGGGTTAGCCTGAAAGACAAAGGTTCGGAAACTTTGGGGTTGACAGAAAAAAAAGGCCAAGGAATTGATGTGTTATTTGGAGGACCAGCCGCCTCAAAGACCCGCGTTGCCTCAGCTTCTGATAGCCCTGAATCAAAAATAAATCAACCCAAAACTGAGGAAAAAAATATGGCCGCCGAAAATAAAGACACTCTGACCAATTCTGTGGTTAATGTTTCTGCCGCTCCTGAATCATTGCCGGTTAACGAAGCGGATCATGATGTATTTGTGGCTTCGGCGGTTGAGACAGATGAACTCGGCTTACCTGTGGCTATGGAAGCTCCGCCCTCGCGTCTGGCTGCGACCCGCATAGGCTCAGTTGAAGTTGATGAATTGGGGTTGCCGGTAGCTATGGAAACCCCGCCCACCGATTTGACTATGCCTGTGCCCCCTTCAGCCCCACCGCCTGTAGCCGCCGTTGATAGCGATCTTTCAGGTTTGGCGGATGACAATGATCTCTCCGGCCTGGCAGGAGAAGAAGTTGCGCCTGCTCCTGTCGAGGTTGCGCCTGCTCCGCCGCCCCTTGCTGATGTATCACCTCCGGCCCCGGTCGAGCCGGCGCCAGTAGTGATACCTGAACCAACTCCGGTTGAGGCTGTACCCCCTCCTCTGCCGGTCGCCGAAACACCTATCGAGCGGCCTATGCCCGCGCCTCCGCCAGTCACTCCAGATTACACACCGCCCACCTATGTGCCTCCGCCTACTCCCGTAGTAGTTCCGGCTCCTGTGCCTGTTGCGCCTCCGCCTCCCCCTCCCGTAATTGAGTCAATTGGGGGAATATTAGCCCAGGCCGGTCCGGTTAGTGCACAAGCCTTTTTGCCTCAAGATTATCAGTACGCTTCCGGTGCGCTCCAACTGGCGGAGCGGGCCGAGGTGGCTAAGGATGACTTGCTGAGTGAAAAGGTTGAGCGTTACCTGGGTAAAGAACGGCGCGACGCCCTGGATCAGGAAATTGAGCGCTTGTACGAAGTTGTCTCTAACGAATTGAGCGATAACACCGAGGATGCCTCCTTTGCCTTAAAGATTCTTAAAGAAGCCCAGGAGTATGTGCTGGAGGATATTCGCCAGTATGACGAAGCCCTGTACCGGGTGGCTATGGTTAAAACGATGCTCGTACGCCGGCGAAATCTCAAACGCTGGTCTTATAGTTGGGGTTCATTTGTTTTCTTTTATGCAGTTGCCTGGCTAGCCTTCTTTGTTACCGCGATTGTTTTTACCGGAAATATTAATTCTGTTGTTGGATCCCTGGCCGGGGAGAGTGGAGGGTTAGCTGCCGGCAGATCAGCCTGGTATTCAGCGCTGGCTGGTGGCATCGGTGGGATCATTGGTATCTTGTATAGTCTCTATTGGCGGGTAGCGGTCAAACAAAATTTTGATCGTCAATACATTATGTATTATTTGGTTCAGCCAATTATGGGATTTTTTCTGGGCGCGGTTACTCACCTGATTATTACAGCGGGGTTCCTCACTTTTAATTCAAACGCCGCCGACTCAACGATTACGGTGATATTGCAGATGGTCATTGGCTTTGTTGCCGGCTTCCGCCAACGGGTAGTTTACCAGTTGATTGATAACTTGGTGCAAAAAATCGCCCCGGAAGACGCGGATAGATCGCCGGAAAGTGTCAGGCCAGGCTGATCGTCCCAATAAACCTTAAGCCGAATGAGCGAAAGCCGCAGGATGCCTCCTCGGCTTTTCTTTACCTCTCGAACCGAAGTTAATCCACAAAATTTGGAGGAAATTTTAGGGTATGGCTGAGTATATTGAAACTCAAACAAAGGATGGAGCCACCATCAAGATCGAAGTTGAGGCCGTCTCAAAAGTTGCCGCCGGTTTTAGCCGTCCGGCTTCACCGGCCAATGTTTCACACGAAGGGGTAAAGGACGCCTACGACCAAACCTTACAAACCGTCCGAGTTTGCGCCAATGGCATGATTGAGACTTTACAAGGTTTAGATACTTTGCCCAGCACCGCTTCGATTGATTTTGCTATCAAAATTGATGCCGACGCGGGCGCGATGATTGCCAAATCTTTGGGCGATGCCCATTTCAAGGTGTCGTTAAGCTGGAAGCAAGTTGAACCAGAATCAAAAGACGAGAAAAAATAAATCTAATTTAGCTTCACGGAGGTAATTTAACCATGGCCGAGCTAGAACTGAAAGAAGGGCAAACCTATCTCTTGGATGGAAACGTCCTGGTAGAAGCCTCGTTCAATGATACCACCGGATTGTGGCAACTCCACGAGTCGGAAGAGCGGTCTAATTGGTTAGTGTCGCCAAATGGCCGGCTCTTGGGGATGCAATTCGACATTGCCCGCGATGTCTGGCTGTTGGCGCGAGAACCCGATATCTGGACCACCTCCGATTTACAAGTGGCCGCTGAAAAAGCGCCCCGGCTGGCTCAGTTGATGCGCCAGGCCGAAACTACGGCTGAGCAAAAATATGGGGGGAATTTAACCCTCATGCGGGTGGATACCGGCTGGAAAGCTATGTACGGGACGCCCAATCTTGAAACTGAAGAAGGTCGCCGTGAATTTCAAAAAGTCAAAACCTTCAAATCCTTATATGAAGCGCTCCGTGATATAACTGCTTCCACTTAAGCGAGGTGTGATGCCCTTAAAAGAGTACATCCGTCTTGTCCATCTACGACATTTGTTGTAGTTCATCCGTCATTTGATGTAACGAAGACCGTCCTGAAGACGGTCTTTTTTGTTACCTGCAATGGGGCTTTACGCCGATGTAAACGTGCCTGAAATTTGATAACATGGAGTGGTGGGGGAACATTTTACCAGGTATCGGCGTCTGGATAGTAGCCCGCCAGAGAAGTAATTCGAAATCCGACAGGTTTGCGACGGTTTTCAGTTCCTCGCCTGCCGGTTACTAACTGCTTCCGCAACCAGTTTTCTAACCAAGAGCTGATATAATTAATCTCGGATTAGTTTAACAAAAAGTGAAGTTTTTCTGGGACGAGCGGTATAAATTAGCGTAAGGAGAGTATAGCCTGTTCGACTCAGCAGGCCGGACCATCCGCAGAAAGAGGTGACAAGATGAACAGGAAACGACTTTTAAACTGGTTAGTCAGAATTAGTCTATTTGCCGTAATTTTAACTTTAGGTACTGCTGCCGCTCTGGTGGCGGGCGAAACACAGGGTATGGCTATGGCCGACCTGTCTGACGCGCCGGTGCAAGTGGTGACAACCGCCGGCCAGGGTAGTACCCTTTATGCCGATGTGCGCAGTGATTCATCTGCCGCCGGCATCTATCGCAGTAACGACAATGGCCTGACCTGGCAAGCGGTGAGCGCCGGTCCCGGAGTTCCGTTGAACGACCTGGTAGTGCATCCGATTAATGAAAAGGTCCTCTTTGCCGGTTCGGAAGGTGGGCCGGTTGCTTCCACCAGCAACCTGTGGCGCAGTGATGACGGCGGTCAAACCTGGCGCAAGTTTTATCTGAGCTTACCGACCAATCCAGATGGCCTGATTCCGGCGGTAACAGCTCTGGCGACCGATCCTCATCAGCCCGGAGCACTCTATGTCGGCACGGCCGGGCAGGGCGTCTACCGTTTTGATGTGGGTTCAGATGGACACGGTTACAGCCTGGTTGGGAATGTTTCTCTGTATGATGCCAACGTGAAAGGCTTGCAGGTTGCTGCTGATAGCCGAATTTATGCCCTGACGAACAAGGGCTTGTTCGTCAATTCCGGCGGCGATTGGGACAAGTTGGAAGCATTGCCGGAGACGCCGGTGAGTCTGGCGGTCGCCCCCAGCAACGCGCAGATTATCTACGCCGGTACTCCGTCCAGTGGGGTTTACCGTTCCACCGATGGGGGGCAAAGCTGGGAGTCGCTGAGCGCCGGTCTGGATATGGTTCCGGGTGTGGCCTTGCGAGTCACTGCCCTGGTGGTGGATGAGCAAAATCCAGAGCGGGTAGCCGTGGCAACGGCCTATGGCCTGGGCAGCAAACTGGCCGGCGGCGGCCTTTTTGAGAGCTTGAATGGGGGACGGCAATGGGCCAAGTTGGGCGACGCTGAAGATGTGGTCAAGAAACTGAGTATTAATCAGGGCGTTGTCTACGCGGCTACCGGCAAAGGCTTAACTCCTTACGGGGAGCCTTCTGCCGAAGATCAGCCGGTCATGCCTATCCCCGCGTTACAACCCTTAGCCAATCCGAACGGACTGCAATTGGCTATCCTGATCTTGACCCTCATTCTGGCCGGGCTGGTTCTGCTGGGCCGGGCTGAGTGGCTGCGGCGGCAAGTCAGCGCCCTCGTCTGAGAGGTAGGAAATGAGGAGAAGAGAAAATGAAGGGGGTGACTATGTTGAAATGGATAGGGTTGGGTGTGGTCATTTGGAGTTTGAGTTTGCTCTGGCCGGAGGTTAACTACATCTTGACTCCGCCTGTGATTGCCGGGTTAGTCCTGGCCCTGGCGGCAATTATTCTGGCCTATATTTTGGGCTACTATCACAGCCAGTTTGACCGGACTCAGACGGATCGCTGCAACGAAAATAAGCAAAAACATGCATCACGGCCCTCACGCCCGGTACCGCCGCTCTCGATGGCCTAGGCGCGAGGAAAAAATCCATTAAATGTTGAGGAATATAATTTTTACCACCCCTCCCTTCATCAGGTGAGGGGTGGTATTGCAATTAAGGGGTTTATATCCTAAAATGGGTGGAGGAGACCATCTTTTAAGGGGTTTAGAGGTTAAAAATTGCCATGAAAAAACTGCGCCTGCTCAGCGAAGATTTATTTGGACATCCCTCTATCCTGCTTTGGCTCCTGATATTGGCCGGCCTGGCCTTTATAGCTGTTGCGACTGCCTTTTTACTTATAACTGAACTTAATATCAGCGCCGTTTATGAAACGCCGACGCCAGCGTTAGCTTCCTTTGTCACGCCAACCTCGGCGCCTGGGCTGACTCCTGCCATCCAACTCACCCCCCTCGAAGGCAGTTCCGGCACTTCGGTGACCCTGGAGGGCCAGGGCTGGCAGCCTGGAGATACCCTCTTCATCAGCCTGGAAAATCCTTCGGACAGCCAGAAGCCCCAGACCGCCGTCGCCACCACTCAGGTGAACGAACAGGGCCGGTTTGTTTCCTCCTTTATCTTTCCGGCTGATGCTTACTGGACCAATTTGCCCACTGTGCTTATCACGGTTCAAGGCGCTGCTACCGGACAGAAAGTTTCACAAGAGTTCCGTATCCTGAATGCCAGTCCTACTCCCACTCCAACCTTTACGTCCGAACCATCGTTGACCCCTACGCCCCTCCCTGTACCGCCTACAGCCGTCCCTGTAAACACACCTTTGCCGCCGCCAGCACCCACCCCAATTCCTACCCCGATTCCCGCGACAGCGACCCCCGTACCTACCCCTACTCCGTTGATCGTGATTCAGAATTGGCGGGGTGAATACTATGCCAATGCCGATTTAGCCGGTGCGCCGCTGGTCCGCGACGATGCGGCTGTTGATTTCAACTGGGGTCGCAGCGCCCCTGCCCTTGGTTTGCCGGAGGATAATTTTTCGGCGCGCTGGACTCGTTCTTTGCCCTTTGATGCGGGCCTGTATCGCTTCCATCTCCTGGTAGATGATGGGGCGCGTTTGTGGCTGGACGATCAACTGCTGCTCAATGCCTGGCAGGATGGGAGTCTCCGCGAAGTTGTGGCTGAACGCCAGGTGGGAGGCGGGGGTCATTCGCTCCGGCTGGAATATTATGAGCGCAGCGGCGATGCGGTCGTTCACCTGTGGTGGGAGAACATCACCGCTACGGCGTACCCTGATTGGAGAGGGGAGTATTGGTCTAACCGAGATTTTCAAGGCGGTCCGGTTTTGGTGCGGAATGACCCGGTTATTAACTTTTTCTGGTACAACCAGTCTCCTGCGCCGGGTGTATCGGCCGATAATTTTTCGGTGCGCTGGAGCCGGCAGGTCAACTTTGACTCGGGCCTCTATCGTTTTTATGCCGAGGCGGATGATGGCATTCGCCTTTTTATTGACGGCTACCCGGTTATCAATGAATGGCACGGCAGCAGCAGTGCTACTTACACCGCCGACGTGAGCCTGAGCGGTTCGCGCCAGGTAGTGGTTGAATATTACGAACAGAGCGGCGAAGCTTTTGTCAGGCTCCGCTGGGGGCGAATTAACGTCCAGCCCACGGCTACTTCCGGGCCTGCCTCGACCTCCACTTATACGCCAACACCGACCCATACCCCCACCTTCACCCCAACTCCAACCCCCACCCTCACTCACACGCCGACCCTGACCCCGACCCTGACGGTGACGATTACGCCGACGACGGTAACGCCGACCGGCACCTTAACACCAACCGTTACATCTACCCTCACTCCTACTGATACGCCGACACTTACGCCAACGGCTACATCTACCCTCACTCCTACTCACACGCCGACCCTGACCCCAACCCTGACTCTCACTCCTACCGATACGCCAACCCTTACGCCTACCAGCACCCTAACGCCAACGGCTACGGCCACCCTGACTCCCACTCACACGCCCACCCTGACCCCGACCGAAACCCTCACTCCCACCGAGACGCCAACGCTTACGCCTACCTCCACCCTGACTCCCACTGAAACACCCACCCTGACCCCGACCGCAACGCTCATCCCAGCGGAGACGCCGACGGTGACCGCTACGGCCACTATTACCTTCCCTCTAACGAGCGTTCGCCTCAACGAACTTCTGCCCGTAACAGGCACGGTCTATTTGGATGAGTGGATTGAATTGCGTAACACCGGCGTGATCAGCGCCGATTTGAGCGGTTGGAGCCTGGACACTGGTCCGTCAAGCGGTAATCTGCCCTATGTTATGACCAACCCTGTGATCATCTCACCGGATGGGTACTTGTTGCTTGAGCGGGCGGCCACCGGATTAACCTTACCGGATACGGGGGGGCAGCTTCGGCTCTTGCAGCCCGATAGTACGGTCGTGGATGAAGTCATTTTTGGCCCGCTGGCCCCGGATGCCAGTTACAGCCGGGACGAAGCCGGTTTATGGCATCCCGACTGGCCGCCCAGCCCTGGAATGCCCAACCTGGCTCCCACGCCCACCTCGACGCCTGGACCCTAGTAAATTAGCTAGCTTTTTAAATATGGGGGATTACGCATCCAGAATTTCGCGCACTTTGTGCGCCAACCCGGTCGGGGTAAAAGGTTTTTGTAGAAAGGCGACGCCCATTTCCAAAACGCCGTGATGGAGGATAGTATCCTCGGTGTAGCCCGACATATAGAGCACTTTCATGTGAGGTCGAAGCTTGCGCAGCCGTTCGGCCAGTTCTGGGCCGCTCATTTGCGGCATGACCACATCGGTGGCCAACAGCTCAATGATACCTTCGTGTTGTTGGCTAATTAAAAGGGCCTCCCGGCCATAGGCGGCCTCCAATACGTGATAGCCGTGCTTCAATAAAACCGTCCGGGTCAGTTCCCGGACTAAGTCCTCGTCTTCCACCAGCAGGATGGTCTCATGGCCGTGCGGCCCTTCGTCCATTTGTTCTTGTTCAACCAGCTCAATCGCCTGTTCTACCGCAGGTAGAAGAATTTTGAATGTGGTTCCAACGCCAACTTGGCTCGAGACATCAATATGACCGTTGCTTTGAGTCACAATGCCGTAAACGGTAGCCAGACCCAGGCCCGTGCCCTCGAACTTCCCTTTGGTGGTGAAAAATGGCTCAAAAATGTGGGGCAGGATGTCTGATTCTATCCCGGTGCCGGTATCTTTGACCGCTAACATCACATACCAGCCCGGCTTTAACTCCATGCGCTGACGGGTGTAAGCTTCATCCAGTACTACATTGGCTGTTTCAATGGTCAGTTTCCCGCCGCCAGGCATGGCATCCCGCGCGTTGACTACCAGATTTAAGAGGACCTGTTCAATCTGTCCCGGATCGGCCTTGATCCGGCCCAAGTTCGCGCCCCGCTTTGTAACCAATTCGATATCCTCGCCAATCAACCGCCGCAGCATCTTTTCTAAATCGGCCACCACCTCGTTAAGATCCAATATCTTGGGCTGCAGTACTTGTTTGCGACTAAAGGCCAGGAGCTGACCGGTCAACGCGGCGGCGCGCTCGCCGGCTTTTTTCATTTCTTCGATGTAGTGGCGCAATGGATTCCGCTCATCCAGGTAACGCTGCAACAACAGCTCGCTGTAACCATTGATTACGGTCAATGGGTTATTAAAGTCGTGGGCTACTCCACCGGCCAGGCGGCCAACCGCTTCCATTTTTTGCGCTTGTAGAAACTGCGCTTCGAGTTGTTTGCGCTGGGTAATATCGCTGACCACTCCGTAGATGATTTTTGAGGTAGCGCCAACCGTTTCAATCCGGGCGCTGTCTCTAACCCAAATAACCTCACCACCGGCCCGAATCAGGCGATACTCGATTTCGCTGTTCTGCCCCTGCGCCAGGCGCAGCGTCTGCTCGGCTGCCGTCGTTCTATCGTCGGGGTGAATGACGATCTCAGGCCAGAAACTCCAGTTGGTCAGGAAGTTTTCATAAGCATAACCGGTCAGCGTTTCAACATGGGGCGAAAGATAGAGATTAACCTTGACGCCATCCTCGTCTAAGCTGGTCACATAAATCCAGTCGCTGATGGAGGAGATAACTTGACGAAATCGCTCCTCACTGGCCCGCAAAGCGGCTTCGGCCTGTTTACGTTCGGCGATTTCCTGGCGCGCCTGCTTGTACAGGCGGGCATTCTCGATGGCGTTGGCTAATTGGTCGGCTATAGCCTGGGCTATCTCCAGATCATCGGGCGTGTAGGCTCCCCGTCTCCGGCTGCCAACCAGCCAGGCTCCAATAACCTGACGCTTGTAGCGCAAGGGAACAACCATGCCGGAATGAATTCCAGCCGCTACCAGTTGTTCATCTTCGGCAAAGCGGGCATCGGCAGGGATATTGTGGCGCAGCATCGGCTGTCCATGGGCAATAACCCAGCCAGTTGCCGAAGACTTGACCGGGAAGGTGGCCCCGGCAGCCAGCCCTGAATTATCTCCGGCAGCGATATGCGCCACCAGAATATGGTCTTCTTCTAAAAGGTTAATCAAGAGACGGTCGTAAGGTAGCAGCCGGGTCGTGTGGCGGGCAAAGGCATGATAAATGTCGTCGAGGTGCAGGGTGGCCGAAATCGCCCGATCCAACTCGTGTAATATCGCCAGTTGTTGCGCCCGTCGCTCCGTTTGGACATACAGGTGCGCATTCTCGATGGCGATGGCCGTTTGATTGGCCAGGAGTTGGGCCAGAGCCACTTCTTGAATCGTAAACTCCCGTTCGGCCTGCCTTGTCGCCACCTGAACCGCTCCGACGACCTGATCTTGGTACTCCATCGGCAGCACGAATAAAGTTTTGAGCTGGTCAGCTTGCATGTGGGCTAAGACAGCCGGATAAGCCGCAGCCTGGCTAAGGGTTATGTATCGTGCCTGCCGTTCTAGCACAACTTGCTGCATGAGCGGGAAATCGGCCAAAGCAGCCCGGCCGGAGGTAGAGGGCACTTCGGGCTTGTGCAAGGGGTCAGATGCGGCCAGCACCGTCACGGTACTGTCGTTTTCCTTGCAATAAAAAATCACACATTCCTCGACGCTTAGTAAATTAAGCATCTCCTGGATAGTAATCTGGAGCACATATTGCAGATTTGGACTTGCAGTAATCAGCGCCTCTACTGCTGGTGAAGCGGGCAACTCTTCGTTATATCGAGTCATTTTAACCTGGACTTCGTCTTCTCTGCGTTTAGTGATAGGTTTTTAAGCTCAAGCCTTGATTTGCATACCCCACACTCCGGTCCACTCGGGGAGTTGCGCCCAGCCCTGTCGTCGAATAGCGGCAGCCAGATCTGGCCCAAAGAAAAATTCTGTCTGGCTGACTGCTTCCTCGACGCTGGCAAACCGGTAGTCGGTGCGGATGGTCTGCCGGGCAAAGCCCCACTCGCGCTCCAGCCAGGTGTAATACTCGGCTAGATGTTGACTCGGGGGCGCAGGCGTGAGGCTGCCCGTGGTCAGTGTTTCAATGATGATAAGCGCTCCCCCCGCAACGACTACCCGGTGCATTTCTCGTAAGATTCGGCCAATTTGTAGCTGCCAATCCTCCGGATACCAGCCCCGCAGGTGACCAATGGACCACCCGGCCGTGACCACATCGGCCCAGCCGGTAGGAAAAGGAAGCCCCCGCATATCGCCCTGAGCCAGATCCCACTTGCCTCTCACTCTATCCCGTTGGCGCTGATTTTCTTGCAGCATCGCCCCATGCAAATCAAGGCCAATAACCTGAGCAGCTTGCTCACCCAGGAGAAGCGGCAAGCGCCCGGTTCCGGTGCCCAGATCAAGTACCCGCTTACCGGCCAAGGCGGCGACGCGTTGCAGCGCCGGCAGCAGGTTACCTTCGTGATCTTCGGGGGTAATCAAGCGGTGATAGTCGCCCGCCCGGTAAGAATAAATGTGGCGAAAATGATCCATTTTCTCTTCATCCCAAATTATAGCATATTGTAATCAAATTGCTCATTTCTGTCGTGTAATTAAGTAGAATATGTAGTAATCAAACCGCTCCCTGACCGTGTATAATATTATAGAAAGTAGACGGTAGACAGTAAACGGGAAAAATTCTCTGACTACTGTCTACTGTAGGGGGAGCGATGCCACATCCAACCCTATCGGCGGGGGGCGCTGATGACTGACCTGAGCGTTCTAGCTGAACGCTGGCAGGCCGGCGACGAGCGCGCTGCCGAGGCCATTTACCACCACTGTCGGGACTCGACCTTTGGGCTGGCTAATGCCCTGCTGGATAACCCCGCCGACGCCGAGGAAGCAGCCCAGGATGCCCTGACCTACGCCCTGACCCATATCAACCAATACGATGCCCAACGGGCCAGGTTCTCCACCTGGCTGCATACCATCACCGTCAGTCGCTGCCGGAATAGACGGCGGCGGCATTTTTTACCCAGTTTGTCTCTTTTTGTTTGGTTCCAAAGGGGCGGCGATACGGCCGATCCTGCCCCTGGCCCGGAACCGGCGGCGATGCAGGCCGCCACGCAAGATGAGGTTTGGATAGCCATTCAACGTTTGAGTCCCCCGTTGCGCGAGGCGATCCTGTTACGCCATTGGTCCGATCACACCTATCAGGAAATAGCCGCCATCCTGGACTGCCCGCTGCGCACGGCCCAGTCACGGGTGCGCCTGGCTTATCAACAACTGCGGGGGTTCCTGGCCCCGGCGGATTTAAACTATTTTGAAGAAGAGCGAGCGCAATGATCTATATCATGTCATTCTGAGGCCGTAGGCCGAAGAATCCCCCAGAGGTTAATTTATTGCCAGAGTAGGGGGGATTCTTCACTTCGTTCAGAATGACATGCAATTCTGAGGAAACGCTGTGACCGACCATCTAAACACAGATCAATTAATTAACTACCTCTACCAACTCCTACCCGACGCCGAGCGAGAGGCGCTGGACTTGCACCTGTCCACCTGCCCAGCGTGCCGGGTCCGCCTGGCCGACCATGAGACGCTACAGCGGCGCATCCACTACAGCGTTGCTGGACGGCGGCGAGCTGCCCCTTCCAGCCGGATGAGCTATGCGGCCATTGCCCCTCGCCTGAAACGTTCAAGGAGATTTACGATGGCCCTCAAACAATCGAATCAATTTGTCTACGGGGCCTTGACAATGGCCCTGTTAATGGCTGTAGCCCTAAGTTTGTATCTCTTTGTCAGCAACCTCAGCCGGCCTATGCCGACAACCCCGGAAGAAATCAAGCCAGCGACCTCTGCTCCTACTGTAGTTAAGCCAGCAGTGGTCACGCCAACGATGGCAGTTAAGCCAACGGTCACTCCAACAGTAGAGGCTACCCCGCCTCCTGCCGATCTGAACTCAACCGGGGCTATGTTCCGGGGCAACCCGCAGCACACCGGCTTCTTTGACACGTCGGGACCGGAGCGGGGCGAATTGAAGTGGAAGTTCAAGACAAAGGGTATAGGGGGTACTTCTCCAGCCATTGTGAAGGGGGTAGTCTATTTTGGCGGCGGTAGAGACAACCATCTCTATGCCGTGGATAGTGAAACCGGCCAGGAAAAGTGGAATTTTAAAACCGGCGGTACGGTTGAGACGCCTGTCGTCGTTGGGGGAGTAGTCTATATTGCGAGTTGGGACAAGCATCTCTACGCGGTAGACAGTGAAACCGGCCAGGAAAAGTGGAAATTTAAAACCGGTGGGTTATCGCGGGCTGCTCCACCGGCTGTCGCCGCTGGCGTCGTCTATTTTGGGAGTCAAGACGGTTATCTCTACGCTGTAGATAGCCAGACAGGCCAGGAAAAGTGGCGATTTGAAACGGACAACTGTATTTTTAGCAGCCCGGCGGTGGCCGAGGGGTTGGTCTATGTCGGAGGTGGAGGTTTAGATAACTGCGGTCCGCCTAACAGCAGACACATTTATGCTCTGGACAGCGCCACCGGTCAGGAGAAATGGAAGTTTAAAATAACCGGTACGGCTAATTCAGCTGATTATTCTTCTCCTGCTGTAGCCGACGGGATTGTCTATTTCGGCAGCCCTGACGATCATCTTTATGCCGTAGATAGCCAGACGGGCCAGGAGAAATGGAAGTTTAAAACGGAAGCCCCGATCTGGTCATCCCCGGCTATTGCCAAGGGAGTGGTCTATATTGGCAGTAGGGACACCTATCTCTACGCGGTAGACTGCCAGACTGGGCAGGAGAAGTGGAAGTTTAAGGCCGGCGCTGTGGTGAACGACCCGGTGGTTGCTGGTGAAATGGTCTACGTAGGGAGTGATGACGACTATCTCTACGCCATAGACAGCCAGACTGGGCAGGAGAAGTGGAATTTTAAAACCGGCTCTGATGTGTTTGCTTCCCCAACCGTTGCGGATGGTGTGGTCTATTTTGGGATCGGTGATGCTTATCTCTACGCGGTGCAGTGAGGGGAGAACAGAGCTTGGAGGGGGTAGTGCCTATGATTGCTTAAACACTGGGTCGTTTTAGCCAAAAACCCAACGAATGAATCACTGAACAGGAGATAAGAATTATGAAACGCCGATTAACAATCTTGGCGCTTACTGCCCTGGCGGTGGCGTCGTTTATCAGTGTTGAATTGACGGCTCCCGCCCCGGCGCTCGCCGGAGGAGCAACGCAGATAAGAGGGACCGCCATTGACGGAACCGGTACTTGTGACCCTCAAGCTGATGGTGTGGATAATCCTACCACTTTCCCTCTCTTCTTCCCGGTGGAGGAAGGGGGCTTGAATGGTTGTCTCTACACCTACGCCGAATCCTCCGAGAGTTCGCCGAGCGGGACCTACCGAGAGAGGGGGCACGAGATCTTCGTTAGCCATGACCCCAACCGACTCGGCAGGTTTGAGACGACTTACCTATTCACGGCCAAGTTCGACGAGGATGGAAACGAGATCTGGGGACGTTGTGAACATCCTATTACCGCAGGCACCGGCACAGGTGCTTTCGAGGGTGTCACCGGGCGATTTGACATCAAGGACGACATCGCAGCAGGCAACTTCCCCTATCGAGGTCATCTACGGTTCTAAAGTTCACTCGAGCCTGAGCAAACCGGGAAGTGGACAGTACTTCCCGGCTTTTATTTTAAAATAGTCACTTGTTGTGTTATCATGATCCCCATAGTGTAATCACTTTATCTTATAAAGAGGGTAAAATGATCAGGACTCAAATCCAATTAACCGAGGAGCAGTCCCAAACCCTAAAGGAAATGGCCCAGGAACGGGGCGTTTCGATGGCCGAACTGATCCGACAAAGTATTGATAATTTCATCCGTGCCCGTAATCAACTTACTTTAGAGGAAAAACGCCGGCGGGCATTGTCTATTGTGGGACAATTCGCATCTGATGTTTCTGACTTATCCACCGAACATGATCGCTACCTGGCTGAGGCTTATGGAGATTTTGGCGAATGAGGGTATTTGTTGATACCTCGGCAATTATGGCTATCCTACACCATAATGATAAAAACCACGCCCCAGCTAAACAAGGGTGGGAGCGTCTTATTAATCAGGACGCCATCCTCATTTGCACAAACTATATTCTGCTCGAAACATGCTCTCTCCTGCAAAATCGGGTGGGATTAGTTGCAGTAAAAGCCTTTGAGGATAGTATTGTGCCTCTTCTTAACATCGAGTGGGTTGACGAAGCCCTGCATCAAGCGGGAGTAGCCGTCTTGCTCACGGCGAACCGCCGCCACCTAAGCCTGGTGGATTGTATCAGCTTTGAAACCACCCGGCGCCTGGGTCTCGACGCCGTTTTTGCCTTTGACCAACACTTTGTTGAACAAGGTTTCACCTGCCTCTCTTAACTCTCCTACAATTTAAGGTTCAATTCGGTCATTTCGACCCGCTGCCTGTGTATAATATTCTCAGTAGATCGTAGATAGTACGCGAAGCGGTAGACAGGGAAAATCCCCGTCTGCCGTCTATGGTCTACGCCCTTCGGCGCACCCGAAGGGGTGCTGTCTACCGAAGTAGGAGGGAAATGTCACACGCTGTCAGGTCAGCCGATGGAAGCTGACCTATCCGATTTGAGCGGTTTGATTGAACGCTGGCAGCAGGGTCACCAAGCGGCGGCTGAAGCCATTTATAACCGTTGCCGGGGCCTCACTTATGGCCTGGCCTACGCCCTGCTGAACGACTCCGCCGACGCGGAAGAGGTAACGCAGGACGCGTTAACTTATGCCTTGACCCACATCAATCAGTACAACTCCCACCAAGCCAGGTTCACAACCTGGCTGCACACCATCACCGTGAGCCGCTGCCGCAACAAACGCCGGCGCCATTTCCTGCCAAGCGTATCGTTCCTGGCCTGGTTCAAGGGAGGCGGCGACCAGGCTGACCCGATCCCCAGCCCGGAGCGCCAGACCCTTCAGAACTACGTCCGCCACGAAGTCGGGACAGCGCTTCAAAGTTTGAGTCAACCCTTGCGTGAAGCTATTTTGCTGCGTTACTGGGCCGATTACACCTATCCAGAGATAGGTGTAATTTTAGGCTGTTCGGCTCGCGTGGCCCGCTCACGGGTGCTGGCCGCGCATGAGCAATTGGCGCTGCTGTTGGCCCACGATGATTTAATCAGTTTAGAAGAGAGTATCTGAGAAGTATTGGTAGTAACGACTTGAGTCGTCAAAAGAAAGGTTTATGAACGATCATCCGCGTCGAAAAGAACTAATCAGTTATCTTTACGAAGCTCTAAGTGAGGCTGAACGGGCGCAAGTAGAGGCACATCTCCAGACATGCTCCCAGTGTCAGGCTGGCCTGGCTGAGCAAGAAGCGATCCGCCAGCAACTTCGGGCCGGGGTGTTGAGCTTGCAGCAAGTCACACCCCCCGCAAAGCTGACCTTTGTCGCCATTGCCCCACGTCTGAAACGACCGGGAAAATTAAGCCGGGCTGTCGAACCATTGCGCCAACCGCTCTACAGTGCGCTGACTCTGGCAGTGCTCATCGCTTTTGGCGTGGGGTTGTATGTTCTGTTTAGCAGCATCAACCCGTCTACCGTCAAGCCAATGCCTGGCCCAGGCACGCCGGTTGTCATCCCCACCATTGACCCCACCCAGCCGCCGGAGTTTGTTTGGAAAATCAGCGGTGATCCCAATCCATTTGCCGGCCCGACCAGTCTAGCCGTTGACGGCCAGGGTCATCTTTATGTATTAGAGCGGAGCAATCATCGTATTCAGAAATTCGATGGCGAAGGACGATTTTTGTTGATGTGGGGGAGTCCGGGCAGCAATGCCGGCCAATTCAGCTTTTTTGTGCCGGGAACAGGCGCAAATGGAGATGTGGCGGTAGATAGTCAAGGGCAGGTTTATGTGGCTGATCCGGGCAATGCTCGTGTTCAAAAGTTTGACAGCCAGGGGCAATTTCTAAGCCAATGGAGCAGCGGCGATGGCCAATTTATCCGGCCTGGTAGCCTAATTGTTGATAACCAGGATAACCTGTATGTGCTCGACGACGGCACGGGTTACATTCACAAGTTCGACCGCACCGGACAATTTTTGACCCACTGGGGCGGGATAGGTGGCCGCGATGGTGAATTTACTACGATTCAGCAGGGAGCAGCGGACGCCCAGGGAAATATTTATGTGGTCGATATCTCTGGTCGCATTCAGAAGTTTGACCCCAATGGGCAATTTCTGGTTAGATGGGGTACGATTGGCGAGGAGGATGGTCAATTCTTGGGGCCAAGCGGGGTTGCCGTAGATGCTCAGGGTTATATTCATATCAGCGATACCAATAGCGGCCGAATTCAGATATTTGATCAGCAGGGTCAGTTCTTGGCCAAGTGGGGCAGCCAGGGCACAAGCGACGGCCAATTTACCAGAGAGCCAACGGACATTGCTATTGACAAGCAGGGCAATATTTACATTTGCGATTTTTATGGCAATAACGTTCAAAAGTTCCGCCAGCCGGGGGCCTTGCTCAACGACATCGAAAAAGACAACCGGCCAACTGACAGTCCACCCGAGTTCGTCTGGAAAATCAGCGGCGATCCCAACCCACTGTCCCATCCCAGTGGCCTGGGTATTGATGGGGAGGGCAATTTGTATGTGGTAGATACGGGTAACCAGCGCATCCAGAAGTTTGATAGCAACGGGCAGTTCCTTATGATGTGGGGGGGTCCGGGCAGTGGTGCGGGACAATTTAACTTTGTTCCACCCAAGTTTAATGCTGTTGGTAGTGGGGATATTGCCGTGGATAGTCAAGGAAATATCTATGTGGCCGATAGCGGCAACGCCCGGATTCAAAAGTTTGATCGGGAGGGACGCTTCTTAGTTCAGTGGGGTAGCCGTGGTGCTGGCGATGGTCAATTTGAATCTCCCTTTGGCTTGGCTACTGATGGACAGGATCATATTTATGTCGTTGATGCCAATGCCCATATTCAGAAATTTGATAGCGAAGGGCAATTTCTGACCAAATGGGGCGAGATCGGCGTAAATGAGGGCGAGTTTACATTTATCGGCTTTCCCGCAGTAGATAGGCAAGGATACATCTACCTGGCTGATGGAGGGCGTGGTCGCATCCAAAAATTTGATCAGAATGGACGGTTTCTGAGTAAGTGGGACAACCATGGTCAGCACGATGATGAGCTTATAGGAGCTAACGGCCTCGCTGTGGATGGGCAGGGCTATATTTATATCACTCATTGGATCAATCCGCGCATCCAGAAGATTGATGGCGCAGGTAAGTTTCTACTCAATTGGGGCAGCCAGGGCCAAGGTGATGGTCAATTTGGTATTCCGGCAGATATTGCCGTGGATAGACAGGGTAACATCTACATTTCCGATTACGACAGCAGCATGATTCAGAAGTTTCGGTAAATAAGGTGATTAGTCGTACAACATGGTAAATTTCAGGGAACTTTCGGCCACTTGAATATTTCTGCGGAGTTTTCAGAAGAGTGTTCACGAACCAGTGGTACGCCACCAAGGATGAAAATGGAGTCCAAAGCTTGCTTTGGTTTACTGGCGAACCAGGGTTTGTACTCCAGGTTTATTTTTCGAAGGAGAGGTTATTCGCAGAATGGAGATTGGCTATGCCGGTTAAACAACCCTATCAAATTCTCAATATAGCTGTAATCTTGGTGACATTGACAATGTCGGGGGGTGGGTTGTTTGGAGGCCAACCGGCAGTGACAAGTTACCAAAGCCTGACAGGTGTAACGTCGGCCTCGGTGGGCAGCTTGAAGTGGAAATTCAAAACCGGCGGTGCAATTAGCTCATCTCCGGCCATTGCCAGTGGGGTGATCTACTTTGGCAGTACCGATAAGAATTTCTACGCTCTTGACGGGCAAACAGGGAAAGAAATATGGCATTTTGAAACAAAGGGTCCGCTGTGGTCATCGCCGGTAGTGGCTGCCGGGACCGTCTATTTTGGCAGTGACGATCACCATCTCTATGCCCTGGACAGCCGCACGGGACAGGAGCGATGGCGGCTCAATCTGGGTGGGGTGGTCCATTCTTCTCCCGTCTTTGCTGCGGGGGTTATTTATGTCGGCAGTGATAGTGGTTATCTAAACGCAGTGGACAGTCAAACCGGTCAGAAAAAGTGGCAATTCAAAGCGGATGGCCCGGTGCAGAGCCGTCCGGCGGTCGCCAACGGGGTGGTTTATTTCGGCAGCGTCACTTGGCAGGGTTCAGGTTCCGGCGTTCATCTGTATGCTCTGGATAGCCAAACCGGTCAGGAAAAATGGCGGTTTAAAACCGATGGAACCATAACTTCTACCCCAGCCATCGCCGCCGGAGTGGTTTATTTTGGCAGTCACGATGGCCATCTGTATGCTCTTGACCGTGAGACCGGCCAGGAAAAGTGGAAATTCAAAACAGGCGGCCCTGTTGCGTCTTCGCCGCTGGCTACCGGAGGTACGATTTATGTTGGCAGCCATGACAACCACCTTTACGCGCTGGACAGCCAGACTGGACAGGCAAAGTGGAAATTCAAAACCGGCTTTTGGGTCGAGTCTTCGCCGGTCTTGGCCAGAGGCGTGGTTTACGTTGGCAGCGACGATACGGCGCTCTATGCTCTCAAAAGCCGCACCGGGCAGGTTTTATGGCAATTTGAAACCAGGGGCAATGTCGTTTCTGTGCCGGCGATTAGCAATGATATCGCCTATTTTGGAAGTTACGATTTCCACCTCTACGCCATCCGGCTGACAAGCAACTGCGGCGAGTGCCAGCAAGCTTCATCCCTCTTCACTCCGCCGCACCACCCCCTCCCGCCAGGCGAAAACGGCGGCCTGGGTCCGGTCGGCCAGGTGCAGCTTGTTGAGGATATTGCTGACGTGGCTTTTGACGGTTTTATCGCTGATAATCAGCCGCTCGGCAATCTCGGCGTTGCTCAGCCCATCGGCAATGAGACGTAAGACATCCAGCTCGCGGTCGCTCAACTCGGTGAAGGGATTGGCCCCCTCTCGCCGCGCTCCGTGCAGCTCCTGGACGACGCGGGAAGCCACGCGCGGATGCAGCACCGCTTCGCCGCGAGCCGCTTTGCGGACGGCGTCGGCCAACTCCCTCGGTTCGACATCCTTTAATAAATAGGACAGCGCTCCGGCGCGGATGGCCGGGAAGATATGTTCATCCTGATGATAGGAGGTCAATACAATCACCTGGGTTCGGGGGCTGGCCTGCTTGACCAGCCGCGTCGCCTCAACCCCATCCATGCCCGGCATGACCAAATCCATCAACACCACGTCAGGGGCGTGTTCGGTGGCCAGGTGGATAGCCGTCTCGCCCGACTCGGCTTCGCCGACTACGGTAATATCGGGCTGGGTCTCGATGAAAGCGCGCACGCCCTGGCGTACCACACTATGGTCGTCCACAATTAAAACAGTAATCGGTTCGGTCAATTTTTCTTCTCCCCCACCCCACTGCTCCATCGTGTCATTTCGACCGAAGGGAGAAATCCTTCAAGCGTTACCTTTACCCAAAAATTGTCGGGCAAAATTACGCCGTCTTCAAATACGCCTCTACTCGCGTCCCCTGCTGTGGCTCGCTCGCAATCGTCAAATGCCCTCCCAACGACTCGACTCGCTCGCGCATGCTGCGCAATCCCATCCCCTTGCCATTGGGTTCCACCACAGCAAAACCCTGCCCATTGTCGGAAACTGTCAAAGTAACTTCTTCAGCGTCACAAGCCAAATGAATCTCGGCCGCCGTAGCCGCGCTGTGCCGGCTGATGTTGGCCAGGGCTTCCTGCGCTACCCGGAAAAGGGTCTGCTCGACCACCAGGGGGAGCGGCCGCTCCCCCTGGACGCGCACCTCGGCGGCAATCTGGCTTTGCCGGGACCAGTCGGCTACATAATCCCGCAGGGCAGCAACTAAGCCTTTGCCCTCCAGGGCTGCCGGGCGCAGTTCGCGGATAAGCGTAGTCAGTTCCTGCTGGGCTTGATGCACCAGGCGCTCAGCTTCCAGTAGGTGGGTTTGGGCGCTGCTGTCTTGCTGAGGCAACAAGGCGCGGGCCGCACCGACTTGCATGGCTGTTGCAAAAATTTGCTGTTTGACCGAGTCGTGTAAATCGCGGGCCAGGCGGTTGCGCTCCTCCAGCGTCGCCAATTCCTGGCGGGTCTGCATTAAGTT
The DNA here is from genome assembly GCA_016860845.1 of Chloroflexota bacterium. Next base: position 87,410 of record BOKF01000009.1, read on the forward strand.
TTGCAGTTGCATAGCCATATAGTTGAGCTGTTGAGCTAATTGGCCCAGTTCGTCGCCGGAAGCATCGTGGGCCAGGGCCTCAAAGTTGCCCCGGCCCCACTCGTCGGCAACTTCATCGAGGACGCGCAGGCGGCGGGTCAAACCGCGGGCGATGAAAAAACCGAACAGAACGCCGGCAATCACGCCCACCACCAGCATACCCCCCGCAATTGGCAGAATGGTCTGTTGCAGGATGATTTGAAGAAACTCACCTTCCTCAAAAGGCAGGGTCAATTCTACAAAAATAACCCCCAAGACTTGTTGGGTTAAGTCAAAAACCGGTGCAGCCGCAATAACGTGGCCGTTCGAGTGGCGCAGGGCCAATTGAGTCGCGTCAGTTTCGCCCTTTAGCGCTGCTTGGAAACTGGCGGCTGCTGCGGGTGCAAGCTGAGGCTGTAAATTGTCCCCCGGTGAGGTTGTCCTGGCTGGCGTTGCGGCCAGGATTGCGCCGTCACGATCAACAATGACGATCGAGATCACGCGACCAAATTGAGCCGGTATCTTGTCCTGCTCGTCTATGCTGTTCTCTTTGGGGATATTAATGACCAGATTTCCATCCAAAACGACCTTTTGGAGCCAGTTATTTAGGCCCGCCTGGTCGGCTGGGGTCTCCTGCAAATAAGGCGCCAGCGTTGGACCTGTCTTGAGCAAAGCCCCAGCAATTTGGTGGGGTAGGAAATTTGACCAGAAGTAAAGATACCACAACAGAGCCACGCCGATAATCCCCAGGATGAGAATAGTAATTAACGTGAAGAGGGTGTAGGCCAGAGTCAGCTTCCACTGAAGCCGCTGAAAAAAGGAGAGAAGTCGCTGCCAGAATCGGGGCAGCAGACTTTTGAAGGAAAGTTTTGCCGGGTTTATTACCATAACTTTTATTGTAGCCAAATTCTTACCATTCCCCAAGTTGTGCTGGCTTTTACATCATCTTACCTGAATTCGCGCAAAATGTCATGAGGCTAGAGGTGGGGTTAGGGTCGGTCTCAAGGTGGATTGGTTACGAAACCTTAACCGAACCATAACCGGCGCTTAATCTGAGCGGGTTAAAACTGGATTGCCGGGTCAATCTGCAACTTCTTGTGCTTCTGGACGTACTATGAATGAATCCACCTGCGGACTCACTTCGGTTCAGCCTTTAGCCGGATGCCGGAAGGGGTCACTTAGGTTATGATTACGGAATGGTAATTGAGATACGGAAAGGGATATCCGATGACAATCACAACTCAGTCGGTTTCAAATGGTCAACCACGCCCGTTGGGGCAGCTTTTCTTTGGTATTATTGACCGGCCGGCAGCGACATTTCAAGCTGTTGTCGCCCGGCCTCGCTGGTTCATGTGGGCAGCGCCCCTGCTGGTCTTGATCCTGAGCCTGGCCGTCCTGCTCATTGTGCAGACGCCCCATACCCTGGAACTGGGCCGCCAGCAGGTCGAAGGCCAACTGGCTACGATGCCGGAAGATCAGGCCGAAGCGGCGCGGGCCGGGATGGAGATGACCATGTCGCTGCCTTTTATGCTGGCGACAGGGCTGGGTTTCGGAACGGTCGCCCTGGTTGTCGCTACCCTGGCCCAGGCCACGTTCCTTTATTTTACGGCGCTGATCAGCGGCGGCGAGACAAGCTTTGGGGCGATGTTCAGGATGAGCGCCTGGAGCCGCCTGCCCCTGGCTCTCGGCGCTTTGGTGCAAGCCGGTTTTATCGCTTTCGCCGGGCGGCTCATCCAGTACCCCGGCCTGTCTTTCTTTGTCGCCAGCGGCGACCTGCTGCAAGATGCCCGCAACCCGCTCTTTGTCTTGTTGAGCGGAATTGACCTGTTCTGGCTGTGGCACCTGTTGTTGACAGTCATAGGTCTGGCAGTGGCAGCTCGTTTTGGCCGGGGCAAATCGCTGGCGCTGACCGTGCTCTACGCCGTGCTGGCTCTGGGCATCACCGTTTTGCCCACCCTCCTGTTTGGCGGCATGATGGCGGGATAAAAAAGTAGGGGCGGACGGCCGTCCGCCCCTACTTTTACATCAAATGTTGTAGACGGAATCCATCCCCAATCGGTTTATCAAATCTTCCCTTTCTGCTAGACTGGTAACTGAGCTTAAAATTAGGAGCTTTGGCGATGAAACGTGCAATCACGATATTGTTTATTTTAGCGGTTGTGGTTGGGGGGAGTGTAGCAGGCTATCAATACCTGACTCCGGCTGTGCCCCAAAAACTGAATGACGACCCCAATGTGGAAGTCGTGCAGATTGGCCGCGAAACGCTGGTGGATACGGTTAATGCGACCGGCAGTATTGAACCCGAGTCTGAAGTAGAAATGAAATTTGAGATCGGCGGGGTGGTCAAAGAAGTGTTGATCAAGCGCGGCCAGTATGTTACGGCCGGAACAGTGCTGGCCCGGCTGGCTACCGGCGACCTGGAGCTGGAAATCCGGCGGGCCGAAATCGAGCTGGCCCAGGTCAAAGCGGAACTGGACCAATTATTTGAGCCGGAATTGGCCGAAAAGATAGCTGCCTCCAGAGCCAAGGTTGAAAGCGCCCGGCTCAAGCTGGCCGATTTGCAGGATGGGCCGGACCCCGACGAGGTGACCAAGGCCGAGGCCGAGCTGCGCCGCAACCAAATTACCCTCAAAACGGCTCAGTGGGAGTACGACCAGGTGGCCTATCGCGGCGATGTTGGGGCGATGCCCCAGGCCGACAAGCTGCAAGAAGCGACCCTGGATTACGAAGCGGCTCAAGCCGATTATAATCTCGCCGTCAAGGAAGCCACGCCGGCTGATCTCGCCGAAGCCCGCTCTACCCTGGCCGAGGCCCAGTCCAGCCTGGCCGAGCTGCTCAAAGAACCCAGCACCGCCGAAATTGCCGCCAAGCAGGCCGCCGTAGATAAAGCCCAACTAACGTTGGAAGAGAAGCAGCGTGATTTGGAGCAGGCAGTTCTCACCTCCCCCACCGACGGGGTTGTCTTAGAGGTCAATATTGAGCCGGGTGAGCGCGTTCTGGATGATGCAGGCGATGCTGCGCTCATTATCGCCAACACGTCAACCTATCTCCTCAAAATGGAAGTGGACGAAATTGACATCGGGCGCATTCGCCAGGGCCAGCCGGCCGAGGTGTCGCTGGATGCCTTTGCCGAGCAGAGTTTTGCCGGCGCCGTCACCGACATCGCTCCGCGCCCGGTGGAGAAAGAGGGGGATAGTATTGTCACTTATGAAGTGACCATCACCCTTGACCCTTCCGGCCAACCGCTGAATTTACTGACCGGGATGACCGCCTCGGCCGCTATCGAAACCCGGCAGCTCAAGGATGTGGTAGTAGTGCCCAACCGGGCCATTCAGATTGACCGGGCCGGCAGCGAGCCGGTCGTCTTTGTGGAAAAGTTAGACGGTCAAGGCCAGACTACCCGGGTGGAGGTCGAACTGGGTTCGCGTAATGGCAACGTTACCGAAGTGGTCGCCGGGCTGGAGGAAGGCGACCAGGTTATTATCAGGAAACAGGCCCAGGTTGGAGTGGGATCTAACCTGTAAGATTGGAGAGATGGAGGATTGGAAGATTGAAAAACCCAACCTTCCAGCCTTCCAATCTTTCAACATTTGAACAGGATCAACGATGGACAACAATCTCGTCATCCAGGCCGAAAACCTGACCAAAATCTACCAGATGGGCGACGTCGAGGTTCAGGCTTTACAGGGTGCATCGCTGCAAGTGCGGCGGGGCGAATTGCTGGCAATTATGGGGCCGTCAGGCTCCGGCAAGTCAACCCTGATGAATATTTTGGGCTGCCTCGACCAGCCGACCTCCGGCCAATATCATCTGGAAGGGGTGGATGTGGCCCAACTCGATGACAACAAATTGGCCGAGATTCGCGGCCAGCGCATCGGCTTTGTTTTTCAAAGTTTTAACTTGCTGCCCCGCACCAATGCCCTGGCCAATGTCGAACTGCCGTTGATCTACAGCGGGGTGGGGATGCGCGAGCGTCACCGCCGGGCGACGGCTGCGCTGGAGATGGTCGGCCTGGGCGACCGCCTGCACCACAAGCCCAACGAGTTATCGGGCGGACAGCAGCAGCGGGTGGCTATTGCCCGGGCCCTGGTGACCAATCCGGCGATTATCATGGCCGACGAGCCGACCGGCAACCTGGACTCCAAATCCAGCGAGGAGATTATGAGCATTTTCCAGCGCCTGAACGAAGGACACGGCATCACCATTATTTTTGTAACCCACGAACACGATATTGCCGAACATACCCGGCGCGTCGTCCGCCTGGCCGATGGATTGATTGTGGAAGACCATCCGGTACTGAATTTTCGCTACGTCGAAGCGTAAAGGAGTTGCGATTTTAGATTTACGATTATTACGACTCAGCCCCATGTCATTTCGAGGCCGTAGGCCGAGAAATCCCTGGAGCGCCACATCGGCATTAGGGATTTCTCCCTTCGGTCGAAATGACATGCGTGAGCAGTTACTTACAATTTACGGTTACGCATTACGCATCACGCATCACGTTTTACCCGGTGTTTCACCTTAAACTGAAGGAATCAACCCTATGCAACTCTGGGAAAGTATTCTTGTCGCTTTACGAGCCTTAACGGTTAACAAGCTGCGGACGGTATTGACCATGTTGGGGATCATTATTGGCGTGGCCGCCGTGATTGCCCTGATCTCCATCGGCAATGGCTTTCGCCAGCAGATCAACGAAGATTTGGGCAGCCTGGGTACTAACGTGCTGACCATCTTTTCGGGCCGGTTCTCGATTTTTGGCCCCGACGGCGAAGAGGAGAACCAGCCGCGCACCGAGCAGAAAAAGAAACCTCCCGAGCCGCTGACGTTGGGCGACGCCGAGGCGTTGAGTGACCCTTTGCGCGTAACCAACGTGGTTGCCGTTGCCCCCGAGTACAATGTCAACTCGGCCCGGAGCGTGGTCCGCGGCCAGCAGGAAGCCGAAAATATCTCGATTAGCGGCGTGACCCCGGAATACGCCAGCGTCCGCAACACCGTCCCGGAACTGGGCGAGTTTGTTACCCAGGAGCATGTGGATCGGCGGGCGCGGGTGGCCGTGCTGGGGGCCAGAGTGGTCGAGCAGCTATTTGAAGCCTACGAATATCCGCTTGGCGAAACGGTCAGGATTAACGGGGTGTCGTTTGAAGTGATTGGCCTGCTGGAGAAAAAAGGCCAGGCCGGCTTTGGCGGAGACCAGGATAGTGTCATCCTCATTCCTATCACCACCGCCCAAACTCGCCTTGATAATGCCGGCGCCTTTCGCGGCAGTCTGGTCGTCTCCAGCCTCTATCTTCAGGTTGATACCCAGGAGAACATGAATGCCGTGTCTGACCAGGTGACTGCTGTTATGCGCGAGCGCCATCGCCTGGGCGACGAATACCAGAACGATTTTACCATTATTAACCAGGCCCAACTGCTCGAATTTGGAAATAACATCGCCGCCGGCCTCACCGCCTTTTTAGGTTCTATCGCTGGCGTATCGCTGTTCGTGGGTGGTATCGGCATTATGAACATTATGCTGGTTTCTGTCACCGAGCGAACCCGCGAAATCGGTATCCGCAAAGCCGTGGGGGCCAAGCGGCACGACATCCTGCTCCAATTCCTGGTCGAAGCCATTGTCATTTCTCTGATGGGTGGTTTTATGGGCATTGGCCTGGGCTACGGGATTGCCTTTGTCCTGCCGACCATGATTCCCAATCTGGGCAGCACGGTGGTGACGCCCGGCTCGATTCTGCTGGCAACCGGCTTTGCCAGCGCGATTGGCCTGTTTTTTGGCGTCTATCCCGCCACCCGCGCCGCCCGGCTGCGGCCGATTGAGGCGTTAAGATATGAGTAATATTTGGAGGGCTGGAAGATTGGAAGAATGGAAGGCTGGCAAAATATCCAACCTTCCAGCCTTGCAGCCTTCCATGAGAATGCAAATGAAACTCTGGACAGTCCTATTTTGGCTAACCTTGCCCATACTCGCTGCCTGCACGCCGAGCGATATCACACCCACGCCGACGATTGTTCGGCTGGAACCCTCGGCGCTGACACCGACACTATCCCTAGAGGTGGTCGCTGATGCACCCGCTACGGCAACGCCTATCCCCTTTCCCAGCGTTACGCCCACCCCAACATCTTTTAGTTCGACCCTTTTGGCGACGGCCACCCCTAAAGCTGAGATTCCGGCTGAGACGATCACTCCTACCGCAGTCATCTCGACGCCCCGGGTGGAAATTATTACCGCCGGGTTGAATGTGCGGCAGGGACCAGGGGTCAACTATCCGGCCGTTGCCACCGTCGTCCAGGGTGACGTGCTAGATATTACCGGCATCAGCGCCAATCGCAACTGGCTCCAAATTGTCACTCCTAAGGGCCAGCCAGGCTGGATTTCAGCCCAGCCCGAATTTACTCGACTTGCCGGCCCGCTCGATGATGTGCCGGTCGTCAATTCCGCCGCTGTGCCGGAAATCAGTTCCTCTGCTGGCGGCCAAGCTGTAACCACAAACGCGGGCCGGTTGGTCTTTATGACCGGCAGCGGCGGCGATTTGTATGTAATCAACAGCGACGGCACGAATCTGCGCCACTTGGCCAGCGGCGTGATTGACCCGGTGGTCTCGCCGGATGGCCGGCAGGTCGCCTTCACCCGCTGGGATGGGGCCGAGTTTGGCACGCTTTATGTGCTGAACCTCGACGGCAGCGGCGAGCGGGCCATTTTAAGCGAAACCCGCCAGGCCAAATCCCCGGCCTGGTCGCCCGATGGCCAGGAGATCATCGTCTCGTTCCAGCACGGTGGTCTGCGTGACCCCTCCCCCGAGTGCCGCACCTTTGATCCCGACGATGGGTTCCAGTTGCCGGGGAATATCAAAATCACCAAAACGCATGTCGGCGTCAACGGGGTAACGGTTTGTTTTGTGCGCCTGGAAGATTTGCAGTGGGGCTTGCGCCGGGTCAATGTGGCTACCGGCAAATTTGAAGACATGCCCGCCGATACGTACACTTACAACCCGGCCTGGGACCCCACTAACCCCTGGCGGGTCATCTACGACGGCGACAAGGGGCTGATGCAGCTTGACGTGACCAACGGCAGTCGCCAGCCAATCACCACCGACTTGCGCGATACGGGGCCGGTTTTCTCGCCCAATGGCGCCCAATTGGCGCTTACTTACAAGCAGCACGACCATTGGGAAGTCTATACTTACGACCTGCAAACCGGCGCCCGCCAGCGGCTGACCAAACCGCCTATCCTGGCCGACCCGCAGTACAACAGCGCCGCTCCGGCCTGGTCGCCCGACGGCTCGCAGCTCGCCTTTGTCACCGACCGCAGCGGCAGGTGGGAAATTTGGGTGATGGATGCCGACGGCAGCAACCAGCGTCCGCTCTTCCCGCCGGAGGTGCAGGCGCAACTGGGCTTAACCTATAACGGGGTCAATGAGCGGATGCTGAATTGGATGAAGTAGCCGTATCAACCTCAGTGCGGAGTTTTTTATTTCTCGACAGGATTAACAAGATTTACAGGATCAAAATAGTCAAAAATCTTGTTAATCCTGTAAATCCTGTCTATTTTGACAGAAACTTCGGACTCAGGTTATCAGGAAAAGATGGCATTTATTCCGGTAATTTCCCGCCCGACAATCAGGAGATTGATGTCGTTCGTTCCCTCGTAGGTGTAAACTGCTTCGGCGTCGGCAAAGAGGCGGGCGATGTGGTTGTCAAGGAGGATCCCGTTGCCGCCGAGAGTTTCGCGGGCGAGTTGGGCAATGGTGCGGGCTTTGCGGGCATTGTTGTACTTGGCCATGGCGACCATACTCTCACTTAACTCCTGCGCGGCCATCAGTTCGGCCAGGCGGAAACAGATGAGCTGCATCTGGGTCAGCTCGGCGGCCATTTCGACCAGCTTTTGCTGGATGAGTTGAAAACCGGCAATCGGCCGCCCGAACTGCTCTCGCTCTTGGGCATACTTGAGAGCAATTTCAAAGCAGCCGGCGGCCAGTCCGGCGGCTTCCCAGGCCACACCGTAACGGGTCAGGCTCAGTACTTTGGCGATGTCACGAAAAGAATGGCTCTGAGCCAGCCGATTTTCAAGCGGAATACGGACATTTTCCAGGGTGATGTTGGCGTTGGGAATGGCCCGTTTGCTAATTTTGCCGCCGATGTCTTCAATCCGCACCCCCGGCACAGCCTGGGGCTGCTCCAAAACAAAGCCGCCCAGACCGCCCGCCTCATCTTTGGCCCAAATCACCAGCAGATCGGCGATAGAAGCATTGCCAATCCAGCGTTTGGCTCCATTTAAGACATAGAAATCACCCTCACGGTGAGCGGTCGTCAAAAGGTGGGAGGCATCGGAGCCGCGCAGGGGTTCGGTCAGGCCAAACGCGCCGATTTTCTCCATTTTCGCCATAGACGGCAGCCAGCGCTCGCGCTGCTCGGCGGAACCCAACAGGCCGATGGAGCCCATGGCCAGGCTCGAGTGAACTCCAAAAAAGGTGCCAATCGAGCCATCCCCCCGCGAGAGTTCGTAGTTGACCAGGCCGAGGCTCAGCGGGTCTAAGGCGGCGCAGCCATAGCCTTGCAGCATCCCGCCGACAATCGGCAGCGCTTTCAGCCCCAGCGTCAGCTCGCGGGGAAATTCGGCCCGCTCCCAGTAGGGATTGATAGCCGGCCAGACGACCTGCTCCATGTAACTGCGCACCTGGCCGCGCAGCTCGCGCTGGGCATCGCTTAACCGTGCGTTGAGTTGGTAGAAATCAAAGCCTGGGTAGGTCATGGTTATTCCTTTGCTGGTACTGGAAGGGTCACTCTCTATACCCTCGCTTGTTCCAATCGTAAAAGCCAGTAATCTGGCCATCTTCCAGGCGATAAAAGGTGGGACAACCGGCGGCTAACATTTCCTTGACCCAGGGAGTGACGGCCAGGCCGGAGGCTTCCATTTTGCTTGCCGTTTGGGCCACCCCCAGCTTGTCCCACAGTTCAAACGGCCCGGCCTCGTAGCCAAATCCCCAGCGCATGGCCTCGTCAATGCTTTTGAAAGTGTGGGCGATTTCCTGGGCACAGGCGGCAGCGTAAACCAGATCAAAGCTGACCACGGCCCAGGCCAGTTGAGCCGCCCGGTCGGCCTGCCAGCGCTCGCCGAAGAGAGCCGTCAAGCGCTGGCCCAGATCGGCAATCTGGCTCACGGCGTTTACCGCCTCAAAGGAAGGGTTCTGCGGCGCTTCGTACTCAAATGTAGCCGGGTTCAGGGTCAGAAAGAGGCGCTGGCCCTGGGCGTCCTGGCTCTGCTTGTAGAAACCCTGTTTGCTCTTGTTGCCCAACCAGCCCCGTTTCAGCAGTTCATCCACCACTTTTTCCATGTGCGGCGAGCGCAACACCTCGCGGGAGGGGTCATGCGGGACCAGTTCGTACAGATTGCGGGCCACGTGGGCGGCAATATCAATGCCAACCAGGTCTTGCAGGCGAAAAGTGGCTGTTTTGGGCCGGCCCAGCAGCGGACCGGTCAAGGTATCCACTTCCTCGACGGTGTAGCCGTGCTCAAGGGCGTAATGGATGGCAAAGCTGTTGCCCGGCGAAAAGAGGCGGTTGCCGATAAAGTTGGGCGTGTCTTTGCACAAGACAATGCCCTTGCCTAACACCTTTTCGCCGAATTCCGAGATTACCTGCACCACGGCCGGGTCGGTGGCGGCGGTTGGGATGATTTCCAGCAGTTTCATGTAGTGCGGCGGGTTGAAAAAGTGCGTGCCTACGAAATGGCGCTTGAACTCGTCGCTGCGCCCCTCGACGAGCGAGGCGATGGGCAGGCCGGAGGTGTTGGTGGTCACCAGGCTGCCGGGCTGGCGCGCTGCCTCGATCCGGGCCAGCAGCGCTCGCTTCGGCTCCGGCTTCTCAATAATAGCCTCCACAATCCAGTCGGCCCCGGCAACTTGATCAAAGTTGTCCTCGGTGTTGCCCAGGGTGATGAACTGCTCGACCTCCTGGCTGGCCAAAGCGGGGGGCCGGGCCTGGCGCATCCGCTCAAAACCGGCGCGGACAATCCGGTTGCGAACCTGGGGACTGGTCAGGGACAGCCCTTGTTGTTCTTCCTCCGGGGTGAGCGTTTCGGGGGTAATATCCAGCAGGGTCACCGGCAGCCCGGCGTTGGCAGCAAGGGCGGCAATCCCAGCGCCCATTGTCCCCGCTCCGATCACCACGATACGTTGAATAGGGTAAGACATAGCAGGTTCCTCCTGGAAATAGCTTTTTGGTTCTTATTTTAAGATTACAATATCGCTCGCCGTGGCTTGAACCGGATAGGACTCGGCCACCGGGCCGTCGAACCAGGCCTCAACCTGCCGGCCTACTTGCAGCGCGGCAAAAGTGGTTTGCTGGCGATTTTGCCCTATCTGTTCAAAAATACGGGTTTTGCCGGTAACGGCAATCGCAGCCTTATCAAAGCTGGTCCCCTGCTCGATCTGGCCCTCAACCAGGATTGAGCCGAGAAAATCGCCACCAGTTCCAGCGCTGCGCTGGGTGATGCTGCCCAGAATGGCGGGAGGGGAGGCTGGAGGGGTCCGGGTGGATGTGCAGCCGAGATTTGCCAAAAATAAGTAGAGAAGCAGCCCGATTAAGACGAACCGAAAGAGCTTGTTTAATCTGCTCACTCTTTCCTCCTCCGATTTGCTGTGGCTCACGTATCGCTATCTTACAACCATTACCCCCTGGCGTCAACCGCCTTAAGATGGATAGATCTGTCCCAGATTTTAGGTGTAGGGGCGCAAGGCCTTGCGCCCCTACAGGGACACTCCTAAAAATCAGGACAGACTCAAGCTGGGTAGGTATGGGCAGATTGTACCGACAGCCCCCAGGTGAGTATAATAGCCTCCATCTTTTTTAGCCGAGGCAGTTTCATGACCCTTCTGCGCAACAAACTCTTTCTGGCCGTTACGGTGGGCCACCTGGTGATTGATATTTTCAACAGCATGGGCTCGGTGCTGGTAACGTTTTTGAGTATCCCGATGGCCCTCAGCGCGGCCCAGATTGGGCTGGCGTTAAGCGCCTATTCGCTCCTGGCGGCGGTCACCCAGCCTCTCTTTGGCTGGCTGGCCGATAAAGTGGGCAGTCGCTGGTTGGGGCCGGGGAGTGTTGCCTGGACGATTGGGTTTATGGCTCTGGCCGTTTTTGTGGCCCAAACGACCAATAATTTTGTCCTGTTTATGCTTCCCTTCACTCTGGCCGCGCTCGGTTCCGGCGCATTTCATCCCCTGGCCACGATGCATTCAACAACGGCAGTGCTTGGCCAGGCGGCAACGGCAACCGGCATGTTCTTTTTGTTTGGACAGGGCGGGCTGGCCGGAGGGCCGTTTCTGGGCGGCCTCATTCTTGATCACATCGGGAGCGCGGGTATTTACGGGCTGGCTTTGTTGACCGTCCCTTTTCTCTTGTTTATGGCTTATGCCATGCGCCATACCTCGCTCCGTCACCCCCATGCTGCCAGGCACGATCAAACCGGAGTCAGCCAGACCAGCATGCGCTGGGGCGCAATTGGACTGCTGGCGCTGATCACGGGACTGCGTTCGTGGGTGTTTTTGGGTACGGTTAACTTTATGCCTAAAATGTTTCTGGATATGGGCTGGAGCGCCACCGAGCAAGGCGCGCTTGTCGCCGTTTACTGGCTGGCTTCGGGGATAACCGGGGTGATCGGCGGCAACCTGGCCGACCGCTGGGGCCGGCGACAGGTAGTTTTTGTGACCTTGCTGCTTGGCTCGCTGCCTGTTTACTTCTTGCCGCTCCATGATAACTGGCTGGCCTTTGCCCTGGCCGTAATGAGTGGGGGACTGCTGGGAGCGTCGCACAGTATTTTGATCGTCATTGCCCAAGCGCTGGTGCCAGGCCGGGCGGCCTTTGCCTCCGGCGTGTCATTGGGCTACTTGTTTGCCGCCGGGGCCGTGGCGGCCTGGATTATTGGCTCGCTGGCCGATGTGTGGGGGCTTAATTTGGTCATTCAAGCCGGAGCCGCGGTGGGACTGGCCGCCGCCCTGCTGTCGCTGTTTCTGCCATCCACCCGCGAGACGTCCCAGCCGCAGCCGGAGGGAGTGCCCGCGTAGCGAGACCGCCGGCCACCGACCGACGACCGCCGCAGATTAAATCTTACCTGGTTCTTACGGCGGTCTGCCGTCGGCAGTCGGTGGCCGGTAACTATCCCCCAAAAATACCACTGTTCCCTTAACAGATTTGTGTTAAAATTATTTTATCACTGCTAACAGTGATAGAATCTTTGTCAAGCAGTGATAGAGCTTCTACCAGCCGCTGATAAAGGTTTTATCAAGTGCTGATAAAGACTTTACCTAGTGCTGACAAGGACCTTTACCTAGTGCTGATAAAGGCTTTACCTGGTGCTGACAAAGCCTTTACTTAATACTGATAAAGCCAATTCTTTACATCATGATAAAAGGCGGTAACTTATGACCGAACGCCAGGAAATTGAGCAGGCTATCATCGGTTTGGAAGCCCAACGGACCTCGTTGGACAGCGCCGTCGTCGAAACCAGCGTGGCGGCGCTGCGGCAACAGTTGGCCGAATTAGACCGCGCCGAAACCTTGCCGCTGGCCCTCAAAGGTGAACGCAAGCAGGTGACAGTGATGTTTGCCGACATCTCCGGTTTTACCGCGATGAGCGAAAAGCTCGACCCGGAAGAAGTGCGGAGCATGATCAACGCCTGTTTTGAGGGTCTGGGGGCAGTGATTGACCAGTACGGCGGCCACATTGATAAATTCATCGGCGACGAAATTATGGCCCTGTTTGGCGCGCCCGTCGCCCACGAGAACGACCCCGAACGGGCGCTGCGAGCCGCCCTGGATATGATGACAGCGCTGGCCGCCTTTAACGCCGAGCATGCCGCCCGTATTCCTAAGCCGCTGGCCCTGCATTTTGGCATCAACAGCGGCCTGGCGATTGCCGGGGGCATCGGCACGCGCCAACGGCAGGATTACAGCGTGATGGGCGACACGGTTAATCTGGCGGCCCGGCTGGAGGATTTGAGCGAAGCCGGTGAGATCCTGGTGGGCGAGGATACCTACCGCCTGACCGCGCCGCTGTTTGAATTCGAAGCGATCAAGCCGGTCATGCTCAAAGGCAAGGAAAAGCCGGTGAAGGTTTATCGCCTGCTCAAAGCCAAAGCTGCGCCGGGCCGGCTGCGCGGCATCGAAGGGCTGTCTTCGCCAATGGTGGGGCGGGAGCGAGAGCTGGCCCTGGCCCTGGAAACGCTGGGCAATTTTCAAAAGGGGCAGGGCGGCGTCATTACGGTGATCGGCGACGCTGGCCTGGGTAAGTCGCGCTTGATTAGCGAACTTTCCGCCCGCTGCTGCCAGGACGGACAGGCTGATTGGGCCGAGGGGCGGGCGCTGTCTTACGGCGAAAACGCCCGTTATTTGATTGTCCGTGACCTGTTCCGCAACTTGTTGGGGGTCGCGTCAGAGGCTATGCCGGGGGAGGTAGGACAGGCCCTCCGGGCCGAGCTTGAACAGCTTTTTGCCGCTCAAGCGGCCGACATTTACCCTTATCTGGCCCATTTGCTGGACGTGCCGCTGGATGAGGAGTCAGCCCAGCGCCTCAAATATATCGAAGGGGAGATGCTGCACCAGCGCATTTTGCAGTCTACCCAACAGTATTTTTCGACTCGGGCGGGACGCAAGCCGGTGGTGCTGGTCTGGGAGGATTTGCACTGGGGCGATCCGTCGAGCCTGACTCTGCTCGAGGCCCTTTTGCCGCTCACTCAGGCTCACCCCCTGCTGCTGATCATGATCTATCGCCCGGTGCGCGAGGGGCACACCTGGGCCTTTCACCAACGCTGCCGCGAGTGGCTGGGCGATGCCCAGCGGGTCATTGAGTTGTCGCCCTTGACCCCCGAAGAGAGCGGCCAGTTGCTCGACAACCTGTTGGAGTCGAATGATTTGCCGGCCAAGATGCGGCAGCTTATCATTGGCAAGGCCGAGGGCAATCCTTTTTATGTGGAGGAGGTCATCCGCTCGCTGATTGACAGCGGGGCCGTCACCCGCGCCGAAAGCGGCCGGGGCTGGGTGACGACCGCCCGTATTGACGACATCACCATCCCCGACACCCTGCAAGGCGTTATCATGGCCCGTATTGACCGGCTTAATGCTGAAACCAAGCGCATCCTGCAGGTCGCCGCGGTCATTGGCCGCACCTTCCCTTATCGGGTGCTGGCGCGGGTGATGAGAGTAGAGTAGCTAAATTTGGGCGTGAGGAAAGTAAGCTATGACCAAACTAACCGAACATCTCCAAACCCTGGAAAAATCTGACTTAATTGCTCAGCAAATGAGTGAGGCCGACCTGGAGTATATCTTCAAGCATGTCTTCACCCAGGAGAGCGTTTACCAAAGCCTGCTCCGCACCGACCGGCGGCAACTGCACCAGCAGGTCGGCGAGGCCCTGGAAATGCTCTTTGCCCCGGCCCTCAATGGGGAGGAACAGCCCGAAGCGCCGGATAACCTGCCGCTGCTGCTGGCTTATCACTTTGAAACCAGCGGGGATGTCGAGCGGGCGCTGAAGTATCTCAAAATCGCCGCCGATAAAGCCGCCGCGGTTTATGCCAACCAGGAGGCCGGCGAGTTATACAGCCGGGCTTTGTCGCTGCTGGATGATCAGGATTACGCCCAGCGCTGGGAGTTGCTGGCGGCGCGCGAAGTGGTCCTCGACCGGCTGGGCGAGCGCGACCGCCAGGCGACCCAACTGACCCTGATGCAAACCCTGGCCGAATTGATAGCCGACGACACCCGCCTGGCCGTCACCCACAACCGCCGGGCGGCCTACTTTGATAAAATCAGCGAGTATCAGGCTGCCGCCGAAGCCGCCGAGGTCGGCTTGCGGGCCGCTCGCCGCTCCGGCAACCGGCGCTTGGAGGCGCAGAGTCTCAACCGGCTGGCCCGGGCGGCCTGGCGCCGTTTCGATTATCCTGCCGTGAAAAAGTGGGCCGACGAGGCCCTGGAAGCGTTGAAGATGGTCGGCGAGCCGGCGACCAAAACGGTCAGTTTGCTTCACCTGGGCCGGGCCAGCTATCGCCTGGGAGAGTATGATCAGGCCCTGGAATACATCCATGCCGCCCAGGATTTTACTCGCTATACCGACGACCAGGAAAGCGCGGCGGTGGCCGACCTGATTTTAGGCTGGATTTACCAGCGCCTGGGCGATTACGAATTGGCCGAGCAGCATTATCGCCTGGCCCTGGAAAAGCGGCGCATGATCGGCGACCGTTACGGCGAAGCGACCGCGCTCAGCCACCTGGGCTGGGTAGCCTGGGATCAGCAGCGCTACGCAGAGGGCTTGCGTTACTGCCTGGAAGCGCTTGACATCTCCCAAAGCATCGGCGACCGGGAAAATGAGGCTTATGCCCTGACCGGCCTGGGCCTCAATCACGAACAATTGGGCAACCTGGACGGGGCCAGCTCGAACTATGCGGAAGCCCTGGCGATTCACCGCGAGATCGGGGCGATGACCCTGGCTATGTTTGACCAGGCGGGCCTGGCGCGGATAGCCCTGGCGCAGCAGGATCAGGACACGGCCCGCCACTACCTCACCCCCGTGGCCGAATGGATTCAGGCCGGCAATGCCCAGCAGTTTTGGGACCCGTGGAGCATCTATCTCTGGGCTTACCAGGGGTTAAAAGCTTTGGGCGAAACAGAAACGGCCCAGCAGATTTTGACCGAGGCCCACACTTTACTGCATCAACGCGCCACAGCCATCAGCGACGACAAGCTGCGCCACTGCTTCTTTGAAAAAGTGGCGGTGAACCGGGAGATTGAGCAGGCCTGGCAGGAGAAAGATAATTAGTCGGACAAAATGCGAACATGCCATCAATCGGAAGCGCGTAGGTTGGGTCGAGCCTGGCGCGAAATCCAACACCCTCCGATGTAGAGTAACTTTTTGAGTTTCTTTGCGTTCAACCCAATCTGCGGCTTTAAGCAGCCCGTTTAAGGCCAAGACTTTCGGCCAGGGTAACATTGACCAATTGATTGAGGCTAACGCCCTCGTGCCGGGCTTGTTCAACCAATTTGCGGTGCATCGAGCGGGGGATGCGGACAGTGAATTTACCGCTTAATTCCTCATCGCCGGCCAGAGGTAGGGTTGGTTCCGGGATGGGCAGACCTTCGGCCAGAGAGCCTTCGAGCCAGGTCTGTTTAGCATCTTCTATCATCTTCCACAGTTCGGGCAGGGTATCAGCGCAAGTGATGCAGCCAGGCAGGTCGGGAATTTCGGCGGTATAGCCGCTGCCGTCGGGTTCGGGGTAAATTTTTACCGAGTAGGGTAAACGCAAATAATAGTTTAAATCTCGCTCAACCATGGTTGCTTTCTCCTTCAGCCCGATCAATCGCTGCCAGGGCCAATTTTACGTAAATTGGCAAAACATAAGGCCGCCGATAAGGGATAACTAGCCGCTCTGTTTTGCACCAGTAGAAATGATGGCTGCCTTTGCCGGGCCGTTTAGCAAAATTGTAAGCGACCAGTAGCCGGTCAAGGTCGTCAAAAGAAACGGTTTTGGGATTTTGCTCAATTCGGCGGCGCAGTTTATCGCGCTGGGTCATATCAAAATGATACTACAGGCGGTGACAAAAATCAAGAAAAGCGTGGCCTGATACCATCCTAAAACGCATCGGCGGATTAAAATCCGGTGAGACTGGGTTACGGCTTCAAAATCGTAACCAACGCAAAAGACGACGTACTTGACCAGTACGTCGTCTTTGTTTTATAACTGCTCACATCTCCGCCGCGTCAAACAGGTTCCGAGTGACCCTCCTGGAAAATTTTACCACCTTACCAAAAAGACTATAGCATTTCTAACCAAATGCCGTTATAATGGTGGCAACATTAAATCCCAGGGAAGATTTATGAAAGTGAAGATTTGGGGAGCGCGAGGCTCAATCCCTTCACCCATCCGGCCGGATGAAATCCGGGAGAAGATCATCTCGGCCATCCTCAACATCTCGCAAATCCAGCAGGGTGAGTTCAGAGAAGAACTTCTTGCCGCGATTTTGGAGGAGCCTCAATCCCTACAAGATGCATCGAGCCAGCCAATCAATTTAGCTCTGGCTAAAACTCAGGTCAAGCGGCGGCAGGTCATCCGGGCCTACCTGGATAGTTTGTCGCCGCTTGTGGCCGGTACGGCGGGCGGCAATACCCCCTGTATCGAAATCCAGTCGGGCGATGAGCTGTTTATCATTGACGCCGGCTCCGGGATTCGCGGCCTGGGCCTGGAGTTGATGAAGGGCAAGTGCGGTGAAGGGCGGGGGGTCATTCACCTTTTTTTTAGCCATCCCCATTGGGACCACATCCAGGGCTTTCCCTTCTTCCGCCCGGCCTTTGTTCCGGGCAACAAGATTTTTATTTACAGCGTGCATAATATGGAAGCGGCGCTGCGGCGGCAGCAGGATTTTATTAACTTTCCGGTTCCGCTCGATTATATGCAGGCCGAGTTAAACTTTATTCAACTCCGCCCGGATGACACGCGGGAGTTTGGCGACTTAGTGGTTCAAACCATGCGCAACCATCACCCCGGCGACTCCTATGCCTTTCGTTTTGAAAAGGGCGGCAAGGTGTTTGTTTATGCCAGCGACGCCTCCTATCCCTCCGGGATGGACATGCGCCCGACCCTCAACTTCTTTGCCGACGCCGACGTGCTGATCTACGACTCTCAATTTACCCAGAAGGAGTCGGATGAAAAAGAGGATTGGGGCCACAGTTCCTCTCTGGCCGGAGTCGAGATGGCCCAGGAAGCCAACGTTAAAAATCTGGTCCTGTTTCATTTCGACCCGACCTACACCGACAAAGACCTGGAAAAAATTTTAGAAGACACCCTCAAGTTCCAGCAGAACCAGTACCCTCTGGTCGAGCCGGTCAACGTCATGATTGCCCAGGAAGGCCAAACTTTTGACCTGACGCCGTCTAAAACGACCCAATTGCAGCAGGTTCCCGGCGGCAAAGCGGCCATTCTGAAGCCAACCGGTATTTTTAACGAGCGAGTAGCTGCGGAGCTAAAAAAGCAACTGGCCGAGTTGAAAGAAAACGGCTGGCCGCCCTATCTGGTTATAGATATGTCCGGCGTTGAAATGCTACAAGTGGCCGGCCTGCGGGCGCTGGTTAAGCTCCGGCGCGAGCAGTTGAGCACGCCGATGGTCCTGGCCGGTCCTTCCATCAATGTGCAGCAGGTGATCGAACTGGCCGGTTATCTGGATTTCTTTGCCATTTACGCTTCGGTGCATGCCGCGCTCAACGCCCTGCAGGCCCGTGAAACGCTCAATCTGCCCGGACAGACGATTAAAAATCGTTACTATATCGAGGCCAAGATTGGCGATGGCCCGCTCGGGACGATTTTCAAAGCGACAGATACCCGGCTGAACCGCGCCGTGGCGGTCAAGGTTCTGTCGGCTTCCTTCAGCGAAGGGGCCATCGAACGCTTTTTGCAGCAGGCCCGAGATCTCGTCAATTTAACCCATCCCAACATCGTTGACATTTATGATTGTGATGAAGACCAGGGACTATCCTACATGGTCGAGGAATTTATCGAGGGCCAGAGCCTGCCGCATTTGTTCAACATCTACTCCGGCCAGCCGCTGCCGTTTGACCTGGCCCTGACCATCGCCGAAAAGATTGCCCGCGCCCTGGAATATGCTCATGCGCGGGGAGTTATCCACGGGGATTTGAAGCCCGAAAATGTGCTCCTTGCCGGCGATATCAAGATCAGTGACTTTGGGCTGGGCCGCCTGGAAAGCGGCAAAGCGCTGCTCAACAAGGTGGATGAACCCCTGGATCTGGTCACCGCTCGTTACCTGGCCCCGGAGCAAGTGCTGGGCCATCCCATTGATGCTCGCACCGACCTGTACGCCCTGGGCATCATTTTGTACGAGCTGTTCACCGGCCAGCCTGTCTTTGAAGGCAGCGACCAGGAAGTACTGGAACAGCATCGCAGCAGCCGCCCCCAGCCACCGCGCGAGCTGAATCCTCGCCTCTCCCGCTCGCTGGAGCACCTGATTTTGAAGCTGTTAGACAAAGACCCCACCCGGCGTTACGCCACGGCCAGAAAAGTCCGGCGGATTCTAACCAACATGACCTTGACGGTCAGCCATAGCCCATTAAGTCAGGCCTTTGGCTCTCAGCGCTGGCCGGCTTTGGTCAGCCGCCAGAAACCGTTGCAGCGTTTGCTGGAGTTGTGGGCTGTAACCCGGCAAGGTCAGGGGCAACTGGTCTTGATTGAGGGCGAAACTGGTATTGGCAAAACCCGGCTGATCCAGGAGTTGGCTGACCGTGTGGGTGAGGCGACCCTTCTCTTTGGGCGATGTCGCTCGCCCGAAAGCAGCCTGGCTTACCGGCCCTTTACCGAGGCCCTCAAAACCTACTTTGCGACAACACCCACCCCCGTTGCCCAAAAACAGGTAGGCCAGGTGTTAAGTGTAGCCAGCCACTTTATCCCTGAAATTCAGCAGGTCATGCCTGATTTCATCCTGCAACACCCCAACCCCGACAGCCGGCCCCCAGCCTTCAGTCTGGCCGAAGCCATTGCTGAAGTTGCGGCAGAATCGCCCTGGCTCATCATTCTGGACGACCTGCAATGGGCTGATCCAAGCAGTCTGCAATTGTTGGATTATCTGGCCCGGCACTGTTATCAATTGCCGCTGATGATTGTGGCCGCTTATCGCAGCGATGGCGGCAATCAGGCCGCTTTGACGGAAATTTTAAGTCGCTGGAGCGGCTACCCCGCTTATAGTTCAATGGTTTTAGCTCATCTGGTGGAACGAGAAACCAAGCAACTGCTCGAGAATATCTGGTTGCAGGCTCCGCCCGCCGACCTGGTTGGAGCCATTTATCGCCGTACTCAGGGCAATCCACTCTTTGTCGAAGAGACGGCTAAAAGCCTGGTAGACGAAGAGGTGATCACGTGGCGCGAGGGTGGCTGGCATTTTGCCCCGGTGGTGGAAGCGGGCCTACCTCAAAGCCTGCGGGAGGCCATCTTGCGCCGGGTAAATCGGCTGAACAAAGAGACTCAAACTTTATTGCACCAGGCGGCGGTATTGGGCTACACTTTTAGTTTTGACGACCTGCACCATATCAGCGACCTGTCGGAAGGGAATATTTTAGAGAGTTTGGATATCGCCCTGGAACGCCAACTGATCCAAGATGTTCCGGCTGAAAATGTCCTCCGTTTTAACCACCCTCACACTCAGCAGGTGTTGTATGATAACCTTAGCCTCCTCAAGCAGCGCTTGATCCATCGTGAAGCGGGCGAAATCCTGGAGCAGAGCCATGCGCTGGAGGCGGAGCACCTGGCCGCCAATTTAGCTCACCATTTTTTTCAGGCAGGAGAACCTGAGAAAAGTTTGGCTTACAGTATTCAGGCCGCAGCCCAAGCCAGGGCATTTTATGCTAACCTCTGTGCTTTATACTGGTCTACTCAGGCTTTGAAGGCGCTAGACCAATTGGATCAAGATAACCTGGCCCAGAGCCAGCGCTTCGAACTGCTCCTGGCCTGTGAAGAACTTTATGATACTTTGGGCGACCGCTCGGCCCAGGCGGCTGATTTGGCTGCCCTGCAATCCCTGGCCCAGACGCTGAATGATCCGGGCAAGCAGGCGGTGGTTCATACGCGCCAGGCTCACTTTGAGCGGGTGATGAACCGATTAGCTCAGGCCAGCAGCGCCGCCCAAATTGCCCTGCTTGCAGCCCGCCAGGCCAACAATCCTTTGCTGGAAGGCGAAAGCCTGATTCAACTGGCCTACATTGTTGCCGGCCAGGGCCATGTCGAGCTAGCCCAGGCCCACATGCACGATGCCCAGGAATTTCTGGAACAGGCGGGTGTGCCCCAGGCCGAGGCTCGGAGTCTCAACGGGTTGGGCGACATTTATAAGCTGCTCAAGGATTATGCCCGGGCTGAAAAATATTATCGCCAGGCCCTGGATCTCAACCAGGCCAGCGGCGACCGCTATGGCGAAGCTGTGAGTCTGAATAACCTGGCTGACTTGCTTTTGGAAATGGGTGACGCCACCAGTGCCGGTATATATTGCCGCCAGGCATTGGAAATTAACCGGCTGATTGACCATCGCCAGGGCGAAAAAGCATGCCTGGAAAATTTGACAAAGATACAGGAACCTATCGCTGCCAATACCCGGCAGGAGTAAAAGTAACCAGGATTCCAAAACCCCGGTGCTTCTTCAAAGGTCTTTGCCTTGCGACAAGAACAAATTCCTCAGAAATCGTTTGCTTGATACTCAGAAACCCTCACGCTTTTCTTAACGCAAAATAAACAGAATGATAACACAATTCAGATAATCGAAGCCCCCTTTTACGCTATACTGGTATCATCGAGGTTTATCCTACCTGAGATGCACTGGCAGCTTACCCCCTATCTCATCCCGTTACTTGTAGCGGCTGTTACCTCAATAACACTGACCCTTTATGGTTGGCGGCGTCGAGGGACCACCCCGGCAGCTATCCCTTTCGCTCTATTGATGCTGGCCGTGGCGGAATGGTCTCTGGGCTATGTTCTGGAATTGAGCAGCACCAGCTTGGCAGGTGTCACCTTCTGGGCCAAGGTTGAATACCTGGGTATTGTCACCGTAGCTCCGGCCTGGTTAGTCTTTGCTCTCCAATTCGCCAACCGGGACAAGTGGTTAACGCGGCGCAACCTGGTTTTGCTGGCCCTTGTGCCCTCAATCACATTACTGCTCGTTTGGACGAATGAGATGCACGGCCTGGTATGGTCTCAGGTAAACCTGGACAGCAGCGGCCCGTTTCCAGCTATGGACACCCGTCACGGCCCCTGGTTTTGGGTTCACTCTGCCTATTCCTATACCTGCTTGCTGCTGGGCACGATTTTACTCATCAGAATAGTGATTAATTTTCCTGACCTGTACCGCTGGCAGGCCGGCTTACTGCTGTTGGCGGTCCTGGCGCCCTGGCTCAGCAATGGTCTCTATCTCTCTCGCCTGGGGCCGGCGCCCTACCTTGATTTGACCCCCTTTGCATTTACCTTAACCGGCCTGGCGGCCGGGTGGAATCTCTTTCGTTTTCGCTTCTTAGATATTGTGCCGGTAGCCCGCCGGGCCATTGTCGAAGGGATGCCGGATGGGGTGATTGTCTTGGATGTGCATAATCGGGTTGTAGATCTAAATCCGGCAGCGCAACGGATTATCGGCCGGCCGGCCAGTGCTGTTTTGGGCCAGTTGGCCGGCCAGGTCTTCGCCGGCCGGGCCGATTTAGTTGAGCGCTATCGAAACGTTCTCGAAGCAAGTACGGAAATTGTCTTGGGAGCAGGGGAAGCCCGGCGTTATTTTGACTTGCGCATTTCACCCCTGTACGAGCGGCATGGCCGCCTGAGTGGCCGTTTGATTGTGCTGCGGGATGTCACCGAGCGCAGGCAGGCTGAAGAGGCATTACGCCAAAGCGAACAACGGTTTCGCCAGGTGGTCGCCTCCATCAGCGACCATATTTATGTCACCGAAGTAACGCCGGAGGGACAGCACCTTAATCTCTATCTTTCGCAGCATGTGGAAAGCTTAACCGGCTACCCTCTGGAAAAATTCACGGCTGATTGGAGCTTTTGGCCGATGAGGGTCATCCACCCTGATGATCGAGGGGTGGCGGCAGAGCAGGCGGCCCGGCTGGCCAGGGGTCAAGATAGCCAGCTTGAATACCGCCTGATTCGGGCTGATGGTCAGGTTATTTGGGTGCGCGACAGCGGTCGGGCCGAAAAAGATAGCACCGGACAGAGTCTCATCATTTATGGCGTGGTCAGCGATATTACCGAGCGCAAACAGGCCGAGCGGGAACTGGCCCAGGCCCGTGACCGGGCCCTCGAACTGAGCAGTTTGAAAACCGAGCTACTGGCCAAGGTCAGCCATGAGCTGCGCACGCCCCTGGGCGCCATTCTAGGTTTTTCTGAGATGCTGGAACTTGGTTATTATGGTGATCTTTCCCCAAAGCAAAAGCCGCCTGTGGCCGAAATTGTTGACAGCACCCATTACCTGACCCGCCTGGTCAATGAACTGCTCGACCAGGCCCAACTCCATGCCGGCAAGTTGAAGTTGAATATCACTTCCTTCACTCCTGCTGGTATCCTCAATGACACCCTCTCTAAAATGGCAGTGCTGGCAAGCAACAAGGGTTTGAACCTGACCGCGGAGATTGCCCCAGATCTGCCTCCGGTCTTAACCGGCGACCCGGCCCGTTTACAGCAGATTTTGGTCAATTTAACCAGTAATGCCATCAAGTTTACCCGGGCGGGCAGCATCCATGTACGTTTGTACCGGCTCGATTTCGCTCATTGGGCCATGCAAGTGACCGACACCGGCATCGGTATTCCCGGCGAAGCTCAAGTTCACCTTTTTGAGCCATTTATGCAGGTAGACGGCTCGATAACCAGGGAGCAGGCCGGCACCGGGCTGGGGCTATCTATTGTTAAACAACTGACCCAGCTTATGGAAGGCGAGATTACTTTAGAAAGCGAGGTTGGACGAGGCAGCACCTTTACCGTTTTGCTGCCTCTCCGCCCCATTCAGGAGAAAATCGTATGACTGTATCGCTTGCAGAGAAAAACCCGGTGGCTCTCATTATCGAAGACAACGAAGATGTGGCCCATATCTGCCGGATCGCCTTAGAGCAGGCGGGATTTGAAGTTGAAGTTGCTCAAGACGGGCGGACAGCGCTGGAACGCCTGGCGACTATCGCTCCTGCGCTCATCCTCTTAGATTTACACCTACCTTACGTTTCAGGCCACCAGATTTTGCACCATATTCAGACCCAGGAGTACGCGCTCAAGCCTCAGGTAGTCCTGGCGACTGCTGACCTGCTCCGGGCGGAAAAAATGCAAAACGAAGTAGATTTTGTCTTGCTGAAGCCGTTTGGCTTTATTAAATTGTACGAGTTGGCCAAGAAACTGCGCTTTTCTAACCCCAGTCTATAAGCTAAAATGACAACGATCAGGAGAAAACACCATGACCCAGCCGATGGCCTTGGTTATTGAAGATGATCCGAAACTGGCCTTTATCTTTGCTGAAGCCCTACGCTCAGCCGAATTTGAAACCGAGATCCTCCCCGATGGCCGGGCAGGCCGGGATCGGCTGGTTGACATCACCCCGGCTGTGGTCGTATTGGACCTGCATTTACCCTACCTTTCGGGTAGAGAGCTGCTGTACCATATTCGCGCCGATCAGCGGTTTGTCGAGACGCGGGTGATACTGGCTACCGCCGACTCGGTGCTGGCCGAGAGTCTCCAGGAAGAAGCTGACCTGGTTCTGTTGAAGCCCATCAGCCCGATTCAACTGCGCGATTTGGCTAAAAGGCTGCGGCCCCTCGATTTGGTGGAGGCTTAAACAGCAGGGCTGGCCTAACAGGCCAGCCCTTTTTGTTTGTGATTACCGGTCACGCCAGATTTGTGTTACAATTTCTAAAATAGGGAGGTGCCCATGCAAAAAATGACTCCCGCCGAATATCGCAGCTTTTTGCTCGACCGCGCTCGTACCGCCAAACTAGCCACGGTGCGGGCCGATGGCCGGCCGCACGTCGCCCCCATCTGGTTTGACCTGGATGGTGACACGCTGGTCTTCACCACCTGGCATAAGTCGGTCAAAGCGGCCAATCTCCGCCATGACCCGCGCGTGTGCCTCTGCGTAGATGACGAAATGCCGCCTTTCAGTTTTGTCCAAATTGAGGGTACGGCGACCATCTCTGAGGATCCCGACGACCTGCGCACCTGGGCCACCCGGATTGCCGGCCGTTACATGGGCCTCGACCAGGCCGACGCCTTTGGCCGGCGCAATGCCGTTCCCGGCGAACTCCTGGTGCGCGTCACCCCAACCAAGATTGTAGCCCAGAAGAATATCTCGGATTGATAGTTATTCAGTTTTACAGCGGTTGCAGGGGGTTGGGCATAAACAGGATGATGAAGATAAAAATCATCAGGTAAGCCAGCAGCGTCCGCGGCAGCCCCAACGGGGGCAAATCGTTGAGGGGCGGGGGATGGCCGGGGCCGATGACGAAGAAGACCAGCAGCGCCCACAGCAGCCAGCCCGACCACCAAAAAATCCCCAGAATAAACATCAGACCCACCAGGGCCAGACCCAGCCAGCGCGCTTTTTCTCCCAACAGGCAGTAAATGATATGGCCGCCGTCCAATTGACCCACCGGCAGTAAATTCATGGCCGTCACAAACAGGCCAAACCAGGCGGCAAAAGCCAGCGAATTGATAAAAATATCGGTGCCGCTGCCCGGAGGCAGAACCCCGGCCAGGAGACGCAAATACTCCTGCCAGAAGGGTAAATCGCCGTATTGGTCAAAGCTCGGTAGCAGTTGACCATGCAGCAGGTATTTAACGGCCAGGTAGAAAATCGAGTTGCCCTCCAAAACCGAGTTTTCACCTCGATTAATTTCCTGGAGAGTGGAATTGGCCACTCCCCAAAAAATCAGCGGGAAAGCAAAGATGAGGCCGCCCAAAGGGCCGGCCACGCCAATATCAAAGAGCTGCTTTTTGGTTTTGAAGGGTTGTCGTAATTGAATAAAAGCCCCCATGGTGCCTACCGGCGAGATGACGGGCAGAGGAATAAAATAAGGAAGGGTTACTGCGACCCGGTGGTGCTTGGCGGCAAAGTAGTGGCCAAACTCGTGAGCTAGAAGGATCGCCATCATGGCCAGCATCATGGGGATGCCGCTTAACCACTGGGCCAGAGTAGCGGGAATGCATTGGCATTCGTAAGTTGCGCCGGTGAACAGCACGGAGATAATCGTCACTATGGCCAGCCCCAAATTGATCCAGGGATTGCTTGGCTGGGGGGTGATAATGCCCGGCTGGGCAATCAGGGCGATTTGACCGTTGCGGCGGCGCAGGAGGGGGGTGTATTGGTGGGCGAGCCAACGCTCGGCGATCCGCTCATAGGCGGCTTCGCTGTCGCGCATGAGCAGGTCACCCAAAAAGACGATGGTGCCTTGAGGAGCCTGGCGCGGCGTTTCGACGCTGTTGACCTGGAAAACCCCTTCAACATCAGCCCGGAGCTTGCCGAGGAGGGTCCCGTCGAGAATAACGTTTTCTTGCGGGCCTAAGGTCATGGCGTCGCCTATAGATTCTCGGCCCGATTTTTGCGCACTACAGCAATGGCGCGAGCAATGGCGGTCAGGCGGTCGGCCGTAGCCTGGTCATTTTCGGCGGCATAGCGTTCAGTTTCGCGGTTAATAGTTTCGAAAAACTCCCCGTCAAAATCATCGGAACTTTCTCTGATAATGGCCATCATTTCATGGTCATCCAGAGAATCCAGAATTAAATCTATCCAGGCTAAAGTTTCGGCTCGATTCATTGATCCTTTTCCATTTACAATTTTTTACTCGGCCAGTTCCGGGTTGCTTTTTAGCAGTTCCATCCGGCGGATCTGATTCAGCGCCCGGCGTTGTTCCGCGCCGTGGGCCGCGCCCACGGCGATGAGTTGGGCAATAGATCGGGGCAAAAAGTCAATCAGGAGGGGTACTTCCTTAAGGTAGATGTTGACAGCTTGCTGTTCGTTGCCGGATTGGCGGCACAGTTTCAAGAAAGGTCGTTTATCCGGCTCGGCGGCAGGATGCAACTCAATGGCCAACTCGTCGTTAAGTTGTATTTTGGCGATCTTTTCTTTGTTCTCATGCAGCCCGGCCACCACCAGCCGGGCGCGCCAAAACCAGAATTTTAAGATATTGGGTTTCATGCAAAAATTCCCTTTGTCGGTTTGATTGATAGAAGTGTAGTTTAATCCTCCCAACCGTTACCCTAATATCCAAGCGCGGCTACGGGCCATGAGGAAAATGAGGTACAACCCAGAGGTGTTGAGGAGAATGTTAAAAAAGGGGCCAAAAAACGAAGACCGCCGATTTTTGCTGGCGGTCTTCCCTCCCTGGCAGATAGGCTCCTCGGGGAAGACTCGAACTTCCAACCAACCGGTTAACAGCCGGCCGCTCTGCCGATTGAGCTACCGAGGATTATCACTGCGGCGTGCAAAATTAATCACAGCCTACGGTTTTTGAATTATAGTCAACACGTCATCTTCGTCAAATCAGCCCAGATAATCTCGTAACTTACGGCTGCGGATGGGATGGCGCAGTTTACGCAGAGCTTTGGCCTCAATCTGGCGAATCCGCTCGCGGGTAACGCCGAACTCGCTCCCGACCTCTTCCAGGGTTCGCCCCTGCCCGTCGGCCAGGCCAAAACGCATCTCTAAGACTTTGCGCTCCCGTTCGCTCAACGAGTCGAGAATTTCATGCAACTGCTCCTTGAGCAGTTGTTTGGAGGCAGCATCCACCGGCCCCAACACGCTTTCATCTTCGATGAAATCGCCCAGGTAACTGTTTTCCTCCGAACCGATGGGAGTTTCCAGTGACATCGGCTCCTGGGCGATGCGGATAATCCGGCGCACTTTGCTGGCCGCTCGCCGCCAGCGCCGCTCCAGAGCCGGGTCTATCGGCTGATTCTTTTCCAGCGCCTCTCTGACTGCCTGAGCATCTTCGGGCGAAAGCTGATCCATTTCCAGAGCGATTTCTTTAGAGGTCGGTTCCCGGCCATTCTCCTGGAGCAGGCGGCGCTGAATGCGGACCAGGCGGTTGATTGTTTCGACCATATGCACCGGGATGCGAATGGTGCGGGCCTGGTCGGCAATGGCCCGGCTGATGGCCTGGCGAATCCACCAGGTGGCGTAAGTTGAGAACTTATAGCCCCGGCGGTGGTCGAACTTTTCGACGGCCCGCAGCAGCCCGATGTTACCCTCCTGGATCAAATCCAGGAAGTTCATGCCGCGCCCGATATAACGCTTGGCGACACTGACGACCAGGCGCAGGTTGGCTTCGGCCAGACAGCGCTTGGCCAGCTTGCCGTCCAATTCCGCCTTTAAAATCGAAGTTTCGTCAGTCTGGCCGTTCTGCCCATTCTTCTCCAGGGATTTACGGGCATTCATCCCTTTTTGAATGCGTTTGGCCAGGGCTATTTCGTCGGCGGCGGTCAGCAAATTCACCTGGCCAATCTCCCGCAGGTACATGCGCACGGGGTCGTTGGTCAGTTCGCTGGAAGCCAACTCCATAATCTGGTTGTTCAGAAAGTCGTCGTCACCTAATTCTTCTTCAACCTCTTGCAGGGCGGCATCGTCAGGTTCTTCAACATCGGCCAGCGACTCGGTATCGGCGTCGTCTTCGTCCTCGTCCAATACCTCGATTCCGTTTTCCACCAATTGCGCAATTAAGGCATCGGCAGCTTCGGTGTCCAGCCCACCATCGGGCAACACCTCCAGAATGTCGTTCTGGGTGATGACTTTCTGTTTTTTCCCTTTTTGCAGCAAAATCTCCAGCGGCGAAGCTTCCTCATCGTAAACGTCCTCAGCTTCAGACGCTTTCGATCTAACTGCTTTAGTTTGAGTTCGCCGAGTGGCAACTTGCTTTTTTGCCATGCTGTAATCTCCACCTCATCCGCCTGACGGCTTCCGTAACATTTTACACAGCAAATGCTGTGAATGGAAATTTGTCTCTTCAGTTGGGTGCGTTCCGTAGGACAAGTTGTCAACTTGTCCTACAAAATGGAGCCTGCCCAAGCCGGTTGGCTTCGGCCCGGCGCTGTCCCATCAACGAGAGCGCATCGCGGGTCTGCTCCAGCTTTTTACGCTGCTGGCTGTAGCTTTCGGCCATTTCCGTGTAGTGGCGCGCGCCCTGCGTGTCTTGATGATCCATCGCTTCACGCTGCAGAAAGGTCAGCTCTTTGATTTGTTCGATGACATTTTGCAGGCGCAGCCGCAGCACCGCCACGCTCAAATCCTGATTGATATTTTCCGTGGGCGGCGGGGGCCGGCGCAGCCACTGGCTGGCCAGCACGGCCAGCCGCCGTTCCAGGACCTCGCCGACCATGCTCACCAGCGTTTCGATTTTAGGCGTTTCTGAGACCGTCCACAACTGCAATGACTTGAAAATTTCTTTGTTCTCGCCGCGCCTGAAATCATTGGCCGTTAAACCGGGCACGCCTTCTTTTTCCAGAATATCGTTGGCCATGGCCAGCGACAGCGGGTGATTCAGAATAAGCCCCAGGCAATACTCTTCCAAACCCATCCCGGAAGCGTTGGTCGCTCCCGGCAGCGGTTCCGGCGACAAGGCCGACGGCAGCGCCGGTTCCGGCGGCTGAGGGCGGCTCGTCGGGCGCGGCTTGGCCGTTTTGCTTTTTAACTCGGCCAGCAGCAGGCGCTCGTCCAGATTAGTTTTGCGGGCCAGGCGCTGCACCCGGGCCACTTTTTCTATGTCGTCCTTGATCTCCCGATAGATGGGGACGAGTTCACGCACTGCCAGAGCTTTGCCTTGTGGCGTGGTTAAATCGGCCGTACCCAGGATAAGTGTCTCGTAAAAATCCAGGGCGGGCACAGCCTGTTTAATAAACTCTTGCCAGACCTCCAGGCCCTCGCGCAACACGTCGTCAGGATCTTTGCCCGCCGGCAAAGCGGCAATATAAATTTCTTGCTCGATGTGCGCCTCATAGGCGATGCCCCGCGAGGTGGAGGTGGCCCGATGCTTTTTGGGTAAAAGCTCACGGGCTAAACTGACACCCCGCAGGGTAGCCGCATTGCCGGCGGTGTCTGAGTCCAAAGCCAACACAATCTGGTTGGCCAGAGGCGCAATTAACTTCAACTGCGCTTCGGTCAGGGCAGTGCCCATCTGGGCGACCACGTTCCTGGCCCCGCGCTGATACGCCTGAATGGCGTCCATATACCCTTCGACGATGACCACCTGGCCGCTGTCGCGAATAGGCTTGCGCGCCAGATCAAGGCCGTACAGGGTCGCGCTTTTATCAAAGAGGGCAGTCTGGGGGGAGTTGAGATACTTGGGTATCTGGTCGGTAGATAAGGCCCGCGCCCCAAAACCAATCACCCGCCCCTGGGCATCGCGGATGGGGATCATAAGCCGGTGGCGGAAGCGGTCATAGCCGGGCTGGCCGTTATCACGCTCGACAATCAAGCCGGCGGCCAGGAGTTCCTCCGCGCTGTAGCCCCGTTCGATAAAGTAACTTTTTAATGCCTCCCACTCATCCAGAGCGTAGCCCAGTTGAAACGTGCTGATTGTTTCGGCCGTCAGCTCACGCTGAGCCAGGTATTGGCGTGTTTGGCTTGCAGCCGGAGAAGTGGTCAAGATGTGGTGAAAGTAGGTCGCTGCTGCTGCGGTCAGTTCGAGTAATTTATCCTGCTCCTCGGTTTGCCCGGCCGAGCGAGGAGCATACTCGGGCAATTTTATCCCGGCCCGCTGCGCCAGAAGCTCTACGGCGCCTTTAAAGTCAAGTCCTTCTCGCTTCATGACGAAGCTAAACACATCCCCCCCATCGGCGCACGCGCCAAAGCAGCGCCAAGTCTGGGTATCGGGAAAAACCACAAAGGAAGGTGTTTTTGTGTTGGTGTGGAAGGGACAAAAACCGGTGTAGCTGCGGCCTGATTTTTTCAGATTGACCGTATCGGCGACGACATCAACGATGTCGAGCCGGGCTTTGATCTCATCAACAGCACTCACCGTGCTAAAACCCTCCCTCCAGTGAGGACTTTAACCCCTGACTAAATAATTATACACACGAAAAGGGGGTTTGCCAAACTATTTTTAAAGATGGCTGCCGAGGACCGATCACCGACCACTTTTAGCAACCTTGTTCCCACGCTTCGCCTCAGTTTCGCAGCCTTGTTCCCACGCTTCGCGTCAGTTTGGAAACAAGACTGCCAGAGGCTTACATCCTGTGTTAACCGCGCGCCTTTTTGCTTGCTGATTCTGGGGCGGCATGATATACTATCCGCTTGTAATTTTTAACCCAATTCACACGCTCTCCGACAAATGGGCCGTGCCCAGGGCTAACCGGGTTCCCAGATGGTTGAAGAGAGCGGACGAACGTAAGCCAAAACGGAGGAAAATCAAATATGGCTAATGGTAATAGTAACACTGCGTCTGTTGTACCCATGAAATCCCTGCTTGAAGCAGGGGTCCACTTTGGCCACCGCACCCGGCGCTGGAACCCCAAGATGAAGCCCTACATCTTTACCGAGCGCAACGGGATTCATATCATTGATCTTCAGCAAACCATCACCCGGCTCAATCAAGCATACGCGACTGTCAGAGATACCGTCGCTGCGGGCGGCGCTGTCCTCTTTGTCGGCACCAAGCGGCAGTCACAGGAGACAATTGTTCAGGAAGCTTCGCGGGCTGGCATGCCCTTCGTTGAACAGCGCTGGTTGGGCGGCACGCTGACCAACTGGCGAACCATCCGCCAGCGGATTGATTACCTGCTGGACATTGAAAAACAGCAAGCTCGCGGCGAATTTGCCCGCCTGCCGAAAAAAGAAGCGCTGCTGCGGGAGCAGGAAATTGCTCGTCTGAATCATCGCCTGGGTGGTTTGAAGGATATGCGCCGCCTGCCGAACCTGCTCTTTGTGACCGATATCCGTCGTGACGCCCTGGCAATCAAAGAGGCGAATACGCTGGGCATTCCGGTCATTGCGATGGTGGATACCAACTGCGATCCTGAGCCGATTGATTATGTCATTCCCAGCAATGATGATGCGATCCGCGCGATCAAATTAATGGTCAATACCATTGCCAATGCCGCTTTTGAAGGCCGGGCGATGTTAAGCACCATCCAGGCTGAGGAAGAGGAAGCCGCCGGAGTCGAAGGCGAAGAGGCTTTGGAACGCTACCTTGGCCCCAGCACGCTGGCCAAGATTCGGGCCGAAGCGGGGGCTGACGATGAGACAGAAGAAGAGTACGAGGATGAAGAGGATTACGAGGACGAAGAAGCGGCTGAGGTAGAGGAAGAAACTGCCGAGATTGAAGCAGCGCCTCCCGCTCCATTAATCCCTTCGCCCATCGCGGCTGCTTTGGCCGCGACAGCGTCTGAAGAAGTCGAAGAAGCCGAAGAAGTCGAAGAGAACGCTGCAGACGTAGAATAGTGCGCCTCTGTTGATTGCCTTTTCTGGTTCTCAGACCCCAGTTTGGGGACCAGACAGAGTGACAGAGTTACAGATACCTGACAAGTACAGATTTTTGGAGGAATTGTGGCAATTACTACAGAAGATATCAAACTGCTGCGGGAGTCGACCGGAGCAGGAATATTAGATTGCAAGAAAGCGTTGCAAGAAACTGGCGGTGACGTTGATCAAGCCATTGAATTTTTGCGCAAAAAAGGCCTGGCCGCCGCCTCAAAAAAGGCCAGCCGCGAGGCCAACGAGGGCCTGGTCAGCGCCCACATCAGCCCGGATGGCAAAACTGGGGTTCTGGTTGAAGTCAACTGTGAAACCGACTTTGTAGCTCGGACGGAAGATTTTCAAAAATTTGTGGCTGGCGTGGTTCAACAAGTGGCCAGCCGGCCTGAGTTGGCTAATCTTGAGGCCCTTTTGGCTGCTCCCTTTATTGGCGATAGCAGCAAGACCGTGGCTGAGAAGCTGACCGAAACCATTGCCAAGCTCGGTGAAAATATGGTCATCCGGCGCGTCGCCCGCTTTGACCTGGCCGGTGGTGGCCTGCTTGACAGCTATATTCACACCGGGGGCCGGGTGGGCGTTTTGGTAGAGGTTGCCGGTGGCAGCGCCGCCGACAGCAAGCTGGCGGGGTTGGTTCATGACCTGGCTTTGCAGATTGCGGCGGCTTCGCCCCGCTACGTAAGCCAGGCGGATGTCCCGGCTGAGGCGATTGAAGCCGAGAAAGTTATTTACCGCGCCCAACTGGTCGAGGACAAAAAGCCGGATAATATCAAGGAACGGATTATTGAAGGCAAGTTGAAGAAGTGGTATGAAGAAATCGTGCTGATGGAGCAGCCTTTCGTCAAAGATGCCGATTTGACGATTACGAAGTTACTGGAAAGGCACAGCAAAGAGTTGGGGAACGAAGTAAAAGTCCGGCGCTTTGCCAGGTTTGAACTCGGCGCAAGCTAATCGTATAAAAAGGCCGGAACAAGCAAAACGTTCCGGCCTTTTATGTCAGAGGTGAAGAGGGGCGGGTCTCAGACTCGCCCCTCCTGTAGAAAATCTGAATTAAAAATTTGGAGAAATAAATGGCCACGCCAAAATATCGGCGCATTCTACTGAAACTGGGCGGCGAGTCTTTAGCCGGAGAAGGTAATTTTGGAATTGATCCCTATGCCGCCGATTCGGTGGCGGCTGTGATTAAAGCTATCCATGATTTGGGCGTCGAAATTGCGATTGTTTTGGGGGCGGGGAACCTGTGGCGAGGGAAAGACGGCCTGGACCACGGTATGGATCGAGCGACTGCCGATCATATGGGCATGTTAGCGACGGTCATGAATGCGCTGGCTCTGGCCGATGCCCTGGGCCGGGTTGGGATTGAAACGCGGGTGCAAACCGCTATTGAGATGAAGGCTGTGGCCGAGCCATATATCCGCTTGCGGGCCATTCGCCACCTGGAAAAAGGCCGGGTGGTCATCCTGGGGGCTGGCACCGGCAACCCTTACTTCACCACCGATACCGCAGCGGCGCTGCGGGCAATGGAAATTGACGCGGAACTGCTGGTCAAAGCGACGAAGGTAGATGGGGTGTATGAGTCAGACCCGAAAACCGACCCGACCGCCAAAAAGTTTGACACAATCAGCTACATTGACGCGCTCAATATGGGGCTGAAGGTGATGGATGGAACGGCTTTAACCCTCTGTATGGACAATCAAATGCCGATCATTGTGTTGAACCTGTGGGAAACTAACAGCCTGAAGAATGCAATCTTGGGCGATACTATCGGTACCTTGATCACCTATTAAAAAGCAGCCGGGCAGCAGGGAGCATGAGCCTGCTGCTTTGTGGCTTACTGCCTTGCTGTTAAGCACTGGAGGTAAATTATGATTAATGAGGTTTTGAGCGAAGCAAAAAAAGCAATGGACAAATCGGTTGAGGCGCTCAACTCTGACTTGGCGGCCCTGCGGACGGGCCGGGCTTCAACCGGACTGGTGAATAAGTTGCTGGTTGAGTATTACGGCACGCCGACCATGCTGCAAGAGTTGGCTTTGGTGAGTATCCCTGAACCCCATTTAATTGCCATCCGGCCTTACGATCCGGGGGCGCTCAAACACATCGAGCGGGCGATTATGCAATCGGACTTGGGGCTGACCCCCAACAACGATGGCAAGATTATCCGTTTGCAGGTGCCGGCGCTGACCGAGGAACGCCGCCGCAACCTGGTCAAGACGGCGGCCAAGCGAGTGGAAGAGGCCAGGGTCTCTGTGCGCAACACGCGGCGTGAAAAGTTAGAAGATTTGCGGGAATTTGAAAAAGAGAAAATGATTTCCGAGGACGATTTTTACTCGGGCCGCGATCAACTCCAAAAATTAACCGACGATTACATCAAGAAAATTGACGAAATCGGCATGGTTAAAGAGAAAGAAATTTTGGAAGTGTAATTGTTCAGGGTGTAAGTACAAGGATGGTTGAAATCGTTAAGATTACTGAACCGGTTGCCGAAAAGAAATACCCGCCTCTCCCGAATCCGCCCTACCATGTCGGAATTATTATGGACGGCAACGGGCGCTGGGCTAAATCGCGGGGTAAATTGCGGATCGAGGGCCATAAAGCCGGCACCGAGAATTTACGGCGCATTCTGGAACACTCCGTCGAGTTTGGCGTCAAAATGCTGACTATTTATGCCTTCTCGACCGAAAACTGGAAACGTCCACCCCTGGAAGTGATGGGGTTGATGAATATCCTGGAGAATGTGATTGACCGCGAACTGCCGGAGCTGCACAAAAATGGGGTGCAACTGCGCCACCTGGGCAAACTCGAAAGGCTCAGGCCGGCCATCCGGGAAAAAGTAAAGTACGCCATCGAGCTGACCAAAAACAACGACCGGCTCATCTTGAATGTGGCCTTTAATTACGGTGGGCGCGATGAGATTGTCCAGGCGGTCAAAAATTTGATCCGGGATAACGTCAAGCCGGATGAGGTTACGGAAGACCTGTTGAGCAAGTATATGTATACCGGCTCTTCGCCCGACCCGGAGTTGATTATCCGCACCAGCGGCGAGTTTCGGACGAGCAACTTTTTAATCTGGCAAGCCGCCTACGCCGAATATTACATCACCCCGGTCTACTGGCCGGATTTTGACAAGGACGAGTATTACAAAGCCCTCCACGCCTTTAGCCAGCGGGAGCGCCGCTTTGGCGACGCCAAGTAAAATTCTAACCGTGTTTGAAGAGTAAAAAGAAAATCTCCGATTTACTCGGAGATTTTTTAATTTGGCTAATTGACAATTTTACAGTACCGGTTACTGTTATATCATTGGGATTAAGGCAGATGCAGATCTGCCCGGCGCTGGTAAAAAATGATCGAAGCCATTCCACAGGCGATTAAGCCTCACGATAAGTATCAAATCGAGTTCAAGCTGGATTATGAGTTGCTGCCCGGACAGCAAACCCACTACCAGGTTTCTACCTATATCTTTGTGCCGCAAAGCCTGGGCATCACGCCGAGCACCTATACCAAAGTTGAGTTTTACCGGGATATTCAAAATTACATCCGCTTGAAAACGCCCGCCTTGATTCTGCGCGAGTTTACCAAAGAAAGCGCCAGCTCACCGCTCCTGGCCATCGAAGCCATCGTGGCGGCTGAAAATTGGGCCGGTCAGTCGGAGTACCGCGAGCGGTTGATCAATAACTTCAAATTCTTAAGCGCTACGCTCAAAAGCGCCATTCGAGAGCATTTTAACCTTATTCAAAAGCGTATCGCCGAAGCCCCACCGCACAGCAAGGTCAGCTTGCTGATCCATAATTTGGTGGAAGAGTTCCTGGTCGAAACCAAAAATATCACGGATAAGTACCGCTCTTTTTACGCCGCCTTTAATCTGCCCAATATAGATAGCCAGCTTTTCACCGCTTATAAATTGACCGACGAGTCGCTCAGCCTCTTGATTGAGGAGAGCGCGGTGGAGATGTTTCAGATTGTGGAAGTCTACTTGAAAAAAGGGGATAAGATTGATTACAAGCAAAAATTGAGCGAGCAGGTTGAATGTGAAACCCGGCATCGCCGCACGCGCGGTTATCGTTCAGTTCTGAAAGAGGGGGATGATAACGAGGAGTACACCTTTAGAGCCTCTGTGCTAAAAAAGTATGCCTCCAGTGTACTCTATTTGTCCACCGCTGTTCAGCGCGAAGGTGTACAACTGGAACATTTTCTATTCTCGATTGCGGCTGGCCTGTCCATGATCTTTGCGACGGTGGTCGCCTTTTATTTTCAGAACCGGTACGGCCAATTGACCTTTCCCTTTTTCATCGCTTTGGTAATCGGTTATATGTTCAAGGACCGGATTAAGGAATTGGGCAAGCAACTGTTTGCCCACTATCTGCAAAATATACTTTACGACCGCCGGACTATCATTCGTACCCAGGACGGCCAGCATAAATTAGGGATTTTACGTGAAAAAGTCTCCTTTGTGGCTGAAAAAAATCTTCCTGCCCCTATTCTCGCCGCTAGAAACCGCGATCCATTTACTGAATTGGACAATGACAGGCAGGGCGAATATATCATTTGTTATGCCAAAGATATCGTTCTCTTTGCCGATGCTTTTAAAGAGGCCTATCTCGACGTGCCGGAGATTACCGGCATTAACGACATTATCCGCTACGACATCCGGGCTTATTTACGCAAAATGGCCGAGCCGGTACAGCCGCGCAACTATTTAGAAGCCGGCCAGCTCAAGACCGTGTCGTGCCACAAGGTCTACCATTTGAATTTTGTCTCGCGCTACCGTTCCATCAAGCCCCATAAAGACAAATTAGACCGCCGTTTGCGCCTGGTGCTTAACCGCAGGGGCATTAAACGGGTAGAGCATGTGCCGACATAACCTTTATAAGGCAGCGTCGAATGTCAATCCGCGATCGGTTTCCAATTTTACAGAAGAAAGTCTACCTCAATAGCTGCTCGCAAGGGGCGCTGTCCATTGATGTTAAGCAGGCTTATGAAACGTACCTGCACGATTGGGATGAGAAAGGCTCGCCCTGGGAAGTGTGGATGGAGCGCGGGGAAGCGGCGCGGCAGGCCTTTGCCGGGCTGGTCAACGCCGAGCCGGATGAAGTGGCCGTCTGCACTTCGGTCTCGGCCGGAGTCAGCGCCCTGGCCAGCGCCCTGGATTTTAGCGGGGAGCGCAACAAAGTAGTCGTCAGCGATTTCGAGTTTCCTACCATCGGCCAAATCTGGCATGCCCAGGAGCGGCGCGGAGCCAGGGTGGTCCATGTACCTGCCGCCGGCAACATCATTCCTACCGAACGGTTTGCCGAGGCGATTGACGAGAGGACGAAAATTGTCTCGATTACCCACATCTGCTTTCGCAACGGCTCGCGGCTGGATGTGCCGGCTATCGTCGAGTTAGCCCATCGCCAGGGAGCGCTGGTGCTGCTCGACAGTTATCAAGCCCTGGGCACCTTCCCCATTGACGTCAAAGCATTGCATGTGGATTTCTTGACCGGCGGGACGCTGAAATACCTGCTGGCTTCCGCCGGACTGGCCTATCTGTACGTCCGCCAAGATCTCATCCCCACCTTGGAGCCAACCGCGCTGGGCTGGTTCTCGCAAACCAATATCTTTGCCATGGACATCTATGCTAACACCCCTTCGCCCACGGCCCGCCGCTTTGAGACCGGTTCGCCGCCGGTGCCGAATATTTATGCCGGTGTGGCCGGCATCAACCTGATCCAATCCATCGGCCTGAACAAGATCGAGGCTCATCTGCACGAACTCACCGGGGCCATTAAAGAGGGGGCGCTGCGGCGGGGCTTCACCCTGGTCACGCCGGCCGACCCGGCCCGGCACGGCGCGCTGATTACCTTGCGCTCGCATAACGTCAGCCAACTGGTCGGGCGGCTGGAAGAGGACGGTATTATCACCTCCAGCCGGGACAGCAACCTGCGCATCTCGCCCCACATTTATAATAATTTGGCCGATGTGAACCGGCTCATGGACTGCCTGACTAAACATAAAGAATTGCTGGTGTAAAGCCAGGGGGAAGCAACTCTATCCTCGTTTGTACGTATAGAAGTAGAGACACCTGGTTTTTAAGCATTTAAGCAGCAAAAGAACCTTACATTGAAACCCAGAAACCGGGTGTCTGAAAAGAGATCGTGACACGTAAAGGATAAGGAGTAACTTATGAAAAACCCTGGTACAGCGGCAGTCTTGAGTTTTATCCTGCCGGGTTTGGGCCAGCTTTATAACGGCCAAATCTGGTGGGCAATTTTCTGGTTAATCATCACCCCCGGCTTTTGGCTGGGAACCGGCGGGTTGTTAGGCTGGGTTTGCCACCTGATTTCGGCGTTTCAGGCGTATTCGCATGCCAAAAGTCGGCCGAGGTTTTGAGTCCGTCTTTCTCGTTCCCAGACGAAGTTTGGGAACGAGAAATTCACCTTAAATTCCGCTCTTATAGGGAGGAGAAATGTCTCAACGAAGCGGCAAAATGATTTCCTTTGAGATGCAGGGTCAAAGCAACAGCGGCTACCTGGCGTTGCCCGGCGGCGCTGGCCCCTGGCCGGGGGTCGTGGTCATCCAGGAGTGGTGGGGCCTGGATGAGCATATCAAAAGCATCGCCGACCGCTTTGCCGGAGAAGGTTTTGCCGCCCTTGCGCCTGATTTGTACAATGGCCAGGTGGCGACCGAACCGGACGAGGCCCGCAAATTGCGCATGGCCCTGGTTTGGGATGAGGCGCTGGCGGTGATCCAGGGAGCGATCAATTATCTGGTCGGGCAGAGCCAGGTGTCGCCCAAAAAGGTGGGCGTGATCGGCTTTTGCATGGGCGGCGGGTTAACCTGGCACGCGGCGGCTAAATTGGCCCATGTGGGTGCAGCCGCTCCCTTCTACGGCGGCGGCCCCGAAATGACCGATGAGGAAGTTGGCCGGATCAGTGCGCCGGTGCTGGCGATTTTTGGCGAATTGGACCAGGGTGTGTCCCCTGAGGTGGCCAACCAGCGGGCGGCGCAGATGAACCGGGCCGGCGTTAAGCACAAAACGGTCATCTACCCCAACGCTCACCACGCTTTTTTCAACGACACTCGCCCCGTCTACAATCCAGAAGCCGCCGCCGATGCCTGGCAGCGGACCCTGCGTTTTTTCAGGGATGCCCTGGTGTAGCCCAACCTAGATGGCCCTCCGAATTATTCCCCTGATTGTGTCTGCGTTCTTGTTGGGCGCTCATTTCCTCCGCCAGGGCAATTTGTGGCTGGTCGGGCTTTGTTTGCTGGCGCTGGGCCTGTTGTGGGTCAAAAAGCGCTGGAGCCTGATTGTCCTGCAATTCCTGGCCTATCTGGGTGCGTTGATCTGGGCGAGTACAGCTATTTCCATTGTCCAGCAGCGCCTGGCCCTGGGTGAGCCGTGGCTGAGAGTAGCGATCATCCTGGGCGCAGTCGTTTTGCTTTCCGTACTTGCCGGACTGCTGTTGAATACCCCTGCGGTGAAAGAAAGATATTCGCCGTGATATGGGGCAGATAAAGTGCCCACGATTATCATCTTGCTTTTCACCGGATATATGCTATACTCGTGACCCACAAGGTTCTGTTACAGAGAACGCAAGCCTCGCACCCGCTGTTTTTTAGTACGTCCACTTATCTAAAATTTCAGATCTGCTTTTATCGTTATGCTCATTATTTTTATTCATTCAGCTAAAAAGAGGAGAAGTTGCGATGAAGAAGAGAGTCATTTTCAGCCTACTGGTCATCCTGACCCTGGTATTGGCCGCCTGTAGTAGCGCGCCTGCGCCGACCACCGCGCCGCCGGCCGAAAGCTCCGGCGGTTCTGAAGCCGCTCCGGCGGAGTCTGCCGCTACCGAAGCTCCGGCTGCGGCCACCGAAGCGCCTGCAGCCGAAGAGGCCGGAGCGATGACGCCCCAAAAGGGGGGTTCAATCACCGTGGTCTACAAAGATGACCTGGCCACCCTGGACCCGGCCATCGGCTATGACTGGACCAACTGGCCCACCATCAAAATGGTCTTCGACGGGCTGCTCGATTATGATGACAGCACCAACCTGCTACCCCGTATCGCCGAAAGTATGCCGGAGGTGAACGCCGACGGCACCGTGTACACCTTCAAATTGAGGCAGGGCGTCAAGTTCTCCAACGGCCGCGAAGTAACGGCGGATGATATAGTTTACACCATCACCCGTGTCCTTGATCCCAAGACAGGCAGCCCCGGCGCGGGCTTCTACGTGGGGATTAAGGGTGCCCAGGAATTTATTGACGGCAAGGCTACCTCGGTGGAAGGGATCAAGGCGGTGGATCCATCCACGGTCGAGTTTACCCTAAACCAGCCGGATGTAACCTTCCTCAACAAGATGGCGCTCAATTTTGCCTTCATTGTCCCCAAGGAAGAGGTCGAAAAAGCGGGTGAAAATTTTGGCCATGCCCCGGTTGGCACCGGCCCGTTCAAACTCACAGAGTGGCAGCCGGGCCAATACCTGGTTTTTGAACGCAACCCTGATTACTTCTATGAGGGACTGCCCTATCTGGATGGGGTCAGAATTGAGGTTGGGGTTGAACCGGATGTGGCCTTGTTGCGCCTGGAAAAGGACGAGATTCAGATGATGGGCGATCCGCCGCCAGGCGCAGACTGGACGCGCATCATCAATGACCCGGCCTGGGCCAATCGAATCGAGAGATCGCCGCAGGTCAACACCACTTACATTGCTATCAACACGACCATGCCGCCGTTTGATAATTTGAAAGTGCGGCAGGCGCTCAACCACGCCATTGACAAGCAGCGCATTGTGCAGTTGCTAAACGGCCGGGCCACCGTCGCCAATCAGATTCTCCCGCCGCTGATGCCCGGCTACGATCCCGATTACACGGGCTACGAATATGACCCGGAAAAAGCCAAAGCGCTGCTGGCCGAGGCCGGTTTCGCCGATGGCTTTGAGACCAGCATTGAATGTATCTCGGTTGAACCACAGCCCAAATTGTGCGAGTCCTTCCAGCAGGACCTGGACAAGATTGGTATCAAACTCACCCTCAACACCCTGGCTGCGCCCAACGTAATCGAAGATGCCGGGAACGGCAAGACGCCGCTGGTCTGGTCGGGCGGCCTGGCCTGGACGCAAGATTACCCCGACCCCGATGACTTTTATGCGCCCATCCTTGGCTGCGATTCGAACATACCCGGCGGCTGGAACTGGTCGCGCTACTGCAATGAGGAGCTGCACCAAAAGAGCCTGGAACTGCTGGCCATGACCGACCGTGCCGCTCGCCTCGAAGCCTACAAGCCGTTCTTCAAGGCGCTTATGGATGACGCGGTCTGGGTGCCGGTCATCAATGGTGAGTACGACGTGGCCCACTCCGAAAAGCTTCACGGCCAGCCGACGCTGACTCACCCGGAACACCTCTTCCGTTATGAAACAATGTGGTTGGCGCAGTAAAGAAATAGTTTGAACTGAGGGAACTAAGGGCCTGTAAAAGAAATATTTCCTGCATGTCATTTCGACCGAAGGGAGAAATCCCCGCAGACTCTGTAGGGATTTCTCGCTATCGCTCGAAATGACAAGATAGAACGCGAGAACTTATTTTTACAGGCCAAAGGGAACTTTCACCTTCCAGTTTCGTCAGCTTCGTTTGAGGCCACTGTGGCTATTACCAAACTCGATACCCAACGGCAGAAAAAATCCGACTCGTCTGACCAACCTGTTTCTGAGCATGCTTGGTTTGCTGCCCCTCATGAAGCCGGTTATTTTACCCTGGCCTGGCGGCAGTTGCGGCGCGACCGGGCGGCTATGTTCGGCCTGGCCTTGATCGTGCTCATCGCCCTGGCGGCCATTTTTGCCCCCCTTTTCGCCCCCCATGACCCGGCGGAACAGTTCCGTGATGGCTTGACCCCGGATGGGCAGCCCATCCCCAGCACCCTCTTGACGGAAGGAAGTTGGCGTTTTCCCTTTGGCACTGATGCCAATGGGCGCGATTTGCTCAGCCGCATCCTCTATGGGGCGCGGGTCAGCTTGATTGTGGGGGTGCTGGCCAATGCCCTGGCCGTGGCCCTGGGGACGTTCATCGGCTCGATTGCCGGCTACTTCGGCAATCCCCTCGAAACACTGCTCATGCGTTTCACCGACATCATGATGGCCTTCCCCACCCTGCTGCTGGCCATGACCCTGGTAGCGATCCTCAAGCCCAGTATGTGGATCATCATCGTGGTAATTGGCCTGGTTTACTGGACCTGGATCGCCCGCGTGGCCTATGGGCAGGTGCTGTCGCTGCGCCAGCGGGATTTTGTGGTAGCAGCCAGGGCCATTGGGGCGAAACGTCGCTACACCCTGCTGCGGCATATTTTGCCTCAACTGGGGCCGACCATCATTGTTTGGGGAACCCTGGGCATTGCGACCAACGTTATGCTCGAAGCCAGTCTGAGCTACCTGGGCATCGGCGTGCAGCCGCCAACGCCGAGCTGGGGCGGCATGATCCAGCAGGCCCAATCCTTCTACCGCACCGCGCCCTGGATGGTCATTTTCCCCGGCCTGGCCATTATGGTTACGGTCTTCGCTTTCAATCTGCTGGGCGACGGGCTGCGTGATGTGCTCGACCCCAGCCAGCGGGGGAGACTATAACCATGTGGGTTTTTATTGTCCGCCGTTTGGTTCAGGCGATTCCGGTGCTGCTCGGTATCTCCGTGCTGACCTTTATCCTCATCTACTACTTGCCGGCAGACCCGGCCCGCATGTACGCCGGACCCAGTGCCACCGTCGAAACGGTGGATCGTATCCGCCACGAATTGGGTCTCGACCAGCCGTTGTGGGTGCAGTACACACGCTACGTCGAACGGCTGCTGCACGGAGATTTAGGGTTTTCCTATCGCAAGCAGATCGCCGTCACCGACCTCATCCTGAGCCGGATGCCTTACACCCTGGCCCTTATCGGCGGCGGTATCCTGGTGGAGTTGGTCATTGGCCTGTCGGTGGGAATTGCCTCGGCCCTGGGGCGGGGACGCTGGCCTGACCGCCTGGGCATGTTTATCGCCCTGCTGGGGGTATCCGCGCCGCCGTTTTGGCTGGGGCTGCTGCTCCTCTACTGGTTTGGCTTTTTGTTGCCCATCTTTCCCCTGGGCGGGACGGGCAGCCTGGCCCACCTGATTCTGCCGGCCCTCACCGCCGGCCTGGGCGGAGCCGCCTGGTACGCCCGGATGATGCGCTCGAGCATGCTCGACGTGCTCTCGAATGATTACGTGCGGACAGCGCGGGCCAAGGGCCTGTCCGATCGCTGGGTAACGGTGCGGCACGTTTTGCCCAACGCCCTGAACCCAATCATCACCATGGCCGGGATGGACATTCCCTGGTTCATTGGTGGCGTGGTGTTGGTCGAGCGGGTTTTCAACTGGCCGGGGGTAGGCCGCATGGCCGTCGAGGCCATCGAGACGGTGGA
The DNA here is from genome assembly GCA_016860845.1 of Chloroflexota bacterium. Next base: position 130,772 of record BOKF01000009.1, read on the forward strand.
TGTGCCTCTGATTTTGGGCACGGTTATTTTTACGGCCTGCATGGTGGTCTTCAGCGGGATTTTGATTGACGCGGTGCAGGGGTTGGTTGACCCACGCATCCGGCACAGCCAATCTTAACGACCACTGGCGGCGGACCGCTGACCGCTACCTCCACCCTTCTCTCCCCCTATTAGGGGAAGGGTTAGGGAGGGGGTGTGGTCACGCTTACCCTGACCTATAAATTAGATTTTTATTATGCAAAGGAGCTAAATTTTATGGCTACGCATCATTTAGACGACACCCAACCTCATGCATGTTGGGATAACTCTTTGCCGCCGCGAGTGCATATTCAATCCGGCGACACGGTGGTCTTTGAAACGCTGGAGGCTTCGGCCAACCAGATTACCCCCAGCTCAGGTCACGATGCGGTCGCAAACCTGAGTTTCGATCCGATCCATCCCCTGACCGGCCCGGTCTACGTGGAAGGAGCGGAATCTGGCGATACGCTGGAAGTGGAGATTGTCAGCATCCAACATAAAGGCTGGGGTTGGAACGGAGTTATTCCCGGCTTTGGGTTGTTAGGTGAGGATTTTTCTGTCCCCTATTTACATCATTATAAAATCGAGGGTGAGGTTTGCCACTTCAGCGACAAGATTCAGATCCCTTATGAGCCGCACTGTGGGGTGATGGGCGTCGGTCCCCGCGAGCCGGGCCGGCTGACCACCATCCCCCCGCGAGAGAATGGGGGCAATATTGATATTCGCCACCTCAACCCCGGCGTGCGAGTCTTTTTCCCGGTGCTGGTTTCTGGCGCACTCTTCTCCTGCGGCGACTGCCACTCGGCGATGGGGGATGGGGAGGTGAACGGCACCGGCATTGAAACGCCGATGACGGTTACGCTCAAGTTCAACCTGCACAAAGGCAAGACCATCCCGGAACTGCATTTTATCACCCCGCCCGGCAAGAAATTAACGGTGGCTGATGAAGGTGGCTACTACGTGGCTACGGCGCACGGCCCTGATCTGTTCAAAAATGCCCAGCAGGCGGTCCGCTACATTATTGACTACCTGGAAGCCGAACACGGTCTGACCCGCGAGCAGGGGTACTGCCTGTGCGGCGCTGCCGTAGATTTGAAAATCAGCGAAATTGTAGACGCGCCCAACTGGATTGTCTCGGCCTATCTGCCGTTGGGCATTTTTAAGTAGCCGGCAGTAACTTAAAAGCGGGGGTCCAAAATGTATTGTGGACTCCCACTTTATTATTAGACTCTATCGAGGGAAAACCAGGTGACAGGCACTTTTAAACACTAAATAAAGGCAGATTTTGTTCAAATAAGCCCAATGAGTAGTCCGATAAGTGCCTGTCACCTTAATCCCGATACGGTTTATTGGCTAAGCCGGTCACGAAAGGCGGCGATTTGGGCGCTGTGTTCCCGTTTGTGGCCGTAGTAAGTATAAACGATAAAATCGTCCAGGTCATATTCTGAGCCGTACCAGGGCAGTGTGCCGTTTTGCCGGTAGGTCTCGGCGGGGATGCGCGCGGCCAGGGCCATTGCTTGGGCGTGGGCGTCGTTTAATTCGGCCAGGACGTTGGCCATCGCCCTATCCCGGCGGAGGGCCACCTCCTTGTCGTTGAACTGCTGCAAGCCTGCCCCCATTTTTTCCAGATAGGGGGTCGGGCCGCCCTCTAAAAAGCCAGAAAGTACTTCGACCAGGGCATGCTCATAAGAGGCCAGGTGAGCGATGATCTCCTTGACCGACCAGACGCCGCAGGCCCCTGGAGTGCTTATCTCAGCCTCGGGAAAATCCTTCAGTGTATTGAGTAGTGTCAGTTGCCCATATTTCAGAATATCAACTGTGTTCATCGAGTCCCCCCTTCAATGAATAGCTGCTCAGTTAGAGGGCCAAAGTTTAACTTTGACCCTCTTATTTTTTACTTGGGACGATCCTCTGCCGGCGAACGAGTAACTCCTGCCTCTAATTTTTGACCTCCCGCCCGGCGTATTGGCGCTGGTAATATTCCTGATAATGATCGCCGCCTTTGATCTTGCGCCACCACCATTCGTTGTCTGCATACCATTTGACCGTAGCCGTGATAGCCTGCTCGAAGCTGTGGGCGCTGCGCCAGCCCAGGGCCTGGATTTTGCTGCAATCGAGAGCATAGCGCCGGTCGTGACCGGGCCGGTCGGTGATGGGTTGGATCAGGCTGGCGGGCTTGTCAAGCAGTTTGAGGATCAGGCGGGCCATCTCGATATTGGTGGTTTCAACGCCGGTGCCGAGGTTGTAGATTTCGCCGACCTGGCCCTGGCGCAGCACCATATCAATGCCTTCGCAGTGGTCCTGCACGTACTGGTAATCACGCATTTGCAGGCCGTCGCCGTAAAGAGGCAGGGGCTTGTTGTCAATCGCGTTGGTGATAAAGAGGGGGACGGCCTTCTCCGGGTACTGGTAGGGGCCGATGTTGTTGCTGCCACGGGTGATGGTGACAGGGAGATTGAAGCTGGTGTAGTAGGCCAGGCACATCAAATCGCCGCCGGCTTTGGCCGCCGAGTAGGGGCTGCGCGTGTGCAGCTTGTCGCTTTCTTTGGAGCGGCCTTCCAGCACCGCGCCGTAGACTTCGTCGGTGCTGATCTGGTGATAGCGCTCGATCTGATACTTCTTGGCTGCCTCTAAAAGGATATAAGTGCCGTACACGTCGGTTTGAATAAAGCCGCCTGGCTCCATCAACGAGCGGTCCACATGGGTTTCGGCGGCAAAGTTGACGATGGTGTCAATATTGTAGCGCCCCATTACTTCGTCAACTTCGTGGGGATGGCAAATATCGCCCTGGTAAAAGTGATAACGCGGATTTTCTTCCACCGGGATCAGGTTGTCCAGATTGCCCGCGTAAGTCAGCTTGTCGAAAACGACGATGTTGACATCATCATATTTGCTGAGCATCAACTGGACAAAGTTCGAGCCGATAAAACCGGCCCCGCCGGTGACCAAGATATTTTTCATTACAATTGCCTCCAGAGTGGAAATATTTTAACACCGTCCATTTTAGTAGGGAAAAGTATGAAGTCAGTGTGAAAAAAGTTAGAAGACGGTTGGAAAACTAGCCGGTGACATCCGATTGAACGACGCGAACAGACCGCCGCTGTAAGGCGGCATAGGCCAAAATACAAGCCAGGCCCAGCAGCGGGGGAAAAACTAACAGTTGCAGGCCGGCGGCTAATGAGGAATTGTCGGCCACAAAGCCGGTAAACGATGCGCCCAGGCCGCCCGGCGCCCAGCCCACACCCATAACCAGGGCTGAGGCAAAACCAACCCCGTAAGGCCAGGTTTCCTGAGCCATAATAACGGCGACAGGAAAGGTCAGGCCGATGAGTACCCCCACCAATCCAACCAGCAAAAGCTGCCAGGGACCGCTGGCGTGCAGAAAAAGCCACAAAGCCGGCCCGATTAAAACCATGCTGACCACAAACACCTGCCAGCCTCCAATCCGGTCAGACAGACTGCCGCCGGTCAGGCTGCCGATACCGGTAGCCACAGCAAAAGTAGCCAGCATTTGTCCACCCAGTGCCAGCGAGCCGCTCTGGCTCTGAATCCATTCCGGCAAATAAGTCACAAAGCCTACCTGCACCCACGAGCGGCACATGACCGCCACAACCAATAAGATCAGGCCCCGCTTAGTTCCGCTATCCATAGCCGACAGCGCAGGACGGTGAGGCGAATGGTGCGGGAGCCGGCTGGACTCAATTTGGCCCTCTCGGCCCAGTTGCCAGTGCAGCATCAGGCCGACCAGCAGGGCGATAGGAATCAGGATAGTGGTTCCTGGCAGGCCCAGCCAGGCGATGCCAGTCGCCACCAGCAGCGGACTCAGGGCCGAGCCGAAGTTACCGCCTACGGCGAAAATAGATTGGGATGTCCCGCGATTCTTGCCGGTGTTGGCTGAAGCCAGGGTGGCCCCGGCCGGGTGAAATGCCGCCGAGCCAAGAACGCCCAGCCCAACCAGCCCGATTAACGAGAGATAGTTCCAGGTAAAGCCAACCAACCCCAACAGCGTTCCCATCCAGATTATGCTCAAAACGGTTATCCGCCGCGCTCCCCACTGGTCGCTCAAATGGCCGAAGACGGGCTGCAGCAGCGCCTCGCTCAAACCGGCGACGAGGGCGATCACCCCAATCTGGCTGTAGGTCAGGCCCAGGGTGTTGATGAGAATAGGATAAAGCACCGGCAAAAAATTGCCGCACAATTCAATGGTAAAATGGGCCAGAGCCACCAGAAACACGGCCCGGGTGAAAAAAGAAGTCATATCGAGGGTCCTCTTAAGTATAGAAAAACGCCCCGGTTGGGGGGCGTTTTCTTTTGCTGTACAGGGTTGACTGCCCGCCTAACTCTTTTCCTCAATAGTGATGTCCGTAATTTTGTCGCCAGGAGGAGCATCGGGGGTGGTTTGTGGGTCGCGCGGGGTAATGGCCTCAACTACGTCCATCCCCTCGATGACGCGGCCAATGATGGTAAAGCCCGAGTTCAATTGCGGAACGGCATCGTAGGTAATGAAAAACTGGCTGCCGTTGGTGTTGGGACCGCTGTTAGCCAGCGAGACAACTCCCGGCCCGTCAAACGTACGGGAGGAAGCGATTTCGTCGTTGCAGCGGTAGCCGGGGAAGCCAATGCCAAGACCGGTCGGGTCGCCGCCCTGGGCCACAAAGCCCGGCAGGACGCGATGGAAGGTGACGCCTTTATACCAGCCGTTTTCGGCCAAAAAGGCGAAGCTGTTGACATTCACCGGGGCGGTGTCCGTGTAAAGTTCAATAACAATATCACCTTTTCCGGTTTCGATGGTGGCCGTGTACTGTTTTTCGGGATCAAGGACCTGCTCCGGCTGGCTGTACCAATTCTCACGCAGTTGCATAAGCTTGATAAAAGCATCCAGCCCTTCGTAGGATAGGCCAAAATTTTGGGCCGGATAATCTACCCCGTTGACGACAAAGCTGGGCGTGCTGGTCAACTGAGATTGGACAGCCGCATCGTAATCCGCCTGAATTTTGTCGGCATAGGTATGCTTTTCCAGGTCTGACTTGAACTGGTCAATATCCGCTACTCCGGCTTCTTCGGCGTAGCCAACGAGCACCTCTATCATCTCGGCTTCAGGCTTGGAAACCCACTGGTCCTGGCGCTCAAACAAAAGGTCGTGCATTTCCCAGAATTTATCCTGGGCGCCTGCCGCTTCGGCAGCTTCGGCGGTAATCATAGCTTTATCGTGAATGGTCAATAAGGGAAAATGACGAAAAACCAGGCGCAGGTCATCGCCGTAATCATCTTTGAGTTTCTCCGCCACGGGAGAAATACCGGCGCAGCCCGGTCATTGAAAGTCGCCGTATTCAATCAGGGTGACTGGCGCATTGTCCGGGCCTTTCGACCAATCCTGATCGGATACGGGGGCAATCAGGCTGTTACTGGGAATTTCGACTGCCTGGCAGATCGCGTCTGAAGTTGCTGCCGGGGCGGATGTGCCGGTGGGAGTAGCCACCTCTGAGGTGGCGGCTGCCTCGGTGGCTGTTGGCTGTTGTGCTTCAGGTTGGGTTGTGGCCGGGGCGGCGGCTGCTTCTTCGGTTTGAGTAGGCCCGCACGATTCATCGGCGCCACAGCTAGCGTCTCCATTTGTGGTGACCACTGCCGCTGCTGCTTCGGTTTGGGTGGGAGCGGGCTGGGCCGCGCCGCCGCAGGCAGCCAAAAGCAGCAAACTCAGCAAGAGCAAGCTCATCAGCCAGGCTACCTGTGGCTGAAATTGTTTTAGCATGGTCCTCTTCCTTTTTCGTAATGACTAGAATGGAATAACGAGGGATATTTTACCATAAACCTGGGGAATGTCGAAGTGGAGGGTGGCTCGACCTTTGAACGGAGAGCGGCAGTTATTCGTGAACTACTACCAGGGTACCCGGGTTATCGGTGCTGGCAACTACCTCGGCCTGGCCAGGGGGAAGAACCGGGTTGGCCCACTCAAATAACTGCTTGGCCTGGCTGGTTTCCAAATTAACGCAGCCGTGACTCATCGGCTGGCCAAAGTTGCTGTGCCAATAGGTGCCATGTAAAGCGTAACCGGCGTAGAAATACATCGTGTAGGGGACTTCGGGTAAATAATAGTCAGAGCCAACCATCAGGGTGGAGGTCAGTTTCCAGTAGATGTTGAACTTGCCCAGCACGGTCGGGGTGTTGGGCAGCCCGGTCGAAACGGTGAACGACATCACCGGCACGTCACCCTCCCAGGCCGTCACCTTCTGGTTGGTCACGTCAACTTCGATCCACTTTTCGCCGGGGTAGGCTGGCTGGTGCGCCAGCAAAGCGCGATCAACCGGCTGTTTTTCGGGGGGGAACGGCCCAACTGGCCCAATGAGTTGAGACGGGTCAATTGAAACCTGTTTAGTTTCATGGTTGAATGAGTGGGCCAGATCTGCGGAAAGCGGAACTGTGGTTGAAGGGAGGGATGAGTCAGCTATGGTGGGTGGTTGGTAAATGTGGGGGGGTGGTTCCGGCAGAACAACGGTATCTGTAGCCGAGGTCAAACTTTTGCTGCCGGTTTTTGGCGTTGTCACGACTACCGGGTCGGCTGCTACGGCTGCTTCAACCTGGGGACTTGCCGTTGGCACGGGAGCAGCGATGGGCGCACCGGCCAAGGTGGATGAGGGTATGGCCGGCATCCAGGCAGCCAGGGTTTCCGGCGGCACAAACAAGAGCGCGCCCAGGCCAATGGCCATCAGGCCGAGCGCCCCGGTAATCAAAAAGATACCCAGGAAAGGATTGATGGTACGGCGGGCGCGGTGAGCCAAAGCGCCTTTTTTGGCCTTTTCCTGGACTTCTTCGGAAAGCAAGAGAGAGCGGATGGAGTCTTCACCGGCATCTTCGCTTGAAGTAGTGGCTGTCTGGTCCGAGGTTGGCGCAGTGTGGTCGGTGGGAGGGTCTGGCTGTTCCGGCGGCAGTCCCAAGCGCACCCTGGCCCAGCGAATCCCGGCTTTGGCCCGTTCATTGCTCGGGTCGAGGGCCAACACCCGGTTAAGCAGACGAATGGTATCTTGCGGGGAGGGCAGGACAAAAGCTAACCAGAGCATCGCGGGAATGTTGTTGGGGTCTTGCCTGAGCACGGCGATGAGGTGACTTCTGGCCTCGTTTTCTCGGCCAGTACGGGCTGCTTCAATACCCAGGCGCAAATTGTCAGTAATGGTCGCTGGTTGTTGGCTGCTCATACGCTTGTTCTTGTCCCAAAAAGTGTTACTAGTTTAGCATAGCTTATGTTAGATTGCAATCCATTTGTCTGAGGTTAAGGGATTAGCTTCGCTGTAAAGAAGATTCTATGGTAAAATGACCGCACCCCCACCCTAACCCTCCCCCTTTTAGGGGGAGGGCAGGGGAGGAGTCGGTGGTCGTTTTGATGCGATTTGATATTTTGACCCTTTTCCCCGAAATGTTTACGGGCGTTTTTGACGCCACGATTATTGGTCGCGCCCGCGAGATGGGGCACGTCGAAATTGTGCTGCACAATATTCGCGACTACGCCCCCGGCAAACATCATGTGACCGACGATACGCCCTACGGCGGCGGGGGGGGCATGGTTATGAAGCCGGAGCCGATTTTTAATGCGGTCGAGGCTATCCTGGGGCTTGAGATCCCCGGCGATGGCTATCAGCCGCTGGTGCAGCAAGGCTATCCGCCCATCATCTTGCTGACGCCCCAGGGCCGCCTGCTCAAGCAAACGGTCGCCCGCGAGTTGATGGCCCACGAGCGGATGCTGCTGCTGTGCGGCCGCTATGAGGGCGTGGACGAGCGGGTGCGCCAATACCTGGCCACCGACGAGCTTTCTGTCGGCGATTACGTTCTCTCCGGCGGCGAAATTGCGACGATGGTATTGGTAGATGTGCTGACCCGCCTCATTCCCGGCGTGCTGGGCGACCCCGCCGCCACCGCCAATGACTCTCACTCCGCCGGTCTGCTGGAATATCCCCACTACACCCGTCCCGCCGACTATCGGGGCCATGCCATTCCCGACATTCTTCTCTCCGGCCATCACGCCAAACTGCAAGCCTGGCGGCGGCAGCAAGCGCTGGCCCGCACCCTGGCCCGCCGCCCGGATTTATTGGCCGAAGCGAAGCTGAGTGAGGCGGATCGGAAGTATCTGGCCGGGTTGTCCTTAAACGCCTCAGAAGATGAAGTAAACCCATGAGTGAATGGAATTTTCACGCTGGAGCGAAATTTCCCCCTAGATTTGCTTGACTCCCTTAACTTATGCTATAATCCTCCTTCGTGACTGGCGACAACGCCAGCACTTTTTTTGTGGAATAAATTATTTTCTGACAAAATAAAGAGCTGATCATAAAGCGTAAAACGTAATGCGTAAATGATTGACCCGCAAAGTAGACATTACGGCCAGCACCCGTTTTTTGGGTGTTCACGTTTCACGTTTTACGGGTGAGCGCTTTTTCAACGTTAATAACGAGGTACAGACAATGGCTCACGCAGTTGATTTAATCCAGGCAATCGAATACCAGGCAACGCAGCAGATCAAGGATGAACGGCCGGAACTGCGCCCTGGCGACACGGTCAATGTGCATGTCCGCATCGTCGAAGGGAACCGCGAGCGCATCCAGGTGTTTCAAGGGATCGTGGTGGCTATCCGGGGCGGCGGGATGAACAAATTCTTCACGGTGCGGCGGATCGCCGCGCACGGGGTTGGGGTGGAACGCACCTTTCTCTACTACTCACCGCGTATTGAAAAAATCGAGGTGCTGCGCCACGCCAAAGTCCGCCGGGCCAAGCTTTATTACCTGCGCTCCCTCAGCGGTAAGTCGGCTCGCTTGAAGGAAAAGCGCCTTCCTTAAAGAAAGAAATAGAAGATAGAGGATAGTAGGTGGAAGATAGAAATATGACCTTCGACCTTCGATCCACTATTCTCTATCCTCCATCCTCTGCTCTTCCCAATTTACACAAAGAAATGACCCTGCGCGAGCAGGGTTTTCGTTTTATAGCCGGGTTGGATGAGGCGGGGCGAGGCGCCTGGGCCGGCCCGGTTGCCGCCGTCGCTGTCATTTTGCCGCTCGACCGGCCTGACCTGGCCGCCGTTCTGGCCGGGCTGGACGACTCTAAAAAGCTGCGACCCCATCAGCGCGAACAATTCTTTGAATTGATCCACGAGGTGGCCCTGGCCGTTGGCGTAGGGCTGGTTTCAGCGGCGCGGGTGGACGAGTTGAACGTGCTCGAAGCGACACGCCAGGCCATGCAGCAAGCCCTCAGTGCGCTAAAAGTGCTGCCGGATTACCTTCTGCTGGATCATGTCCGTTTGCCCGCCGTTGCCTTGCCCCAGGATGCTTTCCCCAAAGCTGATCGTCTTTCCCTTACCGTGGCCGCTGCCTCGGTGGTGGCCAAGGTCACGCGGGACCGCCTGATGGTCCAATATGACCAGGAGCATCCCGGTTATGCCTTTGGCCGGCACAAAGGGTACGGCACTGCCGCTCATCAAGTGGCTTTGGCTGAACTTGGCCCCAGCCTCCTCCATCGAATGAGCTATAAACCCGTGAAAGCGGCCCTTTTCTAATCCTCCGTTTACTTATGTTTATCTCTTGAGGGGAATAAAGCCATGCTCCGGTCCCAGTTGGTCGAACTGGGCCTTGAGCATGTCTCGCTCGACGGTTTTGCGGGCGACTTTTCGCTCCATCTCGGCCGCCAGTTCGCCCAGCAAATCCCGGCCCCGGCGGCGGGCCAGTTTGACCTCCAAGCTCAACTGCACGCTGGGACGGTGGGGAATTTGGCGCAACTCGCGTTCGATCTGGCGCAGCCGGCGCTGGCAGCGCTCCAGTTCAGCTTGCAACGCTTCGAGCGAAACCTCGAAGGTTGAACGTTCAATCTCCAACGTTTGGGCCAGTGCGATCAGTTCGGCCAGGCTGCGGGCGGCATAAGCGGCATTGATCGCCGCCATTTTTTCGGTGCGCCGGGCGCGGTCGAGTTCGTCCGCGGCCAAATCGGGGTGGGAGCGGCGGGCCAGTTGGCGGTACAGACGCCGGATTTCGACCTCGTCGGTGGGGCTGGGCGGTTGGGGCGGTGGGGTGGGGGCACAATCGGCGGGCCGCTGCCAGGCGCGGCGGTACTGGTAGTCCACCGAGGCATAATCCTGGCCCTGCTGCTTTCGCCGGATGAGGTGCAGGCGGTCCATATACCGCTCGATTTCCGCTTCGAGCGCCTCCAACCGGTCGTACAAGTAGCCGACGCGGGCTTCAAAGGCAAATTCAAAAGCATTGACCTCGGCCAGCCGGTCGGCCAGTTCCGCCTCTTTTTCGATCAGCTCACTTTTGGCCTGCTCGACAGCGGCGCGGAGGCGGTTTAATTTTTCGGATGTAGTTTCTGTTTGTGAACGGGCCATTCATTCAGTCCAGGTGATGCATTTACGAAATTATACCCGATAATACGATTCCCACACAACCTTATCCACGCCGCCGCCTGAACAGTCCCCGGCGGTAGCGCAGTGACCGGTCTGAGGACCAGGGCGCGTAGGGAGCCATGGTCAAACCGGCCAGGGCCAGCAGGGGCGCGTCGTAATTGACCCGCCAGCCGTTGAAATTGCGCCAGGCTTCGTCCCGGTCGGGTTTGAGAGGCACTCCCTGCTGGGCCAGCCGGTTATAAGCGGCGTCAAACTCGTCGCGGCTGATGCTGATCGGATCATCGGGGTTGGGATTGGGATTGTAAGGCACGTCGAAGAAGTCCGCAATGCGGCGCAGCGCGATGTAGCCGGCCCGCAGGCACAACTGCGCCTCCGGCTCGCGGGGCAGATCTACAGTGGAGTCAACCAGCGCGGCAGCGTCGAGGACAGTGCCGGCGGCGGTGATCCAGGACCGCTCGGGCTGCGGGGATCGAAAAAAAACCAGCGCCGCCAGCGAAGTGTGGCTCTCGTCAAGTTCCACAAACCAATTTTCCCAGGCAACCCACTGTTCGGTCAGGCGGTGCAGCCCGTGGATGCGCTGGAAGCGCAGGATCATCTCAACAGCCGAGGGCGGCGAGCCAGCCCGAACTTCCAGCAGAGCTACCGCCGCCTCACGCCGGGAGAAGGCGGCGTACATACTCGGCAGGTAGGCAATCAAGAGCGCGATTAAAATCAGACCAATGGTTGCCTCGGTAAAGGCCAGGATCGTTTGAGGCAGGTCGTTGACCGGGGCGAAGCCGAGGGTTAGCAGCGAGGAGCCGCTCAACAGGAAGGCGGCTCGCCAGGATTCGACCCCGACAGCCCAGAACATGCCCATGTAGCCGATCAGGACCAGGATCAGCCAGAAAGGAAGTAATAACAGCAAACTCAAGGGCGCATAGATTGCCATGATCCGGTCGCGCTCCTCGTAAGAATTGGCTTTCTTGGCCTGCAGATCGAATAAGAAGCGCGTAGTCAGGAATAAGGCGCGGGCCAGAAAATCGGAGACGCTGCGGGGCAGGACAAAGGTGTGAATGGCGGAGCGTGAAGTGTAGATGACCAGAGCCAAACCGGCGGTAAAAATGATGACTCGCAGAGCAATGTTCATGAGAAATATACCTGAGCTAATGAGGTTTGAATTTCAAAATCGGCAATGAGGCTGGAAGGTTGGAAGACTGGAGGACTGGATAAAAAACAAGGCGTAATAGTAGCACAAGTTGAGGCGGGGAAAAAATGGAGTAATTTTGGCTAAATTTTCCGATTACCGGCGAGGCGAGTATACTCTGGACACCAGAAGGTTGGAGGGAAAATATGGCGCCTCATTCGAGCGAGACAAAACTGCTGGTTGGGATCATCATGGGCAGCATTTCTGATTTGGAAACGATGCGGGAAGCGGCGAATATGTTGGAGATGTTTGAGATTCCACACGAGATGCGGGTGGTTTCGGCGCACCGCACCCCGGACCTGCTGGTTGAGTACGCCACCACTGCCGTCGAGCGCGGCCTTGAGGTGATTATCGCCGGGGCGGGGGGGGCCGCTCACCTGCCGGGGATGACCGCGGCCATGACCATTTTGCCGGTGATCGGCGTGCCGATACAGACGAAAACGCTCCAGGGTCTCGATTCTTTGCTTTCAATTGTCCAGATGCCCGCCGGTGTGCCGGTGGCGACCATGGCCATTGGTAATGCCAAAAACGCCGGGTTGATGGCCGCCCGAATCCTGGGTATCAAATATCCGGCCATAGCGGTCAGGCTGAAGCAGTATGCCGAAACCGTCGCCAATGAAGTCAAAGCACTCCAAATTTAAGAGGTGGCTATGATCCTGCCGGGCAGCACGATTGGCATGTTAGGCGGCGGGCAGTTGGGCCGGATGTCTACCTTCAAGGCCAAGCAGATGGGCTACAACGTGGTTGTGCTCGATCCCGCGCCCCATTGCCCCTGCGGCCAGGTAGCCGACGCGCAAATCGTGGCTCACTTTGACGACGAGTCGGCTCTGCAGGAACTGGCCGCCGCATGCGATGTGATCACCTATGAGTTTGAAAACGTGGCCGTACAAGCGGTAGAACTGCTGGAAAGTTGGGGCAAGACAGTCTGGCCGGACAGCCATGCGCTCAGAATCAGCCAGCATCGCTGGGCTGAAAAGGAGTTTCTGCGCCAGAGCGGCGTCGGCGTTGCCGATTTTTTCAAGGTGGCAGCCAGGGCCGATTTGGCGATTGCCGCCGCACAAATCGGCTTTCCCAGCCTGTTGAAAACCGCTACGGGCGGCTACGATGGCAAAGGACAGGTTCTTTTGCACAATGATACCCAGGCAGGGCAAGCCTTCGATACTCTGAACCATCCGGCCTTGATCTGGGAAAAACAGGTTCCCTTTATCAAAGAGTTGAGCGTTATCTGTGCCAGAAACCGGCAGGGAGAGGTCGTCACTTACCCGGCGACTGAAAATATCCACGTTGACAATATTTTGGATATTTCGCTCGCCCCGGCCGAGGCGCCGGCCAAGGTGCAAGCCGAGGCGCAACGGGTGGCCCGGATCATCGCCGAGAAACTAAATTTGGTGGGGGTTTGCGGGGTGGAGATGTTTCTGCTGTCCGACGAGACAATTTTGGTCAACGAACTGGCCCCACGGCCCCATAATTCCGGCCATTACACCCTAGATGCCTGCCGCTGCTCCCAATTCGAGCAGCACATCCGGGCGATATGTGGCTTGCCGCTTGGCTCGACCGAATTGAAGGGTTACGCGGCGATGGTCAACCTGCTGGGGACCGGGGCAGGCAACAACCTGACTGGTCTGGAAGATGTCCTGCAAAATAGCCGGGTTTGCTTTCATCTCTACGGCAAACATCAAGCGGCAGCCAAGCGCAAGATGGGTCATGTAACGGCCCTATCCGACTCTAGTGTGCATGAGGCGCTGGGCTGGGCGCTTGAAGCGCGAGAAAAACTCAAGTGGCAATGAATTTATGGTTAAGCGCCTTAAAAAGATTGTCAACTGTATTAAGAAATGCTATAATTGAGACGGAGAAGCTTCCGTACTTTCATCCTGAAATCAGCCATTTTCCCACCGGTTTACCTGACCAACGGACGAGCTGCCACAAGCGATTTTAACCCCTGATTGTAAGCAGTTTTAGCACCATACCTTACTTTAGCGAGACGAGGAAGTACGCTATGCCCCAAAAAACAAAAGTTGGACTACAACTCAGTGTTGGCGGATTGGGCGATCTATCGTTTAATGACTCCGCTTACGCCGGTCTGCAGGAAGCGCAACAACTGCATGGGATTGAGTTTCAAACGGCGGTTTGGGAAAACCCGATGCTGAATGCGGTTAACCTTGAAAACTGGGCCAAAGAGGGATTTGATCTGATTGTTGGTATTGGTTATGGCAATGCCGCGCCCCTGAGTGAGGTAGCCGCCCGCTATCCTCAGCAACGTTTTGCCAGTGTTGATGTCGCCGCCGAAGGGCAAAATGTCTGGTCGGCCACTTACCGGGAGTATGAAGGTGACTTTGTGGTGGGGGTGCTGGCGGCGCTGGTGACCCAAACTCACATGGTTGGCTTTATGGGCGGCGGGGTTACCCCGGTGGTGCGGCGGATTGAACTCGGCTTCGCCCAGGGGGTCAAAAATGTCGACTCTTCCATCAGCTTTATTTCCGATTACGTGGGCGAGTTTGACGACCCGCTCAAGGGTCGTTTGCTGGCCGAAACCCAGTACACTCTCGGCGTGGATGTGATTTATCAGGTGGCGGGTCGCTGCGGTATCGGAGCAATTGAAGCCGCTAACGAATTTGGCCGCTGGATTATCAGCACCGGCGGCGACCACAGCGATCTGGCTCCCAATGCTGTGTTAACCAGCCGCATCAAGAATGTGGGTAAGCCTATCCTGGATGTAATCGAAAGCGTCGTCGCCGGTCGCTTTGAAGGCGGGGTGATTAAAAGTTATGGTTTTGCCGAAGGCGGCCTGATGATGGCTCCTATCCGGCCCAGTGTTTTCAAAATTGTGACGCCCGCCATCCAGAACATCATGCAGGAAGTGCAAGCCCAGGTTATCAGCGGCAAAATCAAAGTTGAACTTGAAGAATGATCCGGCCCTGGCAATTCACAGGATTGTTTACAATTAGCATCCCTCCTCAGCGAGGGATGTTTTTATTAGCGGCGTAAGCCTGCAACGCCTGCTGAATCTCGTGGGCCAAATCTATTTTTTGGTTTTGCGTCCCCAGGTTCTCGTTGAGCAGGATGATCGGGCCGCGCTCGGTTTCTAAGGTCAACAGCAGGGCCTGGTGATCACGCCCGCCGATGGGGTGAGTCACTTTAGCCTGGCGGATCTCTTGATAGGCCAGCGTTTCTCCCTGAAGTTGGGCCGACGCCTGGTAGTAAAGTTCCCCCTGCTTTTGATCCAGGCGAATGAGGCAACTCTGCGCCTCGGCCTGGCGTTCAGCTTGCACAAACTTGGCCGACAGGCGGGTCAGCGCCAGCGCCACCACGCCCCAGGCGAGCGCCGGCAGGGCCAAAAAGGCCACAATAAAGACAGCCTTGACCCCCCAGCTCTGCTGGCTGATCCCCAGGCCGGCGGCCAACCCAGCCAGGATTAAAATCACCAGCAGCGCTCCGGCTGGTCCCCAGGTAAGCCAGCCCAAACCCTGCACCAGCGGCTCGCCCCGAATGGTGAAGACTCGCTCGCCGGGCCGGGTTTCTTCCTGTACCGTTGTGATCAACTGGGCCGATTTGTTGACGATGAGCCACCAGGGGCGGCGATAAGGGGCCACCGGCGGCCGGGGCTGGTTACTCATGCGGCCTGAGGTCCGGCGCGCCTGGCCCACCAACTATAGCCCAGCCGCCAAACGAGCATGAAAAGGCTGGCCACCGTCATGGTTACAAGCACGAAAATAGGAATGATTCCGCCAGGGATAGCCCGGCCCAGGAACAGCGCCCGCAGCAGTCCGGCCAGCGGCCCGCCAATAAGCCAGACGACCAGGATGCGCGGCATAAACTTTGGCCAGCTCTGGCTGATGTCGGCCCGAAACAGGCCAAACCAGGGCGCCAGCACAAACCAGCTAATCACAAAAGGCGCTGCCGTAATTATCCCGGCCACAATATCCGTGCCGGGCAGCGAGTGGCTGCCTCGGCCCACCCAGGTGAACAGAAGCAAAACCAGCAAATCCCCGCCAACCAACACAGCCAGGCGATAAAGCGAATGAGTTAGATGGTCTGTTTTTTGTAGACTCACGAGACTCTCCAAAAATAACCATGGCTTAATTTTAGTGAAATTATTCGGTAATTCATCGTTGTCCGCCGAGGGCTAGAAGCCCCCGGCTATGACAGGTGAAAACCACTTAAAAGCGGTTCTTCAGCCTGCTTCAGCGGGCTTCCAGCTAGGGTAGCCGGGCGTTTCAACGCTCGGCGGACGGCCTGCTGGGGTGATGTTGTAATTACCAAATGCTCTCTGAGTAGTATAGTCAACTTGAGGCAATCAACAATTTTACCAGGGGCCAAGGATATTTCTTGGAGCTTGTTCCCCTGACTTTTCCCAATATATAGGCACTGTTTGCGGTTATACCCCAAAATATAGGGTCTCTATACTTCAATATTATGACAAGCTATGTTGACACGTTATGGAAAGTCAAGTAAAATAGAATATGTAAAGTTGGGTTGAAAGCTAGAGTGGTGAATTAGCTGTTTTTTCAGCGCCACTACCGGAAGGGAGGGACAGAAGATGAAACGAGACTATTTCTGGCTCAGAACTATCTTGACCGGCATGATCGTCGTCGGGTTGTGGCTGGCGCTCCCGTCAACGCCGGCTTTATCGCAGCAGAGCGAGAACCAGCAAAACCTGATTATTAACGGAGGCTTTGAGGAGGGGTTTCAAGGCGAGTTTGGCGTAGGGTATGGCTGGGGGGCGTTTAGCAACGGTAATGCGGCTATCGGCTGGAACGCCGACGCCTGGGCGCCGGTGGTCATTGCCGGCAGCCACGCCCAGCTCATCGAAATCAAGAATGCCGCCGACCGGGATCGCTACGCCGGAATTTATCAAACTGTAGCCGTGGTGCCGGGCCAGCCGTATAAGTTGACCATCAAAGGACTGATCCGTTCTGAAGAGGGTGACGTTCAGACATCAAATTACGGCTACCGGCTGCAATACGGGCTTGACGATAGCGGGGGCACGGCCTGGGAGCTGGTCAACGAAAAGAATTGGCAGGAAATCCAGTGGGATGAGCAGCCCTTGAATGACCCGGCCAACGGCACTTACCGTTTTGATACCTTTGAAACGACAATTACGGCCAAAGGCGACAAGCTGACTTTGTTTATCCGGGCCTGGAAGAAGTGGATCAACAATGGCGTCGGCCTGTATGACCTGGATGAGATCAGCCTGGTTGGGCCTGCCCCGGAAGGGGTTCAGGCTGCGGCAGGCCAGGCTGCGGCTGTCGGTGACCCCAATCAGCCCACTGAGGGAGAATTGGTTGCTGCGGAGCCGTCTATCCAGGTATCTGAACATGACGGGGATGTAGCCCCGGAGGCCGTCCAGCCGGAAGCTACCGCTACGCCGCAGCCTCAACCGCCAGCCGCGCCCCAGGCCACGCCTGTCCCCCAGCCGACCACCGGGCAGTTGCCGGTATCGGGGGCGGACAAGGAAGGTTCAATCAACTTTGTGGAGATTCTGGCTGTTGTTTTGGTGCTGGTCTTGTTGACCGGAGCGATTACCACAACCGTCCGGCAACGCCGGCCGGTGGAATAAATAGTTTATTGACAGTGTGCCTTTTTCGTTCCCACGCTTCGCGTCAGTTTGGGAACGAGATAAAAGGAGAATCTTGGCCGGCCGCTAAGTTAACGGAGATGATAAAACCATGAAAAAAACGCTTTGGCTCCTTATAACTTTGTTACTCGTGGCAGCGGTCTTACCGTTGACTTCTCAGGCCGCGCCGTTGCTGAAATTGAGCTGGCGGGCCGAGTATTACGATAACGCCGGCCTGTCGGGCGCACCTCGCTTGAGTATTTACGAGGCTGCGCTGAACCATGATTGGGGCAACGGCTCGCCAGCGGTAGAAATCCCGGCGGATAATTTCTCCGCTCGCTATACCATTACCCGCCATTTTGAAAAAGGGACCTACCTCTTTTTGCTGTCTGCTGACGACGGCGCACGAGTCTGGTTGGATGGCAATCTGATTCTTGACGCCTGGGATTTTGGCTACAAAAGCCGCAAAGCCAAAGTTTACATTGACACGACCGGCGACCACGAGCTGCAAGTCGCCTACTTTGAAAAAACCGGCCGGGCAGTGATTAAGTTTGAGTGGCTGCAGATGGCCGGCGAGGATGATATTGTGGGGGCGTGGCGGGGCGAATATTTCAACAACCGCGATTTGGCCGGAACTCCGGCCGTGGTCCGCCAGGATGGGGCGATCAATTATGACTGGAACAGCGACTCGCCCGATCCGAAAATTACCCGCGACAACTTCTCGGTCCGTTGGACCCGCTCGATTTACCTCAGGGAGGGCCTTTACCGGTTTAGAGTGCAGCACGACGATGGGATGCGCCTTTACGTGGACGGCAAAATCTTCTACGATTCGTGGTATGATCAGGCAGTGACCTATCACACGTTGGAAGTGCCGCTCAAGGGTGGCTATCGCACCTTTGTCGTCGAGTATTACGATCATGTCGGCAACGCCGTGGCCCAGGCCAGCTTCGACGGCGACCCGGACGGCTACGATAATTACGAACCCGGTCCCGACGGTGCAGCCATCGTTGTAGACGACAGCAGCCCGCGCTTTAGCTGGGGCGGGCCGAAGGGCAATCGCTATGTTGGCCCCGGCGGGTACGGCTCCAGCTCCTGGACCTACAACACGACCAACAATACGATTAACTTTGGCAAGTGGAGTCCGCCCATTGCCGCCGCCGGTAACTATGAAATCTTTGCCTTTATCCCCGGCAGCAACGCCACCACCGGCTCGGCTCGCTACGAAATTCTGCACTTCGGCCAGCGCGACTGGCGGACGCTCAACCAGAGCCGTTATGCCAACGAGTGGGTCAGCCTGGGCACTTATTACTTCAAGGGCGGCGGGCAAGATGAGTGCGTCTTCCTCTACGACAGCACCGGCGAGGCCAACAACAGCACCCGAATTGCCTTTGATGCGCTGAAGTTTGTGAAAAGATAGCTCGTTTTGGAAATAAAAAGACCCCTAAGGATTTAACCTCTGGGGTCTTTTTTATTGCCATTCACTACGGATTTCCTTTTGGAAAATCAAACCATCTTTTTCCCACTTCAAAATACCGCTGTATTGTAGGCGATTAAGTTGAGCTGTATAAGTTCTGATTAATTCCTGTAACATTTTTTCGGAATTGCCGTTAAATTTTTGCTGTAAAAGTTCCGTGATTTGTTTTTCTAAAGTACGGTCCTGAATTTGTAAGGTGAGCATAAAGCCTCGCTTTCATCGTTTCTAGAGGTTGTAAGATATAGTTATTTTACCCTACAATTTTGGACTGAAAAGTCAGATAAGGAATATTCTTCCATCCAGTTTGGGACTGGTAGCAGGGCGGATGACCGCCTCACTGACTGTAACTTAGCTGGACCATTTACTCAGATTTTGATGAGAGGTAATAACGATTATTCACAATTTTCGTTTCATGTTGGCAGTAACTCAAAATATTGATCCCACCAAGTACCTGATAATCTATGATTTTCAGCATAATAAGGTTCATCTAAGCTAGCCATATCTATATACACAAATCCACGCGCTTCAACGGCTTCAACAATGGCTGTGATTTTTTTCGCTTCTAATGGCTCTGATGAACTACTCCATATCGTGAAAAGGTTGCCAAAGCACGAAAATCGGATACCTACTATTGTACGAATATAGGTTTGACCCGTATCAGCAGTGTGCAATTCTTCAACGGATAAATCGGCAAAAAATGAAGTAGGATATTGAAAGTAATCATGGAGCACCAAAGAACGTCCTACTATCTTTTTTATCGTAGGCTTAAGTTCTTTCACCCGCGCTAACATGTGTTTGTAATCAAAATCAGGCGGAGGATATTTTTTATATTCAGGTTTATCGTATGTTTTCAAGATGCTAAGCAGTTCTGAGTCCATTAGGGTGTTAGTTGATTTTTACGAGTCCAGCTAACTGTTTATTAACCAAACGTTGATTTCCGGGCTAGCTTCAACATATACAACCTACACTCCATCGTACTTAGCAATGAACTCCTCGGCCTTCTCCACCAGCTCGCGGTTGCCGACAAAGAGCGGGGTGCGCTGGTGCAGGGCGGTCGGCTGGATGTCGAGGATGGGCTGGCGGCCGGTGGAGGCGTAGCCGCCGGCCTGCTCGATGATAAAACTCATCGGCTGGGCCTCGAAGAGCATGCGCAGTTTGCCGTTGGGCGATTTTGTATCGGCAGGATAGTAGAAGACGCCGCCGCCCAACAGGTTGCGGTGAATGTCGGCGATCATGGAGCCGATGTAGCGCAGCGACAGCGACCTGGTGTTGCCTTCCTCGCCGCGCAGCCAGCGGGTATAGCGCTGGATGCCTTCGCTCCAGCGGCTCTGGTAGCCCTGGTTGGCGCTGTAAAATTTGGGTTCCGGCAAACGGATATTGGGATGGGAGAGCAGAAACTCGCCGATGCCGGGATCGAGGGTAAAGCCATGCACCCCGTTGCCGGTGCTGTAGACCATCATCGTGCTGGAGCCATAGACAATGTAACCGGCGGCGACAATCTCAGCCCCTTTTTGCAGCACATCTTCCAACATGCCGGGGCCGACCTCGCTTTTGCGGCGTAAAATGGAAAAGATGGTCCCCACGCTGACGTTATAATCTATGTTGCCCGAACCGTCCAGCGGGTCGAACAGCAGCACGTACTTGCCACAGTCATACTTGTCCGGAATGGAAATAATATCTTTCTCTTCCTCTGATCCCATCACACACAGCCGCCCGGTGTGATCATTTAATTGAAAGATGGTGCGGTGGGCATACTCATCCAACAATTGGACCTCTTCGCCCTGCACGTTGACCGTGCCGGTCGCGCCGATAACATCGGCCAGGCCGGCGCGGGTGGTGTGGCTGGAAATCAGCTTAGCCGCCAACGCCATATCGTAAAGCAAAGCTGTAAGCGTGCCTGAGGCGTCAGGGAAAGCGGCCTGTTCATCCAGAATATGCCGCTCAATGGTCACAATGCGTTTATTAATTTTGATGGACATCCTTGTCTTCCCTCCGGTTATTATAAATATGGCTCACCTTGTCGGCGGATTCATTATACCCTGCCTCATTCCTCTTAGACAAGAAGACCTGACCGTTCCGCTTTCGAGAATTATTCCGGGGATGTGAAGTGTCTATATTTAGTGGACCAGATAATCTACCTACGACATCTTGTGGTTTTGTTAAAGTGAGATTTTTCGCAAGAGCCACTTGACCCGGCGAGTCGAGTTTGATATAATGTTAGCCATATTTGGCCCCCTTAGCGCGAGTAAAATGGAGGCTACTTATTGTGGGAGATGTCCTTGTTCTAAACGCAACTTACGAACCTCTCAGTGTTGTTTCGGTCAAGCGAGCGGTTGTGCTGCTATTAAAGGAAAAGGCCGAATTGATTGAGGCGGCGGAAGCCAAGTTGCGTTCCGAAAATTTCAGCCTGCCCAGGCCGCTGGTCATCCGCCTGGTTTATTTTGTCAAGATCCCGCACCGGATTACCCTGCCGGTCACCCGGCGAGGGGTGCTGGCCCGCGACCACTACACTTGCCAGTACTGCGGTGCGATGCCCCTCCGCAAAGATTTGACGATGGATCACGTCCTGCCCCGCTCTCGCGGCGGCAAGACCACCTGGGAAAATGTGGTGACCGCCTGTGATAGATGCAACGGCCGCAAGGGCAGCCGTACTCCCACCGAAGCCAACATGACTCTCCTCAACCCGCCCAAACGCCCGCGCTACATCGCTATCGCTGCCCTGACCAGCTTGGAAGCTAGAGAGGCGTGGGGCAAATACATGTGGGAGTGATCCCGTTTTAGTTAAATTTAACGCCTCCGTACTTACCGTACCGAGGCGTTTTTTATCTGTTTAAGAAGCTGTCTGAAAAGGCGTAATGTGGAGGTCGTAGTAACGACTTCAGTCGTTTGCAGCCCCACCCTTGACGACTAAAGTCATCACTACAAACACTTTTTAGACAGACTCTAAGAAATGAGAGAGGTCCCAGGTAACAGGGAGTAGCAATCAGTCTGGCTACTGATTACCGACCCCTGTTTACTATTTTCAGCGAGGAGAATTGGTAAATGAGTGATCGAAAAGATCGCATTCGCATTCAGATTGGCGCCCAGGAATTTAGTGTCGTCGGGGGCAGTTTTCAAGAGATGTTGGCGGCGGTCAAGCAAATCAATAGCCGCCGTTTTGTGAGTGAATCTAAGCTCTGGCAACTGCCGGGCCCGGTTGAGGAAGTGCAGCGCCAGCTCGAAATCGGCGGCTATTCGCTGGAAGGCGGCGCTCCTGTCGCCAGCGCATCTGCGGCTCGCGCCGCGTCTCTCACCGCTGGCGGTGACCGGGTGCGGGTGCTGGTGGCCGGGCAGCGGCTGGCGGTCGTCGGCGGCAGCTTTCAAGAGATGCTGGCGGTGATCAAAGGGCTGCCGGGCCGGCGTTTTGACAGCGAAACCAAGCTGTGGGAAATTTCAGGCGATCCGGGAGTTATTAAGGGGATGATCGAATCCGCCGGGTTTCAACTGGAAGGCGCGGCAAAAATTCCCCTGGGGCCTGTCCCGCCGATGGAAATGCCGGATTTTAGCGGGCAGGCCCCTCCCACGCCCTATGAGGAGCCGAATTTCTTTGACGACGAAGCGCCCGAGCCGCCCCCGTGGTGGGATGATGAAATGACCCCACCTCCCGTTGACGATAATTATTTGGCTGAGCCTTTTGAATTTGAACCACCTCCAGCGGGGGCCAGACAGGCAGCGTCCATGCCGGCGGCAGCGCCAGCCGGGCGGCGCAGCGGCGACCGGATTCGCATCCGCCTGGGGGATGTGCTGTTGGTGATCAGCGGCGGCGAATTTCAAGCAATGCTGGCCTGGATCAAGAGTATTCCGGGCCGGCGCTTTAATGGCGAGGAGCGGGTGTGGGAGCTTCCCGACACGATGAGCCTGGAGTCGCTGGGCCAAAGAGTTGCCGCAGCAGGGTTTGTGCTGGAGCAGGAATGAGTTGAAGTAACATCCTTGTTCCCAAACTCAGTTTGGGAACAAGGGTAATTTCTCAGCGCGCGGGAATAGCCAGCGCCTGGGCCTGGCCCTCGGCGTGGTAGCTGCTGCGGACCAGCGGCCCGCTTTCAACCCAACGGAAGCCCATTTCCATGCCGGCGTCGTGAAATTCCTGAAATTCGCTGGGGTGGACGTAGCGATAAACCGGCAAATGCAGCGGCGACGGGCGCAGATACTGGCCGATGGTCAAAATATCGAGCTGGTGCTCGCGCATATCGCGCATGACCGCCAAAACTTCCTCTTTGGTTTCACCCAACCCAACCATAATCCCGCTTTTTGTCGTCGTGCCTGGGTCCAGGATTTTGGCATTTGACAACACTTTAAGGCTTTGCTGGTAGTTGGCCTGGGGGCGGACCGTCCGGTAGAGCCGCGGCACCGTTTCGGTATTGTGATTCAGAATTTCCGGGCGAGCTTCCATGACCTCTTGGAGGGCAGGCAGGCTGCCCTTAAAATCGGGAATGAGCACTTCGATGGTGCAGTTGGGCAGCCGCCGGCGAATTTCGCGGATGGTGTTGGCAAAAATATGCGCTCCGCCGTTGGGCAGCTCATCGCGATTGACCGAGGTCAGCACGCAGTGGCTCAGATTCATGGCCAGCACGCTTTCGGCCACGCGGCGCGGTTCGTCCTCATCCAGGCGTTGGGGGCGGCCCGTTTTGATATGGCAGAAGCCGCAAGAGCGGGTACAGGTATCGCCCATCAGCAAAAAGGTGGCGGTGCCCCGGTTCCAGCACTCGCCGATATTGGGGCACATGGCTTCTTCGCAGACGGTGTGCAGCCCCTGCTCGCGCATCAGATTTTTGAGGCGGCTGTAACCATTTCCAGCCGGCAGGCGGACCTTGAGCCATTCCGGCTTGCGCTTGGGCAGTTCATTTTCGAGAGTAATATCGTCAGGTTTTATTAAATTCATTCTCCTGGGAGTCCTTTTGTTTTTAAGAGGCCAGCAAGAGCGGCGCGCTCGGTTCGGTGGTAACCCGTTCCATTTCAAAAACCTGGCAAAAGGATTGGATCACAGGCTCCAGCAGGCAACTCACTTCAACCGGCCTGCCCACCACCTCAACCAGCGAAGTGACCCGGCAGCCGGGCAGACCACGTGGTACAATCAAATCAAAAAAGGTCAAATCAGGATTGATATTGATCGAAAAACCATGACTGGTAACATGGTTCTGATCAAGTTTGACCCCAATGGCCGCAATTTGGGCCATCTGAAAATGGTCGGACTGAAGCAGTTCAGAGCCATTAGGACGGGCATTGCCGGTAAAAACCCAGACCCCTGGCTGGCCCCGCCCCCGAAACGCCCGCACTTTGAAGTCGGCCAAAGCCCGAATGATGACGCTTTCTAGCAGTTTAAGGTAATGGTGATACCCTTGACCCGGCTCACTTAACTTCAAAATAGGGTAGCAGACCAACTGGCCCGGACCATGATAGCTGACGGAACCGCCTCGATCCACCGCATGATAAGCTACATTTCGCTGGGCTAGTTCCTGCTGATTGACCAGCAGATGCTCCCGGTGTCCGCCAATGCCGACGCTGAAGGTAGGGGGGTGTTCCAGCAATAAAAGCGTATTGGGAATTTCATTGGCTGCTCGCCGGGCGGCTAACTCCTTTTGCAGACTCAGAGCTGCCCCGAACTCCATTTGACCAAGCCATCGAGGGTGACAAGTAGGGATCATGTCGGTCTCCTTTTGCCTGATTCTTCTGCGAGATTGAACAGACTTTGGTTTTTGGCAGCACTGGGCAGATGAATAAGGCGTGGGCCTGTGGTCCTACCCCCGGTTGGGGTAAACGTTGCCCTCTTTTACTCGTAGGTGGAACACGTCCCCTCAATTTTGAGGTCCCCTGGAGCGTCCCGCCGGAACAGATTTTTGAGAAGCTTCAGCTTTCCAGGTCTGCCAGCCCCTCTTCTAATTGCCAGATAACCTCATCAATCATAGGCAAAGGGGTTTCCAGCCGGTCGAGCGCGGTGTCCAGAACGACCAGCAGAGGGTTCTGCCCTTGCTGGGCTGCCCTAACCCGGGCCAAACGCAATCGGCGGATCGCCTCATTGATTTTAGGGCCGTCGTAGAGTTGGTCGAGCGCGCTGTAGATGAGTTCGGTCAAATCCTGGGGTGGCGCGGCCGGCAGCACAGGTAAAGCTTGCGGTCCCGAATAAGCACGCTTGGCTACAGCCACCGCCTCCTGCTCCCACGCGGAGCCATAACTAGCCTGCATGGGGTCAAAATCACCATTGAAATAAATATAAACGTGTTGATTCCACAGCACTCTGTTGACGGCATCGTAAACCTCGTCGGGGTGAGGGCTGTGGGCAACCAGTTTGCCGTGAGTCGGCTCATACTCGTCATCTTCAACGGGCGAGATGATAAAGGCCAGCCACTCGTTGGGAAATATGCGGGCAATCTCTTCTATGAGGGGCAGTCGCTCTACTTCGGTCATGGTATTGTATGGGCAGCCACAGTTGCAATCACCGCCGCATTGGCCCGGCGTTTTGCAGCCGGTACGTTTGGTAAAAGGCTCGGCATACCAGTTTTCCGGTTCCCTCATTCTGGCCGCTGGAACCGCTGTCAGATCAAGTAATTCGATTTTGGTCAAAAGTTATATTCCTGCCATCCAAAATAATAGGTGTGTGTCTTCTATTATAAATTATTAAGTAGATTAATCAAGAGGCTAACCAATAAAACAGCACATTCTCTGGTAAGTCGCACGCAAGCCAGCAAGCACCATGTCCGGTTTCTCAGAAAGGGAAAGACGGTGGTACAATGAGGTAAGTAAAGACAGGGTTCTCAACAGGCGATTTGTCGCTACTTGTTACGTAACAACTGTTAGTATACCACATTTTTCTTGGCCTATACCATACGACTGCCATACGAACCTGGTCAAAGATTTTTGCCGCTCCGCGAGCGAATGGGGGAAAGGACGTCAAAGCATGACCTATCTGGCGCAGCGTGTCCGCAACTTTGGCACGACCATTTTTTTTGAAATGACCACTCTGGCCAATCATCACCAGGCCGTTAACCTGGGACAGGGTTTCCCTGATTTTCCCGGCCCTGATTTTTTGAAAGGGGCGGCCATCCGGGCGATTCAGGACGACATCAACCAGTATGCTCCTGGCAGCGGCCGGCCTTCGCTGCGCGAGGCCATCGCTCAAAAAATGGAGCGCCATTACGGTCTAGCCGTCAATCCGGCTACCGAGATTACCGTGACCAGCGGCGCCACCGAAGCCATTTTTGCCACGATCATGGGCCTGGTCAACCCCGGCGACGAGGTCATTCTCTTTGAGCCGTATTATGACTCCTACCTGCCGTCGGTGCAGATGGCCGGGGGCGTACCTCGCTTTTACACGCTCCGGCCGCCGGATTGGGCCATTGACCGGGACGAACTGGCCGCTCTCTTTTCTGACAAGACCAAACTCATCGTCGTCAACACTCCCCACAACCCCACCGGCAAAGTTTATGAGGAGGCTGAGCTGCGCCTGATTGCCGAGCTGTGCCAGGCGCACGATGTCATCGCCGTGGTAGACGAGGTCTACGAATATATTATTTTTGATGGCTTGCAACACGTCTCACTCGCCAAGCTGCCCGGAATGGCCGGCCGCACCGTGACTATTTCCAGCGCCGGCAAAACTTTCAGCATGACCGGCTGGAAGATCGGCTGGGCCGTGGCTCCGGCCGAGTTAAACCAGGCTGTCTTTCGAGTGCATCAATTTTTGACCTACTCCGCCGCCGCGCCGCTGCAAGAGGGTGTTGTTACCGCCCTGCAGATCGCCGACGATTATTATGCCGAACTGGCCGGGATGTACCAGGCCAATCGCGATTTCCTGGCTTCTGCCCTGATCGAAGCCGGTCTTAAACCGATTATCCCCCAGGGGACTTACTTTATTATGGTGGATATCAGCGAGTCAAACTTTCCCGATGACGTCGCCTTCTGCCGCTACCTGACCACCGAAATTGGCGTGGCCGCTATTCCTCCCAGCGCCTTCTACTTCAATCCCGCCGATGGGGCCAAACTTGCCCGCTTCGCCTTCTGCAAAACCCGGCCTACCCTGGAAGAAGCAGCCCGGCGGCTGCAAAAGTTAAAGCGCTAAAACGTTTCACGTTTTTTGTTATAATCAGGCTATTCAACCTATCGTTAATGTTTACAGGAGAAACTTATGGGCACTGTCAACGCTTCCGCCCGCTGGGCGGGCGAGCAATTGAACTTTATCGGCACCAGCTACAAGGGCCACCAAATTCCAATGGGCGGCGACAATATCTCGCCGACGCAGATGCTGCTGTTGGGGCTGGCCGGCTGTACCGGCATGGACGTGGTCAGCATCCTCCAAAAAAAGCGCCAGGCCGTCAAGGATGTCCAGGTGCAGATTACCGCGCACCAGCCCGACGAATACCCCAAGCCCTACCATACCATCGAGATCAAATATATCGTTGCTGGCGAAAATCTTGACGCCACCGCTGTCGAGCGGGCGATTGCCTTATCCGCCGAGAAATATTGTATCGTCAGCCAAACCCTGCAGCGGCCTGTTGAACTTAAAACTTCTTTTGTGATTGAAACAGGCCTGGAGTAAGGGCGGTTCGGGCCTGGCTGTGCTTCACCCCTGCGGGCCTAAGCTGCTAGGGTCTGTTGACGTTTCACCTGGTTGGCCCAAAAACGCATGCTGAGTAGGCGTCAGCCGTATCGAAGCGGCGTTTTTGGGGCCGATTTCGCATGCGGAGCGCCCGTTAGGGCGTATCGAAGCGGCGAAATCGGCAAATATCAACAGACCCTAGCTCAAGATTTGGCCGGAGACTTAGGATTCCGGCTAGATATATGGAGGTATCCTTGAACATTACTGTCCAGCAAGGCGGCATCCAGACTATCGCCGCCGATGCCATCATTGTCAATTTATTTCAAGGCGTGACCGAACCGGCCGGGGCGACCGGCGCGGTCAACAAAACTCTCGGCGGGGCGATCAGCGAATTGATTGCCGGAGGCGACCTGCGCGGTAAGTTGGGCGAGACGGCCGTCCTCTACCCGCGCGGCGCCATCCCCGCCCGGCGAGTCATCCTGGTCGGCCTGGGTAAAGCCGATAAGCTTGATTTGGAAGCGGTGCGCGAAGCCGCCGGAGCAGCGATCAAGCAGGCGGAGAAGCTCGGCGCAGCCCATGTGGCTACGGTGGTACATGGCGGCGGGACGGGCGGGCTGGATTTGGCCGAGGCCGCCCAGGCCGTGGTCGAAGGAACGATGCTGGCTTTGTACCGCTATGACGCGCCCAGGGCAAAAAAGGAAGAGGATGAACCGCGGGTTGAGGCGGTGACTCTGGTCGAGTTTGAGGCAGCCAAGATGGAGGCTGTTGAGGCCGGGGCGCGGGCGGGCCAGATCATCGCCGAGAGCGTCTACCTGACCCGCACGCTGGTCAACCAGCCGAGCAATGTCGCCACCCCCAGCGCCATTGCTGAAGCGGCCCAGAAGATGTGCGCCGAGGTCGGCCTGGTTTGCCGGGTGCTGGACGAAGCCGAGATGCGGGCCGAGGGTATGGGCGCGCTGCTGGCCGTTACCCAGGGGGCGGCTCAACCGGCTAAATTTGTGATTATGGAGCACCGGCCGGCTGCAGCGGCGGAACAACCGCCGGTCGTCCTGGTGGGCAAGGGCGTCGCCTTCGACACCGGCGGCTACTCCATCAAGCCCTGGGAACACATGGGCGATATGAAGATGGACATGGCCGGGGCCGGGGCGGTTATCGGGGCGATGCGGGCCGTGGCTTTGCTCGACCTGCCGCTGCCGGTGGTCGGCCTGGTGCCAACGGTTGAAAATGTTATCAGCGCTACGGCCTACAAACCGGCGGATGTTTTCATCGCCAAAAATGGAGTCAGCATTGAAATCATCAGCACCGACGCCGAGGGCCGCCTGATTCTGGCCGACGCCCTCTGCTACGCCGGCACGCTGCATCCGGCGGCAGTCATTGACGTGGCCACGCTGACCGGGGCGAAAGTGATGGCTTTGGGTGCCCGGACCAACGCTCTCTTCTGTGACGACGAGGCCCTGCGCGAGGCCCTGTTGGCTGCCGGGCAAAAAGTTGGCGAGCCGTTGTGGCGCATGCCGCTCGACCCCGCCTACGACCGCCAGATCAAGAGCAATGTGGCCGATATTAAAAATTCAGGGGGACGGGGCGGTGGCGCAATTACTGCCGCCCGTTTCCTGGCCCATTTTGTTGGCGAATGGCCCTGGGCGCACATTGACATGGCCGGCAGCGCCGAGTCCGGCAGCGGGCCGGAGCACACTCCGCGCAGCTACATGACCAAAGGAGCCAGCGGTGTTCCCCTGCGGACGTTAGTGGAGTATTTGCGCAGTGTAGCCGTGGTAAGTTGAGGACATTGCCCTTTCCTAATAGCCGGCCTGGCTGCGGAGCCGCCGGGCCAGGAGCATACCAATGAGCGATATAAAAAAGCCCAGAATGGCCGCCAGGATCAATAAATCGCGGGAAGGGTTGGGAGGGGTGTAGCCTTCGGCCCGGCGCAGGTGGGCGGTGGTCAGCAGTTGGCGTTTCAACTCAGTCTCAAAGGTGCGGGCAGGGCTTACCGGCCGTAAGGTAGATTTCACCTGCTCGGCCACACCCAGCAGGAGGGCTAACTCCTCCGCATCGGTCAGGTCAAGAGAGGTATCGCTCTCAGCTTCATCCTTGACCAGACGATCCGCATGCGCCGCCAGGATTTCCTTGAGTTGTTTTTTGTTCATACGTTTGTTCCTTCTACAGGTGGCAAAGTAGCAAGGTCGCAGAGTAGCAGGGCTACAGCAAAAATTGAGTATATCTTGCGACCCTGCTACCTGCTACCCTGATCCGCCGGGTACGTAGCAAAGCCCACTGTGCCGGGACCAAAATGAACCGCCAGCGACAGGGCCAGATCGGCGATAAAACTCTCTTGACAATTCAAGCGGCTTTGGATTAAAGCCAACAACTCTTCTGCTCCGTCCCTGGCCAGGGCGTGGGCCAGTCCCACATGGACCGGCGCCTCCCCGACTCGTTCTGCCGCCATGGCCACCATCCGCTCAAAGCCTTTTTGCCGGCTGCGGGCGCGTTCCAGCGGAATCAAAGCTCCTTCGTCAACTCCAACAATCGGTTTGAC
Source organism: Chloroflexota bacterium (assembly GCA_016860845.1). The sequence continues at coordinate 160,475 of BOKF01000009.1, forward strand.
ATTCAACAATGAAGCCAGTAACTCGCGCAGCCGCCCGACCCGCCCGCTCATCCGGGCGTAGCGCAAATCCTTGAGCATAATAAACACGTTGATGTCAGGCCGGCGCGCCTCGAGCTTGGCAGCAATCTCTGCCGCCGCCAGGCCCGAGTCGGCCAGATGAGCCGCCTCGCGCACCATCAACCCCAACCCTACCGAGCTAGTCAAGCTGTCTACCACGCTCACCTTGACCGAATCCGGCGCTTGCCGGGCGGCCATCGCGGCGCTTTGCCAGGTGCCGCTCAATTTGCTGGTCAGATGAATGGAGAGGATTTCGCTGCCATCGGCGGCCAGGCTTTGATAGATTTGGCTGAATTCCCCTACCGCCGGCTGGGAGGTGGTGGGTAACATGCCCTCGTCCTTAATCCGCCGGTAGAAAGTCTCCGGGCCAATCGTTTGCCCTTCACGAAAAGTCTCCAGGCCAAACTGGATATTGACCGGTACAACGGTAAGCTGGTAGCGGTTCAACCAGGCCGGCGGCAGATCGCAGGTGGAGTCCGTAACGATTTTGATCACTGAGCAACCTGGTTTTCTAAATCAGGAAGTTTGGCCTCATTGACCAGATTCTCATGCTCGGCCAGGATCTCTTTGAGTGAAACCAGGGTGCGATGATAGAGCGATTTAATCGCGCCTTCGCTGCGCCCCAGCACCTGGCCGATCTCGGCATTTGACATGCGCTCCACGAACTTCATGACCAGCAAATCCTGGCGCTCGCGCGGCAGGCGTTGAATCGCCGCCAGGAGTAACTCCCGTTCATTGGCCTGCTCGGCGGCGTACTGCGGGCTTTCCTGCTTGTCGCCGGTCAGGTCCACATCCTCCAGGCCGACTATCTGGCGGCGGCTGTGATCACGCCGCCAATTGACCACGAGATTGTGGGCAATACGGTAAAGCCAGGCGGCAAAAGGAGCACCCTTGTTGTTGTAGTGAGCAATATGGTTGAGCGCCCGGTAAAACACCTTGGCCGTTAAATCCTCGGCGTCGTGGTGGTTGCCCAGGCGATAGTAAATGTAATTATATATTTTTTCAACGTACAACTCATAGAGCCGGCCAAACGCTTCAGGATCGGTTTTGGCTCGCTCGATGAGTTGGGCCTCGTCCATCTCTTCAAACATGTAAACACTGCCCAACGCCAAAAGTTATGTAATCAGGAGGCTGACTGCTGCTCAGGTGGACTTTTTTGACCGCCAACAAAGCGCGCTGCACCTCCGAGGCTGTTCCATTAACCCAAAAGGTACACGAAGAAGTTGAAAACCACAAAAACTTGGTAGGGGAGTTTAGGCCGGAGAGCTATGGCCAGGGGTCGGGGCAGATGCCGACGCCCAGAGCGCCCGGTCCCAGGTGAGCGCCGACAACCGGGCCAAGCTCGGAAGTGTAGAAGCGGGTAATATTAAATCGCTCGGTCATCAGCGCGGCCAGGCTTTCTAGTTCTGCCTGAGCGGCAATATGCATGATACCGGCCTGGACCGGCTGCCGGGGAGTGGAGAGCTGGCCCTCTAGCTCACTGAAGAGACGCTCCAGCGCTCTTTTTTTGGTCCGCACGCGATCCAGGGGTTGAAGCGTGCCTTCCACCATAGCTAAAATCGGTTTGGTGTTGAGCAGGGTACCCAAAAAAGCCGCCGCTGTGCCAATACGTCCGCCCCGCTTGAGATATTCCAGCGTATCCACCACTAAAACGATGCGGGTATCCCGGCGCATCTGCTCCAGGCGGGCTAAAATTTGGGTCAGGTTGTGACCAGCGGCAGCCATCTCGGCGGCGGTAATCGCCATCAACCCCAGGCCCATCGCCGCGGATAGGCTGTCAAAAATCGTAATTTTGACCTCAGGCAGTTGTTCTGCCGCAGTCATCGCCGCGTTATAAGTGCCGCTAAGTTTGCTGCTGATGGTCAAAACCAAAATCTGCGCTGCAGGACTCTGTTGCAGAACTTGTTGGTAGGCTTGTTTGAACTCACCGCTGGCCGGCTGCGAGGTGGTCGGAAAGTCAGTCGTGGTCATGAGCCGCCGGTAGAAGTCGGCATTGCTGAGGCCGGTAATTTCATCGTAGACTTCAGCGCCAAACAAAACTTTCAGCGGCACCACCACAATTTGATGTTGCTGCAAAATTTCAGGGGGAATATAACCGGTAGAGTCGATAACAACTCTAAGCATGGGTGAAAAAGGTTGAAGGTTCAACTTTCAACCTTAACGCGACAGTTCAGCGTACGCTGGGGGTAATAACATTCATCGCATCGTTCAGGAAGGCAGAAAGCTTGCTGACGCTTTCATCGCTCATTTCGGCCAACTGGTTCTGGAAGCGTTGGGTGTGGGTTAAGAGCTTGTCGGTCAGGCTCTTGTCTTCGGCTTCATTGGTGAGCGAAAAAGCCACGCTTAAGCCGGCCAAGGCTCCCAGGCCGACCTGGCCTTTGGCAGTCAAGCCATTCAAGGCAGAGAGAAGATTGTGGCTGCGCAACCGTTCCAGGTTGAGCAGCAGCACTGAAATCATCTCGGCGCAATAGTTAAGCGGCATTCTGGTATCGGGCAGATTCGACAGGGCTTCGCGCAGGGCGTCGGCGGGATTGGTCTGGCGAGCTTCTTCCAGGCGGTGGAGGATGCGCTCCTTGACCCGTGACCAATCACTGCTGTTCCGCACTTCATCCCGCAGTTGGGTTAAAAATTGCGCCGCTTTGTTTGTCGGGTAAAATACAACTTGCGAACGCCCGGGGCCGGCTTGGTCGCCGCTTAAGACATAATCAGAAGCAGCCACCCCTTTTTCTTCCAGCACCTTGAGCATATCATAAGCCGAAAATTTGTTGACGCCTAATTTGTCGGCTACGATAGAGTAGTGAACCGGCCCCTTTAACTCTCGATACAATTCAAATAATTTGTCTAAAAATGTTTGTTGGCGAGGAGTCAGTTTCATCAAACACCTCCGTAGCACGGGTAATAGAAGCCAAAAAAACCAAAAACTGCCCAAATTTTACATGTAACTTTCCAGCTTGTCAACTAAGCACGTATCTACAACGGGGTTTCGGGGTTTTATCCTAGTGGCTTTATCAAAATAAACGAGGAAGCTTAAACGTTCCTGAGATTCGCAGAGAGGATAGATTAAAATCGTATGTTTACCAATGGAAACGGTCACCGGCGGCGAGTTGTCATCACCGGTATGGGCATGGTCAGCCCGCTGGGTAATAATCTAGCCACAACCTGGGCGGCCATGATGCGAGGGGAGTGCGCCGTCGAGCCGATTACCAAGTTTGATACCACTGGTTTTCCCTGTACGGTAGCTGCTTTTGTCAAGGATTTTGACCCGACCCAGTATATGGACAAGCGCGACGCCCGGCGGATGGCCTCATTTTTGCACTTTGCCGTAGCCGCCGCCCAGGAGGCGATGGCCGATGCCGGCCTGGATATGAGCCGGGAAGATCCTGAACGGGTGGGGATTGAGATTGGCAGCGCCATTGGCGGTGCGGATGTGGTCGAGGGAGAACGGTTGAACCTGGAACAGCAGGGCCTAAAAAAGGTTAACCCGGCCACTATCCCGGCTTTGCTGATCAATATGCCCGGTTGTTACATCGCGATTAATAACAACATTCGCGGGCCGGTCAATGCTTCGGTGACGGCCTGCGCCACCGGCATCTCCGGTATTGGCGAGGGGATGCGCCGGATTGTGTGGGGCGACGCCGATGTGATGCTGGCCGGCGGCACCGAGAGCGCCATTACCCCGCTGACCGTCGGCGCTTTTGGCCGGTTGACCGCTCTGACCAAGCGCAGTGACACCCCCAAAAAAGCAATCACCCCCTTCGACGCCAACCGTGACGGCACCGTTGTTGGGGAGGGAGCCGGGGTCGTCGTCCTGGAGTCATTAGAACACGCCCAGGCACGGGGGGCGCGCATCCTGGCCGAGGTCAAGGGTTATGCCCTGACCAGCGACGCTTTCCATATCTCCTCACCCCGCGACGACGGCAGCAGCCAGGTGCGAGCCATGCGGCGCGCGCTGCAGGATGGCGGCCTGGAACCGCAGCAAGTGGATTACATCGGGGCGCACGGCACCGGCACACCCCTGAATGACGCCATCGAAACCAAAGCCATCAAGCTGGTCCTGGGGGAAGCAGCCTACGACGTGGCGATTAGCTCGATCAAGAGCATGACCGGCCATACCCTGGGTGCGGCCGGGGCGTTATCGGCTATTGCCACGGTCAAGGCGATGCATGCGGGTTATCTCCCCCCCACGATCAACCTGGAAACGCCCGACCCTGAGTGTGACCTGGATTATATTCCGAACGAGCCGCGCCAGGCCGAGGTGAAAGTTGCCATGGTCAACGGCTTTGGCTTTGGCGGGCAAAATGCCAGTATCGTCTTGCAGAAGTGGGAAGAGTAACCAGTAGACGGGGAATTTTGGGACGGAAAAAATGATGACTGATACGACAACCCAACTGCGTAAATTTCCGCATCTCAGCCCGGCGGCGTTTCAGCATCCGGCGGATGTACAGGCTATTGCCAATTTGCGCAAAGTGCCCTTGCTGGCGCCGCTCATCAAGTTCATTTCCAGTTCCGTCTTTGAAAAGCAAATGAGGCTGATGAGCATTTCCAGTGCGGTCCGGCTAGGGCCGAACCAGGCCCGCAGCATTTACCAAAAATTCGAGCGAGCTGCCGCCATCCTGGATTTGCCGGAGCTGCCCGAGCTGTATGTCAGCAGCCAGTATGTTATCAATGCCATGGCTTTTGGCGTTCATAAGTACCAAATCACCTTGTATGCCGGTTTGATTGATTTTTTGACGGAAGAAGAACTGCTGGCGGTTATCGGGCATGAATTGGGCCACGTTAAGTGCCAGCACATGCTGTACAAAACCATGGCCTATTTGCTGCGGGTTTTGGGAACTGAAGTGCTTTATAACCTCCTCCCCGCCGGAACAGGTATGCTAGCCACGATTCCGCTGCAGATGGCTATCCTGCACTGGGAACGCATGGCCGAATTTTCGTGCGACCGGGCGGCGCTGCTGGTGGTGCAGGATCAGGCCGTTGTCGCCAGCGCCCTGGCCAAGCTGGCCGGGGGCTCAAAAAAGATTCTGCCGGAGTTGAACCTGGACGAGGTGGTGCAGCAGGCTCAAGAGTACGATGCCTCCAGCGAGGGGCTGGTGGAAAAGCTGGTCCAGGTCAACTTGATGCTCGTCCAGACCCACCCTTTCCCGATTGTGCGAGCCAGAGAAATTATGACCTGGGCCGACTCCGAGCAATATCAGGCGATTCTGGCCGGCAATTACGTCCAAGAGGCAACCTCGCCCGCCTTGGTCTTGACCGAGCCAAGCGGTAAGGTTTGCCCCGCGTGCGGGCGGGTGGTCAACGCTTCGGCCCACCTCTGCCTGGCTTGTGGCAGCAGTCTCAAAGGCGCTCGGCGGGTGTGCGCCCAATGTGGCATCAAGGTGTTCTCCACCTGGGAAACCTGCCCCGGCTGCGGCAACCACTTAAAGTAGACGGTAGTCGGTAGACGGTAGACAGGGGGTATTTTCCCGTTTGCTGTCTACTGGATAACTCTCATAAGGTTTTGACTTATTGAAGTCCCACTATGGGACGCGGATTAAACGGATCGAACGGATTTAAGTCATTCTTATCCGAAAAATCGGCCGAATCCGCGTCCCATTGCCCACGCGTCTTATTGTGAAGATTACCTGCTGCCTACCTGTTGGCAGGGTTCCAATTTTTCTCCATCCAGCTCCCAACAAACCCGATCCTTAAACTCTTCCCGCAGCTTTTGAGTCAACTCTGGCCCTTCGTCGCTGGCGTAGACAACCGGCCCATCGAGCGTCGGGCTGTTAGCGGCAAAAGGCGCGGCAAAATCGCTCCACTTTTCTACATTTTTGACAATCACCAACGCCGGTTTGGACAGATCAGCTCGCTCTATCACCTGCAATTGAGCTGCCGTGATGCCGTATTTGCCTTTCTGAGCGGCTAATAGCGGCGGCAAATTCCAGATCAGGTTATAAGCAATGAAAACGGTGACTACCCCTACAGGCAGCCAGCGCAGCCTGCTTCTCCCTCCCCCTTCTAGGGGGAGGGTTGGGGAGGGGGTCTGACCCTCCCCAACCCTCCCTTCGGTCGCCCTCTCAGGGAGGGGAACGGACTTCTGCCAATCAGCCAAAATTTCCCCGGAAATCTGGATACCACGAACGGTTAACAGCAGAAACGCCGGCAGCGCATCGTAATAATACCTCGGAAAGCCGCCGTCTGTCCCGCCGAAAGCCCAATAGAAAATGTGGACAAAAATCAGGCTGAGGATCGTCGCCAGCAGCAGCCAATCCCAGCGGTTGGCCCGCCGGGCCAGAAATGGAATTGGCAGAAACAATACATTGCTCCAGCCGGGCCAGCCAAAGAGTCCCGTCGCCAGCGCAGCCAGCTTGAGCCGGGTGTTGATGAAAATGGCATCGGCCAGGGTGTAGCCATAAGGGCCAATATTCGGCCCGAAGCCGAGGCGGTCATACGGCCAGACGAGGAGGTAGGTGTTGAAAAGGGGGTCGCCGGTGATGGCCCACCAGTACAGCGGCAACAGGGCAGAAATGGTTAATCCCCCCAGGGCCAGCCACAGCAAAATTTCCCCATGAATTTCTCGCCTCAAGGCGAGAGCCAGCAAAAAGATGCCTGCCGTCAGCCCAATCCCCACCCCTGCGAAAGGACGGGTGATAAAGGCGGCGCCAAGGAAGAGGCCGGTGAGGAGAGCGAGAAGCGTGAGGCGTGTTCCGGCAGTTATATAGAACAGCGCGACGAGCGCCAGCGTTGACCAAAACAGCGAGGCAGTATGCGACAGGAATGAACTGGACAAAAAGAGAAAACCGGGCGTCATAAGACCTAGCCCGGCGGCCCACAGACCGAGGTGTTCTTTGGGTAAACCCCTGAGATCTTTTTTATAAAAACAGCGCCCCAGCCAGGCAATCAAGGCCAGCGTCACTGCCGCCAGCAGCGCATTGATGAGCCAGGGAGCGTTCAACCGCCCTCCCAAGCTCAACAAGGCCGGCCAGCCGGGAGGATACTTGCCAAAACGCTGGCCCTGATAATCTACCACAAAAGGGGTCCAGAAAGCCTGCCGGTAGCGCGGCGTTGGCGCGGTTAGCCGGTTTTGGGCAAAAACTTTGGCCTGGAAAATGTAGGCCACTTCGTCTTCGGAATGGGGAACATGCTCAAAAATTTGATCGGAGAGAAAGGCAATGGTAAGAAAGGCGATGAGGCAAATGATAATTAAAGCAAAAATAGAAATGTGGCGGGGTAACAATTGAAGTAACCTGATCAAAAATTGAGGAATAAACGCCTCAGCTACGGTCCCGGCTGCCTCTCCGCTAACCATGCCTCGAACCTGGCAAAATCTTCTTGCGCCCCTTTTTGGTCCCTCCCTTGCAGCCGGGCAATACCCCGGCTGTTGTAGTAAAGCCCATTCTCCGGCTCTAACTCGATGGCTTTATCACACGCCTCAAGCACAGCCTCGGCGAAACCATGCCGCGTCCCGGTATCACACAGGGTATGCCATGCTTCAGCAGAATTGAGGGCAGCGGCCAGGTTGATTGCTTCCTCAAATTTAGCCGGGGCAGTTTCTTCATCAGCTTGATTGGCCGCATCCACCGCTGCTGTCAGGACGTTTTCAAAAGTAGGCTCGGCCAGGCGTTGCGCTTCAGCTTGCGGATCGAGTTTGAGGCTGGGGTCCAGGTCCAGGGCCTGCTGGAAGGTAGAGGTGGCTGACTCGACGTCGCCGGCCCTGGCCTGTTCTTTAGCCGTATCCAACAGACTTTGGACGCCTTCTTGGAGGGCTTGCTGCGCTTCGGCTTCGGGGTCAAGCTCAAGGGTGGGGTCAAGGGTGAGCAAATGGTTGAATTGAGCAATAGCCTCGTCAACTTGCCCATTTCTGGCCAGATCACGCGCCGCCTCGATCACACTGGCGGGAACGGGCAGGTTAGGGCAGGTGCGGTGATAAGGTAAAGAGGCAGGTAAATAGGCAGCCCACTCCGCTGCCCCCAAATTGCGGGTGACCCATTGGCAGGAAGGTTGCATAAACCTGGTATTTAACAATTGAATGGTTTGATCCTGTGAGGCTGAAGCCAGTTCCTGGCCGTCTGGACTCCAGGCGACGTCAAAAACCCAGTCGGTGTGGCCGTGCAGGGTGGCAATCGGCTCCGCCTTAGCTACATCCCAAACGATAACAGTTTGATCATCTGAAGCGGAGGCCAACTGTTTGCCATCGGGACTCCAGGCAACACTATGAACCCAGTCAGTGTGACCATGAAGGGTAGCCGCTGGTTGGCCCGTCGCTACATCCCAGATCATAACGGTTTGGTCGAGTGAGGCCGAAGCTAATTGTTTGCCGTCAGGACTCCAGGCGACACCAAAAACCTCCCCTTTATGGCCACGAAAGGTAGCAGTTGCTTGGCCCGTCGCTACATCCCAGATCATAACGGTTTGGTCGGTCGAGGCCGAGGCTAATTGTTTGCCATCAGGACTCCAGGCGACGCCTAAAACCTCCCCCTCATGGCCGCGCAAGGTAGCCGCCGGTTGGCCCGTCGTTACATCCCAGATCATAAGGGTTTGATCGAGTGAGGCCGAGGCTAATTGTTTGCCGTCAGGACTCCAGGCCACCTGCCTGACGATATCCGTGTGGCCTGGCAAGGTGGCACTAGGCTGACCTTCCTCTACATCCCAAATGATAACCGTTTCATCAGAGGAAGCTGAAGCTACTTGCCGTCCATCCGGGCTCCAGGCTACGTCGTTGACCACATCCGGATGGCCACGTAAGGAAGTGGTCTGGCCAGTGGTCCTATCCCAAATAATAATTGTCAGATCGGCTGAAGCTGAAGCCAGACGGTTGCCTTCAGGACTCCAGGCAACGCTGTTAATTGAGTTAGTATGGCCCCGCAGCGTAGCGCCAGCCGGCCCATTCGCCATATCCCAGATGATAACAGTTTGATCAGATGACGCCGAGGCCAGCCAGCGGCCATCTAAGCTCCAGGCCACATCTTGTACCTCACCCGTATGGCCGTACAAAGTGGTAATAAGTTGACCGGTGGTCGTATCCCAGAGAATAACGGTCTGATCGGCGGAGGCTGAAGCCAGTTTTAGGCCATCAGGACTCCAGGCCACGTTGTTAACCCAGTCGCTGTGTCCACGCAGGGTAAAGATCGGTTGGCCGGTTGCTACATCCCAGATGATGACGGTCTGATCAACCGAAGTTGAGGCCAGGCGCTTGCCATCGGGACTCCAGGCTACTCCATAGACCCAACTGGTGTGGCCGTGTAAAGTGCGTGTACGCCGGCCCGTGGTCACATTCCAAATAATAATCGTTTGATCGCCGGAGCCTGAGGCCAATTGCTTGCCGTCGGGACTCCAGGCGACACCCTGGACCTCGCCGGTATGCCCGCGCAGGGTGGCCGCCCGCTTCCCTGTCGCCACATCCCAAATGATAATTGTTTGATCAGGTGAGCTTGAGGCCAATTGTTTGCCGTCGGGACTCCAGGCGACGCGATAGACAATATCCTCGTGCCCGTGCAGAATGGACGTCGGCTGGCCTGTGGCCACATCCCAGATAATGACCGTTTTATCAAACGAGCCCGAAGCCAATTGTTTCCCATCAGGACTCCAGGCGACGCTAAATGCAGAGCCGGTGTGGCCACGTAAAGTGGTAAACTGGCCGGTGTCTTTGCCCCAAATGGTAACCGTCTGATCGGCTGAGGCTGAAGCCAATTGCCGGCCATCCGGACTCCAGGCTACAGCAAAGACCGGCCCGGTGTGGTTTTCAAGAGTGGCTTGCAGCGGAAAGTAACGATAGGGAACTTGCCCAATAACCCGTTTCGCCTCCAGGGTTTGGGTCATCCCCTGAGCCTCAAAGAGTAAGAGTAGAGCCTGCTCCGGACTTTTATCCAAAACACTCTGGGCCTGGCTGGTCAACTGGCGGGCATTGGCCAGATTGGTCTGGCGTTGGGCTTCGGCGGCGTTGGTTTCGGCTATGATTTTTTCGGCCTGGGCGGTAGCCTCGGCCTGAGTGGCTTTGATGGCTTGAACCTGGGCTTCAGCCTGGGCACGGACTGCGTTGAGCGCCTCGACCTGGGCGGCGTTTTCGGCGTTTTGCGCCCGAACAGCTTCGGCCTGGGCGGTGGCTTCGGCGCGGCTGGCCTGGGTGGCTCCGGCGACTGCTGTGGCCGCCGAGATAGCCTGCTGGGCGGCTGACCGGCTCTGAATAATGGCAATAGCAATAGCAGCCCCAATGATGACCAGAACGGTCGCCGCAATCAGCCCGTATCGCCGCAGTTGCGCCCGGCGGTAGGCCGCCTCGCTCAAATGCAGCAATTTGGCGGCGTCGTCCTCCAGCCGCAAAAACCGGCGTTGACTGCGGATGATGTTAAATTTGTCGTCACTTAAGAGGGTGCCGTGTTGCTTGAAGGTGGCTACCTCTTGTTTGAGCAGTTCCTCGGCGGCCTTGCGGGCCTGGGTTTCCGGGTCCAGTCTGATTTCGGTGAGCAGGTAGTCGTGGGCCAACTCGTAAGCCAGTTGGCTGGTAGATTCATCCTCTTCCACCACATTCAACAGCCGGGTTTCGACCAACTGATCCAGCAGGCTATCCAGGTCTTGCGCGCCGACCAGGTAAGTAGCCAGGGTGGCGGCCAGGTCGCTCTTGGCGCGGCGAATGCGCCGTTGGTCGGAGGAAACCAGGGCCATCAGCAGATGACGGGCAATCTTGCGCTCGGTCGGGTTGAGGGTGCGGTGCAGCACCCGGTTGAGATGGCCGCGCAATATACCCTGGGCGCGCCCCTCCTCCTCATACATCTGTTGGGTAATCGTCGCCGGCACTCCCGGATTTTCAGCTCGCCGCTCTTGCAGCGTGTTATAGAGGGCCGAGCAGACCAGTTGGATTTGGGGAGGCGAGATTTCATCGCTTTGCTCTTCGTGCAAATCTGTGAGCAGCGCCCCGACTAAATCCGGTTCAAAGGTGATACCCTGGCGAGCAGCCGGTCCGGTGATAACGGTTTTGGCTTCCAGGAAGTTCAAGCGGTTGAGCCGGTAATCGTTCTCAAAGGGGTTGCGGATGCGGGGCCGAAAATTAGCCAGGTTGCCAAAAAATTCCGTGCGCAGAGCCAGCACCCAGCGCACATTGAGGCTTTCGTCCTCCAGACAGCCGGCCAGCTCGGCCACAAAGGCGTGGCGGAGGTCCTCATCGAGCTGGGTAAAGACTTCTTCAAACTGGTCAAGTAATAAATAGAGGGTAGACTGCTGGCCTAACACTTCCGTCACCTGGCGCAAAAAGTCGCGCAGAGGGAGCTGGACCAGTTCCGGGTTTTCGGCCAGATTAGGTAGAAAGACTCGTTTGATAACCAGGGTAGGAGATTGGTTGTAGGGCCGGAGATAGACCGGCAGATGGCCCTGCCCAATCAGCCGGTTGGCAATGCCCGCTTGCAGCAGCGAGCTTTTGCCCGCCCCGGACTCGGAATGGAGGATGGTCAGCCTTCCGCGTTGAAGCTGCTGCAGCAGGTCGGCAATGGCCTGGTCGCGGCCATAAAACAGTTCGGCGTCGCTGAGGGTATAAGATTGCAAGCCTTTGTAGGGGTTGCTGCCGGCGGTGTCTGCGGTATTGGTGGCAACGGCCTGGAGGCGGCGGGCATAATCGCTGACGCCCTGGGCCAGGCGTTGGGCAACAATGGAACGAGCCGTTTCGGCTGCCTCGGCGGCAGTCAGGGCGCGCTCGACGATGTGGCTAATGTTTTGGATAACCTGGTCGCCGGCCACATAGGTTTCGGCGGTGATGTTGACTACCTGGCCATCGCGCAGGGCCAGCAGCAGGGGTTTGAGGGCCTCTTCTAATTCGGCCTCAGATAATTGGCCGGCCAACGCTTGCTCAAGCAGGCTAATCGCATCGTAGTGATCCTGAATTTGATGGAGCAGTTCCAGGGGAGCATTGCCGCCGTACTTGGCCTGCCGTTCCTGGAGAATGTTGAGGTTTTTGGTTAGCTCAACCAGTTGCTTTCGCCGGGCAGCAACATCAAGAGTCGTTTGATCGGCGGCCAGCATCAGCAAATCCCCCTAATTGCGATGGATAAAAATTAGTTAATATTTGGGACGGACTAATTTTACCCCACGCCGCCGATAGACACAAGTGCTAAGTTGTCGGGGAAAAATTTTGTTGGTGATCGAAGCCGCAAGTCGTAAGTTACAGGTTGCAGTATGCGGCCTGCAACCTGATTGAAGTTAGGACTTGCGTTTAAATTTAATGAAGTACCACTGTTTGTCGTTTGCGTTGGTGTCAAAGGGAACATCTTCCGATTGGCGCACGCCGTTGGCGTCTTCCAGGTGCAGCAACCAACTGGTGGTTTCGATGCCGCCGGGCGGCTCGAATTTGACGTTGCCGCTTTTGATGACCTCACCGGGGGCGTTATAACCCTCATAAAACCAGGTAGAGAGGGGACTTTCGTAGGTCAGGTTATGATCCAGCCGCGTGCCGACCACTTTCATATCGCCAATCGGGATGTCGCTGGGGTCAACAATGGCAACATAGATAACAATGAAAGAGTTGGTGGTGGGACTGTTGTAAAATTCGGCCAGGAGAAAATTATAGCCTGAGTCGGCGGGCGCCGCCGCAGCAACCGTCGCAGGCTGGGCAGTCTCGCCACCTGGGGCCAAAGGTGAGCTGAAGGTAGAGGCATCTGCCAGGGGGGGCGGGGCCGCCGCAACCGCCGGGCTGGTGGGTACGGGTGAGGTGAAGGGCGAGTCAACGATAGGCGGGGGTACGGCTTCGACCGGGGCGCTGGGGGGTTCGGGTGGAGGGACATCGGCAGGAAGCGGGGTGGGCATGACAAGGGCGAAGGTAGGGGTAGCCGTAGGCATGGGGGTGTCGGTTGGCCAGGGCGTGTCGGTTGGTAGAGGGGTAGCCGTACTGGTTGGCATGGGCGGAATGGTCGGCAGCTTTACCAGGCGCAGCGGGTCAGTTGGCGTGGCGCTTGGCTCATCGAACATCTGGAGCACTTCAGCGAATAATTTAGCAAAGTTATCCGGGGTTGGTGTGGCGGTGGGCCGGAGCGGGCGAGGTGACGGCAGCGGAGCGGGCGCTACCGCCGGAGGCGCAGTTTGCTCAGGCAGAGACAATTCATTCAGACCGGGGACAAGGGTGGGAGTCGCGGGCAGCACCACATATCGGGGCCGTGTCGGCAGGGGTTTCTCGCGAACGCCTGGGCTTGAGGTCATACTGCATGCCAGGCCGGTTATCAGGAGAATGAGCAAAGGGTAGATGAGGGATAAGCGTCGGTACTTCATTCGATCACCTGCTTTCTAACTAAACCGACTAACCCTATCTTAGTGAAACCTCGCCCGCTTAGCTACGGTTTGAAGCTGCACCTGTCAAGGTTTTATAATAACTGGGTGAACCTCCCTTTCCTCACTGATAATCTTACCAGTTTATTAGGGCAATTTCAATAATACTTAAGAGCGATATTGGGTAATGCTCGCTGGACTCGGGGTCATTGACTGGGCCGCAAATCCTTGATTTCCAACTGCATGCGCCGCTCGCTGTTCCATTCGTTAAATTCGAGCATGTAAACAATATCAATTTGCTGGGTGGGGCGCAGCCTGGTAGCCCAGTGACCGTGGCGAAAGGCGACTGCACTCCAAATTTGCTTACCGTCGTGCAGAGCCAGGCGGAGATGCTGGTTTTCCTGGCCCATGGTCTTGAGGCTTTTAATGGTTAAATTGCGGCTGAGAAAGGTGGGGGTGGGGTTGCCGTAGCCAAACGGCTGCAAGGCAGCGATGGCCTCGACCAACCCCGGCTTGACTCCGCGTAGATTAATTTCGGCATCAATGGTGAGGCTGGGGCTCAGCGTAGACACGTCCAATTGCTGCTGGGCGACCTGCAAGAGGTGGGCCTCAAAAGCCGGCACGTTTTCATTGGCCAGAGTAAAGCCGGCGGCGGCAGCGTGACCGCCATAGCGAACCAGCAAATCGGCGCACTGGTCCAGGGCCTCGGTGATATGAAAGTCGGGAATGCTGCGGGCCGAACCTTTGGTGTACTGGGAACCGCGCTCGGCCACCAGGACCGGCCGGTAAAATTCCTCGCTCAACCGGGAGGCGGCCAGACCGACAATGCCGGGATTGAAATCGGCGTGGTGAATGAAGTAGAGCGGGCGGCGGACGTTGTCGGCCAGAATGGCCTGCCGGGCCACCTCTACGGTTTGTTGGGTCAACCGCTGGCGTTCTCGATTTTGCAGATCGAGTTGGGTGGCCAGGTGAATGGCTTCAAAATCGGTTGCGGCCATCAGGAGTTGGTAAGCAGCCAGAGCGCTGTCGAGGCGGCCGGCGGCGTTGAGACGCGGTCCGATAGCAAAGCCAATGGTTCCGGCGGAAATGACCGGCCTGGTCCCAATTTTTTCCATTAAAACGGCCAGCCCCGGCCGCAGAGATTGGTTGAGGTGGCGCAAGCCAGCCTGGGCCAATTTGCGGTTTTCACCGTAGAGTGGGGCCAGATCGGCGATGGTGCCCAGGGCAACCAGATCGAGAAAATCACTGGATTGGAGGCCATTTTGATGGAAGGGACTATAATTGACCAGGGCTTGAACTAACTTGTAGGCCAGACCCACTCCGGCCAAATCTTTAAAAGGATAAGTGCAACCCGGCTGTTTGGGGTTGATGGCAGCCAGGGCCGGCGGCGCCTCATCGCCGACGTGGTGGTGATCGGTGATGATAATATCCAACCCCAAGCTGTTGCCATAGGCCACTTCTTTAACCGAGCGAATGCCGCAGTCAACCGTGAGGACCACTTTCACCCCCTGGCTGGCCAGTTCAGCCAGGGCCTCGTTATTCAGGCCGTACCCTTCGTCAAAGCGGTTGGGAATATAAGCCCGCACCTGCGCTCCCAAAGCGGTCAACGCCTGGACCATTACCGTCGTGGCTGTAACGCCGTCTACATCGTAGTCGCCGTAGACGGCAATCGTCTCCTGGTTAGCAATCGCCTGGCTAAGACGGGCGACGGCTTCGGTCATGCCTTTCAGGGCGAGAGGATCATCATTGGACCAACTATGAGCCAGAAACTCATGCACTTCCTGGGGTTGGGTGAAGCCTCGATTGTAGAGAATTTGGACAATCAGTCGGGGTAAATCGGCAAATTGGGCAAAATGAGCCTCGGGGGCGCGCGGTGAAACCTCCCACCGTTTTAATGATGTGGACAACTCTGATCTCCAAAGATTTTAACGGACAAACTGCAATTATAATCCAAAGACCGGCCAAGCCCAAACTCGCTGAAGATAAAAATCCCCCGCCAACCGGCGGGGGACTGAAAAGTTTCGATTGAGTTGTTGAGCTGAATTTTAGGGCAATTTAAATCCAACCCTGCCCTTTAAGAAAGCCGGTCAGGCCAGGGATTTCAAAGTATTCGCCTTGATAAGCTTTAAAGGCCCAGTAGAACGTAACGAGCCAGAGTAATAAAGGCACGCAGGCCAGGATGATGGTCCAGCCCAAGACAATGCTGGCGATAATGATAACGACGTTTACGGCCAGAGCTTGAACCGCGTGGTACTTTTGGAAGGGGCGCTTTTTCATGTCTTCCACCAGCAGGATGACAAGCGCAACAATCCCGATGGGGTAAGATAGAGCGGCCATCAATTTGTCTTGATCATTAATATCGTTCATCAGATAGTTTGCCTCACTTGATACAACTATTTGCTGTTTGATAATTTGTGACGGGTTGTTCACCCTGGTGAATTGTGGATAAAACGGAGTTTATTTTTCCCAGAACCACTCCATATCGCCAATAGGCTGGCCTTTTTGAAGCTTGTCGGCCAGCATGTAGGCATCTATGGCTCCTAAGATATTGATAATAACACCAAGACCAAATGCACAGTACAGGAGCACCGTCACAACAATCAGGATAATCCCCTTTTTCTGTTGTCCCAGGTATATTTGTCCAACGCCACCTAGTAGGAGAAAGCTCAGGATGGCTGCGACAATGGGGTTTTTGGGCGGGTCACTGGGCTGAATCTGCATGGTTGAGTTGAACATTCTATTCACTGCCTCCTTAATTTTTATGTGCAGGTTTGAAATGTTACCAGATAATCTAATTCTAACATAGGTTTGAGTCCCATGCAACATAACTGCTTTTTTTTGGAAAATTTGGATGGGTTGGGTCCAGGATTTTAGATTTTAGATTTTGGATTTTAGATTGAATCAGCCTAGAATGAATATAAATTGAAAGATGAGCGTAAATTTTTTGTGGCAAAAAGAATTATTTTTATGGGTACGCCCGATTTTGCCGTGCCGGCTTTATCCGCTTTAATTACCCCTCCACCTCCCCCCCTGCAAGGGGGGGGAGTAAGGGAGGGGTATGAAGTCGTCGCTGTTGTCACCCAGCCGGACCGCCCCAGCGGGCGGGGTAAGCAGTTGATCCCTTCGCCGGTTAAGCGATTGGCCCAGAGCGCGGGGTTGAAGGTGCTTCAGCCCGAAACTCTCAAAGATGAAGCCGCCGTGGCCGAACTGGCGGCGCTTGAGCCAGATCTGATGGTGGTGGCGGCATTTGGCCAGATTTTGCGCCAGAATGTCTTGACCTTGCCGCTGTATGGCTGTATTAACATCCATGCCTCGCTGCTGCCGCGCTGGCGAGGCGCTGCGCCGGTGGCAGCCGCCATTCGCGCTGGCGATGCCGAGACCGGGGTGACATTGATGCTGATGGATACAGGGTTAGATACCGGCCCCATGCTCGCCCGTCGCAGTGTACCGATCACCCCCCAGCATACTGCTGGAACGCTGACGGCTGAATTGGCTGAAGTCGGCGCTGCCCTGCTGCTTGAAACGCTGCCCGCCTGGTTCGCCGGTGAGATCGAGCCGCAGCCGCAGGATAACAGCCAGGCGACGCTGGCCCCCCGCCTGAAGAAAGAGCAGGGCGTGATCCATTGGACGCAATCCGCCGTTGAGATTGAGCGCCAGGTCCGCGCCTTTGATCCCTGGCCCGGCACGTTTACCGAGGGACCGCGCGGCCCTTTCAAAATTCTGGTGGTTGAGGTAGCTGAGATGATTGGCCCGTCGCAAGCTGGACCCGGTACGGTCTTTAAGTACCAGGGCCGAGTCTATGTGTCCACAGGCCAGGGGGTGGTTCGCTTGGTGATCGTGCAGCCGGCGGGTAAGAAAGAAATGACTGCCGAGGCCATGCTGAACGGCCAGCCTGAACTATTGGGGGCGCGGCTGAGAGAAGTCGAAGTTTAAAGGTTTGGGTTTTATAGGCGTTGAACTGCGGTTGGACGTAAATTATGCACGAGGCCGTAAATTATTGTCTGAATCTGAACGAGGCGAGCATTGACTTTTTGCGCCTCATTGAGGCCCAAATGAGCATTGTGGCTGATCTCAGCCGGGCTGATATTCTGTTGTATGCCCGCAAGTCGGAGCAAGAGGCGATTGCTCTGGCCCACGCGCAGCCTCATTCTCTGGCCCACGTTTACAACAAAAGCCGGGAAGGCTATATCATTACCAATAAAACCCGGCCCGAAGTGATGCAGACCTTACTGACCGGCCGGCACCAAAAAGAATACCGCAGCTTTATTGCCGAAGGCGCCCCGGTCGTCAGGCAGGCGCTGCCGGTTTTGTGCCCGCCGCCGCTGGCTGCTTTTAGCTCCGCTGGCGAGACAGCCGAACAGCCGCGAGTCATAGCCGCGTTGATTATCGTCACCAATTTGATCGAGCATGAGCGCCACCGGCTGCGCAGCCGGGTTTTTCAGCAGGCCCTAAAAAGGTTACAGATCATGGTTTCCTATGGACAGGTTCTCGGGGCAGAGGCGTTAACGCCTTTTGGGGAGCAGGATGGAATTATTTTTGTGGATAGTTTGGGGATGGTGCAGTACGCCAGCGGAATAGCTTTAAACCTTTACCGCCGCCTGGGCTATAAGGAAAATATCGTGGGACGCCGCCTGGCCGATCTGGATACCGCGGACGAGGAAATCCGGCAGTCGGCTTTAACCCAAAATCGCTGCCTGGAACGTGAAACCAAAGAAGGAGACCGTTACTGGGTGCGCAAAGCCCTGCCCCTAGTGACTTACTCCCCCAGCCGGCGCCCTTGGTCGGATACCTTTAAGCGCGGCAAGCTGGTTGGAAAAGAAGATGGAATGATCATCGCTTTCCATGATGCAACAGAGAGCCGGCGGCAGGATCAGGAAATTCGGGTCAAAAATGCCATGATCCAGGAAGTCCATCACCGGGTCAAAAACAACCTGCAAACCATTGCCGGGCTGTTACGTATGCAAGCCCGGCGGGTTAAATCTGAAGAGGCCCGCCAAATTCTGGATGAAACGCTTAATCGAATTCTAAGCATCGCCGTTATCCACGAATTTCTGTCCAATGAAAATTCCAATATCATCAATATCAAAGAGGTCAGCCACCGGATTGTGGCCCAGTTTCGGCAGGGAATGCTTAATCCTGAAAAAGAAATTTGCCTCGAATTAGTAGGCGAGCCGATTTATCTCCCGGCGCGGCAGGCCACCGCCTGTTCATTAATTATCAATGAGTTGTTGCAGAATGCGATTGAGCATGGCTTTGAACATAAACAAAAGGGATTTGTTCGGGTGAATTTGGCAGATGAGGGTGATCAGGTTATCATCACTGTCACCGATAACGGCGATGGCTTGCCCTCCGACTTTAAATTAGACCAGGGCGACAGCCTGGGCTTTCACATTGTGAAAATTTTGGTTGAAGAGGACCTGAAAGGCCAGCTTCAACTGGAAAACGGCAACGGCTTGGCCGTCACCGTAAAATTCCCTAAAATCTTATTCAGAGGTGAGGAAGGGTGGAAAGAACACGCGTCATTATAGCGGATGATGAGTCTATTGTTAGGACAGATTTAAAAGAGATGCTGACTACGCTGAACTACCTGGTAGTGGGCGAGGTCGGCGACGGGCAGAGCGCGGTCAATTTGGCCCGCGAGTTAAAGCCTGATGTGGTGTTGATGGATATTAAAATGCCCGATATGGACGGCATCGAGGCCGCCAAAATTTTAACCGAAGAACAAATTGCGCCGGTGGTCCTGCTGACGGCTTACAGCCAAAAAGATTTGGTGGATCGAGCCAAGGAAGCCGGGGTGGTGGGCTATCTGGTTAAGCCCTTCCGTGAGGCGGACCTGCTGCCCGCCATCGAGGTAGCCCTGGCCCGCTTCGGCGAGTTCAAGCAGATGAATCAGGAGGTCCACGATTTGCAGGATGCGTTGGAGACCCGCAAATTGGTGGATCGGGCCAAAGGTATTTTGATGGATGCGCAGGGGCTGGAAGAGCAGGAAGCCTTCCGCCGTATCCAGAAAATGAGCATGAACACCCGCAAGCCGATGAAAGAAGTGGCCGAGGCGATTATCCTCGCCCACAAAGCCGGGCAGGGGGAATAGAGGAGGGGAGGATTGGAAGGCTGGAAGGTTGGTTAAAAGATTTTCCAGTCTTCCAACCCTCAAACCTTCCCGCAATGTGGGACTGCGCTATGACACTCCTTAGAATCGCCCTGGCCCAGATCAATGTTACCGTCGGCGATGTTCAGGGCAACACGTCGAAAGTAAAAGAATACCTGGAAAAAGCCAGGGCGGCCCAGGCGGCGATTGTCCTGTTCCCGGAGCTGACCCTGGCCGGGTATCCCCCCGAAGACTTACTGCTCAAACCCGGTTTTGCCGCCGCTAATTGGGCCGCTCTGCAAAGTTTACTTCCTCATACCGCCGGGCTAACGGCTGTCGTCGGCTTTGTGGGCCGGCAGGATGACCTGTTCAATGCGGCGGCGGTCCTGCACGATGGGCAGTTGGCCGGTATTTACCACAAATCCCTCCTGCCCAACTACGCCGTTTTTGATGAAGATCGGTACTTTGCCCAGGGTGACACGCCCATTTTGTTCAACCTGCCGGCGACAAGTTCAGATATATCCCCGAAAAAAGAAATCTGTTTCGGGGTGAGCGTCTGTGAAGACATCTGGTATCCGGCCGGCCCGCCCGAAGCCCAGGCTGCTGCCGGAGCCGAATTGCTCCTCAATATTTCGGCTTCACCCTATCAGAGCGGCAAAATAAAAAGCCGGGAGCGCATGCTGGCCACGCGCGCCGCCGATAACGTGGCCATCGTCGCTTTTTGCAACCTGGTCGGCGGACAGGACGAACTGATTTTTGATGGCAGCAGCGTTATCTTCGATGAGCGGGGTAACTTGCTGGCCCGGGGCAAATCTTTTGCCGAAGATTTGGTGTTGGCCGAGGTCAATATCGGCAATGTTTTCCGCCAGCGCCTGCGCGACCCCCGCCGGCGCAAAGATGGCCTGGCGGAAATTTACGGCGACCGTTTTCAGCGCATCTCACTCTCGCCTCATGAATCCTCCTCGCCTCCTCACCTCCTCACCTCTCTCGCCTCCCCGCTTGAGCCGGTTGAGGAAGTCTACCAGGCTTTGGTGCTGGGGACGCGGGATTACGTTCGTAAGAACGGCTTCAGCAAAGTAACCCTGGGTTTGTCCGGGGGAGTGGACAGCTCGCTGGTTGCGACCATTGCCGTGGATGCTTTGGGCGCGGAAAATGTGATTGGCGTTTCCATGCCTTCACGGTATTCGTCGGACCACTCCAAGAGCGACGCCGTGGAGTTGGCCCGGCGGTTGGGCATTCGTTTGGAGGTGATTGCCATCGAGCCGGTTTATCAAGCCTACCTGGAGATGCTGGCCGATGTCTTTGCTGAAACCAAGCCCAATGAAGCCGAAGAAAATTTGCAGAGCCGGGCCAGGGGCAATACCCTCATGGCCTTGAGTAACAAATTTGGCTGGCTGGTGCTGACCACCGGCAACAAAAGCGAAATGGCTGTCGGCTATGCTACCATTTACGGTGATATGGCCGGTGGTTTTGCCGTAATCAAAGATGTCCCCAAAACGCTGGTTTATGCCCTGTGCCAATACCGCAATGAAAAAATCGGCCAGGTGATTCCTGAAAGTGTGCTGACCAAACCCCCCTCGGCTGAGTTGCGGCCTAACCAAAAAGATACCGACTCGCTGCCGGAGTACGACATTTTGGATGGTATCCTGGCTGCTTATGTGGAAGAGGATTACAGCGCGGCTGAAATTGTCGCCTTAGGCTTTGACGAGGCGACGGTGCGCCGGGTTATTCGCATGGTTGACCGCAACGAGTACAAGCGCCGCCAGGCGCCCCCCGGTCCCAAAATTACCACCAAGGCCTTTGGCAAAGATCGCCGCCTGCCGATTACCAATCGCTACACTGGATAAACAAAAAACACTCGAGAGATCGAGTGTTTTTTGTGGGCCCTGTAGGGATCGAACCTACGACCAACCGGTTATGAGCCGGCCGCTCTAACCGCTGAGCTAAGGGCCCAATAAAAAAAGCGGGCAACGGGGCTCGAACCCGTGTAACTAGCTTGGAAGGCTAGGGCTTTACCACTAAGCTATGCCCGCATAGTACTATAAATTATATCCAATTAAGGGTTGGTGTAAAATTTTGGACCCGCCTCGAAATTTAGGCGGTCCTGTAGGACAAGCAACTTGTCCCACATTACTTTTTTAAATTGAGTTGTTCTTTGATTTCGGCGTCAATCTTGCGAATATCAGGCGGCTTGGTGATGAATTTATTAGCCCCGACCTGTTTGCACAAATCGCGGGTCTTGGCATCGGTAAAGGCCGATAAGACGAAGATGGGGATATTGGACGTGGCTGGATTGCTGCGTAAAACCTGGATGGCCTGGTCCCCACTCATAACGGGCATACGCATATCCATCAAAATAATATCAGGCAGCCAGCTTTCGGCTTTCTCAACACCCTGCTTGCCGTTATCGGCACAAGTCACCTCGTAGCCCAGTATTTGCAGCATTTGGGCTAAAGATAACTGCAAGGTTTTATCGTCTTCCACATACAGGACACGAATAGGGATAGTAGTGTTGCTGGACATCGGAACACTCTCCAGGATGTAGTTGTTAAGTCGGGTGTTCTGTCGGGGTGGGCGGATTTGAACCGTCGACCTCTTGGTCCCAAACCAAGCGCTCTAACCGGGCTGAGCTACACCCCGAATTTGCCTAAAGTATACTCTAAATTGTCCTATAAATCAATAGTAGTACTTCGCGTTTAACGCATCATTACCGCGCCCACCAGATTTGAGCTAACAGCCAATCCGGCAGGTTGATGCCGTCCCAGGCCGTTATCTTCACCGGCGTCCCGCCGGCCGCGCTGACTACATAAATCGCCCAACCGCCCCCCCCGTCCGAAACATAGGCAATTTGCGAGCCGTCGGGGGACCAGGCTGGCAAGCCGTCTTGACCGGGCGAAGTGGTAATTTGG
The DNA here is from genome assembly GCA_016860845.1 of Chloroflexota bacterium. The sequence continues at coordinate 182,753 of BOKF01000009.1, forward strand.
CGAGGGGCGCTGCCAGCCGTATTAATGGTGTATATATCCCAATTGCCCCCCTGGGTAGACATATAAGCCAGTTGCGACCCATCGGGCGAGAAATCGGGGGAGCGGTCGCTTTCGTGGTTGGTCAGGCGGGTGGCTTCCCCGCCGTCGAAGGGAACAACATAGATGCCGGGGTTGTTACCGGCGGGGTCGGTGCCCTGGTAGGCAATCAAGTTGGTAGACGACCAGTCGGGGGTGCGGCCATCTCTTAAAATGAGGGGATCGCTCTTGCCGTCGGCAAAGCCCAGGAGAACCTGCCAGCGGCCTGTGCCCGGCTCTTGGGCCGGAAAGATGAAGCGGCTGCTGTCGCTGCCCCAGCGCGGCAAAATATGGCGCTGGAACTGGGTAATCCGAGCATCCTCGCCGCTGGTCAAATCAAAACGGTGAAACCCCTCGGCGTCCAACAGCTCGGAATGGTAGACCAGCCAGCGCCCATCCGGGCTAACCGCCGGCATCGTGCCGTTAATGACGACCAGTTTGGGAGTCCCCCCGCTGGCCGGCACGGCCAATATCTCCCAGCGCGCCTCGGCCGGATTAAAGGCTGAAAAGTAGATCGAGCCGCTGCCGCCCCCCGCAGGTGCAGCCGGCTTGGCGGCGGCAGTTGAGGTGACATTAGCAGTGGCGGCAACAGGGGTCGAGCCAGCAGCGCCAGCAGGCGCGGTCGCTTGGGGCGTCACCTCTAGAGTTGAGCCGTTGGCATCGGCCACTTGCATTTGGTTGCACTGCTCTGTGCTGATCTCGGCTTTGGCCTGGAGAGCGGCGGTTGGCTCAAGACGGTTGGCAGCGAGAAATTGCGTTTCGGCCTGGCACCACTCCTCCTGCTCCATCAACGTATCGCCATACAGCTCATAGGCGTCCAGCAGGCGCTTTTCGACATCCAGGTAAGCGGCATCCTCATCATAGAGCTGGCTGAAGGCAGCAATAGCTGTTTCCTGGTCGGTCCCTTCCGCTGCTTTGCCCTCGATATACCACGCGGCTTTGGTCAGCTCGACGGTCGCTTCGGGGTCATTGGGACGTTCGACCAGCGCCCGCTCAAAAGCCTGGAGCGCCTGGTCAATCTCATCCGGGGTAATCAATTGCAGGCCCAGTTGGTAATTGGCCGTGTAAATCAACTCGGAGACCCGCTCGGATTGGTAATCCGGGTCGAGGTCACGGATTTGGGCCAGGGTTTCTACAGCCTCGGCCCATTTTTTCTCAGTCACCTGGACCTCGGCCTTTTCCATAATCGAGGCCGCCGCCGCCGTGCGTGTTTCCGAAGTGGGGGTTGGCCGGGCCTGGGTAATGCGCCGGGTTTCGCGCAGGGCCTCGCGAGCTTCGAGCAGGCCGGGGTTCAGGCTCAGCGCCAGTTCGAACTCGGCAACGGCCAGCTCCAGCGAGTTGTTTTTTACATGCTCCTGACCCCGTTCAAAATGCATTTGCGCTTCGGCCTGCTTGGCCGAGGTTTGTTCTTGCAGGCCATGATAGGCCCCCAGGAGACCAATCCCGCCATAGAACAGGCCAATGCACAGAAAAATGCCCAGACAGCCCAGCAGGGTCCGGCGCTTGGTGAAGCGGCGCGGCTGCGCTTCGGCGACCAGGTCCGCCTCATCCTGATCATCGGCCAAATAGCCGCCGTTCTCGGCATAGTCTAAGGCCGGCTCGCCGGCTTCGTACCCGGCATAATCGTCATAATAGGCTTGCTGGCTCTCGTAACCTTCGTCGTAGGAATTATCGTCTTGACCATACTCCCCATAATCGGCGTAGGGGTCCTGATACCCGGCGTATTCGTCTTCCAAAAACTCATCCGCTGGACCGGCATAGTCAGGCAGGGTTGAGGGATAAGCCGGATAGGCAGCGTCATCCTCCAGGGTAGAGTCGAAGGATAGTTTGCCGTAGGGCGCGGCGGACGAAGCTGGGGGTGTCTCGCTGTAGAGGGGCTGCGGCTGGCCGCAATAAGGACAGACCTCTTCCAGGTTGCTGTAGAGGGTGCCGCAGCTTTCACATTGAATGTCGAATTCGTCAGTCATGATGCGTGATGCGTGATACGTGATGCGTGACTTTTTTACGCATCACGTATCACGTATTATCTTTCAAGGTTGATAATCTAATAAATTAGTTCCGGCCTCGTCTGCCAGTTGGACGCGCAGCGGCCCGGTTGTCGCGGCGAAGGGCCAGTGTAAGGGAGCGGCCGGATCGGCGTTAACAGGCTGGCTCAGGAGAACTGTCTCCCCGGCCAAAACGCTGATTGTACCGCGAGTTGGGCGGGAAACCAAAAGCGCAACCTCGCTCTGGCCGAGGGCAAGGGCGGCATGCTCGTTGGCCCAGGTCAGACCGCCCAGCCCGGCCAGCGGCCACCACCGTTCCCGCCACTCGACCGCACCGCCCGGCGGAACGGTCACGTCGTCTTCGGGCCAGAAGCCCCGGTTAGCCCCGCCCCAGAGTTCAAAATACTGCGAGGCGTCGTCGGTGTAGCTTTTATCGGGGAAAGCTGAACCGAAGGCAAAAAGCTTGTTGCCGGGCACCTGGCCCGGCTCAATCAACCGAACCACGCCGACATTGATGTCGGGGTTGTAGGCTCCGATAAAGGGCGCATTCAGATCAGGTGCGAACACGCCCAGGTAATTGGCCCACTGGCGGTAGTCGCGCAAATCGGTCTGCCCGGCGACGGGCCAGGTTAGCTCCTGCCGCTCGCCGGGAATGGCCCAGCCCGGCTCGCCCCGGCTGTGAACAATGACCTTGTCCACCGGAATGACAAATTGGGTCTGGGGCGACATCGAAGCTGAACCCAGGGTCAGGGCGGCGTTGGTCCAGAACTGGACCGGCGCGGCCTGGGCGCTCTCGTTGACCAGCCGGGGCGCGACGGTAAAGGCGGCGCTGTCCGGCGGCAGGGTAACGCTGACTTCCGCGCCGACCCGGCCCGCAGCCCGGTCGCTCAGGGTGATGGTTGCGCCTTCATTAGTTACACTAGTAGTGTATGTCCAGGGTACGCCAAAGCGGTAGCCATGCTCCTGGGTGGGATAGGCCCATTCCATGCCGCCGGTCGCCAGCCACCAGTTGGCTTCGTAGGGCTGCAGCACCCCGTAGCGGGAGGGCTTGACCACCGGGTTGTGGTAAAAGATCTCCTGGCCGGTGGCCTTGATGATAGCGCTGTATAAACGCCCGCCCAGCTCCGGCAAAAAAATCAGCCGCAGGTAGGTGTTTTCCAGGACGACGCCGGTGTAGCTTTTCGGCGTTGGGCCGGGACCGGCGGCTTCGTAGGCGGCACGGTTGAAGTAAAAGACCGGGATATTATAGACCGGGTCAATCTGCTCGGTCAGGAAATCCCAGATGGGATAGGTCGGCAGGGTGAGGCTGGTTATGGAAACCTGAACTGGGGAAGTGGAACTCTGTCCTGAGCCTGATGAAGGGCTAGGGGAAGCGGGGCTGTGTCCTGAGCTTGACGAAGGGACTGGGGAGGCGAGGACGCGGGAAGCGGTGGCTGGAGCGGACAGTGGTGTAGCCGTTGGCGCAGGCGGCAGGGTGGCGGGAGCGCTGACGGGCGTGGGGCTGGGGGCAGGGGCTGGTGGTAAAGGGGTGGGGGTAGGGGTTGGCTCTAGCGTTGCTGTTGGCGGAAGCGCCGCTGCGCCGGGCGCGGCATCAGCGCCGCAGCCCACGATCATAAAAAGCGCCGCCAGGCTCAGGGCTATGGCGGCCAGGGAGTTCCCATGGGACAGGTGTTGCTTCATACAGAGGGGCTATGATAGCACCGAATGAAGGGAATGTCCAAATAGGATACGTTTCAATTAGGGTATATTCTTTCCAGGGGCGATATTTTCTGGTACTATTTAGTTCTCAAGATTGCTCCACGTAGGGAGGTTTACCGATGAACGTACAAATTATTGAGCGAGATGGCAAGCCGGAATGGGCGGTCATTCCCTATGAATTATATCTGCAACTGGCCGAAGAGGCAGAGATGTTACAGGATATTGGTGATTATGATGCGATAATGACATTTGTGTTATAATAGTTTTGTGGTGAAGATTAAGGTAAGACACGGAAGGGTGAGGAAAAAATGGGAACAGTTCATGCGATAACATTAGATGTGCCAGAAACAGTTTATGACCAGATTCAGCGGGCAGCGGAAAAAGTGCAGCGGCCGGTTGAAGATATTCTGGTTGAAGCTATCGCCGCTATAGCACCGGTGATGAATACCGCACCGGTGGAAATGCGTTCGTCGTTGGCCCAGATGGCTTATCTGAATGATGCAGCCTTGTGGCAAGCGGCGCGAGCGACCATGCCAGTTGAACAACGAGCACGTCTCGAAACCCTGCATCAACGGCGACAGGCTGGGGATAGTTTAACCGCGGAGGAAGAAACGGAAGAGCAGGCCCTCTTAGCCCTTTATCGTGAAACAGTGTTAGTCCGTGCCCAGGCCGCCGTCCTCTTGAAACAACGCAACTATGATGTCGCTGATCTGCAGCAATTTACGCCGCTAGAATGAGCACCCATCCCATCTCAGCGGCTCTCCGGCAGCGGGTGACCGCAGCGGCCCGCTTTCGTTGCGGTTACTGCCTAACCTCTCAGCAAATCATTGGCCCCTTGCTTGAAATTGATCATATTATTCCAGAGGCTAAAGGCGGCACAAACGATGAGGAAAATCTGTTTTTAGCCTGTCCCATGTGCAACAGCCATAAAGCGGCTCGCCAGGAAGCGACCGACCCCGAAAGCCTGCTCACCGTCCCTTTGTTTAACCCCCGTACCGAAATATGGACCGAACACTTTGAATGGGTGGAAGAAGGAGCCGTTATTCGGGGCAAGACCCCTACGGGACGAGCGACCGTGACTGCTTTGAATATGAATCATCCTGATATTGTGGTCGCTCGCCGCTTGTGGGTGATTGCGGGCTGGCACCCGCCGGTGGATTGATGCGTTTGGAGGCTAATACTCTTGGCTTGGTTGAAGCATTGGCGGCGAAGGTCGGCGCGGCCTGGCAGAGTGACAGGAGCGCCATTGAAACTTTGACTGAGATGCGGTGATGAATTGAGTGTAAACTGAGCCCAGTTACCAGTTTATAAACCAACCGGGAAATTAACAATGAAGCAACACGAAGCAGTGATTGAAGTGATGAAAGCCAACGGCGGCTTTGCTACCTTCAGCCATCTTTATGCCGAAGTTTTGAAAGTGCCTGGTGTGAAGTGGGGAACAAAAACGCCTTTTGCCTCCATCCGGCGGATTGTGCAGGATGAGCGTTTCTTTTTCAAGATTCGGCCTGGTTTGTGGGCGCTGAAAGATTATAAGGATAAGCTGCCTTTTGCAGAGGCTATCAGTCCAAAAGCCTCGGAACAACAGCAGGCCGAGTTTAATCATACCTACTATCAAGGCTTGTTGGTTGAGATTGGCAATTTTAAGAAGTTTGATACATTTGTGCCAAACCAGGATAAAAACAAGCAGTTTCTCAATAAACCCCTTGCTAAACTGGTCACTCTTCAAGAGTTTTATCAATTTACCTACGAGAACATTATCAAGCAGGCTCGAACTGTTGATGTGACTTGGTTTAACGAGAGAAGGCTACCAAATGCCTTCATAGAGGTGGAACATTCGACTGATATCCACCGCTCGCTCCTTAAGTTTGTGGAGTTACAAGATTTTTATACTGCCTTTGTGGTTGTAGCTCCGGAGGCACGCAAAGTAGAGTTTGCTTCAAAGCTGGCATTAAGCGCGTTTCAGCCCATACAAACAAGAGTTAAGTTCTGGAATTACGAAAATATTTCAAAACTTCATACAAACTTGTCCGAATTAGCGGTGATTGAACAAATTCTTTGATCTCAAACATAAATCGGATTAGCTGGATGAATACGCGTCAAGATAAAAAAGAACGAATTGACCCAAGAGAAGTTCTTTATGAAAAATTGCTTGAGTTAGGTCTTAATCAGGGTGCTGCCTTATTGATCGCTGTTGATGCCGGAGGTCAAGGCAGTGTAAATCTCGGCTATCTCCGTCTAGTTGGAGTGGAAGAAAAAGCTTTACAGGACAAAATACTGTTTTTGATAATGAGGTTTGAGGTTGGTGATTTTGGAGGTTTTGGATGAGAGCTTTTATCTTTGTGACTTATGAAGGTTATACTTACCAACCCAATTCCATATCTGTTGAGCCGGATATTGATAATTTGCAGGTTTTGGGCTTTGCTTTTGGTAAACAAGAAGAACAAGCCTTTGAAAATCTAATGACCGAAAATGAATGGCTTTTGGCTACCTCATTTGACGAGATAGAATGTTTAGAACTCAAGCACCTTGATTTTCATGCTCAAGCTAGGCATTTTTACCTCAAAGATAGAAGACCCGTTGTGTCTTAGCTGGACCGGCGAAGCCAGCCGCTATAAGTTTTATCTGATCATGCGCGAGCACCTGTTTGTTTTTCGCAAGCCGCAGCCGGGCGAGGATTTGGGGCGGATTCGTTACAGCCTGTGGCGGCCTGCGGTGCAATCGTAACCGGACGAGGCCAAAAATAGCCCCAATTTCTAGAAAAGATTGGCCCAATGCCAGGGAAAGATTGCGCCAATATTGAGAAAACATTGGCCCAACCCTCGCCAGATAGCAGGCCAATTTTTTAGACCCTACAGGTCTGCCAGACCTTTAGGGTCTTCTCTTTTCTCAATAACTCAACCTAGCGTAATACGTCTCCTGGGCCGCATTGCGGGCATCTTGCAGGGTGATGATGCCGCGTTCGGCCAGGAGGGGGATGAGCTTGAGAAAAATCTCGCCGGTCAGGATAGCATCGCCGAGGGAGGTGTGGCGGCCGATGATGTTGAGGCCCAGCCGGGCGGCAATGGCTTCCAGGCTGTGGCCCTCCTGGTGGGGGTGGATGACTGCCGACAGCAGCAGCGTGTCCAGCACCGGGTTGATGAATTTGACCCCGGTTTGAGCCTCTTTTAGCTGCAACAGGCGCATATCAAAGGCGGCGTTGTGACCAACCAGCACCGTGTCTTCGGCGAAGCGGCGGAACAGGGGCAGCACCTGCTCGATGGTCGGCTGGCCGGCCAGCATGTCGGGCGAAATGCCGTGAATGTTGATCGACTCGCGTGAAACGGAGCGGCGGGGGTCCACCAGTTGGTCAAAAATTTCCTGGCGGAGCAGGCGCCCGTTGACGATGCGCACCGCGCCGATGGAGATAATTTCATCGCCGGCAGAGGGTGACAGGCCGGTCGTTTCGGTATCAAAGGCGGTGTAGGTCAATTCGGCCAGGGGGCGCTGGTCCAGCTCGGGTTTCTGGCCGGGCTGGTGGAAGAGGTCAAAATCGTAATATTCTGGCCGGCTTTCCTGGGAAACTTGGAGGCTGCGGACCGGTTTAGGCTGGGTGGTCGGCAGCAAGAGCCGGAAGTAAGTCGTGTTGGTCGCCCGGTCGGCCTGGCACCAGACTTCGCCGCCGTGCCGTTCGGCCACCTCGCGCAGGGTCAGGGGCGTGCCCTCGCCCTCGGTAATCAGGGCCTGGTTTTGCCAGCTCCACAGGATTTCCATCTCGGTCGAGCCGTCGGGCCAGAGCATATCCAGCACGGCGAAGCGGCCCGATTGTTTGAGGCGAAAGGTGACGTGCCGGATGTCGAGTTCGGCCTTGAGCCGGCCCATCATGTAGGTCATGGCCTGGACCACCGAGTAGCTGTCTACTTTGAGCCAAAGATTTTCTTCCACGGTTTCCAGGGTGGTGGTTACGCCCAGTTTATCCTCAAAGCGGCGCTGAATGGCCCAGAGCAGGTCGTCGCCGAGCATCTCCTCCAGTTGCCAGTCGGCCTTTAAATCTTCGGCGTATTCGGCGGTGGCCTGGTTGAGCCTGGCGCTGAGGGTCAGCGCCTCATCGTAAATAACCTGGCGGAAGCGGTGCAGCTTGGCCTGGTCCATCTCCGGGTATTCCAGGATGGTTTCAATGGCGGCGCGAATGCTGCCCAGCGACGCCCGCACGCCCTCCGTCAGCGCCTGCAGTAAAATATCGCGGCGGCTGCTGGTTTGGAACTGGCGGGTAATATCTTCCAGGGTCAGGATGAAGCCGCGCAGGGTGTGCTGCTGGTCCAGAACCAGGGCAATCCGGGCGCGGATGAGCTGGCCGTTAGCGGCGGTGGTGACAAACTGTGACACCAGCGGGCCGCTCTGCTTCTGGCTGCGGTAGAGCAGGTTTTCCAGGGCATGGGTGATGGCATGGCGGTCCAGCAAGCCAAACACCGAGCGCCCCAGGCCCATAAAGCCGCCAGCGCCGGAGAGAGTGTGGCCGCCGGGAGGCTGGCTGAGCAACTGCCTGGCCCGGCTGTTGTAGAGCAAGATCTGCCCCTCCATGTTGCAGGCCAGCACGCCCTCGCTTAATTCCGACATCAAGACCGACAGCCGGTTCCGCTCCTCTTCCAGGTCGGCCCTGGCCCGCCGGATTTTGTCATCCTCGTCGGCCAACAGGGTTTGGAAGCGCTCGGCGTAAGCATTGGCGATTTCGGCCAGGCGGCGCATCTCCGCTGGACCCGTTAATTGGATGCGGTGGGCGGGATTGGCGGTAAGGATCAGGCGCATTTCTTCGACCAGCCGCCGGGCGGCCAGGATGTAGTGCTGGAAGAGGTAATTGAGGCCCAGGCCCAGGGCCAGGATCAACCCCAGGACCAGCAGAAAGAGCCAGATGGCCCAATCCCCGGCCGTGGCCGAGTTGAAGATGAGCGCGGCAGCAACCAGCCCCAGTATGACCAGGCCAATATTGGCCAGTTTCAAGATAAGTGAGTCGTTCATTGTCTGCCGTAGATAAAAATAATGTGTGATGCGTGATACGTGACTTTTTACGTATCACGCATCACGCGTCCAACCCTATCTCGATGGTCAAAACGAAAATCATCGCCTGCTAAAGTTACTCCAAAATATGCCGCACCTGGGCCAGCAGCTCTTTGGTCGAAAAAGGTTTGGTAATGTAAGCATCCGCGCCCAGGGCCAGGCCCTTGGCCATCTCGACTTCACGGCCTTTGGCCGTCAGCATAATAATTTTGATGTTCTGCCAGGCCGGGTTCTCACGAATGCGGCGGCAGACATCAAAGCCGTTGATATGGGGCATCATCACGTCGAGAAGAATCAAATCCGGTTCAAAGGCCGCCACCTGCTCCAGCGCCTCCCGGCCGTTGGGGGCAATGCGCAGCTCGTAGCCGGCCTGCTCCATTAGAAATTCCAGGGAAATGATAATGTTTGTTTCGTCGTCAACAATCAAGACTTTTTTGGCCATGCCCTGATACCCTTTGTCTTCTCGTCAAAAAATCCGGAACGATATGGGCCGGGATTAGGGGATAAATTATAAAAAATTCTCCTAATCCCCCAATCCCGGCAAATTATTGGGAGTTGCTTGAAATCAGACCTCGCTGGCGGGTTTGGGAAAGACGCGGCCCATAATGATCCCGCCCGGTATCCCGTACAGCAGCCCAATGATAACCCCGGCGACCACGCCTGCAGGATTGTCTGGCGCGGCTAGCAGGCCCAGGGCCAAGCCGGTGACGGCCCCGCACAGGCCGAGCACGATGGCCCCGGTGCGCCCGCCGCCTACCCAACCGACGACCCCGCCGCCCACCGCCCAGAGCAGGGCCATCAGTAGAGCTATCCCCCGCATGTTGACCAGGGCCTCCAGGGAAAGGTGGCCCAAAAAGCGAGCGATGACATACGGGAAAAGGGTGGCGGTCAGGCTGATCCCGCCCATTCCCCCAATCAGGGCGCTGAACAGGGCGCGCCAAATAGAGCGTTTTTGCAGCATAAGGGTGGATTCCTCCCAAAAAATAAAGATGCGATGACGAGTGAAGCGAGGAGGCTAGTACATCTGGGCGAAAGTAAGTCGGTGGTTTGTAGTAACGGCTTTAGCCGCCTAGACCCCGGAAGGGGTTACTACCTACTCTAGAGTTATTTATGCCGCCGTGTACTAGGAGATACTTCGCCTCTTCGTTTCCTCGCTTCCCGGAGTTTTACTTTAACGTCAACCCGCGCAGCGATTTGATGGTCGTCAATAAGCGCGAGCGGCCGTTGGTTTCGACGGCTTCACTGCCTGCCGGCTGCGGCTGGAGCGGCAGGGTAAATGAGAAAGTCGCGCCGTGGCCGGGTTCGCTTTTGACCCAGAGTTTGCCGTCAAAATGGGTAATGATGCGGCGGCAGATGGACAAACCCAGGCCGGTCCCCTGCGGCTTTTCGGTCAGGGTGTCGCCCACCTGGCGAAATTTTTCAAAGATTATCTCCTGGTCTTTGGGGCGGATGCCCGGCCCGTTATCGCTGACATCCACCTGGGCAAAACCGTTCTTGACGTGCAGGCGGATGCCGACCCAGCCGGCTTGATTATTGCAGAACTTCATAGCGTTGGACAGCAAATTAAGCAAGACCTGCATAATCCGGTCGCGGTCGGCCACCAGGCGCGGCATGCGCTCCGGCAAATCCAGTTCCACCTGGATATTTTTCTCCTGGAACAGTTGGCCCGTGGCCGTGAGCGCCTCTTTAATCACGTCGGTCAGATCAATCTCTGAGAGCGACCAAACCATCTGGCCGGACTCAATCTTTGACAGATCCAGCACTTGGTTAATGAGGCGGGTTAAACGCTCGCTCTCTTTGAGGATGATGGTCAAAAATTGGCTTTGCCGCGTTCCGTCCAAATTAGGGTTGTCGCACAAAATTTCGGAGAAGGCGCGGATAGAGGTCAGCGGGGTGCGCAGTTCGTGGGTGACGGTGGAAATAAAATCATCCTTCAGCCGGTCCAATTCCTTGAGCTGTTCGTTGGCGGCGCGCAGTTCCGCCGTGGCGGCTTCCAGTTCGCGCGATTTCTGTTCCAACTGGTGGCTGTAAGCAATCACCTGCGATGTTTCATCCAAAATATCCATGACTTCTTCCAGACTGAGCGGTTCTTCCTTAACCACCGAGGCGACCATCACCCGCGCCGAGGCCGCGCCGATGGCCCCGGCCAGGAGTTTTTCGGCAAAGTCCACCAGTTCGGCGTCGGCGTCGGGGGCTTGTGACCAATTGAGGGCGCGCTGCCGGGCATATTGCGCAAAGGCTTCTTCAACCCGCGGCTGGCCCAGGAAGCGCGCCAACAAGGAGCGCAAGGCGGCAACCGAGGCGCTGCCGCGCCAAAAACGGGCGCGGTCCCCCTCGCCGGAGTGTTTGAAGACATCCACAAAGAGGGTGGCCTGGCTGCGTTCGCTCACACTCTGCTGGCTCAACAAGGAAACAATCACGTAGCCGCCGGCATTGACCAGCATACTCCAGAGCATGGCATGGGTAATCGGGTCCAGACCCTCCAGGCCAAACAGAGCGTAGGGTCTGAGCCAGTTCAGGCCAAACGGCCCCAGCTCAATGAATCGCTGCGGCAAATAACCCGAATCAACCAGCGATGGCAGCGGCAGGGTGTAGCTCCAGACGGCAAAACCGGCGCTCAGGCCGACCAGCGCCCCAATCCGACTGCCCCCTTTCCAATACAACCCGCCCAGGATGGCCGGGGCAAACTGGGCCACGGCGGCAAAAGAGATCAGGCCGATGGAGACCAGGGCCACCGATTCGTCGGTGAGCCGGAAGTAGCCGTAACTCAGCAGCAGAATGACAAGAATCGCGCCGCGCCGGATACCCAGCAGCAGCCCACTCAGGTCGCTCCGTTGGGCCAGGCTCAGCGCCTGCCAGCGCAGCAGCACCGGCATGACCAGATCGTTAGAAACCATCGTCGTCAGGGCCACTGTTTCGACAATGACCATGCTGGTGGCCGCCGATAGGCCGCCAATGAAGACCAGTAAGGCCAGGGTTTCCTGGCCTTCGGCCATGGGCAGGGTCAACACAAATGTATCGGGGTGGACGCTGCCGCCAGGAAAGTGCAGCAGGCCGCCAAAGGTAATGGGTAAAACAAAAATGTTGATCGCCAATAAGTAGAGGGGAAAGAGCCAGATGGCTTTGTTCAAGTGACGTTCATCGGTGTTTTCGACCACGGCCATTTGGAATTGGCGCGGCAAAAAGAGAATGGCCATCATCGAGATAAAGGTGAGCCAGGCCCAATCGCCGTAGCTGCCGGACGATAAGGTGAAGAGGGCTTTCAGGTTGGGTTGGGCGGCTGCCTGAGCAAACAGGTCGGCAAAGCCGTGATAAATGCCGAAGGTCACAAAGACGCCAATGGCTAAAAAAGCCAGCAGCTTTATCACCGACTCAAAGGCGATGGCCGCCACCAGCCCTTCGTGATGCTCGGTCGCGTCGAGATGGCGCGTGCCAAACAGGATGGCAAAAGCCGCCAGGAGCAGGGCGACGTGGAAAGCAGTATCGCCCAGGACAGGCCCCGTATTCACGTTAACCGGCATCATCAGCTTGGGGTAATGCCATAGAACGGTAAAGCTGGTGGAGATGCCTTTCAATTGAAGAGAAATGTAGGGAATAATCCCGACGACGGCAATAACGGTGACCAGTCCTCCCAGAACCGTGCTTTTACCATAGCGCGAGGCGATAAAGTCGGCAATCGAAGTGATGCGGTTGGCTTTGCTGATGCGGATGATCTTCCGCAGCACAAACCACCACAGGGCGACCATGAGGGTAGGGCCGAGGTAAACCGGCAAAAAACCCACCCCGGCGCTGGCGGCGCGGCCAACACTGCCGTAAAAGGTCCAGGCGGTACAGTACACCCCCATAGACAGGGCATAGGTGTAGGGATTGCGGATGAGGCTGCGCCCGGCGTCGGCCCGCTTGTCGCCGTAATAAGCAATGGCAAACAGCAGCCCGATATAGGCTAATGAAACCAGTAAAATAAACCAGCCTTGTAGCATTGCGTTGACCGTTTACACATTACGTCCTACCCTGGACGAGCCGGAACCAAAAGGAACACAGAGCGACGCAGAGGCTCCACAGAGGTACGCAGAGAAGTTTTAAAAATTTCTCCGTGAAACTCTGTGATTTCTCCGTGCCTCTCTGTGTAACAACTTTTTGCTCATTGTACAAAAACCTGACCCGTAAGTGCCTAACTTTCAATAATCACTGCCAGCAGGCCGATCAACACAGCCCAGGTGATAAAAATAAAAACATACAACAGCGGAATACCCCCTACCAGCCCATCCTGGCTAAAGAGGGCTAACAGCGGGTAATTGAAGAGCAGGCAGCCTACCAAAAACAGGGCAATCAGTTGTTGGCCTTTTACTTTGCGCTCGTCCATAGGACACTGGATTATACTCAGAGTATGTCATTTCGAGCGACGAAGGAGCGAGAAATCCCTATGGCGTCACTCTTTGGTATAGATTTCGAGGGATTCCTCGTTCCGCTCCACTCTAATGACGTGAGAACCGCTACGGCTCACCCTTCCGGTGAGACCGCCGGCTGGCCGGCTGGCACGCTGGCGACCCGATCTCGCTTTAAGAGATAGGTCAAAATGGGCGGCGGCAGCAGGGTGCTGAGAATGACCATAATGACGATGATTGAGAAAACTTCGTCGTTGACAACCCCGATGGCTCGCCCGGTGGCCGCAAAAATTAAACCGACTTCGCCCCGTGGAATCATCCCCCAACCGACGACGGACTTGTTGACCGGGCCGGCAACCAGCCCTGCCGCGATTTTGCCTACAAAGGCGACCAGAGTGACGCCCAGGGCGACCAGCAGAATCGGCAGGTTAAACAAGGTTTCCAGGCGAACAGCCATGCCGGTCACAACAAAAAAGATGGGGGCCAAAAAGTGGCCCAGCGGCTCAATAATGTCCTCGACGTGGCGGTCGGCATGGCGCTCCAGCACGGTGGAGATACGCGCTTTCACCGCAGGAGGGGCATCATGCATGTTTTTGCGAATATCATCGGCGAATTCAGGCTCTTCAAAGAAGCGAAAGTGAACCGGGTCTAAAACCAGGCCGGCAGCAAAAGCGCCGACAATCGGGGCCAGGCCAATCTGTTCGCCGAGGTAGGCGGTCATCAGGCCAAAACTAATAGCCAAAGTGAACTTCATGCCGGTGCCGGTATGAACCTTGGAAAGCAAGGCGCCCAGGCGAGGGGCCAAAAGCTGCCCCAAAACAACCGCCCCGGCCAGAAACAGAACAGCTTTGAGAGTAATCCAGCTCACGCTGCTCACACTGATCGTGCCCTCGGTCACAATGGCTGACACAACCGCCAGGATGATTAACCCGAGCACATCGTCAATGACGGCCGCGCCCAGTACAATTTGGGCCTCGGCTGTTTGCAAGCGCCCCAGGTCGCGGAACACGCGGGCGGTGATGCCGACCGAAGTAGCGGTCAGAGTGGCCCCTAAAAAGAGATAGGTGTTAAAGGGGAGTCCGGGCAGCAGGAGCGGGCCAACCACCATCGCCAGGAGGAACGGGACAACTACCCCTACGCAGGCCACCCAGAAAGCGCACAGGCCCACCCGGCGCATCTCCTCGATATTTGATTCAAGGCCGACTTGAAAGAGTAAAATAACCACGCCCAGTTGAGCCAAAAAGTTGATGATCGGCTCGCTTTTAATCGGCTCAAAAAAGTCAAGCCCGGTGAGGAACAAATTGCCCAAAATGACCCCCATCACCAACTCGCCCAAAACCGGGGGCTGGCCCAGGCGTTCGACCAGGGTGGAAAGCTTGGCTGCCAGGAGAATGATCACAATCCAGAGAAAGGCAGCGCCCACGCCATGAGCAGGGGCGCCTGTCTCGGCTGCCTGAACTGCCGGCGCGAGGCTTAAAATCACAATTGCTACGACCGCCATTTGTATAAGCCTGAGCGCGTAAGTTCTGTTTCCTATCATCTTGTTTGGCCTCAACTGGTTCTTATCAAGCTTACTGTCTGTTCAGTTAAACCGCAAATTCGCCCGCTGCCAGTCAGTTCTTCGTTGAACGTTTAACGTGCAACGTTCAACTTTACTTTCCGCAAACATAAAATAGACAATAGACCAGACGAAAAATCTGGCAGGTAGCACATTAACAAAACAGATTGTTCAGGGTTAAATCGAAGCTCAAAAGCGTCAAGTAACGGTTTTGATGCGTCGATGAGCGGCTACGCCCTTGGGTAAATGGTCGGTGACAGCCCGTTTTTTGCGAAGTTGCGGTCCGAAAGGGTAATCTTTTGGAAAATCTACCCGGGCGAGCAACCGTCGCAACCGACCAGGCGTGGCTTTGGGCTGCTTATCCCAGAAACCAGTTGGGATCGGCGGTAAAGCCGCAGCCAAATAGGTTAAAATACCCCCGACAATCAAGGCCAATTCGGGCCAGCGCAGACAACTCTGACGAGCAAAAACGAACTGCCGATGAGCGCCGATCATATGTTTGGCCGCCAGCGGTACTTGTTCGACCGGCCAACGATCCTGATACAAACCAAAGCTGGTCGCCGGGCGTAAGCGCAGGGTCGTAGCCAGCAGCAACGGGGTCTGATACAATGGGTCATCAAAGACATAGATATCGAAGGTATCATTGGCCGGGCCAGGCACGACCCCCGGCAAAATCAGGTCGTACCAGCCGTTGACTTGGATGGTTCGGCCTTCATACTCGAAGGTCTGGCTGATATCAGATCGGCTGGCCGGGATGGAGCGCCCTTTGTAAGTCCGGGCTAACGGGCGAACGATCAGACCATAGACTGGCCGGCGGCCTCGCCCTTTGTAAGCGGTCGGATAGTTGCGGCGGGCGGTGACGTTGGCGGCCAATCGCACCACGGCCCGTTTGATCTGGGCCGCTTGCAGGGCCGCCACTTTGAACCCGGCGTCAAACAGGGCCACCTCATCCGGGGCTAATTCCTGTCCCACCTGCTGTAACAGTCGGCTCATCAGGTCGCTGTCGCTGGGCTTTTTCGGGTCGGTCCGCACCAGGCTTTTGAGCAGTGGCACTCGCTGCAGCCCCACTTGGCCGATGCGCACCACCACCCCGACACTGACCGCTGGTAAGGCTCGCCCGGCAATAGCGTGAAAGTGCTTGCCCAGCCAGCCCTTTAACCGAGGTCGCCAAAAGGCCGTCAGATCAACGGCCACTCCCCGATAGCCCTCGTGTCGATGCTCTTGCCACTGCTCTTGGCTGGTCACATACTGGACCCAAGCTTCGATCAGGTCGCGACTGTGCCAGACCCCGTACCGCATCGCCGCCCAACAGCGCCGGGCTTCCGTCCAACTCAACCCGCTGCTCGTCAAGGCTGGCAAGATCGCCCCGCGACTGGCTAACAGCCGCCCTTGCAGCATCACCCACATCAATTGTAAAAGTGCAAAATTCGTCCCGACGGGTATCCCCTGGACAACTGCCTGTAATGCTTGTATAGTATTCTCTACAGCGATTAGCTTAATCCTTTCTTACAGTCTTTCAACTTTGTGCAACTGTAATTATGGACGGGCTAATCGCTGTTTACCACTCCTCACTTACCGGAAAGTAAAGTACAGACTCCTTTAACAAAAAACGCCCTCTGTACACCTGGCCTTCTGGTTCTAAAGGCACAAAGACAGAGGACGTTTAAGGGTGTTCAAAGCAGCTAAACGACCCTATGGGCAGGTGAGAAATTTGAAGAATGAACCGCCAATAGCGGCGCTGCTCAATTTGTTAAGAGTCTAACAGATTTTGGGGTAATTTCAACCGAGGAAAAAGTCCCAAAGGGGAGGAGGGAGGAAGATAGAGGATAGAGGATAGAAAAAATCCATCTGCTAGCTGCTATCTTCAGGCGTGACTGCCCGCTGGTTGAGCCAATCGAGGAGCTGCTCGACAGCCCAGCGGTGCTGCGGGGCTAATTCGTCCAGGATAAATTTCTGGCGCTCACCCGCCAGGATACGGCGGAGAACCGTACCTAACTGTCTAATTTCAGGGGGCAGACTGCTGTCGTCGGCAAGCCGCTGGGTCAGGGTCCAGAGCTGCTGCCACAGCATGACCTCGCCGGAACACGCTTCGGCAACTTTCTCGACCAGTTCCTCAAAGGTAAGGCCGACTGCTTCAGCCTCGTCAGCTTCGGGCAGGGGGGCGTCAATCTGGGCCAGGGTGTCCCGGAGAACTTCGGCCAACTCCGGGGTCAGCTCATGAGTGAGCTTGGCCGGATCGCGCTCGCCTTGCAGGATGCGGGAGAGGGCGCGGGCGAAGGCGCGCCCCTCAGGCGGAGCCAAGTCGCCATTCGCAATTTGGGCCAGCGGCAGGGCGACCTGCCCGACCGGCACAATTCCCTTGGCCGCCGCAACGGTCATCGTTACCATTTTTTCTATTTTTTCGGCGTAGGTGTCGTCCGGCAGGTGTTCGGTCATAGCAATCCAAGATTATAGTCTTACCTTATCCAGGAGTCCAGACTTCAGTCTAAAAAACCATTAAACAAACCTTCCATTCCTCTAGCCTTCCAACCTTCCCGCCTTCCTTTTTCAGCCTTACAGCCGATTGCCCGCCAGCTTGTTTTTTAGTATAATGGCAACTGTTGTCTTAATGACATGTACGCATGGCACAATCTGACATGCCAGGAGGTACCTGGCAAGACTCTGCTCTAGCCCCGCCATTTTTGATAGTGTAAAAGTGGGAGAGTTGCCTTAAAGGCAAAGTTATGGACTCAGACCGGGTGTTGGAGGCATCACTGGCAGAAGAAGATCCTGCTGAACTGTTGGCCGGAGCCAGACGGCGAGCCACCCTGCTCAATGCGGCAGCCCAGGTTAGCCGCAATATCTCCTCTATTTTAGATCTTGACACGCTGCTCACTCGCACCGTGGACATTATTTGTGATGAGTACGGCTTTTATTACGCCGGCATCTTTTTGGTCGAGACCCTGGCCGACAACAAACGCTGGGCCGTGCTCAAAGCGGGCCGGGGCAAAGCGGGCCGGATCATGATCGAGAACCACCACAAGCTGGAAGTCGGGGGGCGCTCGATGATTGGCGCGTGTACCGCTTTGAATGAAGCCCGGATTGCCCTTGACGTGGGCAAAGAGGCGGTCTGGTTCAACAACCCCTTCCTGCCCGATACCCGTTCGGAAATGGCCCTGCCCCTGGCCATCGGCGGCATGGTCATCGGCGCGCTGACCGTCCAGAGCACCGCCGAAGCCGCTTTTTCCGCCGAAGACGTCTTCTCCTTACAGGCTATGGCCGACCAATTGGCCGTAGCGATTAATAATGCCCGGCTGCACCAGCAAAACGCCCAGCTCTTTCAGCAGGCTGCCCGGCGGGCGGCCTTGTTGCAGGCCGGAGCTGTTGTCAGCCGCAACATTACCTCAATTTTAGACCTGGATGAGCTGCTCAACAGCACCGTAGATATCATCTGCAAAGAGTACGGCTTTTACTACGCCGGCATTTTTCTGGTGGACCCTACGCCCGACGAAGCCGGCAAACGCTGGGCTGTGCTCCGGGCCGGATACGGCGAAGCCGGGCGAGAGTTAATCCGGCGCGGCCACAAGCTGGAGATAGGCGGCAACTCCATGATCGGCGCGGCCACCGGTCTCAACGAAGCTCGGATTGCCCTGGATGTGGATGCCGAAAAGGTCTGGTATCCCAACCCGGTGCTGCCCAGAACGCGCTCCGAAATGGCTCTGCCGTTGATTATCAAGGGTAAAGCCATCGGCGCTTTGAGCGTGCAAAGCGAGCAGGAGGCGGCCTTCTCAGAAGACGATATTTCATCGCTGCAAATGATGGCCGACCAGTTGGCGGTAGCCATTAATAATGCCCGGCTGTTACAGGATTTGGAGAAAGCCAACCAGGAACTGGTGCGGACCAAAACCTTTGAAAGTATTGCCACGGCGACCGGCGAGACCATTCACTGGGTTGGGAACAAGGCGGCGCCCATCCCGGCCTGTGTGGACCGCACCCGCGAAGATTTCAGCCGCTTTCTTTTTATTGCCGGCAACCTCTTGAGCCGGGCGGATGAGACCATCAATGAGGACCCGCTGGCCCAGTTGGTCATCCAGGCCGGCCAGTACCTGGCCCACATCAAACCGGATTTGGCCGGGGGAGTCGAACAGCTCAAAGATAAGCCGCTGAAAAAGTTGCAGCGCATGCTGGATGTTGAATCGGTGCTGGAAGATTTAGCCATCATCGAGGAAAGCGCCGCCACCATCCTGCAAATCAAAGAAGATTTAATCGGCCCGGCCCGCCGCCAAAAGTGGCAGGAAGCTGACATTGTCCAGGTGGTTAAGGATAATATCAAAAGTTTTGCCCTGCCTCCCGGCACAGTCTCCTACAGTATTGACGGTTTCATCCCATCCGTGCGGGTTGACCCGGTCCAAATGGGGCGAGTCGTCATTAACCTGGTCAAAAACGCGATGGAGGCGATGGACGAGCAGTCCTCACCGCACCTTTTTGTGGCTATTCGCCAGGAAAACGACGAATTTGTCATTGTTGATATTGCCGATAACGGCTGTGGCATCCCTGAGGAGGAGCTAACCAAAATCTGGCTGACCTTCCACACCAGCAAAGCCAAAAAAGGCGGCACCGGCTTGGGCCTGCCGGCCTGCCTGCAAAGCATGGAACGGATGGGCGGCAAAATTGATGTCACCAGCCAGGTTGGCGTAGGCTCAACCTTTACCCTGCACGTGCCGATCTATCGTCCCGGCGACGAGAATAAAGCCGCGTGAGGCGTAAAACATAAAGCGTAAGACATGACGGCAAAGCCTTTACGTTTCACGTTTTAAACTGAATTCGGATTTGGCTCAAAAATCACCCTTCGATACGGGCTAACGCCCTACTCAGGATGATTTTTGGCTTAACATCGCATCCTGAGTAGCCTTGAGTAAAGCGAAAGGCGTATCGAAGGATACGATTAAGAAAACTCCGAACTGAGGTGTTTTACGTTTTACAAAATAGTACGCTTACACTATCATTAACTCATTCTTCATCAGACGAGGAAAAACGACATGGACCCAACTCAAATTGAAGCCAGCATCAACCTGGAAAAAGCCCTCCGCCGGGCGAACTTGCTGGCAGCAGCGGCGGAAGTCAGCCAAAACATCACCCACATCCTGGATATTGATGAACTGCTGCCCAAAACGGTTGATATTATCTGTGACGCCTACGGTTTTTATTACGCGGGCGTCTTTTTAATTGATGCCGCCGGAGAATTTGCCGTGCTGCGCGCGGGCCGGGGCGACCCAGGCCGGATTATGATTGAAAACCACCATAAGCTGGCCGTGGGGGGCAACTCGATGATTGGGGCATGCACGGCCCTCAATCAAGCCCGTATTTCGCTGGATGTGGACACGGAAAAAGTCTGGTACCCCAACCCGGTTTTGCCCGACACCCGCTCGGAAATGGCCCTGCCCCTGGCCATCGGCGATCGGGTGATTGGCGCGGTGACGGTGCAAAGCACCGAAGGCGCGGCCTTCTCGGATGAAGATGTCTCCTCTTTGCAGGCCATGGCTAACCAACTTGCGATTGCCATTGACAATGCCTATAAACGCCGCGAGTTGGAAGAAACTCACGCCGAGCTGCTGCGGGCCAAAACGTTTGAGGCTATCGCCACCGCTACCGGCGACGCCATTCACTGGATTGGCAACAAAGCCGAGCCTATCGGCGCTTCGGCGGGGCGAATTCGCTATGATTTGCAACTGCTGGTCTGCGCTATCGCCAATCTGTTGCAGCAGGATGGTCAGGCGGTCAGCAGCCGGCCCCTGGCTCAAATGCTGCTCGACAAGGCCGCCGCCCTTCGCCAGGAGAATCCCGACCTGGCCGATTTAGCCGAGAAGGCCAACGCCTTACCTGCCGACAAATTGGAAAAACGCCTCAGCCTGGAGTCAACCCTGGAGGACCTGGATATCATCGGCGACTCGGCCGCCCTGATTATGCGAATCAAAGAAGACCTGATCGGCCCCGCCCGCGAGCAGGCGCCCCGGCCGACCATGGTAGACGATGTACTCAAAGACGCCATCAGTACCCTGGCTCTGCCGCCCGGCCTCATCAATCTCGACATCTCACCTAATTTGCCTTTGGCCGTGGCCGACCCGGCCCAGTTGAATCGGGTCTTTGCCAACCTGATCAAAAATGCCTATGAGGCCATGGAGGGGCAGCCTAAGCCTCGGATTGACATAAAAGTTCGGCCTGATCTTAAACAGAATCTTGTGCTGGTAGATGTCACCGACCACGGGACGGGGATTCCTGCCGCCGATATGGACAAAATTTGGGTGACTTTCCACACCACCAAAGGCATCAAGGGCCACACCGGCCTGGGCCTGCCGGCCTGCCGGTTGATCCTGGAACAAATTGGCGGTAGTATTGCGGTGACAAGTCGGGTGGGGGCAGGGTCCACTTTTACCGTCAGCCTGCCGCTTGATAAAAACACGGAGGCCAAAGCCAAGCTTGAACCGGGCAGGGGCAAAATCTTGCTGGTAGACGACGACGATAGCTGGCGGCAGTTTGCCAGTGTGCTCCTTAAAGCAGCCGGCTATAAAGTCACTATCGCCGCTAAGGATTACAGTGCAGACAACTACAGCCAGTACGATCTCATTCTCATTGACGATATTCTGGGCGAAGGCGACTCCCTGGCCATTATGCAAGCCATTGCCGCCGCCGGAGCTATTAACAAAACCGTGGCTGTTTCGTCAAATCCCCGCGTGGAACGCACCAAAGTGCGCATGCTGCTGGGACTGCACAATTTATTACCCAAGCCCTACACTCCGGCCAGCCTGCTGGATGAAGTCAAAAAAGCCCTCGAGGTCGTGCGTTAAGTAGGACAAACTTAAGTTTGTCCTACAAGATATATAACGGAGCAAACCCGACATGGATGCAGAACCCAGAATTTTGGTGGTGGACGACGAAGAAAATTTATTGCGCAGTGTGGAAAAAACTCTCTTTCGAGCAGGGTTTGAGGTGGAAACGGCCGAGGGTAATGTGGCTGCTTATGAACTGGTTCAGGAGGCAATGGTTGAAGGCCATCCTTTTGATCTGGTAATTTTAGATTTGAACATGCCTAATTTTGAAGGTAAAGAATCCAAGTATGCCGGCCTGGAACTACTGGAGCGGTTGAAAAAATTTAGCCCCAAAACCCCAGTCATTGTTAACTCGGCTTGGGATGAAGTCGAGACAGCCAAAGCCTGCCTTAACAAAGGCGCTGCCGATTATTTTGTCAAAGGCCGTACCGAGGAGATGCTGCAAAAAATCCGGGCAGTCTTGGGGCTGTCGGCCTGAACCGAACAAAGGGGTTAACATGGTTGGGGACTGGAGCAAGTCCCCTTTTTTATGACTGGTTTTATCTTTGACAGACCAGGACTTTTGTGTTAAGCTCAACCGCAATCGTTTACGTAAGCGGTTACATAAAGTTTATCTTTGCTTCCCCTTTTCTGCCTGCCCTGCCAATACCTCTTGACCCCACTGCGACGGAGTGCCGGGCTAGCGAGTTTAAAAATAAAGATGTGGCGGTGACTCAGCCGCTGCGTTGGTAATCTTTATTCCACAAAGGAGGTGGTATTCAATGAAGAAGATTATTAACAAACCCGCAGATTTTGTCCCCGAAATGCTGGATGGCCTGGTTAAGGCCCACCCCACCCAACTGGCCTATACTGAAGATGTCCATTGTATTGTGCGCGCCGACTCCCCGGTGCAGGGTAAAGTAGCCCTGACAACAGGGGGCGGCTCCGGCCACCTGCCGGTGTTCCTGGGGTATGTCGGCCAGGGTATGCTCGACGGCTGTGCCGTTGGCGACGTGTTTGCTTCTCCCAGTTCCGACCAGATGCTGGCCGTAACGCAGCGGATTCACGGCGGCAAAGGGGTAGTCTATATCTATGGCAACTACGGCGGTGATATCATGAACTTTGATATGGCTGCCGATATGGCCGATATGGAAGGCATCACCGTCAAGACGGTGTTGGTCAAGGATGATGTGGCCTCAGCCCCACCTGCCGAGGCGGATCGCCGCCGGGGCGTGGCCGGCATGGTTTTTGCCTTCAAAGTAGCCGGAGCCAAAGCCGACAAAGGCGGCTCGCTGGACGAAGTGGCGGCCATTGCCGAAAAGGCGCTGGCCAATATCCGGACCATGGGCGTGGCCCTGTCACCATGCACGGTACCGCTGGCCGGCAAGCCGACCTTCACCATTGGCGAGGATGAGATGGAAATCGGCATGGGTATCCACGGCGAACCGGGGATGAAACGAGAAAAACTTCAGCCTGCCGACCAGATTGCCGAACGCATGACCAACGCCATTTTGGATGACTTGCAGCCCAAGGCTGGCGACCGGCTGGCAGTGATGGTCAACGGCCTGGGGGCGACTCCCCCCGAAGAGCTTTACGTGATTTACCGCAAAGTGTACGACATCCTCACCGGCAAAGGCTTGCAGATCCACCGGGCTTATGTCGGCGAGTTTGCCACCTCGATGGAAATGGCCGGGGCCTCATTGACCTTCTTCCGCCTGGACGATGAACTGGCCGAACTGCTGGATCATCCGGCCAACACGCCCTTTTTCAAGCAAGTTTAGTCAACAAGGTTGCAATCTATGGCAGATGAACCGATCAAAGGTGAGCTGATTGTTACAGCCTTAGAGCAGGCTTGTCATGCCCTTAAGACGCAGAGCGACTATTTAACGTCGCTCGACCAGGCGATGGGCGATGGCGATACCGGCATTACCCTGACCAAAGTAGCCGATGGTGTGCTGGCTTATCTCCAGGCTAACCCCATCTCCGACATCGGCAAGTTCCTGGGAGCTGCCGGTATGGCGGCTAACAAGGCCGCGCCTTCGACGATGGGCACCTTGCTGGCCACCGCGCTGATGCGGGCAGGTAAGGAAGTGATGGGTAAAACCGAAATCTCCAGCCAGGATTTGGTCGCCATGTTTAAGGCGGCTGATCTGGGCATGCAGGAGCGCGGCAAAGCCAAGCCCGGCGATAAAACCATCATTGATGCGCTCCACCCCGCTAACGAAGCCTTTGCCGCCGCCATGGAACAAGGGGCCTCCCTGAGCGAAGCCGGGGCCAAAGCTCTGGCCGCCGCCGAAGCGGGCCGGGATAGCGTGACTCCCCTGCGCAGCAAGGTTGGCCGGGCCAGTTGGGTCGGCGAGCGCACCGAGGGCCAGGTTGATCCTGGCTGCGAAGCGCTGGTCGTCATGCTGAAGGCGGTGATCTCTTAAAAATTTCCCAGCCCTTAATGAGGAAAGGAGGTGAACCACTCGCGTCAAGCCTATTGCTGACTCTCTTTAGAGTCACTTTTTCAATGTTCAGTGATCGAAATATTTCAGAGTAGTAAAAGAGGAGAAAACAAATGAAGAAGTGTTTGTATCTTTTGCTTGTAGTCCTATTGGCGGCTGTCGTGGTTGGCTGCGGCGCTCAACCGGCCGCCACACCGGCCCCCACCCAAGCACCCGCTGCTACGGAAGCCCCGGCCGCTACCGCAGCGCCAGCTACAGAAGCCCCGGCCGCCACTGAAGAAGCGGCCGCCGCAGAACCTGCCGCCGAAGGGGACCTCACCTTTGTGACGATTGTTAAAATTGCCGGAATCAATTGGTTCAACCGCATGGAAGAAGGTGTGGTGGCCTGGGGTAAAGAGAATGGCGTCAATGCCACCCTGGTCGGGCCGGCCGAAGCTGATGCCGCCCAGCAGATTCCGATCATCGAGGATCTGATTGCGCAAGGGGTGGATGCCATCTGCGTTGTTCCGATGGACCCGACCCAGCTCGATCCGGTGTTGAAAAAAGCGATGGATGCCGGGATTGTGGTAGTTACTCACGAGGCTTCGAACCAAAAAGAGATGGACTATGATATCGAGGCTTTCGATAACAAAGCTTTTGGGGCCGGCCTGATGGATCGCCTGGCTGCCGAGATGGGCGAAGAGGGCGAGTATGCCGTGTTTGTGGGCAGCCTCGGCTCCAAAACGCACAACGAGTGGGTGGATGGCGGTATTGAACGCCAAAAAGCGGCTTATCCCAACATGACGATGGTTGGCGATAAGAACGAAAGCTTCGACGATGCCGAGGTTGCTTACCAGAAAGCCAAGGAGATCCTGGCCGCCTATCCGAACATCAAGGGTTTCCAGGGGAGCGCCTCGACCGACGTGGCCGGTATTGGCCGCGCCATTGAGGAAGCCGGTCTGCAGGATGAGGTAGCGGTGGTTGGCACCAGCCTGCCCTCGATTGCCGGTGATTTGCTCTTTAGCGGCGCGATTGATGCCATCGGCTTCTGGGACCCGGCGGTGGCCGGCGCTGCCTGCAACCAGATGGCCTTGATGAAAATTCAGGGCAAAGAAGTCGGCGTCGGCGCCGATCTGGGTATTGGCGGCTATAATAAGCTGATCGGGGCGGGCAACGTCCTCTACGGTGATGCCGCCGTTTACGTTGACGACACGAACGCAAAGGATTATCCGTTCTAACCACACGCCCTTCCCCAGTATTGTGTGTTGCGTGTTGCGTGTTCCGTTTAGGGACTTATGCAACACGCAACACGTGTCTTAAAGCCGCGCCGGGTTAATTATACATAATCGGTAAAGTATTATCTCTATGGCTAACGAATTCTTAGGTCTTACCGGAATTTCTAAATCTTTTGCCGGCGTCCACGCGCTGCGGAATGTTGATCTGACCATCGAGCAGGGCCGGATTCATTGCTTGGTTGGGGAAAATGGGAGTGGTAAATCAACCCTGATCAAAATTATCGCCGGGGTATATGAACGGGATAGCGGCTCCGTTGTTATCAATGGGAAGGAATTCGAACATTTTCACCCCATTGACGCCATTCGTGAGGGCATCCAGGTTATTTATCAGGATTTTTCTCTTTTCCCCAATCTCACCGTGGCGGAGAACATTGCCCTGAACAGAGAACTGGCCGATGGGCGCCGCCTGGTGAACTGGCGGCATGTCCACGATATTGCGGCTAATGCTCTGGCTCAAATTGAGGTGAATATCCCCCTTGATGTAACCGTTGGCGAGGTATCGGTCGCTAATAAGCAACTCATCGCCATTGCCAAAGCCTTACGCCAGAGAGCGCGGCTCATCATTATGGATGAGCCAACCAGCGCGCTGACCGAGCGGGAAATCCGGGTGTTGTTTGCGGTGATTCGGAAATTGCAGGAGCGACAAAATATTGCCTTTCTTTTCGTTAGTCACAAACTGAACGAAGTTTTGGAGATTTCTGAGAAGATTATCGTCATCCGCAACGGCAAAATTGTCAGCGTGGGGGAGTGCAGTGAATATGACAGCGCCCGCTTAATCTATGAAATGACCGGGCATACCATCACCGAAAAAGTCTATGATTTCGAACCCAACTTGAGCCAGCCGGCCTTGTTCAAGGTTGAAAATTTGAACGCTAACCGGGTGCTGAAGGACATCAATTTGGAATTACGAGCCGGGGAGATTGTCGGCGTAACCGGCCTCCTGGGTTCTGGCCGCACGGAACTGGCGCTGGCGCTTTATGGGATGCTCCCGATTGAGTCCGGCCGGATCTATGTAGACCAAAAGCCCGTTGTCATTCACTCCAATCGAGACGCCATTGCGCATGGGATTGGCTATTTACCCGAAGATCGGCTGACCGAGGGCTTGTTTTTGGAACAATCGGTGGCGCGGAATGTAGTGGTGCGCACCATCGGCAACTTACGAGACGCCCTGGGGTTGACCGATCCCAGAAAAATTAACGGGCAGGTAAACCAGTGGGTTGAGGGGCTGCGGATCAAGACCTCGAACCCGGCCTTGCCTGTCAAAACGTTATCCGGCGGTAATCAGCAGCGGGTGGTTCTGGCCAAGTGGCTGGCCAGTAAGCCGAAGGTCATGATTTTAAATGGCCCTACGGTCGGCGTGGATGTAGGCTCCAAAGGTGAACTCCACAGTTTAATGAAGGAGTTAGCGGGTGAAGGGATGGGTTTGTTAGTAATTTCTGATGACATCCCCGAGCTGTTGCAAACATGCAATCGAATTTTGCTCATGCGCCACGGACGCATCGTCGAGGAAATCAGATCAAAAGATACGAATGCAAATGAACTCTCTGCCAAACTCATTGAGGACTAACAAGGTGAAGCGTCTTCTGCGTCGAAACGAAACTTTGGTGGCCGTGACCCTGGTTATCCTTTGTCTGGTCATCGGTTTGAATAACCCAACCTTTTTTACCGTTGGTAATGTTTTTACCCTGCTGCGCAGCAGCATTGTCACCGGTATCTTTGCTATGGCCGTGCTCATTGTGATCATTTCGGGTGGGATTGATGTTTCCTTCACCGCTATCGGCGTTTTTGCCCTCTATTCCACGGTCAAGCTGATGCTCAGTTTTGCCCCGGATGCCTCAATTTGGGTGGCCTTTATCATTGCGGCGATCATTGGGCTTGGCCTGGGCTTGATTAATGCCTTTTTCATCGCCCAGTTCAAGCTGCCGACACTCATCGTCACCCTGGGAACGTTAAGTATGTTCCATGGTTTTTTACTTTTTGCCATTGGCAATCAAATTATCCGTGATGTTCCACCAGCTTTAACCGAGTTCGCCCGGGCAGCGGTGATCCAGCTCCCCCAAGAACGCGGGACGGCTAACCTGCACCCGGCTGTATTTCTCCTGATCGCTATTGTGATTATGGTATGGTTGTTGCTCAGGTATACCATGCTGGGGCGCGGTATCTATGCTTTGGGCGGCGCACGCGAAGCCGCCGAACGGGCCGGCTTCAATGTGACCCAAATTCAATATTTTATCTATAGCTTTGTCGGCCTGGTATCCGGCATCGCCGGGATGACGTTTGGCGCCTTGGCCCGTCAGGCCAATCCGCAGGATATTGTCGGGATGGAACTGAACGTTATCGCTGCGGTGGTTCTGGGCGGCGCTTATCTGACCGGCGGCCGGGGCACGGTCATTGGGACGCTTCTGGGCGTCATCCTGGTGGTGATTGCCAACAACAGTTTGATTCTCATCGGGGTGCCTACGGTCTGGCAGCGGGTGGTTATTGGGATTATCATCCTGGTAGGTACCGGCATACCGGCGATCCAGGAACGTCGAGCCGGTAAGGCCACGGCTGGTTTGGCGGAGGCGTAGTTATGAATCAAACAGTTTCACGCAAACCAACCTCCATAAGCCTGCCTTTTGATTTTTACACGCTCCGCTTGTTTGTCATCGCCCTGGTTATCTTCGTCGCCTTTAGTTTGCTGCTGCCGGGCAAATTCTTCACGGTGCGCAATATGCAGTCAATGGCAGTGCAGTTGCCAGAGTTTGGCATCCTGGCGTTTGCTATTTTGATCACCATGTTGACGGGAGGCATTGATCT
Source organism: Chloroflexota bacterium (assembly GCA_016860845.1). Next base: position 210,790 of record BOKF01000009.1, read on the forward strand.
TTCCATTGTGGGGACGGCCAACCTCTCGGCGATCGTAGCCGCGATGATTCTGACCGGGCTGACCGGCAATGAAGGCGCTGCGCCCGGCGTGCCGCTCGTGGTCGCTATCCTCGTATCAATGCTAGGAGCGCTGCTGGTGGGATCAATCTGCGGTTTAATTAATGGATTTCTGGTGTCGCGCATCGGTATCACCCCGATTTTGGCCACGCTGGGTACAGGCGCTATTTACACCGGCCTTTCTTTTGTCATCACGGGAGGCCCGGCCATCACCACCACCCAGTTGGCGTTCATCGGCAATGACTCGATCCTGGGGCTGCCGATTCCCATCATCGTGTTTATTTTTGTCGTCATTGCTTTTGCCATCCTCCTGAATCGAACCGTGTTTGGTTTCAATGTTTTTATGTTGGGGACAAATCCTACGGCGGCGCTTTTTTCCGGCATCAACAGCAACAGCGTCCTGCTGCGGACCTATTGGCTGGCCGGTTTGATCGCCGGCATGGCCGGTATTATCTTTCTGGCCCGCACCAATTCAGCCAAACCAGACTTTGGGGCATCCTTCATTTTGCTAACGGTTCTGATTGCCATCCTGGGAGGCGTGAGGTATACCGGCGGTTTTGGCACGGTTTCGGGACTGGTACTGGCTGTGCTCAGTATTCAGATTCTTTCCACCGGCTTGAACATGTTGATGCTGGAATGGTTCCCTTCCAGCGCCGCTATTTTCTTCCGCCAGTTTGCCTGGGGTGGGTTGCTTTTGATAGCAATGGTCCTCAATTACTACTCGGAAAAACGGCGGAGCCGACAACCAAGTTCAAAGCAGTCGAACGAGTCATCCTCATAAAAATTTATTCTACTCAAGAAGGTGTCCACTGATGAAAAAAATCGCATATCTTGGTTTAGGGATTATGGGCCGGGGCATGGCTGGCAACCTGCTCAAGGCCGGTTACGAGGTGACGGTCTGGAACCGGACCCCGGAACGCGCTGCCCCGCTGGTGGCGCAGGGAGCCAAACAGGCTGATTCACCCGCTCAAGCCGCCGCCGGAGCCGAGGTCATTATGTACTGCCTCAGCGACGATAAATCTGTGGAAGACCTGGTCTTTGGCAGCGGCAATTTGCTTGCGAACGTGCGCCAGGGCCAGATTGTGGTGGATATGACCACCTGTCACCCCGACACCACCCGCAAAGAGGCCGCCGCCTACGCCGAAAAAGGGGTAGAGTTTCTCGACGCGCCGGTGTTTGGCAGCAAGAACGAGGCGGCCAACGGCGGTCTGTGGATTGTGGTCGGCGGGAAAAAAGAATTGTTTGAGCAGGTCAAGCCGACCCTGGACGTGCTGAGTGAAACAACCCACTACATGGGCGGCACGGCCATGGGCACTTCGATGAAACTGGTCGGCAACCTGGTGGTTGCATCCCAGTTGGAGGCGTTGGGCGAGGCCATGATCCTGGCGACCAAAGCCGGCCTCAACCCGGAGGATGTGCTGGGCGTGCTGCATGTGACCGATTTCAAATCGCCCATCTTCGACGGCGTGGGCCAGGCTCTGATCAACCGCGACTTTAGCACGCACTTCGCCCTGAAACTGATGCTTAAAGACGCCCACCTGATTTCCCGTTTTGCCCAGGATTTGAACGTGCCGATCCCGGCCTCAGCCGCTACCCGCGAGGTCATCAAGGCCGCGGTCAACAAGGGCTGGGGCGAGTTGAACGCTTCGGCCTTTATCCAGGCTCTGGAAGAGCTGGCCGGGGTGCAGGTGAAAAAGCAGTAGTATCTGCTCGTCTCGTTAAAACTTCTCGAACTTTTACAGTTGTCAACAAGTTTGTCTAATGATATAATCATCGTATCTTTTTTGTAGATACGATACTGACTGTGGAGAGCAGAATATGATGCAAGCGCGAGTGCAAAAATGGGGCAATAGTCTGGCTGTTCGTATTCCTAAACCCTTTGCCCTGGAAATTGGGCTGGAAAAAAATACCCTCGTTACCGTTTCTATTTCGGAAGGTAAATTATTACTTGAGCCAATAATTGAACCCAAATATACGCTCGAACAAATGTTAGCCGAAGTGACTGAGGATAATCTGCACCACGAAGTTGAGACAGGTGAAGCTGTAGGTAACGAGGTGTGGTGAAAAGATGGCTTATGTCCCTGAACGAGGTGATGCGGTGTGGTTAAGTTTTACACCCCAAGCCGGTCACGAACAAGCTGGACGACGCCCCGCGATTGTATTATCCCCAAAATCTTATAATCAGAAGGTGGGTTTGGCGATTTTTTGTCCGATTACGAACCAGATCAAGGGCTATCCGTTTGAGGTGATGTTACCAAAAGAGGTCGGCGTGACGGGCGTAATTTTATCAGATCAGGTGAAGAGTTTAGATTGGCGGGTCAGAAAAGCAGAATTTATTGGTTCATTGCCAGAGGAAGTGATAAACGAAGTCTTGGCAAAACTGGGTATCCTGTTGGAATAAGAGAGATGGGTCAGCACGAGCCAGCAGCACCCCACCCACACCCTCTTTCTGACGACTGGTTACTGACGACTGACAGCTATTTTCAGAGGTGATTTGTATGCCAGGACCTTACATAATCGGCATTGACTTTGGCACCGAAAGCGTGCGCGTGGGCATCTTTGATGGGGCCGGACAGCCGGTCGCCTTTGCTTCGCAGGAGTACCCGCTCTACCATCCCCACCCCGGCTGGGCCGAGCAGAAACCCGACGAGTGGTGGGCGGCGCTGGTCCGGGCAACGCGGGCCGTGCTGGAAAAAAGCGGCGTGGCCAAAGAAGAAATCGCCGGCCTGGGGGCGGACTGCACCAGTTGCACCGTCGTGCCGATGGATGAAAAATTCCAGCCCCTGCGCCCCGCTATTATCTGGATGGATGTCCGCGCTGCCGACCAGGCGCGCCGCATCGCTGCCAGCGGTCACCCGGCCCTCAAATACAACGGCTTTGGCAATGTCTCTGCCGAGTGGCTGCCCTGCAAAACCCTCTGGTTCAAGGAAAATGAGCCGGAGCTGTACCGCCAGGCGGCTTACGTGGGCGAGTTTATTGACTGGCTGACCTACCGCCTGACCGGCGAATGGGTGGCCAGCATCAACAACACCAGCATTCGCTGGTATTACGACCGGGCCGAAGGCGGCTGGCCGGAGAGCTTTTACGAACAAATTGGCCTGGGGGATTTGATCCCGAAATTCCCGCCTAAAGTGCTGGACATGGGGGTTGTCGCCGGGAGACTGCGCCCGGACGTGGCCAACGAACTCGGCTTGCCGGCGGGCATCCCGGTGGCCGAAGGCGGAGCGGACGCTTTCGTGGCGATGGTCGGCCTGAATGTGCTCCGGCCCGGCCAGATGGCCTTCATCACCGGCTCGTCGCACCTAACCCTGGGCCAGAGCGCCCAGCCTTTACACGCGCGGGGCATCTTCGGCGCGTACACCGACGCCGTGCTGCCCGGCCAGTATACCGTGGAAGGCGGCCAGGTCTCGACCGGCTCGGTGGTCAAGTGGTTCAAAGAAAACTTCTGCGGCAGGGAAACGGCTCAGGCGGCAGCGCGGGGGGTGGACGTGTACACCGTCCTCGACGAGCTAGCCGCGCCGATACCGCCCGGCTCAGAGGGGCTGATCGTGCTGGATTACTGGCAGGGGAATCGCACCCCCTATGTTGACCCGGAAGCGCGGGGGATCATGCGCGGGCTGTCACTCAAGCACACTACGGGTCACATGTTCCGGGCCATCATCGAAGGCATTGCCTACGGCACAGAGCATATTTTACGGACCTTCCGCCAGAATGGCTATGTGGTGGAGGAGATGGTCGCTGCCGGCGGGCCAACCAAAAGCCCGCTGTGGATGCAAATTCACGCCGATGTCAGCAATGTACCGATCACCCTCACCCGTGTGCCCGATGGCCCGGCCCTGGGTTCGGCTATTTTAGGCGCGGTGGCTGCCGGTCTCTACCCCGACGTGCAAACCGCTGCTGGCAAAATGGTTCAGGTCCGCAGCCGGATTGAGCCAAACCCTGCAGTACACCAGGCGTATCAGTTTTACGTTGACCAGTACATCAACACCTACCCGCCGCTGCAAGAACTAACCCATGCCCTGACTCGCCACGTCGAGGCGCAGAAGAAGTAGGCTTCACCCCTTCTTCATAAGTTGATTGACCAAAAGAGCTACGCCTTGTAGCTCTTTTTTATTTCCAGAAATCATCCAGGTGGGTATAGCCGATCAGGCGTTAGCGGTGTTAAGCTTGGAGCGCGTTGAACAATCAAGCGAAGGAGCCTTACTATGACCGAGAAAGAACTCTACCAGGCCAACATTGAAGCACAACTCAAAGATTGGCTCGCCGGAATTGGAAAATTAAAGGATAAATTTAGCCAGGCTGGAGCTAAAGGCCGGAGTGATGAGCAGCTCCAGGTCCTGTCCCGGAACCTGGAAGAGATCGAGAGAAAGTTGGCCCAAGTGATTCAGGCGGATGAAGGACAATGGGAGGCGTATAAGGTTGAGTTAGATGAAGCTCTGGTATCGTGGCGGTACAATTACGAGCAAGCTCAGGCAGATATATTAAAAACCGACGAGTAAAGCCGAAGCGCACATTACTCCAACTGTACCAACAACTCCGCTACAAGCGCCGCCCGCAGCGGCAAAGCGTCCAAAACGACGTACTCAGACAGGGCATGAGCGCCATAGCCTAACGCGCCCAGCCCGTCGAGGGTCGGCACCCCCAGCGCAGAAGTAAAGTTGCCATCGCTGCCGCCGCCTGAGCCAATTTTGCCTACCTCAAACCCCAATCCTTGGGCAACAGTGCGGGCCTTTTCGAAGAGGTCCAGACCGCCCGGTGTCTCCTCAAAGGGCCAGCGATTGATGCCGCCGGTCACTCGCACCTGGCAGCCGGGTAGCTGCGGCGACAAATTCAGAATTCTTTGGGTCAATGCTTCACCATCAGCCCGAGTCATCACCCGTAAATCAATTTCCGCGCGGGCGTGCGGAGCAATAACGTTAGAGCGTTCACCGCCGGAAATCACGCCGACATTAACGGTGATGCCGTGGGTCAGGTCGGTCATCGCGTGCAAGATTTGAATCTGGCGGGCCAACTCCTCAATGGCGCTGGCGCCCTTCTCTGGGTCAACACCGGCATGCGCGGCCACGCCTGTAACTTCCAGCTCAAAACGGCCTACCCCTTTGCGCCAGGTAGTCAGCGGCCCATTGCGGGAGCCTTCCAGAACCAGGCAGTAGCTGCTCCGGTGAGCCTCTGCCTCAATCAGCTCGCGCGAGGTCGGGCTGCCAATCTCTTCATCGCTCGTGAGCAGGTAGACCAGTTTATGCTGCGGCTGCAAGCCCAGCTTATGAATGCCCTGTAAGGCAAACAAGCCATTAAGTGTACCGGCCTTCATATCGTAGACACCCGGACCCTGACCGTGTCCGCTTTCAATAGAGAAGGGACGCTTTTTAGCCTCGCCCAGGGGCCAGACGGTGTCGAAGTGGCAGAGGACCAATATTTGCCGCTCACCTGCCCCATAAGTGATGATGTAATGATCGCCCATTTCCGGCTGCCGGTGAATTGCGGCCAATGTTCCACCCGCTTCCACAAAAGCCTGGGCCATCATTTGGCCCATAATATCTACGGCGACTTTGTCATAAGTCGGCGAGTCCTGATTGACCCACTGGGCTAACCGTTCCACCATGGCCGCCTGTTGGTTGGAGAGATAATCTAAAATTTTACTCATGTTTCGAGGTCTTTAGCCGAAATGGGCCGGGTATACTCAGCCATAATCACAATTTGCGTACCCAGAAACTGGCCGTGATTCTGGTGAAAAACGAACCCATGGCCTTGGTAAAACTTACGGGCCGGGGTATTGCTGGCCTGGACGGAGACAAAGCACTGCTGCATATGGGCTTTGGCCAGCGCTGCAAAGCCGGTTTTGAGAATAGCCGTACCGATACCCTCGTGCTGGTACTCCGGCAGCACATAAAGCCGGACTAATTCGGCCCGGCGCTGCGTGGGGTGATAGCGCTGCAAAAAATGGCCAAAACCCACCACCTCCTGATTCAATTCCGCCACGTAAAACCAATGACCCGGCGCGTCCACGGCGTCGGCCAGATTTTCGGGCCGGTAGGACCGCTCCAAAAATTCGCGCCGGTTTTCGGGGGCAATCGTTTGATTGTAGGTGGCGTCCCAGGTTATTCGGGCGACATGGGCCACCTGGGGCAGGTCGGCGAGGGTTACAAGCCTGATGGTTAAGCCCTCGGGTGGGCTTAACAAAAACAGGGGGTTCAGATTTTCTTCCATAATGAAAAGTCCTTCGGCTAAACTCTAATAATAACACACCTTGGGCTATTAGAGAATTTTCCGAAAGGACTTCTGTTTATTCGTCACGTACGCCGGTTTCCCACGAAGAAAAATCGGAAGTGGTGGGCAAGGTGATACGCTCCAGCTTGTAGAGATTGGGCATTTGCGGTTCGGAACTGCGAGCAAAACCGGTCACAACATAACCATTTTTGAAGTAGGTTTCAAAAATGTCGCGGGTAGACTCGCGCCAGCCGCGAGCAATACCCAAATCCACTTTCTTAATTGAGTTCAGATCAGGCGGAATTTGGACCAGCAGCACATCGTCGTCCATCTCCAAATCTTGGGCCATAGGCCGGGGCAAATTACCTTCCCAGGAGGCAAAGTTGACAAAGCGGTACTTCTCTTCGTTGAGCCAATTTTCAGCCCGCGGGCGCGGCTTGGTGCTGCGAATGCGCTCACGCACCCGGTCACTCATTAATTCCCACTCCAGCAAAAAGCGATCGGTGGAGAGACCTACTTGCAGAGGATTGTTGACTGCCCCATAGATGTCGCGGGCATAATGGCGGACAATCCCACCCAATTTTTCAATGTTGAGGGTAGCGTTCTTACCCAGCAGCGGGTCGTAAGTCCAGACGATTAAGTCAATCCCCTGCCGGAGCATCTGGTCGCGCTGAGCCAGCTTGAGCTTCATGCCGATGCCCATTCCCTGGTACTGTGGCAAAACGCCCATCCGTTGGGAGAAATGGTACAGCTTGGAGCCAGACATCCCCAGGTAGCCATATACAAAGCCGACCAATTCACCACCCACATAAGCGCCCAGCAGCACTCCCCCATTATGGGCTACGGAGATAAGCTGGGTATAGGGGAAAACCATCAAATCCGTGAAGCCCCAAGTAGCCCGTTGAATCTCGTGGCATTTGCGCAAATCGGTTAATGTATTGATGGAGCGAATTTTTACGTCCATCCCAATCCTGACTGATTACAATAAATTCGAATTTTTGGGGTAAATTTAACAGTAGTATATCATTCTTAAAGGGAGGCTGCAAGACTAAAAATGAGTAATTAGGCCCAGTCGCATAATTGATGGAAATGGAGCCATTTATTTGCATTGATAATTGGATTGGAGTCAAATTTCGTAGTAAAATAGATCGGCAGATAGGAAAATAGGAGCAGGACTTATTGCATATTGAATTTCTCGATTGAGTGGGGGTAAAATTCGAAGGAAATTCACTCCTTTTCCAGTGTCACAAATTTTTTCGTCGCGAGAAAATTCAATGGTAGGAAAAACGCTTCGTCTTTTTATTAAAGCCCTGATTATTGGGGTGTTAATCAATTTGGGTTTGCAGTATGTTTCAGTCACTCCCCTACCCTACTCTGAAAATACTGTATTGCACCGGCAAGCACAGGATCAAGTTCCCCTCGACGCTAATTTTCAGACTGCTAACCACGCCGAGGAATAAAAAAAGCGACGCGCTTCCGCCACCGACTACCGGGAAAGTCGCAGGATGGGAGGTGCGTCGCTCTTGGATTAAACCCAACCCCGCAATTTGGCTGCTTCGGCGACTCGTTCCACGGCAACCAAATAAGCCGCCAAACGATTATGCACTCTTTTGGCCTGGGCCATTTTATGGACGGCATGAAAGGCATCCGTCATTTTGTTGTCCAGGCGCTCATGGACGGTTGCCAGCGGCCAGTAGTAATCGTAGGCGTTTTGAACCAGCTCAAAGTAACTGACCGTTACCCCACCAGCGTTACATAAAAAGTCAGGAATCACATACACGCCGCGCTCGTGCAAAATCCTGTCGGCTTCAGGCGTAGTGGGACCATTCGCTAATTCGGCCACAATTTTAGCCTTGATCTGTCCGGCGTTCTCCTCGGTAATAACATTTTCCAGCGCAGCGGGAAAGAGTACCGTCACATCCATCTCCATTAATTCTCGGTTGCTGAGCGAGGTGGTATGGGACATTCCCACCACTGAACCGGTCCCCTTTTTATGGCGCAGGGTGGCTTGAAATCCCAGGCCATCTTCCTGAAAAACGCCCCCCTTGGAGTCAGATACGGCTATTACCCGCATCCCCAGGATTTCCTCGGCTAATTGATGGGCAAATTGACCGGCGTTGCCGTAGCCCTGAATCGCCGCCGTTTTTCCGCGCAGCTCGATGTTCAGCACTTTAGCCGCTTCCCGAACGGTATAGATACCGCCGCGAGCTGTGGCATCCTCGCGCCCGGCCGAGCCGCCCAAAGCCAGAGGTTTGCCGGTAATTACCCCCGGCGCTGAATATCCCCGGATAATGCTGTACTCGTCCATCATCCAGGCCATAATTTGCGGATTGGTGTAAACATCGGGTGCGGGAATATCGGTATCTTCGCCTATAATTTTCCACACGGCCCGGATATAGCCCCGGGCCAGGCGCTCCTGTTCTGTCGGCGATAGCTCCTTGGGATTGCAGACCACGCCGCCTTTGCCGCCGCCTAGAGGGATATCCACCACGGCTGTTTTCCAGGTCATCCAGGCGGCCAGGGCGCGCACCGTATCCAGGGTTTCGTCGGGGTGCCAGCGCAGCCCGCCTTTGCAGGCGCCGCGGGCATCGTTGTACTGCACCCGATAGCCTTTGAATACGCGAACACTACCATCGTCCATGCGCACCGGGATGCTTACGGTAAGCTCGCGCAGGGGTTCGCGCAATAGAGTGTGAGTGGCCGGGTCTAAGCCTAAAATAGCAGCCGCTTCGTCAAGTTGGCGTTGGGCGATTTCAAACGGATTGTTTTCAGACATAGTAAAAACCTTTCATTGCTAGCGTTGAAATTGAGAGCATAAAAAAAGCGAACTCACGGCTGGGGTGGTTCGCTTCTGCTTTAACTACGGAATGATATTGTTTCTACCTCTGCTTGAAACGCGCCTCGTCGCGCGTCCAAAAAGTATTCGATTTACCTTGCTATTATAATCAGGTTTCGGCTAAGTGGGTAGTGACAAAAGTCATTTTGTCCTGGTACGCCTGTCATTAAGTCAGTTTTGTAACTATAGTAGAGGTGACTGGCACTTGGTTAGCCAAGAATTCATTTTCTTAATTCGCTTTGCTAAAGGACAAAAGTGCCAGTCACCTGATGAGCTGCTCGCGCAGGACTTGTTCAGCCAGTTGTGGATTGGCTTTGCCCCGGGTAGCTTTCATCACCTGGCCGATCAGAAACTTGAGCGTGGCTTCTTTGCCCGCTTTGAACTGTGCAGCCGGTTCGGGATTGTCGGCAATAACCTGCTGGACGACAGTGACCAATTGACCGGCATCGCTGATCTGCCGCAGCCCTAATTCCTCTACAATTTCGAGCGGCGGGCGGCCTGTGTCGAACATCACCCCGAAGGTTTGCTTGGCCGCCGGTTGGTTAATAGTATTGCTGTTGACCAGGTCAATTAGCGCAACCAGGTGTTCGGGTTTGACCTTAACCTGGCTCAGCTCGACGCCGCGCTCGCCCAACAGCCGGAAGAGTTCGCCCGACACCCAGTTGCTGACCAGCTTGGGCGTGACACCTGGCTTGTCGCCGGCTGCGGTCACCACACTTTCGTAATACTCGGCTGTCGCCCGGTCTTCGCTCAAGATAGCCGCCTCTTTTTTGCTCAAGCCACAATCGGCCAGGTAGCGAGCCAGCTTAGCATCGGGCAATTCAGGCAAATTGGCTTTGATTTGCTCAATCCAGGCCGACTCTAGGTCCAGCGGGGGCAAATCCGGCTCCGGGAAATAGCGATAGCCGGTATCACCCTCTTTGGTGCGCTGCAAGACCGTGACGCCCCGATTTTCGTCCCAGCCCATCGTCACCTGCTCGATGGCGCCGCCCGACGCGAGGACCTTTTTTTGCCGCTCGATCTCGTAGGCAATGGAGTTGCGCACCGAGCGGAAGGAGTTAAGATTCTTGATCTCAACCTTGGTGCCCCACTTCTCACCGCCTGCCTCTTTCAGCGAGAGATTGACCTCGCAGCGCATGGCCCCCTTTTCCATATCGCCGCTGCTCACGCCGAGGTAGCGGACCAACTGGCGCAGCTTGGTCACGTAAGCATAGGCCTCCTCCGCCGAGTGGATGTCGGCCTCGGTCACAATCTCGACCAGCGGCACCCCGGCCCGGTTCAAATCCACCAGGCTGGCCCCATTGACATGGACCAGCTTGCCGGTATCCTCTTCCAGGTGGACCCGCCGGATGCGGATACGTTTGGTCTGGCCGTCATCGGTGTCAATATCTACGTAGCCGCCCCGGCAGAGGGGCAGTTCATACTGAGAAATCTGGTAGCCCTTGGGCAGGTCGGGGTAGAAGTAATTTTTGCGGGCAAAGACGTTGTGCGGCTGGATCTCGCAGTTCAGGGCCAGGCCAATCATGAGGGTGTACTCGATAGCCCGCCGGTTGATCACCGGCAGCGCGCCGGGCAGGCCCAGGCAAACCGGGCAGACGTGGGTGTTTGGCGGCGCGGCGAAGAAGTCGGCGCTGCAAGCGCAGAACATTTTGCTGTTGGTGCTCAGTTCGACATGGACTTCCATGCCGATGATGGGTTGGTAGGTCATGAACCGTCCTCTATATCCCAAATCGAATTTGGGATATTTGGATTATGTTGGGTAATAATTTGGGATATTAACTGCCCTCATCCCCCAGCAGCCCCAGTTGCGAATGGTCGCCCAGGGTAAATTTGTAGGCGCGCGGGCGGATGGGAGAGCGATGGACCACCACGTGCCGGCCAATTAAGCTGTCTTCAATGCGGCGGTTGATGTTGCGAATCTGGCTATGTTCCAAGACAATCGAACGCGAGATTTCGGCGTTTTCGACCAGGCAGTGATGGTAAATGCTGGTGAAGGGTCCCACATAGGCGTTGACAATACGGGTCTCCTTGCCGATGATGGCCGGGCCGCGGACCACGCTGTTGATAATTTCCGCGCCCTGTTCGACGGTCACCCGGCTGTCCACTTCACTATCGCGGTCAACGTAGCCCTCGATGGTCGGGGTCAATTCTTCCAGCACCAGGCTGTTGGCCTCCAGCATATCCGTCGGCTTGCCGGTATCAATCCACCAGCCCCGGTGAACATAGGCGTGAACATTGTAGCCACGATCCACCAACCACTGAATCGCATCGGTGATTTCCAGTTCGCCGCGCCAGCTTGACTTGATGGCATTGACCGCCTCAAAGATGTGGGCATCGAACATATAAATGCCGACCAGGGCCAGGTTGCTGGGCGGTTCTTTGGGTTTTTCGATCAGCTTGATAATCTGCCCATTTTCGTCCAGTTGGGCTACCCCGTATTGCTGGGGTTGGTCTACGTGGGTCAAGACAATCTGCGAGTTATAGCTGCTGCTGGCAAATTGGGCAATCAGCGGGCTGATACCACCCTGGATGACATTATCGCCCAGAAACATCACAAAATGGTCGTCGCCCAGAAATTCTTGCGAAATCTTGACGGCATGCGCTAAGCCCAACGGGGCTGCCTGGGGAATATAGGTGATGTTGACATTCCACTGTGTACCTGGCCCCACGGCCCGCTTGATCTCTTCGGCCGTGTCGCCGACGACAATGCCAATATCGCTGATTCCGGCATCGCGGATGGCCTCGATAACTCGAAACAGGACCGGCTTGTTGGCGACCGGGATAAGCTGCTTGGCGCTGGTGTAGGTGAGAGGGTAAAGGCGCGTTCCTTTGCCGCCGCTCAGGATAAGTCCCTTCATTGTGAACAATCCTCCTTATCAAGTAGCAGGTAGCAGGGTAGCAAGGTAACAAAAAAGGTTTTAGTCACTCTGCTACTTTGCTACCTTGTCAAATAAATACAGGTGCAACTTCCACCGATTCATTTTTGACAATCGCCAGGGGTCGGGCGCTGACCATCGCCGCAGCTTGCGCCTGGCCGACAATAAGGGCAGCAGCGTCACGGGCGGCGGCTAAAGTGGGGGGACGATGATAGGAATGGTGAGCATCTGAGGCAATAAGGTGGACCATACCATTCCGCAGCATGGTTTCAGCCGTTTGCTTGCCCCGCCAGTCGCCATTACCGGTCAGGCTGGTCGCGGTGATTTGCGTCAGGCCACCGCGAGCTAAAAATGGCTCGATAAGGGCCGGGTTATCCTGAATGGGCCGGATGCGCTCCGGGTGGGCCATAATCGGCAGGTAGCCGCGATCAAACAACTCAAAGAGCATGGCATCGGTCCGTTTATCATAGTGGTGAAAAAGTGGCTCGGCCAAAACGTACCGGCTCTCTCCCAGCGGACCGGCTAAATTGTTAGCCCAATCATCAAACATGTCATCGTACAGCCGGACTTCATGGCCGGGGAGGAGGGTCAGGGGAATACCGGCTTTATCCAGTTCGACCTGCAATTGGGCGACTCTTTGGGTAACATCCAAACGAGAAAGAGATGTATAATCGCGATGGTGGGGTGTGGCGAAGAGATGGGTCAGGCCATCGGCCACCGCTTGACGCGCCATAGTCAGGCTTTCGGCTAAATCCCGCGCCCCATCGTCCACGCCGGGCAGAATGTGGGTGTGAATATCAATCATGAGGCTGTATGTTCCTTACATAAAATTGGGGGACGATGGGCGTCCCCCCGAATGGTATTTAGGCAATTAGAATTTACGGCTCAATTTTCAGGCATATTGGAGTGTAGCATCTACTTGCGCATGGGTCAACACTGCGCCAACCAGGTGGGCATTGACTTTTTCCAGGCGGTCTTTGGCCGCTTTGATGTGATCCCGTTTGGTGCCCCCCGCTTTGACTACCAATAACACTCCATCCACTTTAGCCGCCAGCAGCGAGGCATCGTTGACGGTCACAATGGGCGGCGCGTCAAAGATGACGATCTCAGCCATAGCGGCAAGATGGGCCATGATTTCGGCCACTTTGTTCGAGGCCAGCAGTTGACCGGGAATCGGGGGCAAGGGACCGCTGGTGAGCACCTGCAGGCTGGTGTTGGGGACCGCCTGAAGCGGCGGCTGTTTGAGGGCGTCATCATCCCGAAAGAGGTTGGTGAAGCCTTTGTCGTTAGACAGGTTAAACAGGATGTGCTGCGCCGGTTTGCGCAGGTCAGCATCTACCAGGATTACCCGCCGGTCGCCGTCGGCCATGGCCACGGCCAAGTTGGCGACAGCGGCGCTTTTACCGTCGGTGGGGGCGGCAGAAGTGACCAGGAGCGTCCGCAGGGGGTGGTCCACACTGGCAAACTCCAAATTGGTGCGCAGTGTACGGTAGGCTTCAGCGGCGGCGGAGCGAGGATCGGTTAAGGTAATAATAGCGTCGGTTGGCATAGTTTGACTCAAATAATGACGAGCAGACCCCCTCCCCAACCCTCCCCCTAAAAGGGGGAGGGAGTCTGCCGTCTACTCTTTAATTCGACCCCCGCAGCCCAGGGACAAGCTGGCGGCGTTTTTCTCCCGAAGGATGGGGGGAGTCGCCGGAAATGGGGGGGATAGCGCCCAGAACAGCCACACCAATGGCCCGCTCGACATCGGCGGCGGCGCGGATGGTGTCCATTTCCAGCCACTCCAAAAAGAAAATGACGATGGCCCCAACTAACAGCCCAAACAGGCCGCCGGCCAGGGTGTTGATTCGAGTTTGGGGCGAATACTGCTCGTAGCCGAGGTTGTAAACACTGTCCAGCATCCTCACTTCGATCCGGTCGCGTTTGTCTTGCTGCTGATTCCAGCGGTCGCGATCTTCGATGAAGACCTTAGCCATTGTATCCACCATGTCCATGGCCACCTTGGGGTCGCGGTCGCGGGCTTCGATTTCCAGGGTGAAGGTGGAACTGTCGGGATTGACAAAGAGTTTGCTAAGGAGCGCTGGGGTTTGCATATCAAGCTGGGCGCGATTGATCACCTCCTGGGCCATCGTATGGGTACGGATGTTCTCGGCATAGTTGCGCAGCAGGTCTTTCAAACTGTTGCTGGAACCCCAATCCGTGGCGCGGGCGGGGACAACGCTCAATTTGACGCTGGCGCTGTAAATGGGCGTCTGCATTTTACTAACGGCAAAAGCGCTGGCAGCGGCAATAACGGCAACCACGAGCAAAATCCAGCCCCGTTTGCGCAAGATTCTCAGATAATCGTTGATTTCCATAAGAGCTGCCTTTCTACATCTACCAGGCTATTGTACCATACAAGAAGCGAAGAAGCGAAGAGGCGATGAGACGAATTTTATTTCCTCGCCTCTTCGCCTCCCGGCTCATCGCGTCCTCTTCGGTACTTCAGCCAATACAGGGATGCCCAACGCTTCTAATTCGGACCGGCCCCGGACCGTGTCATCCAGGTAATCCAGCAAAAAGGTCAAGGCCAGCCCGGCGGCAAGCGCCAGCAGCAGGCGCACCGGCAAATTAAGGCGCTGGGTCAGCGAGGCTGGATTAGCGGCCGGTGGCGCTGGTTCATCAATGACGTTGATGAGCGCGCCGGGTGTGCCCAACTGGGTCAGATATTTGGGACTGTCCTCCTCCATAACTCTGACTATGGCCTGGGCAATGTCGGCCAGCTCGGCGGCGCTGCCCCAGCTCAGGTTTAGCCGCAAAATTCGATGTTGTTTTTCGGCAATGGTGACTCCGCTAATGCTGCCCGGCGGAATTTGGACCGAGCTGCCCATCTCGGCCAAGCGCCGGTTGACATCTGCCGCAAAAGCCTGGCTGCTGACAATCGCCGTCAGATCATCGGCCAGGTACTCCGAAGAAAGCCAGGCGTAATAGCTATCATACGTATACTGATCCGGCAGCTCTTGCGGCTTGACCCCCACGGTGAAGCGCATGGTGGTACTGTAAGTGGGCGGCGGCGTCTGGCCGGTCAGCAGACTTGCAACGGCGACAACCACCAGCAGCAGCGCCGGTATCCAGGCTCGCTTCCAGATAATCTGCCAGTACTGTTTGAGTTCCATGGTCGGGCAGCCTTTTCAGTCTATCATACCGCTGCGCCCTTGTCATCGGGCGACTCGCGGAAATGGGGCTTCAAAGTATAGGCCAAATGCCAGCATCTTCAAAATCATGGGAGTAAGGAGTAGGTAGTAAGGAGTAGGGGAAGATTCTTCTATTTCTTACCCTAGCTCTTGAACTCCTGCCACTTTTGAGCGACAAAATCCCCCAACTCCTGTTTGAACCGCTCAACGCTGAAACGTTCGGCGTTAGCGCGGGCGGCGGCGGGGTCAAAGGACAGGCGTTCAAACTGCTCGATAGCATCAATCAGGGCCTCAACCGACTGCTCCCGGAAGAAGAGGCCGGTTTGTCCCTCGATGACCGTATCCAGCGCCCCGCCCCGGCCAAAGGCAATGACCGGCCGGCCCGCCGCCTGAGCCTCGACCGGGGCAATGCCGAAATCCTCAAAGCCGGGGAACAAAAAGGCCCGGCAGTTCGCCATCAAGCCAGCGACGGTCTCTCCCGGTAGGCGCCCTTTGAATTCGACCGTCGGCCCGGCCATTGCCTCTAACCTGGCCCGGTCGCGCCCGTCGCCGACAATAATCAGCCGTCGGCCCAAACGAGTCAGAGCCTGCACGGCCAGATCAATGCGTTTGTACGGAATCAAACGGGAGACGATGAGGTAAAAATCGCCGGGGGACTGGCCCGCCGGCAGCGGCCGAAATTGAGTCGTATCCACCGGCGGATAGATGATAACCGAATCGCGCCGGTAATACTTTTTGATGCGGGTTTGAATATCAGTAGAAATAGCGACGAAATGATGAACGCCTTTATCCCCCCTCAATCCCCCCCTTAAAGGGAGGGAAGCATCTTCACTTTCCCCCTCCCTCGTAGGGAGGGGGCAGGGAGAGGGTTGCTGCGCCGCTTCAAAATCCCACTGCCGCAAGCGCCGGATCACCGGTCCAATCGTCCAGCCCACCCAACGACCAAATCCCTCACGGGCCGCATAGCTCCCGTAATCCCAAACGTAGCGGGTCGGGGCCAGACAGTAACAGATGTGCAGTTGCTGGGGGATATGACGCAACCCGTGAATGAAGCCGCTTTTATTGGATAAAATGAGATCGTAGCCGCTAAAATCCATGCTTTCCACGGCGGCCGGGTAGAGCGGCAGGTAAGGCTGGTGGTGACGATGGATGGCCGGAGCGCGGTTCAGCCAGGTCGGGCGAATATCCCAGCAGCGGTAGGCCTCCGGCATCAGCTCCGGCCCATAAATGGTAGTAAAAACCGGTGCGCCGGGGTAAAATTCGACCAGCCGCTCCAGCACATTCTCCGCGCCGCCCATCTGGTTGAGCCAGTCGTGAGCCAGAGCAATTTTCATGGGTCTCAAATCATAAAGCGCAGCCGGGCCATAAAATCGCCCACCTCTTTGAGTTTGCGGGCGCTGGCTTCGTCGTTTCTGGCCCGAAACTGCTCGACTATTGCTTCCAGTTCGGCAAAAAAGACGCCATCGCAGGCGCTGACATTATCGCTGATGAGTTTCTGCAACTCGTCTCGATCCCTGGCTCGGATTATTTTTTTGACCAGTTCCTGGGCTTGCTGGTGGGTCATGTCAGTAAACAGTAGTCAGAGATCAGTAGCCAGAAGTTCGTTATTGCTCACTGACTACTGGCTACTGGCTACTACCATACTCCTTTGAAGGGTTTGTTGGCCCAATGATAACACGATAACTAACAATTATCAATTGATAGTTGACAATTACCTTTTGACCCTTAATAATTGAACTATGATCGAAAATTTGTTAAAGCGCGGCCCCGGTCAAACGGTGGCTTTTGTGCCTCAGCCCGACGCCAACTCGCTGGCTGAAACGATGGTCGCCTTTGCCAATGCCGATGGCGGTACGATCTTAATCGGCTTGAATGAGCAGGGGCGGGTGGTTGACTACATGATGGATGAGGCGGTGCAGGGCCATCTGGTGCGGGCGCTGCTCATGTGCCGCCCGCCGGTCGTAACTGATTGGGAGCAGTATGAACTGCCGGGCGGCATCGTCGTTGCCCTCAAAATTGCCCGCAGCCCGGAGCTGCATGCCCTGGCCGATGGCCGGGTGTTGATCCGGGCGGGGGTGGAAAACCGGCCCATGGGCGGCGAGGCGATTCGCCACCTGGCCGCGACCAAATCCAGCGGTGATTTCGAGAGCGAGCCGGTCAGCGGGGCGACCCTGGTTGACCTGGACAAAACCCTTTTGGACGAGTACATGCGCCTCCGGGCTGAGCGCGGCTACCGATCCACAGCCGGAGGGCTGCAGGACCACCTAGTTGACATAGGGGCGATGATCGAGGACGGCACGCCCACGGTTGCCGGAATGCTGCTCTTTGGCAAGCACCCGCAGACATTTTTGCCGCAGAGCGGGCTTATTTTTGTAAAATTCCTGGGCAAAGAGGCGCGGGGGCGCGACGGGCTGGCCGGCTATGGCCGGCGGGTCGAAATTGAAGGGCCGGCTGCCCGGATTATCGAGCGAGCCTGGCAGGTGGTCAACGAAGAGATGCGGGTCGAGGCGGTCGTTAATGGGCTAAAGCGGGAAGAAATGCCGGAGTATCCCCGTTTTGCCGTGCGCGAGGCCCTGGTCAATGCCGTCTGCCACCGCGATTACCGCCTGAGCGGGCGGCGGGTCGAGATCCGCATGTACGAAGACCGGCTGGAGGTCATCAGCCCCGGCGGCCTGCCCGGCTACATCACCCTTGATAACATCGTCGAGGAACACTTCTCGCGCAATCCCCGGCTGGTCGCCGGGCTGTTCCAGTGGGGCTACATCGAAGAATTGGGCCTGGGGATTGACCGGATGATCGAAGAGATGCTGCAGCACGGCCACGCCGCTCCCAATTTTGAGGCCAAGCCGTACTCGTTTACGGTGCGGCTGCATAACACGCTGGAGCGCAGCCCGGTTAAAAATTGGCCGAGCAATATGAATGAGCGCCAGCTACGGGCGATGAATTTAATCGAAGAAATCGGGCGCATCACTAACCGCGATTACCGCCAGCTCTGCCCGGAGGTCAACCCGGAAACGCTCCGGCTGGACTTAGTGGATCTGGTGGATAAGGGCTTGTTGTTGAAGATTGGCGATAAAAAGGGGACGTACTATATTTTGAAGTGATCTCGCTTTTCCAACAGGTCGGAGCAGGTTGAAAACCTGCTCTATTTTTTTAAGATTTTGTGAAGGATTTATAACGTGCCCAGGTAAAAAAAGGAAAGTTTTAACGTCAGCACAGGCTAAAAATAGAATAGAAACGAACCGGAGGACGCATGGGACAGTTGAGGCTGCGGGTATGGGCGAAAGTTTTGTTAGGCGGATTAATGGGATTGGTTTTGACGTTGAGTTGGGTCAGTGGGGTCGGTCTGGCTGAGTCACCCGACCAAACGGTGATGCTGCCTGCTCCCTCCAGTTCAAACACCAACGACCCGCCGGTTCTGCCTTACGCTTACGCCCGTGTTGTCACCCACAATGTGCTGGTGTATGAAACAAGCGGCATTACCCCGGTGCGCTCGTTAGGGGCCGGCTATGTCTGGGTCAGCTTGGCCCATTCCCGGCCCATTACCCTCAACGAGCAGGCCTGGTACGTCATCAACGAGAATGAGTACGTGCAGGCCGACCAGCTCGCTCCCTTTACTCCCTCAACCTTTCAAGGCGTCACCTTGACCGGCACGCCTGAACAACCCTTTGCCTGGCTGGTTTTTGATATGTGGGCTTCGGCTGCGCCGGGCGTACCTGCCGCCAGCGGCGCACCCCTGTTCAAGCGTTACACCCGGGTGACAATTTTTGAAGAGCAGCTTGTCGGCGACCGGTTTTGGTACCGGATTGGGCCGGACCTGTGGCTGGAACAGGGGAACCTGGGGATAGTCAAACCGGTAGCCCGACCTGAGGAGATTGGCCCTAACGACCAGTGGATCGAGATTAATCTATACGAACAAACTCTGGCCGCCTACGAGGGCGACCGGATGGTCTACGCCACGCTTGTTTCGTCGGGCCTGCCCTGGTGGCAAACTCAGCCAGGACTTTTCCGCGTCTGGGTTAAGGTGCAGCAGGGCAAAATGAGCGGGCGAGATGGCTACCCCGACTACTATTACCTGGAAGATGTCCCTTGGACCATGTATTTCAACGGCCAGTTCGCTCTGCACGGCGCTTACTGGCACGACAAATTTGGCCTGCGTCACTCCCACGGCTGCGTAAACTTGACCCCCAAGGATGCCCTGTGGTTATTTAACTGGGCTACGCCAGCGACCAGCCGCTACAATTATACCCTGGCCACGGAAGAAAATCCCGGCACGTGGGTTTGGGTGCATGAGTAGTAGGACAAGCTTAAGCTTGTCCTACATGCCGTTTTTCACTTCCTCCCTATGAATCACCCCGTCCAGCATCGTAATGACCCGGTCCGCGAACTCGGCCATGCGCGGGTCGTGAGTAACATAAATGACCGTTTTACCCTGTTCCTGGTTGAGCTGGCGGATCAGGCGCATCACTTCAAAACCGGTCTCGGAGTCCAGGTCGCCGGTCATCTCGTCGCCGACGATAATCGGCGGATTATTGGCCAGGGCGCGGGCAATGGCTACCCGCTGCTGCTGGCCGCCGGAAAGCTCGCTGGGGTAGTGGTCCATGCGGTCGGCCAGCCCCACCTGCTCCAGCAGCATCTCCGCGCGGGCTTTGCGCTCTTTGCGTTTGAGCTGCCTGGCCAACACCATCGGCGCTTCGACGTTTTCAAAGGCGGTGAAGTTATTCAGCAGGTTGAAGGTTTGAAAGATAAAGCCCAGCTTCTGCAGGCGCAGGCGGGCCACCTGCTCTTCTTTCATGGCTACCAGATTCTCGCCGTCAATCACAATATGGCCCCGGCCCGGCTCATCCAGGCCACCCAATAGATTGAGCAGGGTGGTTTTGCCGGAGCCGCTCGGCCCCATCAGGCACAGCATTTCACCCCGGGGCACGTCAATGGTCACACCGCGCAGGGCGGGCACGGCCTCTTTGCCCATCAAATAACTTTTGTGGATATTGTCCACGCGGATGATCGGATCGGTCATATTTTGGATTTACGATTTACGATTTATGATTTACGATTTATGCATTACGCTTTACGCTTCACGCCTCACGCACCACACACCATCATCACGCCTCACGCTTCACAGGGTGCTTTTGTTCATTCTTGGCTAATTTATCAAAGATTATCTCGGCTACATCCAGTTCCATTATGTCGGCCAGGCTGAAGCAGTAGATGAACACGTCAGCCAATTCCTCGGCGATGGCCTGCCGGGCGGCCGGGTCGGCCTGGGGGAGAGCGGTGGCTTCGGCAGTAGTCAGCCACTGGAAATGCTCCATCAATTCGGCTGCCTCGATGGCAATGGACATGCTCAAATTTTTGGGCGAATGAAACTGCCGCCACGCCCGCGCATCTCTAAACTCGCGCACGGCCTGCTGAATAGCGGTGATAGAAGCGGCGTTTGTTGGAACCATTTTTGCCTCACATCCTGACTGCCGACCACACCCCCTCCCTAGCCCTCCCCCTCAGAGAGGGAGGGTTGGGGTGGGGGTACGGCTGTCGGCGGTCGGCCATCGGCGGTCTACTTTTCCTTTATTTTCAACACCACCATGCTGCTGCCCACAAAAAAAAGCACGGCCAGGCCAAAGACGACCGTGTAGCCGGCGGTGCTTGTGCCGGTCAGTCCGTTCAAGCCGTCAATCACAGGGCCGCCCAACCGCCCACTGATGCTGCCCAATACCGTTGCCGCATTGGCCAGGCCCAGGTAGAGCGCCCCTTCTTCCTTGGGCACAATATCGGTGGCCAAGGCCCAACTGGCGCTGGTAAAAATCCCGGCGCCAACGGCCAGGAGTCCTCCCGCCAGAAAAAGCAGATTGACGTCGCGCAGAAAGACAAACAGCATGGCCCCGGCGGCGGCCAGCAGCCCGGCGGCGACCAGCAGCGGCCGGCGGCCTATCCGGTCGGCGATAGCCCCCGCGGGCAAAACCAGGAGAAAAATGCCCGCGCCAAGCAGTAAAATAATTTGGCTGCTCAAGGCCTGAGTTTCGGCGGGCGACAGGTTGAGCACGTCTTGCATGTAGTTCAAGAGAAAGGTCCGCATGGAAATTGCCGCCGCCCAAAAAAGAAAGCGGTTAGCCATCCACCAGGGCAAGGCCGGGGGCAAATGGCTGAGATTCAGCTTAAACAGGGTTAATGGATTTTCGAAGGTGGACGAGGGCGGGGCGGCGATAGCAGCCGGTCCCCGGCGGAGGGTCTGCAAGGTCAGCCAGAGGATAAGCCAGAGCAGGCCCACTACCGCCAGCGGCGCGGCCCACAAGTTGCCTTGAGCCAGAGTTAACCCGGCCAACCCGACTCCAATGACTGCGCCGGTCGCCTCCAACACCGTTTTAAGGCCGGCCATTGTGCCGTGCTGCCACAGCGGCACCCGGTCGGGCACCAGGGCCTGCCACGGACCCTGAATCGTGTTGGAACTCAGCGAAACCAGGATGACGGCCAGCAGCAGCAGTCCCAGGTTATGCGCGCCGGCCACCAGGGCCAGGGCCAGGGTGAGGCCGATCACCCCGGCCAGCAGAAAAGGGATGCGCCGGCCCCAGCGAGTCTGGCTGCGGTCGCTCCACCGGCCGACGAGCGGCTGGGCAAAAAGGGCCACGACCAGGCTGGTAATGGTGATCAGGCTGAGTGTAGAATTTTTGAGGGCCGGCGGAGCCAACAACCGGACCTTTTCGGTGTAAATGAAGGGATCCAGGATGTTGAGCGCCGCCGTCAGCCCCAGCCCAAACAGGCCCAGCCCGACCAGGAAGGGCAGGCTGCGGGTTTCAAGGCCGGGGACTGAGGCAACGTCTACTTGTACTTGAATTTCTGACTTCGGGTGGGTAATTTCCATGACAAACGGGAGGATTGTAGCACAAAAGGGATAGAACAGAAACTATTGCTTGCTTTTGTTCTAATGGCCTAATTCGTAATTCATTGATAGAGCAAACAATGGGACGTAAGGTTGGCCTACCAGCCAACACTTTTTGATTTGGGATTGTCAGGTAAGCCTAACGTATGATACAATAAGGAGAAATGAAGAAAGTTGCCGCAACACGACTTGCCCGGATCAGGTGAACGACCACCCAACCCAATTATGGTTGCTTAGAGGAGTATATCCGCGCCGCCTGATCAAAGGCGGTGTTTTTATTATTGGAAGGGCGGGGGATGCTGTTATCAAAAGGCAAAGGAGATTTATCAGATGACTGACACTTGGCTAGACGAACTTTATCAGATGCACAACGAGGATAAGGCCAAACAGCAATCTTTACAAAAGAATGACCCCCTTGATTTGAGCATTCTGTCTAAAAATCGGGTTGAATTAGCCGCAGCCGTAATGCGGAGTGTCAATGCTCACAACCTGATGCGTCGCTTGCAAAGCGCCTTGTTGGGAGGTAAGGGAATTATTGACGTATTTGATAGCAAAGATGACTATGATCGAGTAATCACTTTAGTTTGGCAAGGCCCTATTTCGAACGCTCGCAAACCTGACCCGGAAGACCCAGCCGAATATCAGTACATTTCAGTTAGCGCACGAGGCAAAAAGCTTTATGTGAATGACCAAGAAGTTACATCTCTTACCCCTGAGGCTCTCAAGAAAGCACTCGTTGAAGCGGCTAAAAAGCCGGGCAAAATCAAGCGCAGCAACAAGGCCAAAAAGTAACTCCTAATTTTGTTGTGGGAGTCGTTTATCGCAATGCTAGCCAAGAACATTTTTTAGACCTCTTGATGATACCTCTCACAGAAGGTATAATACCCTTGAGAGAGGATACCATAATGTCACTCAAGCGGTTAGTTACCCTGATTTATTTCATCTTAGTCGTCGCGCACCTGGCTGCGCCGCTGGCCTCGGCCCAGGAGGCGGACAAAGAGGTGCTGGTGGTGGATCTCACCGGCCCGGTCACGCCGATTATGCTCGGCCTGATCGAGCGCTCCATCGTCGAGGCCGATAGCCGCAATGCGGAGGCGCTGGTGCTCCGGCTGGACACGCCCGGCGGCAGCGTTGACCTGACCAAGAGCATTATTCAGGCGATGATCGCAGCGGATGTGCCAATTGTGGTCTATGTCTGGCCGCCGGGGGGACACGCCGCGTCGGCGGGCACGTTCATTACCCTGGCCGGCCATGTCGCGGCGATGGCCCCCCGGACCAGCATCGGCGCGGCCAGCCCGATTGAGGGCGGCGGCGCTGACATTGACGAAACCCTGCGCGCCAAAATTCAGAATATTCTCGTGGCCGACATCAAAGGTCTGGCCGACCGGCGGGGCGAAAAGGCGTTGGAATGGGCCGAGCAGGCCATTACCGAGGCCAAGGCCGCCAGCGCCGACGAGGCCCTCGACCTGGGGGTAATTGATTTTGTGGCCAGAGACCTCGACGATTTACTCCAACAAGTGGATGGGTTCAAGGTCGAGGTGGCCGGTGAGGAAGTGACTCTCGATACTGCCGATGCTAACATTAGCTTTTTGGAAATAACGGCGATCGAGGAGCTTTTAAGCATTCTGACCAACCCGACCATTGCCCTGTTCCTTATCTCCATCGGCGGCCTGGCTATCGTTTACGAAATCGCCAATCCCGGCGGCTACATGAGCGGCGTGGTCGGCGTCATCTGCTTGCTGATTGGCCTCTACGCTCTGGGGCAGTTGCCGGTCAATTACGCCGGCCTGGCTTTGATTCTGCTGGCCCTGGCCTTGTTTGGAGCGGAGTTCTTTGTCCACAGCCACGGGGCGCTGACCACCGGCGGGGTGGTTGCCTTCATCATCGGGGCGCTCATTCTCTTTAACACCGACGAATTTACCTACCAACTACCCTTGCCTTCAGTCGTCGGTATTCCGGCGGCGATAGCGGTGATCCTGGCCTTTGCCGTGCGGAAAGCCTGGCAGGCTCGCCGGGCCAAGCCGGTCACGGGGCAGGAAGGCTTGCTGGGGTCTATTGGGATGGTCAAAGTGGCTTTGGAGCCTGAGGGCAGTGTCTTTATCTGGGGCGAGCGCTGGCAGGCGACCAGCGCCAACGGCCAGCCGATTCAGGCCGGTGAGCGGGTCAAAGTGACAGCCATAGAGGGGCTGCACTTGACGGTGGAGAAAATAGCCTAAATTGGTCATTATGATTCTAACTATTTTCATATATTTTTCTAAGGAATTTCCTATAAATATACTGTACTAGTAATAGTAGTAGTAAGCCGTTATCTATTTCACATACCAACCCTTTATCCTCAATTTACTTTGCCCCTTAACATTCAATAGAAAATTCAATAAAGTGCCTTACCTGGAAGTAGAGTCAATTATTGGATGTTTATCTTCGCTGTAGAAGAATAACCAACACATTGTGGTGTAAATGAAGCTATAGTCTGGAGCGGCACTTTTGGTTGATTTACCCCCAAAAGTGTTATGACAAACCGTTGGTTTACTTCTGCCGTACTGTATTGGTCATTAGAGGAGACCCTAAATTGACTTCGTTCGTGTATCCCTTCTATTCGACAGAAGGGTTTTTTTGTTAGCGCCTTGAGTTGATCGTTCGATTGGCCAGGCTGCCTTTTTTGTTTCGGTTTTGTTTTGCCTTAAACAATGGGAGAAGATTGTGATGGCTGATACGTTGTTGGTTATTGAAGATGACATGGCTTTCAGCAATGCACTGCGGCTGATATTAACCAAAAGTGGTTTCCAAGTGCATGTGGCCCACAATGCGCTTGTAGGCTTACAAAAAGCTTTTACCGTCAACCCAGATGCGGTTATCCTGGATATTATGCTGCCCGATTTGGACGGTTGGCAAATATGTTCTCGCCTCAAAGAGACGTCTAATATACCGATTATTATGCTAACCGCCTTTGGCTCAGAGGAAAATGTGGTTAAAGGTCTAAATTTGGGAGCCGATGGATATATTATCAAGCCTGTTACGGCTCAAGAGCTAGTGGCCCGTATCACTGCAATTCTACGGCGCGTCCCTCGCTTAAATGGAAAAGATAGTAATGATCGTAAGCGTATCTTCACCTATGATAATCTGGTCGTTGATTATGAAAGACACCAGGTAACTGTCGGGGGCAAAAGCATTTACTTAAGTCCAACAGAGTTTCGTCTTTTATCAGTGCTAATCCAGTACCAAGGACATACACTTCCTCATGACTTTCTATTGCGAGAAGTTTGGGGATCAGAGTATATGAGTGAAATGGATTGTTTACGCCTATATATTAGTTATCTCCGGCGCAAGATTGAAACAGATCCAAACAAGCCTAGTTTGATCTACAATGAGTGGGGGATTGGCTATCGGTTTGGATAGGGCTATAGGGGGGCCTCAGAGGTATTTACTTTTTTATTTGGGTCCCTCATCCAAATCCAAAATAGAAGGATAGCGAGTACGGCTGCAATGAGGGCAGCCGAGCAGGGGGTTAGGCACTTCGCTGAAACATTCGCTGCACCAGCCGGTCACTTCGACCTGCTGTTTGAAGCCAAAAAACTTTTTGACGACAACGCCATCCAATTTGAGGGCCGAGGAACCGTTGGCCCGCAGAATATCGGGCACGGGGCAGTTCTGGCATAGGCCGGGCTGCCACGGCGGCGATTCGGGATTCTGCTCAATCAGGCGGCAGGCCTGGACGCTGCGGCCCCGGTGAAAGTCGCCAAAATAATATTTACACTCTTTGCCAGCAGGCGTTTTCATAATAAAGTAGTATAGCAGGCTTACGTTAGAAACGCATTAGAACAGATGAGGCGAAGTTTGTCCTCGCCTCATCCTGCCTTCGCCTCTTCGCGTCTCTGTCTTATACGCGGGTGAGATACTGCCCGGTGCGGGTGTCAATGCGAATGACATCGCCGACGTTGACAAACAAAGGCGTATTCACCACCAGGCCGGTGGAAACAGTGACCGGCTTGGTTGCGCCCTGAGCGGTGTCGCCGGCAAAGCCCGGTTCCGCTTCGACCACCTCCAGCTCTACGGTCGTCGGAATTTCGATGTCCAGCGCCTCGCCGTTATAGCTGGAAATTTTTACTTTCATCCCCTCGGTTAAATAGGGCACAATGTCGCCCAGCACATCGGCGTTGAAGGCCGGCTGCTCGTAGGTTTCGGTATCCATGAAGTGATACAACTCGCCGTCGTTGTAAAGATATTGGGCCTCGGTGTGATCCAGGCTGATATCCGCGACCCGCTCGCCGCCGCTAAAGGTTTTCTCGTAAATGGAGCCGGTGCGCAGATTGACCACTTTGGTCCGGATCGTGGCTCCGCCACGTCCTGTTTTGTTGTGGGTAAATTCCAATACTTTGTAAAGCTCGCCCTCGTGGGTAAAGGTGGTCCCTTTGCGCAAGGCATTGACTTCGATCATAATTCTTTCCTCCAAGATGTGATAGGTAAATATACTGATGCGTGATACGTGAGGCGTGATGCATAAGCTAGAATCTGTAACTTTACGCATTACGCATCCCGCATTACCGCTAAAATTCGGCGGTCAACACAAAGTTCCCGAATAACAAAATCTGAAATCCAAAATCTGAAATCCAAAATCCTTAGATTCCTCCGTAATCAATCCAATCCTCGGCCATTTTGGGCAGGTTAGCCAGCAGGCCGCGCTGCTCGGTGACGTTGGGCAGCGATTCAAGAAAGGCCTGGCCGTAACTTTTGCTGATGACCCGCCGGTCGAAAATGGCTACGACGCCTCGATCCTGGTGGGAGCGGATGAGCCGTCCAAAGCCCTGGCGAAACATTAAAATGGCCTGCGGAATAGAATATTGGCTAAAAGCGTCGTCAAAGGTTTCGGCGCGGGCGGCCACAATCGGGTCGCTGGGCACGGCGAAAGGAACGCGGGTGATGACCACGCAGCTCAGGGCCGAGCCGGGAATATCTACGCCCTCCCAGAAGGAACGCGTGCCCAGCAAAACCGCCTGCTCGGCATTCTTGAAATTTTCGAGCATCTGGCGGCGATTGGTTCCATCGCCCTGCTCATAGACGACAATCCCGGCTTCGGCGAGCGCGCCTTTGATGTTGTTGGCTGTGTTGCGCAGTTGGGTGTAGGCGGTAAAAAGCACCAGGGTCCGGCCCCGAATTTGTTTGACCAGGTCAACCAGGGCCGCTTCCACTGCTTTCTGGTGGCCCGGTGAATCCGGCTCAGGAATATCGGTGGGCAGGTAAAGCAGGGTGTTGTTCTCGTAATCAAACGGCGAGCCAACCGCCGCTTCCTCGGCGTCCCACAGGTGCAGCCGTTCCTGGAGATATTCAAAGGAGTTGTGGGTGCGCAGCGTGGCCGAGGTCAGTACCACCGACTCTTTCGGTTTCAGCAGATGCTCATGCACCAGGCTGCCGACATGCAGCGGCGCATTATGCAGCGACAAGGCCTTGGTTTGCATATTCTGCTCCACCCACAAAATCCGCTCCCGGCTGGGTTGGGCCAAAATGACGTGCAAATTGCTGCGCACCTCGTCCAATTGGCTGCGATAGAAGGCCAGGGTGGCCAGCAGTTCCTCCCAATTCGGCACATCGTAGCTTTCTAACTCGGTCAGCATGGTGTAGAGGATACTCAAAGCTCTGGAAACATCGTCCAGACCGGCCCCGGTATGATCCCAGGTCAATTCCACGTTTGACCAAGCTGACTGGGCGCGGGTATCGTCGGTGAGGCGGATCTTCTGATTGTAGCGGCTGCCGCCGGGAAATTCGTTCACAAAGGTGCTGAGCGCCGTGAAAAGCTGGCGCACGCCCTTGGCCGCCTTGTCCACCGCCTCGTGGCTCTTGTAGACGATGTCGTTGACATCGCCCCGGACGTGGTTGGGCACGGCGCTCAAGCAGCGGCGGCCAACCTCATGGATAAAGCCGGCCCGCTGGCCGCTGCTGCGTAAGGGCTGGCTCAACTCGCTCAACAGTTGCCCCAGCGACTTTTGATCTACCTGGAAACTCAACTGGTTGGTCACATTGTCTTCCAGGTGGTGAGCCTCGTCAATAATCAAGTATTTGTACTCAGGAATAACCCGGCTGTCTACGGCAATATCGGCCAGCAGCAGGGCGTGGTTGACCACAATCACATGGGCCGATTCGGCGGCGCGGCGGGCGCGGGCGTAAAAACAGGTTTCGGCGGTGCAGGTGCGCGGGGTGCAGGTTGTGCTGTCGGAAGCAATCTGGCTCCACAGGGCCTGCTCGGCATAGTCGGGCATAAACAATTCTTCCCGATCGCCGGTGGTGGTGCTGGGCAGCCAGACTAACAGTTTGGCCAGCAGCCGCAGCTCTTTGGGATTGAGATTTTCCTTCTCCCGAAACATCTGCACCCGGTGCGGGCAGACATAATTGCTGCGCCCCTTGAGCGCCACGGCTCTAAATTCAACCGGCAAGATTCTTTGCAGCGCCGGAATATCTTTGTTGATAAGCTGGTCTTGCAGATTGATCGTATTGGTCGAGATGACCACCCGCTGCCCGTTCTGCACGGCCCAGTAGATTGCCGGGATCAGGTAGGCCATGGATTTGCCGGTGCCGGTGCCGGCCTCGACCATCAAGTGGTGCGACTCGTTGAAGGCGCCAGCCACGCTGGCGAGCATGTCAACCTGCTGCGGGCGGTACTCAAATCCGGCGAAGCTGCGTTCAAACAGGCCATCTTTTTCCAGCAGCCCGGAGAGTGTTTTTATGTCCAACGGCGTTGGGTTGGGCGCGGGTTTCAAAGGCGGGTCAAAAGCCCGGCTGTCCGGGCCGGAGCGCATCAGGGCAAAGCCGCCATCCACCGAAAAGTCATCCATCAGCCCCTTGGCGGCCAACTGCTGGCCCAGCGTGCCGACCGGGGCGCTGTAGCGGCGTTCCCGGCCCAGGTCGCGGAAAATGAGGGCCAGGGGCCAATCGGTCCGGCTGGCAATATGGGCCACCTCTTCGATGATCCGACCGTCGAGGCGGCGGGCCTGATCGAGCAGGGCTTCAAAGAGCCGCCGCGCTGCCTCAGCATCATCGAGCGCCCGGTGAGCCTGCCCGTCGGGCGGCAGGGTGACCGCCAGGTAGTTCAAAAGGGCGGTCAGCCCATAACGACCGGCATGCGGCAGCAGAATACTGGCCAGTTCAAAGGTGTCAATCCCGACATTTTGCTCAAACAAGCCTTGCCGGTATAAAAAACTCAAATCAAAGCCAATATTGTGGCCGATAATCGGGTTATCCCCCACAAAACGGCGCAGGTCCGGCAATACTGTCTCAATTTTGGGCGCGCCTTTAAGGTCGGCCGGGGTAATACCGGTCAGTTGTTGAATCTTATAGGGGACAGGCCGGCCCGGATCAAGCATGGTCTGGAAGGTTTCGTAAACCTGGCTGCCTTTGAAGCGAATCGCGCCGATTTCCAGAATCGCATCCTGCTCCGGGTCGAGGCCCGTTGTTTCAATGTCAAGGGAAACATATACTCTGGCCAAAAGATGTCTGCTTTCTAGGTTTCCAGGGCAGCGGGGTAGCAGCCTAGCAAAACTGCTAGCTGTTACCTGGCTACCTGCTACTTTGTCACTTGGCTACGTGTTACTTTGACATATTATACAGGGAATTAGATGTTTGAGCGAAATCTGATATATTTGTCTCGCTGGTACAAAGCTAAAAACCATGCTAGAATATTAAGAGTTAGAATGAAGCTGAAGACCCTAAAGGTCTCAAAGACCTTTAGGGTCTGGGGCCAAGAGGAAAATCCAAGGGGTTATTTGACGTGAATTTATGGAACCGCTTTATGGCCTGGCTGACGGACGCTGACCCCAAAGCTGCGACCGGCCCGGCCGCCCAACCCACTGCCTCACCTGATCCGGGTCAAGACATCGAAGCCCAACTGCAACTCCTGGAAAACAAGCTGGATCAAACCGTTCAGGACCTGGCCGATGGCTTGATTAATCGCGCCCAATTTGAAAACCTGTACCGTCATTACCAGAATCAACGGCGCATCATGCGCGGCTTTATGCAACAGGCCAGCGACCCGGCCATGCTCAAAGTGGGTACCGGCGAGAGCATGGTTATTCGCCAGCGCTTTGCAGCCAAGGTGCAGGCTTATGCCGTTTATGATAACCTCACCAGCCTGCCGCTGCACACGGTCGGCCAGTTTCCGTTGGAAAGCGAACTGGTGGTTGGCTTTTTCTCCGGCTTCCGCTCGGCCATCGCCGAAATTATGGGCACGGGCGCCCGCAAAGCAGTTACCGACGATGGTAAGGTGCTGATTTATGTCCCCGGCCAGAAAACCACCCTGATTGTGCTCTACTCGACCGATCCGGCGGATATCGAGAGCCTCAGCCTGCGCCAGGCGCATGAGCACTTTGAAAAGATCAATGCTGCTGCTCTGGCTAACTCGCCCATTCCCGAAAATCAACTCCTATTCAATTACGATATGTTTCTCAAAGTGAGCCAGTCCCCTGGGGAAAAGTAAAGGTGACTGCTCAGGTGACTGGCACTTTCGCTTCAATAAAATATGTACTGAAGCAAAATCAAGCCTCATTTATCCGATTGAAGTGCCAGTCACCTGGTAGGCTGAGTAGTTACGATTGTTGAGATAATTGCCAGAGGCGTCCAGAGAGAGTTATGACCGAGATAACTTCGGAGCAAATCCTGCGATACAAAGTCGCCATCATCGGCGATGGCAACGTTGGCAAGACGACTCTGCTGCGGCGTTTCGCTACCGGCATGTTCCAAGAGTCGCGGATTATGACCATTGGGGTTGACTTCCAGACGGTGAATGTCAAAAGCGGCGGCTTATCGTTTAAGTTGACCGTGTGGGATCTGGCCGGCCAGGAGCGTTTTGCCTCCTTTCGGGAGAACTTCTACCGGGGCGCGCGGGCGGTGGCCATGGTCTTCGATGTGACCGACCGGCAGTCATTTGAGGATCTGTCCCGC
Organism: Chloroflexota bacterium; assembly: GCA_016860845.1. Next base: position 241,744 of record BOKF01000009.1, read on the forward strand.
TGGCTGCAAGAGGCTAAAACAGTGGTGGATCATAACCGCTTCCTGGTGATCGGTAATAAAATTGATATGCCCAATCGGATCGTGGAGGCGGGCGAGGGTAAACAATATGCCGCTTCGATCAGCGCCGCCTACCTGGAAACCAGCGCCAAAACCGGCGATGGCGTAGCCCGCCTCTTTGAGTTATTAGCCAGAGCAGCGCACACCCAACGTTAACGCATGGGCAAGCCTCCAATCGTCCCCATAATTAAAGCCAAAGTCCCATTGACGTTTTTTGGGGGCTATGTTAAGATGAAAGAACAATCAGGGGTTTATTTATCGCGCCCCCGGACTTGTTTAAGGAGAAGCCGCGCATGTCGAAAAAGTACATTTTGGAGCAGGTTGATATCTTTCAGGATTTAGACTCCAATCAACTGGCTGCAATTGAGGCAGTTTGCCACGAAAAAAGTTATAGTCAGGGCGAAGTTATCTTTAAAGAAAACCTGGCCAGCAATGAATTTTACATTATTGCCGAGGGAGAAGTAGAAATTCAAGTAGACCCGGACACAATTGGCGATGGCTCCAACCTCCACGAGCCGACTACCATCGCCGTGCTGCGCCGGGGGCAGTCTTTTGGCGAAGTAGCCTTGGTTGATCCGGGAGTTCGCTCGGCCTCGGCCCGCTGCCGTTCCGAAACAAGCAAACTGCTGGTCATCGAGCGCAAAGATTTTATGAAGCTGCTCGAAAGCAATTATGAAATGGGCTACGTGATCATGCGTAACCTGGCCGCCGATCTGGCCCTTAAAATCCGGCAGACCAACTTAATGGTGCGCGAGTCATTGATGTACGCCAAGAAATAGCTGTGACCTTCTAAAGAAAAAGCCCCCGCTGTTCACGGGGGCTTTTTGTTGCGGGTTGTGGTTGCAAAGTAAGTGATGGAGTCCCAAAGCTCAGCTTTGGACTCCGAAACTATCACCTGCAATTTAACCACCACCTTGTGGCGTTAGTCTAGCCACCAGGCTGAAATATACTGAATCAAGCCCCCTAGAAACAGGATGATGCCCAGGAACATAGCTCCCCCTGTTATGAATAAGGTAGTTCTAACCACAACAGTACTATCGGTCAGGGCATAAAAGAAAAGAAACAAGACCACCGTGACGACCAGCGCTCCCAGGCAGCCTGTGCCGCCCTGGAACATTTTCTTCAGGCCGCCTTTTTTGCGCTGCTCAACAAATTTCTTGAACACGATGGTGATATACTCTTGATTAACCCCTCTCATTTTTAAGCTGGCTTTCATCTGCGGGCGAGTTTGGCCTTGTTGGTATAAATGCTCCGCATATTCAAGCCATGCGGCTATTTCTTCCTGTCTATGGCGCGCTGAAAAACTATACTCGGTGATTTGTTCTTCGGGTCTTTCCTGCTGCGGTGCTCTTGGTCGAGGTTCGACTTTTTTAGGGGTGATTGAAGCGCTTCCCCCTGATTCGAGCCTGGCGAGGGCTGTTTGAGCTTTCGTATTGGCGGGATTTAGCTTCAGGACGTTTTTTAGGCAAATAATTGCGTCTTCTTGATCCAGTACGGACGCCAGCCACCACCAGGCTGTTTCATTTTTGGGGTCCTGTCTAAGAATTTTTTGCAGAATTTCACGGGCTTGGTCTTTATCGCCTGCTTTAGCCGCAGCAATGCCCTGTTGGATCATGCGTACTTTTCCTCTTACTATGCCTTACCCGTTGGGTTGTCATTGAGCCATAAACGGACTCACACCATAAGAGATTACTGGACAGTTTGATTAACCGGCAGGGCGCGGATTTCGTATCCAGACTGGAGGTAGGGATGCTCCTCATAAAACAGCCGCGCCGGGCGGGGTAGGCGCTTGATTTCAATGTCTCGCTTCAACAACGGCACCAACGTTTGGAAGTTGATCCAGGCCCGGATGCGAATACCTAACTCGGTGTTATGAATCGCATCATCGTACAGGTCGGGGTGTTTGGGCATCTGCCCGGCTACATCAATCAGGCTGACCCGGTTTTCGGCGGCCCACAGCCGGAAAACCCGGTTCTGCAAATCGGCCATGCGCCGCATGTTGGCGTAGCTGATCGGCCAGTAAATCCGGTTAAGATAACCATAAAGCACCCGGTGACGGGCCGGATCGAGCACCAGGCCGTCGTACACGAACCAGTCAAAGGTGGCCAGCACAAATTTAACGTTCTGGGCCTCCAGGTCGTGTTTAATTTTATTCAGATCGGCCAGGATAGCTTTAAGGGCCAGTGCTTTGCCCAGATGCGCCCGGTCCGGTTTAAACTCATTCAGTCCATCGGGTAGAAAAAAAGTCTGCTCCGGCTTGGCCGGTTCTGAACCGGTGATGGAAAACTGCTCGACCAGGGAACGAGCGCGTGCCGCCAGGGCCGAATATTCGCTCAACTGATCCAGCCAGGTTTTATCGTTCGAGTCCACGTTGGCAAAGTTGGGAGCTACGCCGGCGGGCGGCTGGCCAAAGGTAACGTCGGCGGGGTAGCTGACCATAGTGCGCGGGTCAAACTGGTTGGAGCCTTCATAATATACCACGTAGTCAACATCCAGCGGCAGCACTTCGTAGCGGGCCACCGCGGCGATGTCGCGCGAGCCAATACCCTCCCGCCCGGCATTAATCACCTCAAAACGCACGTTGTAGCCTGACTCCTGCGCCCACAGGTTGAGCCAATGCTGCAACAGTTCGGGGTAAGAAAAGGGCAGCGAGTGGCCGTCCACCGTTGTCGAAGCGCCGACACAGGCAATGCGAATCGTCCGCGCCGGTTTTTTAAGGCTAAGGGCAGGGCCGCGCCAGCCGAACGGGTTGGTCGTCAGGCCGGTGGGCAGCGTGACATTGGCTGGGTAGCGATAGCGCGGGTAGGCGGTTCGCCAGGACGGGTCGTAGCTGTAGACCTCCGGCGGGACAGCCCGGAAAATGCCCGAGTTGAGAAAGTAGCCATCCGATAAGTACTTATTCCACAGATAGTTAGCTCGATAGCCGTACTGCTCCGCCCTGGCCGCATGTTCCGGTCGAACGGCAAAAGGGGTCAATCGTTCCGGCGAGGTGTAAATCCACTCCGGCTTGACATACGGCGTGAACTTAAAATCGTTGACAAAATCATCCAGGGTGTAGACAGCCAGGGTGTCGAGGGCAGGCGGGGTTGGAGCCGGCTTAGTTGCCTCGGTCAGCAGTTCTTCGGCTTGAGTTCCGGCAGGAATGCACAGTTTCCAGCCGACTTCAATCAAATCGGGGTTGGTAACTTCGGCAAAGCTGGCATCGGCGGCATGCTTCTGGTTAGTAGCACTGATAATAGCCGGGTAGGCCAGCAAGTCGCCCAGCAGCTTGTCGGCAATTTTACTCAACCAGTCATCGGCTTGAACGGTGTAGATTTCGGCACAGGCGGAGTCTCTTATGGAGGGAACAGCGGCAGTCGCAGCGGTGGGGAAGATGGAGGCGGCCAGCAGCGCCGCGAGGAGTTCTAAACAGAGGCTAATTTGTCGTATTTTTAGGCTCATCGGTTCTGGTCTGGAGCAGAGATTGTGGTGTTATCCTGGTTTAATTTCAGGGTTGAAAAGCGATAGCCATCGAACCAGCGCAGCAAGCCCTCACTTAAAACCAGCATGAGCGCGGTAGCCAGAATCAGGAGAATGAGGTTAACCAGCCAATTCCGCAACTTCGAGTTAGCTTGTTTCCAGGGCCAAATCCGCATGGTCCACCTCGTTTGGTTAGGGTAACAAAGAATTCCTCCACCCTGGTCATTTTAGCACATCGTCTTGCTGCTGACAATAGGCCAATTCGTTTGTGCAAACGGCCTGACTGTGCTTAAATGGAGCCTGCTGCTGAAAGAAGGCGCTGAGGTTATTGGCAAATGCGTGCTCTGGCCGATTTGGTTCGTCTGATTCTACTGCTGTTGCTGCTGCCGGTGATCCTGATTATCATCGGGCCGCTGCTGATTCTGGCGGCTCTAAGGGGGCGGCAGCAGATTGGACCCATTATCCTGAATACTTCCCGCAGTTCGGCCCGGCGGGCCGGAGCCGGGATCGTCGGGCTGCTCCTGTGGGGTTTGGTTTGGGGTGGCTTGGCCTGGCTGATTGCCGCCGCTTTTACACCACTGCCAAATGTCGCTCAACAGCCTGTCAGCGTCGCCGTGACTCCTATAGCACAGCTCCAGAGTTCGCCAACCCCTCCTCCACCCTCACCGCCTGCGGAGAGTCCGCAACCAGGCGACACGCCAACGGTCCGGGCAGCTTCCCCAACCCCAGTCCCTTCAAACACACCCACCCCAAACAGCACTGTTACCCCCACCAAAGTAACAGTGACGGCAACCTTAATTGCGGCCGTCGTCGCTACTTCAACCGAGACTGCTCCAGTCCCCACGCCGACCCCTACTCAGGAGCCGACGCCTACTCCTACTCCGCCACCCCCGCCGACCAACACCGCAACTGCCACCTCCACCTCGACCCCGCTGCCGCCGACCTTCACCCTAACTCCAGTCCCGCCGACGGCCACGCCGACTGATACACCGACCTCCACGGCCACCTCGACTCCGCCGCCGACCGCAACCCCCACCGCTACGGCCACCTTTACCCCGACGCCGATCCCACCAACGGCCACGCCAACCGCCACCCCAACGGCCACGGCCACTCCCAGGCCAACCGCTACCCCAACGCCAACTAACACGCCCACGCCGACCGTCACCCCTACCCCAACCTTGCCCGCAACGGTGCGCCAGGCCGCTATCGCCGCGGTAGAGGCCGGCAATGATTTGCTGCACGATGCGATTGTCGAGGCGACCGAGGATAACCTAAAAAAAATGGGGACGGTCTGGCAGGGCAGAGCGCTGACTACTGCTCGCGCCTTTGCCACCGATATTTACGACCGGTATGCCAAACCGTTAAACGTGAAGTTTGAGTATCTTAATCGCCCGGCAATTGAGAGCCAACTTCCGGGCAACCGCCTGGTGGTGACGAGTTCGGAACGCTGGACTTATGGCGGTCCGACCAAAACGGATTATCAAGAAGCCTTTAGATTCATCTATACCATCACCCGGCGCAACGGCCAGTGGGTTATCACCGAATACAATTTTCTCAATTTGCCCGGGTCAACCCCCTCACCGACCCGGACGCCGACCCGAGCCGTGACCGGCGGCGGTTAACCGACAGTCTGGTAGGGGCGCAAGGCCTTGCGCCCTTACGCCTAAAAATTGGACCTCATTCCTCGCCGCGTCGAGCGATGATGACCGCCTCGTGCAGCGTAAAATACATCGTCTCATCAGCCCAGCGCGGAGCGAAAAAGGGCTGGAGCAGCTCCGGCAGATGGCGCATCATCTCCAGCAGCTTCTCCTTGGTGGCGGCAGAGGCGTACTGCCGGTCGGCCCACTCGTGGAACTCGAACTCTTTGCTCAGTTCGCGGCTGGCTTCGACCCTCAGGCCGGCGTCTTCAATCATCGCCTGCAGGCGCACCAGCGGATAAACCCAGTTATGTGACGGGTCGCGCAGCTTTTCGTAGGCATTGTAGTAACCGGCGGCCTGCCGGTCGGGCACGGTGATGTTGTCAGTGAAACCGAGCAAGCCGCCTGGCTTGAGCACGCGGGCAAACTCCGTCAGAGCCTGGCGGGAATTGGGAAAGTGGTGAAGGGCGATACGGCAGGTGACCAGGTCAAACGAGGCGCCGTCAAAGGGCAGACTCTCGGCATCGGCGGGCTGAGTTTCGACGTTGGTCAAGCCGCGTTTGGCCGCCAGCTCGGCGGTTTTGGCCAGCATCTCCGCGGTCAAATCCGTGGCGACAACGCGAGCCACATGCGGAGCAAAAGCCAGGGCGGTATGGCCCGCGCCCGTCGCGACATCCAACACCTGCCAGCCCGGCTGCGGCCGGACCAGTTCCACTAACAGCGCCAGGCTTTCCCCTTTGGCGTGAACATCGCTCGTCGCGTAAGCGTCGCTCGACGGGCCGAATTGGGCCTGGACTTTGGCTTTTTGTTCAGCGGACATCAGTTTATCCTCTCCTCATCTTCATAGGGTACTGTTCAGGTCACAGAGACGCACAGAGATAACACCGAGATGCACAGAGAAATCAATCCTTTTTCTCTCCGTGTCCCTCCGTGCCTGCTCTGTGAATCTCCGTGTCACTTGCTTATTTAACCAGCCGGGCCAACAAATTGACGGCCTCAACCGGGTGGGCCGTGTGCTTGGGGATAATCCAGGCCAAGCCCTCGATATCGGTGGCGCAGTAGCGTTTGCCTCGTATGAGGCAGGCAGAGTCGCCCAGGTAAGGACTGGCTAACTGCGCTTGTCCCAATTCGTCAAAGGACAGGAGCAGGTCCGCTTCGACCAGTTGGGCCACTGTTTCAGGCTCGACCGGGGCCAGGTCTATCGGCACACCTGCCGCCAGATGGGTCAGGATATACTCGCTGATACTCTCCCTGGCCTGGCTGGTATAGTTGACCTGGCTGCCTGTCTCCGCCTCAAAGTTACGCAGCCGTTCCTGGAACTGCCTGGCCCTGGCGCTTGGGTCCTGAGGATCATAAACCCCTACCAGGGCCACCTCAGCCCGCTCGACGACTACCGTCTCCACCAGCACCTGCACTTTGGGTCGGGGCTGAAACAGAGACACGGCACAAGCGAGCGATAAAATCAGCAGCCCAGTCATGCCTAAAACGGACATCTTCAACCCGCTCATACCGAACATTGTACCCTGTCTCCGGTTTGGCGCAACTGTCCGGCCGTCCAACAAAGCAAGCTTCGCCTTCGAGACAAGTTCTGCCCTCTATCTTCCATTCTCTATCCTCTATCCTCCATCTTCTATCTTCCATCCCCCATCTTCCAAATCTCCTCCCTTCGTGGTACAATCCCAGCCCGGAAACGCAAGATTGGAGCAAACTCTGATGGATCTTTTAGCCGATCTCAACTCTGCCCAGCGAGAGGCCGTGACCACGATCAGCGGGCCGGTGCTGGCCCTGGCCGGGCCGGGGTCGGGCAAAACGCGGGCGCTGACCCATCGCATTGCTTACCTCATCAAAGCCTGCGGCGTGGCTCCCTGGCATATTGTGGCGGTCACTTTTACCAACAAGGCCGCCCGCGAGATGAAAAGCCGCCTGGAAGAGATGCTGAGCGAGGCCCAGGTAGCCAGTCTGGCCGTGGGCACGTTCCATGCCCTGTGCGCCCGCTGGCTGCGCCAGGATATTCAGGCGCTGGGCCACTATACCCGCAGTTTCAACATTTACGATACCGACGACCAGCAAGCTGTGGTCAAGCGAGCTGTCCGTGACCTGGACCTGGATGAAAAAGCCTGGAAACCGGCCTCGATCCACCATGCCATTTCCAAAGCCAAAAATGAAATGATCCTGCCCGACAAGTTCCCCCGCCGAACCTGGCAGGAGGAGATTGTCGCCCGTGTTTACGAGCGCTACCAAAAGGTGCTGGTCGAAAACAACGCCCTGGACTTTGACGACCTGCTGCTGATCACCTTGCAGCTTTTCCGCGACAATAAGGATGTGCGGGAAAAGTACCAGCAGCAGTACCAGCACGTCATGGTGGACGAGTTCCAGGACACCAACATGGTCCAGTATGAGCTGACCAAAATTGTGGCCGGCGGCCATCGCAACCTGTTTGTGGTCGGCGACCTGGACCAGGGGGTTTACTCCTGGCGTGGGGCCGATTATCGCAACGTGCTGCGTTTCCGCGAGGATTACCCCGACCACAAGCTGATTCGCCTCTCCCAAAATTACCGCTCCACCGACACCATTCTGACCGCGGCCAAGCATGTCATCCGCAAAAACAAAAACCGGATTGACAACGAACTGTTCACCGAGCGCGGCCAGGGGGCCAAAATCCGGGTAATTGAAGCCTACAACGAGCGCGAGGAAGCCAGTTTTGTGGCCGAGGAGATTCGCCGGCTGCAGCAGGAGGGGTACGCCCTGGGCGATATCGCGGTGATGTACCGGACCAACGCCCAAAGCCGCCTGCCCGAAGAAATTTTTATCACCCACAACATCCCCTATCGCCTGCTGCGCGGCACCAGCTTTTACCAGCGCAAGGAAATCAAAGACGCCCTGGCCTACCTCCGCCTGATCCACAACCCGGAAGACAGCGTCAGCCTGGAGCGAATCATCAACGTGCCGCCGCGGGCTATCGGCGCAAAGACAGTGGCTGACCTGTACGGCTGGGCCTATGAGTCCGGGATTACACCCTGGCAAGCCTTGCAGCAGTTGGTCGCCGATGAAGAAGTGAGCCAGCCTGAGTCTGACCATCAGAGCTTGCCGGCGACTCGCCTCTCGCCTCCCCGCCTCCCCGCGCCCTTCAAAGGCAAAGCCCGGCGAGCCTTGGTCGAATTTGGGCAAGTGATGGCTATGCTCGTCAACGCCAAGAAAAAGCTGAACCTGACCGAACTGTACGAACTGACCCTGGCTCGCACCGGCTACAAAACCTTTATCAAAGACAATACCCCCGAAGGCGATGATCGTTGGGAAAACCTGGAGGAGCTGGGCCGTAAAGCCGCGGATTTCGGCGGGCTGGAAGGCGACGAAGCCCTGAGCCTGTTTTTGGAAGGCGTCGCCCTGGTTTCCGATGTGGATGCCCTGGGCGATGAAGGCGACCGCGTTCCCCTGCTGACCCTGCACACGGCCAAGGGGCTGGAATTTCCGGTCGTATTTATGATTGGCATGGAAGAAGGCATCTTTCCCCACAGCCGCAGCCTGGCTGACCCTGAACAGATGGAAGAGGAGCGCCGCCTGGCCTACGTCGGCCTGACTCGGGCCAAAGACCGGCTCTATCTTGTCCGCGCCTTCCGCCGCTCCAGCTACGGTTTTGACGAACCTACCGCCCCCTCCCGCTTTCTGGCCGACATTCCGCCGGAGCTGCTGGAAGATAACAGCCAGCGCAAACGTCCCGGCTCCCCCTTCACCACCCGCCAGGAGGCCCGCCAGCTTAGCAGCCGCTGGAACCAACCGGCCCGAGTGAGTGCGCCGCCCAAAACAAGCGGCTTCAAAACCGGCGACCGGGTGCATCACAGCAAATTTGGCGATGGTACCGTCATCAAGGTGGAGCGGGAAGGCGATGAGGAATTTGTGCAGGTCGCCTTCCCCAGCCAGGGCATCAAAAAGCTGTCCACCAGCTTCGCCCCGTTGGAGAAGCGGTAAATTTAAAGACCTTCGAGGTCTGTTTAGAACTTTTGCCCCTTCCCCTTCCCCATGCTATAATTTTTTGCCGTTGCCGTAAGAATTTACCTTAACGGCGCATCAATTAATAATTGACAATTCATTATTGACAATTAATTGTTAGCCTGGGGAGGTGCCAGAGTGGTCGAATGGGGCGGTCTCGAAAACCGCTGTAGGCTCCGGTCTACCGTGGGTTCGAATCCCACCCTCCCCGCTGAAACGTTGAACGTTTAACGTTTGGAGAGGTCGCATAGCTGGTCTAGTGCGCGCGATTGGAAATCGCGTAGGTGTAACAGCCTCGAGGGTTCGAATCCCTCCCTCTCCGCCTTTATCAGTATAGGTGTAGTCAGATGTCAGTAGTCAGACAAAATTTTTTCTGACTACTGACTACTGGCTACTGACATCTGTTCAGAGCGAGGGCAACCGGGTAGTGTTGAGGGTTGGGTCCTGCGCGGCAGGAGCCTGCGAACCAGGTCAGGTCCGGAAGGAAGCAGCCTTAAGTGGTCCCTCCTGGGCGCCGTAGGGCAGCCTGGCCGGAGCTACTCGGTTGCCGTCGCCCTGAGCAACAGCAATTCCCTCCCCTGCGAGGGGGAGGGGCCAGGGAGGGGGTCAATGGGCGGATCAGTTTGATCCGCTTTTTTCTTATGAACGCTGATCAAATCCTTGCCCTGTTTGACCAGGAACAACGGCGTGATGTCGAATTTTCCGATGTCCGCCGCGAGGTGACGCCTACCGTGGTCCGGCAAGTGGGCCTCTACCACCCGGAGAGCGCCATTATTTATTCCTGGCTCACCCCCGATAATGTCGAGGCCGCTATCCGCGCCGAAATTGCTTACTTTGACCACCTGGGTCACGAGCTTGAGTGGAAAGTTTACGCCCATGACACGCCTGCCGATTTGAAAGACCGGCTTTTGGCCCACGGTTTTGAAGCCGAAGAGCCTGAAGCTCTGGTTGTCCTCGACCTCGAGAGCGCCCCCGCCGTCTTGTTCCAGCCTGTAAGCCACGACGTGCGGCGCATCACCGACCCCGATAATCTGCGTGACCTGGCGATTGTGCATGAAGGTGTCTGGCAAGAGGACTTTACGATCCTCCACGAGCGTTTAGCCCATGATTTACAGCAGGACCCCGCTCACATCTGCATCTACGCCGCCTATGTTGACGGACTTCCGGCCAGTGCGGCCTGGATCTATTTTCACGAAGGCAGCCAATTTGCCAGCCTGTGGGGCGGATCAACCCTGCCGGCTTATCGGAAGCGCGGTCTTTACAGCGCCGTGCTGGCCGTCCGCGCCCAAGAGGCGCGCCGCCGGGGTGTCCGCTTTCTGACCGTAGATGCCAGCCCTATGAGCCGGCCTATCCTGCAATCCTTCGGCTTCCAGTGGCTAACCACTATCTACCCCTGCAAATGGCCGGGCAAACAGAGCTAGCTTAACGATGCTGAGCCATCCAACAGCCCAACCGATAAGTCAGCAGCCTCAGCACAGGCGATTCAACTCTGCTTGGTGGCGCAGCCTGGGAGCGGTTGGTCTGCTCCTGGCGCTGTGGGCTGGATATCAGCTCACCGGCCAGCCGGTTACCCTGGTGATCAACGGCCAGCCCTACCCTATGCGCACTCACCGCCTGGAAGTGGCGGCGATTGTCCAAGCTGCCGGATTGACCTTGCAGCCTGAAGATCGGGTCCAGCCGCCGCTCAACCACCAACTCGCGCCGGGCGAAACCCTCGCCATCCAACTGGCCCGGCCGGTCTCGATTGAAGCGGATGGCCGGACCTGGCGTCTGCTGACTCATCAGCCCACCGTCGGCGAGGTTCTGGCCGAGGCTGGCCTGATAACCAATCCTCGGGACAAGATTTTGATTGAGGGGCAAGTTGTCCCGCCCCAGTCGCCTTTACCGGCAGGCCAAAGTGCGCCCTCTTTAGCTAAAGGTATCACTCATCTCCTGGCCGCCGCCCGAACGCCGCAAGGGGCCATCGCCTCAGCCCGCCCTGCGCCGGTCCAACTGATTATCCGGCGGGCCGTGCCGATCAGCCTGCACGACGGCCAGGTTAGCAGCACGTTTTACACAACCCAGCCCAACGTCGGCGAGGCGCTGTTGGAACAAGGTTTAACCCTGTTTTTAGGGGATAAGGTAACGCCCGGTCTCGGTACACGCCTGTCGCCGGGGATGCGAATTTACGTGCAGCGCTCGCTGCCGGTCGCTCTGACGGTGGACGGCCGGCTCATCAAAACACGCACGCGCGGCAAGACGGTCGGCGAAGTGTTAGCCCAGGAAGGTGTGGCGCTGATGGGCGAGGATTACAGCCGGCCAGCAGCCAAACAGCCGATTGCCGGCGATACCCTGATTGAAGTGGTTCGGGTGCGTGAAGCCGTTGAAATCGAAGAGGAATTTATCCCCTTTGAAAGCGAGTGGATTCCCGATGCCGAGATGGAGGTTGACCAGCAAGAAAAACGGCAGGTGGGCGTGACCGGGGTCATCAAGAGCCGCACCCGGATTCGGTATGAAAACGGCCAGGAGGTGTGGCGGAGACTGGAAGATGAGTGGTTAGACCAGGAGCCAAGCACCCAGATTATTGCTTATGGCACCAGCGTGGTCGTGCGCACTCTGGACACGCCGGCCGGCCCGATTGAATACTGGCGCAAGATCCCGATGCTGGTCACTCCCTATAACGCCGCTACTTCCGGCAAATCTGCCGACCATCCCCAATACGGCATCACTCGCACGGGCCTGCGCGTGGGCTTTGGCATGGCCGCGGTTGATCCCAAGGTAATTCCGCTGATGACCAAAATCTACGTACCTGATTACGGCATCGCCCTGGCTGCCGATACCGGGGGTTTGATTGTGGGCAAACATATTGACCTGGCTTTTGACGACCACCAGCCCCTGCCCGATCTCTACGGCTGGCGCGATGTCTACATGCTCACCCCCGTTCCGCCCGCAGACAAAATTCGCTATGTTTTGCCGCAATGGCCGCCGCAGTAAAGTAACAGGATAGCAGTATCTGCTACTTTGTTACCTTGCTACTTGTTTAAAGGACCTCCTGTGGACTCTCTCTCAACCCTTCTCAAGAAATACGGCCTTCGTCCCCGCAAAGAACTGGGACAAAATTTTTTAACCGATCCGGTTCACCTGGCTAAAATTGTTGACGTTGCCGGGTTGACTCCTTCCGACACCGTTTTAGAAATCGGCCCCGGCCCCGGTACGCTGACGCGCCTGTTGGCCGAGCAAGCCGGGCGGGTTATCGCCGTCGAACTCGACCCACACATGGTCACTCTGCTCAAAAATGAATACGGCCATCTCAAGAATTTAATCGTGGTCGAAGCCGATATTTTGCAGACCGATTTGAGCCGTTTAATCCGCTCGGCTGAGAACTCTGAGCAGGTATCCTTAGTCAATGGCCGACCCCCGATCCCCAACCCCCGACCCTCCACCTACAAAGTTGTCGCTAACCTCCCCTACTACATTACCTCTGCCGTGATCCGTCATCTGTTAGAGGCGACTCCCCAACCAGAGCGGGTCGTGGTCACCGTCCAGAAGGAGGTGGCTCAGCGGATGGTGGCCAAGCCGGGGCAAATGAGCCTGTTGGCCGTCAGCGTGCAATTTTACGGACAGCCCAGCCTGGCCCATCACATCCCGGCTGGCGCATTTTATCCCGTCCCTAAAGTAGACTCCGCCGTCGTGCGCATTGACACCTTTGCCCAGCCGGTCGTTGCCGTGGCTGATACCGATTATTTTTTCCGGGTAGTCAAAGCCGGTTTTGGCCAAAAACGGAAACAATTGAAAAACTCGCTGGCGGCGGGCCTGGCCAAACCTATACCGGCAGTTATCGAGGCCTTGACCAGGGCTAACATTGACCCAACCCGGCGGGCCGAAACCTTAAGTTTAGAGGAATGGGGCCGCCTGGCCGAAGTTTTGAAAAGTCCGCCGTCAGGAGACGACGGGCAAAATCAGGGAATTTTGCATTCCACTTGACAAAAATAAGAAATGATTGTATATTATTTCACAAGGCATTTCTCTCCTTTCTTGTTGTTTGCCTCCCTCCTTAATAGGATGACCCCGGCGCTGCCCCCACCCGGGGTCATCTGTTTTTAAAGCCAAACAGGCTGCACTAAATGCAGCCTGTTTAAAATTTGCCCAAATGATCCAAGTTGCTTGACAAAGGGGGGTGAGCCGGGTATAACTTTTCCACAACAGGCGGCAATGGTCCTCTTGTTGTTTTCCTCCCCTCCTCAAGTCGGTTGCTCCGGGTACCCTCCGGGGCAACCACTTTTTTAAACCGTTAGCAGGTTGAAGGTTGAAAGGCTAGACGCCACATTCAACGTGCTAACGTTCCACGATCAAACGGTGATATTTCTTCTTTCCGGCCCGGAGCAAAATCCCGGCCGGGGTCAAATTGTCCGGAGTCAAAACTGCTTCCGCTTCATCCACGCGTTGATCGTTCACGTAGATTCCACCCTGCTGGACCATACGCCGCGCTTCTCCACGCGATTGGGTCAGGCCAGTTTCGGCAAAAATTTCCAAAACACCTACTCCTTGCTCTAGGCGGGTGCGAGGTATGAGAGTCGTAGGCAGATCAGCTAGTGCATCGCTATCCTTAACCTCAACACTATCTGTTAAGGCAATATTATCTTCTACAACAATAAGTCTTCTTCCAAAGGCAGCACTGGCGGTAGTCTGAGCAGCACGCGCTGCTTCTTCACCATGAGTAATTTTGGTCGCTTCAAAGGCCAAAACCCGCTTGGCTTCGCGCAGCTCGGCCCCTTCGAGGGCAGCCAGCCGGTTGATCTCCGTGATGGGCAAAAAGGTGAAGATTTTCAGCAGCTTGGCCACATCGCGGTCATCACAGTTGATCCAATACTGGTAATAATCGTAGGGGCTGAGTCTTTCGGGGTCCAGCCAGACCGCCCCGGCGGCGGTTTTGCCCATCTTGGCCCCGTCGGCCGTCGTCAGCAAGTGGTAGGTCATGGCCTGGGCAGTTGCCCCTTCAACCCGGCGAATTAAATCTACGCCGGCCAGCAGATTGCTCCACTGGTCGTCGCCGCCCATCTGCATGGTACAGCCGTAGCGGCGGTAGAGTTCCAGAAAATCATAGGCTTGCAGGAGCTGGTAGTTAAACTCGATGAAACTCAAGCCCCGCTCCAGGCGCAGCTTGTAGGCTTCGGCGGCCAGCATGCGGTTGACGCTAAAATGGCGGCCAATCTCGCGCAGGAAGGAAATGTATTTGAGGTCCAGCAGCCACCTGGCGTTATTTTCAGGGATGGCCCGGCCCTCGTCAAAGTGCAGATAATGGTTAAGTTGGGCGTGGAGTTTATGAGCATTCGCCTCGATACTTTCTTCGGAAAGCATCTGGCGCATCTCGGTTTTGCCGCTGGGGTCGCCAACCATGGTCGTGCCGCCGCCGACCAGGCCAATCGGCCGGTGCCTGGCTCGCTGCAAGTGCATCATAGCCATTACAGGGACCAGGTGGCCGGCGTGCATGCTATCGGCCGTACCGTCGAAGCCCACGTAAAATGTTATCTGCCCTTCACCTAACATTTTGCGGACGGCATCCTCATCTGTCACCTGGGCAATGAAGCCGCGCTCCTGGAGAATGTCAAAGGCGTTGTCGCTCATAATTGTCACAAACTCACTTCTTTTGCGTTGGATTTGGCTATTATACTAAGCTCACTATTTTCAGCCAATCTGCCACAACCTCACGCTCTGGTCCACACTGCCCGAAACCAGCAGAGCGCCGTCGCCGTTAAAGGCAACGCTGGTGACGGGTTTGCTGTGGCCGGCCAACTGCTGGATTGGACGGCCGCTTGCAACCTCCCAAAAACGGACCGTGTGATCGTAGTTGCCCGCTGCCAAAATCTGCCCGCCGGGATGAAAGGCCACACTGTTGACCCAGTTGACATAGCGGGGGCGCAGGCCAATCAGGCGCGGCAGCCGGTAGACAACCTCCCGCCAGTTCCGCAGCCGCATCTGCCGGACTTCCTGCCCGGTCGAGACATCCCACAGCCGCACCGTTCGATCTTTGCTGCCCGAAGCCAGGAGTAAACCGTCGGGGCTGAAGGCGAGGCTCCAGACAAAGCCGGTATGGCCGAGCAGTTGCGACTTCTCCTTGCCGGTCGAGCGGTGCCACAAGCGCACCGTTTTATCGGCGCTGGCCGAGGCCAGAACACGGCCACCTGGACTCTGCGGCGTGTCAGGGCTGAAGGCCACGCTCAGCACGGCCTGGGTGTGCCCTTTGAGCGTCATAATTTCCTGGCCGCCGCCCACACTCCACAGGCGAATCGTCTGATCCGCGCCGCCCGAAGCCAGGACGCGCCCATCCGGGCTAAAATTGACGCTCCAGACCGCGCCGGTATGCCCCTGGAATCGCTGCACTTCCTGGCCGCTGGCCGCGTCCCACAAGCAGATCAAGCCATCTTTACTGGCCGAAGCTAAGGTCTGTCCATCGGGGTTAAAGGCAACATTCCAGACCGTATCCGTATGCCCGGACAGCCGCCGGATTTCCTGGCCGCTGGACACATCCCACAGGCAAATAGTTTTATCCTGGCTGGCCGAAGCTAAAATGTGACTATCGGGGCTAAAGGCGACGCTGAGAACGGCGTCGGTGTGACCTTGTAAGATTTTGTGTAGGCGAGGTTTAATTGTCGGTTGCATCGAAGATGAATAGGAAATTTCGTCTTACGGCCTTATCCCAAAGTAGGAATAAGCGGCGGCGACGGCAATGCCCAGCCAGGTCGTCCCGGCGTCAGTTAACGTGGTGACGGCATCAGGGTATAACATCGAGCCGGCAACCAAGGCGGCCAGACCCGAAATGATCCAGACCAAAACGTACCCCCCGGCGATATAAGCGGTAATCCGTTTTGAACTCTCGCTCAAGTCGGAAGTTAACGTTTTAGCCCCGGGAGCCTCCCCCGGTTTGGTCGTGGCCAGTTCAGCCACAACCAGGGCCGAAACCAGTCCAGCCACGGTTGTATGCACAAAAATGACCCCGGACGGAATATCCCCCGCCTGGCAGGTGCCGCCAGAGACGCAACGGGCTATGTTGATCATGTAAATCATAGTAAAGGTGTACAAGCCCAACAGGATAATGGCAATGACTCCCCCGAAAAGCAGCGCAAAGGGTTTCGACATTTTGTAGTCTCCTTGAAAGTAGTAGACAGTAACCAGTAGTCAGTAATCAGATAGTTTCGTTTATGCTCGCTCTGGAATGCGCAGCTCCATTCCTACCCGGATTAGACTTGGATTAGCCAGCTTGTCGCGGTTGGCCTCGAAAATGAGTGTCCACAAAGCGGCCTGGCCATAAAGTTTTAAGGCGATTTTACTGAGTGTATCGCCGGACTGGACAACGTAGCTATCCTGGATACCGTCGTCAGGGGGCGGCTCCGGGGAATCGGTGGGAGGTTCTTCCTGGGGAGGAGTCGAGGGCAGGGTGGTGAGGAAGCGCTGGCTGCGCTGAGCCATCCCGTCCAGAATGGTTTGGGTGGCTTGGGGAGTCGCGCCAATCACCCGCTCGACCAGCAGCGCGCCCGCGCCGCGCATGGCGTCCAGCCGGGCATCGGGAATCTGCTCCAGGGGAGCGATGACGGTAATGTAGGCCCAACGCTCGCCGGCCTCCTCGGCGGCAAAGGTCAAATCCGGGGCAAAGCGGCGGATATATTTGAGCGCGGCCGGGCCGTAGGTTTCAAAGTCGGCCAGCAGCAGGACGTGCTCGCCGGGTTGAGGAGCGGGGCCGTCGGCGGGGGGCGGGACCGGAATCTCTTGGCCCATAGCTACCAAATATTGCGCGCCGGCCCGAACATCTAACTCGACGCTCTGGCCTGGGGCGAAAGTTTGCTGCTTGGTGCGCTGGCGGTCCGTATAGAGCCGATAGACATCGGTTTCGCGGGCGCGATTCCAGGTGAGGATCAAGTCCCAGGGGTCAACCGATAAGCGGCCAGCGCCCTGGGCGTCAATGAGCAGGCCCTGCGGGTCCTGCTTGATAAAGCAGTGGGCCAGCCCGCCGTCGGCCTGCCAGCGGACAGCTTCATCCTGGTAAATATAGCCACCGATGGTCGTTTGCTGGGGCACGTCGAAACGATAGGAAAAACTGCTCTCCAGGTCGCGCTTGACGGTGAGGGTAGCGGGCTGCTCGACCGGCGGCCAATCCTGGCTGAAGCGTAACACCAGATCACGGATAGGTTTGGGCTGGTCGCCCGCGCTGAAAACCCCAAAATTGGCCTGGTACGGATTTTCGGGGGCCTGAACGTTATTCAGCATCCACTTGTAACCGCCGGCAAAAGCATTGGCCCGCAGAAAGGCGTAAGTCGCGGCTTCGTACAGAGCGGTCAGATTGGGGTGAACCGGCTGGCTCTGGCGTGGGTCGGCGCTGGATTGGTTGCTCCAGCCAAACTCGCCGAAGATGAGGGGATGCTTGGGAAAGGCCCGGCGCAGCCCGTTCAGGTTAGCCACATTGGTATTGAAGCCGCTCAGGGTGATCGCGTCGTAGTGGTGATACTCCTGGAAATCAAGCAGGCGGTTGGCCGGCAGAGAAGCAAATTGCAGCCAATTCCAGCCGACCGTCAGCAGGTGGGCGCTGCCGGCGGCGCGAATCGGGTCAATTCGGGCGCGCAGCCATGCCTCTACCGTTTTGTCCAGAACTTCGATAAAGTTGTGCCAGGGGGTCGCTTCGCCGGAGAGCATAAAATCCACAATCGTGCCCTTGCCCCGGCGGACAAAAGCATTGGCGGCGGAATCATATTCCAGGAAAATGCGCAGGGCGTTGATGTAGTAAAAAGCCGTATCGGCATCGAGATGGGCCGGGATCTGGCGGCGGCGCTGCAAATCGGTGGCTTCGGCCCGGCTGACCCGCACGCCGTACTGGTCAACCAGTTGGCTGGTGTGGATGGGCGGGCGCAGGTTTTTGGGGTAAATGGCGCCAACCAGGTTATAAAAAACCGGCTCGTTTTCCAGGTCATAAGCCATGACCGTTGGCACATCTTTATAGCGAGCCGCAATTTTGGCGTCCAGTTGGCCGACCCGCCCCAAATCCAGCCAGTGGGCATCATTCAGGGTTAACAGCACCAGCAGTTGGTGATCCTGGGCCAGCGACAACACCTGATCAAGCTTGGCAAAGTTGTCTTTACGAATATCCTCGGCCAGGGCGGCATGCACAAACAAGCGAACGGTGTTAAAGCCGCTGTCTTGGGCCTTGCGAAAATCGCGGGCGATAAGGGCCGGGTCGAACAGGGCGGATTCCCACATCTTCCAGGCCCGGTCAAAATAACCGGCATAATTAACCCCTAGCGCAAAAAAAGGCTGGCCTTTGGGATTGACCAGGTAACGTTTATCGGCTGAAATCTTGACCAGGGCCATCGAGACGCCTCCCCATCTGATTTTGGTTTCGCAGGCGCACGTGAATGAGGTAAAACGTGAGACGCCACGATTCAAGTGCTATCCCTTGAAATCATTAACGTTTCACGTGTTACGTTTTAGATTGCTGTACGCCTCTGAGACCAGTATACCATAACTAAGCAGATTTGTGGAACATAATATTAGGGTTTGGCGAATTTGGCCTAATTCTTTACGAATGTTAAAAATTTTTTACTTGCAAAGTACCCTTATCTCAGGTACAATTATAAAGCAATCGGCGATGATCCTTGAGCAGATTAGCCAAAGATTATCACGATAGCAAACTGCTAATTGCTAACTGAGAATTAAGCGTTGATAAAAGCCTTTCATTTGCGCGACTCACACCTTGTGGCGCGCCTTCAGCGGGTGGGGACGCCTCTGGACATTGAAGAGCAGTTGACGCATCCCCGCTCCCCCTTGCGCTCAGTGCTGCTGGATACTATTCTAGCGCCGCACGCGGGCCCCTCAACTTTCATCCTTGACCAACAAGATGAACATGGCAAGAGTTTGGGCTTGGCTCAGGTGCGGTCGCGGCCAGGGCGGCCGGAGCGGGACGTGGTTTTCATGTCCCCGGCGCTGACCAACGGCAATGGCAGCCACGCGATTTGGCAGCGGTTGTTAGCCCACGTCTGCGTTAAAACAGCGGAGCAGGGCAGCTTGCGAGTTTACGCTCGTTTACCGGTCAAGAGTGAAGAGCTGCAATTATTTAAAAACGTCGGCTTTCTTGAATACGGCCAGGAAGATATTTACCAACTTGACCCGGCGATCAACCGCACCGCTATTCGTACCGGCTTACCCCTGCGGCTGCAGCGGCCCAGCGATGGCTGGGGGTTACAAAAACTGTACACCACGCTGGCCCCGCGGACGGTTCAAAATGCGGAAGGCCTGGCCCAGGGGCAGTGGGCTTTGACCCAACGGCGCTGGGGTGAGCAGGGCCGGCGCGAAGGCTATGTTTGGGAGGTAGACGGCGAAATTCTGAGCGCGCTGCACATTCGTTCCGGTAAGCGCGGCTACTGGATGCGCACCTTACTTCACCCCGACGCGCTCGAGCAGGCGGAAGCCCTGGGCGAGGCTGCATTGAGCTTAACCGCGGCTCAGCCCCAATTGCCCGTCTATTTTGCCCTGAGAGAATTTGAAGCCGGCTGGCGCAACGTTTTACCGGAACTAGGTTTCAAAGCTCTGACCAGCCAGACCCTGGTGGTCAAACATATGGCCGTGCGCGTGCGCAAACTTTCTCCGGCTCTCATCCCAGCCCTGGAGCAAACACCCACCGAAGGCGCGGCCACTACCGTTATGTCGCCTATCGAGCTGGCGCAACCAACAGCCGCACCCAAAAAACGGCAGGCTCGACGCGCTAATCATCAGATTTTCACGTCAATTCTTTAGAGTGAAGACAGCATCAGGTAGTAAAATACCTGGCGCAACTTTTATAAGTGCGGAGGCATCAACATCGAAACTGTGAGCGATTTATCTGAACAAATAAAAATAACCGACGATCTTGAAGCTCTATTAAGCGTTTTGCCGCCCTACATCAAAGAGGCCCTGGAGGCAGCCAATGACGGCGAAAAACTTATCGAGATTGTCATGGATTTGGGCCGCCAGCCGGAGGCTCGCTACACCGACCGCGAAGTCATCCTGAGCGAACGCGAAATCACCCAGGACGATATTGACTACGTTACCGAACGCATCGGCAAATTTATGGGTGACAACCGGGCCGGCATCGAGCGCACCCTGCACCGCATTTCGGCCATTCTCAACCGGCAGGGTAAAGTGATTGGTCTGACCAGCCGGGTAGGCCGGGCTGTATTTGGCACGGTAGATGTTGTCCAGGATATTCTGGAGTCTGGCCAGAGCCTGCTGCTGCTGGGCCGGCCCGGCGTGGGCAAAACGACCCTGCTGCGCGAAGCGGCCCGGGTGCTGGCCGAGACCAAGCGGGTGATTATTGTGGACACGTCAAATGAAATTGCCGGTGACGGTGATATTCCCCATCCGGCCATTGGCCGCGCCCGGCGCATGCAAGTGGCCCGGCCCAGTTTACAGCACGAGGTCATGATCGAGGCCGTGGAAAACCACATGCCCGAAGTGATTATCATTGACGAAATTGGGCGCCAACTGGAAGCCGAAGCCGCCCGGACCATTGCCGAGCGGGGGGTGCAACTGGTCGGTACTGCTCACGGCCAAACGCTGGAAAACTTGCTGTTGAACCCCACCCTGTCGGACCTGGTCGGCGGTATTGACAGCGTGACCCTTTCTGACGAGGAGGCCCGGCGGCGCGGCACCCAAAAAACGGTACTGGAACGCCGCGCCCCACCGACCTTTGATGTGCTGGTGGAAATTCAGGACCGGCAGACGTTTGCCGTACATCACGATGTAGCCCGTGCGGTTGACTCCCTGCTGCGTCAAAAACCGCTCCTGCCTGAAATTCGCTACCGTGACGAAGCCGGCGAGGTTAAGATTGAGACGCCAGCCCAACCGGCGGCAGCACCCGCCAGGGATAGGGATAGAGATACCAGAGAAGTGATGCCCGTGGCCAAAGGCAAAAATGGCGACTACGGCGACTTTCGCGGCAAAATGGCGGCCAGCGGGATGCTTGATTTTGAAAGCACCAAATCCATGCAGCCCATCAAAATCTTCCCCTACGGCATCGGCCAGAACCGGCTGCGCCAGGCAGCCAGAACGCTGCGGGTGCCGGTCACGCTGGTAGACGACCTGGACGACGCCGACATTTTGATGACGCTCAAGAGCTATTACCGCAAGCACCCCCAGCCCATTACCGAGGCGGAGCGGCTGGGTAAGCCGGTTTATGTCCTGCGCTCCAATACCGTCATTCAGATGGAATCTTGCCTGGCCGATATTTTTTCTTTAAGTGAGCGGGAGAGTGACCCGGCCTCAATAGCGATGCGCGAAACCCAGGAAGCGATCCGCAAAATTCTATCCGGCACGCGCAGTGTGGAGTTGTCGCCGCAGAGCGCCCATATCCGCCGCGAGCAGCACGAGCTGGCCCGGCAGGCCAAGCTGGTCTCGCACAGTCTAGGCC
Organism: Chloroflexota bacterium; assembly: GCA_016860845.1. Next base: position 263,293 of record BOKF01000009.1, read on the forward strand.
GCGAACCTTACCGCCGCGTCCGCATCTACCGTGATGCGCCAACCGGAAGTAAATAACCTGGAGGGTTGGAAGGTTTCATTGGCGAGCGCAACCGAACGGTTGAAATTTTACCACTCATAAGGTGGCAAAACCAGTCTTCCAACCTTCCAACCTTCCATTCCTCCTACTGATCCTTCCTCAATGGAATTTGTACAGGTAAGTTATGAGTCTCTTCATCACCTTCGAGGGTCCCGACGGTTCCGGCAAAAGCACCCAAATCAATCTGGTTGTTGACCATCTCTCCCGCCGAGGGTATCGGGTTCTTTGCACCCGTGAACCGGGGGGGACCGCCATCGGCAGCCAGATTCGCCAGGTGCTGCACGACGTCAACAATACGGAGATGTCAGCCAGGGCCGAGATTTTGCTCTACTCGGCCAGCCGCGCCCAATTGGTGGAACAAGTCATTCTGCCGCATCTGGCCCAGGGTGGGATCGTTTTATGTGATCGCTACGCCGACAGCACCTACGCCTATCAAGGCTATGGCCGCCAGTTGGATTTTGACACGCTCCGCATGATTACCCATTTTGCTACACAAGGTCTCAAACCTGATTTAACCGTCTATCTGGATCTGCCGGTGGAGGAAGGCTTGCGCCGCAAATCGGCGGCGAATGTGACCGGCGAGGGCGAGTGGAATCGCATGGACCAGCTTGAACTGGCTTTTCACCAGCGTGTTCGGGCCGGTTACCTGGAAATGGCCCAAAAAGAACCGGAGCGCTGGCTCATCGTAGATGCCATCGCCCCGGTGGATCAAATCAATCAGATTATTTGTCAGCGGTTGGAGCAGGTGTTGGCAGTAACCAGTAAACAGTAGCCAGTACAAAGATACGCCAATACCTGTGAAAAGTTTTTTTCACGTATCCCGCACTACGCTTCACTCATACCAATCGTCGTCTGCGCCGCCACCACCCCCGGCGCCGGCCAAATCCGGCATAGATCGCTCGATGCTTTCGGGGTCCTCTCCCGCTTCCAACCGGTCCACCACCTCGTTGAACTCCGGCCCTAAATCCTCGCCCATTTCGCCGCTCATTTTGCGCATCCAGCGGGCCATAGATTTGGGATCATTCTCGTCCAGCCCGGCCAAACTACTCGGATCGGCCAGGCTCTCCATGCGGCTCTCCTCGGAACGGAGGACGGCTACTTTAGAAACCAGTCGCTTCAAGTTTGCCCCACCGCAGCGCGGGCAGGCCGCTTGTTTTGTCGCCACCTCGGCAAAGCTGCGAAAAAAAATGTTGACCCGTTTGTGGCAGTCGTAACAGCCGTACTCGTAAATCGGCATCGCTGCGCTCCCTCGACATTTCAAGATAAGTTGGGATAATTATACTACCGTCCTTCGGCCAAATCAAGCAGTTTTGAAACCCTGATTTTCCGGGTAGAAAATTGCTTCCCAGAAGGTTTGGCGGCATGATAATTAGCAGTCAGCATCTTAGTTAAGAGGAGAAACTGTTGTCTCGGCGCATTGAACCTTACAATCACCACGAAAAACCCATCCTGGTAGTCATTTCAGGGCCATCGGGAGTAGGCAAAGACATGACGATTGCCCGCCTCAAGGAGATGGGCTATCCTTTTCATTTCGTCGTCACGGCGACGACCCGCCCCCAGCGGCCCACCGAGATCAATGGGGTGGATTATATCTTTGTCTCGACGGGCGAGTTTGCCGAGATGATCGAGCAGGGCGAATTACTGGAATATGCCGTCGTCTACGGCGACTACAAAGGCATCCCCAAAGCGCAAGTCCGGGAGGCCCTGGCCAGTGGTAAAGATGTGATTATGCGAATTGACGTTCAGGGTGCGGCCACCATTCGCCGCCTGGTGCCGGAGGCCGTGTTGATTTACATTTCGGCTGAGTCGGAAGAAGCCCTGGTGAACCGTCTGCGCCAGCGCAAAACCGAGCCGGAAGATCAACTCAAAATGCGTATTGCCACCGCCCGGCAGGAATTAAAACGGCTGGATCTGTTCGATTACGTCGTGATCAATGCCGACGACAAACTCGACGAAACGTGCCGCAAAATTGCCGCCATCATTACCGCCGAAAAATGTCGCGTGGAACAACGCGAAATCAATTTATAGGAAAGCCTTATGACTCAACCTTATTCAGATTTTGACTCGCCCTCGCCAACGCCTCCTTCCCACCATTACTTGCCCCTGCCGCTCAATAAACCTTTTTTTACTTATATTTTACTGGCCGCGATTGTCCTCATCTGGCTCGGCATGACCGCAATGGGCGGCTCAACCAACGCCACAGTGCTGGTCCGCTTTGGGGCCAATTACGGCCCGCTGATTCTAGAGGGTGAAATCTGGCGGCTGTTCACCTCGATGTTTTTGCATATTGGGTTAATGCACCTGGCCTTTAATGCTTATGCTCTTTTCATCTTTGGCCTGGAGATGGAGCGCCTCTACGGGCCAGATCGTTTTATTGTCATCTATATTCTATCCGGCCTGTTTGGCAACCTGGCCAGTTTTGCCAGTCGTGGCCCGAACCTGTTTTCGGCCGGGGCCTCCGGCGCAATTTTTGGGATCATCGGGATGAATCTGGCTTTCTTTTTACTCCACCGGGAAGCCTTTGGGCAGTTTGGCCGCCAGCGGGTCATGAATACTCTGGTCGTGATCGGCATTAATCTCTTCTTTGGTTTTACCGTACCCGGCATTGACAACCTCGCCCACCTCGGCGGCCTAGTGGCCGGGTTTGCCCTGGGCTATGGCCTGGCCCCCCGTTATAAAGTAGTGGACGAGTATACCACCACCCCACGCGTCGTGGATACCGTTTCATTGTTAAGCCGCTGGTGGGCGCCAACCCTGGGAGCCCTGCTTCTGGCAAGCGGCGTGCCGCTGGCGGTCTCTTTTTGGTCAGGCTGAAAATTCTGGACTCCAGAACGCCCTGATCGTGAGCAGGAGGTCAACAATGTCTGAGACATTATTAAACCTGCGCCAGCCTCATTTCGCCGACGACATGTGGTACAGCTCCGACAGCGCCCAATTGCAACTGGACCTGCAAAATTATTTTGCCAGCGCGCCCCCCCACCCGGCCGGACTGCTGGGCCTGATCGCGCCGCATGCGGGCTACTTTTTTAGCGGGCATGTCGCCGGAGCGGCCTTTGCCGGGTTGACTCCCGGTGCTTTTGAGGCCGTCGTCCTTATCGGCCCCGACCACCGCGGCGCGGCTCCCGGCGCAATTTCGACCCCGGCTGTAGCTGCTTGGCGCACCCCGCTGGGCGATATTCCGGTCAATTGGGATTTATTGCAGGCGATTCAAGACGAGATTAACCTGGAACTGCTCTCCAACGACGAGGAACATTCCCTGGAAGTTGAACTTCCTTTCCTGCAGATGGCCCTGCGGCAGTTCAAACTGGTCCCCCTGTTGATGGGCATCCAGTCCCCCGAAATCTGCCGCCGGTTAGCTACGACTCTAGTTAACGCTATTCGACAGGCGTCCTCCCCACAATCAGAGGAGATTGAGGGAGATGGAAGTGTTCTTCTGGTGGCCAGCAGCGACTTGAGCCACTACTTTGACGACGATACCGCCCGGCAGTTGGATCAGACCACGCTCCAATTTATCCTTAAATTGGATGCCGATGGCCTGATCCGGCACGTCGAAGCGGGCCGCCGCCAGGGCCAGCCTTTTGCCTGCGGCGCCGGCCCGATCGCCGTGATCATCCACGCTGCCACCGCCCTGGGCGCAACCCAGGCCACTCTCCTCAAATACGCCACCAGCGCCGACGCCCACCCGCGCAAGGATCGGGTGGTGGGGTATGCAGCCGTAGCGATAAGTAAATAAGATGTTTGCCGAAGTAGTTGTAGACCGCCCCATTATTAAACGAGACCGGCGCAGTTTTGTGGATGCACCCGAAGACGCCGATATTTCCTATCCAGAAGTGAGTGAACTGGCCGAAGACGAGTCCTTCTCGGCCAACAATCCACTGGCGCTGACCTTTCATTATGCAGTTCCGGCGCACCTGGCCGGTCAAATCCAGCCCGGCCAGTGGGTGGCGGTGCCTTTTCGCAGCGAACAACTCCCGGCGATCGTGGTTGGCCTGAGCGAAACCTCGCCGGTGGACGAGACCAAGCCCATCGCAGACATCCTCGACCCTATGCCCGTCCTGAACCCGGCCCAAATCGGCCTGGCCTGCTGGCTCTCCCAAGAGACTCTGGCCCCCCTGGCGATCTGCGTGCGCCACTTTTTGCCGCCCGGCTCCAGCCGCAAATCCGAATTTGTCTTGAAACCCGCTTCTACAGCCATCAATCCACCACCAGGTCTCAATGCGCCAGAACAGATTTTGCTCAATTACCTGAGCCAGCACGGCAGCGTGCCTCTCATCGAGGTCGAACCCGGCGTGGCCGAGTCCCTGCTGGCAAAAGGTCTGGCTCGCAAAGAGTCTACCCTGACCAAGCCCCGCGTCGGCCCCAAGGTGGACCGCACCGTAGAACTGTTGATCGCTCCCGACGAGGTTGAGGCTGCCCTGCCCAGCCTGGGACGGCCCTCCAAACAGGCTGAAGTCCTGCTCCACCTGGCCGACCTCGATGATCCTCTGCCGCCCCTGGCCGACGTGCTGGCCCACGTGGGCTGCTCCCGCGAACAGGTCAAATCCCTGGCTGAGAAAGGCTGGCTGGAGATCATTCCCAAACAAACCCGGCTGGCCGTCCCGCCCAGGGCCGCGGACTCAAGCTCGCATTCCAGCGAGACTGACTCGGAAGCAGAGGCAACTTTGCTCAATTACCTGCTGGCGCAAAAGCAGCCTGTCCCGCTTGACGAGGTCATGACTGCGACTGATGTAAACCGGAACATCCTCAACAAACTCGTCAAAAAAGGACTGCTCGCCCGTTTTGACGAGCCGGAACGAGTCACTTTGACCCTGCCGGCGGCCCAACTCAGCGAAGCGGTGATTGAGCTGCGCGGGGTGCAAAAACAGGCCGAAGTTCTCCGGCTGCTGGCCGCCGAAGATGGGCCGGTTTGGGTGGGCTGGGTCTATGCTCAGACCAACGCTAACCTGCAAACCCTGAAAGAGCTGGCCGGGGCCGGCCTGGTCAGCATGGATGATGCCCGCCGCTGGCGCGACCCGCTGGCCGGGCGCAGTTTTACCCTCGATACGCCGCCTACCCTCAGCCAAGAGCAGCAGGCCGTGTGGGAGGCAGTCGCCGCCGCCTGGAAGTCACGCCGGAGCGGGACCAAGCCCATCCTCATCCACGGCGTGACCGGCTCCGGCAAGACTGAAATTTACCTGCGGGCTATTGCCGCAGCGCTGCAAGCCGGCCAGGGGGCGCTTATGCTCGTCCCCGAAATTACTCTGGCTACCCAGAGCGTCGAGCGGGTATCGGCCCGATTTCCGGGCCAGGTGGCGGTCTGGCACTCGGCCCTGTCCCCGGGAGAGCGGTACGATACCTGGGAGCGAGTCCGTCACGGCGACCTACCGATTGTGGTCGGGCCGCGTTCGGCCCTGTTTGCCCCGGTCAAAAATCTGGGGGTCATCATTGTAGATGAGGAACACGAACCGGCCTATAAGCAGCGCGACCGCCTGCCCATCTTTCATGCCCGTGACGCCGCCTTGGAGTTGAGCCGCCTCAGCCGGGCGCTGGCGATCATGGGCAGCGCCACTCCCGATGTCGTCACCTACCGCCAGGCCGAGCGCGGCGAGTACCAACTGCTGACCCTGCCCAACCGCATCCTGGCCCACACCCAGCACGTGGCGGTGCAGCAAGCGATAGTGAAGAGAAAGATAGCAGATAGCAGATGGCAGGTGGCAGATAGAAAAGAATCCCTATCTTCCAACCTTCCATCCCTCCAGTTTGTCACTCTCCCCCTGCCCCATGTCGAAATTGTTGACCTGCGGGAGGAATTGAAGGCAGGCAACCGCACCATTTTCAGTCGGGCCTTGCAAGACGCCATGCGCGAGACGCTGCGCCGTGAGGAGCAAGTCATCCTGTTTCTTAACCGGCGAGGCGCGGCCAGTTTTGTGATCTGCCGGGATTGCGGCACCGTGCTGCGCTGCCCGCGCTGCGATACAACCCTGACCTACCACACCAGCGGCGAGTTGATTATGTGCCATTACTGCGGCTATCGCGACCGGACGCCGGAGCACTGCCCCCAGTGTGGCAGCGAGCGGATTCGCTACTTTGGGCTGGGCACGCAGCGGGTCGAAGAAGCGGTCAAGGCCAAGTTTCCCCAGGCGCAAACCATTCGCTGGGATTGGGACACGACCCGGCAGCAGGGCAGCCATGATGTGTTTTTACAGCATTTTATGACCGGGCGGGCCAATGTTATGGTCGGCACGCAGATGGTAGCCAAGGGCCTGGATTTGCCCCTGGTCACGCTGGTGGGCGTCATCTCCGCCGACACCGCCCTCTACCTGCCCGATTTCCGCGCCGCCGAGCGCACCTTTCAACTGCTGATGCAGGTGGCGGGCCGGGCCGGGCGCAGCCCCCTGGGCGGGCGCGTCATCATCCAGACCTACAACCCGGATCAGGTCGCCCTGCAAGCGGCCAGCCAGCACGACTACCTGGGTTTTTATCAAACCGAGCTGGCCTTTCGCCAGGAGCAACGCTACCCCCCTTTCAAACGGCTGGCTTTGCTGATGTACAGCGGCTCCGGCCCAGATCGCAGCGCCGCCGAGGCTCACCAATTGGCCGAGCGGCTGCGCCTGCACGTAGATCGCCGGGGACTGCCGGCGGTGGAGATTATCGGCCCCACGCCGAGCTACGTCCCCCGCGTCCGCTCCCAGTTCCGCTGGCACATACTCCTGCGTGCCCATGATCCGGCAGCCGTACTGCGGCCCCTTTTGCCGCTGCCCCAGGGGTGGAAGGTGGATATTGATCCGGTGACGCTGTTGTAATGCTCCTTTGATAAATATATCTATCCCGAAACCCCGGATGATTTCCCTACTCCTGAAGCCAGTTACACCGATCCGGCCTCTTTTATTCAGGAGAGACTGGCCCCTTAACTCTGCTCCACCCCGATCTTCTTGAATAACTTCTGCTTAATCTGGGCGTCATAGACCTGCCACTTGAGGTCGCGGAACTCTTCCCCCGCCTCCCCCGATAGAAAGCCGATGGGAATCTCAAAGCCGCCGGCCAGCATCTTGCCGCCGCCAAAGTAATGGCCGGCCTCATCTTTACCAAAGACATCTTTGATGAACTCGTCGGGGTCCAGGGTAATCTTGAGCGTGCGCATCGAACCGATGACCTTCTCCTGCTGGTCAATTCCGGTGACAATGCCATAGACGATCGCCGTGTGGATATTCTCCTCACTCAGCAGAAAATCGGCGGCCTGGGGAATGGCGTCTCGATCCTCGGCCCGAACGTAGCCGATGCCGGCGATAGAAAAGCTCTCCACTGTCAAGCGGTCGCCCAGCGCCCGGCGAATCAGCTCCATCACCTGTTTGGAACGCGACTGCCGCATAATCTGGCCCAACAACTCAGCGTCGGCAAACCAGCTCAAAAAGCTGGCGGCCTGAAAATCCTCGGTGTTGGCCTGAATAAAGCTGTTGGTGTCGCTGATCAGGCCGTGCATTAAAGCAGTGGCAGCAATGACGTGCGTCTTGTTTGACTTTTCCAGCACCACCAAACCCTGCTCCAGGTACTTGGCGTAAATCGTCGCCACTGCGCCGGTGCGGCGGATGTCGCTGAACTGGGGCTTGAGGCGCTCCTGGAGTTCGTGATGATCTACAGTAATCAAAGCAGGCACTCCCGCGGCTTCCAGAGCCTGGAAAATCTCTTCCGCGGTGGTGCCCTGGTTGTCCACAAAAACCGCTCCCTGGTATTGGCCCAGGTCCATGGCCGGATCATAATGCAGCAAATTGAGGCCGAGCAGCCGGACCAGGGCAATATTCTGCTGGTGGCTAATTTTGCCGTTATAGACAATATCCGTCTCAATATCAAACTGGGCGCTGATGAGGCGATGGGCATAAGCAGCGGAAATAGCATCGGGATCAGGATAATCATGCAGGACGACGATATGGCGTTCACCCCGATGCGCCTCCAATAACTCAGCCAATTTTTGGGCCTTTGATTTGGCGACCGCCACCTCCCGCGTTTCCAACGAAGCTGCACTGCCGTTATTATCTGCCGTCTCGTCCTGCACGCCATCTAAATTTGCCTTGGTCGCCATAAGCCTCCTTAAATAATCGTAATTTTTTGCTAATCACCCAAGTTAATTGTTATTAGGCAGTTCCAAGATTTAAATCATCCAATTGTTCTCACCGGCTTGATGCGTGATACGTGATGCGTAAGAAATCTTGCCTGGATACCATCACGCATCACGCATTACGTATCACGAACTTTGGATAATTATTTTCTTGGAGTTGCCTTATAGCCGCGTTAACGGGTTTGACGACATGCTGCCGATGATCGTGGGTCCAAAGGGGGGTTGAAAAATTCCTCTTGTTATGCTAAGATAAGGGTAATTAAGAGTCTACTCTATGTACAGGACAAAAATTTCAGAGAGAACAGGAAATCATCCATTTTGAGTTGAATATCAAAAACGATGGACCGCAAATGGTCTAAGCCATAGCGAAAAAGGCTTTTGGCCAAACGTCCGTGTTTTTTGAGTT
>BOKF01000010.1 GCA_016860845.1 Chloroflexota bacterium
TACGGCCTCCAGCTCACGTCATCATCTTTTTGCCGGCTCTAGAGACCGAACATGCTGGGCTGGGTAACTGAGCCAAACGATTGAGCTTATTTCAACCTCTTGCTCTCATGCGGCCATTATACTTGAGTGTTTTTGTCAACTGAAACAAGCGGCATTAATTAATGAAAAAGAGCGGCACCGAAAGGGTGGTAGCACCTCAGTAAACCGGGATTAATGAACCCACTGTTCAGCCAAGCGGATCATCTCTTTGGATGGCCGACCACGCTGCTTGGGTGGGGTCCAAGGTGACGGTGGCATCTTGAACCGGAACAGTTCCTGAGCGGTCCAACAATGATCCGTCAAGCCAGCAGCGATGGCTGGGGTTCGATGTAACCAGCGTCGCCGCAAGTGGGACAAGTACAGCGGCACCCGTAAACTTTGATGATAGGTACAAAAGTTGTAGATACAGCCAACCACATACATACCCGCTTGCAAGGTCTCCGGCTGTTGAGCCAAGGCTCGGGTGCGTCGGGCCAACGGGGCCAAGCATTGGCGAAAGGTGGCATTGAGCCGCTCAATGAAAGCGGTGTTAATCCCACCCTGACCTTGACTGGCCTGGATCAACTGCTCGACCAGGGTGATACTGCCTTGCACGATCCGGCGATGAATAGTCAGGGGGCTGCCCACCCGTTCTTTGATCACCTGAACAATGGCTACCTCCGACCACGACCACAAGGAGCACCGACCCGGCTGACCCAACCGCGGCACCTTCGACCGAAACGCCCGGCGGAAGGCATTCACATAGCTAGGCAGGCCATCGACTGCCAGCAACAGCGGCCGACACAAGGCGATCTGGCGAACTTGGTCAGCGACCGCCTGGATCAAGGCTTTGTCCCGATGGGGACTGATCGCTCCCCCCAACCACAACCGGGTCGAGACCATCATCGCCAAGGCCAGCCACACCGTCCCGCCTTGGGTTTTGGCCTTGATCTCGTCGGCCTGGACCTGTTGCAAGTCAAGCTGGCTCTGACCGACGGTGTGGTCGTGGACCTTTTGGCAATGCTCCCCGGCCCGCTGCCACCAGCTTTTGACCGTTCGCTCATCCAAGCCATAGGCCGCCACAATCGCTTGCCGGGGACAACCATAAGCCAGCAAGGTCAGCACGAGGATCACCAACTGAGCCTCGTGCTTGAGCCGATAAAAGATCGTCCCTTTCGTCGCCGCAAAGGTCGTCCCGCACACCTCGCAGCCATAGCGTTGTTCTTGCTGGCTATGGACACTGATATTACCAGCGCCAACCCGACCTCTTGCCGGACAGTTAAGGTTAGGGCAAAATATCTCTTGTGGGTTCATCCTGCGCACTCCTGGATTTGGTGTCGGAACCTTCCAGTATGCCCGGTGAACCCACTTTTTTCAAATTGCCCTTGCCCTTCGCCTAATCACGGTTTATTGGAGTGCTGCCGAAAGGGTTTACCTGTACTTTTATAATTGAAAAGAGCGACGTTGATTAATAAAAGAGCGGCACCTCCTTAAGGGAAAAGCCAGCCGTCGTCGTAGTGCCTGTGGGCATTGGGGGTAACTCGGAGCGCAGCGGAGAGTTATCCCCAAGTCCACAGGCTAAGCCTGAGGCGAGGTGGGCTGACTTTCCTGCTGTAAACGTTGACGAAATCTAAACGATTCGCCGATAAATTCGAGGATGTGTGCTCGGCAAGTTAAGCGATCCAGGAGGGCGGCGGTCAATTGTTCGCTGCCAAAGACCTGGACCCAATCGGCGAATTTCAAGTTGGTGGTGACAATTAAAGCTACACGCTCGTGCAGGGTGGAGCAGAATTGGAACATCAACTGGGCGCCGGTGGTGGAAAAAGGGATAAAGCCGAGTTCATCCAGGACGATCAGGTTCTGTTTGAGAGCGGTGGCCAGGAGTTTGGGCAGGCGATGCTGCTCTTGAGCCAGGATCAGTTCGTTGACCAGAGCGGCAGCATTGTAAAAACGGACGTGATGGCACTGCCGGCAGGCGGCCAAAGCAAGCCCAGTGGAGATGTGGGTTTTCCCCAATCCGGGTTGGCCCACCAGGATAATCGGCTCGGCTTTGTGGATGTATTCGCCGCGAGCCAAATCAACTACCCGCTGTTTGTTGAGTTGGGGAATGGCCGAGAAGTCGAAGTCGGCCAGCTCCTTGATGACCGGAAAACGAGCGGCCTGGATGCGCTGACGTTGGCTGTTGAGTTGGCGTTGGGCCACTTCCTGCTCGGCCAGGGCCAGCAAATAACGATCATAGCTGAGATTGGTGCGGGCGGCATCATCGGCGACGGGGCGGTACTGCTGGCGGAAGGTGGCCAGGCGTAAGGTTTTGAGATGGCTTTCAAGCAGCCAGTTGGCATCCATCGGGACCTCCTGACAAGAGTTGGTTATAGCGGCTCAAGGATAAGGGCTGCTGGCCGACCTGCTGCAACTTGGGCTGGTGGCTCAGGTCCAAGCTGACCGGAGCTGGTTCCGGTTGCAGCAATTGGCGCAGACACAGCTCCACCCCATCGGCGTGGGGACAGTGATACTCCAAGGCTCGAGTGACGGCCTGTTCAACCAGGTCAGCCGGATAGTGCCGGTGCAGTTGCAGCACCCGAATAAATTGGTGCGCCCCTTGTCCTTCTGGTTGACGGCGCTGTAACTCGGCCAGCAACTGCTCGTAGACCGCCGGCCAGGTCGCCCGCCACTGGCGGATCGGCTTGGCGTGGTTGAGTGCGCCAGGCCGCTGTTCCAGTAAGGGTAAGTAGTGCAGCGGCTCCAGGATGTCTTGCTGATGTCCATAACAGCGGGGATGCACGGCCAGAGCTTCTTTCTCTTCGGGGCGATAAATCTTGACCTCGAAGGGATAGAGTTTGACCCGCAGCGTGGCTGCCGCCCGGTCGGTCGGCACGGAGTAACGATTAGTTTCCACTTCGACCTGGCTGTAGCCATTGAGCCGGGCCGTCACTTCCCGGCAGCAGTCAAAAGCAAGGCTGGGTAAGGCACGCAGGTAGGGTTTCTCCTGCTGCCAGGCCTCGCCAATCGTCTGCGGCTGCCGGTCCACCCGGCGCTGGTCATCGCGCCGGCAAGCCTGACGGAGCTGTTCATTCAGATTGTCGAAGTTGTCGGCCTGCAACAACGGTGTCAGAAAATTGCGCCGGGCGTAGCCCACCCCATCTTCGGCCCGTCCTTTTTCGTTCCCGGCTCCTGGCGTGCAGTAGTGGCTCTCAAAGAGGTAGTGGCTGCGAAAGACGATAAACTTCTCCTGCTCCTGCCGTTGGTGGCCAAGCAGTATTTTCTTGACCGCCGCTTTCAAGTTGTCATAGGTTAAGCGGCGGGGCAGACCGCCAAAAAAGTCGAACGCGGTCACGTGTCCGGCCAAAAAGCACTCCTGCTTCTGGCTCGGAAAGGCCATCACAAAGATTTTGCGCGAGTAGCACAGCCGCAGCACAAACAACTGGACCGTCACCTGTTGCCCGGCCAGGATGACTTCGGCCTCGCCCCAGTCCACCTGCCCGTCCTGTCCTGGCTCAAATTCCAGCGGCAGATAAACTTTTACCGAGCGTTTACTCTGGCGCAAGTGCCACAGATACACCGTCACCCCGGACTCACTGCCCTGGTAGCCTTCTTTTTGCACCAGTTCGTAAATCCGGTGTCCGGTCAGTCGCTGCTTGCGCGGCAACTGCGCGTTCTGCTCCAGCAGTTCCTTGATCCGGGCTTTATACGCCCCCAGCACCGGCGCTTCCCGCGGTTCCTTCAGCGTGTAGCTACCCGCCGCCGCGCTCGCCAGCGCCTTTTTGATTGTATGGTAGGAGTGATGTTGCTCCCGTTCAATTTGACGCATACTTTGGCCTTCCAGATAGTAGGCCCGTCGAATTTGTTCGATTTTATCCACCTTAATCATGCTCCTTGCCCCCTGTTATCTTCGGAGTGGTGAGCTCCGCATGATACCAGAGGTTGACTAAGGTGCCGTCATTTTTAATTAATATTTTTGAGCCATCTGCTGCTGATTTATTTTAAACCAAACATACACCACCACGGAAATACCGACTGCTTCCCAGACGGCCTTCACCGCCATTTGCTCCTCGCTATTAGGGCCATATAACTCACCGGCAGCTTCATGTGTGGACCGGGCCAGAGGAAGAGGCTGCGAAATCACTTGTTGGGGTGAGCCGAGATAGCTCCGTCATATCAATGTAGTCCGCAATAGGATGTTCATTGCCTAATCCTCGTCAATCTAATCCGTACTGCCGCCGTTCCTCATCTGTAAACTCACGTCCCGTCCGGCGATCGACTTCGGCGAGGGCTTCCGCCGAGTTGCCCCAAATGCGCCACTGCCGGATCGTTTTGTCATCTCCGGTCGATGCCAACCGGTTGCCGTCAGGGCTGAACGCGATGTAGTTGGCAGAGCAACTCGCGCACGCCTGGAACACGGCCAGGCGCGCCCCGTTGGTCACATTCCACAGCCGCACCATGCCATCCGAGCTGACTGTCGCAGTCTGGACGCCCCCGGGGCTAACCTGCACCCAATTCACGGGCTCCGGGTGTTCTTCGAGCACTCGCAGGAGTTGGCCGGTGGCTGCATTCCAAACCTTTGCTGAACCGTCCTCACCCCCCGAAACAATCAGGCTTCCGTCTGCTGCGAACCAGGCTGCATTGACTTGGCCTGCATGCGCGTTTGAGATCACCCTGACGACATTCCCGTTTGTCGCGTCCCAGACGCCGATGGCCCCATCGGCCCCTGCCGTCACGATCAGACGATCGTCGGGGTCGAAGGCCGCCGTTCTGACGGAACCCTGGTGTGCTGGGATCCATGGCACAAGCCATTGATGCTGCATCACGTCTGCCACGCCCACCTCACCTTGATCGCTGCCCACCACTATATGCGCACCATCATGGCTGGGGCTGGCCCAGCGGATTGCGCTGTAGCTCCAAGGACCCTCGATGCCTTCTGCAGTACCCTCAGCACGCCACATGATTGGTGTGTTCCTCAAAAGGACGACGAGGATTCGTCCATGGTCGGGTGTTGACACCAGCGAGGAGATTTCGCCGTGTGCATAGCCTTTAAACGGAGCCAGTGAAGTTCCGTCGGTGCACCATCCGAACGGGGTGGGTCGCCAGGTGCTGACGGCGACCAACACTCTTCCGGCGTCAGTGAACTCGACAGCAAACATGGGCACCTCGGTTTTGATGACCGGCCCTGTGTCGTTCGGTAGCTGCCAAACTCGCGCAATGCCGCTGCTGCTTTCCGTGATCACCTGTGAGTCGTCGGAGCTGACTTCGGCAGCGATGACGTCTGTCGCTGCCCCTTTGATAGACGCGAGCTGCACACCGCGCTCGTCAAACACCCGCAATTGGCCGTCATCGCTCACGGTGACGATGCGTAAGCCATTGCCACTGAAACTGGCAAAGGCGATATTTCCAGCTTGACTACTCAGCTCAGAGAGGATCTCACCCGTCTCCACCGACCGCAGCCGCGCCACCTGGCTCGCGCAGTATATCTTCGTCTCCCGAATTTCCCAGGACGAGGATGGACACTCGACTGTGACTGCTTTTGTCTTGCCTGCGTTGAAGCTGATATTGCTGATAGGGTCGACGGACGCCATCAAATCATCCCCGCGCGCGTTGAAGTACTCTGACTCTCTTTGCAGGCCTGTCTTTTCCCAGAACTCCGCCATTGCTTCGTAATCGAATGAGACCGGTCTTTGGTTCGGGTCTGGCCTATGGCTCGATCTTCCCCGGTATGGCGACGAGAGTGCCAGGTAGAGCGCTTCCTCTACCTCGCGCGCCAAGTAGCCATCGGTCTGGAATGAGATCCTGGCGGCCTCGCGTGCCAGAAGCAAGCCCAGTTCGGCGTCTTTGCCCAGAGCAAGTTGCGAGCGACTAGCCAGATCGCGGGTCAGAGAGCGGCGAGCCTCACGTTCCGCCTCCTGTCGCCGAGCTTCTGCCGTGGATTCAGCCGCCAATGCACGCGTGGACTCCGCCTGTGCGGTACCCTTTGCCTGATCAGCCTCGACACGCTGGGCCTCGGCAGTCGCCTTCGCGCTGTTGGCGACACCCGCCTGCCTGAAGGCGACCATGGCAGCAGTTACGATCAGCGCGAGCGCAAAGATTCCGAGACCGTAAAGGATATAGCGGTTCCGATGCCGACGATCGCGCGCCCGCTGGCTGGCCTCCACTAGCCGCTTCTCATCCTCGGTCCAGGTGCGCATGCCTTCTTTGCCCGCCTCTACCAGAGTCAGGTCAGCCTCGTCCAGTGGTGGGCCTTCCTTGTCGGCCTGCCAGTCTACGCCCCGGTTCTCCAGGATACGCCGCGCCCGTTGACCTGGCGCATCAGACTCATCGAAGCGCCGCCGCACCAGCGGTACCAGGGTGTCGTGTGCCAGACGTGTCGCGCCGGTTGGCCCTGCTTGGTCGCCGGCGACATCGGCCAGCAGGTAGACATCCTTGTTCTTCTGTACTAGGGTAGGGAGGTTGGGATAGTGACTATATGTATCCTGCAATTCCTGACCCATCCTTTGGTCGGTCGATCCCCACGGCGTCGTGTGGAAGGCCAACAGATCGAGTTCCAGGCCCGAGTCCACCACGTCTTTTTGCCAGGCCCACAGTTCCTGCAACTGCTCCGCCAGGAAGTCATCGAGCGCAATGCCTTGCCGCCGGATCTCGCCATACATGGTACGGGTAAAGTGGGGCTTGCTCTGACTGGTAGAGGAGGCCCTGTCCCACAGTTTGCAGAGTAAGATCTGCAAGACCGTGGCCACCGGTGAGCCGGGATCGGTCAGTAAGTCGTCGGCGATCAGGCCCGGTAGATCATCGTCCACCATTAGCCCGTACTGGCGGCTCAAGCGCAGCGAACGGGCCGGGCCGGCCACAGCTTCGATGATACCAGCGCGGTCAAGCCGGTCGAGGAAGACTTTGTTGAAAGGCAGTGCATGGGACCTCAACTGCTTCTCGATCTCGGCCAGATACTCCTTGCGGAAACCCAAGATCAACTTCCCGTGCGGACGGCGTGCTGGATTGCCGAAGATATTCTGTAGAGCGAGTATGAAATCGGCCAGCTCGTTGGGCAGGTTCTGGTTGGGACGGGTAAAGGTTTCCTCGACTTGGTCCAGGATCACGGTTAGAGGCCTGGCTGCCGTTTCCCAATCTTGCC
The DNA here is from genome assembly GCA_016860845.1 of Chloroflexota bacterium. The sequence continues at coordinate 7,136 of BOKF01000010.1, forward strand.
AGGTAACCACCCCATCGTGTTCCAGTGACTGGCCCAGGGTACCAGTCAGTCCCCGTCCCTGGTCCCGGTGCAAGTAGCACACCTCGTGTTTGCACTCGAGCCGCGGGCGCAGGCCCGCGTCCAGCAGTGAAGACTTGCCCACGCCCGACTGCCCATAGAGCAGGATAATGGGCACGCTGCTGGGGTCCGTCGCGTATCGGTACAAGTTGCGGATCTCCTGGCCACGACCGAAGAACAGCTCGGCCTGCTCGCGCGTGTACCACTGGAGGTGGCGGTAAGGACTGTCGGTGGGGAGGTCAAGTTCCGGCAACGGCGGCAGGTCCCAGAGCGGGTTACCGGCCGCCTGAGGTAGACTCCAATCCAGCGCCAGGTCAGCGCCAGAGCGCACATACCTTTCCCATGGACAACCGTCCGCGGTGTGTTCCTGATATGGATCGGCGACGGGCCGCAGGTGGCGGGGCAGGTCTGGGATAGTGAACTGCAGCGCACCTGTAGCTTTGGCAAAGGCAGTGCTGATGCTGTTCCCGGCAGCCAGGCTGTTGTAAAAAGAGACAGCAAAACCAGCGGCCACTTCATCGTCAACCGCACGCGAGGTGGCGACCACCACCGGCACTCCGGCCGCGCGCAGGTCGTTGGCCTGGACACGCGTTGAGCAGGCGTTGAGGAAGACCAATTGCAGACCCTTCTGCTGGCGCAGGAAGGCTGCCAGACCGCGGACATCGGCAGGCGCTTGTCCACCGGTGGCGGTTTCCAGCAGAAGTTCGTAGTCGTCCGCGTGGCCGGCATAATGGAAGACCACCAACCTATCCTGGTGCTTTTGAAAGACCGCCAGGATCTGCTCGGCGGTCACACCCTGTCGCTCAACAAGCTCGCACAAGCCGGCTGTCTCGGCGGGTTCCAGTGCTTTGCGCAGGCGCGCCGCCTCTTGAGCCAGATTCCGTAGGTACTGGCCCGATTGCTGGCGGTCGTTGGCAAAGGCCAGAAAGATCACAGGCTTTGTCATCTGTTCGGACATCGGCTGGCCTCCTTATGCTTTCACTCGTAATTCCACTTGAGCCGCATTCCAGCCGCGATCTCCGGGGGCGCTGGTTAGCCGGATGGCGCGCGTGGGTGCCTGATAGTAGGTGATCATGACCAACATCTGCTCCAAGGAGTCACTGATCAAGCTACGGGTGTGCGTGTCGGGCTGGTCCAGCGCCGGCAGCTCTAGCCAGCGGAACTGGGTGGTGGCGCGCGTGGCGAAGACCTTGAACACATCCGTACTCTCGGCGTAACCTGCAGGCAGGTAGGCCACAAACTCCAGTGGAATGGTTTGGCCCGGGTTCACCGGCCTCAAACGCCCCCGACCCGGCCGGGTAGATCTGGGTAATACTCCAGTCCGACTGCAACTCGAGCGTGGTAATGTTGAGGATGCGGGCTGGGTCGTTGGGGTCAGCCCGGTTAGGTGGCTGGGTGTTGGTGATACGCAGGGTAACCTTGTGGCCCGGTTTGAAGAGGGGCGCTTCACTAGAACCCGCCGGGGTGTCGGCCAGCGCTTTCCGCTCCGCTTCGCTTTGGGGCAAACGGTAGCTGTCAAAGGGTCGGCCATACCGTTTGATCCACTCTGGTTGGAGCTGGCCTTGCAACCAATGCGGGGCAGTCTGAGCCAGATCATTTAGCACTCGCCGCATCGTTTCACCGACTAGTTCAACCAGGTTAAGCATCCGAATAGCTGCTAAGACATGAGTGGAATCAGTCCGTTGCTTCTTCTTCCCACCTAGCAACCCTTTGGTCGCACAGCGCTCCAGCAGGGTCTCTAATAACCTCCGCTCCACCCCTCCCTCGATCAGCCGCTGCCGAAACTCGCTCAACACCGAAAAATCGAAACCCGGGTCAGTTAAGTCTAATCCAAGCGCATATTTCCAATCAATCCGGCCCCTTACGGCTTCGGCAGCCTGGCGATCGGTCAAATTCTCTATAAATTGCATCACTGTCACCAGCGCCAACTGGCTGGGCTCTCGGCCGGCTGGCCCGCCGAGGGATACACCTGAGCAAGAGTTTCATCCTCGAAGATGGGGCCTAATTCATCCCGCATCCTCATACACAGACTGCCTTTGGGAAGGCGGCTTGGGCCACCTGTTTCGTTTGCTCTGGAATATCCTTGTTTAGGACTGGCTTTAACATTGTCTCTCCTTGATATTTTTGAAGTGAGAGTATACCAGCCAACTTCTCCCTCGGTCGCCTTCGCCAACAAATCAAATATTTGCACAATCTGAAGACGGGGCTTCGTGCAATTCTTATATATAACGCTGCTTGCCACTGGGTATGTAGTTGATGGGGCCGTACAAGGTGACTGGGCTAGTTCTGTGGTCGTTTCTTTAAGAGGTGTAAAGAAATAACTTGAAGAGTGATCGGGTGTATATCTATTCACGATGAGGCCTTCGCCATAATTTTAGGAGGACAAGTCGGTGAAATTGTCTTTTTTTTCACAATAACAAAAATAAAAATCGCCGCTATAAAACGGCGATTAAACCTCTAAGACAGCCAAAACATAGCCACGGCTGCACTTTACGACCTCCTTTGGTCTACCTAAATCGTGGATCTACCGCTTATCCCCATCTGGCAGGGAAGCAGTATGGGACGAATTTATTAAGTTACTGGAACAAATCGATCCTGATGATTGTATAAATATATGAGCTTAGCTGATCTTTATCTATAAGTTTTATCAATAGTTTAGCCGAATATAACAGATTTTATCGGATCTAAGCAGTGATGATTGTCATCTAAAATGTGACAAACCTCATTTGCAGCAAATAGCTAAAGTTCACTCTTCATCATCTACTACCAGCTTCTCAAAAGATTATACCACAAAGAAATGTTCGTAACATTTCAGTTTTTATTCGGTTTGCAATAAATTTGAATCAAAATTGTGACTTCAAGCATAGTTTGGCAGCCACACTATGTTTTGAATTTGCCTTGGCCAAACTATGCTTGTATTTTAGACTATCGGCCAAACTATCCTTGTAATTCGGCCCTCAGTTGTAGCAACTTACCTCAATTATTACCCTGAATCCGGCCAAACTATGCTTGTATGTTCCGGCCAAACTATGGTTTAAGTGACAAAATGTGTGACTATTCCCATAGTTTGCTGCGCGGCAGCACGGTTATGCCGTCATTTTGCGATATCGAAAGTGCGAATTTGTTTCGACAATCCAATTTCTTAAAGCAAATCCGTTAAAATAGCCAAATTTATAGCAAAATTATGCTCCAAATGTGCAAACAATGGGGTGATTTGACCTCAAACGCGTTGAAATTTCTATAGGGCATTTCTCTCATCGTCTCACCTCCTGGCGATACCCACCCCATAGAATTCATCTAGCTCTCTCGCCCGTCCGCGGGAAAGCACGAACCCCACCTTTAGAATAGTCTATTGCTGGCTACAAAACTATTCTTTTGCCGCCAAATTGTCAAGCGACAACTATAAGACTCTGGTGGGCATTTTTATGTTAAGTTATGATAGCAACTCCGAGATGACAAATTTGGCATGAGAAAGATAATGAGAGTTGAGGATTGAACCATAAAAATCGAAGGAGCCAAAAATGTCATTGTATCAGCCCCATAACTTTGAAATTCCTGAAGAGACCATTCGAGTTGCCCAAGCTGCCTTTCCCAAGGGTAACATCTATATGACCATACGGGAGAAACTGGGTCCCTTGTTCAAGGATACCGACTTTGCCGCGCTGTTCGATTGGCGGGGACAGACGGGTGAGTCCCCAGCGCTGTTAGCCATGGTTACGATTATGCAATTTATGGAAGACCTGACCGACCGCCAAGCAGCTGAAGCCGTTCGCAGCCGAATTGATTGGAAGTACATTTTGGGCTTAGCCCTGACTGATCCGGGCTTTCACTATTCGATCCTGGGTCCCTTTCGGGATCGGTTACTGGAAGGAGAGCAGGAAGCGTTGTTGTTCGATCAGATTTTAGCTCGCTTGAAAGTCCACAATTTGTTGAAAGGCAAACAGCAACAGCGAACTGATTCGACCCACGTTGTAGCGGCCGTGCGTCATCTGAACCGGCTGGAATGTGTCGGTGAGACCTTACGTCGGGTTCTGGATGACCTGGCCCGAGTAGTCCCGACCTGGTTGTTAAATCAGATCCAGCCCGACTGGTTTGACCGATATAGCCGGCGGATCGAAATGTGCCGGCTACCCACCGAACAAAGTGAACGCGATGCCCTGCTGCAACAAATCGGCCAAGATGGTTCCCACCTCCTGCACACTATTTACAGTGAGGATGCCCCGGATTGGCTGCGCGAAATTCCAGCCGTCGAGGTGATGCGCCAGATTTGGATCCAGCAGTATTATGTCGTTGATGGTCAACTCAAGTGGCGCGATCAAAAGAATTTGCCCCCACATAAATTGCTGATTGTCTCACCGGACGATCTGGACGCTCGCCATCGTACCAAACGGGAAACTCACTGGGATGGTTATAGTGTTCATTTGACCGAGACCTGTGCCGACGTTGAGGCACCCAATCTCATCACCCATGTTGAAACCACGCCAGCGACGACCGCTGATGTCGAGATGACCGAAACCATCCACCAGGCCCTGATTACCAAGGATTTACGTCCAGACGAGCATCTGGTTGACCGGGGGTATGTTTCGGTGGATCACCTACCTCCTTAAAGGTGAGACTGAGCACGGCATTGACTTGATTGGTTCAGCCGGAGGAGGTGGCAGTTGGCAAGCTCTGCTTGGTCAAGGCTGCGATATCAGCTGTTTTGTGATTGACTGGCAAGCTCAAGTTGTCACCTGTCCCCAAGGCAAACTCAGCCAAAGTTGGCAGTTCCGGCGCGAGAAATACGGCCATCTCTATATTCAGGCCCGGTTTGCTCCGCCTGATTGTCGCGCCTGCCCCTGTCGCCTCGACTGTACCAAGTCCAAACGAGGCGTCCGCGTGGTCAGCTTCCGCCCTCAGCCGGAGTATGAAGCGCTCCAGGCCGCTCGCGCTCGACAGGAAACAGGGGAATTCAAGATCAAGTACAAAAAACGGGCCGGTGTTGAAGGCACGATCTCTCAAGGGGTTCGGGCCTTTGGCTTGCGGCGGTCTCATTTTCTCGGTTTAGCCAAAACTCATTTACAGCATTTAGCGACAGCAGCGGCTATCAATCTAGCTCGGACGGTTTACTGGTGGTGGGCTGGTGAAAGTAAACCTCCAGTCTATCGTTCACCTTTTGCCAAACTTAAACCCGTTATTACTTAACATAAGAATGCCCAACAAAGTCTTCTAATTGTCGCTTGACAACCTTAGCCTGCCCGACGATTTTAGCAACCTGGCCGAGGTGACTATCGTCGTGGGACAAACCAAGAATAAAACGCCCCACGGCATTGATTTCACCGATAGCTTTCCACGGTTCGTAGGTGTTAGCCAGGTCAGGTTGATCCGGCCACATCTCCAGACTGGCCAGGCGCATCCGGCGACTTTCTTCCAGCCGTTGGCGGCACTGTTGGATGGTCGTCACCATCTCCCATGGTACTTCATTGCGAGAGCGGCCATGATAGGCGACCCCGCGAGCCAGTTCCGCAGCCAGGCCCGCCGACTCTTCAGCCGAGGCAGTCGTGTGAACAATCACGTGCCCTAAAGTCCAGGGGATATTTCTCTCGCTCTCATCGGTGGCATAGGGATCGTCGGTATTGGGGTCAACCGGTATGTAGGTCACATCTTCGTCAACACAGCCAGCGATCAGATTTAGCATGGCGTCGACCATGCCATTCGTCAATTCACGCAGGTCAACGACGGATAAACCTGCGCCCAGTTCATTATAGGTCATTTCCTTATTTTTGACTGCGGTAAAATCAAGTCTGTGGTTGGAAAGTGATCGGTTCGTTTGACTTGGGCCAACATTCGCTCCGGGCGAAGTTTCGTATTGACCTCCGAAATGTACTCACACCCCATCAAGATGCTCCATACAACCTGTTCGAGCTTCTCTGCCAGCGTAAAATCCCCTTTTGCGACGGCTGATGTCACTGATTGTAAAGGTTCAAGCACCTTTTGGCTTTCGTAATAGGCCATTAACGCCGCTACAGGTGCAAATTGAGTGTTGGTCAATTCGTCTGTTGTGCCGAATTGGAGCCTCATGAGACCATCCTCCTTGTCATCTAAGTCAAATGAACTTTTTTGAGGATCGTCCCACAAAGGTTCAATTTAGCCTAATCAGGACCCAAAATTGGTCGAAAACGGCGCTCAATTGCATGAAATAGTCTCAAACTGAATAGAAACCGGCTCTGTTTGAACCTTTTCGTTCAAAAATAAGGTAACAAATCAGATTGGGTTGAACGATGGAACCGGTTCAAGTCTTATGTTGCTCAACAATATGAGCTACAGCAGCCGGTAGCTGCGTAGGGTCGTCAACAATGTGCCCTTTGGGAGCAGCTTTTGGGCATGAATGGATTTGCGTGTAAACGGTGTGGTTACGGCAACATTCACCGACCATCAAACGACCAGTAAGTTTCCGGCCGGGCTTGCAATTCACCATCCACATACAAATCTATCTTCTCGTTAAAAAAACAAAGTAGTCCTTTGATTTTGGGACATTCAGCGATGGGGTCAGGATAGCTCCAGACCAGGTCTTTGTAGACCTTATCCCCAATGGAAACATTCCAATAAGAGGCGATGCCTTTGTAGGGGCATCGAGTGTGGCTGTCCGTGGGCGTGAGGTAAGCCAAGTTGACATCGGCGGCGGGAATGTAATACCGGGTGGGCAGGCTGGTTTCAAAGAGGAGGAACGGTCGTTCCGTCTCTGCCACCGTCACCCCATCTATCACCACCCGGACGTGCCGCGAACTTGGCATTACATCGACTCGTTTATAGGGGTCACGGGCATGGACAAACACCTCTTCCTCTTCCTCAAACCAACGGTCCACCTTGTGCCACGGCAAGGTAATATACCCTTCGAGTTCAGGCTGATGGGGATAATGATAAGCGGCTCGTTCCACGTGCTGACCATTGACCGTTAAGTTCCAGAAAGTTCGGCTACTCGTTTGCCCTGTTTCTTGCAACCAATCCATTCGCACATCTTCACGGGGAAAAAAGTAGGTGGGGTATTTTTCATGTTCCCAGACGAGCAACGGTCGTTTACAATCCACCACAAATTCACCCCCCACCTGCGCTCGTACCCAACGTTGACTTAATTCAATCCTGTTAAATCGTTCTCTTTTATCACTTTTTGAAGACATATTGCTTTCCCCTTCTAGTATCATTTATTGCAAATCCATTATGCTGTCTCGCTCAGTTGCTTCAATTGGCCGGGTACATCCCCTACCATCAGTGCCCGCCGCAGCCCAGCCGCCAGACACGACCATCGCGGGCCAGCAATTCATCGGCCTCAGCCGGTCCCCAACTGCCCGGTTCGTAACCGGCCAGCGGCGGAGCCTCGGCGCGAGTCCAGCCCTCAATCACCGGGTCTATCAGACGCCAGGCGGTTTCGATGCCGTCGCTACGAGTAAAGAGCGACGCATCGCCGTTCACGGTATCCAGCAACAGCCGTTCGTAGGCATCGGGCAGGACCCCGGCTTTGAAGGAATTGTGGTAATGAAACTCCATGTCAACCGAGCGGGTTTCCTGCACCGAGTCGGGAACTTTGGTTTCAAATTTGAGGTGAATGCCCTCATCCGGCTGAATGCACAGCGACAGGATGTTGGGCGTAAATTCGTGTGCCGGCGACAGGTCGAACATGACGTGGGGTGGGCATTGGAATTCAACGATAATCTCACTGGTCTTCTTGGCGAGCGTTTTGCCGGAGCGTAGGTAAAAGGGGACGCCTTTCCAACGCCAGTTATCAATATACAGCTTGAGGGCGGCGTAGGTGGGGGTTTCCGATCCGGCAGCAACGCCTTCTGTCCCACAATAGCCGTTATACTGAGCGCGGACCGTGTCGGCCCCTTACAATCCTAACCCCAAGATTTGTAATCAGGCTTACCGTCTATATTGAGTGGGTGCGGTACAATGGGGCAAAACTGTTCAGGAGATTGCTCATGGCTATCGAAAATGTGACCCTCTTCGCCGCCTTCCTGGCCGGCTTGCTCTCATTTATTTCCCCCTGTGTGTTACCTTTAATTCCGGTGTACCTGGGGTATTTGACCGGCTCAACCATCGTCGGGGCTGACCCCCCGCCACGCAAGTTGGTCTTCAGCCATGCACTCACCTTTGTGGCCGGTTTTACCTTTGTCTTTGTAGTGGTTTTTGGCGCGCCGGTAGGCTTTTTGGGTGGTGCTTTGGGGAAATTGGCCGATTATATGGTCTGGGTTGGCGGCCTTTTATTGATTGTCTTCGGCCTGCACACGATGGGCCTAATCACTATCCCCTTTTTTAATATGCAGAAGAGGCTGGAGTATGGACATGGCCAGGCGCCCAGTTATGTCCGCAGCGGCCTGGTGGGCATGACCTTTGCCGCCGGTTGGACGCCCTGTATCGGCCCGCTGCTCGGAGTTATTCTGACCCTGGCGATCCAAGGCCAAAATGTCGGCCTGGCGATGTTTTATCTCTTTGTCTATTCGATGGGACTGGCAGTGCCCTTTCTGGCCACGGCCTGGATGTTGACAGCGGCCACGAGTCAACTGAGGAAGCTCAATCGGCATATGGGCTTGATCGAGCGGGTGAGTGGCGCGTTTATCGCCATCATCGGCGTACTTTTACTCACTGGTACATTTACCGTACTCAATACTTACTTCAATCGTCTGGTACCGGAGTGGCTGCTGCAATATATTTAGCGTGGGTCAATCTGCTCATTTGTCTGGCTAGAACAGTGTCAGAGGCTGTCAAAAAATTCAAAATATGTAGGGGTCAGCGAAATGGTGCACCTTCCTGGAAGCTGTTTTGAGGTTGATTGACCTCATTAAGCCAGGAAGGTTTTGACCAGCAAGATATGTTTGATCCCTACACAAAAAATTCAAAATATTAGGCTAAAAGTAACCAAAACCGATCAAGGTTGGCCTCGAATTGGTGCCAAATGATAAATTTCGCATAGAAATTAACTCTCACATCCTACTACCACCCTAGACAATTTAAACCCACACCACCCCAAAAAAGAGTTTTCTTGAAGAAAACTCAGCAAGGTTATCTTCTTCAAAAGATAACTGGCTATCACTCAAAAAGAACGACTTCAATGAGATAGATTGCCAGACTCCGAAAATGGGCCTTTACGGACCGGTAACCGACCGACTTGCTCGCCCGAAATTAGGGGGGTATAATAATGCAACAAAAAAGCTATTATGTTACATACAAAAATAAGGAGCGCTTTACTTACGTCTCAACCCTCCCCTACCCTATCAAGTCTCACTAAAATTCTGCCAGTCGAATAATCCGTCGCATCTCGTCATCGTTCCGCTTCCTACCGGCCAGTCTCGACTCCCATGGCCATCCTCCCCCTCCTCAACTTCAAACGCTATAACCTCCTGTGCTGTGCCGCTTTCCCCCTCCTATCGAGGCGTAATAAGCTCATCAAATTTGAAAGAACAGGGGTTTGAAATGTCCGACAAAATCCAGGCTAATAATTTTCACACCGCCAGCGCTGCCTTTCTGGATAGCCTTCCTAGCAGTAAAGCGCCGACCCGGCAGACTTATGCGACCGCCTTAGCCGCCTTTGCTCAGTACCTCCAACAGGCGAAAGATCTCTCCCTCGATACCCCTCTGACGGACTATCCCGAGAAAGTATTACTGGACTTCTTTCTCTGGCTCGACCGGCGCGGCTACTCTGCCTTCACCCTCAATACCTACCTGGCCGCGCTGCGCCGCTTCTTCCTCTTCCATTATACAGCCCGCCATCTGGGGCCGGAGTTTGATATTGTCCGGGCCCAGAACTTGCTCAAAGGCAAACTGAAGCTGCACTACCCCCAGACCAAAGCCCCCGATGAATTGCCCAGCCTGGTGCTTTATTACGACCAGCAGCCCTTGCCGCCCGCCGGTGACAGCAAAGAAGCCCGGCTCCAGCGGCTGTGTTTGCTGCGCGACCGGGCCATCCTGCATACGCTGTATGCGACCGCGGGCCGGGTCTCGGAGGTGGCGGCGCTGACTCGCCAGGATGTGGTCGAAGGGGAGACGGACGAGGTGCTGATTACGGGCAAGGGGGACAAAGAACGCTGGCTCTATCTGACCCCGGAAGCCTTGGCCGCCATCCGGGCCTACCTGGCCGAGCGGGCTGATTTCAAGACGGGGCTGTTTATCAGCCACGGGCGGAACAGCGGCAAGAAACTATCCCGCACCAGTCTGTGGCGGGTGGTGAAAAAGGCGGCGGAAGCGGTCGGCTTGCCCGACGTCAGCCCCCATACCTTTCGTCACTGGCGTGCCACCCAGATGTTGAATGATGAGGTGCCGTTGGAAATCATCCAGGAGCTCTTGGGTCACAGCGACATTGGTACGACGCGCAAGGTGTATGCACATAGCAAGCGGCAGCGGGTCAAGGAAGCTTTTCAGAAGCACAGCCCCTCCCCCCAGCAGGCGATGGATAATAAACAGCAGGATGAGGGTGACTCCTGATCTTTTACCTATACCTTGGTCCACTTCAGGAAGTGAGGATAAGTCATGCGACCCATCCGTCTCATTAATATTGCAGTCAGTGCGCTGGCCCTGATCATTCTTTCGCCTCTTTTGGTGCTCGTGGCCGTAGGACTAAAACTCGCCACCTCCGGGCCGGTGTTTTGTGTCCGAGAACGCGTGAGGCCGAATGGAAGGCCCTTTTGGCTCCTCAAGTTTTGCACGCACGGGACTTGGCTCGGCCTACACATGCGTCGTTTTTCAGTAGACGAGCTGCCAGGGCTGATCAGTGTGCTGCTGGGTGAAATGAGTCTCAGTGAACTGAGCTGGAAATAATGCTACTTGCTCCGTGTCAAAGCCGGTCACATTATCTCGTCGAGTTCAGGCCTCGCGAAGCAATCAAAAATTTGAGCGATTGTGAGAAAGTTTTGTGCAAGCTAGAAAAGTACAAGGCTTACTATCAACGGTTATCTTCGCTTACCGCTCACCAGTCCCACTTCCTCTCTTTGAGTGTTTCGCCAACATCACTCAGCGATTCGATTCGACCTGATTCGCTCACCAGGCGCTCACACACTCCTACCCCCTATAAAACCCCTGGATAGCCCCCTGTAGTCTACACGCCTCTCAGGCCTGATCACCCGCCCGGCTTGCACCCCAGACCCACGATCAGTCCTAGAAATACCCTCCCCTACTCCGACCCTCTATAGAACCCCTGTACCGACTCCTGTATCCTGCTGCATTCCTCGATGAAGCAAACCAAGGCCTCACCCACCTCAACCCGATCCTGTTTCAGACCACCGGCCAGAGCTCGCGCACCCCTTAAATGATCCTTGACAATTCCCCCTATAACTCCTGGTAAATACCTATAAGAATTCTGTACGACCTTTGAATGACCCCAAATGTAACCCCTGGACGTTTTTAAGCCCCGTTCAGCTCTAATTCGGCCACCCAGCTTATCTCTACAAAACCCTTAGAATAACTCCCTCTTGGCACGCTGCTCCCGACACACGCCTGGATAACCTCCAGTCAAACCCCCTAAGACACCCGCACGGCCTCCTGTACCCAGCGTTTCACCCGGTCCTGGCCCAAGCCAGACCGGCCCTAGCTCACCCTCCCGGCCTGGTTACCCTCTGGTCAACCCCTGTCCGACCTCTGACAAAAGTCTATATAACCTTATACCAACCCTCTGCGTCTAGCTTTACCCGGCCAAATTTGCAGGGTTCCCCCCTTTGCCGGTCAATTTGCCTGACCCCTCACAGGGTTTCACCCCATTTCTTTCCACTATCCATCAACTCAAATTCCTCACAGAATTTTCAACACTATAGAAGAGGATGCGGAATAGTAGTAGTCCCGGTAATGCTCGTCGTAGATTTTGATCAGGCGATCATAGTAGGCGAGGGTCGACTTTAGGCTGATGCCAACTAGGATACCGATGACTCTTTTTGCCGTGATCTCCTCTTCGGTCTAATCCTAACGGGTAAGAAATTCTCTCTGGTTACGTAAGGCAAAAAATTGGTCGTCAATGGCGCGAGAGATAGCCAGAAGACCGTCTCGATGATTGCTCTACCCTGCAGCCAACCGCTCAGCCACCGCTACAATCAGCGCCGACCATTCAGCGTCAAGGGTGAAATCATCCCACTTGAAATCGCCCCGACGCAAACTGTTTCGCACCCACAGCCCCAGGCCAAAATGTTGATCTCTAAACCAGGTGGGGTCATCTCGGTGGGCATTAACTTGCCCCAACGCTTCAAACGAGATCTGGCGCAGCAGGTAGTCGATTGCTTCTTCTTTTTGGGTTTGATTGATGGCCATCCTGGTTTATTCCTCAAAAAAGTGGTTAACAACAATTAAAATTTGCGCATCTGCCTCCACGGTGATTTCCCGCACTAGCCATGAGCCTTTGCCATAGAACTGTCCTGTATTACCTTGATCTGGTCTTATATCCTTAGCGGCACGGTAGATTTTTGCTTTCACTTCGATTATTTGCTGTTCCTGAGGAGGTTATGTGGCTGCTACTAGAGATTTAATCTTCAATCGGCCGATCTCTTCCCGCGTTTCCTACGCTTACTTCGGACCATCCGCTCAAACCGGCCCATCAATTCGTCTCGCTCGGCCTCAGTCAGCCGCGCCTGTCCTGTCCGAGCATCTACCTCAATCGTTGTCACCAAGGTTCCATCGCCACTGTAATGAAAGGGAACTTCCCAATGAGGCGTCGGCTCCTCAACCCATTCTGGATGACCCGCCCCCATAGGACAGCCGACCAGATCTTGTAAAACAGCTAGATTGGCCACCTTGCGAGCCTGGGCGGCAGAAATGTAATTGTGTTGATTCATCAACCAGCGGTAATGCTTAAACTCAGCCAGGGTAAGCATAACCAGAGGGGTTTTGGGATCCTTGAGGATTAGGGGTCGGCCGGTACTAACAATGGTGGCTTCTTGCCTGATGCCTTGCACAAAATCTGCCCAATCTTGCATAAATAACTCCTCGTCTAAGATATTCCAATATTAACCATTTAACTATCTTTTACCTTGAGCACCAATACCTAATATTAGAATGGGTAGCCCTTAGCCCCTTGCAGCCCTTTTAAGCAGGAAATCTCGCCGATCATGTTATTCAAATGGCTGATCACCAAGGCATTCAAGCACCAACTTAGCGGCTTCTGGCCCAGACCTGCATTCGATAGATCAATCTGGCCACTCAGCGACTCGTCGGTCAATGAGGCCAGATAGTCGTTTGTCGCCGTGTATACTGCCTCAGCATATTGCCGGAAAGTCGGCAAGTCTACTTTCAGCCCCTGAGACGCCTCCAGAGTCATCTGAAATTGAGGATCGCTCACGCCGGTTTTGCCGGCCCACGTGCTGGCAAACAAAGGTGCGCCCCCCTTAAGCATCCCATTGATCACGCCGTCTTCTGCCAAGACTGCGTGCGCATAGATTGCCCCCAGGGGGTTGGCGATACCAGGAGGATGCCAATGGGCCTGCTCTGATGTGACATCGGCTGTCACCATTTCTAAAAACTCGTGAGCCCATTGGATGCCTTCTTGAAGAACTGAAATTGCCTTCATCATTTACCTCCTTAACTAGGTGTTGTATAATGGAATTGATTATCTTGGCCTTATTATAGCATACTCGCAAGTTTGACCCAGGCGGTCGAACGTCCTATAAGGGGTACGCAGATGCGAAAAAAGATTATCGGTTCAGTCCCCAATAGCAGCTCACCCGCTAGCCAAGAAGGCTGGCTCGACCTCGAACGCCTGGCACAGGTCGAGCTCACCTCAGAAAATGCAGCTCACCCCATTGAGGCAGCCCTGGCGCCAGGGCTAGGGCCGGGTTGGCAGGCAGCCCAGCCTGGCGAGCAAACCATCCGCTTCCTGTTCGACGAGCCGCAGCGGCTGCGGCGGATCCACCTTATCTTCGATGAACGGGAGCGGGCCCGAACCCAAGAATTTGTGCTGCGCTGGTCGGCAGACAGCGGGCAGACTTACCGGGAGATTGTCCGCCAGCAGTACAACTTTAGCCCGCCCGGTACGGTGCGCGAGGTCGAGGATTACGGCGTCGAGCTTGAGGGGGTGACGATGCTGGAAGTGAGGATCGTGCCAGATATCAGTGGCGGCGATAGTTATGCGTCTCTGGCAATGATACGACTGGGATAGGCGCCAGACGTGATCTCGGCGGGTGAAGGCGTTGGTCTGGCATACCGACTTGCCTGCCAACCTACTCCCTTTCGAATTGGCAGCCTGACTTTGCCGGCAAAATCAGCTAAGATTGGGGCTTATCGGGCTGGCATCAGGGGAGAAGGCATCCACCGGCAAAGCGGACGGCTTCGGCCTTATCGCAGATTCGCATCCTGTTCCTTAACCAACCCACTGGAGAAAAACTAGGCCAAAGCTTTTCGCAGAAAAATCAGGAGCAAGAGACGCTCCGGCGGCCAAAATTCGTCCGTTCCACGCTGGGTAACATCAGGGCTATGGCGCCCCATAAAGCGTGACTGAGCTTCATTCTGGGGCGGTGTTCCCTTAAAATCTGACAGGAGGTGTTGGGTGCAAACTCAGGCAGAAAGAGGAACCACCTTTCGCGCACTCCATGAACGAGACAGGGCCTTCATCATCCCTAATCCGTGGGATGTGGGCACGGCGCGGCTGTTGGCCCAACTCGGCTTTGAGGCGCTCGCGACCACGAGCGGCGGCTATGCGTTTTCGGTCGGACAGCCAGATAACACGATTGACCGCGACGAGACTATGGCGCATGCCGCTAGCATCGTTTCAGCCACCGACTTGCCCGTCAGTGCCGATCTGGGGAACGGTTTTGGGGATGATCCCACAACGGTCGCGGAAACCATCCGGCTCGCTGCGGGGGCAGGGCTGGTTGGCGGCTCGATCGAAGATGCCACCTACCGCTCGGATGATCCGATTTTCCCCTATGAGCTGGCCGTCGAGCGAGTTCGGGCTGCGGTGGAAGTAGCCCGCGCTCTGCCCTTTCCTTTCCTGCTCACGGCGCGGGCAGAGAACTACCTTGTTGGCCGGCCTGACCTCAAGGACACCATCAAGCGTCTTCAGGCTTATCAGGAGGCCGGGGCGGATGTGCTGTATGCGCCAGCCCTGAGGAGCAAGGACGACATTGCCGCAGTAGTCAGCTCGGTTGATCGGCCGGTAAACGTGGTGATGGGACTGCAAGGTGTGCAGTTGAGCCTGGCTGAACTTGCGGCGCTGGGGGTCAAGCGCATCAGCACTGGGACCGCGCTCTCGCGGGCCGCCCTCGGCGCCTTTCTACGGGCGGCCCAAGAAATGCGAGACTCCGGCACCTTTGCTTTCGCGGCTGAGGCTGTAAGCTATCGGGAGATCAACGCCATGTTAGGGCATAATTGAGCCTACCCTCTGTCCGAGTTATTACCTGGTCGCCGTCCAACCCCATATCCGATTCGGACACCTTCACGCTTTGGGCGTAAACGTGCCACAGGAAACAGCGCCAGGGCCTGACGAATTAAAACTTGACAGGTTTCGAGTGGCCCTATCCCTCGTCTACAACCTTGGCCAGCTGCTCCACTTGTAGCCAAGCTGTACCAAAGGCATCGCTCAGCCAGCGGCCCTGCACTTGGACGGGCTGCCAGGGCGAGGGCGCTTTGAGCGACTCAGCGCCCCGGGCCAGCACAAAGGTTTGGCCATCGCCCAGATAGAATCCCTCTCCGCCGGTCCAGCCGGGCAGACGGTAGCCGGCAACGAACACCGGTAGTCCGGCCCGACCAGGCAACTCCGCCAGTGGGACGGTCTGTGAAGGGTGGGTTGGCACGGTCTCCAGCGGGTGAACGCTGACTGGCAGGCCCAGGACAAAACGTTCCCAGGCCAGGCGCTGGGCCGGCGATTCGGGCGGAACCGCCGGGCGGTCAAAAGAGAAGGTCAATTGCAGCGCGCTGCCAGCCTGGCCCATCTCGGCTAACTCGGCCAGCAGCGCCGCCCGGCTGTCCCCCAGGCCGTCCAGCGCCCCGCATTGGACGAGGTGGGTGACTTCTTTGGGCTGCAATGCTACCCGCGCCAATAGGTCCCGGAGACCCGTGAAGGGCTGCTGCCGGCGGGCTGCAATGATGGCTTTGATGGCTTCCCGGCGTAAATCCCGGACTTGCCCTAGGCCCATCCACAGGACGTTTGGCGCTTGCTCAGGCGAAAGGGTGAAGTCGGCGCGGCTGTGATTGATGTGGGGCGGCCCGACCGCGATACCCAGACGAACGGCCTCGGCCAAGTAGATGGCCTGGTGGTGAAAGCCACCGGGGGTGGCCAGCCGGGTGCAGAGCAGTTCCGCCGGCCAATGGGTTTTCAAATAAGCCAGGCGATAGCTGACGTCGGCGTAGGCCGTCGCGTGCCCCTGATTGAAACCATACCCGCTGAAGGCGGCGACCTGTTCCCACAACGTCTCGGCTTGTTTTAGGTTAAAAGCCGGCCCGTCCGGGGCAGGCCGCTGGCAGCCTTGAATGAAGGCCTGCCGCATTCGGGTCATTTCCTCGGCCTGGAACTTGCTCATCCCCCGCCGCAGGTGGTCGGCCTGCTCCCAGCTCAACCCGGCGATTTCGGTGGCTAGCCGCAAGATCTGTTCCTGAAAGAGCAGCACGCCCCGGGTCGAGCCCAGGATCGGGGCCAGGGCCGGATGCAGAAACGAGACTGCTTCTTCACCCCGGTAACGACGCACAAATTGGCGGGCCATTCCGCCCATCGCCGGCCCCGGCTTGAAGAAGGCATTGGCCACGGCCAGGTCGCGGACCGAGCTGGCCCGCAGCTGTCGTAGTGTTTTCCGCGCGCCCTCCGACTCGCATTGGAAGACACCAATGGTGTCAGCCCGGGCCAGCAGCTCGCCGGTTTGGGGATCATCCAGGGGAATGTCGGCCGGGTCAAAGCCAATAGCATGGCGGTCCCGAATCAGTTCGGCCGTATCGGCGATGACCGTCAGGGCGCTTATGCCCAACAGGTCGAGCTTAGGCAGGCCTAAGGCCTCGACATCCTGGTGGTCAAATTGAGTGATCAGGAAGCCCTTGGGCGCCCACTGCACCGGGACCACGTCGGTCAGCGGGCCGGGGGTGATCACCAGGCCACCAGGATGGACACTCAGGTGGTCCGGCTGGCCCAGCAGGCTGTAAGCCTGGCGGATGATTTCCTTGTGGCGGGGATCGGTGAGCTGGGCCACAATTTCCTTGACGGAGCGGCGCTCCCGCCGGCGGGGATCGGGATGCCACTCCCGTGGCAGCAGCGCCACTAGCGGCTTGATCTGGGCCTCGTCCAAGCCGTAGGCTTTGGCCGTCTCGCGAACTGCCGACTTGGGCCGCATGGTGCTGAAGGTTGCGACCAGGGCGACTTTTTCAGGGCCGTAGGTGCGGCGGACATACTCCAGTACGTTGTCCCGGCGGCGACTGCAAAAATCCAAATCGATGTCCGGCGGGTTTGAGCGGGCCGGGTTCAGAAACCGTTCAAACAGGAGGTCGTGGGCGATGGGGTCCACGCTGGTGATGCCGGTACAGTACGCCACCAGGGAGTTGGCCACGCTGCCGCGGGTACTGACCGGCACGCCTTCCTGGCGGGCGAAGGCCACGATGTCGGCCACGATCAGAAACAGCGGGGCGTAGCCGTGCCGGGCGATGGCCGCCAGTTCGTGCTGCAAGCGGCGCCGGACCTCGGGCGGCGCCTCCGTCCCATACCGTTCAGCCATCCCCTCCTCAGCCAAACCAACCAGACGGTCGTCCGGGGTCTGGCCGGTGGGCAGGTTGAGCGCGGGCCAGATGGGGCGGCCATCGGGCAGGGCCGGACCGCAGCGAGCCGCGATTTCGGCCACAGTGGTCACGGCCTCCGGGAAATTGGCAAAGCGGCGCGCTATCTCGTCCGGGCTGAGCCAGTGCAGCTCCAGGGTCGGGTCGTCCGGCGGCAGTTCCTCGAGCCGGCAGTTGCGGTCAATTGCCGCCAGCAGGCGGAGTTTGGCCCGATCCTGCCGGGTCAGGCAGTAGACCGGCTGCACGGCGGCGCAGGGCAGGCCCACTTGCTGTCCCAATGTAACCATCTCCCGGGCCACAGGTTCATCAGCAGCCGTGTGCAGTTCCAGGCTCAGCCAGGTATTTTCGCCATAAACGTCGGCCAGCCGTCGGGCATAGTCCCGCGCGGCCGCTTCATCTCCCGCCCGGAGCAGCCGCTCGACCCAGCCCCGCCGGCCGCCGCTTAAGCCAATCAACCCCTCTCGGTGTTCCGCCAACGCCGCCCAATTCAGCCCTTGGGCGGCCAGGTGTTTCCGTTCCGGGCTACTTTGGATGAGCGAGGACAGGCGGCACAAGGAGCGATAGCCGGTCGGGCTGGTGGCCAGCAGCACTAGGTGGCCAGGCTCTTTTTCAGCGGCGAGACTCGGCCACGCTTCAGCAGCGACGGTGACGGTCAGGCCGACGATGGCCTGGAGTCCGGCGGCCTGGCAGGCCCGATGAAAGGCCAGCACGCCGTAAAGGACGTTGGTATCGGTCAGGGCCAGGTGGGTCATCCCCTCGGCGGTGGCACGAGTTACTAGATCAGTCACTGACAGAGTGCTGCCCAGCAGGGTGTAATACGAATGGGTTTCCAGGTGGGTAAAGCTAGAACTCAAATTTGCCTCACTTCGAGTGAAAATTAAATATTATGAACCGATAGCCTTCAGGTATAACCATCACGTAGGGCGAGTGGTAGGGGAAGCTTTTAGGCTGGGCGCCAGTTCAGCGCCCTGAGCTATCCTGGCGCTTACACGACTGATGGTATTTGCAGATCCTATCTCCCTGGCCTGGATGCTAAAATAGCTGAGAGGACATCATCTAAAGGATGACCATCGGGCATGATAATTCTCGGCAGATCGGGGTCATAATACAGAGGATTGTGCCAGCCAGGGCAATACCGCACCTCATTGTCGCTGGCCCAGACAATCAGTCCCTCCAGACTGAAAGGAGGCACCCTCTTTTTTCCCCTGATTTTATCATCTGACAGATCTTCTACAAACTGTTGCAAGAACTTGTAAGCTTCTTGTGGACCGGTCAGGGCATGTTCCTTGGTGTCCAGGCCCACTTTAAATGTAAGAATGACCGGCGGCTCGTCCGGGTTGGGTTTGATCAACTGCCAGATCCAGGCTGTGCGTTCGCTAAAGAAATCGATCACCCGGCTTTCTTGTTCACAGAACGGACAAATCAGAGAGAGTTTCTTGAGGAAACCATCGGCGGTCGTTTCTTTTTTGATCGCCCGCTTATAGTCCTCCAGGCTTTGCTGGCAGAAAGGACAGATAAAGTAGGGGGTCGATGCAATAGGCTTGGGGAGGAGGTCTCTCCCTAAAAACGGATCAGCCTCGTTTTCACCGGTCGCCTGCCGCTCTAAATAGACCGTGCGCATCACGTGCCAAAAGGCCCGTTTGCCTTCAGGGGTGAGAATCGAAAAAACAGAGGTCAGGTAGATCAGGGCATCGTCGTCAGGATTCCCTCGGAGCGCAATCCAGGTCCACCAGCCCCATGCTTCATTACTAAATACGTTGGTCAGATACATCAACTGATAGCTGGGGACCGTGGCCAGTAAATGAGACACCAGGTGACAGGCCAGTTGGAAATTGAAATCATCGACACTTTTCCGGCTCAATGAATCAAGAAAGTTAAGGATATCTACGCGTTGAGTAAACTCGACCGAGACGACGTTGGAGGCATTGAATTCGATCAGGTCAAGGGTGGCCTCAGAAATGTGTTGCCTGGGCACCTGGCAGCAAAAATCCTCGATCAACTCCAGATATCTGGCGGCGGCTGTCTTGTGTTTGAAGGTGATTGTGTTTTGGTCCAGCAATGAGACTTTGTGCCACATCACCCTGGCTTCAAACGCGCTGAGCTGGTAAGCCTCCATCAGGTCGGCCAGCAGGCTAAAGCCATTGTCAGCTTCTTTTTCTTCCAGAGCCCGCGCGTGATCTTCGGCGGAAAAGAAAACGTAGCAGGTGGTTGGCTGGCGCTTGAGAGCCCGCTTGACTCGAGCGTGAATGGGTTTGGTATCGAAGGGAAACCAGAGCTGCCGAGGTTCGTATTTGAATTTGAACCGCACTTTTTGCAGGACGCGTATAGTAGAGACCGTGTTTATCTCCAGGAAAGGTAACTTCTCGGCCAGGGCCAGGATACAGGCGTGAAGCTGCTTTTCGAAACGCGCCAGTGTTTGTGAGGGATCCAGCTTGCGATAAATCTCGGACCGGAGGTTGGCAAAGACGACAGCTTCGCTGTAATAGACGGTCAGATGAGCTGCCTCTTCCAGGGTCAGCCCACTTTTCACCAGCGGCTCATTGCTTTTTTGTTTCAGCGCTGACCAGGGGAGGGGTAGACCCATCCAGGCAAAAAGAAGGGGTGGGAATATGTGGTACAGCTCCGCCAGAGACAGGAGGATGCTCGGAAACGTGTCAGGCTGGATGAAACTGAAATGGTTTTTCTGTTCGGCCAGGTTGAGCCACCGCACCGAAATCAAGCCACGGGTCGCCTGCTCGATATCGGCCGGACTGAGGCCTTTCATTTCCCGCCAGGTTTTCAAGTGACGGACCAGGGCCAGCAGGGAGACCTGGTTTCTTTTGAAAAAGTGGCTGGCCTGGATCTGGGCTTGGCTATAAGTGCGGTTGGTCCGGCTGACTTTGAACCATTCCAAATAGGCCAGGGTTAGGGCAGCGTCGGTATCGGTCAGGGTCGCGGGATCACAATTGGCTCCGCTAAATTCATAAACCCCATGAGGCGATGGGTAGGTCGGCTCGATGTAAAAAGCAGTGGGTTCAGTTCTGTAATGATGATAGATCATAGTTGACGATTTAGTCCTTGCCGGCCGTTATCTCTCTAAACCAAGACAAGCTGGGTCTGGCTTAAGCTTGCTACTCCAGGACAGAGCTTACGCTTCCCGCAAAATCTCCGGTGTTGGCGTAGGTGACTGGCGAGGTCCACTTTGCACCAGCGGCCATACCAGCGTCACCAGCAGCGCCAGAATGAGCAGCAGCGTGATCAGCACCGTCAGCAGCCCAGGTTTATATCCTCGCAGTGTAGCTTCGTCATCCGGTGGTTGTTCCGGCCACATCGTCAGCCTCAGTTACCTTTGATTATGATGGGCGAGTATAGCCTGTCGTCTTCTCTGGTAGCTTACCGCTGGTCAGAACCCAATCGTGCCAGAACACATCGGCCAGGTAATTATACGCCGATGCGGATTTCACCCGCACCGCCAACTCCCGGCTAGCCTTTGATGAGTTCTCCAAACCGCTAACACTGCCCACCTGTACGTAGCCATTGCCGCCTGCTTTGACCAACACCCTCATACCTCGATTAATCGAGAAAGAAGCTAATCGCTTTCGCGTCCCGGTAAACGCACCACTCGCGTCTCCTCGGTCAAAGACCAATTGGTTGGACTGATGGCGGCATCAGCATAAAAAAGATAAGCCAGTGCGTTGTGGGCCCATCCTTGTTGAGAGGGCAGAAGTTTTGCTTCCATAGCCATGAAACCCTCCCAAAAACGGCTGGCGGTATCGCTAAACAACGCATGATACTCGTCTTTGGTGATCCGACGGTATCGCAAAGGATAGGCTCGGCTGGTTCTGCCAGAGTGGATCTCTTCAATAAATTTAGCATTTCGCCAACCATAATTGATGAGGGTGTTAGTAAACACTCGGGTGGGGTTGGCCTGGGCGGCAGCCAATTTATCCGGGGGGGTTCGGCTAAGCAAATCTTCTAATTCCGGAGAATCGACGAGGCTATAAGCGATGTTGTAAAAATAGATTGTGTGGTGGGTGATAGGATTGGCAACCCGGCGAATGGGAATTGGTAAGCAGGCCAAAGCATTTCTGATTAATTGTTGATATTCTTTTTCATCACTTAGACGCAAGTTTATTAAATGTGCCAGCGCGGCCGAGGTTTCTATATTGATCCTGGCCATTTCATCGTTGCTGATTCGCCCCACGTACTTAGGCAAAAGTTTCTGAGTAAGACGGTTAAACGGTTTTTGAAAATCAGCCAGAACTGCAAAATAAGACCCCCACATCACGCATAGAGCAGTGGCGGCCAGGGCCTCTTCTGGAAGACCAATCGATATCAGTTTGCTTCGTGTGGTTGAACGTTGGCGAAGGTAGTCTCTTAGCTGAAAAAACATACTCTTTTGGGGCGGCGTGATAATTCGTGTGAAGCCTTGCGGGTCTGATACCTCCTCTACCCATCCGGCATCCAGAGTCAAGTCGTCATTAACTCTTACCGCAAGAAGGGGCATCACTTTTCTCCTTCAACTTGGTTAGCCCTTTAAGGCGCGGGCGTGATTCCTGATATCTTGCCAGGGATCCGCTTTCTGGCCGAGCCGGTGAAAAATATTCCGCATGGTATAGCTCTGGGAGTGCAGCTGCGGGTCGGCCAATTCAGCCCAATCCAGCGGTGTGGCCACCGGCGCACCGGGTTTGGCCCGCAAGGTGTAAGTCGCCACGCCGGTCTGGCCGTAAGCGTTGCGCAGATAGTCTAAAAAGACCCGGCCCTGGCGCTGGTTTTTGCGGGTCTCCGTCGTCAGCCGCTTCGGTTCTCGACGGGCCAACTCGTCGGCCAACTCTCGCACAAAGGCGCGGACTTCGTCGAAATCGGCGCTCTGGTCCAGCGGTGCGACAACATGCAGCCCTTTCGAGCCGGTCGTCATTACGAATGGAACCAAACCCACTTCTTGCAGCATCTCCCGCAGCCGCCCAGCCGCAAAACGGACCGTTTCAAAATCATTCCCCGGTGGATCGAGGTCAAAGATGAGTTTATCGGGGTGGTTCAGTTTATCGGCTCGGCTCAACCAGGGATGCAGGGTGATGCAGGCCTGGTTGGCCAGGTAAACCAAGGTCTCCACGTTGTCGCACACCACTTGATCCTGCCTCACCTGGTCTTCCTTGACTTCGACTGAGACGCGCCGGATCCAGTCGGGGAAATAGTCAGGCATCTCTTTCTGGTAGAAACCTTCAGCCTGAATGCCATTGGGAAACCGCTGCAGCGAAAGCGGATGGTCAGCCAGATGCGGCAGCATGATGGCGGCGATGCGCTGGTAGTAATCAATGAGATCACCTTTGGTAATTCCGTCATCGGGAAAGAGCACTTTATCCAGGTGGGAGAGCTCAATCGTATGAGAGTTAATCTCCACTTTTTTGTCGGTCATATTTCTGCCGGTTTTCCTCCTCTGCTTTGATTTCCGCCAGGGTGTGCCGCTGCAGCTAACCAACTTCTGAAGCAGCGACAGGGTCAGCGATGACCTTACCTGCGAAGAGCTTATCCCTCCGCTTCACTGATCACTCGTTGTCCCAGCTCTGCCAAAAGGAATCCTTCTTGCAACCGCTCATGGCCCATCTTCTCGGCGTGCGACTTCACGACTTGGACGGCTTTCTGCGTTTCGCCCCAGGCGGCATACAATGGCCACAATTCGCCGGGAAGGCCGATTTGTTCAACGATGGATCCTGTCTCATTCAGATGAATGGTGGCCGGCTGGGGTTTGTTGGGCTACGGAGCCAGCACGGCCAGCGAACGCACATACGGAAGGTGATAGCGCCAGTTATTCCCCAGAGGCTCAGCGATACGCGCGGCATCTTCTTGAGCCAGGTCACGATCACTATTGGCCGGTATCTCTAACTCCCAACGCGGCCAGCACAGCCGGCAGCACCTGCTTCTTGCGCGAGACCACGCCTGGCGCATCGAGCGTCCCGTCGGCGCGGCGCGGATACGGCAGCCCATCGAACAACCGCTCCGGACCGTCGGCCACCAGCCGTGAGCTGCCGCGCACCACATCAGTTACCAACAGGAGCGCCAACTCTAAGCCTTGACGTTCCCGTAGCTCTTGCAGCGCCTGGCGTAGTTCGTCCACCCGTTCTTCCAGCTCGGCGAACCCGGTGACTTCGACCTGCGCGATGGCAAAGCGGATGGCTCCCTGCTGGTAGGTCTTGAGGTCGGCGCCAACCACCTGGTCGCTCGGGCGCTGCCCCAGGCCAGCGCCGGCTGCCAGCAACTCTGCCGCCAGCGTAGTCATGGCCACCTCGTGCTCGACCGCAGGGGCTTCGGCCGGCGCCAGTCCGGCGAGCACAGTGAGACGGGCCGCGGCGGCGCGGTCACGGTCCGTCGTCGTCGGTGAGCGTAAGCCCAGCGTGTCGGACAAGATGCCACACAGGAGCAGGCCGCACAACCCCGGTGGTGGGGTCAGATGAGCATCCAGCGCCTCCTCGATGACGAGCGTGGAGCAACTGCCCACTGGGTCGACCCGGAAGCGGATCGGCGTTGGCGTGGGCGGGTTGCCCAGCCGGTGGTGGTCGAGGACAGCCAAGATGTCAGCTTCTTCCAGGCCCGGCACCGCCTGACCGGCCTCGTTGTGGTCCACCAGCACCACGGTGACCTGGCGCGGGGCCAACAGTTCAACCTTTTGCACCAGCCCGACATAGCAACCCTCGTGGTCGACCACGGGAAAGTCGTCATGTACGCTCCGCAGAGCTAATGGGCGGATGTCGCGAACGCGTTCGTCGCTGCGAAAAATCGGCACCTCGCGGTCGGTGGCACTCAGGCAGGGCGAAGCCAGCCGCTGCTCCAGCCGGGCGGTGATCGGTTCGGCGAGCAGATCATTCAGGGCGGCGAATAGACCAGCCCCCGTGATGATGCCGACGGGCTTACTGTCATCGCCCACCACAGGGATAGGGCGCCGCACGGCGGCGACGGCGCGGGCGGCATCCAGCAGTGGCTGGTGAGGTGACAGCGGCTCGGTCCACTGCCCCAGGCGTCCCACCCGCATCCAGGCATCGGTCAGCAGTTCCGGCGGCTCGACACCAAAGCGCTTGAGGGCGAAGACCGTCTGCGCGTTGACCTCTCCGGCTCGCGCTGGCTGGCAGTTCAAGCCGTCGCGCGTCGTCAGTACCCAGGCATAGCCAAGTGCGGCCGAGATGGCGTCCATATCCGGATTCCGGTGCCCGATGACATATACGACGTTTGTAGTGTCCATGAGAGGTTCCCCCGCTTGTAGTGAGGGACAGCCTGAGCCGTTGTTCAAAGGGACTGTTGGATGATCACTCCACCGTTTGCGATCTCCATTCGTTCGAAACTATCTGGCATGACGCTCGAATCAATCCGGCAGTTAGGCCAACGGTAGCGCCAGCCGCGATGTGCGCCCGCTTCCCGACGATCGTGATACCTGTGTTGAGGCTGCCATACTCAAACTGATCAATCCCTATGGGAGAGTGTAACACAACTGAGCAAAAAGCCAAACCGTTATGAGGCCCAGACATTTTATGAGCTAAACACACTTTTAGGCTACTCGATACGACGTCCAGGACCACTCAGTATGGTAATAGTATAAACTACTTCTTCTCCGCTATGGTCCCAGCCATAAATTTCTTGATGCAACCGGCGATCGCTTCAACCCTGGGCGAGAAAATTAAGCTAGTCCGCAAAGCGATGGGGGCTTTCTCAAAATGAAGTGGCGCTGAAAGTCGGCTTAAGCCGGGTCAGTAATTGAAGCGGGGCTTGTACGTACTGGAGCGGCTAACAAGTGGTACCGGGCGAAGTAGTAGTGCGCGCCGAGATTGGCTGGGTCCGGTCCTAGTAATCAGGGGAGAGGGATCAGCCTTCAAACCGTGTTGCCCATCGCACATTGGCTAACCTCCAGCCTTAAGCTGCCACCAGTTCCCTTAACAGCCGGGCATCCTCGATAGCGTGGCCAAAGGCATCGTTGTTGAAATAGGCGAAAACGGTCCGTCCCTCGGCCAACCACTGCCGGCTGCGTTCAGCCCACGATTCCAGCCTGGCTCGTCCGTAGCGGCCAGCGTAAGTTCTCTCTGCGCCGTGGAAGCGCACGTAGACCACCGGACTGGTGACCCAGAGAGGACAGGATAGATTCGGCATATCGAAGACGCAAAAGCTCAGGCGAAACCGCTCCAAAATCTCGCGTACCGGCGGAACAAACCAACTTGGATCCCGAAACTCGAAGACGTTGGTGACATCTGTCGGCAGGAGGGCGGCAAAGGTTTCCAGGCGAACCGGATCAGCATGCCGGTTGGGCGGCAGTTGCCACAGGATCGGGCCAAGGGTATCACTCAACCGTCGGGCGCGGGAGAGAAAGCGTTCCAATGGCTCGGCTACCTCCTTGAGCCGTTTGAGGTGGGTCAGAAAGCGGTTGGCTTTGACGGCGTAGGTGAAGCCTGGTGGGGCTTGGGCTTGCCAGCGGTCAAACGTCGTCTCAGTTGGCAGGCGGTAGAAGGAGTTGTTGATTTCTACGGTGGCGAAGTGTTGGCTATAGTAATCAAACCAGCGGGACTGGGGCAAGTCTGGAGGATAGAAGACTTCCCGCCAGTGAGGATAGACCCAGCCCGAAGTGCCAATGTGACAGCGAGGGTTCATCGTCTGGCCTGGCTCCTCTTTTGCCAGCGATCCTGGCAGCGCTGGCAGAAAGCCGCGCCTTTTACATCGGTGTCGTGGAGCGTGTTGGAGAAGTGCATCACGCAATGGGGGTCTGGGCAGTGGATCAGGCCCCAGGTGTGCCCGAGCTCATGGACAGCCTCAATCAGAACGCGCTGGCGGAAGAGGGGTGGGTCTTCCGCCAACCCATAAAAGAAGGGGCGCAGACGGGGCAAAGCGATGAAGGCGGTCCGCCCCTCCAGAGTCGCCTGGCCGAAGATGAAATTGAGGCCAGGCGCGTAGCAATCGGCGTCAATCACCCCCAGCACCCGCTCGACGGCCGGGCTGGCGACTGCTTTCAACGCCGCCAGGATGACATCTCCTCGGTATTGGCGGCGATGGCGTTCATACCCGGCTGCCGGCAAGGGGATCGGCTCGTCCACGATCACGGGCCGATTGAACACGACCGACAATCGCTCTGCCAGCCACGGTAACAGGTCGGTTGGGACCGAACCAAGAGGTACTAGGCTAATGATAGCTTTCATTTCCGCTTAAATTCGAGGGATAAATCAAATGACCCAGGAAACAATTCTCTATCTTCACGGCTTTGCCTCTTCGGGACAGGGAGCCAAAGCTCAATATTTTCGGGAACGGTTTGCCCGGCTACCCCAGGTGACCTTTCAGGCCGTGGAGTTCAATCCAACCCCGGCCGATTTTGAATATATGACCCTCACCGGCCTGATCAACCAGCTGCGGCAATATCTCCTCGGCCAGCCATCCCGCAGTCTCAGCTTCATCGCCAGTTCCCTGGGCGCGCTGGTCGGGCTGCACTATGCCCACTGCTTTGGCGGGGTCAGGAAGATGCTCTTGTTGGCCCCGGCTTTGGCTTACCGCCCCGAACGACGCCCCGAGGAGGAGCTTCGGCAGTGGCAAGCGCAGGGTTTCCTGAACGTGGCTCACTATGCCTTTAAGCAGGACCTACCGCTCCGGTTCGACTTTCATCTAGACGGGCTGCGCTATCTCCAGCCGGTCCCACCGGCCGCCCCAACGACCCTCATTCACGGCCGTCAGGATGAGGTGGTCGCCATAGAGCACAGCCGGGCATACGCCGCGCATTTCCCAGATCAGGTTCACCTGGTTGAGGTGGACGCCGATCACCAACTTGCTGACCAATTGGCTTTCATCTGGCAGCAGGTTCAGTCTTGCCTATTGCCAGATAATGAATCCCTGCCTGATTAACCCCTTTCCTAATTTGCTCCTAGCCTCCGTACATTGCCTGCCGTCCGCAATGTAGCGCGGTCAGAGGATCTACGTGTTGGGCGACAGAGGATCTCGCCAGCGTCCCATCGCTTTTTCTTGGCCAGCTAGGTCCGCCAGGCCATCGTCGCCTGATTGAGCGCCTCGATCTCCAATGGCGTCAAGCGGAAGGAGAGCGCTCCGGCATTGTCGGCTGCCTGCTGGCCATTCTTCGCACCGGGGATGGGCAGGACCCACTCGTTTTCAATCAGCCACCGCAGCGCCACCTGCGCCGGACTTTTGGCATAGCGCCCGCCAATCTCACGCAACAGCGCCACCACTGGCGCGATCGCCTCCAGCCCTTTCCCCCGAAAGGTTCCCATAAACCGTCTCAACCCCGTTGGCCTGGCTCCCGTGCCATACTTGCCAGTCAGGGCGCCGCTCGCCAGCGGTTGGTAGGCGATGAGCGTGACCCCTAACTCACGGCAGGCATCCAGCACGCCGTTGACCTCCGGTTGTCGGTGCAACAGCGAATACTCGACCTGATTGGAGGCTAGTGGAATGCCGCGCTTAGCCAGCGCCGCGTGCGCGATCCGCATCTGTTCCGCCGAATAGTTGCTCACTCCGACCGCTTTGACCTGGCCCGCCTCGACGGCGTTGGCCATCAACCCCATCAGTTTCGGGATGGAGACCCACGGGGAAGGGAAGTGATGTTGGTACAGCTCCACCCAGCTCCGTCCCAGCCGGGCCAGGCTGGCCTCAAGCGCTTTGGGCAGATGGCCCGTTCGGGAAAACGGGCTGGGCGGGAACTTGGTTGCCAGCAACACCTCTTTGCCGCGGGCTAACTCCCCCAGTCGGCGCTCAGCGGCGCCACCGCTGTACATCGCCGCAGTGTCGAACAACGTCACGCCGGCGGCCACACTCACCTCCAGGGCGCGCTGCTCTTCCTCGAAGCCGTGCGCGCCACCATAGGCCAGCTTGGCCGGGGTCCAGCGGGCGAAGCCGGACGGGTCGCCCCAGGTCATCGCACCGACGCCGAGCCTGGGTACTTGCAAGTCACTTTGGCCTAAGGTTGTTGTATTCACCTTCCACCCTCCTTCTCTTGGTGCTAGACAGAGACTCTGACCCCCTACTGGGCAAGTATAACATGACCAGGCTATGGCTTCAATGCCAACGCGAAGCGCCGGGGCCAAACTGCTTTAGCGGCTCTTTATCTGGCTGCTCGTTCGATAAATACCAAATTGGGATACCCATGGCTGTAGGCCAACGACACCGGCGGGCAACTGTTCGTGCTGACCAATAACCAAAGCGCCACCGGGATGTAACTGCAAGATGATTTGCTTTAGCACCTGCCGTTGGAGCGACTCCTCAAAGTAAGTCAGCATCAGATTTCGGCAGAGGATGAGGTGAAAGGGGCCAGCCGGTTGCCCGATGTGAATGTCTTGCCACTGAAACTCAACGCCACGGCGATATTCCTCGCGGAGACAGTACTCGGCCCCACGCTGGACAAAGGCTGTTTCACGCCACTGCGGTGGCAGGTCTCGCAGACTACTGGCCGGATAGCAACCTACCTTGGCCCGCTGGAGGAGATGCTCATCGGCATCCGTCGCGATGATGCGGCAGGTTAAGCTTGGATAGCGCGCTGCTAACGCTAGCTGCCAGATCAGGTTTAAGCTGTAAGGCTCTTCGCCAGAAGCGCAGCCCAGACTCCAGCAGCGCAGTTCGTTGCGTTCCTGGTGAGAGCCGATTTGGCCAGAGCGGGCAAAACGACGTGAGCCAGTTGGTCAAACACGGCCCGGTCGCGATAGAATCGAGAAATAGAAATGCGGCAGAGCGAAGCCAGGATGGGCCACTCCGCCGCTTGAGTGGTCAGATAAGCGCGATAGGCGGCCACGTCCGGCAGCCCTAATTCCCGGCAGCGCCGGTCAATCCGTTTGCAGACCTGGTGACGAACTTTGCAGAAACCGGCCCAGCGCAGGCGGAGGTGGGGCAAGGCCCATTGTAAAAAGGCGATGCAATCGCGGTCGTGCATTCCTTAACTTTCGTTGGTGGGTCATTTTAAGTAGACAGATTCTACCTGGTGCATTGTACCAGGTAATCCAGGGTGGGCTTCAATCCGGACCGTATTGAATGACATGTATTATATGAGGATGAGGGCGGTCGACCTTTCCTCTGCGACAGGCCTTCACGGCGCAAGAGGCAATCGGGGTCGTGTGCCTTCCGATACCGGCCGCCACGCCGGAGGACTTGGATTACGCAACCCCAGTTCCAGCCATTGCCGCATTTGCTCGGGGTACTTCTGGATGAAGGGCCGGATACTTCCCTCGGCGATGAAACGCTGGGTCATTTCATCCAGGACCTTCATTGAAACGTCGAAGTAATCCGGGCCGAACTTAGCCACAAAATTGCACTGTGGCATGATGATGAAGCCATCAGAGCCGGCCAGGGCCGCCTCATTGCTCTCCGGCCCTAGCGAATCGATCAAAATTTGGAACGACCAAGGGAAAGTCCTGAGGCAAGTACTCCTCCAATTGATCTCGAATAAGCGCGTTGCCGTCGTCAAAATTCGAGGCTTAAATGGCTGTTGATGTTGGCAGTAATGCTAGCAGCGTCAAATTCCGGCCGGATTTTTGATCTCCTCGGCCAGTTGCCGATGAAATCTAAAAAGTAAAAACGCTCACTCTCCACCATCATCTTCGCTAACCGCTCACTAGCCCCGCTTCCTCTCCATGAGCGTTCAACCTGATTCGCTTACTAGGCGCTCACACATCCTTACCCCCGATAAAACCCCTGTATAGCCCCCTGTATCCTATACTCCTCCAAAGCCTTTATCACCTGCCTACTGGCACCCCAGACCCAGGATCAGTCCCAGAAGTGCCCTCCCCTACTCTGACCCCCTGTAGAACCCTGTACCGACTCCTGTATCCTGCATTCCTCTGATGAACCAAACCAACCCCTCTCCTGCCTCAACCCGATCCTGTATCGGACCATCCAGCTAGCCGCTCGCGACCTCATAAACAACCCCTGACAAATCACCATACAACTCCTGATAAACTTCTATACGAATTCCGCACGACCCCTGGATGACCCCAGGTGCGACCCTTGTATATTTCTTTCCCCGGTTCCGCCCCAATTCGGCCACCCGGCTTATCTCTATAAAAGCCTTGAATAATCCCCTGTTGGAAGGCTTTCCCCCGACACACGTTTGGATAACCTCCGGTCAAACCCCATAAGACCCCTGTATCCAGCGTTTCACCTGGCTCTGGCCAGCCAGACTGACCCCAGCTTACCCTCCAGGCCTGGTTACCCCCTAGTCAACCCCTCTACGACCCCTGGCAAAAGCCTATTCAACTCCGTGCTAACCCCCTGTGTCTGGCATTATCCGGCCAAATTCGCAGGTTCCCCCTTGCTGGGCTGTTGAACTGCCCGCTCGCGGGGCTTCACTCCAATTTTTCCACTCTCCACCAACTCAAATTCCTCACGGAATTCTTATCACCTCATAAACTTCGTTTTCGTTCAACAGCTTCACGGACTTCCTGATAACTGAACCAAAAGTCCTTTGGGACTTGACATTCAAGTTACTTGAAGGTGTAAAACACAAAATACGATGTAGATAATTGTATCTCATCTCAGGAGATAAACAATGCCCGATCATCTATACATCAAGCAGGTCGCTCAAGAAGTTGGGATCAGCCCGCCCACCTTGCGCTATTACGAGCAAATTGGGCTGCTTCCCTCACCCCATCGCGGCGACAACGGTTACAGGCTCTACTCGCCGGACGATCTGGCCTCGCTCCGTTTTGTAAAACGAGCCAAGCTGCTCGACCTGTCTCTGGAGGAAATCAGGGACATCATCACCTACGCCTCAGGGGGTCGTTGTGAGTCACTCCGAGAGTACCTGGTGTCTCTACTGGAGACGAAGCTGGCCGGGGTGGATGAGCGCATCCGGGAGTTGAACAGCCTGAGGGCCGACCTGGAAATCTACCACCAGACCCTTACCGGGCAAGCCCCCCTACCTGTGGCTGACTCTCAGCCAACTGATGCTGGTTTCTGCACCTGCCTGGACACACCCAGCGACGATAGGAGCGAACCATGAACTCACTCCTGGCCCAGGCCGAACGTATTATGGTTATCATGGCCCATCCTGATGATATTGAAATTCAATGTGGGGGTACGGTCGCCGGACTGGTTCAGACCGGTAAGCGGGTGACCTACGTTCTCTGTACCAGCGGGAACCACGGGACGGCTGAGGCCGGTCTCACCGCCGACGAACTGGCGGCAAAACGGGAAACCGAGCAACAGGCCGCAGCGAGTGTCCTCGGGGTGGGTAGCGTTATCTTCCTGCGGCACAACGATGGTGATCTGGCCTACGAGCAGCCAGTTCTTCGTCGAGAGGTGGTGGGCTTGCTAAGGCAATACCAACCCCAGGTCGTTTTTACCCACGACCCCTTTGCCGGGGTGGGCAGCTATGAAGTCTGCTACCTGCACCCCGATCACAGGACAGTTGGGGAAGTTGTCCTGGCCGCCGCCTTCTTCTGCGCCCCCGGCCCTCTTTTTTATGCTGACCAGTTCGCCACAGGTCTAACGCCGCACCGGGTCTCAGCTTTATGCCTGGCGATGAGCCATCAGCCCGACCTATTTGTAGACATCGGCCAGACGTTCGAGGCGAAGGTGAGGGCCATCGCCTGCCACACCAGCCAGTGGGGTCAGCAGCCTGATACTTCGGCCAGGCTCAGTACAGGCCTGGCCGGTTTCTTTCAACAAATGGCTGCCGGGATCGGGCGTCAGCGGGGCATTGCCCTGGCCGAAGCCTTTAAAGTCCTGAAGGCGTAAGGAGCAGGACAGACATGGACCAGCCCAGCTACGACCAGATCGGCCGTTTTTATCTGCCTTTAGCCGCCAGTGGCCTACTGATGACCCTGCAGCAGCCGGTGGTCACCGCAGCCATCGCTCGTATGGCCGACGCCGAGACCGCTTTGGCTGCTTATGGCGTAGCCTTGAACATTGTCGTTTTGGTGGAAAGCCCTGTGCAGATGCTGCTCCCCACGGCCAACGCCGTCGGACAAGACCAGCTATCCTACCGGCTACTTCGCCGCTTCACCCTCTTCATCGGCCTGGCCTTGAGCGGCCTGCTTTTACTGATGGCCTCATCACCACTGGGGGTGTTGACCGTCTCAGGTCTGATCCAGGCACCAGCGAAGGTGACTCAGCAGGTTCTTCCCACCCTGCTGGTGATGGCCCTCTGGCCGTTGCTCGTCGGCTGGCGACGCTTCTACCAAGGGTGGCTGATCCAGTCCGGCCAGCCGCAAGTCATCGGCTATGCTACGGCCTGCCGCCTGCTGACCCTCACCGTGGTGGTGATCCTGGCGGTCAATGGCTCCAACTGGCCCGGCGCTCTCGTTAGCAGCTTGGCCTTGATAGCCGGGGCCGGAGCCGAGGCCGCGGTCGTAACTGCCCGGGTATGGCTGCTGCTGAAAGCTGGCTGGCCGAACAACCGGCCAGAGCTAGAACTCGTCCCCACAAAGGCAAAGGTGGATGCCATCTCTCTCGTAACTCCATCTGGAGGAAGTGGGGATGAAAGACAGCCGCCGGCCCCCCGCTTCGGAAGCGTGGCCGCGTTGGCCCGTTTCTACTTGCCTCTGGCGGCGACCTCGGTGCTCACGGTCGTGACCTGGCCGCTGCTCACCGCCGGGATCAGCCGCGCCGCCGAGCCGACTCCTTCTCTCGCCGCCTGGCCGGTGGCTTTGAGCCTCTTGTGGTTGTTGACTACTCCCCTCCAGATGTTACAGCAAGTCGCGATCACCCTGGCTCAAGAGGCCAGGTCTTTCCAGAGGGTGATTCGGTTTGGTCTCGCCATTGGGCTGTTGGGCAGCCTGGTGCTGGCAACCTTCGCCTTCACGCCCCTGGTGAACCTCTTCCTGCAATACGTTGTGGCCGCGCCGACCGAGGTGGCGCCCCTGGTCATCTTCGCCGCTCGCATCCTGGTTCCACTGCCCCTGGTTGTAGCAGCTCAAAGCCTGCTACAAGGGCTGCTGATCCGCCGAGGGACGACGGGCGACGTGCGGCTGGCGATGCTGGTCAACCTGGTTGTTCTCAGCCTGCTGCTCCTGGGTGGACTGGCCGATGGCCGTCTGGCCGGGGCGATTCTGGCCCCTATCGCCATGCTAGGCGGGCTGCTGGCCGAAACAGCGGTACTCTGGTGGCGGTTCAAGACATTCGGGTACACCGGCAACGAATATAACAGGGAGCAGTATCCAGCAGCGGCGGTTCATTCAGGTCCAGGGGAGCGCTCATCTACGGGGTAACTAACGGCAGATCAGACGTGGATACAAGGGGGCCAACCAGCTCAAGGTGTACCGGAAGGTATACTTTGCCTACCCTGGTGATCGGGCAATGTTGGCGGACTCGGCAAGGCGACAGAAAAGGTGGAGCCTACCCCCACCCAGCTCTCGACCCAGATGCGCCCGCCGTGGGCTTCGACGATTTGCCGGGCAATGGCCAGCCCCAGACCCGAGCCGCCGCTGCTCCGCGCCCGCGATTTATCGGCTCGATAAAAGCGCTCGAAGACGTGGGGTAAATCCTCCGGGGGAATACCCCGCCCGGTATCGGCCACGGAAACAAGGAGGCCGGCCGGCTCCGGCCTGACAGAAATAACTATGCGGCCACCAGGCGGTGTGTGGCGCAGCGCGTTGGAGAGCAGGTTGAGTAGCACCTGGCTGAGCCGTTGTTTATCGCCGCTGATAAGGGGGAGGTCGGGAGACAATTCCGCCACCAAAGTGACTTCTTGCTCAACGGCCTGGGCGCGGAAGCCCTCGACGGCCCGGCCGGCTAGGTCGGCCAGGTCTACCGTTTCTCGCTGGAGATGGATCTGGCCGGCTTCGGCCAGGGCCAAGTCGCGCAAGTCGTTCACCAGCCGGGTCAGCACCAGGGTCTCCTCATGAACGGAGGCCACGTTTTCCAGGTTGAGCGCGTACAGTCCATCCAGGATCGCCTCGAGATTGCCCTGGACCAGGCTCAAGGGGGTGCGCAGTTCGTGGGCGATGTCGGCGACCATCTGGCGGCGCAGCGTCTCGGCTCGATCCAGGGAGTCGGTCATAGTATTGAAAGCCTGGGCCAGGCGGCCAATCTCATCGCCACTCCGCACCGAAACCCGCCGGCTCAGGTCACCGGCGGCGATGGCTTCGGCGGCCTGGGTCAGACGCCGCACCGGGGCCGTAATCTGGAAGAAGAGAAGGGAACCTAGCCCCAGAGCCACTCCCCCTACGGCAATGGCTGACAGCAAAACAGCCAGGTTCACCGACTGCAAGAAATCCTGGTCCAGGGGGTTGAGGACCGGTTCGATCATGGAGTCAACCAGGACGGTCCCCACCCGCCGCCCGTCCACGATAATCGCTACACCCGCGGCCAGATGCTCGTCGGGGTGGCGCTGGCCCACCAATCCGCCGGCCGAGTCGGCGACGACGATGCCCTCGGCATCGGCCAACACGACCCGATCCAGCAACGCCTCTCGCCAGCGCATCGCCTCAAACATCCCGCGCATTGTCTCAGGCCCCATCATCCCCGGTCCCATCATACCGCCCATCATCTCGGTTGGACTCCCCGGCGGCGAGCCGGTGGTAAGCAGGGTTTCCACGCCCTGCCAATTTCCCTGCCGGGCATAGTAGTCGGCCAGCACTGTGGCGAGATTCTGGGCCTGGATGAGGTCGCTGGAGAGGACAAACCGGCGGAACTGGGTAGCGGTCGCCAGGTTGACGACGACGAACATTACCACCACCCCGGTGGCAATGATGACCGCAAAGATACCCATCAACTTGAGCCACAGGCTAACCCGCATGGCCCGCCTCCAGTTCGGCAAATTTGTAGCCGATCCCGCGCACGGTCAGGATGTAGCGCGGGTCACGTGGGTCGTCGCCCAGGGCGCGGCGCAGGTTCTTGATGTGTGCATCAATCGTACGCTCGTAGCCCTCAAAGGCCTCGCCTTGCACCGTGTCCAGCAGTTGCATTCGGCTGAAGACCTGGCCGGGGTGTTGGGCCAGGACGGTCAACAGGTCAAACTGGGCCGTGGTGAGGGAGATAGGCTGCCCGGCCAGGCGCGCCTCCCGTCGTCCCATATCCAGGGTCAACGTTCCAGCGGTAATCAGTTGGGGTTGGGCGGGACCTGTCCCTACCCGGCGCAGCACGGCCCGCACCCGGGCTACCAACTCGCGGGGACTGAAGGGCTTGACCACGTAATCGTCGGCGCCCAGTTCCAGGCCGATGAGCCGGTCGGTCTCCTCGGCGCGGGCGGTCAGCATGATGATGGGTACATCGGAGGTCCGGCGGATGGTGCGGGCTACGTCCAACCCGTCAATTTCCGGCAGTAGCAGATCAAGCACGACCAAATCCGGCTGCTCGTGGCGAAAGACGGCCAGCGCTTCCTGTCCATCGTAGGCCACAACCACCCTGAAGCCCGCCCCTTCCAGGTAGGTGCGGACCAGCTTGACCATTTTTTGTTCGTCGTCCACCACCAGAATCTTGGCGGTCATGGGTCGCTCTTTCCAGGCGTCTTCAACGAGGTAAGCATACCATTACCGGCGTCAAAAGCAAACAAACCCCGCCCTGGCCCTCTCCGTGATAAGGGGAAGGTTGGGTGGGGTTAAACAATGCCTCAAGCTAGCGACTGGCCGCAGTAAGGGCAGTGCTGCCAGTCAGTCTGGGTAGGCCGGCCGCAGGCCGGGCAAACGCCGGTTGCGAGCGGAGCCGGCGGAGGCGGCGGTCCAGCATAGGACGAGCCAGTCACAGCCCGCACCAGCCAGACGATCCCGCTCCCCAGCAAAATCAAAAAACCCAGGGGGATAAGCCACATAAAGAGCATCCCTACCCCGCCGAAGGGGCCGAAGCCCCAGCCAGCCGTCATCCCAGGTCCCATCATGCCTGGTCCATAGCTATAGCGACCAAAGCCTCCCCACAGACTGACGCCGATGAGAAGGACCAATAATGTGACAATGGCGAAAACGTTGATTTGCGGCCAATTTATTCTGTTCATCAGGTAAATTCCTTTCATTATAAAATATCATCCTCTTAATCTGGCGCTACCGCGCCGAAGGTGGCGATCTCGCTCCGGGCCAGGACCGCTTCCAGTTCGGCGGCGCGGTCTTCTAATTGCAGCCGCATCTCGTCCAGGCGGGCCAGGTCGTCGCGCAGGGCCTGGGCCTGCTCATCCAGCCGGTGGTGGCTGTCGGTTAGGGCCGCCTTCTTGGTCAGGGCGCGGCGGGCGGCTGTTTCGTCGGTGGCCACCTGGTCTCGGGCGGCCTGTTCTTTGGCCGCAATCTGAGAGGCCAGCCGGTCAAGCCGGGACTCCAGGTCGACCAGCACCGCCGCCGACGACTCCCTCGCTTCGTCCAGTTGGGCCAGCCGCGCTTTCACCTGGCGCAGGGCGGCCGCTCGCTTCGCGTCCGTACCGGTCCGGTGATGCCCTTGCCGTCCGGCCCTGACCTGGTGTACGGCCAGGTCGGCCGGCCGGAGTTGCCCCCGGTCGGCCAGGGTCTTGAGAGCCTCAAATGTTTCATTACTCAACTGACCCCGTCCGGCCAGCTCATAGAGTTGGTCAACCAGGGCCTGGGTGGATTCCCCGGCCCGGCTGCCGGTGGTCGGGCCGAGAACAGCCGGAGCCGCCTGCAAATGGTCCCGATGCGCCCGGTTGTCCTGGATGAGAGTATCGGTCAGGTAAAAAAGGTCATATAATCCCGATCCACAGCCTATCATCTTGCCTCTCCTTCGATCTGTCTCAAGACAGGCCTAGACGGCCAGGTTTTGCCCCGCCACTTCGTTCAGGGCAAGCTCGGCCGGGTCAGCCTGAAGAGTCGCCTTGAGCTGCGCCAGTTCCTTCTCGACCGCAGCGGCCCGGCTCAGGCTGGCCAACTCCCGGTCAATGTCATCACCAGGGGTCAGGGCGTCAGCCAGAACGCCGGCCGCCACCAGTTCGTCAATGGCTTCCACCCGGGCTTGCATCCCCCGGATGCGGGCTTCGGCCCGCTCGATGGCGCGGCCCACATCGGCCAGGTCTTTGGAGATACCGCTGACGGCCTCTTTGACCTTAAGTTGAGCGCGGGAACTGTCGTACAAAGCTTTCAGTTCTTCCTTCTTGCCATGGAACAGGTCGATCTTCTGGCGCAGGCTGGCCTGGCTGGTTTTGAGGCTTTCCACCTGGGCGTTGAGCGATTCGATGTTGGCCCTGAGGCTCTCCAGACGCTCACGAGCGGCGGCCTTGCGTTCCAGGGCGCGGGCGGCCAGGTCTTCGCGGTTCACGGCCAGGGCCTCGTGGGCCTGGGTTTCGTATTTGGCAATGGCCGTCTCCAGTTGCATCCGCTGGGTCTCCAGAGTGCGCCGGGCGGTGGAGACTTCTACCAGGCTATCGCTGATCTGGCGCAGACTGGCCTGCAAGCGGGTCAGGCTGTAATCCAGGCTGGTACGAGGGTCTTCCAGGTCGTCCAGAGCCTGGGAGGCCCGCGCCCTGAAGATGGCTTTCAAGCGGGCCAAGAAACTCATCTTAACCTTCCTTTCTCTCACCAAGTACAATTTCAGTCAGGTCGGCGCCGCAGTAGGCGCAGCGCACCCAATCGGTTTTTACGGCCCGGTGACATCCGGGGCAGGCCGCGAGCAACTGCGTCCCGCACCGGGGGCAGAAGACAAAGTCCTCCTGGGTGGGATAGTCACACTCAGGGCAGGGCGTGGTCTTGGGGACAGGAGCAACTGACCTGTAGACCGGCTCTGCCGTTCGATGATCGTTATGATCAACGTGATTATGTCCGCCACACATTGTTGTTCACTCCTCGAAAACAGGTTACAGGTTGAAGGTTTACAGGTTCGCGAAACGGGTTGTAATCTAGAAACCTGGAACCCGCTTCGCGAACCTTCAACCTTGCTATCCTTTATCACCGTTGCTCATGCCGATGAAGTTACCATGCCAGGTGTGATACCAGACCTGGCCGGTGACGCCATTCACACTCAGCATCCCGACGATCTGGCCATCGCGCAGAACGTGCAGAGTGTAGTAGCCGTAGAAGGGGTCGGCTTCGTCGGCGACCGTTGTGCCCGGCAGGTAGCTATCAAGGAACTGTTGAGCATAGCCCCGGGCCTGTTCGACGCTGACGGGCAGATCGGTCGCCGGCTGCTGAGAACCGTAACCCCACCAGCCGCCCATATGGCCGTATTTCGTGTTCCACATCATATTGGGGCCAGGCTCCGGGTAGATGGCCCCGGTGTAGGGGTTGATCAGAAGCTCGAAGGTGTGAATCCCCGTGCTGTGTTCTTCTACCTCGGCGTAGAAGTTGTTGTTGAATTCCATCACCTCGGTCAGAGTCAGATCAGAGTTGCCATAGGCAGCCAGGTACTGCTCGACGGCCTCCACAGCCTGGTCAAGGGTAAGGCGACTGCCCGTGCCAGGATAGCCATAGCCCCAACCACCCATCATCCCGCCCATCATCCCTCTGCCCATCATCCCGCCGGGACCATAGCCGTAGGGAACCGTGCCGGTAATACCTGGGGTAGAGGTGAGGCCATAGCCCCAACCGCCCACACCTGCACTGCGCGCAGACGCAAGTGTCATTCCTCTGCCCATCATGCCGCCCCTCATCATCCCGCCGGGACCATAGCCGCCCCAGTCGTCACTACCCGGCCCGCCCCACGGGGCCGGCCCCTGGGCCAGGGCCATGCCGGCCAGAAGAGCTACCAACAGCACACCGACGAACACGGCGGCGCCAATCCACTTGATCCACTTCAAACTGGTATTCATTGTAAAAAACCTCCATTTCCTGTGGTGTTTTTAATTGATCTGCCACAAGGATAATGGAGGTTTGTGAACGGATTGTGAACGCAATGTAGGATTTTGGTGAAGCGAATCCCTTAAATATTCTTCTTCATCCAGGGGTTGGATCAGTGATGAGATCAGCGGACCTTGGGCTATATTTGGATAACCACCTTTTGGCCGTTGCCGCCACAACTTGCAAGATAGCCTGACTGCCATCATCCTGCCCCTTCTCAAAATCTCCCTCAACATTCCCCATTTGGTTGGTGACGTGAGCAAAACAGACGACTGGCTTGTCTCGTGCTTGAGCAAAGGCATATAACGCTGCTGCTTCCATCTCTACGGCTAAAATATCTGCCAGGTGAGCCTGCTCAATCGCCAGCGCCGTTTCGCGAAAAGGTGCGTCGGTGGTCCAGGCAGCTCCCCGATAGACCAGAACGGGCAAGTCCCCAAAAGCGCCCTCAAGTAGGGTGAGCAAGCTGTTATCAATCGCTGAATAGTCTGAGGGTGGCAGATAGTGATAGCTGGTGCCCTCATCTCGCAAGGCCTGGTCAATCAACACGAAGTAGGGCGGTTGAGCCACCGGCCGGATTTGCCCGGAAGAGGTGACGCTGATGAGCAACCGGCAGCCGGAGGCAAACAATTCCTCGGCGACCAGCACAGCAAACGAAGCGCCTACGGCACAGCCGACCAGTCCAAACCCCAGGCCATCGTACCCAAACTCGTAAAGTTGGGTGTGGTAGCAGGCCCAGGACGGGTTAAGACTGGCCTGATGGGTTGCGACCAGATGGCGCACCAGGTCGCCATCCGGGTCGAGCAAGCAGATCGCCGGAATAGCTCCCGCCGGGATGGCTTTTTGACGCCTGGCCTCGCGGAGCAGATTTTCGGGCACAAACACCGACGGCTGGTCATAGTGCTTGTGGCGCAGCAGAGGTGGGGTTAAAGAGTTTTCACTTTTCATTATCTGACAACATTCGGTATTTCAAATGGGTGGATTTTCACAATTGCCCAATGCGGCTGGGTTACTCGTTGGTCGCTACTTTTTCGTATGCTGAACCAGACAGGAGGTTATCCCACTCAGCGGGATTGGCAGGTTTGAATTTGATCATCCAGCCGGTCCCATAAGGGTCGGTGTTGATGGTTTCCGGCGCATCCGCCAGGGCCGGGTTGACTTCGATGATTTCGCCACTCATGGGCATATAAAGATCGCTGGCGGCTTTGACCGACTCGACCACGCCAAAAATCTCACCCTTGTTCAGGGTACGCCCCACGGCGGGCAGTTCTACATAAACCACGTCGCTCAAGCTATCCTGGGCGTGATCGGTGATGCCACAAACGATTAAATCTCCCTCCTGGCGCGCCCACTCGTGGCTCGCTTGATATTTGGCTTGGGGGTCTAATTTCATTAAATAATTCTCCTTCACTGGTGATTAAATAATTGTGTATTGAGGAGGCGATGAGACGATAAGGTTGATTCGCCTCCTCGCTTCATTTCTCCTCGTCTCACTTTCGGTAAATCGGCGTATAACAAGGCCGTCTAACCATGACAATCGCTTTGGGCTGATCCCGGATGATAACTATGCGCTTTAAGCCCCTATTTTAAGGGGTTCCGTGGAGGAGTACCCCGGGCCTCAGCAAGCGGTGGAAACAGTGGCTACCAGCACCACATCGCCGTGCTCGGCGGCTCGCTCAAAGGCGACTCTGAGGGCGGTGAAGACCTGCTCCTCGGACCCCTGCAACTCGGTACTCATCCTGCCCACCTCATAGCTCAAACCCAGGGCTTCTACTTCTTTCAGCGCCTCTGCGAGAATCTCGCCAATCTGTGTAGTTCGTAAAGGATAGAGAGAAAACTGACAAGTCACCATGGTCATCCTCGCTTCTCAGTCCTGGCTACCAGGAAAGCTCCGAAAGGCTTGAGCAGGACAGAGCCAAGCCGTTCCAGGCTTAAAGCCACTCCCCCCACACGGCCAGGGGACCAGGGAGGGGTCACGATACAACTCTGCCAGGCCACCGGACCATAGGAGTGCAGCAGGCTGATCAGCTCCGGTGGATTGAAGAAATGGGCATACTCGTAAACCGTTCCCTTTTGCCGCCGATAAGTCCAGGCCCACAGGCTCCAGGCATTGAGGACACCGACCACCAGGCGGCCGCCGGGCCGCAGGACTCGCAGCATTTCGGCCACAACGGTCTGAGGTGAGTTGACAAACTCCAAGGCGGTCACGCTGACGACCAGGTTGAAGCTCTCCGCCGGAAAAGGTAAGGTCTCGGCTGCCCCCTGGACATATCCCACCGGCAGTCCTGAGGCTTTGGCCTTATGAGTTGCAGCCGCCAGCATCGCCGGCGCTAAGTCTATGCCAATAGCCCGGATGTCTTGTCGGGCCAGGTCCAGGGTGTAATCTCCTGTCCCGCAGCCGACATCCAGCACCCGTTCCCCCGGCTGCACCCTCGCCAGCGCAAAGAGCACTTCCTTCTCCCGCGTATTGACAAAGGCGCCGAGTGGCGTTGTATACCAGGCATCGTACCGGGAGGCCAGGCGATCAAAGGCAGCGATGATAGGGTTATCTGTATATCTGACTGAAGATTTCTTGAACATCTCGTCCGACAGACTACTTCTATAAAATCTCCCCGGATAGACTCCGCTGTTTTATGACTCCATCGTACCGGAATTAGGGTAGGGCCGGCGAATCATTTCGTTCAAGGCGGCGCCAGCCGGCACCATCGGGTAGACCATGTCATGCTGTTCCACCACAAATTCAATCAACACCGGGCCGTGGTGGGCTTGAGCTTGACGGATGGTCGGGAGCACCTCTTCGGCTTTTTCCACCCGGAAACCGGGCATCCGATACGCCTTAGCCAGGGTAACATAGTCGGGGCTGTAAATAGGCGTTTCCATATACCGGGCTTCGTAGAAAAGCTGTTGCCATTGTCGCACCATGCCCAGGTAACCGTTATTGATAATGGCTATTTTGATATTGGCGTTTTCCTGTACCGCCGTGGCCAGCTCTGTAATGGTCATCTGAATACTCCCATCACCCACAATGACCCAAATCTCCCGATCTTTCGCGTGGAAACTGGCGCCAATGGCCGCCGGCAGGCTAAAACCCATCGTCCCCAGACCGCCGGAGGTGACCAAAGTGTAAGGTTCTTCATGAGCGTAGTACTGAGCCGCCAGCATCTGGTGCTGGCCCACATCCGAGACAAGCATAGCTCTGCCGTCGGTGCCCTGCCAGATGGACCGGATGACCTGAGCGGCCAGCAAGGTTGGTGTTTCAAACTGTAGCACGTCCCGCTGACTGCTATCTTCCTGCCAGTTCGAAATCTGGCCCAACCAGGCGGAACGGTTGCGGGGTTTGACGCCAGGATTGATCTGCCGCAGGACCGTGCCTAAATCGGCGTGAATACCCACATCAACCCGGATATTTTTATTGATCTCAGCGCCATCAATCTCGATGTGGATTTTCTTTGAATGGGGCGAATAGGTCTTGAGGTTACCGGTCACCCGGTCATCAAAACGCATCCCACAGGCAATCAGCAGGTCGGCTTCTTGAATCGCATGATTGGCGCAGGCTTCACCATGCATGCCCATCATCCCCATATTGAGCGGGTGGCTGGCCGGTAAACTGCCAATCCCCAGGAGCGTGGTCGTTATCGGGATGTTGCCCTTTTCCGCCAATTCACGCAGTTCTCGCATCGCCCCGGAAAACAGTACGCCATGACCGGCCAGGATGACCGGCCGCTCGGCTTGATTAATCAACTCCAGCGCCACCGCCACCTGGTCATCGCTGGCCTGCTGCGGGGGATGGTAACCGGGTAGGGTGATCGGATCGGTTGGGTACTCAAACTCAATTTTGGCATTTGGCATATCTCTGGGAATATCGACGAGCACGGGGCCAGGCCGTCCCGTCCGGGCAATGTAGAAGGCTTCGCGGATCGTTTGGGCCAGTTCGCTAATATCTGCCACCAGGTAGTTATGTTTGGTAATCGGCAGAGTGATCCCGGTTATATCCACTTCCTGGAAAGCGTCACCCCCAATGGCGGTGCTGGCGACCTGGCCGGTGATACACACGATGGGCGAGGAGTCCATCATCGCCGTGGCAATCCCGGTAACCATATTGGTGGCGCCGGGACCGGAGGTCGCCATAGCCACGCCCACTTTGCCGCTGGCCCGGGCATAGCCATCAGCCATGTGGGTCGCCCCCTGCTCATGGCGGACCAGGACATGGTGAATCCGGTCTTTATATTTGCTGAACGCATCATAGGTTGGCAGAGTGGCCGCGCCGGGATAACCAAAAACAACTTCTACGCCTTCTCTGAGCAGACACTCCCAGATAATTTCGGCGCCGGTCTTTATTTCGCCTATAATTAGTTTTCTCCTTTTTGAATGGTCAGAATGATGATGTAATCTGTTACGCCTCCCCGCCCCTTGTCAAATACTTCTCCATCGAAATAGCCTCGAAGGGGCAAGCAGGCAGACACAGGCGACAGTCGTAGCAGCGACTCACGTCCAAGACCGGCGGCTCGTCGGGGTCAAGGCGGACGATGGCCCGGACTTTGCAGACCCGGGCTGCCAGGCAGCGGCGGCAGGCCCGGCACCGCTCGTTATTTATGCGCAGACGGATATCGCGGATCATCGTTATTCCAGGCTCTTGAGCTAACTTAACAGGTCTTAGAGATCCAATACCGACATCTCTAAAGCGACGCTGGAATACCAAAGATTTTGGCCCCCAGGTTCAGACCCAATCGAGCCGACTGCCGGGCTATGCCCTCGCCCAGCCAATACCTCTCAAACATCACCTTGCCCCAGTGCCACAACCGACCAGATCGAGGTTGGCCGACCGCCGGATTCGGTTCGGCGTAAAACTGGCCGCTGGCAAAGCCGGCCGAGCCACCCCCGGCCTCGATCCAGCAGTAACCCAGTCCATCAAACTCGGCCTGGGGTGCGCTCCCGCCGATTTCAGCCGCGATCCGAGCCGCCACGGCCTCAGCTTCCGCGTGGGCGAAGGTACCGGCTTTGGGCAGGGGTTTGCCGTTGGCCAGGGTAATGGTGGTCACATCGCCGATAGCATAGACATTTTCGAAGCGCGTGGCCAGGGTGTGCCTGTCCACCGGGACCCAACCGGCCTCGTTAGCCAGGGGCGACTCTTTGACCACCCGTGGTGGACGATGAGGCGGCACACCGGCCAGGAAGTTGAAAGGCTCTGGGCGGCCGTTCTTGAAAACCAGGGTCCGCCCGGCGGCGTCAAGGTGATCCAGCGGC
Source organism: Chloroflexota bacterium (assembly GCA_016860845.1). The sequence continues at coordinate 51,772 of BOKF01000010.1, forward strand.
AGATTGGGGTGAAAGCCGATGTCTTTGGCGGCCAACATACTCACCACGGCCTCACCCATCAGCGGGCCGGCGACGGGCATCGGTTGTGGCTCCGGGGTGAAGATATGTAGCTCGCTCCGGTCGCGCACACCTCGGCGGCGTAAGGCGTCATCGAGCAGCATCGCCGCCTCGTAGGGGGCAGCCGGGCACTTGTACGGCATGGCTGAAACCAACACGGCCACCTGGCCCCCCTGAAACTGTTGCAGCGCCGCCCACAGCCCGGTCGCCCCGGCCAGGTCGAAGAAGTTGTGGGCGCTCTCGCCGAAGCCGGGCGCAACCTCAGGGGCCAGGTCAGCGCCCAGAGCAATAACCAGATAGTCATAGCCCAACTCTTGGTCGTCAATTCGCACCCGACCTCGCTCCGGGTCTATAGCCTGCACCTCGGCCTGCCTCACCTCGACTCCCGGCCGCACCAGGCGGCTTAGGTCTTTGCGAATTTGGCCGGCTTGTCGCCAGCCAACCATCACCCACAACAAGGAGGGAGTGAAGATGTACTCGGCCCGCTTGTCTACGAGCACAATCCGGTGCTCCGAGCCCAGTCGCTGCCGCAGGGCATTAGCGGTGACGATACCGCCGACGCCGCCACCCAGGATGAGAATTGTTTTGCCGTTCATCATCAACCCCTCCTGCTTTCACCGCTCAAAGTTCTCAACCGTTCAACCAGGAAGGTCACCGCCTGATCCACTTCTTCCGCGGTGGTCCAGCGGCCCAGGCTGAAACGCACAGCGCTCAGGGCCTGTTCCCGTGGCGTTCCCATCGCCAGCAGCACGGCGGAGGGTTCGGTCTCCCCGGCATGGCAGGCCGAGCCGGTCGAGGCGGCTATTTCCGGTAACGCCGCCAACAAGCTGTTGCTGTCTATGCCGGTGAAACTGAGGTTGAGGGTGTTGGGCAGCCGTTCCGTGGGGTGGCCGTTCAGGGCCAACTGAACTCCCGGCTGCATCAGCCCTTGATACAGGCGCTCGCGCAATTCTCGCAGCCGCCCGGCGGCCTCGGCCAGGTTCTCCCCGGCCAGGCGGCACGCCTCCCCCAGCCCGACCGTCCCGGCGACATTCTCCGTGCTGGCTCGCCGCCCTCCCTCGTGACCGGCCCCGTGGATGAGCGATTCCACCTGTAGTCCTCGCCGGATATACAGCGCCCCCACCCCTTTGGGAGCATAGAACTTATGCCCGACGACCGTCAGCAAATCCACCTGCAGCTCATCCACCCGCGTCGGAATCTTGCCCATTGATTGGGCCGCGTCGGTGTGGAAAGGGATGCCGTGGGCGCGGGCGATACGGCCAATGGCGGCAAGCGGCTGGATCGTCCCCACCTCGTTATTGGCGTGCATCATCGTGATTAAGATGGTGCGGGGGGTGATGGCTTGCGCCACCGCGTCCGGGTCCACCCTTCCGTAGTTGTCTACGGGCAGGTAGGTCACCCGAAAGCCGCGCCGTTCCAGGTAACGGCAGGGTTCCAGGACGGCCGGGTGTTCCACCTGGGAGGTGATGATGTGATCGCCTCGGTCGCGGTTGGCCTCGGCGATACCCTTGATGGCCAGGTTGTTCGTCTCGCTGCCGCTGCTGGTGAAGACGATCTCATCCGGCTCACCCCCCAGCAGTGCGGCGACCTGCCGGCGGGCCTGCTCGACCCCCAGCCGGGCCTGCACCCCGTAAGGATGGCTGCTGGACGGGTTGCCAAAATGCTCGCGCAGATAGGGCAGCATGGCCTCCAACACCAGCGGGTCCACGGGGGTCGTGGCATTGTAATCTAAGTAAATTGGTCGCATCGGTTCATTCCTCCTTTTCTATAGCCCACCCGGGGCCACTGAGTTTAACATCAGGTGTCGCAGAAAGGATGCAGCACCTTGAAAGCCTCGGCATAGGTCACGCCGCTGTGTGCCCCATATTGGTGGTTGCAGTGGCTCATTTGCTCGGCCAGGCGGCGGAGATGGCTCACCTGACTGCGATGGGCTTCGATGGCGGCCATCTTCTGGGCAAAGGTGGCGGTGATGTCCACCCAGGTGTCTGGTTCCGCCGCGCCGTAAAGGTAGACTTCGGGCACCTGGTGCGGGGATAATCCGGCGACCAGTTGATGGGGAAAGTAGTGCGGATTGCCCGCCGCCAGCACTGCGTCCAGGACGGCCAGCCCGGCGGCCCGGTGGTCGGGGTGAAGCTGGTAAGGCTTCCACGGATCCCAACTCACCAGCCGGGCAGGGCGCTGGCGGCGCAGGTGTAGGGCCAGCCTCTCCACCAGGTCGGCGGCTCGGGCTAGTTCGCCGTCGGAGTACCCGAGAAAGATGACCTCAGTGACACCCACCACTCCGGCTGCGGCCTGCTGTTCGGCCTGGCGGATGGCCGCCAGTTCCGCCGGGATAACGCCTGGGTCCTGGCTGCCTTTGCCGCCATCGGTGCAGACGACCAGGGAGACGGTCCAGCCTTCACCGATCCAGCGGGCCAGGCTGCCGCCGCTGGTGAACTCGATGTCGTCAGGATGGGCGCTGATCGCCAGGATATGTTGTTCCACGCCCCAGTTATCGACCGCCATTCGTTTTGTTCCTGGGTCTGGGTTTCAAAACACCACCACTTTATCCGCCGCCAGGGTCCACTCCCCCAGCAAGTCCATACTGCCGGACTGCACCCCTTCAATCATATCTGCCGGCCCGAACCCGCGGGCCTCGCTGCAGCTCCCTCAAGTCGCCACCTCGCCCCGCCGGGCCAGCGACTTGAGCATGCGCTCGACGTTGTAAAAGCCGTCGGGCGTCTTTTGTCCCTGTTTGGCGCACGTCACCCCATCCGCGATCAGGAAGATACGCACCATAACTTCCGTGCGCTTGACCAGGTTCAGGGCCAACCGTAGGGCATTATAGGCCCGCTCATTGCCGTAAGGGCCATCGTTGATAATGATGAGCGTGTTCTGTGAGGTTGTGTTCATAGGTTTAGTCTCCTTTGGATGTTGAAAGTTGAAAGTTGAATGTTAAAGGTTGAAGGTTTGAAAGTTAAACGTTTAACACCTGCAACCTTTAACCTGTTACCTGTTACCGGCGACGGTGATGTGCCCGGCCGGGCCTTCAGCGACAACTTCACCAATGACGGCAGCCGCGGGTGTGGCCTGCTCCTGTAACGCGGCCAACAGGTCGTCCGTTCGTTCCGGGGAGACGGCCAACAGCAGTCCACCGGAAGTCTGAGCGTCACATAACACCAGGCGAGCCGGGCGTTCGATGCGCTCCTCCCAGACCACAAAGGACTCCAGGTAATGAAAATTGTGGTACGACCCATCGGGAACACACCCGGCGGCAGCCAGGTCCCAGGCTTCGTCGAGCACCGGCACGGCTTCTCGCCAAACCCGGGCGGCGACGCCGCTGGCCGCCAGCATTTCGCGCAAGTGGCCCAGTAAGCCGAAGCCGGTCACGTCCGTGGCGGCGTGGACGCCTGTCCTGCGACCGTAGGGAGGAGCCGAAGGGCCTATCGCCAGCATCGCTCTGGCAGCGCCGGCGTTGAGAGTGGTCATGACCGTTACTGCCCGCGCTATGGTGACTTCGTTCACCAGCCCCCGGTCAATACCGGTGGTGATGATGCCCAGGCCTAGCGGCTTGGTCAGAACTAACCGATCGCCGCGTCGAGCACCCACATTACGCACGACCCGGTCTGGATGAACCAAGCCAGTGACGGCCAGGCCATACTTCGGCTCGTGGTCGTCAACCGAGTGACCGCCAACCAGACTGGCCCCGGCCTCAGCCACTTTGTCGGCCCCGCCGCGCAAAATTTCTTCCAGCACGCCGAGGGGCAAGCTCTTGACCGGGTAGCCGACCAGGTTGAGGGCCAGCGTCGGTCGGGCGCCCATCGCGTAAAGGTCTGACAGGGCATTGGCGGCGGCGATAGCACCAAAGGTGTAGGGATCATCCACCACCGGGGTGATGTAATCCACCGACTGGACGATGGCCAGTTCATCGGTCAGGCGATAGACGGCAGCGTCTTCGCCGTGCGCGAAGCCGTTTAGTAAATTAGGATCAGTAGGGAGAGGAAGGTGGCGCAGGACCTGCGCCAGGTCGGCCGGGCCGATCTTGCAAGCTCAGCCCGCGCCGTGGGAAAAGGAAGTCAGTTTAAGCTCATCCTTACCCTTTGAGGTATTTTTTGGATAGGGTGTCAACAGGTGGGACACTTTGTCTCCTCGAAAATAGGTTGCAGGTTGAAGGTTAACAAACCTTCAACTTTCAACCCGCTTAGCTAACTATCAAGTCGCTTATTGACATCGTACTTGAAAATGGCTTATAATTCAATACTCATTTGGTGATAAGACTCATAACTATTTGGTTATCATCGCCAATTATTTGAAAGCAGTAACAAGGAGCAGGGTAGCAACCTGTTACCTCACCCCTTCGGGTGCGCCGAAGGGCGTGCTACTTTGCTCCCTTGCAACAATGAATTTTCACCGTCTCAAAGTGTTCTACCTCGTCGCCCGGTTGGAGAGCTTCTCCCGAGCGGCCGAGGAACTCTATACCAGCCAGCCAAATGTTTCAAAACATGTGCATCAATTGGAAGCTGAGTTAGGCGTTTCGCTCTTTCACCGGCTGGGGGGAAGCATTGAACTCACCGAGGCCGGGCGAGCCGTGTATCGCTACGCCCAGCAGGTCTTTGATCAGACTGTTGAGTTACAACGCACCTTGGCCGAACTGGAAGGATTAACGCGAGGTTATCTGCGGCTGGGAGCCAGTTCCACCCCCGGCCTTTATTTGCTGCCTGAAATGATTGCTGCTTTTGGCCATCACTACCCCGGCCTGGAGATGTCGTTTTCTATTGGTAATAGCCAGCAGGTGGTCGATGAGGTGCTGGCGGGGAAGCTAGATTTGGGTTTTGTGGAAGGCTTCATCGAGGCGGCAGGTTTGCAGAGACAAGCTTTTGGGGCTAATGAAGTTGTACTTATTGCCCCAGCGGGGCATCGGTTGGCCGGACAGGCTGATATAGCGGCGACGGATCTGGGAGGAGAGACTTTTATCGTGCGTGAGTCGGGTTCGGGTACTCGTCAGGCGATGGAGGCTATCCTGGCCAGTCTTGGGTTCAGCCCACAACGCACCCTGGAGCTGCCCAGTTGTGAGGCCGCCAAGCGAGCCGTAGCCGCGGGACTGGGGCTGTCCTTCGTCTCTCGGTATGCCCTTGACCTGGAGTTGGATCAGGGCCTGTTGACCGTATTATCAGGGGCGGGATTTAGTCTCGCCTACCCATTGTACGTAATCTCGCGCAAGGATGTCCGTCTCTCCCAGGCTGCGCTGGCCTTCCTGGCGTTTACTCGCAAGCAGGGAGCTTTTGAACAGGGGTAGGGAAGTTTTCCCTTTTACATTAAAGTCTTGCTGATGATTAGCTGGACACGCCAGCCTTCTTCATAAGACGGGTCAATTGGTGATCTTCTCAGTCTCGATAATCTGGTAGCCACTCCGCAGTACATCGTCTTTTGAACGCAAACTCTGCGCCTGGTAATTACGCGGCACAATTATGTGATTGTGCCGCCAGAGGGGGCTGTAACCAGGATCGCCAGGCTTGGTATCGTAGATTGTGTACTGTCCCTTGACTTTCTCCGGCTTGCCATTGTCGCCGTCCATAGAGTAAACCACAATGTATTCATCGGCGATGTTTGTTTCTTCGGGAGAGACAGCCACCGGCCCGCAGGGGATTGACCAAACCACTTCCCCACCGGCCCAACGGGGATGGACGACTTGTTGGTGGGGATTGCTGTAATCCAGGTTCCCGTAATGGACGGGTGTGATTACATCATCTGGGGGAGGTAATTGTTGCTTTGCCATTTTAGTCTCCTTTAGGCCAGCGTAGTCCTGACTATCGCCAAGCCTGCTCGTTCTTTTTTTCGTAATCCTCAAAAGCCTTCGCCAGACCGTTCAGTACCTCAGCCGAGGTTTCAAAGAGCGCCTGCGCCTTTGGCTCATTCACTTTGCCGACATCCTGGTGTAAATGGTCCACCAGCTCTCTGAAGCGATCCTTCATCTTTTGAGTATGATAGAGGGGATGGCCCTCAGAATATTGATTGTTCATGCTGTTATCCTTTCTTTGCCAAAGTTTACCACTTTTAAGTGTACAATTCCTTAAATAGAATCCCTACACTGGCCTGGGTGATTTTTAATCCCAGGAAGGAGTATCTTTGTCGTTTGATTTTTATCGCCCGATGAGTTAAGTAAGTCCTTGAAAAGTGAGCAAAAATAGTGTGATAGGAGAAATTGAGACATACTGCTTGGTATGCCAAGGAAAATCGATTACCAATTGTGAAGTAGAGATAAGAGCGCCATACAGGGATTACTCTCTGCGGTTTCTCTTATCTCTCTTCCCAAACCGGACGTGACTCTTTCGATGTCATCCGGCTTTCCAGTTTCAAGCTTGTATTCTGGCTAATTGGCGACTTGTGTCACTTTGCGGGTTGCGGGCCTGACGATGACAGGCTGCACAAAGTGTGATTAACTTGTTGGGATCGTGTTCTTGATTGGGCTTGTGTTTCCGTAGGTGATGAACTTCAACTTTGTTGTTCCCACAAATTCGGCATCGGTTTTCATCTCTGGCTAACACTTGCTGACGGATGGCGGTCCATTGTTCCCCATAGATGTGGTCTCCTTGCCAGTCTCGCTTGCCAGGATAGGGGCTGAGATGATAGGACAATTGGACTTCATTGCCTGGATCAAGGTAAGGATTAGGTCGCTTCTTGTACCTGACATAGCTGATCCTTATTTCCACCCCTGGATGGAATAACGCTTCGCCTTGACCCACCCAGGTCTGATAGCCGTTATGCCGGCGGTAGTATTTTCGGTAAACTTTTCCCCGCCTCTGTTTGGTTTTCTTACACAGCCACAGTTCCATCCGTTTGAAAGCGTAGGAGCCGATATAACTGAAGGTTGCACTGGCGACAGCGTGGCGATGATAGTTAGCCCAACCTCGCATGAGGTAGTTCATAGCCTGGAGTTTGTCCCTGATGCTGGCTAAAGTCTTGTCTCGCTTGGTCATCAGCTTGATTTTGTGTTTGAGCTTCATCAGGCTGGCTTTGCTAGGGTAAAACAGGAGTTTGTCGTAGCCTCGCCGCTCCTTGATGACCCGCTTGACGGTAAAGCCGAGGAAATCATAGCCCTGGGTGATATGGGTCAGGTGCGTCTTTTCTTCTGACAGGTGCAGGCCAAGATGATCTTTTAGAAAGTGGCTCAATTCGGCCTTCAGTTTAATCAAGCCTTCCTTGGGACCATTCCAGGCCACAAGAAAGTCATCGGCGTAGCGCAAGTAAAAGGCATTGCCTTGTTTCTTCCGTCGGCGTTGGTTCTTTTCGGAGACGCTCAAGCCGATGTAGTGCTTCTCAAACCACTTATCCAGTTCGTGGAGGTAGATGTTGGCGAGTAACGGCGAGGCGATCCCACCTTATGCAAAGAAAGTGATTATGCAAAGTAATGGCCCCAACCACGGCATTTTCGCTGTTTTTGGCCGATTTACTTTGCATAATCTCCGAAATGATATAACTTGCCAGAGCGTGACGGCTCAAAAATATCATTTTGGAGGCACATATGATGCAAAAGAAACCACTGGCAGAGTTATTGAACGAATTAGAGCAGGAAATGCTACGGCTTGGTTACACCGAAGGTTCCATGAAGTTTTATCGAAGGCGGTGGCAAATGTTGCTTCAATTCATGCAGGAGAGAGGAGAAATCTATTTTTCCGAACAGTTGGGAATTGATTTTGTCGAAAAACATTTTCATATTCTCGAAAAAGATTTTGAACGCACCCTTGCGCAGGCAGAGACGCAAGAACTGCGCATCATCCGGATGATTGGGGATTTCCAACTCTATCACACCGTTTTGCGCCGGTACTATAAACACAAGGAAATCCTGACGAAACCGTATTTTGTCGAGGTCAGCCAGCGATTCCAAAAAAGCTGTCTCGAGAAAGGGTATTCACCCGTCACCATTGACCACTATGTCAAACAATCTGCCCGATTTATGGATTATCTTGATTCTCAAAAGGTCAGCCGCTGCGGAGATATCCAGCTCCGCTTGATCAACGACTACCTCAAAACCTTGGCGGGCTATACTTACAAAACCGTGGAACAAAATATCTGCTCACTGCGGACCTTTTTCAAATTCCTTTTCGAAAGCGGAGAAATCCAGACTGATTTTTCAACCCAGACCCCGATGGTGCAGGCCAGAAAACAGACCCGGATTCCTTCGGTTTGGACGAAAGATGAACTAAAAAAGCTGATTGAGGCCATCGACCGGGGCAGTCCAAAAGGGAAAAGAGATTATGCGATCATCTTGTTGGCCTGTTGCCTGGGCCTACGGGGCGCAGATATTAGGAATTTGAGGCTCGAGCACTTCCATTGGGCAGAGAAGCGGCTTGTTTTCACCCAATCCAAGACCAAAGAACCTTTGTCCCTGCCGCTGACCGCCGAAGTAGGCTGGGCGGTCATTGACTACCTGAAATATGGCCGGCCTAACATCGACACGCCCTATCTATTTGTCAAACATGTGGCCCCGTTTGGCCCATTTTCAGAAGCGGACCATTTATACCAACTGATCAAAGGGTATATGGCACGGGCTCATCTCCCGACGCTCAAAAAACGACGCGGCATGCATTCCTTACGGCATACCCTGGCCAGTGTGCTGCTTGAAAACAATACCCCCCTGGGCGTCATTTCAGACATCCTGGGTCATGCCGATACCGACTCAACGACGGTTTACCTGAAAGTTGACCTCCAGAAGCTGAAGGAATGCGCCCTTGATTTGGAGGAGGTGGTTCGCCATGGGTAAAATCGTTTATGAAAGCTTCTTCAAGGATTACCTGCGCAGCCATGTCGAGCTGAAACAGGCGCTCGGCTATAGCTATGAGACGGAGGAAGTCCAGCTCAAACGATTTGACCGATACCTGGTAGAAAACTATCCTCTGGCGACCTCTCTCACCCAAGAAATTGTGTTAACTTGGTGCCGCAAAAAACCCTATGAGGCCCAGGCCAACCAATGCGCTCGGGCCAGCATCCTGCGCCAGTTCACAAAATACCTGGATTCCATCGGGGTCGAGGCCTACCTTCTCCCCAAAGGATATTTTCCTGCGGAAAAGCCGTATGTCCCCTATATTTACACCCAGGACGAACTATCCCGGTTCTTTGCTAAAACCGATCAATGTTGGGCATGCCGTGAATTTCCCGAGCGCCATCTGATTATGCCGGTTTTATTCCGGATGCTTTATCTATGTGGGCTGCGGGTATCTGAAGCCAGGTTGATGAAAGTTGGCGACGTCGATCTTGAAAACGGTATTCTGAGCATCCAGCATGCCAAGAAGGATAACCGCCGGTTGGTCCCGATGTCCGACGCCCTGGCCGAAAGATGCCGTCAGTATGCAAAAAAGGTTCATCCTTTTCCAGGGCCTGACGACTATTTCTTTCCAGCCTTGGGTAGTAAACCGCTGACCCTCGGGAATGTGTATAAAAACTTCCGCAAGTTTTTGTGGCAGGCCGGTATTTCCCACCATGGTAGAGGTCACGGCCCCCGGGTCCATGATTTTCGCCATACCTATGCCGTCCACTGCCTGAAAAAATGGGGGGAACAGGCAAAGGATTTAGCGGCCTATCTCCCGGTCTTAAACAACCTACCTGGGGCACGATTCTTTTGCAGAGACCGCCTATTATCTCCGCCTAACGGCAGATGTTTTCCCGGAGCTGACCTTGAAATTGGAAACCTGCTATCCAGACATCATTCCCGCACTGGAAGGTCAGGCCGATGAAACCGACTGATTTCGCCCAACATCTGACGGAATTTCTGGCCGTGTATCTTCCCTCCCAAAAAAATGTCAGCCAAAATACGGTGTATTCCTACCGGGATACCTTTAAATTGTTGATCAAATACTGTGGGGAAGTCCATAACCTTCCCGCGGAGCGGATTACCCTGGGTCTGCTTTCCCGTGAACGGATCGTAGGATTTCTCCAATGGCTTGAAACCGATCGAAAATGCAGTATTTCGACCCGGAATCAACGGCTGGCAGCCATCCATTCTTTTTTCCGTTACCTACAAGGTGAGGAACCCGCTGGGCTTTATCATTTCCAAAAGGTCATGTCCATTCCCCTAAAAAAGGCCAGGAAAACGACCGTGGAACACTTGACTCCGGCAGCGATAAAACTTCTTCTGGAACAACCGGATAAACAGACGGCCAAAGGTCGGCGTGACCTGACCCTCCTGAGTGTCCTCTATGATACCGGAGCCCGGGTCCAGGAATTGATTGATATCCAAGTCGGGGATGTCACCCTGGATTCGCCAGCGGTGATCGTCCTCCATGGAAAAGGTAATAAAACCAGAAGAGTACCCATCCTAAAGCCCACGGTTTCCTTACTTCAATCGTATTTGACGGAAAACAATCTGAACAAGCCAGGGAAAAACCAGCAGCCCTTGTTCTTAAATTATCAGCACCATAAACTAACCAAGGAAGGCATTGCTTATATCCTCACAAAATATGCCCAGTCAGCCCGGAAGTCATCGACCATCGTGCCGGTGAAGGTGAAACCGCACGTCATTCGCCATTCGAAGGCCATGCATCTTCTCCAGGCAGGGGTAAATCTCATCTACATTCGTGATTTCTTGGGTCATGTCGATATCAAAACGACAGAAATTTATGCCCGGGCCGATACGGAAACGAAACGGAAGGCGATTGAGAAGGCTTATCCCGACCTGATTGACAGCAATTTGCCGGATTGGAATAAGGATCAGGAACTCCTGGCGTGGCTATCTAATTTGAAATAGGTTCGGAGATTATGCAAAGTAAATCGGCCAAAAACGGCCAAAACTGCCCTGGTTGGGGCCATTACTTTGCATAATCGCTTTCTTTGCATAAGGTGGTGTTTGTAGCCCCATCCTTGCCAATATCTACTTGGATCGTTTGGATCAGTATGTCGAAAAGGTGCTTATCCCTACCCACACCAAAGGATTAGAACGACGAGAAAACCCGGCATATACAAACCTAGCAAGCAAAATCGCTAATCATCAACGACGCGGACGGAAAGAACAAGCCCGGCAGCTAAGAAAGCAACTCCAACAATTGCCTTCCAAAGACCCGGCTGACCCGGATTTTAGACGACTACGCTATGTTCGATATGCCGATGATGCGCTGTTAGGATTCACTGGCCCACAATACGAAGCCAAAGAAATCAAGCGAATGATTGGAGAATTTCTGCGTGATAACCTCAAATTGAAGTTATCCGAAGAAAAGACCCTCATCACCCACGCTACAAGTCAAGCCGCTGTGTTTCTCGGCTACGAAATCGTAAACCAACAAGCCAATGACAAACACGATCAGACAGGTCGTCGGTGTGCTAACGGCAGAATCGGTTTACGAGTCCCAAAGGAAGTTGTTGACAAGGCCAAAGCACGCTATATGAAACACGGATACGCTACCCACAGAAAAGAACTCTTGGACAGCAGCGATTACAGCATCGTCAGGTGCTACCAACAGGAATATCAAGGTATCGTCCAATACTTCGCGCTAGCTCAGAATGTCTGTTGGTTCTATGATCTCCACTGGGTTATGGAAACATCACTTCTGAAAACGCTTGCCCATAAACACCAGATAACCCTAACCAAAATTGCGCGAAAATATATTACCACTCGGAGTACACCTGAAGGTCAATCACTGAGATGTCTAGAGGTACAGGTAGAACGTAAAAACAAACCACCACTAATAGCACAATTCGGTGGACTGGCTCTAAAACGACAACCTTTCGCAATCCTCAATGACCAACCTCCTGTCTATAGAAGCAAGCGTACAGAAATCCTTAAACGTATGCTTGCAAATGAGTGCGAATTATGTGGATCAGGGACAAATATCGAAGTCCACCATATTCGACATCTCAAAAACCTAACAAAACGTGGAAGACGGGAAAAACCTGAATGGGTAAAACGTATGGCCGCGCTTCGTCGCAAAACCCTGGTGGTTTGCTTTGAGTGCCACACCAATATCCATAAGGGCCGTCTTATACAAAGACGACAGGATAATTCGGAATGATCTACTGGAGAGCCGTGGTGCATCGAAAGATGCAAGCCCGGTTCGGAGGGGGGACGACAGAAAAGGGTCTCCTAGACACCTCGCTGGCGGCCTACCCTACACTTGAGTCGTGTGGCTGCTCAGCCCCAGATGGATGGGATTGAGATTCATCCGTCACATTGGCCAAGAGCGAAACTGCCGTCTCCAACACAAGGAGCGGAGCTAAACCTGCATGGTAGTTTTGTGTAGGTTTGGTGGAACAGAGGTAATGATAGAATTGTTGGGACGGTGAATAGAGCGCAACTCTAGTTATCTGCATTCGTCGGATCATCGCGCCAACGCGGTTTGCCCAGGTCAATTTCAGCCGTGCCGCACATTCCATACACCTGCAAGAACTCGCCGAGGGCCTCCTGGGCGCTGGCCGGCAGAGGTCAAGCTGATGCGCAGAGGGCGGCTCTACCTGAAGCAGGCCGGTTACAGTGTTGTCTGGACGGAAGATGGCCGGCAGGGCCTGGCCGCCTTCCGCACTAAAAAACCGCGCTGGTACTGCTCGACCTGAACCTGCCCGGCGAGTTGGACGGCCTGGATATCTGCCGGACCCTGCGGCGCGAGTCGAATGTGCCAATCATCATGCTGACCGCCGCAGTGAAGAAACAGACCGGCTCATCGGCCTGGAGTTGGGCGCTGAGGGCTATATCACCAAGCCCTTCTCCCCCGCGAGGTCGTGGCTCGAGTCCGTACCTGGGACTGGCTGTTGTCAAACAACTCGTCGAGGCTCATGGGGTCAGGTCCAAGTGACAAGCCAGGTAGGGGTCGAAACACAATTCAGGACCCATCTACCCTCAGCATAACGTTATCAATTACCAACTCAAAGTTTGTGCGCCGTTGACCAGGGCTTCGACAGCCGTGGCCGCCCCGATGATCTCGGCCCCCTCAATCAAATCGGCCTGATTAATGTTGCGGGGCTTGGCGCAAGCGCCGCAGACCCAAACCCGTCCGCCGGCGGCCACAAATTGCTGAATCAGCTCACTTAAGGGAGCAAACCCATTGGCCTGCAACCCGTCAGTGTAACCTTTGGTGGCCACCCAGACCCCCTCGATCGTCAATAAGACAGTTGCCTCCTGACTGGAGTTGCGGGCCACGTTGCCCACCAGAAATGCCAGTGAAGCTCTTTCAACATCATCCTTGCCATGCGTATTGTGCAGCATTACTTGGGCCATATTATCCTCCTCAAAAAAATTATGGCTCAACTCACCCGACGAATGAGATAACGATCCCCTTGTCGGGTCACCAATTCGTGACCGGTTAAGCGACACCAGGCCGGTAGATCAACTGCTACGCTGGGATTGGTGGCCCGAACTTCCATGGTTTGACCCGGCAACAGGCTGCGCATTAGCCCCGCGATTTCGTTCAATGGGCCATAGGCACAGCCCAGATCACCGGCATCGTAGAAGGCGTCCGCGCCCAAGATTGAGGCGGGTGTTATTGCCGCTGAGACCTCACTCCGCCTTGTGGGTGGGACTTCGCCCTCACCTACGCTGAGGACTTCGCCCCCACCTACGATGGGGACTTCGCAATTCAGGGCGGCCAGCGCCGTAGTCCATTCGGCCTCATCACGGGCTTTACGGGCGCGGAAATTGATGCCCAGGGTACCAAAGTTAGCCGCGCTGCTCGCTTGGGGCGCGCCGCTGAAAACGTCGGCTCGCCAGGTGATCTCGAAATCTACAAAACCGGCCATGACCACGGCCATGTGCAACTCTGCTTCCAGCAGAGCGCCGGCAATTCAGCCAGTCCACAAGTCTATCTTGCGTTTGGCGCTCTCCGGTACAGCCTTCTGCACCAGGATGTCGCCAAGCTGCAGGCGACCGCCTGGCCTGAGCACTCGCGCCATTTCACCCAGGGCAGCGGCCTTGTCCGGCATCAGGTTAAGCACCCCGTTAGAGATGACCACATCGGCCCAGCCGTCAGGCACGGGCAGGGCCTCGGCATAACCCTCGCGGAATTCGACATTGGTCAACCCGGCTTCGGCAGCGGCACGACGCGCCTTGTTCAACATCGCCGGGGTCATATCCACCCCAATCACCCGGCCGGTTGGGCCGACCATTTTGGCGGCAATGAGGCTGTCAATCCCGGCTCCACTGCCCACGTCTACTACCCGCTCGCCGGGTTTTAGTTCTCCCAGGCTAAAGGGGTTGCCGGTGCCGGCGAAGGACTCGATGGACGTTTCGGGGAGGCCGGCCAGCCATTCATCCGGGTAGCCCAGCAAGCGGGCCAGCGGGCGCCCGGTGTGAAAGTGAAAGCCACGGTCGGGTTCGAGCGCCACCCATTCATATTCTTCCTGGATCGCGGTGCGCAACGATCCCAGGTCGAGTGTCGGTAGGTAATTTGCTGCAATCATCGCTCAGTCCTTTAGTGAGACGGTCACGGGAACCGGGTTGCGGATGATGTCCAAAACCGGGGAAGTCTTCTGGACATAATTGCACAGCTCCACCAGCTTCTCCCGGGGCGCATCGCTCTTCACCCGGTAGGCCAGGTGGATGCTTTCGTAACCCGGGCGCACTGCTTCAGACAGACCCAGGAAGGCGCGCAGGTCCAGATCTCCTTCCAGGTCGAAGCTCAGGCTCTCGACGTGAATGCCTTGCGCTGCCGCGTTGTAGATAAAGCCGACCGCCAGGCAGGAAGCCAGGGCGTGCAGGACGGCTTCGACGGCATTGGGACCGGCGTTGTCGCCGAGGAGCACCGGCGGTTCGTCTCCTTCCAGGATAAGGGGTTGGCTGCGGGAGGTATCCTCCTGGCCGGCGCCGTAAAACCCCTGGATCGTAGTGCGAGAATGGCCGCCCCCGGCCCATTCATTGTGGGCCCGGAACTGGAAGCGGGCCAGCGCCGGATTCTGCTGGATGGCGTTTACGGTCATCACCAATTGGTCGACATTAACGCCATTGATCAGGGTTGCGGTTTGGATCGTCATCGTTTCGTTTCCTTTCTGAATATTGCCAATAAAATTTATCCAGAATATAGCATCACCCCCTCACAAAAATCTTATTTCGGCCTTAATTGGGCATGACTTTTTCACTTTTCCGGGCAACAAAAATGCCGGGACATCCGTCCCGGCATGCAAGGGTCAAAGTTGCCTGCTAGAAGACCAGGGGTCAGGTCGCGCCCAGCCGCTCGAAGATCCGCCGGGCTTCCGTCTGCATCGCCTGCGCGGCCGCCAAGTCGTTTGGCGCGCTGCGGCCAAGCCGGAGCGCAGCGGCGGCGGCCAGGCAGCGGGCGGCTTCATATGCGTTCCCGGCCGCAGTGTATCCGGCCCGGGCTTCGGCGTAATCGTCCAACGCGACATCGAGCCGGCCCTGGGCTGCCGCCAGCTCTCCGCGCGATTGGCGCGCCATCGCCAGCCACATCCGGCTACCGTACTGTTCTGCTGCTGCCTCCAGTTGGCGGCAGAAGCGTTCGGCGGCGGCGAAGTCGCCCGCGGCCACCCGCATGCTCACGGCGGCCGGCAGGAGCAAGGCGTCACAGGTGGCGCAGTGACCGTGGCGCTGGCTCATCGCCAGGCCCAGGTCCAGAGCCTGGTCGGCGGCAGCGAGGTCGCCTGCGGCAAGGCGATTGCGAGCCATAGCGGCATAGAGACGGGCCAGGCAGTGCGCCCGCATGAGGGCCTGCTCGGCCGCCATCACACCCTCTTCCAGTGTCGCCAACCCCTCCGCCAGTTGGCCGCGGGCCGTCTGGAGCACACCTAGCCGCTGGCAGGCCAGCGCTTCTCCGGAGGCCGCGCCAATCTCGCGGTAAAGCTGGATGGATTCGCGCAGCGCCGCTTCTGCCACATCCCAGTGGCCGGCCTGAAATTCGAGCGCCCCATTAAAGCACTGGCACAGGGCGATCGCCCGCGGTGCGCTCATCCGCCGCGCTTGCTCGTGGGTCGTGCTGACGGCCTGTTTCACCTCTTCGTAACCCTTATCACCATACAGGTGATACTCCCACAGTCACAAGTGGACATCAAAGGCTTCGGTCACATCGAGGCTCGAGCCGGCCAGGGCGGCGCGCTGCTGCTCAAAGCCGATCCCGGTCCGCCACTCTCCCAGCGAGTGGCAGGCCAGCGCCAGTATCTCGAAGGCGCGCGCAATCGCCGCCGGATCATTCAGCCGCTCGGCGATGGCCAGGCTAGCCTGCGCCACCTCGAAGGCCTCCTGGTACTCATTGCGATGCCAGTGTAACTGGGCCATATTGTAGAGCACGTAGGCATAGTCGGCCGCATTCTTGTGTTCATCCACCTCGGCCAGCGCGGCGGTCAGGTGCGTCTCAGCCGCCGCGGTGTCTCCAACTGTAATCAAGGCTACCGCGGCGCCACGGTGCAGGCGCGCCCGATCGGAACCTGCTGGCTGCCACCCC
The DNA here is from genome assembly GCA_016860845.1 of Chloroflexota bacterium. The sequence continues at coordinate 68,175 of BOKF01000010.1, forward strand.
TCGCCAGGCGGGAGCGCCAGCGCCTGTTCGAAGCAGGCCACACTGCGGGGTGTATCGGCCAGGATGATCCGCCACCAGCCGAGCGCCTCCAGGATCATCCAACGGTGGGCAGGATCGGCCAGTTTCAGCGCATCCATCAGGGTCAACGCCCGCTCAAAGTAGCCGACCGCGCTCTCAAAGGCGTAGACGGCCGACGCTTTCTGTCCGGCCCGCAGCAGATACTCGAGGGCGCGGTCGCGGCGGTCGCTCAAATCGTAGTGAAAGGCCAGGTCCTCGATGTAGGGGTCAAGTCCCATGAGCTGGCGGGCGTACAGCGCCTCGATCGTGGCGGCGGCCTGGCCGTGCAGCCGGGCGCGGCGGGCCCGGCTGAGGGCGGTGTAGAGGGCCTGGCGGGTGAGCGGATGCCGGAAGCGATAGCCGTCCGCCGTCTCCTCCAGCAGGTGAGCGGTGAGCGCGGCGTCGAGGGCATCGAGCAGCGCCCCATCGGGCAGCCCGGCTACGCCGCGCAGCACGTCGAAACGAAACTCACGCCCAACCACTGCCGCCGCCGTGAGGGCCGCTTCGACGGGTGGCCCCAGGCGGCGCGCCCGCTCGCGCAGCAGTCCGGCCAGATCGGCTGATATGCCCAGCGTAGCGCCCGGTCGCAGCCGCCACTGCCCGGCCTGGTTTTCCACCTGGTCAGACTTGAACAGGGCGCGGGTCATCTCTTCAATGAAGAAAGGATTGCCCTCGGTGATCTCGAATACCGCCTTGACCAACTCCGGGGTCACACCGCCGCCGAGGGTATGGGCCATAATGCTGGCGGCGGCGTCCCCAGTCAGCGGGGCCAGGGGCAGCGTCTCGCTCAGGCGCTCGCGGTAGAGCGCGGTGAGGAGCGCGCTAAGCGGCGTGGCGCTCGTGTCGCCCAGATCGCTGCGGCAGGTGGCCAGCAGCACCACCGGAGCGGCCCGCGTCTGCCGGGCCAGGTAATGGAAGAGCCGCAGGCTGGCCTCGTCGGCCGCGTGCAGATCATCCACCAGCAGAGCCACCGGGTTGCGCAAGGCCAGGCCGGCCAGAAAGACGGCGGTGGCGTTGAACAACGCCCACTGTTCCTGCTGGGGGTCGCTGGAGCCGCGCGGTTTGAAGGAGGTGATCGGGTTCTCAGCGGGGGGACGCTGGCGTTCGGCCAGGTAGCGATCAAAGGCCTCGATGAAGGGTTGGTAGGCCAGTTGCCCCTCTTGCTCATAGGCCGCGCCAAAAAGTACCGCCATGCCGCTGCCAACGGCGGCGCACAAGAGTTCACCCGCCAGGAGAGTTTTGCCGATGCCGGCATCGCCGCTAATCAGGAGGGTCTGGCCCCGCCCCCGCCGGACCGTGTCCAGCCAACCCCGCAGCCTTTCGAATTCAGCCGCGCGTCCGACCAGCACCGGGCTAGGTTCGAGCTTGAGGGCAGCGGACGGGATGGGGCGGCCGGTTAAACTGCTTGCTCCAGGCCACGCGGTCAGCTCACCGCTGAGGATTTGCCCATACAAAGCCGCCGTTTCCGGGGCGGGCGGCACATCCAGATCGGCGGCCAGGGCCTCCACACAGGTCTGATATTGGCGCAGCGCCTCGTGACGGCGGCCGGCCAGAGCATAGAGCCGCATCAGTTCGCGATGAACCGGCTCGTCGGCCGGATCACCACCCAGGGCCAGGAGTGGGGTGAGCAGGGTAATCGCGCCGGTGTAGTCGCGGGCATCACGACAATACGCCGCCAGCGCCAGGCGGGCTTCGCGCTGGCGACGGTAGAGCGCCTCACGCGGGAGCAAGGTCCACTCGGCGTACCGGTCGTCGGGCAGCAGGTCGCCCTCGTAAATATCCAATGCCTGTTCAAGATTGGCTTGACGCTGCTCAGGAGGTACGGTCGGCGTTGTGGCGCACAGCCGCTCGAACTCCTGGACATCTACCCAGACCGACGGGGCAAGGCTCAAAACGCCATCTTCAAAGCTAAAGACCGCGTCGGCCGCGCCCTGACCAAGAGCCGTGTTAAGGGTTTGGCGCAAAACGTGGAGGGTGCTGTACAGGTTATTTGCCCCGGAAGCGAGGTTGGCGTCCGACCAGAGAAACTCAATCGCCTGTTCTTTCAACAGACGCCGCTCCATGGCCAGGCGTTGGAGGAGGGCGGCGGCCTTGCGGCGCGGCCACTCGGCGGCGCTTAAGGTGCGTTCTCCCCAAGCGACCTGGAAACGCCCCAACAGGTAGATGCGGACAGAGGGCGAAGTTAAAGCTGGCATCGTTTGCTGCACCTTTATGAACTGGTCTCCTTTTCCCCATTTGCAGGGATAACTCGGTGAAGCTGGCCAGGCTTGGCGATTCTAAGTGACGGCGTCAAACCCAAAAAGAAAGTCGCCTTTTCACCCTGCAATTATAGTAATTTGTATCGTTCTCGTTTTCATTTTACTTCGGATTGGCTGTGTTTTCAAGACCACCCCCCCACATTCTGAGCTGCGTCGATAGTGCAGGTGGCGAGCGCGCTCGAAAAAATCGAGCGCGCTCCGTCCCACCTACTCTGATGGCAAGTAAACTGGAATAATTGTAAAGCTCTATTATTCACACTTCACTTTCTAGTTACGACCCAAATCTACCGTTCAATCGGCGCGCCGATGAGGCTGCCCCACTCGGTCCAGGAGCCATCATAGTTACGCACGTTGGGGTAGCCCAGCAAGTAACTCAGCACAAACCAGGTATGCGACGAGCGCTCGCCGATGCGACAGTAGGCGATGATTTCCTTGTCGGCAGAAATACCCTGGCCCTCGTATAGCGCTTTCAAATCGACCAGGGTCTTGAAAGTTCCATCTTCCAAAACCGCCTTGCTCCAGGGAATATTGGCCGCGCCGGGGATATGCCCACCACGCTGCGCGCCTTCCTGGGGCAGGTTAACTGGGGCCAGCAATTTGCCGGAGAACTCGTCGGGGGAGCGCACATCCACCAAGGCACGCCCGGTATGATGTAAACTGGCCTCGACAAAACTGCGTAAAGCTCTCAGGTTTGTATTGTGGGGTTGGGCCTGATAGCTGGTGGGATAATGGGCGGGTGCGAAAGTGGTCAGTGGCCGTCCTTCGGCCAACCACTTCTTGCGACCCCCATTGAGCAGGCGCACATCCTGGTGACCGTACAGTTTGAGCAGCCAGAAGGCATAGGTGGCAAACCAGTTATCCAGGTCGCCATACAGCACCACGGTAGTCTCATTGGCAATACCGGCCTGGCTCATCAAGGCTTCGAAATCGGCCTGGTCAGGAATGTCGCGGCGCAGCGTAGCCTGGGTATCCTTTTTCCAGCTCCAGCCGATGGCGCCGGGAATGTGCCCGGAGCCGTAGGCTTCGGTATCAACGCTGACTTCCACCAGGCGCACGTTGGCGTCATCCAGATGTTCCGCCAGCCAATCGGTGGTGACTAACACCTCGTCGAAAACGTAATCATTTTTTCCATTGGTCCTCATTGTTTAGTTTCCTTTACTTGATAAAAATTTGATAGAATTTATGTGGGGATTTTGACGGTTAACTTGTCAAACAAAATACTTCTTTGGGTATCACCCCCTTTCAAAGACAGCACTTTCTCCGAAAATCCATGATTAAACTCGGCTCAGTCTTCCCACCCGAACTTGGCGCCGCAAGACCACCTGGGCCACACCACCTGTTCCAAGAACCAGTTCGTTCACCTTTCTTACGACCTTGTCATCAATCATGAGCTGGCTCAAAGGCTCGTCCCACCATTGGCGGAGAGCGTCGAAGCTGTCGGCATAAACTAAATAATCGAAGACGCGCTCGGCCACGGGCCAAAATAAACCAGCTTTGACTACCTGATCCAGAGCTGCTTTTGCTTGTTTGAACATCTCAAAATCGTCGGTACGATCCATCGGTTCGGCGTGCTTGACCTCGCCCTGATGATGAACCTCTAATGAAAAAGGTTCGCCGGTGAAATGGCTTTCCATTAGCACACCCCCTGACTTGAGCAAGCGATGCGCTTTCTCCAGGGCATGACCCATGCCCTTAACGGCGATTCAACAGAGACTCCGCGTGAAGATAACAACATCAAAGCCTGGAACGCCTGGCGCGACGGCAAAATCCTCGATGCCACTCACTCGAAACTCAACCCGCTCGCTTAATTCAGCCGGTCTCTGCTTGATGGCGTTGGCGATGGCTTCCTGGTTGGGATCAAGTGCCATGGTGGACGCGGCCTGAGCAGCGTATTGCCACGTCACCCGGCCGTCGCCGCAACCAATCTCTAATACATGTCTGCCGGTGAAGTCCATTAGCTCGTGGAGTACGGTAGTTTCGGTTGTATCGGGGTCAGCCGTTATGGTCTTGATTTCTCCAGTCCCAGTGACAAGTTGCATCTCTTTAAACGCCATATTACCCCTCCTTTTGAGGGGTGGTCCCAAAAACCTCCAAAATCAGGGGATTGCGGCCCAACGCCGAAATCAACGCCGCATCTCTGCGGGAAGGCAGCCATAATTTCTCCCTGGAGGCCAGGAAAATATCGCAACCGTTGACTGTCACCCAGGCCATTCCTTCGACCACCTCGATGCTCCGGCTGGCCACCGGCAAGCGAAAGACCTCGTTGTGACGCACTAACATCAGTCGCACCATCAGGTTGGTTGTGTTTAGCCGCTTTTCCAGTCCGTTTGGCTTGAGCGAAATCATCAGTTGACTCCTATTCGCCGCTGAGGCTGAGCTATCAAATCTGTAGCACCAATGGGGGTTGACGGCCAGACGGTCACATTAGCCTGAAGGGTGGGCCAGCCTAAATAGCTGGCCACCGAAACGCGATGATGTCCATTCTGGACAAAGTACACCGGGCCAATTTGAAAAACCTCAACGGGCGGAAAACCAGCGCCAGAAACAGCCAGAGTATAGATGATCCGCCAACGCTCTTTGCTCTGCTCATCCCTCACGCGAGGCATGAAGTGGCGGGTGAAATCCCGAGCGCGCCCCACGCTGCCCACGATGTTTTTGAGGGGAATATCTTGTAAACCTGAATTAATGGTCGGGGTAGCTGGCAACCCTTTGACAACTTCCTGGAAAGGCAGCAGGAAAGGTTTGTGACCGGTCATCAGGCTGCGCTTGACGTCCCAGAAGCCCTTGCTTCTGGCTCGACTAAATTCAGTCTCACTCTGAATATAGATCATTGTTTTGAGGTCCATCGAGAGCACTTTCCTTTCAACCTAAAAACCAAGTTATGGTTTCATTCTACAAGAGGCGTGTCCCCCTGATGTCCCAAAAATGTCCCCTGTCAGAAATAAAAAAGGGGCGATATACATCGCCCCAAATTGTTGTAATATCAGATGGGCTTCTTAAAGTTGCAGGACTGACGCTGACAATACATTATCAACAACACACCACTCGAAATCGTGTAAAAGATATGCAGAAGCCAAACCGGGCCTGGGGGCAAGCTCACCAGGTAGAGCCAATAGACCAGGTTGCCAATATTGATCAGGATAAGATTCAGGCGACTATACGAGCGTAAATCTTGAGTTCGATAGGCTTTTAACAACAGGGGCACGTAGCTACCGATGAAGATGAAGCTCGAGATCGCTCCGGCTATGAGAGCAAGATATTCCGTGTCCATAACTTTTCTCTTTCAAAGCTGCGAATTTTTTGTTTGCTACGTATCAACGCGACTCAAAGGAAAGAAATAGGTTCCCCAGAAGGGTTGAAAAAATGCACTTTTTCACCCTAAATATAGGTAGGCACTAACCCGGTACTGCCTACCGCGTCATCACGCTTCCGCGACATTACCTGTGTCATCCTGGCTACAAGTCGCTGGCGTTGGCGTCGGGCCAGATCAACCTCTTCGACGACTTCCACCATTGGCCAGCGCCGATCCTGATCCGTCACCAATTTCCACAGATCAGCCATGGCATGGCTCAGACGTTTTTGAAAAGTGCTGGCCAGGCCGGTCAGGCCACTCCCCCTAGCCTCGGCTCGTTGCGCCTGCAGGGCCTCATTCAGGGCCAGGCTACCCAACACGGCTGCGGTCATGCCCATCGCATGGACCGGGTTTAGGGTATAAGCGGCATCGCCACCCACCAGAAACCCCTCTAAATAGTGCGGCAGTCGCTCGTAATGACGCCGCCGGTTTTCAGTCTGGAGATAACCGCGCGGCTCGGTCAACGGCTCGGCGGCGTAAATGGCCTCGTAAAACTGTGGCGTCGGCAGGCTCTGGGCAAAGGCCAGGAAACCAGCCTCACCGGTCGGCGGGTGGTCGCCGGCCATGCCGTGTAGTGTCACGTGCCAACGGTCACCCTCGATGGGAATGATCACCCCGCCGCGGGTGCCATAGGCGGGCGTTGGCCGGACATACAACGTCTTCCAGCCCTCGTTGAATCCGGCCGGCCGCCGGTAAAGGCGACTACTGTATCCGGTAAAGGCATTGACAATCGTTTCTTGAGGCGGAGTGTATCCCAGACGGGCCAGCCACTGCGGCGCTTGCGAAGCGCGCCCGCTGGTATCCAGGATCAGATCGGCAGCCATCGTGGTTTCCGGGGCAGACAAGCCGCCCCGGTGGCGCAACTGCACCCCGGTCACGCGCTTTCTAGCCCGGTCAACCGTCAGACCTGCCACTCCATGTTCCTGGAGGATATGCACCCTGGGATAGGCCGCCACGCGCCGGTAAAGCAGGTTTTCCAGCAACGGCCGGCTGCACGTTATGGACATGATGGCCGCATGGGGCCGAACCTGGTGCCACTCCCCGGCAACAAAGAAGGCCATCTCACTGCCGGCATTAATGCTCACCGCACCCTGGCCGACCAATTCATCCGTCAGGCCGGGGAACTGTTGCTCAAACAGGGTCTGACCTCGTACCGGCAGGATATGAGCATGCTGGGCCTGGGGCACACCGTGACGGAATTGGGGAGCATCGGGTAGGCGATCTCGTTCGATAATGGTTACTTGGGCAAAGTGCTCAGTTAAAACGCGCGCAGCGGCCAGGCCGGCGATGCCACTGCCGATAACAACAGCATGACCAAAGGCCGTCTCGCTCGGTTGATCGTAATTTGTGGTTGATTTCCTGTTCATTCGACTGACCTCAAGGTAATAAGCTTTCCTTAGTTTTAAAGTTTACAGCGCCGTCTATGATCTGACCGTTGCGCTCCTTAGCCGACGCGGGTCGCCAGCCTGGAAGAGGCCATTAACCGCCATAACTCCTAGCAGAATGAGACCGCAGCCCAGGTAAGCATTCCAACCCAGTTGTTCACCCAAGATCGTCACCCCCAAAATTACCGCGACAAGGGGGGCCAGGTAAGCAATCATTGATAAGCTGGTAGCGCTCGCCTGCTCCATCAGCCAATAGTACAGCATAAAGGTTAAGACTGTGCATCCGACGGCCAACGCTAATAACGAAGCCAGGGCTGACCAAGAGGGGAAAGGCATGGTATAGGGTTGCTCGACCACCATGGCTAACGGTAGGAGATAAACCGCAGCCATAACGAGTTGGGCTGTCGGCACCACCAGGGGCGGCAAGCCGCGCAGATGTTGCCGGGCAAAGACGATGCCTATCCCATAGCTGGCCGCCGCGACGATGGTCGCCAGCAAACCCCAGGTAGTAGCTTGCAGTCCATCGAGGAGGGCGGGAGTCACTAACACCGTTAAGCCGCCGAAGCCCAACAACACGCCCGCCCCTTTCGTCAGGGTCAGGCGATCATCGCTGGTAAAAAGATGAGCCAGGATCAGGGTGAAAAGCGGGGTTGTGCCGGTCAGGATCGCTGCCAGGGCGCTGTCAATGTACTGCTCCCCCCAACTGGTCAAGGCAAAGGGTAAGGCGCTGGAAACCAAGCCGACCACGGCAAAATGCTTCCAGATAGCCCCGAACCTGGGTAAGTGACGGCCCTGAAATCTCAAAAAGAGGTAAAGAATTGCCGCCGCCAGGCTTACCCGTGTCGCCATTAAGGTCAGGGGTGGAATCTCATAGACAGCGACTTTGATGAACAAAAACGCTGGCCCCCAAATCCAGCCCAGGATAACCAGCCAGATAAAAATTTTTAGATTCATGATTTTCCTCCGCAAATTAAAGTCTCCCGGAGGTTGTCAGAGATAGCGATGTTGCACCTCCGGGAGATTGATTTTTGATCTACCAAACCAGCTTGGCAGGGTTAAGCCATCGGCCTTATCTCTTTATAAAGCGTTCCTGTGTCGGCTTGATGTTCTGGTTCAGCCGGAACAGGTTGGTCGGGTCGTACTTGTTTTTGAGAGTGACCAATCGCTCATAATTCGCGCCAAAGCTGGCTCGGACGTACTGCTCCCGGTCTTGATCCTCATTGAGGCCGGGAAAGTTGAGATACCCGCCTCCGGCCGAGTAAGGTTGCACCGCTTCGTAGAAGGCCCGCGTCCAGGCAATATTTTTGTCTGTATCCTGCGGATCGGTCCAGGACGTGTTGAACACCAGCCAGAAAGGCGCACTCCGGTCGCCAAAGGCTGTCGCGTCGGTGGCGACCCGGTTGACCGCACCACCCATGGCCCACAGGTCAACGATTGTCTGTGATGAAGGGCTGGTAGCGGCCCACTTGCTGATCGTGTCAATCACCTGGTCATCGAGATGGCGCAGAGAGGTGGATTTCCAGTAGGCCAGTAATTCCCCTTTGGGAAAGAGCGGATCAAAGATGCTTTGCACGGCGGTGTAAGGCATCGGCCCGCTGAAATCTATCACCGGCTGGGTCAGTTGGCGCAGGGGCTGGATCAGCCGTTCCCCCTCGATCACCTCGCCGGAATACATCCCAAAGAGTACAAACACCGGCTTGCCGTGGATTTCGGCGGGCATGAACGGCGCGGATGGCACAGTGGTGAACTTGCCGTTGCTGCTCAGTTCTTCAGGGGCCGTGGTCATAAAGTCGCGCCAGGCTGGGATGATCTGCTTGGCTTCTTCGGCAGGATACATGACCAGGAGCAGCGTCACAGTTGGGCCAACGGGATGGAGGGTATATTCAAATGAAGTCACTACTCCGAAGTTGCCGCCGCCGCCCCGCACGGCCCAGAACAGGTCGGCGTTCTCGGTTTTGCTGGCGGTCAGGATTTGACCATCTGCTGTCACCACCTCCACCGAGCGGAGATTGTCAATGCTCAGGCCGTACTTGCGCCGCAGAAGGCCCAGCCCGCCGCCCAGGGTCAGGCCGGCGATACCGGTGGTCGAGACGATACCGCCGGGCGTGGCCAGGCCAAATTCCTGGGTCGCCTGATCTAATTCGCCCCAGGTGACGCCGCCCTGAACGCGCACAATCCGTGCTTGCGGGTCAACCTGGATGCCTTTCATGAGCGACAAATCAATGACCAGGCCGCCGTCGTTGGTGGCATGGCCGGCTGCATTGTGGCCGCCGCCTCGCACGGAAACCAGCAAATCGTTCTCGCGGGCGAAGTTGACCGCGGCGACGACATCGGCCACGTCGGCGACGCGAGCAATCAAGGCCGGATATTTGTCAATCAAGCCATTCCAAACCCGGCGCGCTTCATCGTACGCCGCATCGCCGGGTCGGATGAGTTGACCGGTCAGGCGAGTTTTGAATTCTTCAATTTTTGTTTCGTCAAGGGCGGCTGCTTCCTTGACCTTGAAGGGTGAAACTTGGGTTAACATGATTTTTTCTCCTTGCTATAAAAGGTTGGTTAGGATAAGCGCTTCGCATCCCGTAGGGGATAGTATTATTGAACTCAGTTTAATGAGCAGAGTAACTAACCCCCGCTTAAAACGTTGGGCTAAAGTTTGTCCTCTACCCTGGCTGATGACCAGCTTGATCAGCCGGACTTGCTCTGCTTCCTCTAATCTTTGGCGCCGGTATTCGCGACCAAGTTGTTCGATATGATGATAGGAAATCAAGGCTAAATCTCCCTCTAAGGATGCACCTTAATCGTTATTCAGATTGCTAGCCCGCTTGAACGCTGACCAAGTAATGGTCCACGATACCGGATCCGGCCAAAACCCAGGCTATTTTTTCAATTTGTTGCTGGTAATAGTCATTGGTTTCGCTCGCCATCATATCGCTTTCCGTCTCCCAAAGGGTGATAGATATAGCCTTACCCGTGTGAGAGTTCGTGAGCAGAAGTGCATCTTTGAATCCTTTCTGCTGCTGGGCGGCTAGCACGATAGAATTCTGATAAGTACGGATCGCCCTGTCCATCTCACCAAGCTTTTCAGGTTTTACCTGTCCAATCATGGCTCTGGCGTGCATCGTCTTACCTCCACTGCTCATAAACGATTACACTTTCGCCTTCCAATGGAAAGCCGGCGTCCTCCCACTCCAAGAGACCTCCGGCGTAGCGGCGAACGTTCTTGTAGCCATGGTCCATCAAAAAGTGGTAGGCGAAGATACTGGCAGGACATGTTGGATTGGAGCAGTAGACGATGATCTCGTCGTCCTGGTCAAGCACCTGCAGGGTCTCCTCTGGGTCATCGAAGTGGAGAGAGCCAGGGATGTGCTTGGCCCGATACTGCCAGGAGCCTAGAGCGAAAACCAATTTAATGTCCTCTTCTTTGTCCAGCTTTTCTTTAAGCTCCTCACGGGATATTAGTTTCATTTTTACCTCCAACTGCACTTAGTGAGTCATCTGGATAAACGTCTGGATCAGGGAGACAAGCGTTTCCGGCGCGTCTTCCTGGCAGGGTGATGCTGGTGATCGTCGTACCCAAGTCGGACAACATTTATCCTTTCGTTCAGCTAAGGGTGTTTGAATGAATAACGTTTATCAACAAGGCTTACTTTAGCAGTAAACCCTGGGTCATGTCATCTAACAATGGTGTAATGTGAGCTTGGTTTGAGGTTTAATTGGGGAAGATGAGTGAGCGGTCTAACTCGCTAAAGGTTTATAGCAAGCCCGATTCCCTGGCCCGGGCAAGGGCCTGGACCCGGTTAGTAACGTTTAGCTTGCCATAAATATGATGGGTGTGGGCTTTGACCGTGCCGGTGGTAATAATCAGGGCAGTGGCGATTTCCGGGTTGGATAAACCGGCGGCAATCAATTGGAGGATTTCCAGTTCGCGGGAGGTGAGCGGCTCTATTAAAGGATGAGGGACTGCCGACGACCGCAGGGAGGGAGCTCCCGGCGAGGATGAAGGATGAAAGGAGGTGTCTTTAATTTCATCCTTCACGCGCAGCGTTCCGCCTTCATCCTTACCAATCGCGGCCAGTTCGTTTTGAATGACTGCGATCACGTTTTGGAGGTTGCCCACTGTACCGGACTCAATCTCTACAAGGTCATCAACCTCATAGCGCTTCAGCAGGTGCTGCACTTTAGCCTTGAGCTGATAGTCGCCGGCGGGATGAGACCCGGTCAAGGTCAGCAATTCCAACCCGCGTTCAATCCGTCCGGCTCGGAACAACAGTTCGGCTACACTCACCAACACAGATAAGATGAGCGGCACAAACTGGATTTCGGCGGCAATCTGTAACGCCTGTTGAAATTGGCGTTGGGCCGCCGGGTAATCGCCCTGGGCTACCGCCACACGCGCCAGCCCATTGAGCGAAGTGGCCAGGCCGCCCCGGTCGTTGATCTGCCGGTAAAAAGCCAGACTGCGCTGGTAGAGTTGCCCGGCCTCGGCATAGGCTGCCTGAACCAGTGCAATTTCAGCTAAATGGTTTAAAGCCAGGGCCATCCCTTCAGGATCACCGAATTCCTCACGCAGGGCATAACTGGACTGGTAATGGTTCTTGGCGGCGGCATAGTCGCCCAGCGCGCAGGCCACATTGCCCAACTCGTTGAGACAGTAGGCCATGAACCAGCGATCTTGAGTTTCCTCGGCCACCAGATAGGCTTGTTGGGCGTATTGTTGCGCGGCCTCGTACTGCCCCTGGAGCAAGGCCGCCCGCGCCAGCAAATAATAGGCGCACTCACGGTTCCAGCCCTGAGGATGGAACTCGCTGACCTGGCGGGCTGCCTCACCCAGTCGGGCAACTTCAGCATAATCGCCCCGAATGGAGGCCAGGACCCCTAAAGGTAGACAAGGGTCGGAAGCATAGCCTGGTGGCGCGTCCAGGCGGCGATTGAGGTCTTGGGCTTCGAGCAATGCCGCCTCTGCCTCCGCCAGCCGGCCCAGGCGAATATAAAACCAGCTGACATCGGTCAAAAGTTTAGCCAGCAGCAATTCATTTGAGGCAGTCATCTCCTCGCGCCTCAAACCTTCGACTGCCTTCTCCAGCGCCCTGGTTCCTTCCAGATAGCGGCCTTGAAATTGAAAGATCAGGGATAAAGCTTCTCTCGATTTTTCGATAGCCGCCACGTTGGCTAATTCGACCGCCCACTGCCAGGCCGCCCGGACATTTTCTAATTCGGCGGCAATTTCGGCGAAGGCCTCTCGTTGGCGGCCTCCCCCCAAAGCCCCTAACCGCTGGTGCAGAAAATCGGTATAAAAGGCGCAGTGCGCATCATACACCTGGGCGACGTCCTCCGGCGACAGCACCAACTGTTCGGCGGCATACTGGCGTAACAAATCGTGGATGTGGTAGCGGCCATCTGGCGCCCAGCGTAAAAACGATTTATCGCTTAGCGCCGTCAGCGTGGTCAACGATGCCCCGGCCACCCACTCGGCCGCCTCACGGCGAAAGCTGCCCCGAAAGACAGACAGCCGCTTGAACACGCTGCGCTCCTTCTCACCAAGACTCCGCCAGCAATAGTCAAAGGTAGCTCGCACACTCCGCTGCCGTTCCGGGACATTGTGGAGCGTGGTGGCTAAAAAATCGAGGTTGCGCTGGATTTCGGCGGCAATATCCGCGCAGCGCAGCGTTTTTGTCCACGAGGCAGCCAATTCAATTGCCAGGGGTACGCCTTCGACCAGTTGGCAGATGCGGGCCACGTCGGCCTGTTCGTCGGCCAGTGAAAAATTTCGCTGAACCCGCCGCGCCCGTTCAACAAATAACTGGACGGCGCTGTAGGCTTCGATTCCCTCGCTGCCCCCGCCGAAGGGCTGGGGTGGGGGTGGAAAGGACAAGCCCTGAACAGGGTAAAGCCATTCCTCGTGCAAGTTCAGGACTTCGTGTGAGGTGATCAGAAGTTTTACCCCAGGGGCAGCGGCGAGAATCTCGCTGAGGATTTCTCCGCCGCCTTTTGCCTCCCCCTCAGACGGAGAAAGCAATTGCTCAAAGTTATCCAGCACCCATAGGATTTCTTTGTCCCGCAGATAGGTGAGCAACTGCACTTGGAGGTCTGCGTGGCCGCTGAGCGCCAGGTTCAGGCTGTCGGCTAGCGCAGAGATGAAAAAGTTGCTTGACTCAACGGCCTGCAAGAACGCGAAGTAGACGCCATCCGCAAAGTTGTCCGGCAATTCAGCCGCAACCTGGAGAGCCAGCCGGGTTTTGCCGATGCCTCCCCCGCCCACCAGAGTCAGTAACCGGCAGGCAGGATCGGCCAACAGCCGGATAATCTCTTGAACTTCGTCGGTCCGGCCGATGAAGGGGATGAGTTGGGCTGGCAGTTGAATAGCTTTGGCTTGTGGCGACATCACTTTTGCTGCTGATATGGCTGAGTCAGGAAATCCTGACGCGGCCTTTATAGATTGAAATGACCGATAGGTAAAAAAGTGAAAATTAAAAGTTACACGAATTGAGGAAGAATTAGGTTTACATGCAATATATTCGGCCTTAAACGCCTACACCCAGTATCTTCTGCGGGTGTGGTCGTCAGTCCAGGACTGCCAGGGCTGCCCGAACCCGAGCGGCATCCGGCGCTGCTTTCATTTCCTCAAACGCTGCCAGCGCACGGGAAAAGTAGTCGCGGGCGGTGGTGGTCTCGGCGCGCGCCGCCGCCAGTGTACCCAACTCAGACAGCGTCCGCCCGATTTGCCAGCGGGTATCCAAATCCTGGAACAATGCCAGGGCTTGATGCAAACGCACGTTGGCCTGGTCATGCTCACCTGCCAGCCGGTGGGCCACGCCCCAGGCGCGATGGGCGATGGCCTGGTACAACCCATGGCCACACTGCGCGGCTGTTTTTTCAGCCAGGGGCGCGTACTGACGTAGGGCCGCCAGGTCACGCTGCTGGGCAGCAACGTCGGCAAGCATCGCGTACAGGTCATTGTCAACGGCAGGGGTGACGTAGGTCGGCGAGATATCGAGCTTGATCAGCGCCTCTTCCAGATGTTGTCTGACCAGGGCGAACTCGCCCTCCGCCGCCAGGGGCTGGCACAGTCAATAATGGTGGCTACGTCTCCAGCGCTCCGGCGGCCCACTGATGCCGGCCATTATGGTATACGATTCTTCTCGCAGTAACTTAGCCTGGTCGAACTGGCCGCGCAGGGCATGCACTGTTGCGCTGAGTCCAATGGCAAAACAGGTCGCCCCCAGCCGTTCGAGCGAATAGAGTTGTTGAAGCGTGCGCCGCCTCTCTTCTATTTTGAACATCTCGTCCCAGCGATCCAGGCGGAACAAGCCCTGGTGCAAGGCCGACAGGGCCCGGGCCTGCTCATCCACAGCCCGAATCTGGTCGGCCAGGCCCTCTGCTTCCAGGAGATGGGGGACAGCGTGGGCGTATTCGCCGGCATGAATCAGGGCGCTGCCGGTCCCAATCAGGATATTAATCCGCTCCCGTATGTCGTCGAAGCGCGGGTCGTGGCTCAGAGCCAACGCTCGCAGGGCTACCTCCACCCGCTCACGCAGCAAGCCACCCGCGCCATAGATGCTGGAAAGGGTGATGAGCGCCGACGACAATTCAATCGGCGCATCCAGGTGTTCGGCAGCCACAACCGCCGCTTGGGCATATTGCACTGCTTCATCCCACTTGGCCGGGAAGCGGGTGATTAAGGCATCAGCCGCCAGCGTCTTGAGCAGGCGTACCATTTCTGGATGCGGCGGTTCGTCCTCCATAGATCGTAAGAGGGCGTCAATTTTTATCCGCAGGGCGGTGCTGACCTGAGAAGCAAACTCAAATTGCTGAAAATCGGCGTTCCCCCACATACCTGCCGTCGTTTGAAAGATCTTGCGATGCAAACGCACAGCCATGATTTTGTCGGCCTGCCTCAAGCTGGACCACAGGTCAAGGGCAGCCTGGTAGGTTGAAATCGCGTCAACGCCCTGCCGTAGCAAGCGATAATTGTCGGCCAATGCTTCCAGAAGCGTCAGGCGCAGCTCAGACTGTTCTCCACTTTCAAGCAGGTCGAGGGCAGTGCGCAGATGTTGGACCGCCTCTTCGTAGGCATACAGCATCTCAGCCCGTTGCGCTGCCCGCCGGGAGTATTCAATCGCCGTGCCCGGTTCACCGGCAGCGATGAAGTGATAAGCCAGCGCTTCAAAGTCGTCTGGATGAAGGGCCTGGATCGCTTCAGCCAGGCGCCGGTGAAAGTATGTCCGCCGGGGAGGAGTCAGATCGGCGTAGATCGCCTCCTGCACCAAATGGTGGGCGAAAGTGAAATCACCTCTATCTTCACCTTCGCGGATAAACCCGCGCGCCAGCAACTCTTCCAAGGCGCCCAGGGCCAATTCGTCAGCCCAACCTTCGGCGTGTCGCACCAGTTCATACTCAAAAACCCGCCCGGCCACCGCCGCTACCCGCAGAAATGTCCGGGCCATTTCCGTCAATCGCTCCAGGCGCGCCCTGATCGTTTCGCGCAGCGATTCGGGTAGCAGCACTACCGCACCCGGCGCGGCCTCGACAAAGGCCCCAATCCAGCGCCCGCCACTGGCAAAGATTTGCCCGGCTTCAATCAACCCCCTGACGATTTCTTCCAGGAAAAAAGGATTGCCCATCGTCTCAACAAACAACCGGTCTGCTACCTGAACAGCCAGTGGCTCTGCCAGGCCCGACAGGTGGGCAACCCATTCTCGGTTGGTCTCCTGCGACAGCGGTTTGAGCGAGATCGTTGAAACCGTACCTTCGTGGGTGAAGCGCCGTCCCAGCCGGGCCAGAGCACGTTCAGCGCCCACCTCGTCCGTCCGGTAGGTAATCACCACCAGTAGGCGGCTGGCGCTTAGGCGGGGCGCGATGTAGGTTAACCAATCCAGGGTGGACTCCGCAGCCCAATGCACATCTTCGAAGAGGAGCAACAGCGGCCGGCTGCGGGCCAGGACCAGGAAGGCTTGCAGCAGGGCCTCAAATAGTTGCGCCCGCAAGTCATCCGGTGAAATTATTGCCTCTTCGACCAGGCGGTCAGCCACGCCGAGTACATCCGGTACCAGGCGAGCCAGCGTCACCCGGTACACTGCCGGCAGGGTGGCGTTCCGCAGCAGGTTCGCCGCCGAGCGTAACATCTCGACCATGGCTTGATAGGGCAGCGCCCGCTCGAACTCGTAAGAGTGACCCACCAGCGCCAGGCCACCCTGTTGGATCGCATCGTCGGCCAGGCTGAGGGTCAGATGGCTCTTGCCCACCCCGGCCTCGCCACCGACGATAGCTAAACGACCACGGCCAGAGACGGCCTCTGTCCACAGCCGGCTCAATCTATCCATTTCGACCTCTCGCCCAAAGAGTTTGGGCAGGCCTGGCAGATGGGATGGCGCTGGAGTCGCCATTTCCCTTTCAGCGGCCGGCAGGGGCAATCCTCGCACGATGGCCGTCCACAGGGCTTCGGTTTCGGCCATAGGTTCGACCCCCAACTCATCGCGCAGCAAGGTGCATAGACGCTCATATTCGGCCAGGGCCGCAGCCCGATCACCGGCCTCATACCGGAGGGCGATGAGATCGCGGTAAACGGCCTCGGCCAGGGGCTCCAGATCAAGCGCCCGGTGGATGAGGTTCAGCATCGTATCAACTTCACCTATGGCCCGGTGGTGGGCCACAAGCTGGCGCAGGCTGTTGAGTTGGATTTGGCGCAGGCGTTCGCGCTCGGCCAAGAGCCATTCATCGTCAAAGCCCGCCAGCAAATCACCCGTGTAGAACGAGATAGCCTCATGGAGCGCAGCAGGGTCGGCCTGTTTAACCAAGTGCTCATAAGCTTCGATATCGAGCCAGTAAGGTGCGTCGAGGTTCCAGCGCAACTGATCGTGGACCTCAACGATCCATTCATCCCCCGGACATTCGGGCAAGGTGGTGCGCAGCTCACTCAGGGCACGCCGCAACGTGCCTAAAGCCTCTTTCTCAGGACTGTCAAGCCATAATTTGAAGGCTATTTCTTGACGAGACAGGGGCGTGTGGCGATGCAACAGCAGGTAAGCCAACAGGCGTCGGGCGCGCGGCCGGAAAAGCAGCATCGTGGAGGTCGCCCCGGCTGTCACATGGAGTTGGCCCAGCAGCTTTAATTTCAAGGTCACGACCATTGGCCTCCTGAGAAAACTAGGGTCAAAGCAGAATGACGAGATGACCCCGTTTGATCATAGCTAATTTCACGTCTCTCGCCACTTCCGGTTGGCTCATCGAGTCAAGCCAACGCCTCTCCTTGAAAAATCTATCCCGCTAAACTCACCCCAAACAGTCATCACCGTTTGGGCAACGTCTCGTACATCACCCCGGCGACGATCACGCCCGAAAGAAAGGTTAGCCCACCGATGGCGGCGATAGCGATTGGGATGCCGAACGCGTCGGCCAGCAGTCCGGCCATCAAGGCGCCGACCGCATAGCCGCCATCCCGCCACAGGCGATAGACACCCACCGCCGAGGCCCGCCATTCGGGATGAGCGACATCGGAGATAGCAGCTAACAGGGTAGGGTAGACCAGAGCCGTACCCAGCCCCAGCAGAACCGCCCCGGCAAACCAGGCCCAGAAAGCATAACCTATGACAAACAGCGCGATGCCGATAGCCTGCACCCACATTCCTACGGCGATCAGCCACTTGCGCCCCCAGCGGTCACTGAGCGCGCCGGTCACGAGTTGGCCCAGTCCCCAAACAGCTGGATAGATGGCAGCAATGATGCCTACCTGTTCCAGCGGCAGCCCGGCTCCGGCTAAAAAGATGGGAACTAACCCCCAAACCAGACCATCGTTGAGGTTATTGACCAGCCCGGCCTGACTGGCCGCAAAGAGCGCCCGGTCTTTCCAACTGGTCAAAAGTAGGATCTGGGCAAAGGATAAATCGGCTCCTTTAGTTCCTTGCTTAACCGAGGAGCTAAGGGGATTTGTAGGAACTGAGGGAACTTGAGACAACTTAGCTTCGTGCCGGGCGTGAGCATGAGTCTCACGGACAAAAAAGATGGAAAGGACCAATCCTAGCAGAGCAAAAGCGATGCCGGGGTAAAAGGGGACGGGACGCAGGCCGTAGGCCGCCGCCAGGTAGCCGGTCATGAGCGCCGACAGGGAGACGGCCACGTAACCGGCAGATTCATTGAGACCCATCGCCAGACCGCGCTGCTTGGGACCGACTAAATCTATCTTCATAATCACGGTCGTAGACCAGCATAGGCCTTGATTGATGCCCAACAGCACATTGGCAAAGACCACCCAACCCCAACTGGGCGCAAAAATGATCAGGAACGGCACCGGCAATCCGGCCAGCCAGCCGGCAATTAAGATGCGCTTGCGTCCCACCCGGTCGGACAACCGCCCGGCGAACAGATTAGCCAGGGCTTTAACTACTCCAAAGCTAACCAGGAAGGAGAGTGTGACCGACTTGGCAACCAGGCCAAAATCGGCCTCGGCGATGAGGGGTAAGACGCTTCGCTCCAGGCCGACCATCGCCCCGACAAAAGCATTGACAATGACTAATAAGCTGAACTGTTCCCAATTGGCCCGCAGGCCCAGGCGGACAGAGGTTAGGGTTGTTGACGTCATCATTCTTCCCGCTCAAGCCACCGCGCAGCGATTTGCGCCGGCTTCCAGATCGGTTGGGTCGCCCTCGAAGGTCGCTCCACTTTCATTCAAGGTCACAATGCGGTGATGATTCGGCGGTGTCGGGGGGATGCGCGCCAGCAATGACTCGACAAAAGCAGCTTCAGGGACAGACAATAGTTCAACCCGCTGCTGCACCTCGGTCAATGGCGCAGTAACCGGCTGACCATCAAAGGCAATCGGTTCGCTGGTATGGCCGGGCAAAATAAGGGTTTCGGGGGAAAGGGTCAGCAGTCGTTGGAGGGAGCGGTACAGCAAGGACGCTCGCTGCCGCGCTTCAATAGGACTGGCTTCCAGGTCAGGCCGGCCCACCCCGGCCAAAAAGAGAGTATCCCCGCTGAAGAGAGCCTGGTCATCGAGCAAGTAACACGTACTTTCCAGGGTGTGACCCGGCGTGTGCAGCACCACCAAGTGGGCCGTCCCAATAGTGAGCACATCACCGTCACGAAGGGGGCTAAACAAAAAGGTCGCCCGCTCCTGGTCTGGCAGATACAACGTTGCGCCGCTTTGCTCGGCCAGCCGGCGGGCACGGGAGAGGTGGTCGGCGTGGATGTGCGTGTCCAAAACAGTCGTGATATTCCAGCCGTAACGCTGGGCCAGGTCCAGATAAATCTCCGGTTCGAGGGCTGCGTCAATCACGGCAGCGCTATCCTGGGAACCAATCAAATAGGACAGGCAGCCCTTGCCGGTTCGGCGTACTTGAATAACCTGAGCCTGACTCCCCGGTACAGGCACTTCAGCGTTGTTCCAGGCCAGGCTCCAGGCTTTCATTCCTCCCGCCAGGGAAAGCGCCGCAAAGCCACGGGCGCGAAGCTGTTCGGCGGCAGTGAGGCTGGTTACACCCGCACCGCAGATGGCCACAACCGGCCGGTCAGCGGGCAGGTTCACTCCGGCCAGCGCGTTGGGATCATTGGCTTTCAGGGCATCGTAGGCTGGTATGTGTAAACTGCCTGGAATAGCCCATTCGGCCCGATCTTCCGCCCGGCGAACGTCCAGTACGGTCACTGGCTGTTGCTGTTCCAATAATTCACGCAAAGTCTCGACGTCAATAGTGGTCTGTGTCATAGGTTCCCCCTTGATGATACTTAGAAAACGATAACTTGATCGGCAGCCAGGGTCCATTCGCCCAGCAAATCCATGCTGCCCAACAGCACACCCTCTAGCAAATCCTCCGGCTCGAACCCGCGAGCCTCGCGACAGCTCCCTCAGAGGGCCACCTCGCCTCGCTGGGCCAGCGATTTCAACATCCGTTCAATATTGTAAAACCCATTCGGTGTCTTTTGTCCCCTTTTGGCGCAAACGACCCCATCGCCGGTCAGAAAGACATGTACCGCCGTTTCTGGCCGCTTGACCAGATTCAGGGCCAGGCGCAGAGCATTGTAAGCCCGTTCGCTGCCATATGGCCCGTCGTTAATAATGAATAAAATGTTGCGGGGACTTGTGGTTGCCATAGAGGTTTCTTCGTCTCCTTTATCTTGGATGGTTTATGGTTATGGTTGCAGCTCAAGAGACTGGCGAGGGTTTGACACCCACCGACTTCTTTCCCCCATTCAAGCTTCCCCCTATACACCAATCAGCGGCCATAGACGACGACTTGCCACACCCCCGCGGTCTGATAGGAACGCCGCTGCAAGCCGTGGGCGTGCACGATGGCCTCAACTGCGGCGGTGGGATGGACATATAGCCGGAAAGGGTTTCGTTGCAGCCAGAAGAGGCGATTTTCAAGGGCGAAGCCCAGCTTCGCCCACCATGTATCGCGAGGATAGACCAGGCCGTACAATTTATTCGCCCGCGCTGCCGATAACTCGACCAAGGCCGGCATATCGTGATAGCAGCAAATCACCCGGTCGAGGGTGACAATGTCAGTGGGCGGCAGGATGGCGGCCAAATCAGTAAAATTGCCCTGGTAATGATTAATCCGGTCGGCGTGACCTTGCCGACCGGCCTCATCGGCGCTGGCGCTGAGGTAGGCTGAAGATGCTTCGACACCGATGGCGCTACTGAGGCCAGTTTTCAACAGCTCATGCTGAATCGCGCCAATACCACCACCGATGTCGAGCAGAGTTAGCCCGGCGACGCCTTCCGCCTTGAGCGCATCAAGCAATACACGGGTCGTCTTTTCTGGCCCCTGCTGGCGATACTGTTTGAGTTTTTCAGCCGCTACCTTCTGATTGAAGCGAGTCTCAATAGCCTGGCACTGGCAGCAATTCATCATATACTCCCGTTTTATCTGATAAAGCTCAACTGGCCCGAATGTTAGTCTTAAGCTGGTTTCGTACCGGCCACGACAATATAGCCGAGATAAGGCACGGCCCGCTGCATGCGGGGCATCAGCCAGGCCATCTTCTTGATATAGGCCAGGCGGGACATGGTCCGGCCCATAAAGAACAGACAGTTCACGAAGCCTTCGTCTCTCAGGAAGCCGGCCGGGGTCATCATCTCGAAAGGACCGGAGGTCACTTGCACCTCCTCTAGCCCCGCCTCCCGATAAATCTGAACCCAGTCCTCCATCGTGTCGAAATTCATGCCGGGGCAGACTTCACCCAAAAAGATTTGGCGCGCCTCTGGCGTGGGCGGCTTGCGCCACAAAAACTCGGTGGCCAACACCCGCCCACCCGGTCGGCAGACCCGCACCAGTTCCCGCGCCGCTTTGGGCCGATCCACAAACATGGTCACCGCCTCGGCAATAACCCGATCAAAGCGGTTATCGGCAAAATCAAGAGCCAGGATGTCGCCCTTTTTCACCTCGATCTGTTGGCCCAAACCGGCTGAGCGGATATTGGCCTGGGCCCGGTCCAGCATCAGGGGGGAGATATCAAGCGCAGTCACCTGAGCCCCGAAACGACGGGCTATTTGAGCGGCCGTAGTGCCCACACCGCAGCCGACATCCAACACCAGTTGGCCGGCTTGAAAGCTGGCTCGCGCGAATAATTCATCGGTTGAACGGCGCCCGCCCGGGTGGATGACCCGTTTACCCAGTACCGCCATGAGCGCATACGGATCGAGCCCCTCGACCTCCGCCGCCGTTAGTCGAGACTTTTCCGGAGTTGTTACATTGACGCTAACGCTCATTGTTTCTCCTTTCTTACAGCTTCTCTAATATTTGGCGAGAAGACAACATCGCTCCTTGAAAAATGGCTGGCCTGGGAGTGCGCGTGACCAGCCATATTCATTATCCTCTTCGGTTAAAAGCTAACCACCCGATCTGCGGCTACCGTCAACTCCGCCCCGACTTTCGGGTTAATAAAGCGGGCATTTTTGCCCTGCAAATCTGCATCAGTGACCCCACGGGCCGCGCTGCAGCCCCCTCAGACATGGATGGAGACGCCCTGGGCGACGGCTTTGGCCATCAGCTCTTTCAAGGGTGGCCAGCCCACCCCGTGTACCGCCTCGGCCACAGCGTCTTTCATCAAATAGGTCGCCTCACCCATCAACGCGATCTGAGCTTGATGCCCGGCTTCCACCGCCCCCAAAGCTCCCAAAAAGGGGAGCGTGGCCCGGGTTGGGTCGTCAGACCCGGACGTTCCGAAATAAAGAATGGTCGCCATACAGTTACTTTGCCCCCTTGCTTTGAATATTTGATTGAATACAGTCTTATTCAATTGTCAGAATTGTTACTGCCGGACCACCCCCCTTCTTCTAACCCCCAGACTTTAGTCGTGCGGTCGGGAATACCCAAATGGTGAGTAGGTTGTGGGATCAAAAATATCAGCCGGGCTGGCTCCTTATCGTCAGGCTGGAACCTGGCAATTCAGGACAGCCAGCGCCCTGGCCCATTCAACCTCATCACGTGGCTTGCGAGCACGGAAATTGATCCCCAGCGTGCCAAACTCGGCAGCGCTTGAGGATTGGGGCGCACCGCTAAATACATCAGCTCGCCAGGTGATCTCGAACTCCACAAAACCGGCCATCACGACGGCCATCTCTAACTCTGCTTCCAGCAGAGCACCGGCAATTCAGCCGGTCCACAACGAGATATCACTTTTTGCGTCTTCTGGCACGACGGTTTGGACCAAAATATCCCCGATTTGCAGGCGGCCAGTCGGCTTCCCTAACCCAGGGTTAGGACTGCGTAGCACACGGGCCATTTCGCTCAGCGCAGCCGCTTTGTCCGGCATCAAGTTGAGAACGCCATTGGAGATGAGTACGTCCGCCCAGCTATCCGGCACTGGCAGGGCCTCAGCATATCCCTGGCGGAACTCAATATTGGTCAAGCCAGTCTCAACCGCTGCACGGCGAGCCTTGTCGAGCATTGCCGGGGTCATATCCACTCCAATCACCTGACCGGCCGGCCCAACCATTTTCGCTGCGATGAGGCTATCAATCCCCGCCCCACAGCCCACATCCACCACCCGCTCTCCTGGACGGATTTGGCCCAGACTAAAGGGGTTACCGGTGCCGGCAAAAGACTCGATAGATGTTTCCGGGATACCGGCCAGCCATTCGTCGGGATAGCCCAGCAGGTGCGCTAGGGGCCGACCGGTATGAAAATGAAAGCCCTGCTCCGGTTTCAGGGCGACCGCTGTGTATTCTTCGCTAATAGCGACGCGCAGCTCGGTCAAATCCAAACCCAACGCCTCAACCAAGGTATTATTCATCATTTCCCCCCTTCATCGAGTAACTTCCTCGACAAAAACAGCCCAGTCAATAAAATGCTTGCTTAACCAATTGGAATCAGCCCATAGGCCAGCATCCTTTTACATAGGTGAGCAAACTAGCTATGCTGCCAACTTATAACCCGCCTCTCGCCACTCGGCAATACCCTCTTCCAGCCGCGCCACTTGCCAGCCTCGCTCGGCCAACAAACCCAATGCATCGTCGGCGTAGACACAGTAGGGGCCGCGGCAGTAAGCAACAATAAGTTTGTTGGGCGGAAGTTCATGCAAGCGGCGTTCCAATTCGTCAATAGGAATAGAAATTGCCTCCGGCAAGTGTCCGGCCTCATACTCTGCTGCGGGGCGCACATCGAGCAAGACCACTTCACCGTGGCGCAACCAGCTTCGCAGCTCCTCGGAGGAAATACCCTCAAATTCGTGGCGGCGATGGCGGTAGGCGTCGAGGGTGCGTTCCACCTCGGCCAACTGCTGCTCGGCCACAGCTCGCAATTCCAGCCACAAACGGGCTACCGCTGGATCGGCCAGCCGGTAACGGATATACAAACCCTCTCGTTCGTTCAGCACCAACTTGGCTTGCTTGAGCCGCTGTAGATGTTGGGAGGTGTTGGCCACACTCATATGAGCTTCCTGGGCCAGTTCCTCCACCGTACGGGGGGCCTGAACAAGCAAATCCAACAGTTCCAGGCGGTGAGGATTCGACATCGCTGTGGCTACCTGGCTAAACAGCTGATAGAGTCGTTCTTTGTGTCGCCGCTTGTCAGTTGAGGTTGTCATCTGATTACCTTTAGAATATACAAATATTCAATAGATTACTTGAATAATATCTTATAAAATCGTTTGAGTCAAGTACAATTGGCCTTTTTTCCTTAAAATTAGTCAGATCCTGTCGCTAAATGTATAGGCGGGTAACGATGACCAAGCTTGAACCAAATGGATTTTGAGACAAAAGTCACATACTCCTGTCGCTACTGCTGTTATAGTAGCCACATGTTTCTTAAGTATGATTACGGCTCACAAACCTATTACTTCAAACTCAATCAAGTGATCCATAATTAACCAGGAGGTTGCTATGACAAATATTATCGAAGCCTGGCTGACCGAATTATGGTGTGTCCTGGAAGGTGAACCCATCATCGTCACCGACGTTCGTATTGGCGTCTTTTATACCGCAGCGCAGCTTTCCACCACGCATGTCGGAGTGGCTTTTACCCCACGAGATTTGAGCGACACCGTCTGCTGCCCCAAATCGGCAGCGGCGGCCCCACCGGCGGGCTGGATGGCCGGGCAAGATGCCTGGACCCTGGCCAAGTACGCGCTCTCGCCGGTTCCATTGCGCCGAGCCGTTGGCGTGGCTGTACTCAATGCGCTCTCGGCCCAGGCGATGGCCCATCACGGCGTGCCGGGCGGGCAACTGCTTGCCGGTGTGGACGCCCTGGCTGCTGCAGCGATTCAGGCTCAGGATCGGGTGGCGATGGTAGGCGGCTTTGTGCCCTTTATCAAAACCTTGAAGGGGCAAGTGTCGCAGTTATGGGTGGTGGATAAGCACCGCGAGGCTCTGAAAGCAGACGAGTTGCCCTTCTGGCAATCACCCGAAAAGGCAATCGAGGTTGTAGCTCAGGCCAGCGTAGTCATCATCACCGGCTCGGCGTTGGTGGAAGGCGGCCTTGACGCCCTGTTGCAGGCAGCCAGCGGCGCGCGGGCGGTTGTTCTGGCTGGACCCACCGCCTCACCCTGGCCCCCGCCGTTTTTTGAACGCGGGGTACATGTGTTGGGTGGTATTCGGGTGCGGGATCATCACAAGATCCTGCAAGTCGTCAGCGAGGGCGGTTCCGGTTACTTTTTTGAGACGGAGGCCGAGAAAATCTGCCTGGTGCGACAGCAAGCAGTTGAGCTTGCGCATTAAAAAATGGAGTGTTCACGAGTTTGCGACTGGCTGTCAACAATAAAAAAGGTAGCAAGGCGGCAGAGTAGCAGGGAGATATTTGTTATCCCTGTCTACCGCTTCGCATACCGTCTGCCGTCTACTAAGTTTTGAGGAGAGATTTATGACCATTGTGCTAACTTCATACCAACAAGCTGCGGCTTTTACCGAGCAGCGGTTCAATCCGGTTGTCCTGACTGAAAATGAGCGGGTTAAAGTGGTTTTGGCCTGTTTTGAACCCGGCCAGTTTATCCCGGTGCATCAACCCAATGTAGATTTGACTCTGACCATTTTGGAGGGCGAAGCGCTGGTAGCGGCCGGCGAGCAGGAGACGCGGCTTGGCCCCGGCAGCCTGGTCTTTGTACCGGCGGGAGAGGCGCGGGGCATCAAAGCCGAAAACCGGTTGGTTATCTTGCACGTGGTTACGCCCCCACCCACTTTTGAGGATCATACTGAAGTGATGGCTGGACTCAAACGAGGCAGTTGGCGTTGAAGCAGCAAGGTCAGGCCTAATAATGAATCAATTTCAGTAAGACTGAATGTGACAAAAGTCACATCCACTGACCATATAACCTGCTATACTACCTCTCAGCGGGGTAGTTCAAAAGCTGTCCACACCTGGCCCCCCTCCGGGTGGGCTTTTGGATTACCCCTTAAAATCGTTAATCCCGTTTTTCTTCTACTTCGCCCTCATCCGTCATTCATTTCAACTTGGGGTGAAGTTGTCGAGTACGAGTTGAAAGTCGCAATTTTAACCTGCCAAAGGAGGTTGGTCTATGACTTTTTTTTCGCGCCGGGATTTTCTGAAGTTGTCCGGGGCCTCGGCCCTGGCACTGGCTCTGTCCGAGCCGCAGTTGCAGTTGCTCACACCCATCCAGGTAGACAATCCCCTGGCCGGCTACCCGGACCGGGGCTGGGAAAAAATCTACCGCAACCAGTACCAGTACGACTCCTCATTTACCTACGTCTGCTCCCCCAACGACACCCACGCCTGCCGCCTGCGGGCCTTTACCCGCAACGGTATCATCCTCCGCTCCGAAACCAATTACGATGTCGGCAACTACGGCGATCTGTACGGCAATAAGGCCACCGCGCACTGGAATCCCCGCGGCTGCAAAAAGGGGCAGACCTTTCATCGCCGGGTGTACGGGCCACACCGCCTCAAAGGGCCGCTCATGCGCAAAGGCTGGCAGGCCTGGGCCGACGACGGCTTCCCCGAACTGACCCCGGAGAACAAAAGCAAGTACAAGTTCGACGCGCGGGGCGCGGATGAGCTGCTGCCCATCTCCTGGGAAACGGCCTACGATTACATCGCCCGCGGCATGATCGCCATCGCCACCCGCTACTCCGGCGACGAAGGCGCGGCCCTCTTGCGGGAGCAAGGCTACCCGGAGGAGATGATCGAAGCGATGGGCGGAGCCGGGACGCGCACCTTCAAGTGTCGCGGCGGCATGGGGCTGTTGGGGGTCATCGGCAAGTACGGCATGTACCGTTTCTCCAATACTCTGGCCCTGCTCGATACCCACGTGCGCGGTGTCGAGCCGGAAGAGGCCCGGGGCGGGCGTATCTGGTCCAACTACACCTGGCACGGCGACCAGGCCCCCGGCCACCCCTTTACCACCGGCCTGCAAACCTCCGACGAGGATTTTAACGACCTGCGCAACTCCATGTTGCACATCCAGTGCGGCAAAAATTTGGTCGAAAACAAAATGGCCGAGTCTCACTTCTTCATCGAAGCGATGGAGCGGGGGGCCAAAATTGTGACCATCACCCCCGAATATTCGCCCCCGGCTACCAAGTCGGATTACTGGATTCCCATCCGCCCGGCCACCGATACGGCCCTCTTTCTGGGCATCACCCGCTGGCTGATAGACAATCAAAAGTACGACGAAGATTTCGTCAAGCGCTTCACCGACTTCCCCCTGCTGGTGCGGGCCGATACGCTCCAGCGGCTGCGGGCGGCCGATGTTTTTCCCGATTACGCGCCCGGCCTCGACCCCGACGGCCCCAGCTTCAAGCTCCAGGGCCTCACCCCGGAACAGTACGACAAATTGGGCGATTACGTGGTGCGGGACCAGAAGAGCGACGAGCTGGTCGCCCTGACCCGCGACGACGTGGGCGCGGCTATGACTGGTAAGGGCATTGACCCCGCGCTCGACTGGTCGGGCGCGATTACCCTGGCCGATGGCGCGGAGGTTGAAGTGCTGACCCTGTGGGCCATGTACCAGGAACATCTCAAAGATTATGACCTGGATACTGTCGCCGAGATCACCCACGCTCCCAAAGAGCTGATTGAGCGCCTGGCCAACGACATCGCCACCATCAAGCCCACCGCCATCCACATCGGCGAAGGCATCAACCACTGGTTCCACGCCACCCTGGCCAACCGCGCCCAATTTTTGCCGCTCATGCTCACCGGCAACATCGGCAAGCCGGGCGCGGGCTGCTACACCTGGGCCGGCAACTACAAAGCGGCGCTGTTCCAGGGATCGCCCCAAACCGGGCCGGGCTTCAAAGGCTGGGTGGCCGAAGACCCCTTTGAGCCGAACCTGGACGAGACTGCTGCCGGTAAAAAGATCCACGCCCACGCCTACACCAAAGATGAAGAACCGGCCTACTGGAACCACTCCGAGCGGCCACTGATTGTGGACACGCCCAAGTATGGCCGCAAGGTCTTCACCGGTCAGACCCACATGCCCACGCCAACCAAAGTGCAGTTCTTCACCAACGTCAACCTGCTCAACAACGCCAAGCACCACTACGAGATGATTAAAAACGTCAACCCCAACATCGAGCTGATCATCTCGGTAGACATCGAAATGACGGCCAGCGTCGAGTACGCGGATTTTGGCCTGGCGGCCAACTCCTGGGCCGAGTTCGAGACCTACGAAATCACCGCCTCCTGCTCCAACCCCTTCCTGCAAATCTGGAAGGGCGGCATCCCGCCGGTCTACGACACCCGCGACGACAGCCGCATCCTGGCCGAAACGGCCGCCGCCATCGGCGATCAACTGGGCGACCAGCGTTTCCGCGATTACTGGAAATTCATCCTGGCAGGCCGGCCCGAAATATACATCCAGCGGCTGCTCGACTCGTCGCTGACGACCAGCGGCTACAAATTTGAGGACATTATTGGCGGCAAGTACGGCGAGCCGGGCGCGGCTATGATGCTTTTCCGCACCTACCCGCGCATCCCCTTCTGGGAGCAAATCAACGACTCGGTCCCCTTCTTCACCGACACCGGGCGGCTCAACGCCTACTGCGACATCCCCGAAGCCCTGGAATACGGCGAAAACATCATCAGCCACCGCGAAAGCCCAGAAGCCACGCCCTACCTGCCCAACGTCATCGTCACCGCCAGCCGCTTTGTCCGGCCCGATGATTACGGCATCCCCCTCGATGCCATGGGCTGGGAGGAGCGCACCGTGCGCAACGTCGCCATGAATTGGGCCCAGGTCAAGCAGACCAAGAACGCGCTGTGGGAACAGGGCTATCACTTTTACTGTCTGACCCCCAAGACCCGCCACCGCGTCCACTCCTCCTGGAGCACAGTAGATTGGACCATCATCCTCGACTCCAACTTTGGCGACCCCTACCGGGTGGACAAGCGCCTGCCCGGTCCCGGCGACCACCAACTGCACATGAATCCGCAGGCCGCCCAGGATTTGGGCATCGAGGATGGCGATTACGTTTACGTGGACGCCAACCCGGCCGACCGGCCCTATATCGGCTGGCAGCCCGACGACCCCTTCTACAAAGTGGCCCGGCTGATGCTGCGGGTCAAGTACAACCCGGCTTACCCTTACCACATCATCATGCTCAAGCACGGCCCCTTTATGGCCACCGAGAAATCGGTGCTGGCCCACGAAACCCGGCCCGACGGCCTGGCCAAATCGGAAGGCACCGGCTACATGGCTAACCTGCGCTACGGCTCGCAGCAGTCGCTCACCCGCGATTGGTCCATGCCCATGCACCAGACCGACACCCTCTTCCACAAAACCAAAGCGGCGACCGGCTTCATCTTTGGCGGCGAGGCCGACAACCACGCCCTCAACACTGTGCCCAAAGAAACGCTGGTCAAAGTGACCAAGGCCGAAGACGGTGGTCTGAACGGCCAGGGCAAGTGGGAACCGGCCACCCGCGGCCTGACCCCTGGCCACGAGAACGATTTCATGCAGCGCTACCTCAACGGCGAAATGGTTGAGGTAAAGGAAGCCTAATATGCCCTACGATGAATTTGTCGAAGAAGATCCGCTGGAACTGGTTGGCATGGCCCTGCCCGGCGAGCCGGGCCAGCTTGAGACCATGGCCGAAATAATGGTTGAGGAATATGTACGCCTGGGTTGGGGCGAGCGGCGGCTCATGGGCCTGTTTACCAGCCCGGTCTACCTGGCGACCCATCGCATCTACCGGGAAAAAGGCGAAGCCTACGTCCGGGAGTTAATCCAGCGAACCTGCGCGAAATGGGGCATCGTGAGATGCGAGGCGTAAAAAAGTTCACGTTTCACGCCTCACACATCAAGGTGTGACAGAACCAAGTCCTGGACTCAAGCATTATCATCCAACAAGGAGACCTTATGGCTGAAGTTTACAACTGGCATCTGGGCCGCAAGATGGGTTACGTTTTTGAGGAAGCGCACCCCGAAAAGCAGTTTGTGGCCGTTTTCAATATCAATCGCTGCATCGGCTGCCAGACCTGCACTGGGGCCTGCAAAGCAACCTGGACTTTCTCCAAAGGCCAGGAGTATATGTGGTGGAACAACGTCGAGACCAAGCCTTACGGCGGCTATCCCCAGCATTGGGACGTGAAAATTCTGCAACTGCTGGATGAAGCCCACCAGGCCGCCGGGCAAAAGGCTGAATGGGATACCGGCCAGGCCGGCGAGACAGCCCCCTACGGGGTATACAACGGCTTGGCCCTCAGCGAGGCTGCTGGCCCCAACAACCAGGCCCTCGGCTACCTGCCCGAGGACGGCGAGTGGCGCGCCCCCAATTTTTACGAGGATACCTCGACTGCCTACAAGGGTGACAAGCTGGGCCTCAGCCTGGAAGGCGCCTCGCTGCCGGAACACCAGACCTGGTTTTTCTACCTACAGCGGATCTGCAATCACTGCACCTATCCGGCCTGCGCCGCTGCCTGCCCGCGCAAGGCCATCTACAAGCGTCCCGAAGACGGCATCGTCCTGATTGACCAGGCCCGCTGCCGGGGCTATCGCAAATGTATGGAGCAGTGCCCCTACAAAAAGCCGATGTACCGGGGCACAACGCGTACCAGCGAAAAGTGCGTGGCTTGTTATCCCCGCGTTGAGGGCAACGACCCGCTCAGCGATGGTGTGCCTATGGAGACCCGCTGCATGGCCGTCTGCCCCGGCAAAATCCGGCTGAACGGCCTGGTGGACATCGCCGCGGATGGCTCGTGGGCCGCCGCGCCGGAGCATCCACTCTACTACCTGATCAAGGTGGAAAAGGTGGCCCTGCCCTTGTATCCCCAGTTTGGCACCGAGCCAAATATCTACTACATCCCGCCGCGTTGGGCCCCGCGCGCCTATCTACGCCAGATGTTTGGTCCCGGCGTGGATGAGGCCATCGCCCGCTACACTGCGCCCTCGCGGGAACTGCTGGCCGTGTTGCAGCTTTTCCGCACCACCCAGAAGATGATTTTTCGATATGAAATCGAAGAAGGGCCGCTGGCCCTGGAAACCGAAATCAACGGCCAGCCCTGGCAAATGTACAACGACACGGTCATCGGCTTTGATGCCAAAGGGCGGGAGGCCGTGCGCCTGAGCGTGGTCGAGCCGGTCTACGAGCGCCCGGCCGAGCGACCCAATTCAATTTGAGGGTGAAACGTGAAACGTGAGGGATGTAGACTCTCTACGCATCACGTATCACGCATCAGAGAGGTTCCATCAATGGACATCAACACTATCATTTGTCGCGCCCAGGTTTACAGCTTTCTGGCCGGGGCGTTTCTCTATCCCCAGGAAAATTGGACCACCGATGCGCCGGTGCTGGCCGAAATTGTGGCCGGCCTGGAGATGGGTCTGACCGGCCCATTCGTCGCACAGACCGAACTGTCCGCCCTGCAGACCGCCTATCGCCGCACCTTTGGGCTGACCGGCTCGCTCTGCTACGAGACCGAGTACGGGCTGCCCCATGAGTTTCGCCAGAGCCAGGAGCTGGCCGATCTGAGCGGCTTTTACCGCGCCTTTGGCTTTGAGGTTGGCGGCGCGGTACGTGAGCGGCCGGATCACCTGGCTGTGGAGTTGGAGTTTATGCAGGTTTTGGCGCTCAAAGAGGCTTATGCAGTGGGGCAGGAGCTGGTTGAGCAGGCCGAAATTTGTCAGGAGGCCCAGCGTAAATTTTTACAGGATCACCTGGGGCGCTGGCTGGGCCTGTTTGCCCACAGCCTGGCCCTGAATGCCCCGGAGGGCGCGTACCTGGCTTTGGGCCGCTTTGCAGTGGCCTTTGTCAAGGCCGACGCCGCCCGCCTGGGAGTGGAACTTGAGGAGCAGCCGGTCGGCCAGATGCAGCATACCCCCTTTGACCCGGATTTCTCCTGCTCAAGCTGCCCCGCCGCCGAGTTAAGCCGGTAAGATTGACCCCCTATTGGGATTGGAGGCATTGAATGATCACATCCTACAGAGTCTTTGTTGCTTTCATTTTTATCCTGGCTGCGGCGCTCACTTTTTTTAAGATTCCCCTGGCCAGTTCGCAAGGGGTCACCGTGATGGCGGCGCGGGTGGCGGAAGAGCTGCCAACCACCGACCTGGACTCCCCCCTCTGGCAGCAGGCCACAGCCATCGAAGTGCCCCTGAGCGCCCAGGTCGTGGCCCGGCCCATGCTACCGGAAACCAGGATCAAGGTGCTGACCACCCGGGCGCTGCACAACGACCGGCAGTTGGCTTTGCTGGTTGAGTGGGCCGACGAAACCCAAAACGACAGCATGGTCCGGGTGCAGGATTTTCGGGACGCCGTGGCCGTGCAGTTCCCCCTGGCCGAAGGTCCGCCCTTCTACTGTATGGGCCAGTTGGGTGGAGACGTGAACATCTGGCACTGGAAGGCCGATTGGCAGGCCGATCTGGACACGCGCCAGGATTTGGAGACTGCCTACCCCAATATGTACGCCGACTACTACGCCTTTGCCGAAGCGGACAAAGGCGTCGCCGCCGGCCCCGGCGATTACACCGATGTAAACTACGTCCCGGCCATGGCCGCGGATAATTTGTTTGCCAGCACCGGCCATGAGTCGCCGGTGGAAGACCTGATCGCCGGGGGTTTTGGGACGCTGACCAGCCAGGGGGCGGGCGGCCAAAATGTGCAGGGCTACGGAGCCTGGGCCGAAGGCAAATGGCGGGTCATCTTTAGCCGCGATCTTACCTCAACCGAAGCCGAGGACGTCAGTTTTACCGCCAATCAGGTCTACTCGATTGCCTTTGCCGCCTGGGATGGGGCCAATGGCGAGCGCAACGGGCAGAAATCTACCTCGCAGTGGGTCTCGTTGCAATTGGGCGGGGCCGCTGCTCCAGCCACCCAGGCACCCGCGGCCAGCGCCGCTCCGGCTGCCGCGGCCGCAACGGGCAGTACGCTCCCGGTCACCCAGATCATGACTTTGAGTCTCATCAGCATCGTTGTCGGCAGCCTGGTTCTGTTACTGGTGCTGATCCTGCTTTCAAAACTATCAGAGCAGCAATGAGAGGAGACGGACTGCTGCGCTGGCTGGCGCTGGCCGCCGTAGCTGATTGGCTGATCGCCCGGACCTTGACCCGCGCCGCCATCTTCATGCCCAAGCCGCCGCCAATGCTGGTACTTTATGAGGCGCTCACCCTGGCCGGGCAACTGGCGACCACCCTGACCGGCCTGCTGGGACTGGGCATGCTGGGCTGGATAGCCTGGCGCGAATGGCAAACTGGCCATCAGTCTGACAGCTTTTCCCCGGACACAGCGACCAGGTCTGTCCTGGGAGTTGGACTGTCGCTTATCTTGCTGAGCCAGGTCGGCTTCAGCCTGATGTTTCTGTGGGTCGCGCCGGCCGGCTGGGGGATGGTCGCTAACCTGGGGTTGGGGGTAGTCGCTGTGGTTATTATCGCCGCCCGGAGCCGGCACATCGGGCTGCTGCTCCCGGCTCTGGCCCTGCTGCTGGGGCGCTTGTACCAACTCCTGCCCGCCTGGTACACTGCCTGGGGCTGGTCTGGCCCGCCGCCCTTAACTGAAACCCTCTTTAACCTGGGGGAACTGCTGGTGGTTGCTAGCGCGGGGAGCTTATGGTATGCCTACGGGCGAGGGGCGTCGCGCCGGGAGATGTTTATGGCCGCCGGACCGGCCCTGGCCTTCACCGGACTCTACCTGGCCAACCCGGCCCTGACCGGGACCCTGGCGGTCTGGTCTACCGGCCTGACCCTCTACCTGCCCTGGCCGCTGTACACCCTGAGTCTCTGGTTAGCCGGCGTGACGGCGGCCGCAGCGCTGCGCCGGAAGGAGCCGGCCGGTTGGGTCATCCTGTTGCTCGCTGCTGGCAGCTATGCGCCGCAGCTCAGCACCCAGGCCTTTCTCGGTCTTATCGCCCTGTGGCTGCTTGCTGGTGGGGTTAAAAGAGAGGGCGAGAGAGTTTGCCTTGTCCGCGAGTCATTCCTTGAGGTTCCCAGTTGAGGTGAGTTTTTCCGGCTGCTCATCTGAGGCATATTGTAGTGTGAGTAATCATCACCCATACCACAGGAGAAAGTTCTATGAGAAATCAAGCTAACATTAATGTTCGCCCCCATGAGGCTATGACAAGCAGCGATTGGGTGAAAAGAGGCTTTCTGGCAGCCGCAGCCAGTATCATAGCTGTCCTGGTGGTGCAAGCCCTATCTATTTCTATTTGGCCGGAGATTGCCCTGTTTGCCCCGCTGGATAACTATTTCCGTTCGGCTATTTTTACGCTTGTCCCAACCGTTGTGGCGACAGCCCTTTTTGCCTGGTTGGACGGGCATACGGCTCGGCCGGTTCGTGTCTTTATCATCATTTCTGTCGTCGTGCTGCTGATCAGCTTCATCCCGGACTATGCTGTGCCCGTTCCTTACAAAACTATCCTGGCCAGTACCGTAGCCGCATTTTTGCACGTGGTGGCAGCCGTAGCAACAGTATCGCTGTTGGTCATCGGTTATCAGCGGCGAAAGTAAGGGCAAAACCGCCTAAAATTACCATCACGGGTCTGCCGTTTTTAGAATTTTTAGCTGAGACAAGCGTGACAGGTAACTGATAAGTAAGGCCAGCGCAAATAAGCCCAGCGCCACCGCCTGATGGGCTAAGGCCAGAGCCAGGGGGACGTGCCAGGTAATCACCCCCAGACCCAATAGTATCTGCACCGCACCCAGTGCCAAAAAGGTCAGGACGGTCAATTGTAATCTACGGCCATACCTCCTGTTTCTGACCTGATAAAAAAGAAAGCCGGCCAGGGCTAAAACCATGAAGGCCAGCCAGCGATGCACAAAATGAACTGTGACCGGGTTAGCTACCAGGTTTGCCGGCCAGGGGTAAAAGGATGACAGCAGGCCCGGCGGAACCAGATAACCAAACATCAATGGAAATGTGTCTGAGATATAGCCGGCTTTCAAACCAGCCATTAAGCCACCGTAGGTGATCTGAATAACCAAGACCACCGCCAAACCCAGTGACAGCTTGAAAATCGTGGGGCGTCCGGGCATTTGGTTTAAGGTCAAAATTTGGCTGGCCTTGCTCAAAGCGAGCCAGAAGCAGAGACCAAATAAAAGCAAGGCCAGCAGCAAGTGAGCCGTTAGGCGATAATGACTGACCGCAGGTTGGTCAACGAGGCCACTCTTGACCATATACCAACCCATCACTCCCTGCAAGGCAAAGAGCAAGCCCAGGCCCAGATAAAGCGGACCTTCTCGACGGGAGATGGTTTTGCCGATAAGAAAAATAGTGAGGGGAATGACCAGCATCAACCCGGTCAATCGGCCCAGCAGACGATGGGAATATTCAACGTAGTAGATGAACTTGTACTCCGGGAGAGTCATGGTGTGATTGATATGGCGATACTCAGGCGTTTGTTGGTACTTGACGAAGGCTGCCTGCCAGGCCGCTTCGCTAAGGGGCGGTACCACCCCGGTGATAACCTGCCATTCCACAATCGAAAGTCCTGAACGGGTCAAGCGCACAAAACCACCCAGAATTACCATCAGAGCAATCAAAAAGCATAAGCTAAATAACCACCGGCTCAGAAGCTTGTTTGACGTTTGAAGGTGGAAGTTAAAGAGTTGGTTCATTTGACCCAATTTAATATACCCCATCCTCGGAATATTGGGTTCCCCTTCTCAAACAACTAATTCGTTCGACCGAGGGTGGTCAGTAAACCCACAATGGCTACATCATCACCACAGGTTCTTCAGCACCAAGATGAATAATCGTGATTTCCCGTCCCGCAAAATATCTTCCTGATAATCCAAAATTATGCGCCGGTTATGATATAATAAGCTATTATGCTTCCGGCTCACCTTAAAGACAACTTTCCATTCAAATTTAAGAATGTCCCTTTGCTTATTGTCCTGCTTGTGCCCTTTGCATTGCTAACAGCTCTGGCCGTTGGCTCAACCGGCTATCTCTCCTTTCGTAACGGGCAGCAGGCTGTTAATGAAGTAACCACCCAGCTACAGCGCGAAATTGCCGTCCAAGTCAAGCAGGAACTGGAAACCTTTTTGGAAACACTCCACCTGCTCAACCAGATTAACGCCAATGCTATCCAAGATGGGCTGATAAACCCCGGCGACTCCGCCGCTTTGGAGCGTTACTTCTGGCAGCAGCTTCAGCTTTTTGAGAACGTCAGCAGTATTTATTTTGGCAACCCGCAAGGCGGTCTGGTAGACGCCGGGCGTGAGGGCGCTGGCGGCCTTTTGTATATCGCTGCCACCGATGGCTTTGCCGCCGGCCCCTTTAGAAAATACGCCGCCGATGAACGGGGTAACCGGGCCAACCTGTTAACCACCATCCCCGATTTCGACGCGCGTGCCCACCCCTGGTACGCCCGCGCCCTGGCAAGCGGCCAACCCGCCTGGAGCGATATTTACATTCTGGCTACCGGGCAGGATCTGGCCCTGGCCGCCAGCCGCCCGGTTTATGATACCTATGGGGAATTGCTGGGCGTGGTCTCCAGCGACATCTTCCTCTCCCATCTCAACGCCTTTTTGCAAAGTTTAACCGCCGATAAAGGCGGAGAGATCTTTATTGTGGAACGTTCCGGCCTACTGGTAGCCGCTTCAACCGGCGACTCTCTCTTGACCGTTGCCGAAAAGAGCCAATCATCCCAACGTTTTTTGGCTGCCGCCAGCAACGCGCCCCTGATTCAACAAGGCGCAGCTCAACTAGCGGTCCAATTCGGCAACCTGGCAGCCATCAAAAGCCGGCAGAACTTTACCTTTGAGCTAAACGGCCGCCGCTATCTGGCCCAGGTTATCCCCTTTTACCGGGAGCCAAACCTGGACTGGTTGGTGGTGGTGCTCATTCCTGAAGCCGATTTTATGGCCCCTCTACATGCCAATAACCGCAACACCGTTTGGCTCATTGTAATCGTGCTGGCGGCGGTTCTTACGGCCGGCATCATCACCGCTCGGTGGGTGTCGCAACCCCTGTTGAACCTGAACCATGCCGCCAAATTGCTGGCCGGGGGGGCATGGACGCAGCCGCTGCGTTTTGACCATATTAAAGAGATTAACGAGCTATCACAGTCCTTCAATACGATGGCCGTCCAATTAACCCAGAGCCTGGAGCGTATGGCCGCCGAAATTACCGCACGCAGGCAGGCCGAGGAAAAGATAGTTGCCAGCCAGCAGCGCTTTCGGACCTTGATTGAAAAAAGCATGGACGTCATCGTCTTGCTGAATGCCACCGGCGATATTATTTACCAAAGCCCCTCGGGCCTGCGCCTCACGGGCTATTCCGCCGAGGAACGAATTGGCCGGAGCGGACTCGATTTAATCCACCCCGACGACCTTGATCATATCAGACGTCTTTTTGCCGGCCTGATCCAAGAACCAGGGGCGGACGTGAGCATCCAGTTACGCTCGCGCCGCAAGGATGGCAGTTGGCGTTGGCTGGAAGTGACCGGGGCCAACCTGCTGGCCGACCCCAACGTACAGGCGGTGGTGGTCAATTACCGCGACATCACCGAGCGCAAGCAGGTGGAAGACGCCCTGCGGCAGGAAAAAGATTTCAACCATACTCTCATTGACAGCCTGCCAGGTATTTTCTATCTTTTTGATGAACAGAGCAAGTTTATCCGCTGGAACAAAAACTTTGAAACCGTCTCCGGCTACTCCAGCCAGGAAATTGCCCGCATGTCGCCCCTGGATTTCTTTAGGGAGCCGGACAAAAGTCTTATTGCAGAGCGAATCGGGCAGGTGTTCTTAACCGGCCAGGCCACGGCCGAGGCCACCTTTATCTCCAAAGACCAAACCCCAACCCCTTACTTTTTCACCGGAACGTTGTTTCTGCTGGATGGAAAACCCTGCCTGCTTGGCATGGGGATTGATATTACCGAGCGCAAGCGGTCGGAAGAGGAAAACCGGCTGTTGCTGACCTTGACCAAAGTTTTGGCCGAAGCCGAAACCTTTGACTCCGCCCTGACTCTCGCTCTGACGATGGTATGTGAAGCCACAGAGTGGGACTATGGTGAAGCATGGCTTCCTTCGCCTGCCGGCGACCGCCTTGAACTTGCTTCACCTTACTACTGTAGAGTCGGGGAAGTGGAAAGTTTTCGCCGTATCAGCGAGGGTTTTGTGGTTGCGTTTGGCATCGGACTCCCCGGTCGAGTTTGGACGTTGGGGAGCCCGATGTGGGTTCCTGACGTAACCACAGACGCCAATTTTCTACGCGCCCTTTCGGCCAAAGAGGCCGGGATCAAGTCAGCTATAGGTATCCCTATTTTGGCCAACAATACCGTTGTAGCCGTGATGGGCTTTTTCCTGCAAGGAACGTGGCCAGAAGACCGGAGGATGATGACCCTTGTCTCCGCCGTTGCCGCGCAGTTGGGAACAGCGTTTCAACGCAAACAGGCAGAAGAATCCATACGACAGGCAGAAGCCAAGTACCGCGCCCTGGTGGAGAATACCCCGGCCGTAGTGTACGTGGATAAGGCCGACGAAAACGGCAGTTGCTACTACATCAGCCCGCAAATCGAAACCTTGCTTGGTTACCCACCCTCCGTCTACACAGAAAACCCGACCTTATGGCATAAACAGATTGACCCGCAGGACTACCAACGCGCCGTCCGCACCATCCAGGAGACATTGGAACAGGGCCGGGCCATGGCAGAATACCGCCTGATTGCCCGCGACGGCCGCGTAGTTTGGGTGCGCGATTCGAGCGTGCTCATCCGCGACCGGGAGGGGAACCCGGAATTTATCCAGGGCTTTCTTGAAGACATCACCGAAGGTAAGCAGGCTGAAAAATTGCTGCAAGACCTTTCTGTGGCGGTCAATGCTTCCGGCGATATTGTCTTTATGACCGATAAAGAGGGCCTTATCACTTCGATCAATGCGCAATTCACCGCTTTGTACGGGTACGGCCAGGAAGAGGTGGTTGGTAAAGTAACGCCGCGCATCTTGAAGAGTGGCCGACAGAGCCAGGAAGTTTATGAGCAGTTTTGGGAAACAATATTGCGCGGTGAGTTGTTTCGCGGCGAGGTTATCAACAAATCAA
Source organism: Chloroflexota bacterium (assembly GCA_016860845.1). The sequence continues at coordinate 107,088 of BOKF01000010.1, forward strand.
AGGACGGCCGCTTAATCTTCATCGAAGAGACGGTTAGCCCTTTTCTGGATGACCGCGGCCGCATCGCCGGCTTTCTGGCTATTCAGAGAAATATCACCGAACGTAAACAACTGGAAGCTCGCTTGCTGCAGGCCCAAAAGATGGAGGCTATTGGCCGCTTGGCCGGGGGCATTGCCCACGATTTCAACAACATCCTGCTGCCTATCATCGGCTATGCCGAATTGGGTCTACTAAAACTGCCCCCGGATGACGATCTCTACGCCGATTTAATGCGAATAAGAAAAGCGGCCGACCGGGCCGCAGGTCTGGTTCGCCAGATTTTGGCCTTTAGCCGCCAGCAAGTGCTGGAAATGCGGGTCTTAGGCCTTAATGCGGTCATTCTGGACTTCAGCGAGATGATTCGGCGGCTGATTGGGGAAGATATTGAGTTAGAAATATTTTTGGAGCCAGCTCTTTATCAAGTTAAGGCCGACAAAGGACAACTTGAGCAGGTGCTGCTAAACTTGGTCATCAATGCCCGCGACGCTATGCCCACGGGCGGCAAATTAACCATAGAAACAGCCAACGTTTACCTGGACGAAGAATATGTGAAGAAATACGCAGGGTTGCAAATCCCTGGCTATTTTGCCATGCTATCGGTCAGCGATACCGGGCACGGCATGGACGCCGCTACAAAGGAACGCATTTTTGAACCCTTTTTTACCACCAAAGAAGAGAGTAAAGGGACGGGCTTGGGCCTGGCCACCGTCTTTGGCATTATCCAACAGCATGGCGGCAGTATCTGGGTCTACAGCGAACCGGACCATGGGGCCACCTTCAAAATCTATCTACCCAAAGCAGAAAATCCTGGCCACAATCTTGTTACAGCCGCATCAGAACCCGCCTTTATAGACGGAATAGAAACCATTCTGGTGGTAGAAGATGAAGAGATGGTGCGTCAGTTGGTGTGCGAGACCCTGGCCGCCCACGGCTATTCGGTTATCGAGGCCCAAGGCCCCAGCGAGGCCCTGCAACTGGCCACCGAACATAAAGAAACCATTCACCTGCTGCTGACCGATGTCATTATGCCCGGCATGAACGGTAAAGCGCTGTATCACCAAGTGGCGGCCATTTATCCTAGCATCAAGGTCTTGTATATGTCGGGTTATACGGATAACGCCATTGTCCATCATGGCGTGTTGGATGAGGGCGTAAACTTTCTGCAAAAACCCTTTACGGTTAATAATCTGACCCAAAAGGTTAGAAGCGTCTTGAGGATCTCAGGACATCGGGGCGTCAAATTGCCTTAAATCAGGTCAACCCTACGTGACAAATCTATAAAAATTTGGTGTTGTGGAGCTTTTTATAGGTCGCAAGGAATGATCAATTCCAGATGGGTGCCCTGACCTGGCCGACTCTTGATGATCAATTTTCCGCCTAATAGCCGCGCTCGCTCTTGCATATTGCGCAGGCCGTAACCGACCATATAATCCGGGGGAAAGCCAGCGCCATCGTCGCTCACACTCAAGCAAAGATAATCTGCCCGCATCTGGACGGCAAGTTTGACACACTCAGCCCGCGCGTGATGGGCCACGTTGATCAGGGCTTCCCTGGCAATGGCTAGAAGATGGCTCATCTGGCGAGGGGCCAGCGGCCGATCCTCGGGCAAATCAATCTCCACCTCGGCGATGGGGGTTAGCCTACTCTCGTGGATCAATTGAGCTAACCCATTAGCCAAGCTTAAAGCAGTCGGCTGAGTCTGCAAGTTGGTAATATACTGGCGGATGTCGGTTACAGCCCGGCCCAGAATCTGCTCAGCTTGATCCAGGCTGTTATGTACCGCTTCATCTTCCCAGCGATGCAGGGCGTGGCGGGCCGCATCTACCATTAAGCCAGCGGCGTAAGCCATCTGGAGAGTTCGGTCGTGCAGCTCCCGGCCAATTTGTTCGCGCTCAGTGGCCAGAATGTGAGCTTCCTCCAACGCGTTTAACCGGCTATCAAGTTCCAGCTCAAAAATCTCCAGGGCGCGGCTGAGGGCAACGACCATTATCAACCCCAAGAGGCTGCGGAAAACCTGGGCTGGGATGCCCAGCCAGGTCTCGAATAAAGCCGTGTTGAGCCAGTTAGCCGGGGGAAATGGAGCGGGAGGAACCACCAACCCACCCATAAGTGCAAAACCGATCAAAGCCAGCCCCACCAACCGGAGGGTCCGTAGGGTCCGGGTTTCGCCCAGGGGCGCGATAAGCCGGAAGGTGCGACGCCGTAAGCTATAAGCGACCAGGAGGGCGCCAGGCCAGCCGAACAGATATCTGCCCCAGATCTCGGCATGCTTTAGTCCCTCGACGAGCGTAAGGGGGGTCACGATCAGCCCGGTCACCACGGTTAGTGACCATAGGAACAGCAACGTCACCGGCAACCAGCGCAACCAGGTCCAGGCAGGCGGCAGGGGTCGCAACAGATCAATGCCATATTGGAACAGACAGGCCAAGGAGAGGACCAGCAGCCCCAGTTGAACCACTCTGAAGAGGTTGACGAGGTGAGGTGGCAGGTAGGTCGCTTGAATAGGGATAAAGACACCGCCCCACTCAGACAGACCCAGGAGGAAGCCAAAAAGAGCAAACCAGTGCAGGCTCCGTCCCAGAACTAGTCGGCTATGTCGTCGCGAGCGAAGAGTGATGGCCAGCCCCAGCATGAAGAAAATTAGGCCAGACACAAAGAAAAGCACAGGCCGATTTATGGTGAAAAACTCTTGTAAGACGATACGATCTGGCAACATGGGCGCTATCCACCAGGAGGTTAGAAGGTAGCAGACACTTGCTCAACTACAGTCACTTCCTCACCTTCCCTGCTTACAAGATATTCAATAGACTAACCAAAAAGATTGCCGTTTGGGGAGTTTGAGCATGCATCGAACGGTCCTGCCCTATAACGAGGCATTACCCCCAGAATAGACCAACTAACTCCGAGTTAATAGTGACATGTGTCATTTTTATAGCTGACATCTGTCATAAAAAGATGGGGCGGCGATTCAAAGGGAGCGGGCGTTGCAGCCACAGGCTGTAGTGGTAGGTCAGGCCAAAGAATCACCCCTGGCTCAAATTAAAGCTTAAAGAAACGGGACTTAAAAAACTTATGTTGAAAAACTCTTGACAAAATAAAAAAGCCATGTTATATTTCGATATATCTCACTTATTTAACGACAAGATATAAAAGTGACATATATAGTGTGCTATTGTGTTCACTGCCCTTTTGGGCCATCAGTGTTGATGAGAGGTTTGTCGTGAGCGGCCAATTAGTAAATCTTTTTTTACGCCCCGATATATGTCACTTTCTCTGTGCAATTAAAATAAGTGACAGGTGTTATTCGGGTAAAAGGGTTCCTTCCAAGCAGCCGACGACCCGCTGCCGTCCCGTTTATATTTGAGCGTTAAGAAGACCATCTTCTCCTAACTAGGAGAAAGGTGGTTTTTTGTTGCTAAAGAGTCTACTCAGGAGGTAAACGAATGGGTTATTTCCAAACCAAGCCAGCTAAAGGTTTCGCTTTTAAGGATATTCTCTATGAAAAAGGGGACTGGGTGGCCCGCATCACCATCAACCGGCCCCACAACTACAACGCCTACAGCACCCTGGCTCTGGAAGAGTTGGCGATGGCCTTCCGTGACGCCAGCTTTGACGACCGGGTGGCGGTGATTGTTTTTACCGGGGCCGGGCATACTGCTTTCTGTACCGGCGGCGACGTTAAAGAGTACGAGGCCCAGTACACCCAGACCCCCCGCGATTATTGGAAGTACATGGGGCTGTTCAAGGCATACATCGAGGCCATTCTGAACTCTGGCAAGCCGGTCATTGCCCGAATAAATGGAATGGCCGTTGGCGGCGGCAACGAGAGCCAGTTGGCCTGCGACCTGTCGGTGATGGCCGAACACGCTTATATTGGGCAGGTAGGCACCAGCGTGGGCAGCGTGGCCTGCGGCGGCTCGACCCAATGGCTGCCCATCACCGTGGGCGACCGGCGGGCGCGAGAGATGCTGCTGCTGAACGAGCGCATCCCGGCCTATCAAGCCCTGGAGTGGGGTCTGGTCAATCGCGTAGCTCCTTCGGTGACCAGAGAGGGGCAGTTTATCGAGCGGGCGTCACCGGAGGAGATCAAACAGGCCCAGCAGGAAAAGAACGGCTACACCATTGATTTGAGCAAATTGGATGAAGCGGTGGACGAGTTAGTCCAAAAGCTCATCCGTAAATTCCCGGAGTGTACCCGCTACACCAAGCAAAACGTCAATTTCTGGAAAGACATGGCCTGGCACCAGACCATCGGCCACGCTCGCGACTGGCTGGCCATCCATTACGCTTCCTGGGAGCCGCTGGAGGGCATGCAGGCCTTTGTCGAGAAGCGCCCGGCCGATTACCTCAAGCTGCGCGAAGCGGCGGCGGCGGGCAAATCGAGCGAATTTAGATGGGGGCCGTACTCTCAAACCTGCCCCAGTTGCGGGGCCACCAATCTGCCCGCCGAATTTAAGTACTGCGGGGTTTGCGGGAATTATCTCACCGCTCAGACGATTTATGTGGATTATGACAGTGAAATGTAAAAAGGTAGCAGGGCGGCAGGGTAGCAGAGTCGCAAAGTCGCAGGGTGGCAGGACTTAGGCAGTTCCAAGATTTAAATCATCCAATTGTTCTCACCGGCTTGATGCGTGATACGTGATGCGTAAGAAATCTTGCCTGGATACCATCACGCATCACGCATTACGTATCACGGACTTTGGATAATTACTTTCTTGGAGTTGCCTTATCTGACTACTGGCTACTGACATCTGATTACTATTGTGTTGGGAGGGTAGAATGACGCCTCAAATCTTTACTGAATGGCGCGATCAATCATTAGAAGAGATATTTTACCAGTGCCGGGAGCTGGTTGAGGATGGTAACTTTCCGACGGTCCGCCGCTGGCGGGAAGCAGGGGGGAAGGTGGTCGGTCACTTTCAGGTCTATTTTCCTGAGGAGATTGTCCACGCGGCGGGTTTGCTGCCTTTCAAGGTGCGGGGCGCGCCTATCGAAGCCGTACGAGCCGACTCGCGCTTTGGCTCTTACCTTTGTTCGATCCTCAAAACCTCGCTGGAGCTGGCTCTGAGCGGGCGGGTTGAGTTGGAAATGTTTGTCACTCACCCCATCTGCGACGCCGCCCGCAACCTGGCGGCGGTTTGGGGGCGCAACTTCACCTATCCGTGCCAGATTCTTTATTTGCCGCAAAACGCCAACTCCGGCTATGCGGCTCAATACTTGTGCGCGGAGTACGACCGGCTCAAAGGGAATATCGAAGCAATTGCCGGGCGGGCTGTGGCCGATGATGACCTGCGCCGCTCACTGGTTGTGTTCAACGAAAACCGGGCCTTGCAGCGGGAGCTTTACGACATCAAACGGGAAACGCCCTGGCTGATTTCCGCCGATGAAGCTTACGTACTGGTATCGGTCGGTGGGATGATTCCCCGCGAAGAGCACAATGAGCTGCTGCGGGCGGTCCTGCCGCTCATTCAAAGCCGGTCGGCCAAGCGGCAAGATAAAATTCGGGTGGTGTACGAAGGCGGCTTTTGCGAGCAGCCGCCGCTGGACCTGATTCGCACCATTGCCCAATCCTGCTACGTAGTGGACGACGATTTACTCATCGGGCTGCGCTGGATTTTGCAAGACGTACCACTGGAAGGCGATCCCTTACTTAACCTGGCCGAAGCCTACCTAGAAAAATCTTCCTACAGCCCGGTACAGCATGATTTGCGCAAACCCAAAGAGAAGATGCTGCTCCAGCGGATTAGAAACGCCGGGGCCGATGCGGCCATTATCACCGCCGCCAAGATGTGCGAGCCGGGGCTGGAAGAGCAGGTCGCTTACACACGCTGTCTAGACCAGGAAAATATCCCCTACTTTGTCAGCGAGTTTGAGGAAAATATGACCAGCTTCGACCACCTGGCGATTCAACTGGAAACGTTTGTGGAGAACATCCTGTTTAATTAAGATTTTGGATTTTGGACTGCCCGTCAGAGGGGCGTAGATTTTGGATTTATATCGCAAAGGTATCCTTTAGGATGATTGGGCTTAGCGCCTTTAATCGTAAATCGTAAATCCAAAATCGTAAATTGAAAGGCGGTGAATCTGATGACTGAGCAACAAGTTGACAATCCCCTGGTTGGGCGGGGTAATAAAGTGGGGGCGCAACTGTTCCGTGAGTGGTTTCAAGAATTGGGCGAGGTAGCGGAGCGTGGGGGACAGACTGCTTATGTTTTTGTGATGGGCAGCATGGCCGAAATTCTGAAGGTATTTGACCTGCCGGTGGTCTTTCCCGAAATCAATTCGCTGCAAACGGCCGTACGGCGGGTGGCCCACGAATATCTCAACGAGGCCGAGGATTACGGTTACTCCCCCGATATATGCGGTTATGTCAAGGCTGATGTGGCCGTGCAACTGCGCGGCGGCCAGCATCCGATGGGCCGCATCCCCAAGCCGACTCTGGCCGTGCTGACTAACGCCTGCAACACCTACATCAAATGGGCCGAAATCTGGGAGCGCATGTATCACATCCCGGTTTTTACCCTGGATGTACCGGGCACGCGAGCGGCCGGAACCCAAACCTGGCCGGGCGATCCCGATTTTGAAAACGATCGCCGCTACGTGGCCGGGCAGGTCAAAGAGCTGATTGGCCTGTGCGAAGAAGTAACGGGGGTCAAATTTGACATTGACAAGCTGCGCGAGGTGCTGGACCACGCCAACCAGATGAGCCTGGGCTGGAAACGGGTGCTGGAGCTCAACCGGAGCTGCCCTTCATTGTTCAACGCCCTGACCGACGGCACGATTTACCTGGGGGTGAGCAACGGCTTTCGCGGCACGGCGCCGGGCAGCGTCTACTTTAACGAGCTGGTCGAGGAGATGGAATACAAAGCCGCGCATGGCATCGGCACACTGACTGATGAGCAGTATCGCCTCATTTTTGTAGGCGTGCCCTGCTACCCCATCTTCCGCCGCTTCAACGAGATGTTCACCGACCTGGGCGGCACCTTTGTCAACTCGACCTACCTCTGGTTCGCTTCCGGCGGGACCAACCTGGGCTTTACCTACGACCTGAATAACCCGCTGGACAGTCTGGCCGAAGGCATCCTGATCGGCGTGCGTGATGCGATGGACAGCATGTTCTACCAGGATCGCATCTTGATGGATATGGTTGACACCTTCCAGGTGGATGGCGTGGTTTACCATCCCATCAAAAGCTGTCGCACTGTCTCCACCGGTCTGGCCGATAATCGCCGCTCGCTCATGGCCGCCCGCGACATTCCCAGCCTGTTCATCGAGTCGGATATGATGGACCGGCGGGTCGTTTCGGAAGCGCAGCTCAAAAACCGGATTGACGCATTCTTTGAAGGACTGGCTTCGCGCAAGCAGCAAGCCGCCATCCAATCATTTTAGATTTACGATTTTGGATTTTCGATTTTATCTGTCAATCCAAAATCTAAAATCTAAAATCCAAAATCCGAAAGGGGAGGTGTTTTATGGCCTATGCCGCCGGTGTGGACGTGGGGTCCACCCAAACCAAAGCAATTATCATTAACGAAGCAAAAGAGGTTGTTGGCCGGGCGCTAACCGATACCGGGGCCAACGTCGTCCTGGCCGCGGAAAATGCCTTCCGGCAGGCGCTGGAAAATGGAAGTATCGGCGACGAAGAGGTGGAATACGTTATCGGCACCGGTTATGGCCGTTACCGGGTCACTTTTGGCAACACCCAGGTAACGGAGATCAGTTGTCACGGCCGGGGCGCGGTGCATATGTTTCCCAGCACACGCACGGTGGTGGATATGGGCGGGCAGGATACCAAAGCCATCCGTGTCTCGCCGACCGGGGAAATCATTGATTTTTGCATGAATGACAAGTGCGCTGCTGGCACGGGTCGCTTTTTGGGCGCGGCTTCAGCGGCGCTGGAAATTCCACTGGGTGAGCTTGGCCCGACGGCGCTCCAGGGTGAAAAGCCGGTGCGCATCAGCACGACCTGCACCGTTTTTGCCGAGTCGGAGGTATTGTCGTGGTTGGGCAAAGGCAAGAAGATTGAGGACATCTTGCTGGGGGTCCACCAATCTATTGCCGCCCGCTCCATCGGCCTGTTGCGGCGGGTCGGCATTGAAGAAGAAGTAACTTTTACCGGCGGTGTAACCCGTAATTCGGCCATGGTTCACACACTAAACGAAGGCTTGGGGCTGAAAGTAAACGTCAGCGATGAGTCGCACTTTATGGGGGCGTTGGGTGCAGCTCTGTTCGCGCTCGATCACATTTTGTCCAGCCGGGTTCCCGTTGACTCAAAAGCGGCGGTGGGTCTGGCAGAAGGGAGGGCATGATGGTTACAGCCGGGATTGACGTCGGTTCAACTTATACCAAGGCGCTTATTCTCAGCCAGGACAACCGGATTGTAGGCCGGGCAGTGTCGCAGACCGGCTTCAAGCTGGCCGAGGTAGCGGAGCGGGTCTATCACACCGCCCTGGCCCAGGCCAGCCTGACCGGGCAGGATGTGGCCTACATTGTCGCCACCGGCTTTGGCCGTCATCAAGTCCCTTTCAGCGATGTGCAAGTGACGGACCTGACCGCAGCAGCGCGGGGCGCAACCTTCCTTTTCCCCCGCACCCGCACTATCTTGGATGTGGGTGGGCAGACGATGAAGGCCAGCCGGCTCGACGATCTGGCCAAGGTTAAATCGTTTCGCTTGAACGACAAATGTGCTGCCGGTACCGGCGCTTTTCTGGAAAAGACGGCCCGCTACATGGGCTTTTCCACCGAAGAGATTGGCCCGTTGGTGGCAACCTCCAAAGAGGTGGTGCCTATTTCCGGCGTCTGCGCCGTTTTTGCCGAGTCAGAAGTGATCAATCACTTGTCGCAGGGTATGTCCCCGGCGGATATTATGCATGGGGCGATTGCCTCGCTGGTGGATCGCTCGATGCAGTTAATGAAACGGGTGCGCATGGAGCCAGAATTTACCCTGATTGGCGGCATTCTGCGCTTCGAGACGATGGTACGGGTTATTTCGGAGCAGTTGGGTGCTCAAGCCAACGTGCCGGAAGGCGACATGGTGCAGTATGTCAGCGCGCTGGGAGCGGCTATCCTGGGACATCGCCGCTTGCAAAAGCTGGATGAACAAGAACACGCCCTCGTTGAGGCCTAAAGGCAGTATCTATGAGTAGATTCTTGTACAGGGAGCAAGAAGTTGTTACACGGAGAGACACTGAGAAGTCACAAAGTTTCACAGAGGAATTTATAGAACTTCTCTGCGTCTCTCTGCGGAGTCTCTGTGTAACTCTGTGTTCCTTGTCGCCAGGAAGGTTAAAATGTCTGATCCTGACCCACCAAATTCCCCACCGCAGTTAAGCCTTCTGATCGAGCAAGAAGCCCGGCGGGTCCTGGCCGAGGCTCAACTCCGCCCTAACCCGGCCCTGGTTGCTGAGGGCTGGGAGCGGCGCTTCATTGCTGATGCTCGCCAGGCCAAAGAGACTGCTGAATTGTACAGCCAACTGGGCTTTGAAGTGCTGGCCGAACCGGTGCAGGCCGCGGAAATGGGCGAGGATTGTGAAGATTGCCAGGTGTTGGTGCTGTTGCAGTTCAAAACGATTTACACACGGAAGAAACCGTAGATAGTAGATAGAAGATAGTAGATAGTTCTATCCACTATTCACTATCTGCTAGCCTTCCCGTCTACCGTCTACTGTCTACCGGCTCAAGGAGTGATGCAGATGTCCCCAAACCCATTTGATATTTTTATACAAGAGCACAATCACGGCCTGGCTGCTCTGGAAAAGATGGAGCGCGGCGCGGACAGCCTGCGCCAGCGTGGCTACTCGGCGGAGGCGCTGAAGCTGATTAGAGAGGCTAATGAGTTTATCAAAACCGAGGTTAAAGCGCACAACCAGAAGGAAGAGGATGCTCTTTTTCCGGTGCTGCGTCCTTACATGCCCACGCCCAGTATTATTGACCTGATTGTCGAAGAGCATCGGGAGTTGTGGACGCAAGAGGAAGATTTGCAGGGGCTGCTGGTGGCGCTGCTGGGCGATCATCAGGAACTGTGGGCCGAGGAAGACCGGCTGGAGGCGCTGCTCAACGCGCCCGACGCGGCGGAACAGGCCGGCGATATTGCCGCGTCTGCCTACACCATCGTTGACATGCTGCGCGACCACATCAACAAGGAAAATCAAATTCTCTTCCCTACGGCGCAAGATATTTTAAGCGACGCCGAAGTGGCCGAGGTGGCCGAAAAAATGGGATTGTAACCGGGAGGAGTTATGTACCAAACAATCAATTTTCAAGTTGATGGTGTAGTGGCTCGGCTTACCCTCAACCGGCCGCCGCTCAATGTTATCACCATACCCATGATGGCCGAGATGGTGGAGGCGGTGGAAAGTCTGCGCGAGCAGCCGGCCGTTAAAGTGTTGGTCATCGAGGCTGCGGCGGGGAGCAAGGCCTTTTCCGCGGGGGTGGATGTGGCCGACCATACCGCCGACAAGGTTCAAGATATGATCCATGGCTTTCATCGCTTCTTTCGCCTGCTGGCCGGCCTCAATATCCCTACCCTGGCCGTGGTGAATGGTGCGGCCCTGGGCGGCGGCTGCGAGTTAGCCATCTTCTGTGATATGATTGTCGCTTCGGAGCGGGCCAAATTTGGGCAGCCGGAAATCAAAGTCGGCGTCTTTCCGCCGCTTGCTGCGGTGATGCTGCCCCGGCTTATCCCTCATCATCGCGCCCTTGAATTACTCTTAACCGGCGAAACGATAGATGCCACCGAAGCGTATCGGCTGGGTTTGGTCAATCGGGTCGCTCCGCCGGAGGAATTGCAGGCTGCGGCCAATGAGTTGATTGAAAAGCTGGCCAGTCTGAGCGCTTCTATTTTGCGCTCCACCCGCAAAGCAGCATGGTTGGGCGCGGCCGGCTCCTTCCCCGATGCCCTGGCCGCCGTCGAGAAACTTTACCTGGATGAACTGATGCAAACCCACGACGCTCACGAAGGTCTGGCCGCTTTTATGGAAAAACGCCCACCCGCCTGGCAAAACAAATAGATTTTGGGTTTTAGATTATTTCTTCCAATCCAAAATCTACGCCCGTCTGACGGGCAGTCCAAAATACCCAAAGGGTACGATGTCCAAAATCGAATGGAGGGATACTCAATGAAGGCCGCGATATTCTATGGTCCTGGTCAGCCATTTAAAATAGAAGAGACGCCTACCCCGCAGCCGGGAGTGGGGGAAGTACTGGTCAAAGTAGCCGCCTGTGGGGTCTGCCACACCGATTTGCACTACACCGACCACAATGTACCCACCTTTAAAAAGCCGCCGCTCATTCTGGGCCACGAAGCTTCGGGCTGGGTGGCGGCAGTAGGCGCAGGAGTGACTCGCTGGCATGAAGGCGACCGGATGCTGCTGCCCGCGGTGTACGGCTGCGGTGTGTGCGAGGCGTGTCGCCGGGGCCGGGAGAATATTTGCGATAATATGGTCATGTTTGGCAACAACATTGACGGCGCTTTTGCCGAATATATTGTCGTCAGCCAGCACACCCTCTTTGCTCTGCCCGCAGAGCTACCCTTGATTGAAAGTTGTATCATCGCCGATGCCATCACCACCCCCTACCAAGCCGTCGCCAATCGGGGGCGAGTCAAGCCGGGCGATGCGGTGGCTGTTTTTGGCTGCGGTGGGATTGGCTTGAATGTGGTACAGATGGCTGCCGCTGCCGGAGGACAGGTTATTGCTGTAGATTTGCTGGAGCAAAAATTGGTGTGGGCCAAACAGTTGGGCGCGGTCGCTACCATCAACGCCAGCCAGGTGGAGCGGGTGGACAAAGAAATCCGTAGACTCAGCAGTAGCGGTGTGGATGTGGCTTTCGAGGCTATTGGTCTGCCGGTCACGCAGGAAGCCGCCTTTGCCAGCACCCGCAACGGTGGACGGCTGGTGCTGGTCGGCTACAGCAGCAAACCGATGACGCTCAACAGCGGCCGGACCATGTATCGAGAGATGGAAATTGTCGGCTCGCTGGGCTGCCCGGCCTCGGAATACCCCAAGGTGATCGAACTGGCCCGGACCGGCAAAATTAAGGTGAAGGAACTCGTCACCGCCCACTTCCCGTTGGCTCAAATCAATGAGGCTTTTGACACCCTGCGCCGGGGCGAGGGCATTCGCTCGGTGGTAGTGATGGAGTAAAATAATGTCGCTCACTCTCATTAATCCACCCTCTTTACCAGCTCCTAAAGGCTTCAATCACGGTATCCTGGTCACCGGCAGGCGGCTGCTCTTTCTGGCCGGACAGGATGCCAGCGACGCCGACGGCAATATTGTTGCCCCGGGTGATTTGGTGGCCCAATTTGAGCAGGTCCTGCGTAACCTCAAAGCGGTGGTTGAAGAGGCCGGCGGCACCACGCAGGATATAGTTAAACTCAATGTTTTTGTCCGTGACCGTGACTCTTACGTGGCTAACCTGAAGCCCCTGGGCCGGGTCTTTCGCGCCTATTTTGGCGACCACTACCCCACGATGGCCTTGTTTGAAGTCTCGGCCTTTTTCCGGGACGGGAATCTCATCGAACTGGAAGGTATCGCTACGGTAGAGTAAAATAAGGTAACAGGTAGCAGGGTAGCAACGTTGCAGAGCCAAGGGTTCTCTGCCACTAGGAGCCTTTGGCTCTGGATAGTCTTATCTTTTCGGCGATCAGCGGTCCCCCAAGGGGAGGCGAAGCGCTCTCGGTCGTCGGCGGTCATGTCCAGAGGAGAACATCAAATGAAAATCATTGTCCTGGTTAAACAGGTTCCCGATACGGCCCAACTATCCATTCTGATGGATGGCCTGAAACTGATGGCCGAGGGCGGGCCGCGCATCATCAATCCCTGGGATGAATACGCTCTTGAAACCGGCCTGCAGCTCAAAGAAGCGCACGGCGGCACAGTGACCCTCTTATCGCTGGGCAAACCTGAAGCCATCGAAGCTTTGAAGACAGGGCTGGCCATGGGCGCCGACGAAGCTATCCTGCTGTCGGACCCCGCTTTTGAGGGCAGCGACAGCCTGGCCACGGCCCGCGCTCTGGCTACGGCCATCAAAAAAGTGGGTGAATTCGATCTGATAATTGCCGGCTGCATGGCGATTGACAGCCATAACGCAGCCACCGCCGGGCAGGTAGCCGCGCTGTTAAGACTTCCACAGCTTGCCTACGTAGCCGCTCTCAAAGCAGTTGACCCGGCGGCCAGAACAATAACCGCTATCCGGCTGGTAGACAACGGCCATGAGATAGTGAGCAGCCGGCTGCCGATCATGATGACAGTGGTTCAGGAAATCAACCAACCGCGCTATCCCAGTTTTATGGGCATTCGTCGAGCGGCCAAAGCCACCATCCCCACCTGGGGTCTGGCCGAACTGGATTTGCCGGGCGATCAGGTCGGGACAGCCGGGGCGCAGGTCAGATGGACCAAGATCAGCTTGCCTCCAACCAGAAAGGGCGGCGCTGAGGTAATTAGCGGCGTCCCGGCAGAGGCAGCAAAAACTCTGCTGGATAAGTTGGTGGCCCAAAAAGTAATATAAAGAGGGTAGCAGAGTCGCCAGGTAGCAAGTAATTACCTTGCGACCTGCTACCCTGTGTTACTAACTTTTCTGAGCAAATTGGGGTGAAATTATTATGTCAGACCAGCCCGTTTTTGTCTGGATTGAACAGCGCGACGGCCAGACTGCTACAGTGTCCTGGGAAACCCTGAGTGCAGGTCGTTATGTAGCCGATCAACTGGGCGGCCAACTGGTGGCGGTTGTGTTGGGGGAGCAGGTGAGCCACCTGGCGGAGCAGGCGATTCAGTACGGGGCAGACCAGGTTCTGGTCGCCAGCAATGCCTCCTTAAAACAGTTTCGCCTGGAGCCGTACGCTGCCCTGCTGACCCAATTGGCCCAGGAACGCCAACCGGCAGCACTCTTACTTGGCGCGACCAACACGGGCCTAGAACTGGCCCCGTATGTCGCCGCGCTGTTAGGGGTGGGGCTGGCGTCGGATTGCACCGATTTGAGGGTAGAGAATGGCTGCCTGGTCGCTACCCGTCCGATACTGGCCGGCAGTCTGACGGCCAGTGTGGCGTTCGGCCCGGCCCAGCCCCACATGGCGACCCTGCGCGGCAGGGCCTTTCCAATGCCAGCCTTAGACCCGACTCGCACCGGCGAGATTATCGCCGTTGCTCCTGCGTTGGTGGAAGGGGAGATCACAGTCAAAATCGAGGGCTTTGCCGCCGCGGACAGCCGGGTCAATTTGACCGAGGCGAAGGCTATTGTGTCGGGGGGCCGAGGGGTTGGCGGGCCGGAAGGATTTGCGCCCCTACAGACGCTGGCCGAGATTATGGGCGGGGCGCTGGGGGCCAGCCGGGCTGCGGTTGACGCCGGCTGGGTGTCTTACGAGCACCAGATCGGACAGACCGGTAAAACTGTCCAGCCCGATCTCTATATCGCCTGCGGCATCTCCGGGGCGATCCAACACTTGTCCGGGATGAAAACTTCTAAAGTGATTGTCGCCATCAACAAAGACCCGGAAGCGCCCATCTTCAGGTACGCCCACTATGGGATTGTCGGCAATCTGTTCCACTATGTTCCGGCGCTGATCGAGGAGGCTAAGAAGCGGTTAGGCAAATAAGCCGATTTTAGATTTCGCTTTGCGTGCCTTTGGCAGATTTTGGATTTTAGATTTCGGATATTTTGTAGCGAGGAGCCAGCGCCCCTAGGTGCGACTCCTCGACTCGTGATTTGCTGAATTTTTGACGATTAAACAACCTCGCGCTCAAAGTCGCCTTTGCCGGGCCAGCCGGGACCGTCAGGGCCAAAGAGATGAGGATAGCCCTCTTGAAAAGCGCGAACCATGCGCTCGAAGGGTAAATCGGCAAACTGGTCGTGATCGCGCAGGTACTCCATGTGTTTGTTGCCCAACTGGTCAAACGGGTGAAAGATCGAATCGGTGCGCCCGTCAAACTCCAACGGTTGGACCTTGAACCGTTCACACAAAGAGAGGTTGAAGGCCGGCGTGGCTTTGACCCACCGGTCCGCCAGATACAGCTCGGTGTAGCCGTGATAGATGAAGGCATCGGTGCGCATCAATTCGATGAGGCGGGGCGTCGCCAGATGATTGCGCACATCGGCAAAGCCCAGCCGGCTGGGAATCCCAATTGCTCGCGCGGCAGCGGCCAGGAGAACCGCTTTCTGGATGCAAAAACCCACTTGTTC
This sequence comes from Chloroflexota bacterium, assembly GCA_016860845.1. The sequence continues at coordinate 122,304 of BOKF01000010.1, forward strand.
GCGCAGCACCCAACTGGCCTTGAACCTGACCGGCTCAAAAGTGATGCCGTAAGGACTGTAACGAATCCCATCACGGACGGCGTAATAGAGCTTAACCCCTTGTTCGATCTCTGTTTTGGCTGCGCCCACACTCGACCGGGCAAATTCGATCACCTCGGCTGCATCGCTGTCAATAAATTGAGTGGGTTGTAAGTAGTGTTGCCAACTGCTGCTGGCCGATATATCTTCCATTAGTCTTGACCTCGCTGGGGAATTTTAATCGAACCCGGCTGATACCGAAAATTTGAACCGCGCCCATTTCGAATGGAGGGAAACTCCCATGAAGATTGAGACGCTGTCTACGCTGAGCCTCCATTATGCCTGGGTGGTGCTGGTCATCAGCACGTTGGTTGTATTTGGTTCACTGGGCCTGGCCCGGTTTGGCTACACGGTGGTGCTGCTGGCCATGCAGACAAGCCTAGGGATGGACAACACCCAGGCCGGCATGTTAGCTACTTCGAATCTGATTGGCTATACGGCCCTGTCGGTCATTGGCGGGGCGCTGGCGGCGCGATTTGGTCCGCGCCGGGTTATCACCGCCGGCCTGGCCCTGGCCGGGATAGGAATGCTGCTGACCGGTCTGGCCGCTGGCTTTCTGCCGGTGTTAGTATGGCGGGTGCTGACAGGCATTGGCAGCGGCGCCAGCAACGTGCCCGTGATGGGCTTGCTGGCAGCCTGGTTTGCCACCCGGCAGCGTGGCCTGGCGGCCGGTATTGCCGTAGCCGGTTCATCGCTGGCCTTGATCTTTGTTGGCCCGGTTGTCCCATCCCTCCTGGTGGCTTATGGAGAGAATGGCTGGCGGGTCTGCTGGTTCATTTTTGGCGGGATTACCTTGCTGCTGGCTGTTGGCAACCTCTTGTTTTTGCGAAACCGGCCCGCCGAGAAAGGCTTGTCTCCCCTAGGCGAGAACGAGATGGTTCGGCTTGATCCTCCCCAGGCTGGCCCCGCTCCGGCTGAGGCGCTGGAATGGGGGCGGATCTACCGAGCGGCGATGGTATGGCATCTAGGCTTGGTTTATGCCGCCTTTGGCCTGGCCTACATTATTTACATGACCTTTTTTACCAAATTTCTGGTGGCCGAAGGGGGCTATAGTCCCGCCGCCGCCGGAGGATTGTTTATGCTGATGGGTTGGTTCAGCCTGCTGTGCGGGTTGATCTGGGGTACAATCTCCGACAGGATCGGGCGCAAACCGGCCTTAATGATGGTCTACCTGATCCATGTCGTAGCTTTTGGCCTGTTTGCTCTCTGGCCGGCTCCGCCTGGATTTACCCTTTCGGCGATTTTATTCGGTTTGACGGCCTGGAGTATCCCGGCAATTATGGCCGCGACCTGCGGCGATGTTCTCGGCCCCCGGCTGGCCCCGGCGGCGCTGGGGTTCCTGACCCTCTTCTTTGGCAGCGGGCAGGCCATTGGCCCCAGCCTGGCCGGGGCTATCGCCGACGCCGCTGGCTCTTTCGCCCCGGCCTTCTTGCTGGCCGCCGCCGTGTCCCTCCTGGGCGCGTTGGGCGCCTTTCTGCTGCGCCCAGCCTCAACGGTGGGTGAAGGATAGCGAGCCGTTAAAACCGCACTGGCTCCTTAAACTCACCCAGCACTTGCTTCATCACTTCGATGATTTCTCCCAGAGTGCAATATGTCTGCACGGCCCGCATCATAGCCGGCATTACGTTCTGTTCTCGCCGGCACACGTCGCGCACTTCGTTCAAGGCGGCCTCCACTTCCACTGCATCGCGCGCTTGCTTGACCTGGGCCAGCCGTTGCAACTGTTCGTCCCTGGCCTCGGTGCGGTAGGGGTGAAGTTCAACCTCCGGAATTTTCTGATCACTTTCCTCCACCCGATACTTGTTGACGCCCACTTTGACAATCTCGCCGCGCTGCAACTTGCGCTCGTATTCATAAGCCTGGCGGGCTACCTTTTGCTGGATCAACCCCGCACTGACCGCCTGCACAATGCCGCCCCACTCCTGGTCAACCTGGCGCATCTCAGCCACGATGCGCTGCTCCATCTCGGCGGTCAGCCGTTCAATGTAGTACGAGCCGGCCAGCGGGTCTACCGTGTCGGACAGGCCGATCTCCTCGGCCAGGATTTGCATGGTGCGCAGGGAAATGAGCTGCGCCTTGGGAGTTGGAATGGTATAGGCTTCATCATAACAACATAGGGCGCTGGTTTGTGTCCCGCTCAGGGCAGCAATGAGGGCGTAATAAGCCCCTCGGACAATGTTATTCTCCGGTTCCTCGATGGTCAGGCCGCTGCCGCCGCCCCCGGCAATCATCTTCATCTGCATGGTGCTCGCTTTTTTGGCCCCAAACTCTTCCTTCATCAACCGCGCCCACAAGCGGCGGGCGGCCCGAAACTTGGCCACCTGCTCCCACAGGTTGCCGTAGATGTTAAAATTAAACGAAATCCGCCCGGCAAAATCATCCACCCCCAGACCCCGCCCGTTGACCTCTTGAATGTAGGCTCTGGCGATGCCATAGGCGTAGGCAATCTCCTGGGCCGGGGTAGCGCCGGACTCGCGGATGTGATAGCCGCAAACGCTGACCGGGTAATAGTGCGGCGCTGCTTTGGCGCAAAACTCCATCGTATCCCCGGTCAGCCGCAGCGACGGCTCGACCGGAAAAATCCAGGCCCCCCGGCCAATGTACTCCTTGAGGATATCGTTTTGCGTAGTGCCGCGCACCTGCCCTCGCGGCACGCCGTACTTCTCGGCCATGCTCAGGTACATGGCTAGGATGACCGGCGTAACCGCATTGACCGTCAACGAGACGCTAATCTGGTCAATGGGAATATCTTTGAAGGCCACCTCCATATCGCGCAGGGTATCTACCGCCATCCCCACCCGCCCCACCTCCCCCTCGGCCAGCGGGTCATCCGAATCCAACCCCATTTGGGTGGGCAGGTCAAAGGCCACGTTGAGGGCATTTTGGCCGTGCTCGATCAAAAAATGGAAGCGCCGGTTGGTTTCATCAGGGCTGCCAAAGCCAGTGTACTGGCGCATGGTCCAGGGTCGGGCGCGGTACATGTGGCGGTGGATGCCCCGCGTAAAGGGATACTCCCCCGGCTGGCCGACTGTCTGCTCCAGGTCGAGGCCGGCAACATCCTCCGGGCCGTAAACCGGCTTAACTTCAATCCCCGATTCCAGGATGACCGGGCGTAACTCGTTTTCATGGATAGCCATTTTTATCTCCTCGAATACCAGTGATCAGTAACCAGTGACCCGTGATCAGTAACCAGTCTGACTACTGACTACTGATTACTGAAAGATGCCACACTTCTCACAAACGCGACAATATCATCTAGCGGCGAAGCGGTAGGAAAAACCGCGCTCGCGCCTAATTCGAGCAGCCGGGGGCGGTCCCGGTGGGGGATGTTGCCGCCGACCAGCACCACTACGTCAGGCAGTCCCTCTTCCCGCAAACGGTATATCAGCTTCTCGGTCAGCTCCAGGTGCGCCCCTGACAGCATAGACAGCCCGATGATATCCACATCCTCCTGCAAGGCTGCTTCAACAATTTGGTCAATGGTTTTGTGCAGCCCGGTGTAAATAACCTCACAGCCGGCGTCGCGCAGAGCATGAGCCACCACTTTAGCCCCTTTATCGTGCCCATCCAGCCCCGGTTTGCCAATCAGAACCCGCAGCGGGCGTTGTTGGGTCATAAGTTTCTCCTTACAAAATAGTAGACAGTAGACAGTAGACAGGGAATTCGTGCGACCTTGCTACCCTGCTACCTTTAAAGCTCCCTGGCAATTATATTCTTCAAAATCTCTGATGTGCCGCCGCCGTAAAGCAGAAAGCGAGCGTCGCGGAAGTAGCGCTGTGCATCAAATTCCATGGCAAAACCGTACGCGCCAAAGATGCGGGTCGCTTCGTCGGCCACATAATTGGCCATCTCCGAGGCAAACAGTTTGGCCATGGCTGAAATTTTGCTGTCCGGCTGGCCCTGGTCAATTAGCCAGGCCGCCCGATAGACCAGCGTTCGGGACGCTTCAAGCCGGGTAGCCATCTCGGCCAATTTATGCTGGATGACCTGGAATTTGATGATCGGCTGGCCAAAGGCTTCCCGCTCCTGGGCATAACGCAGCGAGCTGTCCAGCGCCGCCCGCGCGAGGCCTATGCTCAAAGCCCCAGTCATCACCCGGATTTGGTCCAAAATGCCGCGCAGCAGCCGCATGCCCTGCCCTTCCTGCTCGCCCAGCAGATTTTCAATGGGTATCCAGACATCCTCCAGCACTACTTCCGACGTTTCCGCAGCCCGCGTGCCCAGCTTTTTGATCTGCCGGCCCACCCGAACGCCTGCCCGGTCGGTCTCAACCAGGAATAAATCTACCCCTTTAAAACCGGCATCAGGCCGGGTTTTGGCGGCGACGGTGAAGAAGTTGGCTACCGTCGCGCTGGTGATCCACATCTTGGTCCCGTTGAGCCGATAGCCTGCGCCCTCACGTACCGCCGTGGTGCGAATTGCGCCTAGGTCGGAGCCGGCTCCCGGCTCGGTCATACAGATGCCGCCGATTTTTTCTCCGGCTAGGGCCGGGATCAGCAGCCGCTGTTTCTGTTCCTCGCTGCCAAAACGGTAGATGAAATCCGTGCCCATCAGAGCTTGCATAGCAACCGTGGCCGCCAGGGCCAGGGAACCGCGGGCCAACTCTTCGCACATCAGATTGAAGGTGATGGCGTCGGCTCCGCTGCCGCCGTAGCTTTCGGGGTAGCGCAGGCCCAGCCAGCCCAGCCCGGCAATCTGGCGAAAAAGTTCCCAGGGGAACTCCTCGCGCTCGTCCACGCTCGCCGCCGCCGGAATGACCTCCTTCTCCACAAAATCGGCCACCGCGCGGCGAAACATCTCTTGCTCTTCGCTGAAATGAAAGTCCATAATTGCTCCTTGAATAGAGTAATCAGTAGTCAGATGTCAGTAGTCAGACAATAGACGTTTATCTGGCTACTGGCTACTGACTACTGCTTCCCCACCTCAAACCGGCAGCAAGCATCACCTTTGGCTGCGCAGGCCGTCTCGACGGCGGAGACGGGGCCGCCAAAAATGCCGCTGCCCAACCCAGCCAGCACCCCTCGAATTAGGTGGCAGACGCTAGACTGGACCGGGCCGTAGGCAGCGGCAAAGGGGGAGCCGCTAATCTCGACCACCATCTGCCCCTGCTCCAGGTCCAACCGGGCCAGGCGAAAGACGCCCCAGCCGATTTCGCCACCCATTTTGCACATAAATTCGACAATCTGCTGCTCGTTATAACCAAAAATCTCTTTGAATCGCTGCGACGATTTCGCCCCGCCCACACTGCCCGCCGCCATCATAATCTCGGCGCACTTCTCCGGCCCCACTTCCGCTGCGATACCTTTGTGCAAGGCCGCGATGACCTCAGGCCGGATCAGGATATATCGCACCTCTTTAAAGGTCAACCGTCCCGGTTCAAAAGCCAATTGGGTCAGAATTGAATTTTCCATACTCCCTACTCCCTTACTTCGCGAGCCGCCGATGCGCAAGGTGGAGGGCGGCAGAATGAGTATCCAGGCCCTCAGCAGCGGCCAGGGCATAAACCTGGCGCAAGGTGCAGTCAACCGTCCGGCTGACCCGCTCAAACGCCTCCGCCCGCGACCAACCCTGCGCCTCCATGCCGATAATACTCATCAACCCGCCAATGTTAACGGCGATATCGGGCGCGTACAGGATTCCCCTTTCTTGCAGCCGCTCCGCTTCGGCGGGGCAGGCCAACTGGTTATTAGCCGAGCCGACCACTGCCCGGCACTGCAGGCGGGAAATCGTCTGCGGGTTGAGAATCCCACCCAGAGCGCAGGGCGAAAAAATATCGCAGGACGTGTCGTACACTTGGTTAGCCGGGATAAAGGGCAGACCCAGTTCATCCCGCCAGCGCCGAATCGCCCGTTCATCCACCTCGCTGAACAGCACTTCGGCCCCGGCTTGGCGCAGCATGTCAATGAGGGCGCTGCCAACACTGCCTGTCCCCTGCACCAGGATGCGCCGGCCGGCCAGGTTGCCGCCGCCAAAAAGCTGCTCGCAGGTAACGCGGATACCGGCCAGCACCCCGACAGCCGTGCCCGATCCGGAATCGCCTGCGCCGCCGGCCTCCGGGGTGCGGCTAAACACGTAAGGAGCGCCGGTTTCGGCGATAATATTCATATCCTCTGGCGATGTGCCCACATCCGGCCCGGTCAGAAACAGGCCGCCCAACTGCTTGAGCAGAAGGCCGTAACGCCGCAGCAGGCCGGGGCGTTGGGCCGGATCAAAATCGGGCGGCAGGGCGATAACTGTCTTGCCCCCGCCGTGAGCAATCCCGGCCAGGGCCAGCTTCATCGTCATCGCCGCCGAGAGTTTCAGCGCATCCAGCAGTCCGGCCTTGGCATCAGAGTAAACCTTCATCCGCGTCCCGCCCGACACCGGCGGCCCCGGCCGGGTGGAGTGGATGGTCATAAAAATCCAGGCTCCAGTAACATGATCAAAACGAGTGATAACGGTTTCGCCGTCCCATTGTTTGAGTAAAGATTCCATACGTTTCCCAAGAGTAAAAGCGCCGCTCGCCGAGGGCTGGAAGCCCCCAGCTACAATAAGTGGAAGCCGCTTTTAAGCGGCTCCTCAGCTCGCTTCAGCCGGCTTGCACCTAAGGTAGCCGGGTGTTTCCCTGGCCTACCCGGCAGGGCAGGCAACGCTCGACGGCCTGGCTGAACGCCCGCGCCAATTACCAAATATTCTCCGTCTCACTTATCCTTATCGCCTGGATCTTTTCCAAGCAGCGCCAGCAGGCCGTCTGCCAGGTCCCAGTTCATCGGATTATGGCCGCCGCTGAACTCACGATAATGGACTTCATAGCCCCTGGCCCGCAGCACGTCGCGCATACGCCGGCTGGCGGCCAAAAAATTCTGCTCGCCGCCAAAATCCGTCTCGATAGCGGTTTCAAACAAGCCGGCTTCCAGGTAAAAGCGCAGCGGGAGCCGCGGGCTGGCGGCGTATTGGCGCGGCAGCCAGTTGAACTCGCTCTCACCTTCCGGCTTCCAACTGAAGGCCCCGGATTGGGCCAGCACATGCCCAAAAAGCTCCGGGTGCTTGAAGCCAAGATGGGCGGCGGCTAACCCGCCCCGGCTTGCCCCGACCACGCCGGTCTGGGCCGGATCCTCAGCCAGATGATACCTCGCCCGCGCCCAGGGCAGTAACTCCTGGGTCACGAACTCTACAAAGGGTGGATAACAGGCCAGGTCGCGCTGGCGGGTTGGGTCCCACGGATGGCCGACCATGAGGGCGACCAGCGGCGGCAGCAACCCGTCCGCCAAGAGGTTATCAAGAATGGTAGGCGTGCGCATTAAGTCAACGTAAAACCAGCCATCCAGCATGAGGAGAAAGCCGTAGGCTGCGCCGTCCACGGTATAGCCCGGCGGCGTGTAGACCCAGACCCGGTATTCATTATCAAGAAGCTCGCTGCGCACCCGGTGCAGCGTGACTTGACCCTGGGGGACGTTGGGGCGAGGGCTGCTCCAGGGCTGCGGTGGGGTGTCCGGCAGTTCAAACACCGATGACACCCAACCGGTGAACCCGATTTCCGCATCGCCGGGAAAGATATGCTGGCGTGGGTTGAACGGGTCGGTTACATTATTGCCCGCTACGGCGAATTGATAGGACTCGCGGGTGTCGTTGGGTAACTTGTAAGTTTTATACCAGAGGTCGGTGGCCGGCAGACGGGTCATGGCTTCGCTGGCCCCCATCTGCCCGCTCAAGTTGCTCACCAGCGCGACGTTTTGGGTTTTGTCCGTAGCCCGCCAGAGGAATGTCACCAGCGAGTACTTTTCTTCGCCGGCAATCGGCTCAATCAAGGGTGTTCCCTGTTGGCCAACCTCTTGCCAGAAGGCGTCGAGCGCGGCAGCGGTTCCCGCTGCTAACTCCTGCTGTAAGGTGCTCAGTCTGGGGCTGACCAGTAACATGGCCATTTGATTGCCTCCTTTTGAAATGTATCAGTAACAACAGGCAATTGAGTGGTGCGTCCGAAAATCTGATTATCAGTTAGGCCCGACCTTGATCAGTAAGATAACCCGCCTTAAGAAGATGCCTTGTGTGGCGTCGGTAATCTTGCACAGTATCATACCATATAATCACCCAACATCTCTGCCAACCTTTTAATCGCATCGCCTCATGCCGAGCATTGCCATCGCGAATGCTCAAAAAAAAGCCTGTTCCACAATGGACAATCAGCGGAGGTATGTCAAGCGGCTGGGTAAAAGTTTTCGCCATCTCCGTCGTATGCCTGGTCCAGTCATAGGGATCAACTTTATACTCCATGTAATCTTCGGGTCCTGTGCAACGATTAAGATCTGTAAGTTTAATCTCAAGAGGGCCATTCCACCACCGTTTCTTCATCTGAAGACCTACAGAGAGTCCCAGATTCGCTCTCTTGTCGGGCCTATTCAAGTAGGTATGAACCCACTCTTCCAGTCGGCCTTCACGGGCACACTGTTGAGCAGTTGGAACATCAAATTGGGGCATACCCGTGAAGTGGCTATCCGCTCCACCTGACGGCCCCGTTGCTAGCCTCGGCTGTATAGGTTCTCTATCCGTTAAAACAGTGGTAATAGCCTCCAGTTCGGCTTTCAGGTTCATAATCTCTGCTTCTATGTTCTCTATCTCCGTCAAAACTGCAATCGGTGTATCCAACCCGTATAGCGCTTGGCGTTCTTTTAGTGCCTGTAAGCGGCGGTTATAATTGACAAGGAGTTTTTTTATATCATTTTCGCGCCACATTCTAAATCCCGTTTGGTAACTGCTCGGTTTAAAAGGTGTTACATCCTGCTACCTTTTCGCTTCTTTCGCCACTCCCGCGTCGCTGCCTCATCCACCGCCAGCGTTGCCGGGTCAATGATAACGCCATAATCCTCGCGGGCGCTCTCGATACTGACCTTGCCATCCCGCACATCGGCCAGCAGAGCCGACGGGTCGCGCTCCAGGGGGTCGCCGTAACCGCCCGCGCCGGGCAGGCGCAGGCTGACCACATCGCCGGCCTTGAGGTAATCCAGCCCTTTGGATTTGAGCGGGAGTTCCTCGGTTGTGCCGGGGTTGAGGACGAATTGGCCCTTGCTGCCGGGTTTGCCCCCAAACAGGCCAAAGGGAGCAAACTTTTGCCGGTCGCCGTAGCGGGCAAAGGAGACGTTGTCAATCAAGATGCGGATGTCACGGCGCACGGTCAGCGCGCCCCGGTAGCGACCCGCGCCGCCGGAGTCGGGGATCAATTCGTACCGCTCGATGCGAACCGGGTACTCCATCTCGACGGCCTCGATCGGGGTGTTGCGGAAGCGGGCCAGGTGGGAGTCCTGCCCGTCGCGCCCATCTTTGCCGGGCCGGGCGCCCGCGCCGCCGCCTTGAATGTCAATGTAAACAAAGCGTTTGCCGTTGTGGGGGTAAAAGCCGCTGAAGCCACAGTTGGTGATGTTGCCATGGCTGCCGGCCATGACCCGCTCCGGCGCGGCTTCCGACAGGGCCAGGAGCATAGCTTCGGTGATTTTCTGGGTGGTGTTGGTCCGCGCCCCCACCGCCCCCGGCATTTTGGGGTTGACAATCAAACCTGCCTCGGCCTCGATGGTGAAAGGACGGTAGCAGCCGGAGTTGGGCGGCACGTGCGGGTCAACGACGGCGATGAGGGCATAATAAACGGCGGCGTGAACGGTCGCCAGGGGACAGTTGATGTTGCCCTGCACCTGTCTGGCCGTGCCCTCAAAGTCAATCTTGACTGCATCGCCCCGCTTGTGGATGTTGACTTGCAGCTTGATCGGCTCGTCGCTGCGGCCATCGTCGTCCACGTAGTCAACACCGCGGTAGTCGCCATCGGGCAGTTCCTTTAATCCCTCGCGGATGCGCTTCTCGGAGTAGTCGAGCAGCATGTCCATGGACTTTTGCAGCACCTCGCCGCCATAGCGGGTGTAAATCTCTTTGAAGCGGCGCACCCCAACAAAATCGGCGGAAGCCTGGGCGCGGATGTCGCCCAGGGTTTTATCGGGCACGCGGATGTTGTTGGCCAGGATGCCAAAGAGTTCAGGGTCCTCCTGGCCCTTTTTGTAGAGCTTGACCATCGGCAGGCGGATGCCTTCCAGGTAAATCTCGTTAAAGCCACCGGCCACGCCGCCGGGCGCCGCGCCGCCCATATCGCTGTGGTGGGCAATGCTGCCGACAAAGCCGACAATCTCGCCCTCAACCTTGACCGGGGCAATGGTAATCAAATCCATCACGTGCTGCCCGCCGATGTAAGGGTCGTTGAACACAATGACATCGCCGTCATCCAACTGCTCATCGCTAAAGTGCGCCCGCAGCGAGCGCATGGGGATTTCAAAGCCGGTCAGCAGCATGGGGGCGTGGTGCGCCTGGGCGATAGTGTTGCCGCGCCGATCGAACACGGCGCAGCTAATATCCACAATCTCTTTGATCACGGTCGAACGGGCCGTGCGCACCAGGGTGCGGCCCATCTCGTCGGCCACCTGCTCCATGGCGTAACGGATGACTTGCATGGTGATGGAATCGGCTTGGTAGGGCATGGTAAAATTCTCCCGTAAAACTAAAGAGGCGATGAGGTGGGAGGCGAGGAGGCGAAAGGCGCATCATTGCCTCCCGCCTCACTTTCCCTATCATCTCCACTCAATCATCAAACTACCAACCTCGTCCACCCGGCCCCGCGCTTCCGGCGGGACGACGGTGGTCGAGGCAATTTCTTCCACCAGACAGGGGCCGGTGAAGGTTGCGCCGGGCGGCAGTTGCGCCCGGTCGAGGATTAGGCTTTCCACAAAGCCGTGCTCAAAAAAGTAGACCGGCCGCCGGTTTTTGGTTGTTTCTTTGGCGAGACCTGTCAGGTCTTGCTGCCTCGCGCCCAGCCTTACCTCCGGCGACAGGCCGATGGCCGTGACCCGCAGGTTGATAAACTCAACCTGCTCATCCACCGAGCCGTAGGCGTAAAGCTGGTAATGTAATTTGTGGAAGGCGTCAATCACCCAGCGCACCTGCTCGGCGGTCAGCGGGCCGGGAGGAACCGGGGTGTTGAGTTCGTAGGATTGGCCCTCGTAGCGCAAATCGGCCGAGCGCAGCAGCCGGATATTGTCGGCGGGGAGGTGTTGGGCCAACAGTTGGGCCTGGCCCTGGGTTTCCATGGCTGCAAAACGGCTTTCCAGATCGGCGGGGACAACCGTCTTTTCGTTGGCAGCTACCGTCGCCACGTAATCGTAACGGGTGTGGGCCACCAGCAGCCCCAGCGCGGAAAAAACCCCCGGATAGGGCGGCACAATGACCCGCTTCATGCCCAGCTCGCGGGCCAGGTCTACGGCATGCAACGGCCCGGCCCCACCGTACGGCAGCAGGGAGAAGTCGCGCGCGTCCAGCCCTTTTTCGATGGTATTGGTGCTGATGCCACGGACCATATTGGCGTTGACCACGCGAATAATCCCGGCCGCGGCCTCTTCGACCGGCAGGCCCAGGGGCCCGGCCACGTGTTCCTGGATGGCCCGCCTGGCCCGCTGCGCGTCCAGCTTCATTGTCCCGCCCAGGAAATAGGCCGGGTTGAGGCGGCCCAGCACCAAATTGGCGTCGGTCACGGTGGGCCGGTCGCCCTGGCCGTAGCAGGCTGGGCCAGGATCGGCCCCGGCGCTTTCCGGCCCCACGTTGAGCGCGCCTCCCCGGTCAATCCAGGCCAGGCTGCCCCCGCCTGCGCCGATGGCGTGCACGTCAATCATAGGGATTTTGACCGGGTAGCCCTCAAACTGCCCTTCCGACGAAGTGTGAGGCTGGCCGCCAATAATCAAGCCGATGTCAAAGCTGGTCCCCCCCATATCCACGCCCACAATCTGCTCGTCGCCGCTCAGCTGGCCCACAAAGGCCGCCGCCAGCGCCCCGCCCGCCGGCCCGGAGTTGACCATATTGACCGCCCGCCCTTTGGCATCGGCCACGCTCATCGAGCCGCCATTGGCCTGCATGATGCGCAGATCAAGCTGGCCGTAGCGCTGCGCCACCGCTTTGGTCAGGTTATCGAGGTAGCGGGTGATGACCGGCTGTAAGTAGGCGTTGATGACCACCGTCGAGGTGCGCTCATACTCACGGAACTCCGGGGCGATTTCCGAGGAGAGCGAGACGACCGCCTCCGGGAAAAGCTGGCCGCACAGCTCGCGCACCCGGCGCTCGTGTTGAGGGTTGCGAAAGCTAAAGATGAGGCTGACGGCAATCGCCTCGACTTGCTGCGCTTTGAGGGCGGCGATGGCGCAGCGGGCGCTTTCTTCATCCAGCGGGTGGACCACCTGCCCATCGGCGGCCACCCGTTCGCCGACTTCGGCGCGCAGGTAGCGCGGGACGAGTGGGGCCGGTAGGTCTACAAAGATGTCGTACAGGCCGGCGTCGGGACGCTCGATGCGGGCAATTTCAAGCACGTCCCGGAAGCCGGCGGTGGTAATCAGGCCGGTGCGCGCCCCCTTGCGCTCGATCAGGGCGTTGGTGCCGGTGGTGGTGCCATGCACAATGTAGTCAATCTGGCCGGCGTCGGCAGCGGCCAGCTCCAAAATCTGGGCCAGGCCATTCATTACGCCGATGGCTCGGTTGGTCGGGGTGGTTAGAGTTTTGGTGTAGTGGATTTGACCGGATTGGTCGTCAATAAGCACTACGTCGGTAAAGGTACCGCCCACGTCAATTCCAATACGCATATCTCCTACCTTTCATCTTTTACCCGGACTGCTTTGCCGGGTGAGCGTTCAATCGAGCCGACCGGAACCAGGTCAATATGGTCGGCGTGCAGGCCAATCAGGTCGAAAATCTCTTCGCGCAGCCGGGTCATTAAGCTGTCGCTGCCCGGTTCAACCGTCTCCACCGTCAGCCAGACCTGGTCTTTGCCGGCCTGTTTGGTCAGGCGGATCAGGTAATCGGTGGCGATATCCTGGTGGCGCATGAGAATGTTCTCGATTTGGGCCGGATAAAAGTTGACTCCTTTGACCTTGAGCATATCATCGGTGCGGTGCTGGATGCGCTCGACCCGCAGGTGGGTGCGCCCGCAGGCGCAGAGTTCGCGGCTGCGGATGGCGGTCAAATCACGGGTGCGGAAGCGGATCAAGGGCAGCGCCTCGCGGGTCAGAGTGGTGACGACCATCTCGCCTTTTTGACCGTCAGGCAGCGGTTGACCCGTCTCCGGGTCAACAATTTCAACCAGATAGTGATCTTCCCAGACGTGGATGCCGTCACGGGCCGGGCAGTCAATGCCCATGCCGACCCCAGCCGTTTCGGTCATGCCGATGATGTCAAAGGCGGTAATACCCATCTCGGCCTCGATTCGCCCGCGCAGGCCCTCACTCCAGACCTCTGCTCCAAAAATACCGACCCGCAGGCAGGTTTCTTGGCGGAAATCAAAGCCCTCCTGGTGAGCGACCTCCATCAAGCGCAGCGGGTAAGAGGCGATGGCGGCCAAGGCGGTCGCGCCCAGCTCCTTCATCAACTGCAACTGCAGGCTGCTGCGGCCCGCGCCAATGGGAATAATCATAGCTTTGAGGGCCGATGCGCCATAATGAAAGCCAAAGCCGCCGTTAAATAGACCAAAAGATGGGGTGATTTGCAGCACATCCTCAGAGGTCAGGCCGGCGACGGTCAGGCAGCGGGCCACGATTTCGCCCCACTGGTTGAGATCGGTCTCGGTGTGGGGGCAGATAACTGGAACGCCGGTAGTGCCGGAACTCATGTGCATCCGCATAAATTTGCAGCGAGGGGCGCAGGTATAAAAGTACGGATACCCTTCGCGCAGGTGATCTTTGGTGATAAAAGGAAATTTTTGCAGATCCGACAGCGAGGCCACATCATCCGGGCCGAGGCCGCCCAGGTGTTTCACATAGGCCGGGTTGTGGTTATGGATGTAGGCCAGGGTGTTGCGCAGACGGGTAAGCTGCAGGGCTGCCAGTTCAGTTTGGGGAAGGGTTTCTAGATTGGGTTGATACATCGTTGCCTCCTGCGTAAATAACCCGTGGGAACTCAGGGGAACTTGTGGGGGAGTTCCGAGGAGGTCCTATGATTTTCCCAGATAAGAGCCACTTTCATCAAGCATCTGCATCATCGCCAGGGCAAAGCGGGCAGCGCGTTCAAGACCGGATGGCTCAATATGATTGAAGTTATCGTTGTATTGATGCCAATTCGCCAGCCAGCCATCTTCGCCCACACCGACCAGGCATATTCCTCGGTAACCGCGTCCGCGCAAGCTACCCACCTCTTCGGTGATTATCATGGGGCGGCCAGAGACGTTCAACTCGGGGTGTTGTTGGCTCACGGCTTCAGCCAAGGCTATAGATTCTTTATCAGGTGTGTAAGCACCCAGGTAAGACAGGCTGCTGTGGCGGGTCACGTAAGCTACATCTTTTGCCCCAACCATCTCAAAGTCAATTAACCAGGCATCGGCAAGTTGGCGACCATAAGCATCTAACAACTGATGCATTCCCAAACAGCCCACTTCTTCGGCGCTGGTAAAGGCCAGCCAGACTTCCGTCTGGTCGAGCGGGTTTTGCTTCAAATGCGCGCCCAAACCTAATAAGCAGGCTACCGCGCTGGCGTTATCGTTGGCCCCTTCAATGTAGCCTTCCTTCTCGTCGTACATCACAACAAACAGCAAAGACATCAATCCCATCAGGCTGGCCTGCTGGAGAAGGGTGGCCTTTTTCCCTGGCCTGGCTGCTTGGGCTAATTGAGCCAGCCCATTAACCAGCGGCAGTAACATGCCCAGTGTCGTCGAGGCCTGCAAGAAATGTTTAGTAGCCGGGCTAAACATGGCCCGGTGCTTGTTGGTATCGGTGTGGCCAATGAGGACAACTCTATGCCGCCGCCGGGTTTTTGGGGGAATCCGAACTAACAAGTTGGCGGTAGGGCGTTTGGGAAAAAGAGGAGACAGTGGCTGGCGGTTGGCGACTGAGGCGCGCCATAGATGGTAGGCGCTCAGCAGGGCGGTTAACGCCCCGATTATATTGGCGGTTCGCCCCATCTTGCCCAGCAAGTTGCCCCCCAGGGTCAGGGCCACCGGCACAAAAAGCGAGTAGCCCCAGGTATCCCAGGTATAAAAGGGCATTGCCTCAATTTCAGAGAAGCCAGCCTCGGCCAAAGCACACCGAATGTATTCCCGCGCTTGAGCCTCGGCTGAATGACCGGCGGGGCGTGGCCCAATTTGCTGCGATAAAACCCGGACATGGTTTAACAACTGGTCGGCTAATAAAAAATCGGTCATCGTTCAAATAATCCCCTGTTCTTGCCAGGCAGCGAAGGTTTCGGCGGCGTAGCCCATTTCTTCGATGTAGACCTGCCGATTATGTTCGCCCAGGCGAGGAGGGAAACGCAATGAAGGAGTTTCGCCCACCGGCGGTCCGGGCAGCGCCACCATCAGGCCGGAACGGGGGTCGCTGAGGTGGATGAGGTGAGCGACCACCAGCGGGTCGGCCACCACATCCGCCATCGTATTAACGCGCGATACTGGCACGCCAATGCCCTGGAAAAGCTCAATCGCGGCGGCAGTAGTCAAACCTTTAAAGGTTTCGGTCAGTTGACGATTGAGGGCTGACACATCGGCGATGCGACCGGTGTTGCGGGCGTACTCCGGCCGGGCCAGGGCGGCAAAGGCGGGCAGTTCGGAAATGGCGGCCCACTGCCGGTCGTTGCCGACGGCCATATACACGTAGCCGTCGCGAGTGGGGTAAACCGAGGCCGGGGCGAAAAATTGGTGGATGTTGCCCCGCCGGGCTGCCGTCTCGTTCAGGCTGTGGGTCAACATGACCGGGGAGACCATCCATGATACGGCGCTGCGAAACATCGAGATATCCAGCCGCATCCCCTCGCCGGTAACAGCGCGATGGTACAGCGCCTTCATAATCTGGCCGTAGCCGTGCTCGCCCGCGCCCAGGTCAACCATTGGCAGACCAAAAACGAGGGGTGGGCCATCCGGGTCACCAGTCAAATCCATAAAGCCGGCGCGAGCCTGCAAAATGGGGTCGTAGGCAGCCTCATCGCTGTCGGGGCCAAAGCCGCTAATGCCGACCCAGATCAGGTCGGGTTTGACGGCTCGCAGGGTGTCGTAATCAATGCCCAGGCGGGTGTAGCTGCGGGGGCGTTGGTTGCAGGCAAAGACGTCCACCTTGAGCCGGGCGATGAGTTGATGCAAGATGACCTGGCCCTTGGCGCTGCCCAGGTTGAGGGTAATGGCTTCCTTGCCGCAGTTGTTGGGCAGGAAATAGCTGTTCATGCCCTCTTCGTCCAACACCTTGCGCCCCACAAAGCGGTTGGGGTCGGGCCGCTGCGGGTTTTCCACCCGGATAATCCGCGCCCCATCACAGGCCAGGTGGTAGGTGAGAAAGGGCAGGGTGGTGGCTTGTTCCAGGCTTAAGACGGTAATGTTTTTTAGAATCATAAGCTCACAGTAATTTGCGTATTAGAGTTGGGTGGGTGATGGTTGCTCCCTGGGACTCGGCCCAGGTAGGCTTGCTGCACACCCTCATTCGCCAGCAGTGCTTTGGCCGTATCACTCAACACGATCAGCCCGGTTTCCAAAACGTAGCCCCGATCAGAAATCTCCAGCGCGGCTCGTGCGTTTTGCTCCACAAGCAAGATCATGACGTTGGCAGCCCGCAACTGTTGAATGATCTGAAAAATCTCCTGCGCCAGAATTGGGGCCAGGCCCAGGGAAGGTTCATCCAGTAACAATACTTTTGGCCGGGCCATCAGCCCTCGACCCATCGCCAGCATCTGCTGTTCTCCCCCGGAAAGCGTGCCGGCCAATTGCTTGGGGCGTTCTTTGAGCCGGGGAAAGAGCCTGAAAATGCCGTCCATATCCTGGGCTACGGCCCGGCCTTCGCCTCGCCGCAAACGCAAATAGGCTCCCAACAACAGGTTATCTTGCACCGTCAAAACCCCAAACACCTGGCGCCGCTCCGGTACATGGCTGACACCCAGGCCCACGATGGCTTCGGGCGAATGAGAAGTGATCTCCTGCCCATTCAGCACGATCTGCCCCTGGCGGGGAGGAACAACGCCCGAAATGCTATTGAGCAGGGTGGTTTTACCCGCGCCGTTGGCCCCAATCAGCGAGATAATCTCACCGGCCCGGACCTCTAGCGAGACTTTGTTGAGGGCCTGAATGTGCCCATAAAAGGTTGAAATACCTCTTATCTCAAGCATCTTTCCATATTTGAATTTAAATCGTAAATCTAAAATCTAAAATCGTAAATCGGTTGCTGCCAATCTACGCCCAGGTAGGCCTGGACTACTTCCGGGCTGGACTGCACTTCAGCCGGTGTGCCTTCGGCGATTTTCTGCCCGTAATGTAATACGACAATCCGGTCAGCCAACCCCATGACCAGGTTCATGTCATGCTCCACCAGCAAAATGGCGACGCCCCGCTCTCGGATACGACCGATCAAGACGTCGAGGGCTGCTGCTTCTACCCGCGTCAGCCCGGCGGCCGGCTCATCAAGCAGCAACAGTTTAGGGGTGGCGGCCAGAGCACGGGCAATTTCAACCAGGCGTTGCTGTCCGTAGGATAACGATGAAGCCGAATCTCCAGCCCGGTGGGTCAGCCCGACCATAGCCAGATACTCCAGCGCCCGCGCTTGCAAATGAGTTTCTTCGGCGGCTACCCCCGGCCAGCGCAGCGCAGCAGCCAAGAATCCGACCCGGCCTTGCCGGTGACAGCCAACCATTACATTTTCCAGAACAGTCATGGTCTCAAAAATTTGTAGATTTTGAAACGTGCGCACCACCCCCATGGCCGCAACTTCGTGCATAGGTAAACCCGAAATACACTTACCTTCAAAAACGACCTGTCCTTTGTCCGGGCGATGCACGCCGGAGATAAGATTGAACATGGTCGTCTTACCGGCCCCATTAGGGCCAATCAAAGCCATAATTTCGCCGGAACGGACCGATAAATCTACCTGATTGACTGCCATCAGCCCCCCGAAGCTTTTGACCAGCTGCCTGGCTTCGAGCAAAGTTGAGGGTGGGACAAAATCCGGTGGGTTAGATGACTTGGTAGACGGCAAGCTTTCGATCATCTATCCTGCACCGGCCTGAGCAGCCATTGTCTTAAATACCATCTTCGCCCGGCCTTGACCAGACCGGTGAACAGTCCTTCAGGCAAGAAAATCATGATGACCATCAAGATAAGACCAAAAGCGATAATCTCTTGCTCACCCGAAGCGTTGGGGATAATGGCTTTCACGGCCGTCCGCAAGTATTGTTCAATCATCATGACGAGACCGGCCCCAAAGAGAGGCCCCCACACACTGGCCAGTCCGCCCACCACCGCCATGACGACCAGTTCAATAGAAACGCCGATGCCAAAAGAAGATGGACTGATAAAACCGAGATAGGCGGCATGTAATCCTCCAGCCAACCCACCATAAGCGGCGCTGAGGACAAATACCTTGATCTTGAAGGCATTTGTGTCAATGCCCAAGGCTTCGGCGGCGACCTGGCTGGCATGTAAAGCCCGCATGGCCCGTCCTACCCGCGAGTTGACAATGTTCAGCGAGGCGGCAATGACCAGCAGGGCAAAAAACCAGAACAGGTAAAAATAATAGGTATCGCCGGCAAACATCAATGGCCCCAAGCTCAGGTCGGGGATGCCCCGCAAACCGGATGGTCCGCCGGTCCACTCAACCTCCTGAGTTAGGGTGAGAAACAAAATGGTATTCATGCCCAACGTAGCCATGGCTAGGTAATGACCATGCAGCCGGAAGATTAAGCCGCCAACGAGATAAGCTATTCCGGCTGAGAGTAGAACTCCCGCCAGAAAAGCCAGCCAGGGAGAAACGTGAAAACGAGTCGCCAGGATGGCCGTGGTATAAGCCCCAATCCCAAAAAATGTCGCTTGTCCCAGCGAAATCTGACCGGCATAGCCCATCAAGAGGGAGAGGCCAATCGTGAGGATGGTGAACTGGGCTACAAAGATCAAAATCGTCAGAATATAGTTATTCTGAATGGTGAGCGGCAGCAGGGCCAGGACCAGCGCCAGCGTGGCCAAACCGGCCAGATTTTGGACATCGTGCCCTTTGGGTATTTTAGATTTTAGATTTTGGATTTTGGATTGCCCGACTAACGGGTGTGGATTTCGGATTTCCATCAGGTACTTATTCTTTCACTCACCATTTACAATTCACCATTCAGAGCCGCAGGCCCCCTGTGGGCAATTCACAATTAATTTGCTTATAATCCAGCTTGTTCAAAAGTAACTGTCCGGCCTCGGAGCAGCCCGCCCAAGCGCACAGCTAAAACAATGAAAAGGACAAAGAAGGCCACAGCATCTTTATAGCCGGATGAAATCAATCCGGCGCTAAACGACTCCAGAATCCCCAGCAGCAGACCACCCACAACAGCGCCAACCGGACTGGACATCCCGCCCATAATTGCGGCCACAAATCCTTTAAGCGAGAGGATCAGCCCCCGGTCGTAAGTCATAAAGGTAGCCGGAGCAATCACGATACCGGCGATGGCCGTGACAGCGGCGCTCAGACCGAACGCCAACAGAGCCATGCGGCGGGTGTTAATTCCCATCAGTCGCGCTGCCGTCGAGTTAACCGCGCAAGCCTGCAATGCTTTGCCGGTGAGTGTATAGTTAAAGAATAGATAAAGCATTGCCAGGACCAGGAAGATTGTTGCTATCACCCATATCCCTTGTAGAGTAAGGATAGCCCCAAAAAGTTTAAGGGGTGCTCCCTGGGTAAAAGCCGGCAGCCGGAAGGGATCAGTACCCCAAATCAGCAAAGCCAGGCCGCGAAAGACAAAAGCAGCGCCAATGGTAATGATAATTTGACTGAGAATGGAGGCCCGGCGCGCTGGCTGGATGCCCACCCAATACAGTAACATGCCCAACCCGACAGCGATAGTTACGCCAAAGAGGGCTGCTACCGGCAAAGGCCAACCCAGATCGAGCTGCAAGTTGCCGCTCAACAATCTGATTTTCTGGAAGACGGTGATGGCCATAAGTGCCCCGTAGACGGCGAACTCACCCTGGGCAAAGTTAATGATGCCGGTAACGTTGTAAATGGTTACAAAGCCCAGCGCAATCAGGGCATAAATACTGCCGAGGGTAATGCCCGAAACCAGAAATTGGACGAGTTGATCCTGGAGAGTCAAAGTGGTATCCTTCTTTAATAACGGGTTCGTAGTGACGACTTCAGTCGTTCTTGGACCATAAGCGACTAAAGTCGCCACTACGTATTTCTAAGGGCAATGAAGGCTTCAACTACTGAACACTGGCATACGCTTCGGGTGTTACGTAAACCCACTTGCCATCTTTAATCTGAACCATCACCAGCGATTCCTTGCCAATACCATTATGGTCTTTTGAGGACAGATTGAAGACGCCGGAGATACCGGCAAAGTTGTGAATGCTCTCCAAATAGTCACGAATGGCCGCCGGATCAGGCCCTACCTCTTGCAGGGCCATAATGGTCATCTGCATCGCGTCCCAGGCATGCCCACCAAAGGTGCTGGGCGCACCTCCACCTGTGTGTTTGCTATAATCGGCGATATACTTCACCAGCATCGTCTTTTGCGGATCACTGTCAGGCAGGCCCTCAGCCACCAGCAGCTTGCCAATCGGGAAGAGGACACCCTCAGCCGCCTCCCCGGCCAGCTCGATAAAGGCTTTGTTGCCAATACCGTGATTGTGAACTAGCGGCATCTCCAGGCCCAAATCGCGGAATTGTACGGTTAGCGGCGCACCCTCGCCGGGTGTGGCATGCACGATCAATGCCTCAGCCCCCGAACCGGCTACCTGGGTCAACTGGGCGGAAAAGTCGGTGTCGCCTGGTTCAAACGTACCTTCGTAGGCAATCTCAATACCTAGCTCTTTAACCACCCCGCGCAGCGCCTCCATCGAATCGGCCCCAAAGGCGTTGTTCACCCCCAACGAAGCAATCTTGGTGACTTTGTTGGCCGTCAGCCAGTCGCCCTGCACTTGAGCCACCACCAGATTTTGCTGCGGCGTCTTGAAAATCCACTGCCGCTCCTCGACCGGTACCACAATCCCGCTGGCCGAAGCATTGGAGATGAAAGGCAGTTTAGCCTGGGTTACGGTGTCAATCACCGCCATGCTGGCGGGGCTGCCCGTACCGCCCACAATAATCGGTACTTTTTCCTGCTCAATGAACTTCTTGACAATCAGCACCGCTTCGTCAGGGTTGCTCTGGTCATCCTCAAAAATCCCCTCCAGGGGATGCAGCTTACCGTCCGGCCCCTTAATCCCGCCGGCTTCATTCACCTGCTCGATAACCATTTGGGCTGTGTCCCGCTCCGGGACACCCAACGACGAAGCCGGCCCTGTTATCGAAAAGAATAGACCGATTTTATATGGCTCTCCCGCCGCTTCTTTATTAGCGACGGGTGCTTCGGTAGCAGCCGGAGCCTGGGCCGGAGCTTGAGCGGCCGGCGGCGCTGCCCCGCCACAGGCCGTTGTTAACAACGCTATAGCTGTCAATAGAACTAAGACTAAAAATCCTCTTCGATTCATCATCTACCTCCCTTTCGATTTTGGACCCTTCGACTTTGCTCAGGACAAGTTTTGAATTTTAGATCTTGATTTTCGGCCCGGAGTTGGGCCTGTTTAAGGTAGGTCAGTCCATATCCTCCCTCCTATACTGATGATAATCCATTTCCGTTACCACCATATCGCCGACTTGATTCGTAGCCAGGCCGCTGCGAGCGTCCAGCGAGGGGATACGCCGGCTGACCAGCAGTGATTCAATGGCTCGTTCGATCCGGCAGGCGGCCTGTTTTTCGCCCAGAAAATCGAGCATCATCGCAGCAGCGGCAATCGCTCCCACAGGACTGGCTACGTTTTTGCCGCCGTATTTGGGCGCAGAGCCGTGTATCGGCTCAAACATCGAGGTCCGGCCAGGGTGAATATTGCCCGAAGCGGCAATGCCCAGGCCGCCTTGAATCATCGCCCCCAAGTCGGTGATGATGTCGCCAAACAGGTTGGGCGTTACAATTACGTCGAACCACTGCGGGCTTTTGACCAGCCACATACAAGCGGCATCTATATAAGCATGGTCCCGTTCGATATCCGGGTACTCCTGGCCCACTTCATTGAAGACGCGGACCCACAGGTCTTGGGGGCGGATGGCGTTGGATTTGTCCACCAGCGTAACCTTACGCTGCTTGTCGCGTTGGCGAGCCAGTTCAAAGGCGTAGCGTACTGCCCGCTCCACGCCCTTGCGGGTGTAGACGCCGTTCACCAGGGCGACTTCGTCGGGTGTGCCTTTTTTGAAAATGCCGCCAATTTGGGCGTACACATCTTCGGTGTTCTCCCGGACCACCACCATATCCACGTCCTTCGGTTGAACGCCCTTCAAGGGGCAGAGATGCTCGGCGTAGAGCTTGATGGGGCGCAGGTTCACGTATAAATCAAGTCCAAAGCGCAGCCCCATAATCACCGCCCGTTCGACCAGCCCCGGTTCCACCTCGGGGTGGCCGATGGCTCCCAGGTAAACAGCGTCCAGAGTCTTCCACTCCTCAATGGCCGAGTCGGGCACTAATTCGCCGGTTTTCAGGTAGTGCTCGCTGCCGTAAGGGTATTCGATCAATTCATAACTAAAGCTCTCGTCAGCCGCCGCTTTCAACACCTTCAGCCCCTCACGGACTACCTCTGGGCCAATCCCATCGCCGCCAATCACGCCAAACCGGTAACGATTTTGGACTGCCCCTTTGGGCGTGGATTTTAGATTTTGGATTTGTGCGTCTGTCACGTTAACACTCCTTGCTGTGGAAGAGGTAAAAAGGCGGACGGCGTATTTCTTATTTGTGGCTTTACCGTGTTACATTTCACACTTTACGCTGCCGTTCCTTTTCCAACTGCCGGGCGATGATGAGCCGTTGAATTTGGGCTGTGCCTTCATAGATTTGCATAATTTTGGCGTCGCGCATCCACTTTTCCACCGGAAAGTCACGCATGTAGCCGTAGCCGCCCAGGATTTGCACCGCGTCGGTGGTCACCCGCACGGCCGTATCGGCGGCAAAGGCTTTGGCCATGCTTGACTCTTTGGTGCAGGGCTGGCCCCGGTCATAGAGCCAGGCCGCTTTCCAGACCAACAAACGAGCGGCCTCAATGGCCGTGGCCATATCGGCCAGCATAAAGGCAATGGACTGGAAGCGACCAATGGGCTGGCCAAACTGCTCACGCTCCTGGGCATAGGCATAAGCGTACTCATAGGCAGCCTGGGCCACGCCGACGGCTCCAGCGCCGATCAGCGTCCGGCTGGAGTCGAAGGTTTGCATGGCAATCTTGAAGCCCTCTCCTTCTTCCCCCAGGCGATTTTCAGGCGGCACCTCCACATTTTCCAGGATGATACTGGCCGTATGGGAGGTGCGGATACCCAGCTTCTTTTCCTTTTTACCCATTGACAAGCCCGGCCGGTCGCCCTCGACAATAAAGGCGCTGATCCCGTGTGTTCCCTGTTCACGATTAGTCATGGCAAAGACCACGTGAATATCGGCGATACCGCCATTGGAGATGAAGGCTTTGGTTCCGTTAAGGAGGTAACAACTCCCCTGGTGTTTGGCTGTCGTGCGCATGGCCGCCGAGTCAGAGCCGGAATCAGGCTCGGTCAGGGCAAACGCGCCCAGCGGCACCTCGTCCTTTTGGCAGAAGCGGCGAATGGCGCGCTCCTTTTGCTCCTCCGTTCCGGCTAATAAAATGGGCGTAGCAGCCAGGTCAATCCCACCAACCGTCGTCCCAACTCCGGCGCAGCCCCAGAAGATTTGCTCTTTAACCAGGCAGCGGGTCAGCAGGCTTTCGACTCCCCCGCCGCCGTACTTCTCTGGGTACATGTAGCTGAGCAGCCCCATCTGGGCCGCCTTAAGCAGGACTTCCCAAGGGATTTCCTCTTTTTCATCAGCTTCCGGGGCAGCGGGCCGGATGACTTCCTCGGCAAACTGGCGGGCCAGGTTGCGGAACATGTGCTGTTCTTCGGTCAGTTCAAAGGCGATCATAGGATTTCCATTTTAGATTTTAGATTTTGGATTGGGAGGCGGTTTTGAGCTTGTTTTCTACCCAGTAGCGGAGGCCACCCAGTCGAATCATTTCCTGTAAAAATTCGGGGAAGGGTTCGAGGGGGTAGGCTACGTCCTGGGTATGATTGGTCAGGATCCCTGCCGCCGGGTCAATGCTGATCTCGTCGCCCTCGGTGATGCCGTCCACTGCTGCCGCGCTCTCGAAGATAGGCAGGCCGATATTGATACTGTTGCGAAAGAAGATACGGGCAAATGACTTGGCCACTACCGCCGACACTCCCGCCGCCTTGAGGGTAATCGGCGCAACCTCCCGTGAGCTGCCACAGCCAAAATTTTCATCGGCCACCACCACATCACCCGGCGACATCTTGCTCACAAAGGTGGGGTCGGCATCCTCCAGGCAGTGAGGGGCCAACCTGGCAGGGTCGGCGGTGTTGCAGTACCGGGCAGGGATGATGGCGTCGGTGTCAATATTTTTGCCAAATTTCCAGGCTTTGCCTTGTATTCGCATAAGCCGTTCCTCGCTACATCTTTACTAATTCAAGACCTCTTGAGGGCTGACAATGTGCCCGGCAACCGCCGTCGCCGCAGCCACTGCCGGGTTGGCCAGGTAGATTTTGCTT
Organism: Chloroflexota bacterium; assembly: GCA_016860845.1. The sequence continues at coordinate 146,960 of BOKF01000010.1, forward strand.
TCCGGATGGCCCATGCGTCCCACAAAGTTGCGATTGCTGGTGGAGAGACAACTCTCGCCAGCGGCCAGTACGCCCATATGCCCGCCGATGCAGGGGCCGCAGGTGGGGGTGCTGACGGCGCAATCGGCCTCGGCAAAAATGTCTATCAGCCCTTCTTTCAGCGCCTGCTTGTACACCTGCTGCGAGCCGGGAATGACCACCGCCCGCGTTCTGGGATGAATTTTGCGCCCCCGCAACACCTCCGCCGCCTGCCGCAAATCATGCACCGAACCGTTGGTACAGAAGCCAATCACCACCTGGTCAATTTGAATATCGCCTGCCTCGGAAACCGGGTGGCTGTTTTCCGGCAAGTAGGGGAAAGCTACCTGCGGCTCAAGCCGGCTGACCTCAAACTCAATCACCTGGCTGAACTCGGCGTCGGGGTCGCTCTGGTAGACCACGCCGGGCCGCCCTCCATGCCGGGTCACAAAATCAAGGGTTTTCTCGTCGGCGGCAAAAATACCGGCTTTGCCGCCGCCCTCAATGGCCATGTTAGCCATAGTCAGCCGGTCATAAATAGTCAGGGCGTCTATAGTCTCGCCGCTGAACTCCATGCTCTGGTAAAGCGCCCCCGAGACGCTGATGCGGTTGAGGGTGTGCAGAATCAAATCCTTGCCGCCCACCCATTGAGGCGGCTGGCCGTGATAAACCAGTTTGAGGGTTGGGGGAACCTTAAGCCAAACCTTGCCCAGGGCCATGGCCGCGGCCACATCGGAGGAGCCGACGCCGGTGGCAAAGGCGCCCAACGCTCCGTGCGTGCAGCTATGGGAGTCGCCACCAATCACCAGGTCGCCTGGCGCAATAAAACCCATCTCCGGCAGCATGACGTGTTCGATGCCGTTCCGTCCCGACTCATAATATTTGACACCGTAGCAGTCCAGCTCGGCTTTTAACTCCTTGACAATCATGGCCGTAGAGATATCTTTGCTGGGGGTAAAGTGGTCAAAGATGAAGATCACCTTGCTGGGGTCAAACACCCGCTTAAAGCCCTGCCATTCTCGCAGCACACGCAAGGTGACAATGCCCGATAATTCATTGGCAAAAACCAGGTCTACTTTAGCCGTAATAAATTCACCGGCATGCACCTCATCCCGGCCACTGTGTGCGGCCAGGATTTTTTCGGTCAATGTCATGCCGGTTTTGGACATCGTGCCCTTTGGGTATTTCTGCTTTCTAATTTTGGATTGTCCATTCATTGACCTTACTCCTTTGATTTTGGATGATAAAAAATCCAAAATCCAAAACCTAAAATCTAAAATCGTTGGATGAGGTCCATAATCTCCTCAGTGGTCAAAAGGCGGTTGGAGCGTTTGGCCGCCTGCAAGATCTCTTGCTGGCATTGGTCGCTGGCCCACAGGCCATTTTGTTCCAGCCAGAAACGGACATTGTGCAAGCCGCTCATCGGTCCCACCTCGATGCGCTGGTGACGGCCCACCATATCGGCCGGCACGCCGCTGTAGACAACGTTGCCTAACCAGTCATCGTGCAGTTTCATAGCCTTGGCTACCGCCGCCGCGTGGACACCGGTGGCGGTGCGGAAGGCATCAGGGCCAACGATAGGTTTGTTGTAAGGCAAGGGAGTACGGGTAGATTCCGACACCAGTTGGGTGTAATCTTTGAGCTTGGTCAAGTTGTTGTCAATCAGCCCCAGCAGGCGCAAATTAACCAGCAGCAGTTCCATGGCTGTATTGCCCGAACGCTCGCCCACACCCAAAGCGCAGGCGTGAACCCGGTCAGCCCCTCCGCTTAAGGCGGCCAGCGAGTTAGCGATATCCAGCCCCCGGTCCCGGTGGCCGTGCCAGTCAATCCCCACCTCGACGCCTAGCTCATCCACGAATTTTTTAATGAACTTGACCAGGGCATAAGCGCCGTGCGGAATAGCGTGACCGACGGTATCGGCCAGGCAGATGCGGTGCGCCCCGGCTTCTATGGCCGTTTGGTAAAGGGCCTGTAAATCCTCCGGTTTGGCCCGGGTGGTATCTTCAGTCACAAACATCACCGGCAGGCCGTGACTCACGGCAAAGCCGACTGCTTCTTCGACCAAGTGGCGGAGTTGGTCAATTGTCCAGCCTTCCACATATTGGCGAATGGGGCTGGAGCCAACAAAGAGAGCGGCTTCGATGGCAATGCCCGCTTCCTGCGAGGCGCTGACAATCGGCTCGATATCGGCAATCAAGGTCCGCGCCGCCGCCTGGGGTTGGATGTTCAAATGTTGATTGGCAATCTCCTTGGCCATAATGGCTACTTCATCCCTAAAACGTGCTCCCGCTCCCGGCAACCCTAAATCGGCGCAGGCGATGCCCAGATCATTCATGAGAAAGAGCAAGCTCACCTTGTCTTCCAGGTCGGGCCGGGTGATAGAAGGCGATTGCAGGCCATCGCGGAGCGTTTCATCGGTAATCATAATTTTTGCGGGAAAGTGAACGCGCTGCTCGGCCATCCGATTCCAATCATAGATTAGCTCTTCGACCTTTAAATCAGACATATCGCACCTTTTCCAGTCATCAGTCATCAGTTATCAGTCCAACTGTTCACTGATTACTGTTCCTGTTCACTGTTCACTGATGACTGACAATTTCTCATGTTCCCCCGCCAGTTCTCGTCCTAGGGCAAAGCTGCGCCGGTTGATGGTCAGAACATGGGCCGGGATACGCTGCTCAAAAACCTCTAACCAGATATGTTCGGGCAGAGGTAGATAGAAACTGAGCGCGCCGAGCAGGGCTGTATTCGTCAGGCGAACATTGTCGAGTTCGGTTGCCAGTTTGGTGGCTGGTAGGTCAACAACGCGGATGCCCTTGCCCTGGAGATACTTAATCGCCTGGTGGGGGTAGTGGTTGGCGGCGCTGCCGGCGGAGCGAGGGATAACTTCATAATCATTGACGAGGCACAGCCCGGCCGGTTTTAGATAGGGGGCAAAGCGAAGCGCTTCCAGTTTTTCCAATCCCAAAATAACATCGGCTTCGCCGGGAGTGATAAGCGGCGAATAGATCCGCGTCCCAAAACGAACGTGGCTGTAAACGCTGCCGCCTCGCTGCGAAACGCCGTGAATCTCCGTTTGCTTGGCGTCGCAGCCAGCGGCGATGGCCGCCCGGGCCAGCAGTTCGCTGATAAGCAAAACGCCCTGCCCGCCCACCCCGGCGATAATAACATTCCATTTTCGATTTTCGATTTTCGATTTTGGATTATTCATGGAACGATAGCCTTCTGAAAAACAATGGTTACACAGAACCACACAGAGAGGAAGTGTTTCTACTCTCTGCGTTGCGCTGTGTCTGCTCTGCGTCTCTCCGTGGTCCCCACTTTCATTAACCCTCACACAGGTATCTGCAAAATTGCTGTCTCCGGGCAGTATTCCACACAAACCGTACAGGCGACGCAATCATTGGCGATGATGGTTGGCAGACCCTTATCGCCGGTGACGATGGCCGGGCAGTGACTGCGATAACACGCCCCGCAGTTGGTGCAGAGGTTGTAATCAATCGAGAAAGGAGTCAGTTTGCGCCGGCGCATCTCCGGCAATAACTGGCACGGGCCGCGAGCGATCACTACCGCCGGACCCGCAAAACTCATAGCCGCCCGAATGGCCTTGGCCAGGGCGCGCCGGTCCCAGGTGTCCACCACTTCCACCTGCTCTACCCCAACCGCCTTGACCAATTTTTCCAGGTCGAGCCGGGTGGTGGGCTGGCCCTGCAAGGTGTAATCTACGCCGGGATGAGATTGTCCGCCGGTCATGCCGGTAGTGCTGTTGTCGAGAATAATGATGGCGGTATCGCCCCGGTTGTAAACCGTGTCAATCAGGCTGGGAATACCGCCGTGAATAAAAGTACTGTCGCCGATGATAGCCACCGTTTTGTCTTGTCCGGCCCGGCGAAAGCCAAAGGCGTTGCCGATACTGGCCCCCATGCAAAAGGTAGTATGTTCGGCTTCGTAGGGCGGCAGCGCTCCCATACTATAACAGCCGATGTCGCCCGCCACATGAAGTTTGAGCTGGCGCAGCACATCGAATACGGTGCGGTGGCCGCAGCCTACGCAGAACATCGGTGGGCGCACCACCAGGGTGATGTCATTGTCAAGGGTGACAGCCGGGACGGGCCGGGTCAGGTCGAGGCCGTCGGCAATCAAGCCCGCAGCAATCCGCTCCGGGGTATACTCGCCGATGACTCCAAACAGGGTCTTGCCGATTATACGGGTTAGACCAAAACTGGTTAGTTGATCTTCGATAAAGGCTTCCCCTTCTTCAACTACATAAATGCGCTGGTACTGGCTGCAAAAATCAATGAGAGCCTGGCGGGGGAGAGGATAAATCATGCCCAGCTTAAAAACAGGCGCGCTGGGCAAAAGCTCTTTGACATACTGGTAGCAGATGCCGCTGGTAACAAATCCGATTTTAGATTTTAGACTGCCCCTTTGGGCGTGGATTTTGGATTTTGCTTGTGTCTCTGGTTCTATCCGGTTTAGGGGGTAGGTTTCGGCAAAGGTGGTCAGGTCGGCCAGTTTTTTTTCTAATTCGGGCCGGCGCAGGTGGCGATAGATGGGGATGGCATATTGTTGAGCGTTGGGCTGGTAGGCTTTAACCGCAACCTCCTGACGTTCGCCCACCATCACCACCCCTTTGGAGTGGGCCGAACGGGTGGTGGTGCGCACCATCACCGGCGTTTTGAATTGTTCGCTGAGCGCATAAGCGGCCAGGATAAAATCATGACATTCCTGCGGGTCGCTCGGCTCCAAAACCGGAACCTTGGCCATCCGGGCCAGGTAACGATTATCTTGCTCATTTTGGGAGCTGTGCATGCCTGGATCGTCGGCAGAGATGAGTACAAAACCGCCGTTGGTGCCGGCATAGGGGAAGACCATAAAGGCGTCGGCAGCTACATTGAGGCCGACATGTTTCATCGTCACCAGCGTCCGCAGCCCGCCCAGGGCCGCGCCGATACCCTCGTCAAAGGCCACCTTTTCGTTGGCCGACCACTGCGCCTCGACGCCTTCATAACCGGCCAGGTTTTCCAAGATTTCGGTGCTTGGTGTGCCGGGATATCCGGCTGCAAAGCGTACCCCCGCTTCCCAGGCTCCCCGTGCAATGGCCTCGTTGCCCGACATAAATTCTTTCATGGCTAGACCCCATTGTCTTTAAGATTCGTAGTAAACCTACCCTTTAATTCTGAAGCTGCCGCTTATCCACCACCCGCACGGCTTTGCCCATACTACGTTCTAGACTACGCTGCTTCATGAGTTTGACCGAGCAGTTGATAATCAGCGCCTCGTGCAAGCGAATTTTGATCTTCTGTTCCAATTCTTGGATGAGTTGGGTTTCAACCGGCATAAAGAGGCTGTCAGCCCCCTCCACCCACACTTCCAGCGTGTCGAGTTCATGGCGGCCCCGGTCAACAATGATTTGATAGTGGGGTTCCAGTTCACCGAACTCAAGCAGCACCCGCTCAATTTGCGAGGGGAAGACGTTGACCCCGCGCACGATGAGCATATCATCGGTGCGGCCCAGTACTTTTTCCATGCGCACCAGCGTCCGCCCACAGGCGCATGGTTCGGCGTGGAGCGTGGTTCGATCGCGGGTGCGATAGCGGATCAGCGGCATGGCCTCTTTGGTCAGACTGGTAAAGACCAGTTCGCCCTCCACGCCATAGCCTAACGGCTCGCCGCTGGAAGGGTCAATGATTTCGGGGTAAAAGTAATCTTCAAAAATGTGCAGGCCGCAGTGATGCTCGCACTCCACCGAGACGCCTGGCCCAATGATTTCTGTTAAGCCGTAAATATCGTAAGCATCCAGGTTGAGCGCCGCTTCGATTTCCTCGCGCATCTTCTCGGTCCAGGGTTCGGCCCCGAAAACCCCCACCCGCAGCTTGAGCCGTTCTCTGATGTCAATCCCTTCTGCCGCCGCCTCCTCCGCAATCACTAGAGAGTAGGAGGGGGTGCAGGTCAGGACGGTGGCCCCAAAATCCTCCATCAGCATCAATTGTCGCCGGGTCAGCCCTGCCGAAGCAGGTACGACTGTTGCACCGACTGCCTCGGCCCCCAAATGAAAGCCCAACCCGCCGGTGAAAAGGCCGTAGCCGTAGCCGTTATGCACAATGTCGTCGGCGGTGATGCCCGCCGCGGTAACAGTGCGGGCCATCACTTCTGCCCATAACTTTAAATCAGCCCGGCTGTAGCCGCCGACAATCGGCTTGCCGGTAGTTCCACTGGAAGCGTGAATCCGCACGACCTCTTTAAGCGGGACGGTGAACATGCCCCAGGGATAGTTGCAGCGCAGCTCTTCTTTGGTGGTGAAGGGCAGGGTGGCGATGTCGGTCAGGGATTTGAGATCACCCGCACTAACGCCGGCCTCGGCCAGCTTCTTCCTATAATAAGGCGAGGTCTGGCCAGCCCGCTCAACCAACGCCTTTAGCCGCTCAAATTGCAGCTTGCTTAAATCCTCTCGCGGCATCGTTTCAAATTCTTTATTCCAGATTGCCATAATCCCCTCCCGATTTTGGACTTCTTATTTTCCCATCATTTCCGAGCCAACTTGAAAGCCCAGCTCCATGGCCCGCCGGTTCAAGTCAAGGTATTTTTGGGGAACGCGGGCAGCGATGGCTTGCCAGAGGGCTTCGGGCGAGACCACGCCGGTCAGTTTGACCAGCGCCGCCAAGGCGATGATGTTAGACAGCACCACATTGCCCAGCTCATTCTTGGCTGCCTCGACAAAGGGGTAACGGTAGACCGGATGGTGGTGGTCGGCGACGTTTGGTACGAGATTTTTGTCTACCATAATCAGGGCATCATCGGCCAGCTCGGCGCAGAATTTGTCATACGACATCTGGGCCAGCGACATGAAAAAGTTGATATTGGCGGCGCGAGGATAGATAATCTCTTCGTCGCTGACAATCACATCCACTTTGGTTGGACCGCCGCGCACGCGGGAGCCGTACATGGGGCTTTGCACGGCAAAACGCCCTTCATGCAAAATGGCCGCTTCGGCTAATATTGCGCCGCCCAGTACGACCCCCTGGCCGCCTTCCCCGCTCAAACGAACCTCGAACCGATTTTGGACTTTGTTTGTAAGCATAAAATCTAAAATCCACGGAGTTGATTGGCCTTTTGATAATAGCTGGCGACATATTCGGGTTGGCTCTCAAGGTGTTGGAGCACGCCAACGGTTAATCGCCCGTTTAACTCTGCTGCGCTCATATATTGAGCAATATCGGGCGAAATGGTTTGCCGGGCAATCCAGGCAATCATCTCTTCCGGTTCGGCGCTGACATTGCGCCGGCCAAAGTTGACGTGGCAGTTGGAAATGACCTCAACCACCGCCATACCCTGATGAGCCAAACCACCCCGTATCATTTCGCTAATGTGGCGCGGATTGGACACGGCCGAACGAGCCACGTAGGTAGCCCCGGCGGCAATAGCGACTTTGGCCGTATCAAAGGTCGGTTCCATCGAGCCATCCGGCGAGGTTTGGGCAAAAGAGCCGGGCGGTGTCGTCGGGGAGAACTGGCCGCCGGTCAGCCCGTAGATAAAGTTATTGATAATGATCAGGGTCAAATCAATATTGCGGCGGCAGGCGTGCAGAAAGTGATTGCCGCCGATGGCCAGGGCGTCGCCATCGCCGGCAATGATAATCACGTGGGCGTCGGGTTTGGCCAGCTTGAGGCCGGTGGCAAAAGGCAAGGTCCGTCCGTGCGGGGTGTGTAGGGTGTTGAAATCGAGATAGCTGGACATGCGCCCGGAGCAGCCAATCCCGGAAACAACGGCCACGCTGTCTTTGTCCCAGCCCAACTCATCCACTGCCCGGATGAGCGCCTTCATCACCAGGCCATCCCCGCAGCCGGAGCACCACAGGGTCGGCATTTTGTCGTTGCGAAGATAGTCGTTGTAATTAACCACCGGCTTTAGACGATTCTGCGGAATAAAAGTGGTTGTTGTTACCATATTATTGAACGCCCCGTAAAACCCAAAGTTTTCAACTTTGGGATATAAGGGGCTAAACTCCTTTTTTTGTCTATTGTGTTGGTCGTCCAGGCGGGACTCTGTCCTGCCTGGCTGAAACAGTTGCTTAAACAGAACATTTGTGCTAAAATTCGGACATGCGCATCCAAAAAGCCTTTCGCTATCGCCTCTATCCCAACCAGTCCCAACAAGCGGCCCTGGCGGTCCAGTTCGGCCATGCCAGATTTGTGTACAACTTCGGTCTGGCGGCGCGGAAGGCCCACTTCTTCGAACACGGCAAAGGGATCAATTACAACGACACGGCCTATATGCTGACCGTCATCAAACGCTTTGTGCCCTGGCTCAAGGAGGCTGACAGCCAGGTCTTGCAGCAGGTGCTGCGCGATCTGGACGGGGCTTACGCCACCTACTTTAAGAAAGCCAAAGAAGGCACCCTGCCCAAACCCCAACCCGGCCAGAAGCCTCGCAAAGACGGTATGCCGCTGGGCTATCCCCGCTTTAGAAGTAAATACGAGGAGCAGTCCATTCGCTACCCGGAGCGTTTCAGCATTCAGGGCAGCCGCATTGTTCTGCCCAAGATCGGCCCGGTTCGGGCGGTCTTGCACCGGCCTATTGAAGGCAAGATGAAGAATGTGACCATTACAAAAACCAAGAGTGGTCAGTACTTCATCTCGATCCAATGTGAGCTGGAGATTAAAGAGCCAGTCCTGAAGCCGGGCACAGTCGGCATTGACCTGGGCCTGAAGACCTTTGCCGTGCTGTCCACCGCTGAAAAGATTGAGCATCCGCAGTATCTCAGGAAGTCCGAACGCCGCCTGAAACGCTTGCAGCGGGCTTTGAGCCGGACCCAGAAAGGCAGTCAGGGTCGGGAGAAAGCCCGCTTGCGGCTGGCTCGCCAGCATCAGAAGGTGGTCAACCAGCGCCAGGACTTCCTGCACCAGACCAGCCGCCAGATCGTCAACCGCTTTGGCCTCATCAAGATTGAGAACCTCAATGTCTGCGGGATGCTCAAGAATCACCATCTGGCCAAGTCCATCGCTGACTCCGGCTGGAGCTGCTTTGGGACCTTCCTTGAGTACAAAGGCCAGTGGAGCGGCAGCCGCGTCGAGCGGGTCGACCGTTTCTTTCCCAGTTCCAAGAGCTGTTCGGTTTGTGGCTGGCTCAATCAAGACCTGCAACTGCATCACCGTTTCTGGGTTTGTGAAGGCTGCAACACGCTGCACGACCGGGATTTGAATGCAGCCGTGAACCTCGAACGAAATGTACCGGCGGAGCGCCGGGAACCTAAAACGCCGGTGGACAACCTCATGGGTTGGACGAAACCGGAAGCCCAAAGATTTATCTTTGGGTAGCTCACTTCAGTTCCTCCAGCATCCGGCTCAAGGCCAGGTGGATTTCGGTAGGCGTAATCGGCTGGCCGTTGGCCTTATTGAGTGGTGTAACCGGGGTTAAACCGGCCACTCGCTCCACTTCGCCGACAAGCTGGCCCATGTTCAGCTCCGGGACCAGGATGCCTTTCACCTGCTGGGCCAGTTCGGCCACACGCCGGCTGGGAAAGGGCCACAAGGTGACGGGTCTAAAAAGACCGATTTTGAGACCTGCTGCCCGCGCCTGAGCTATAACTACCTGCGCCGAACGAGCCACTGAACCATAAGCCAGCACCATGATCTCCGCATCCGCCAGGCCGATTTCCTCGTTTTTGAGGATGTCGTCCAGGTTGTCCATAATCTTAGCCGTCAGGCGCTCAATCAACGCCTGGGAAGTGGCCGGTTCCTCGGTCGGGAAGCCGGTGACATCGTGGGTCAGACCGGTGACGTGATAGCGGTAGCCGCTAAAAAAATCGGCCATCGGCGGCACGTAGCTGCCGTTGGTGGCGTAAGGCAGATATTCTTCCGGCGGGACCTCAGGCTTAGCTCGATTGACAATCTCCACTTCGGCGGGATCAGGTAACTCAACCCGCTCACTCATGTGGCCCAGGATTTCATCCAGCAGCAGTACGACCGGGGTGCGGTACCGTTCCGCCAGATTGAAAGCGCGGATGGTTTCCCAATAAACTTCGGTCAGGGTGGCGGGAGCCAGGGCAATAATGGAGTGGTCACCGTGCGTGCCCCAGCGGGTCTGCATGACGTCGCCCTGGGAAGGCAGGGTAGGCAGGCCGGTACTGGGACCGCCGCGCATGACGTTGACAATCACGCACGGCACTTCGGCGATACAGGCAAAACCAATATTCTCCTGTTTTAAGGAGAAACCCGGCCCTGAGGTGGCAGTCATCGCTTTCAACCCGGCCAGCGATGCGCCAATCACCGCGCCCATGCTGGCAATCTCATCCTCCATCTGGATAAAGACCCCACCCACGCGGGGCATCGAGCGCGACATATCGGCGGCGATTTCGGAAGAAGGCGTGATGGGATAGCCGGCGTAAAAGCGGCAGCCCGCATCTACCGCCGCTTCAGCGACCACCGCATTGCCTGATAAAGAACGGATCTGCCCTGTTGTGGGTGAGGTCATCTTTAGTTCCTCCAGCGTTCACCGCCAACCGGACCGGCAAAATCTGGCAGAGCGTCTCCGGCCCGGTTAAGCAGCTTTTGCCAGTTGTGGTCCACCTCGGCCTGAATCCGGTCAATCACGCCTTCGTTGTCCGGCGTAAAAAGGTGGCGGAAGCGCCCCTGCCGTTTTAACCACTCCACCACCGGCTTTTTTTCCAGCGGCAGATACGTCAGCGAAAATTTACCTTCGGCAATTTCAAATAAGGGCCAGATGCAGGTATCGGCGGCCAGGCGAGCCAGAACCAGGGTGTCGCCCGGCTCGCTCACCCATCCCAAGGGGCAGGGACTCAGCACGTTCAGAAAGGCCGGCCCTCTGGTCTCGAAGGCGCGTTTGGCTTTAACCATCAAGTCCATATAGTAGCCGGGCGAGGTTTGGGCAATGTAGGGAATGCCATGCGCCTCGGCAATAGCGGTCAAATCTTTACGCAGTTCCGACTTGCCATAGGCCAGGCTTCCAGCCGGACTGGTAGTAGTATTGGCCCCAATGGGGGTGGCGCTGGAACGCTGGACGCCGGTATTCATATAAGCGCCGTTGTCGTAGCAAACATAGACCAGGTCATGCCCTCGCTCCAGCGCCCCAGACAGGCTTTGCAGGCCGATGTCGTAGGTTCCGCCATCGCCGCCAAAAGCGACAAATTTGATCTCCCGCTCTGGGATCTCGCCGCGCTTGCGCAGGGCGCGATAGGCGGTCTCGATGCCGCTGAGCGTGGCGGCCGTATTGGCAAAAGCATTGTGAATCCAGGAAACGTTCCACGAGGTGGTCGGATAGACGCCGGTGCAGACTTCCAGGCAGCCAGTGGCGTTGGCTACTACCACGGGATGCTCGGTGGACATGATGACCTGGCGGACAATGATGCTGGCGGCACAGCCGGTACACAGGCTGTGGCCGCTGGCCAGCGGTTCGGCATGATGGGCGGCAAAAACTAACTGTTCATTGGGCATTGGCTAAGTCCCTAAACGATTTTAGATTTTAGATTTGGATTTACGATTGATTTTATCCTGTTGGGTTCTGACATCTCCAGCGGCCGGAGTTCCTGCCAGGTGGGAGATTGTTCCCCACGTAAGCCTACCATCCGAATCAGGGGCACAGTTTCGTCTCCACGAGCCAGCGCTCCCAGTTCGGCAAAGATGTGCTGTACGTCGGCATTGCGTAATTCGCGCCCACCTAAACCATAGATACGATTGATGATGGACGGCGCACTGCCGCGATAATCGTACAGAGCAGAGCGAATTTCATGAAACATCGGCGCGCCCACTGCACCGGGGGCGTAGGAGCGATCCATCACCGCTACGGCCCGCAAACCCAACAACTGCCGTGCCACTTGCTCATCGGGGAAGGGCCGCACTACTCGCAGCCGCAGCAAACCAACTTTTTGGCCGGACTGGCGCAGTTGATCAATGACATCCTTCACCCGGCCCGCCTCCGAACCCAAAATCACGATGGCAGTTTCGGCGTCTTCGAGCCGATAGGTATCTACCAACCCATAGCGGCGGCCAAAACGCTGCCCAAATTCCGCCCCCACCTCCTCGACGACGTCGCGAGCACGTTCCATCCCGGCCTGCTGGCGCATCTTGTGTTCCATATAATAGGTCGGCGGATCGCTCAGGCCGTGACTTACCGGGTGATCCGGGTCAAGCAGCGTATATTCGGCTCGACACGGCCCAACGAAATCTTTAACCGCCTGATCATCTTCCAGGATCACATTTTCGCTGGTATGGGTCAGCAAAAAGCCATCCAGGCAGACCATAACCGGCAGCCGCACCCGTTCATCCTCGCCAATCCGAAACGCCTGGATAATATTGTCGTAGGCTTCCTGCACGCTTTCGCTGTAAAGTTGAATCCAACTGGCGTCACGCGCCCCCATCGCCTCGCCGTGGTCGGCAAAACCGTTGATCGGCGTGCTCAAAGCGCGATTGCCCACGGCCAGCACAATCGGCAGTTGTGAGCCGGAAGCAATGTAAAGCACCTCCCACATAAAAGCGAGGCCGTTGGCTGAGGTGGCGCTGACCACCCGCGCCCCCGCCGCCGCGGCGCCCACCGCCGCACTCATGGCGCTGTGCTCGCTCTCCACGGCAATTAATTCGCACTGCATTTCGCCGTTGGCAATAAAACCGGCCACCATTTCCATAATCTTGGTGGAAGGCGTGATGGGATAGCCCGGATAAACGTGCGGGTCCACCTGGCGCAGCGCATGTGCCACCGCCCCATTCCCACTCAAAACAACGTGCCGATTTTGGATTGACGATTGTGAATTTTGGATTGCGTCTTCTATAGGTGCTGATGTATTTACCATAATAAAACATATCCCTTTATTCAGTTTTGGATTTTAGATTGTGGTTTTCAGAAGGGGCGTCAATTCAAAAAATCTAAAATCCAAAATCGCAAATCTAAAATCAGGTAAAGCGCCGCTCTTCAATCAACACCAAGGCGTTGACCATAGGGGGGCACTCTTTGACGCAAATACCACAGCCTTTGCAGTGGTCGTAATCAATGGCGGTCACCAGACCATTCTGCAAAATAAAGCAGGCGTCTGGGCAAGAAATCCAACAGTGCAAACACTGCACGCAGAGATTCAGGTCAAGCAGAGGGCGTTTGCCGCCGCCTCGCCAGTTCCCGGTATTGCGTGAGGCGGTGCTGCCGGCATCGGTTGATACCCCGCCGGGAGGTATTTCGTGCCAGAGCGGTAAATCCTCGTTTATCAGCAAATCTGCCGGTAAGCCGCCGCTAGACATAGGCCACCTCCTGGTAAGCCCGCCGCACTGCTTCGAGATTACCGGTCACTACTTTGGGCGAAAGTTTTTTACCGAGGGTCTCTTCCACTTCAGCGAGCAAGGTATCGAGGCTAATCAGGCTGGTCGCCCGCGCCACCGCGCCCAACATCGGGGTGTTGGGTTTGGCCAGGCCAAAACAAGCTACGGCAATCTGGGTTGCATCCACGCAAGCAATCCGCTGCCCATTGAGGCTTAATATTCGCCGCACTTCGGTTGGGGAATGAGTGGTATTGGCCAAGATAATGCCATCCACAGCCACATTGGCCTCTACCGGAACTGCCCCCAGCAGAGAAGGATCAACCACAATGACCACGCTGGCTTCTTCCACCACGCCGTGAACTCGAATAGGATAGGGACTAATTCGGTTAAAAGCTCGCAGCGGCGCCCCCATTCGTTCCGGCCCAAATTCGGGAAAGGCCTGCACATGTTTGCCTTCGCGCAGGGCCGCCGCCGCCAACATTTCGGCCGCAGTGACCGCGCCCTGCCCGGCACGGGAATGCCACCTGACCTCGACCATTCGCTCCATGACTCTTTCCATAAAAATAGTTATCTCCCCTCCCTCACGGTGATACAGAAATCAGGACAGACATCTTCACATTGGCGGCAGGCGGTGCAGAGTGCGGGATTATAGACCACCGCCACCAGGCCCTCCAGACGATGGACATCAGGTATCGCTTTTAGCACCGCCTGGGGGCAGGCGTAGATGCACAGCTCACAGCCCGTGCAGAGATTATGATCAATCACTACCGGCGTGCGCTTTTGCACAGCTTCAAACGGCTCCAACATACCCCCATTAAGAGCAAGGGTTGGCAAGACTTCTATCACCATAGTTTGCTTCCCCACATCAAAATCCCTGCCCAAAAGACCAATCTAAAATCCAAAATCTAAAATCCAAAATCGGCTCACTGCCACTGCGGTTCACGTTTAGCCAGGTAAGCTCGCTTGCCTTCCTCGGCATCCAGGCTGTACTGGGTCTGTTCCTGCAATTCCAGGTAATATTGAAGGATAGCTTCATAATCCAGGTCGAAAGCCTGGTTCAGGACCAATTTACTCATGCGCGTCCCGGTGGAGCAAGCCCTGAGATAGCCCCGCGCCACTTCATCCAAATGGGCAAAGAAATCCTCCACCGGGGCCAGGTGATCCACCAACCCAATTCGCTCCGCTTCCTCTCCGCTGAGATTGTGGCCGCCCAGGATGAGCTTTTTGGCCCGGCCCCAACCCACATAGCGCGGCAGCCGCCATACGCTCAGCCCCGGAATGAGCGACTCTTTGATCGCTGGCAGGCCCAGTTGACAATCGGGCGTACTGACTCGAATATCGGCGGCCAGGGCCAGTTGCAGCGCCCCGCCCAGGCAGTAGCCGTGCATGCCCACCACCACAATTTTCTCCATCGTTTCAAAAAGGCGGAGGGCCTTTTCCCAACGTTGATGGTAGGTCATATCAATCTCGTCGGCGGATAACTGTTTGAGATCAATCCCGGTTGAAAAAGCCCGGCCCTGGCCGCGAATAACCACCACCCGCACATCAGGATCGGCGTCCAGAGCCAGCGCCACCCGATTGAGTTGCACCGTGGCCTCATTATTCATCGCATTGAGGTAACGTTCCCGCGTGAACGTAACCCAGGCGAGCTTACCCTCTTTTTCCAGCCGCATAAATTCAAATTCAAGCAAAAGTTCCATCTTCCATCATCCAAAATCCAAAATCTAAAATCCAAAATTGGCTCACTGCCACTGCGGTTCACGTTTAGCCAGGTAAGCTCGCTTGCCTTCCTCGGCATCCAGGCTGTATTGGGTCTGTTCCTGCAAATCTAGATAATACTGAAGGCCGGACGAGTAATCCCGCGTAAATGCTTCGTTCAGCACCCGCTTGCTCATGCGCGTCCCGGTCGAGCAAGCCTTGAGGTATTCCCGCGCTACTTCATCCAGGTGGGCCAAGAAGTTCTCTGCCGGAGCCAGGTGATCCACCAACCCAATTCGCAGCGCCTCTTCGCCGTTGATATTCTGGCCGCCCAAAATCATCTTTTTGGCTCGTCCCCACCCGATGTACTTGGGCAAGCGCCACGGACCTAAACCGGGAATGAGCGACTCCTTGATGGCAGGCAGGCCCATCTGGCAATCGGGCGTGCTCACCCGAATATCAGCGGCGATAGCCAGTTGCAAGCCGCCGCCCAGGCAGTAGCCGTGCATGCCGACCACCACAATTTTCTCCATCGTTTCAAAAAGATGGAGCGCCTTTTCCCACAGTTTGAAGTAAGTCATGTTGATTTCGTCGGCGGCCAGCTCTTTCAGGTCAATGCCGGTACAAAACGCCCGCCCCTGACCGCGAATAACCACCACCCGCACATCAGGATCGGCGTCCAGGGCCAGCCCCACCCGATTGAGTTGCCCCACGGCCGCATTGTTCATGGCGTTCAGGTAGCGTTCCCGCGTGAACGTAATCCAGGCCAGTTTGCCCTCTTTTTCCAGGCGCATGTGGTCAAATTCAAGCAAAAGTCCCATTTTGCCTCTCATCAGCTCACTTTCACCACGAGGGCGGCAGCGGTATCGCCGGCGGCACAGCCGGTGAACAGGCCGTAGCCGCCGCCCAGCAGAGTCAACTCTTCAATCAGCTCGATGATGAGCCGCAGCCCGGTCGGCCCCTGGGGATGGCCCCAGATGAGCGAACAGCCGTAGTTGTTCATTCCTTCCAGGGGAATACCCAATTCCCGGCTGAGATAGCAATCATTCACCGCAAAAGGGTTGTGCGTTTTGATTGCCTTGATGTCCGACAGTCGCAGCCCGGCCCATTCCAGAGCGCGGCGGGCGGCAGGGACAGTTGCCTGGGGCATATAGCCTCTGGCCGCCCGGCCCTCGGCAAAGGCCAGCAGTTGAATCTCAAGCGACGGGTTGCGGCTCAGAGCGCGGGCCTGCTCCCGTGTGGCAACGATCAGCCCGGCGTTACCGTCGGCGGGGTAGGTTTGCCCCCCAAAGGTAACGATTCCTTCCGGCAAAACCGGCTTGAGGCGCGCCAACCCCTCGGCGGTGGTGGGAAAAACGCCTTCGTCATCGGTTACTACCACTCCCCCCTTTGACCCCCCTTTAAGGGGGGGGTAGGGGGGGGTCTTGACCTCAATCGGTGTAACCATATATCGTTTGTGAAAGGCCGCGTCACCAGCCAACGCCTGCTGGTACTGGTTATAACGTATCAGCACCACCTCGTTCTGCTCCGCTGTAGAAATATTTGCTGCGCGGGCTACATTTTCCGCCGTTTCGAGCATACTGTTGCCGGCCAGGGGGTCGCAGTTAAAGTTGTCCCAGACCCAATCTTCGGCCTCGCCACGCCCGCCGGGACCCAGCGGGTTAGGATACAGGAGGTGCGGGCCGTTCGAGGTGCGGTCGGCGGCGAGGCAGAGAATAACCGGGGCAGCGTCCTGTTCCGTTTCGACCGCCTGGGCTGCGCTACCCAGCACGCGGGCCGAGGTCGCGCAGGCCTGGGCAAAGGTTGGCCCGGTGATACCATCGGCTCCAATTAGCCCGGCCAGCCAGGGCGCACCGTAGAATGAACCTTTGGCCGGTACAGTTGTGCCAAAATATAGGTTTGTGAATACCTCCGGCGAAATATCTCGCGCCTGTAGAGCACGACGGGCAATCTCGGCGGCAAAGGTGAGCGGGTGTAGATTAGCAAAATTGCCCTGCCATTTAACAAAAGGGGTAGACCAGTAGCCACCGTAGGGGATGTAGGCTGCTTGAAACATCGCTCAACTCCTTAGACCCCAATGGTCATGCCGCCATCCACAAAAATAACCTGGCCGGTAATATAGGAGGCTTGGTCGCTGGCCAGAAAGGCGTGAACGGCGCCAATCTCGTCGGCTTCAGCCAGTCTGCGATAGGGGATCTTTTCCAACAGGCCGGCCATCATCGCTTCGGGAATCGCGGCAGTCATGCGGGTTTTGACTCCACCCGGCGCAATGCAGTTGACGGCAATACCAAAACGAGCCCATTCCAGGGCCAGGGTACGGGTTAAGCCAATCAGACCGGCCTTTGAGGCGGCATAGTTGGCCTGGCCCACATTCCCCCGCACCGCCACCGATGCCGTGTTGACGATCCGGCCATATTTTTGGCGCATCATAGGAATGGCCGCCGCCTGAGCACAGAGCCAGGCCCCTTTCAGATTGACCTCTAAAACGGTGTCCCACTGCTCATCGCGCATCAATTTGACCTCGCCCTCTTTGAGCCGGGTGGTCAAGCCGTCGCGGGCGATGCCGGCGTTGTTGATGAGAATATCCAGCCGGCCAAACTGCTCCAGCGCCGTCTCGACCATCCGCTGGGCGTCTGCCCGTTCGGCCACGCTGCCTTCCACTACCCTGGCCTTCCCGCCGACTTCACCAATTTCACGCTGTGTGGCTGCCAACCCCTCTGGGTCGAGGTCGCTCAACACCAGTTGTGCCCCCTCACGAACAAAGCGCAGCGCCGTTGCCCGTCCGATCCCATTGCCCGCACCGGTAATCAAAGCTACTTTTTCGGCTAACAACATGACCCTCTCCGATTTTGGATTTTAGATTTTAGATTTTGGATTTGATTCAGTCTTCTATTCGCCATTAGCTTATTTATCCCGCTTCATCAGCAGAGTCCACTCTCCATCAATGACCACTTCATCCCGTTGATTGCGCACCCGCGAGGCAAAAATCACCACGCCCCGGTCGGGTTTGGAACTCTCTTTTTTTTCCAAGACTTCCTGCTCCAGGTGGATCGTGTCGCCAAACTTGACCGCGCCCTTGTAGCGGATTACCTGTTCCAACAGGGCCAGAGTGGTACCCTCAAAGATGCCGGTCCAATTGGCCATTCCGGTGGCCATAGATACAATCAGCATGCCGTGGGCAATGCGCTCACCAAAGGGTGTCTCTTTACAAAACTCGGCGTTGGTGTGCAGCGGGTTGAAATCGCCGGAGAGGCCGGCAAAAGCCACCACATCGGCCTCGGTGACGGTGCGAGCCGCCGAGATGTATTTGGCCCCTATTTCAAATTGATCAAAGCTCAAGCCGCATGTATGGCTCATAGGTATACCTCCTGAGGGCAGTAATCAGTAGTCAGATTTCAGTAGCCAGTAACCAGATACCAGTAGTCAGATACCAGTAATCAGCAGCCAGATCAAAGTAGCAAGTGTCCTTTTGCGACCTTGCTACCTGCTACTCTGCAACTCTGCTATCTTTTGGGGCAAGGCGGTTTCTGGCTTTTCTGCTGTTGCTGTGTCTCTCTTCCCTTTAACTACTTCGTCCACAAACTGATTGGCGTAAGTTCCCAGTAATTGGCGGTAGGCTTCAAAAAGCTGGCGCGCCTGAAAGCCCAGCCAATCGGGTAATAATAAGGCTGTCGGCAAGCCAGGGTCTTTCAGCGGGAAGGGTTGGAAATTGTAGGTGAGCCAGAAGCGGCGCACAAAGCACACCTCCGGCGATAAATGCACCCGGCCGTTACCCTGTCCCTGGCATTGTTCATATTCTGACTGGTAGCGGGCAATAAAATCTCGATACTCCGCCTCCAGGCCGGGTAAATCCCAACATTTCTGGATAAGTTCCTGCTCCGAGGTTAGCTCCATGCGCATACCCGAAAAAACCTCAACATATTTGCGCACATTCAACTCGTTAAAGATATTTTCCAACTCCAGCTTGCGATTGTGGGGCGACACCCAGGTTCCTGGGGCCAGGCGGCCAAAGCCCAACCAGATCAGCCGCTGGCGCAGGGCATGCCGCAGATTTTGTTCTTCTTCGGGCAAAGAGAAGACCACCACATGCCACAAACCGTCCCAATCGGTAAAGGGCGGCTCAAAGATGCGCCGCCCGCCTTCTTCCAGCAGCGCCCAACCGCGCGCCGTGAGGGAGTATTGGCTGCGCCGACCCTGCCGCCGGGCAATCAACCAGCCTTTGCGCGTCATCCGGGAGAGGGCCGAGCGGGCCGCCCGTTCGGTCACGCCTAACAGTTCCAGTAGATAGAGCAAATCGCTCATCCAAATAGCCCCGCCCCGCGGCAAAATGTAATCGCCAAATAGGGTGAACACCAGAAATTGGGTACGTACCACAGGTCGTTTCATCTCATCCATTTCTTCTCCAAGCTCCCTTAAATCGCCTTTTCAAGCACAGCCTGTGCTACCAGGATCGTTCTTAAAGCTTCGATAAACTTCATATTCTCCCCATGACTCCCAACCGTTACCCGGATGCCGTTGGGCAGCCCAAAGCCGGCCATAGGCCGGACGATAATGCCCTGCCACAACAACTGTTCGGCCAGGGTCGTAGGAGCCAGGGGCGGATCAAGAAAGGTGACAAAATTGGACTGGCTGGGCAGGTATTTCAACCCCAATTCGTCCAGAGCCGTGTATAAATAGGCTTGCTCCGCCAGCACCACCTCACGGTGCCGGGTGTGATAGGCGGTGTCGTCCAGGCTAGCCGCCGCCGCCGCGAGGGCAATTGCCCCGGTGTGGAACGGCGACTGGGTGTGTTGCAGGTAGTCGGCCATTTCGGTTCGCCCGATAGCATAGCCAACCCGCAAATTGGCCAGCCCAGCATACTTGGAAAAACTGCGCACCACCAGCACATTGCGTCCCCCTTTAACATAGGCTATGGTATCGGGATAAGCCGGGTCGGTTACAAAGTCGGCATACGATTCATCAAAGATGACAACGACATGGGCGGGCACACTCGCCAAAAATTCATCCGCCTCGCCCTGGGTAATGATATCGCCGGTTGGGTTGTTAGGGGAGCAGAGGTAGATCAGGCGGGTATCATCGTCAATCTGGGCGGCCATCGCTGCCAGGTTGTGCCGGTAGTCGGGCCTGGAGTCAACCGGTCTGGGCGCGCCGCCAAACATGGTGGTAAAGATGTGATACATGGGGAAGGTAGCCCGGCACATAATCGTGTTACCGCCCTCAAAGACAAAGGCCTGGGTAATCAGGCGCAAAATATCGGTGCCTCCGTTGCCGATAACGATGTTTCCTTCGTCCAGTCCCGGGCCTAGCCGGGCGGCCAGTTTGCGGCGCAGCGCTAATTCGGTGATACCCGGATAGCGATGAGCTTCGCTCAACATCTGCCGGGCAGCCTCCACCGCCAGCGGCGACGGGCCAATCGGGCTTTCGTTAGAGGCTAATTTAACCACCTCTTCAAAACCAAACTGTGCTTTGATTTCCTCAATAGATTTGCCGCCGATGTAGAGCGGCACATTGAGGAGATGTGGGTTGAAGCGGGGTCCGTTCGTTTTTAGCGTCATCAGCTATTTTACCCTTATTTAAGCCGAGATTAGGGGATTGGGGGATTTTTCTTAACTTTTCATCTCCTAGTCCCCTAATCCCGGCAGAAGCTTTTTTGTTCAGCTATATTCAGCGTGTTGAGCTTTCTGATCCAAAGCGGCCAGAACACGCTCCGGCGTCATGGGCAGTTCGGTCAGGCGTACACCGACGGCGTCATAGATGGCATTGGCGATGGCGGCGGCGGTCGGGGTGCCGCCCATCTCCCCCACGCCCTTGGCCCCAAACGGCCCCTGGGGGTCGTCCGTTTCGATCAGGCAGGTTTCAATTTGGGGCATATCCGCAACGGTGAACAGCCGGTACAGCCGAAAATCGGGATTCAACACCTGCCCCTCCCGCACGATTAGCTCTTCGCTTAGAGCGTAGCCCAGCCCCATCTGCGCCCCGCCTTCAATCTGGCCCTCCACTGCCAGGGGATTGATGGCCCGGCCCACATCGTTGGCGCAGGCCAGCCGCAGGACCCGCACGATGCCCGTTTCGGTATCAACCTCGACTTCCGCCATTTGCGCCCCAAAGCCATACGTGGCCGAGATGTTACCTTTGTAGGTATCTTTGTCCACCAGTTTGGTCGGTGGGTCATACCAACCCTCACCCATGATGACCTGGCCGCCCTCACGGTAGTGCCGGCTGCGGACAACCTTGGCCAAAGCAACCGATTTTGGATTTTGGACATCGTGCCCTTTGGGTATTTTAGGTTTTAGATTTTTTTCTTTACTCCCCTGCTCCTCTGCTCCTCTGCTCCTCTGCTCCCCTGCGACTTCTATTTTACCGTTATGAGTAACCAACTCTTCCGGATTGACACCGAGCATCTCGGCGGCGGTTTCAAAAATCTGGCGGCGAGCCGCCAAGGCGGCCTGGTGCGCGGCATTCCCGGCGATGAAGGTGGTCCGGCTGGCATGCACCCCCACATCCCACGGCTTGACGTCGGTGTCGCTGTTGAGCACGGTCACATCACTCACCGGCACTCCCAGCACATCAGCCACAATCTGGGCCAGCACCGTTTCTGACCCCTGGCCGATTTCGCTGGAGCCGCTAATCAGGGTGACATGCCCAAAATCGTCCACTTTGACGATGGCCCCGCAGCCATCGCTGCGATAAATCCGCGCCCCTCCGCCCACGTTCAAGGTTGAAGCAAAGCCGATACCGACTTTGGATTTTGGATTTTGGATTTTGGATTTTGGATTATTGGCAGCATCGTCCTGGCTGGGTCCAAAATCGGCCATCGAAAATCTAAAATCGGCTGCTCCTCTGCTCCCCTGCCCCTCTGCTCCCCTGTCCGCCGCGGCTGCTACCGCTTCAAGGCACTCCTTTAGCCCGCACGAGGTAATGATTAGACCCTGGGGCGTTTCGGTATTGGGCCGGTTGGCGTTGAGGATACGGAAGGCAGCCTGGTCCATCTGCAAGGCTTCGGCCAGCCGGTCCATGATGGTTTCGGTGAAAAAGGTGGACTGCGGGTTGCCGTAGCCACGCACCGCGCCGGTCACCGGGTTGTTGGTGTAGACGCACTCGGCTTTGAAGCGCACATGCGGCACTTCATATAATGAAGCAGCGGTTTCCATCATGACCAGCGGCGTGACCGAGCCCCAGGAAACGTAGGCCCCAATATCCAGCACCGCCGCCACATCGCGGAAGGTGAGCTTGCCGTTTTTACGCGCTCCGGCCCGCACCGAAACCTGGCAAGGCTGGCGAGCCGGCCCTGCTGTAAACTCTTCCTGCCGGGAGAAAGCCAGCCGCACCGGCCGGCCGGTTTTGCGTGACATCAGCGCGGCGATCGGTTCAAAGGGGTAGATGTCTAACCCCCGGCCAAACGCGCCACCGATGGCCGTCTGGATAATCCGAATCTGGCTGCCGGGGATGCCCAGGGCTTCGGCCAGGTCGCGCTGTAATAAGAAGGGAATCTGGGTGAGGCTCCACAGCGTCAGATGGCCGCGTGGGTCAAACTGAGCAACGACCACGCTGGTTTCCATCGCCGCAGCATTCACGTAAGGCAGCCGGTAGCTGGCCTCAACGATCACGTCGGACTCGGCCTCGCCAGTGGCGAGGTCGCCATGCTGGTAATGATAGGTGGTGAAGTGGTTGCTGCTTCGCTCCAGGTGAATGAGCGGCGCACCGGGAGCCAGGGCCTCTTCCACCGAAAAAATGGGGGGTAGCGGCTCGTAGTCAACCTCGATTAGGGCGAGGGCTTCTTCGGCGGTATCGCTGTCTATAGCAACCACTCCGGCCACTTCGTCGCGCCGGCTGCGGACGATCTCGCCTTTGAAGGGGGTGTTATCCTTGCCGTAGCCGAACTTGGTGGGCGGGTTGTCGGCGGCGGTCAGCACCGCCTTGACCCCCGGCAGACGCTCAGCCCGCGAGGCATCAACCTTGAGGATGCGGGCATGGGGGTAGCGTGAGTACAGGATACGACCATGCAGCATACCGGGGAGGCGGACATCGTGGCCATAGATCATGCGGCCCATCACCTTGGCCGGGGCATCGAGTTTGGGGATACGCTGGCCAATGAGGGGTTTTGGATTTTGGACTGCCCTTTCGGGCGTGGATTTTGGATTTTCTGTCATCTTATTCGCTCATTCGCCATTCGCCCACACTCAGCACCGCTTCAACAATTTTGACATAGCCGGTGCAGCGGCATAGATTACCTGACAGGGCGGCCCGCACGTCAGCCTCGCTGGGCCGGGGGTTATCTTGCAGCAGGGCCAGGGCGCTCATCACGAAGCCGGGGGTGCAAAAACCACACTGAATCCCGCCCTTTTCGACAAAGGCTTTTTGCAAGGGGTGCATCTGGCCGTCTTTGGCCAGCCCTTCGATAGTCAGAATTTCCGCCCCATCCAGGTCAACGGCCAGGCGCAGGCACGAGTTCATCGGCAGGCCATCTACGTGGACGGTGCAAGCGCCACACTCTCCCTCATCGCAGCCTCGATGCGCCCCCATCAGGCCCAATTCATTCCGCAGCACATCCAGCAGGGTACGGCGGGTATCAAGATACAGTTCGTGAGCGTCGCCGTTTACGGTCAGGGTAATAAGTTTTTTCATCCGCAATCACCCTTTTACGATTCTAGATTTTGGATTGAATGGCAATCCAAAATCCGATGCAGGCTGCGTCGTGTCGCCACTTCCACCATCCTGCGGCGGTACCAGGCTGAGCCGCCGACATCGGTGATGGGTTTTGCCTCGCCGGCGGCGAGTTTGGCCGCCTGCTCGACCAGTTCCGGGGTAAGGGTCTGGTCAAGCAAAACGGCTTCGGCCTGCGTGGCTCGTAGTGGCGTTGGGGCGACGGCGCCCAGCACAATCCGAGCCAACTGGCAGCATCTCTCCGCTATTTTTAAACGCACACAGACTCCCACCAGCGAAATATCCATGAAGGCGCGGGGGGTATGTTTATGGTAGACGGTCTGGCCGTCTGGCGGCGGAACGTCAATCCATTGGAGCAGCTCCCCCGGCGCGAGGGCGGTCTGGCCCGGCCCCAGGAAGAAATCTTCCAGCGGCAGGTCGCGCTCTCCCTGGGAGCTGACCAAATGCACAGTCGCGCCAAAGGCGATGAGCGGTGGGGCCGAGTCGGCGGAAGGGGAGGCGTTGCATAAGTTGCCGCCGATAGTGGCAAAGTTGCGAATTTGCCGGGAAGCCATCAATGCGGCGGTTTCGGCCAGGCAGGGATAGTGCCGGCGGATAAGAGGCGAACGGGTCAGCTCACCCAGCGTGGTTAACGCGCCCAGGCGTAGACCGCTCTGGTCGTCGTAAGCTAGCCCTTTTAATTCCGGCAGGCGCTTGATGTTGATGATCGTCTTCGGCGCAGCCAATCCCTTTTTCAGCTTTATCACCAAATCTGAACCACCGGCAACCGGCTGGATTTTAGACTGCCCGTCAGACGGGCGTGGATTTTCGATTGCCGATTTGTCTTCAGCCGGGAGCTGACCGTTCAGATGGCGCAGCAAATCCAGGGCGTCCGGCAGTGAGGTTGGCGTATAATGATCAAATGCCTGCATCTTCCGATTTCCAAATTCCGATTTTGGATTTTGGATTTTCTTTTTCAATCTAAAATCCAAAATCTAAAATCCAAAATAGTCGTGTCCTGCTTCCAACGCCTGCAGATTCAACTCCCGGCCGCGGGGGGCGATGGTAGCAAGGGTCTGGCGCAAGGTCTCAAAAGGCAGCGGCAGGGTGGGGTGGGCCGCCGCAAATCCGGCCAGGATGACATTGGCTACCGCCGGAGCGCCGAGGGACACCGCCATCTGGCTGGCCGGCAGCGAAAGCACTTGCAGACCGAACTGCTCCAGCCGTCCGGCGACTTCCGGCCGCAGGCCGTTCTTGGCGTCAACAAAGGCCAGCCCGCCCCGCCGCAAAAAGGGCAGGTTCCGCACCGCTTCGTCCGCTTCCAGAGCCAGCAGTACATCGGCAGTCCCGCGCTGAATCAAGGGAGCCTCGTCGCCACCAATCTTGAGATGCGAGATCACCGAGCCGCCGCGCTGGCTCATGCCATGCGTTTCAGACACCATGACGGCGTGCCCCAGCGCCACCGCCGTTTGCGCCAGCAGCCGGGTGAGGAAAACGACCCCCTGCCCGCCAAGTCCGGCTAGAATTAGTTTGAGTTCGTTCATAACAGTCAAGTCCATAATTACGTAGTGCGTGGTACGTTTACGCACCACGTATTACGCTGTTTCTATCAACGCTGGGGACATCTCCGCCACTGCCTTCCGCACAATAAAGCCTTTGTAACAGGCGTCAATACACTGGCCGCAGTCTATACAAATCTTGTAATCTATATCTACCCGGCTCTTATCGGGGCGCAGGACGAGGGCCGGGCACTCAAAGGCTTCGATACAGTAGCGGCAGCCGTCACACTCTTCAGTAATGATGACCGGCAGTGGAGTCTCTCTTACTGGCGCTGCATCGTAAAGTACGCATGGCCGGTCGGCGATGATAACGGCCACGCCCCCATCCTCGGCCTGGGTATAGGTGTGTGCTTCACGCAGGAGCGTGTGGAAGTTTGGCTGGTCGTAGGGATCAGCTTCTTTTACAAAATTCACACCGCAGGCGCGCACCAGATTGGGAATGGAGATCACACGGGCAGCCTCACTGCCGTCGGCCAGATACGTATTGGCGGCGGTGGGCTGGAAGCCGGTCATAGCGGTGGTGTGGTTGTCGAGGATGAGGAGCACGAAGCGCGCCCCGGTGTGAACAGCGTTAATGAGCGGTACGATACCGGAATGGAGGAACGTAGAATCGCCAATGGTGGCGATGATCGGACGGTTATCGCCCACCAGCCGATTAGCCTGGTAAAAGCCATCGGCCATAGTGATGGATGCGCCCATATCCACAAAGGTATCTACCGCCCGCAGGTTAGTACCCAACGTGTAGCAGCCAATATCGCCCGGATAGATGGCGCTGGCCCCAAAGGTGTGCTTGAGAGTGTAAAAGGCGGAACGGTGGGAGCAGCCCGGACATAGGCGCGGCTTGCGGACCGGCAGCGCTAGAGAGTTGACCAGGGCCAGTAGTTCCGAGTTATCTGGGGGCGGGTTAACCGCATAGCCCGCCTCGGTCAGCACCCCGGCCAAAACGGCGGCAACCACTTCCGGCGAAAGTTCACCGGCAGCCGGGACCGTACCATCCATCCGCCCTCGCACCCGGCTGCGCTCCGGTAGTTGCAGTTCGATGCATGCGTCTGGCTCTTCGAGAATGAGCACTGTTTGGAATCTAGCCATAAACTCCTGCACCATTTTTTGCGGCAGCGGGTACGGCGTGCCGATTTTGAGCAGAGAAAGCTGCACCCCCAACTCCGACAAAGCTTGCTGGGCCGTGTGGAAGGCAACACCGGAGGCGATAACGCCAAGGCGATTTTTGATTTTAGACTGCCCGTCTGACGGGCGTGGATTTTCGATTGGCTCTAGGGCGTAGTTGAGCGAAGATTGGTTAAATTCTGACTCAATCTGAGCCAGCTTTTGGTTGAGTTCGACGTGTAGCTTGTAGCGGAATTTGGGCGTGGCGGTCCAGCGGGGCGGGTCGCGCCGGAATTTGACTGCGGGAACGGCGTCAGCGGCGAGCGGCTGGTCAACTATAGCAATACTCTGGACGGCATGGCACAGCCGGGTGGTCGGGCGGAGGATAACCGGGAGACCGTATCGCTCGGACAGGGTAAGGGCCTGTTCGACCATAAGCCGGGCTTCAGCCGGGGTAGCTGGGTCAAAGACCGGTACTTTGGCGGTCAGGGCCAGCAGCCGGGAGTCCTGTTCGGTTTGGGAAGAATGGGGGCCAGGGTCGTCGGCAGGGATAATGATAAAACCACCTTTAACCCCGGTGTAAGCGGCGCTAAAAAGCGGATCGGAGGCCACGTTCAGGCCGACTTGCTTCATCGCGACAGCAGCCCGCAGGCCGGTCCAACTGGCGGCCAGGGCTACTTCAAAGGCCACTTTTTCATTGGCCGACCATTCGGTGTAAATCTGGCGGGCCAATTCCTTCTTGTACTTAATAACCCCGGCCAGGATTTCAGAACTGGGCGTGCCCGGATAAGCCGTCACAACCCGGCAGCCTTGCTCGACCAACCCCAGGGCGATGGCGTCATTGCCTGGCAACATTTTCAGAGGCATCTTTGCCTCGGTCATTGTACTCTCCTCAAACAACTACAAGCTTTACCCAGAGATGGCTACCATGGGTTTAGCCGTCACGACTTCGTAATGGTTTTTTTGACCCTGCAAGAGGTCAATGACTCCCCAGGCCACATCCACCGCCGCTTTGGTTTGAGCCTCACGGGTGAGCGCGCCCAAGTGAGGCGTGCTGATGACCCGGTTGTGACTTAAGAGCGACTGCTGGTCGGGTGGTTCGCATTCAAAAACGTCGAGGGCCGCGCCGGCCAGCCGATGGGCTTGCAGGGCTTCCAGCAAGTCGCTTTCGTTCACAATCCCACCCCGGGCGCAGCAGATTAAATAAGCGCTCCGCTTCATTAAGGCCAAAGCCTGGTGGTTGATCATGTCCCTGGTTTCAGGCAACAGCGGTACGTGGATCGAGATAAAGTCTGAATTGGTGAGCAGTTCGGGCAGGTGGGCTAATTTAATCGAGTACAATTCCGGCGGCAGGGTCGTCACAAAGGGGTCATAAGCGATGAGGTGCAGACCAAAGGCCATCGCTCGGACTGCCACTTCGCGTCCGATACGACCCAGACCGATGATGCCCAACGTTTTACCCGCCAATTCAACCCCGCGATACTGCCTGGGCGTCCAATACCCCTCTTTGACCGAAGTATTGGCCTGGGGAATATGGCGGGCCAGGGCAATCATTAACCCCAACGTCAGTTCTGCTACGGCCACACTGGAAGCTAGGGGCGTATTGACCACTGTGATATTTCGCTCACGCGCGGCCTGCACGTCAATGTTATCTATCCCCACCCCGGCCCGGCCAATGACCCGCAGTCGCTGCCCGGCGCTAATTATTCGGGCCGAAACCCTGGTCCGGCTGCGCACAATCAGGGCATCGTACTCGCCGATGATCTCCTCAAGCCGCTCTGACGTCAGTTTCACTTCAACGGTCAGGTCTGTCCACATGCGCAGAATGATGAGTCCCTCTTCCGAGATCGGGTCTGCCACCAGGACTTTGCCCACTTTAGGCAGCATGAGTGCCCCCTCCTAAGCCTCGCAACTGGTATACACGGGAAGGTTGGAAGGCTGGAGGGCTGGGGCAGGCGATAGTTAACCTTCCAATCCTCCAACTTTCCAGATTTCAGGCCAAACTCACTTCCGGCAGATGGGTCATGGCTTCTTTGACCAGATCTTCAGGGTATGCGTAATCTTCCAGCTTACCCTGCAAGTACGCCTCGTAAGCCGAGAGGTCAAAGTGGCCGTGCCCGGACAGATTAAAGGCGATGACTTTACTAACGCCCTCGGCCTTGCACTTGAGGGCTTCGTCTATGGCGACTTTGATCGCGTGGGCCGATTCAGGGGCCGGAATGATGCATTCGGCCTGGGCAAAGCGCTGGGCGGCGTCAAACGTGCCAACTTGATGCACCGCTACGGCCTCGATATCGCCATGGTCCACCAGGGCGCTGACATGTGGAGCCATGCCGTGGTAGCGCAAGCCTCCGGCGTGGATGCCGGCCGGCACAAAGGTGTGGCCCAGGGTATGCATCTTGACAATCGGGGCCATGGCTGCCGTGTCGCCATAATCAAAGGTGTATTTGCCTTTGGTCAGGGTCGGGCAGGCCATTGGCTCGACTGCTACCACGCGGGTTTTCCGACCCGCGGTAAAGTTTTGATGGAGGAAGGGAAAGGAAAAGCCGGCAAAGTTGCTGCCACCGCCCACACTGCCGATGACCACATCGGGGTATTCGCCGGCCATGTCAAACTGCTTCAAGGCTTCCAGCCCAATCACGGTTTGATGCATCAGCACCGGCCCCAACACCGAACCCAGCGAATATTTGTATTTGCCGTTGGAGGTCGCAGCGGCCTCAACCGCTTCCGAGATGGCGATACCAAGCGAACCAGGGCTGTCGGGGTCTTCAGCTAATACCTGCTGCCCGTAGCGAGTTTTGTCCGAGGGACTGGGCGTAACCGATGCCCCAAAGCTTTCCATCAGGATGCGGCGGTAGGGCTTTTGCTGGTATGACACTTTGACCATGTAAACGTGACATTCCAGACCAAAGAGATTGCAGGCCATCGAGAGGGCGCTGCCCCACTGCCCCGCTCCAGTTTCGGTAGTGAAGCCGGTCACGCCTTCTTCTTTGGCGTAAAAAGCCTGAACGACCGATGTATTGGATTTGTGCGAACCCACCGGGGAGACGCCTTCGTATTTGTAATAAATGTGGGCCGGTGTATCCAAAGCTTTTTCCAGGCGGCGGGCGCGATACAGCGGCGAGGGCCGCCAGAGTTTGTAAACCTCGCGCACCGGCTGCGGAATCTCAACCCAGCGCTCCAGGCTCATCGCCTCGCCGATGAAACGCATGGGAAAAAGCACGGCCAGGAAGTCGGGCGTGATTGGCTCCTTAGTCGCCGGATGCAGCACCGCATTCCAGGCAGTTTGGCCGGGATCAACCGGCATATCCGGGTTGATGTTGTACCAGGCTTCGGGAATATCTTGCTCGGCCAGGACATATTTGTATTGTTCGCCCATCGTTGTTTCCTCCCCCATTGGTGGATTTATATTAATTTATAACTCAATTTTTAGATATAGCGTGGAAAAAGTGAGACATATCTAAATTACAATACTTTTTTTCATTTGTCAACATTGTGTTATTTTTCACCAGAATCAGCGCCGGAAGGCCCAGACTTGGATGGATTTTCTCAAAAAACCTCCCAAGAAACATCCTGTTTCTGACTGGACGAAGACCCTAAAAGGCTTAAAGACCTTTAGAGGCTGGCTGTTTCTTGAAGTATGAAGACCTTACAGGTTTTTGAACCCTGTGGTAAGGTCTGGATTAAGCCATAAATGTGCGTCACTATTTGAGATACTTGTCACAAAAGTGAGACATTTGTGATATTTTAAACAATGCCGAGATTTTTGGGAGATGGATGTGGTACAAAAGGACAGCAGCATCACAGGAGGGGGCCATGAAAGAAAAAGTTCTTGAACAAATCAAAACGTTGGGCCTACGCTCGGTCAAAGTCACCTTTCCCGACCTGTTTGGCATTGCCCGAGCCAAAGTGGTCCCGGCTCGCCACTTTGCCCATGCCATTGAGCATGGCGTCCACTTTGCCATCCCCACTTTTTCACTCGACCTGGCGGGCAATCCGGCCGGCGGCACTGGCGTAGCCGAAGAAGTGGGTTATGCCGACATGGTGGCTATGCCGGATTTGAGCACCTTCACCGTCATTCCCTGGGAAGAGAACACCGCCGCTGTGATTGCCGATCTGTATTACCAGGGCGAGTTACTGGCCCTGGCTCCCCGCACTATCCTCAAGCGCATGGTGGCCGAAGTGAACCGGCGGGGCTACCGGCCGGTTATCGGCAGCGAGTTGGAATTCTATCTGCTGCAACAGCTTGAGGGCGAGTGTCGCACTTATGTGAATAAACCCAGCATGGTCTATACCTGGAATGAAACCATTGACCGGCAGCGGGTTATTCACCAAATTACCGATGCCCTGGAAGCCATGAACTTTGAAGCGACCTCCTTTTGCCACGAATTTTTCCCTGGCCAGTATGAGATCAACCTCAACCATGCTGAGGCCCTGCAAATGGCCGACCGGACCTTCTTTTTCAAGCAGGCAGTTAAGGAGATTGCCTGGAAAAATGACCTGTTGGCCACCTTTATGGCCAAACCCCGCAGCGACCTGGGTGGCAGCGGCTTCCATCTGCACATGAGCCTGGAAGACCGGGAAACGGGCCAGAATTTGTTTGGCGACCCCAGAGACGCCCAGGGCATGTCCAAGTTGGCCTATCAATGGATTGCCGGGCATCTGGCCCATGCCCAGGGCACAGCCGCCATCTTCGCCCCCACCATTAATTCCTATAAGCGGTATGTGCCCGGTGCGTTTGCGCCCTTCCTGGTTTTGTGGGGCCTGGACAACCGCACCTGCTATCTCCGGGTGCCACCGGAGCGCGGTGGAGGGACGCGCGTTGAAAACCGCATGCCCGATGGGGTGGCCAACCCCTACCTGGTGATTGCCGCTGCCCTAGCTGCCGGCCTGGATGGCCTTGACCGTAATTTAGACCCCGGCCCCAGCTACGAGGGAGACTCCTACACCATCACCGAGCCAGGCGATATCGGGGTAGTACCCCAATACCTGCATGACGCCGTGGCTGCGCTGCAAAAGGATGAGTACCTCTGCCGGATGATGGGGCCGGCCTTTGTGCAGGCGTTCACGGCGGTCAAGACCCTGGAAGCCCAGCGCTTCCGGGCGCATGTCACCGATTGGGAATTTAATGAGTATGTATTTCATTTGTGATGAAAAGGTAGCAGGTAGTAGGTCGTATCATTTTATTTTTCGGCGGTCGGCGGTCAGCCGTCGGCGGTCTGTTTACAAGGAGGGAAAAATGTCCGAGCATAACCACAAATTAAGAGCCGATATTGTCACTTCGCTGGATGCGGCGGCCCAATCTTTTGGCTTTGTCGGGCCGGTCTTTGTCATGGCCTTTCTGACCACTTTTGTGGCTATGGGGGCCGGCCTGGCCACGCCGCTGGCAACCCTGATCAGCGGGCTGGCCAGTGTGGCCGTTGGCTATGTGGTAGCCCAGTTTGCCATTCGCCACCGAGCCGCCGGTTCGATGTATACCTATATCGCCCAGACCTTTGGTCCGATTCAGGGCTTTATGGGCGGCTGGATTTACATGTTTGCCGTTTTGATGCTGACCATGGCCATTGTGGCCGGGGTGGCCGGTTGGACGTCGGGTTTTCTGGCCGATTTTGTGGGGATCAACATTCACTGGCTGGCGGTCCTGGTTTTTGAGTTGGTGGTGTTGTTTTTGCTGACCTATTTCGACGTGCGCTACTCGACCCGCGTTCAACTGACCATTACCGCTGTTTCGGTGGTCATTGTGCTGGCCCTGGCGCTGACCATCATCTTTACCGGCGGAGCGGAGGGTAACATGCTGGCCCCCTTCTTGCCCGGCTCAGCCGGGGGGTTGGGCAACCTAGCCTTCGGCCTGATTTTTGGTATGCTCTTGTATACCGGCTACGAGTCGGCGGCGGTGCTGGCCGAAGAGGCCAAGCATCATGAATCCATTCCCCTGGCGGTGATTGGTTCAGCCGTCCTGGCGACGGTTTTTTATGTCATTGTGACCTATGCCTACGCTATCGGCTGGGGCGCAACCAACGCCGGGGCCTGGGCTGAGGAATCAGCCGTTCTGTTTGCGATGGGGGCCATGTATTGGGGCGACTGGGCGGTGCCGCTGCTCTTTGCCATCGCCATCATTGACGCCTTTGCCGTAGCTATGGCCTGTCTTAACACCGTCGCCCGCGTGGTTTACGCCATGGCCCGTGATGGGGCGCTGCCTCGTCCCCTGGGGCGGACTCATGGCAAATATCAAACTCCCCACATTGCCAATGGCGCGGTGCTGATTTTGGGTCTGCTGGCGGCGCTGGCCTTTATCCCTATTGGCGGCGGTCTGGCTGGCAGTTGGGAATTAGAGTTTGGCTTTTTGGCCGGTACGGGTGGTATTGCGGTTGAGATTATCTACATTTACCTGGCCGTAGCCGCTATCTTTTACTTCCGGCGGATCATGCAGGCCAACTACTCTATCTTCAAACATTTACTTGTGCCGATTATCGCTATCATTGGGCCTGCGGCGGCTTTGTACGGCTCAATTCAGCCCCAGGGCGGCCTGTTAGATGCCATGCCTTACGCCGTGTTAGGTTGGATCATCATGGGTCTTATCTTGATCAACGTGCTGCGAGCCTCACAGCCGGAGATGGTCTCTAAACTGGGGCACGATTTGGGTGTTGAGGATGTCGAGGCGGATACAGCCCCTGCGGTAAGCTGAGGCATAAGGAGGTTGGTATGTGTGGAATTGGCGGCGTTAAATTAGCCCGCTCCGGGCCGATTGGCCCCCACCTGGTCAATATGATGACGGCCCTGCGCCACCGCGGGGCCGATTCGACCGGCTTTGCCTTGTATGGTCCTTACCGGACAGACCGGCTGGTGGCCCGGCTGCGGGTCGAGGGGCGAGAGAGCCTGGCAGCCAAATTGCAGGCCATCGAAGCGGCTTTGCCAAAGGCCGGCGGTCGCCTGCTCAGCCCGCCCACCTGGGACGGCGACGAGACGGCCGCGGATGCCTTTGTGCGGCTGGAAGTCAGCCCGGAGGTCAACATTGAGCAGGTGACGGCGGCTTGGATTGATCTGGGCGGCGTCGAAGTGCATAGTTTCGGCCACTCGCTGGAGATTATCAAAGATGTCGGCGACGCCCGGACGGTGGCGGCCCGGCACGGTCTGCTCGACTTTCAGGGCACGCACGGGCTGGGCCACTGCCGCCTGGCCACTGAGAGCGCTGTGGACGTGGCCCACGGACACCCCTTCTGGGCCAGGCCCTTCCCCGATGTCTCCATTGTCCACAATGGCCAGATTACCAATTACTACAAATCGCGCCGCTTGCTGGAACAGGAAGGGTACAGTTTTTGCAGCGAGAACGACTCGGAGTTGATTTCGGTTTTTATTGCCGACCGCATGAAACAGGGCCAAACTTTTGCCGAGGCGCTGCGCTACTCCATCACCGCGATGGATGGGGTCTTCACCTATCTGCTCTCCCTACCCGAAGGAATCGGCATGGCCAAAGACCGGCTGGACATCAAGCCGATGATTGTCACTCAAACCGACAAAATTGTGGCGATGGCTACTGAAGAGCAGGCCCTGCGGCAGGTGCTCCAGCAGGAGATCGAGACCATGAGCTACGGTCCGGCGGAAGTGGTCATCTGGAACTGACGATTTTGGATTTGAGGTGAGGCGATGGAACTAATTATTATGGAAAGAGAGATGGTTAAAATTGATGCGGATGGTCAATCTGTCCGTGAGCTAAATACCCGGCTGCGGCAGATGGTGGCTGATGGCTGTGAGGTTGTGATTGAGAATCCCCGGTCCCGGCACAACCTGGGCGTGGCCCTGCCCGTCGGGGGAAAGGTTTGTTTTGAGGGCAGCGTGGGCTACTATTGCGGCGGCCTCAACAACGGGGCCATCATCGAAGTGACTCACAACGCCGGTTGGGGCGTGGGCGAGGGTATGGCCGCTGGCTTCATCCGGGTGCGCGGGCAGACCGGCCAGAGCACCGGCGCTTCGCTGCGGGGCGGGACCATTGTGGTCGAAGGCAACGCCGGGGCGCGGACCGGGGTGGCCCAAAAAGGAGGCGTGGTCGTTGTCGGCGGCAACGTTGGCTTTTTGTCTGGCTTTATGGCCCAAGCCGGCAAGCTCATTGTGCTGGGCGACGCCGCCGACGGCATTGGCGACTCGCTCTACCAGGGCAACATTTACGTGGCCGGGCAGATCCACGGGCTGGGGCTTGACGCCGTGATTGTCGAACCGGCCCGCAGCGAGATTGACGAAATCGAGGCCATCGTGGCCGAGGCCGGTTTTGGCCTCAGCCTGCGCTTCTGGAAAAAGGTGGTGTCCGGGCAGAAATTATGGTATTTTGACAAGCGGGAGGCAGACACATGGCT
Source organism: Chloroflexota bacterium (assembly GCA_016860845.1). Next base: position 181,592 of record BOKF01000010.1, read on the forward strand.
GAAAGTCTAAACGGAAATCATCCTACCCCATCGCGGAGCCACATCTGGCCGCCGCACGTGATCCAAGAGATTCAAACCAAAGCGGAATTGGGCCGCTACCAAATCCGGGGCTTCTCCACCTTTTTCAACATCCCCACCCTGGACCAGCTCGTTTTTTTACCGGCAGCCATGACCCGCCTGCCGCTGGAAGGCTACCGCGAATCGTGCGAGACCAAAACCATTTTGGGTGGTTACAAAAAAGAGTTGGTCAGCCAGCCGATGGAATTGGACATCCCGGTTTACATCGCTTCGATGAGTTTTGGCGCATTGAGCCGGAACGCCAAGGTAGCCCTGGGGCGGGGCGCTACCAAGGTCGGAACCTGCACTTCCACCGGCGAAGGCGGGATGCTCGAAGATGAACGTCTTGCCTCCAAAAAGTTAATTTACCAGATGACCCCCAGCCGCTACCAGCTTGACCTGGAACATCTACGCCGGGCCGACGCCATCGAGATTGCCATTGGCCAGGGCGCGAAACCGGGCACCGGGGGCGTCCTGCTGGGCATGAAGGTGATTGATAAGGTGGTTGAGATGCGCCAGTTGCCCAAAGGGATTGACCAGCGCTCCTCGGTGCGCCATCCCGATTTTCTCGGCCCGGACGATATGCAAATAAAAATCGAGGAACTGCGCGACGCCACCGGCTACCGCGTCCCCATCTTTTGCAAAATGCCTGCCTGCCGCGTGACGCATGATGTTAAGATTGCGGCCAAAAGCGGGGTGGATGTGATTGTGATTGACGGCATGGAAGGTGCGACCGGCGCCTCGCCCGAATTTTTGCTGGATCATACCGGCATCCCCACCGTTGCCGCCATCCCGGCCGCCCGCCGCGCTTTGGAAGAGATTGGCATGTACGGTAAGGTGTCGCTGGTGGTTTCCGGCGGCCTCAAATCCGGCGCCGACGTGGCCAAAGCCCTGGCCCTGGGGGCCGATGCGGTGGCTATCGGCACGGCGGCGTTGATGGCCCTGGGCTGCAACTCGCCTCGGTACGTTGACGAGTACCACGCCCTGGGCGCAGCGCCGGGCGCATGCTACCACTGTCACACCGGCCTCTGCCCGGTGGGTGTGGCTACCCAGGACGAAAAACTGCAACAGCGGCTCGATCCGGACGAGGCCAGTGAGCGGCTGGCGAATTTCCTGCGGGCGATCACCATGGAAGTGACCATGCTGGCCAAAGCTTGCGGCAAGGCCAACGTCCACGACCTGGAGCCGGAAGACCTGCGGGCGCTCACCCTCGAAGCCTCGGCCATTACCGGCGTGCCGCTGGTGGGAGTGGACAAGGTGGTGCAGCCGTGGGGGTAGGGAGTGAGAGTAAGGAGTAGGGAGTAAGGGCAAGGCAACTCCAAGGGGTAAATCAGTTAAATGGAATGATGCGTGATAGTTTTTACGCACCCCGCACCACGTATCACGCATCAAATTTAGGATACACTCAAATGAGTGCAAAACGTCTTGAGATAATTCAACGCGGCGACCCCATCACCATCACAGTCAACGGCAGCCCAGTGACAGCCTACCCTGGTGAAAGTGTGGCCGCGGCGCTGCTCGCTAGCGGGCGGCGCATATTTCGGTCCGCGCCCCTCAATGGCGAGGGGCGCGGCTTTTTCTGCGGCATGGGTGTCTGCTTCGATTGCCTGGTGATGGTAGACGGCGTGCCCAACGTCCGCAGTTGTATGGTCGAGGTTCGCCCCGGCTGTACAATTGAGGTGGCGGAAGCATGACCGAGATCGTTGTCGTCGGGGCCGGGCCAGCGGGGGTAGCAGCGGCAGTCACGGCAGCCCAGGCCGGGGCCAAAGTGACCCTTATCGAGGAGTCAGCCCGGCCCGGCGGACAATATTTCAAACAGCCGAGGGCGGATCTTGACCCGGACCATTTCCCCCCTTCACTGGCCGATAACATCCGGCAAGGCCGAGACCTGCTGGCCGGGTTGAACCAGCCCAACCTTGAGCTGCGTTGCAACACGCTGGCCTGGAATGTCACCCCCGACCGAAAACTCAGCCTCTATCCGCTCAACGCCGCCAGTGCAGACGAAATACAAGCCCAACGGCTGATTATCGCCGCCGGGGCTTACGAGCGGGTGATGCCCTTTCCCGGCTGGACGCTGCCCGGGGTGATGACCGTCGGTGGGGCACAGTTGCTGCTCAAGGGGCAAGGTCTGCTGACCGGGCGGCGACGGCTGCTGGCCGGAACCGGCCCACTGCTGCAACTGGCCGGGGTGCAACTGCTCGAAGCCGGGGCAGAAATTGCGGCGATTGTCGAGCTACAACCCCAAAAGAAATTTCTCTCGCTGGCCCCCAAACTGTGGGGGCATTGGGGCAAGGTGGGCCAGGGTTTGACCAACCGGCGGCGGCTGCAACAGGCCGGAGTCCCACTGAAATTTGGTTATGCCGTTGTCCGGGCGCTGGGCGAGCGAGAGGTGGAGGAGGCGGTCATTGCCAGGGTGGACGACGCTGGCCGGCCCATCGCCGGGAAGGAGGAGCGGCTGGTGGTGGACACGATTTGCCTCAACTTTGGCTTTGTTCCAGCCACCGAATTGACCCGACTGGCCGGCTGCGAGCAGCGATTTGACCCCTACTTCGGCGCTCTGGCCACCGTGACCAATGAGACGATGGAGACCAGCCAGCCGGGCATTTTTGCGGTCGGGGAGGTGCGTGGTATTGGCGGGGTGGAGGTGGCCCTGCTCGAGGGACGTATTGCCGGGGCGGCGGCGGCCCAGCAGTTGGGCTATCAAGTGGACGAGACTGCTCACAGTAGCGCGGCGTTGCGAAAAGAGTGGCAGAGGGCGCGCTCGGTGGTGGAAACATTAGGGACGATGTTTTCCATCAAGCCAGGCCTATGTGCGTTAGCCTCTGACGACGTTGTAGTCTGCCGCTGCGAAGAAGTGACCGCCGGGGCGGTGCGGGCTGCGGTAAGAGCAGGGGCCACCCACCTCAACCAGTTGAAACCCTGGGCGCGGGCCGGCATGGGCCGCTGCCAGGGCCGGGTCTGCGGACCGATTGTGGCCCACCTGGTCGCCCAGGAAACAGGGTGGGATCTGGCCGCTGTCGGAACATTCACCGCTCGCCCGCCGGTCAAGCCTATCCCCATGGGTGTTATCGTCGGGCCGGATAAACCGGCCGAACCGGAACTGCAATGGGAAGACCACGTGACCCAGTATGGGCAAGTGAGGAGATCATAATTGTGAATTATTAATTGTTAACCATTCACAATTGACTATTCATACCGCAAGGGTATCCCTTTGGGACAATTCACAATTTTTTACGGGACTATGGCTAACCAGCAACCCAGCTCAAATAGCGCCGATGTGGTTATCATCGGCGGCGGCATTATCGGCTGCGCGGCGGCGCACTACCTTGCTCAACACGGCGCGGAGGTGCTGCTCATCGAGCGGCGGGGGATTGGCAGCGGTGCGTCGGGGCGGTCCGGCGGCGGGGTGCGCCAGTCGGCCCGCGCCTCCGAAGAGCTGCCGCTGGCCCTGGAAAGCATCGCTCTTTTCCCCGGCTTGTCTGACGAATTGAGCCTTGACCTGGAATACACCCGCGCCGGCAACCTGCGCCTGGTCGAAATCCCCGACCATGTCCGGCCCATGCAGCTTGACATCGTCCGGCAGCAGGCCGTGGGCCTGGAGTTGCGCTGGGTGGGGCCCGAGGACGTGCGGGAACTGGTCCCAGGATTGGGTCAAGGCGAAGTGTTGGGGGCCAGTTTTTGCCCCACCGATGGACACTGCAACCCCTTTCGGTTGGTCACAGGCTTTTACCAGGCCGCCCTGCGAGCCGGAGCCAGGACATTGCTCGGCTACGAAGTCCGCGCCATCCGTCAGACCGAGGGCGGCCAGGCCATCGTCGAGGCTGGCGACCGGATCGTGACTGCGCCAACCGTGCTGATTGCTGCCGGGGCAGGATCACTCGAACTGTGTTTGAAACTCGGTTTCGACCTGCCCCTGGCGAATATGTGCTATGAATCCATGATTTCCGAGGCCCTGCCCCCACTGTTTCCCTACATGTTCGGTGTGGCCACCGGCGATTTGTTTTTTCGCCAGACCCGGCATGGCGGTGTTCACTTTGGCGGCGGGACGATTGCGCCAAGCGAGATTGAGCGGGTTACCGGGGCGAACCTCAAGCTGGCAGTTGAACATCTCACCCGGCTGCTGCCATCGCTGCGCCAGGTTTCGCTGCTGCGCACCTGGGGCGGCCTGGACCCCAATACCCCGGATGGCCTGCCGATTATTGACCGGCTGAATGAGAATGTCATTCTGGCAACCGGCTTCTGCGGCCACGGCCTGGCCATCGGCCCGGTGGTGGGGCGTTACCTGGCCGACTGGATCAGCAGCGGCGACAAGCCCGCCCCTCTCACCCCCTTCCCCCACGAGCGCTTCAAACGCTGGCTGCGTACCCGCTGGACTCCCTCAGGCACGTTTGAAGCCGCCCTGGCTACCGGCGCTCCTTCCAGCCTCCCAACTGGCAGCAATGGTGCACAAGCCAAAATCGAAACCGGGCCACACTCCAAAATCCAAAATCTAAATTCTAAATTCCAAAATCTCTTGGTGATTGACCCTGCTCTCTGCACCGGCTGCCGCATGTGCGAGATGGCCTGCTCTATTGAGCATGAGCAAGTGGTCCTCCCAACTGACAGCCTCCGCATTCGCGTGGCCTACCCCAGCGATGATTTTTTTATGCCCATGACCTGTATCCACTGCGAAGAAATCTACTGCATGAAATCCTGCCCTTTTGCCGCGCTGGAACTGGATGGTGACTCTGGGATTATCAAAGTTATTGACGAGAACTGCACTGGCTGCATGCTCTGCGTCAAAGCCTGCCCCTACGGCGGCATCTACTTTGTTGAAGAAAAGAAAACCGTGATCAAGTGCGACCTGTGCGGCGGCAACCCCGCCTGCGCTATTTACTGCCCCACCCAGGCTATCACCTTCGCCCCGCTGGATGGGGACACCTGGGGCCGGATGAAACAAAGGGCGGTAGACAATCTCTGGGCGTTGGTAGAGAAGGACCAGCTTAGAACCAGAAGGAGGAAGCGCCGGAAATGACCTACTACGGCTATGCCGGAAAAATCTTGCGGGTCAATTTGACCGAGCGCCAAGTGACGACCGAGCCGCTCGACCTGAAGCTGGCCGAGGATTTTGTCGGCGGGCGCGGGTTGTCTTCTCGCCTGCTGTACGAGGAGTTGGACCCGGCCTCCGACGCTCTGGGACCGGATAACCAGCTCATCTTCGGGACAGGACCGCTGACCGGAACAGGCGCTCCGGCGGCTTCGCGCTACGTGGTGGTCTGTAAGTCGCCGCTGACAGGCACCATTGCCTGCTCCAACTCCGGCGGCTTTTTTGGCCCGGAGCTAAAGTTTGCCGGTTATGATGTGTTGATTTTTGAGGGCCGGGCTACTGAACCGGTCTACGTCTGGATTGAAAACGACAAAGTAGAGATTCGCCCGGCGCAGCACTTGTGGGGCAAAACCGCCCCGGAAACCGATGCGGCGGTGCTGGCCGAAACCCACCCGGCGGCCAAAGTGGCCTGTATCGGCCCTACCGGCGAGCAGTTGTCGCCCATCGCCGGGGTGGTCAACGACCGCACTCGCTTGGCCGCTCGCTCCGGCGTGGGCGCGGTGATGGGCAGCAAAAATTTGAAAGCAGTGGCTGTGCGGGGGACTCAAAGCATCAAGCTGGCCGACCCCAAAGCCTTCTGGTTGGCCATCCAAGAGGTCAACCGGAAAATTGTCAATGACCCAATTTCCTTTGGCAGCTTTCGCGCCTACGGCACGGCCAACCTGGTCAACCTGCTCAATGAAACCGGCGGCTACCCTACCCGCAACTTTCAGGAAGAAGTGTTTGAGGGGGCGGCGGCGGTCAGCGGCGAGGCACTCAAAGAGCGGATGACCCGTACCAACCGGGCCTGTTTTGCCTGCCCCATCGCCTGCACCCGCGTGACCGAGATTGTGGACGAGCGCTTTGCCGCCAAAGGTGAAGGACCTGAGTTTGAATCGCTCTGGGGCTTTAGCGCGCTGTGCGGCATTGACGACTTGGCGGCAGCGGTCAAAGCCAATTATCTCTGCAACGATTACGGCATAGATACCATGTCCCTGGCCGTCACCATCGCTACGGCCATGGAGATGTATGAAAGCGACTTTCTGACTCAAGCAGTGGTCGGCTTTCCCATCGGCTTTGGTATGGCTGATGAGATGGTCCGCCTGGTCGAGCTGGCCTGCCGGAGTGAAGGATTTGGGGTCGAGTTAGCCCAGGGTTCCTACCGGCTCACCCAAAAATATGGCTGCCCCCACCTGTTTATGGGCGTTAAAAAGCAGGAGATGGCGGCGTACAGCCCCCGCGTCTTTCAGGGGATGTCGCTGCACTATGCAACCTCTAACCGGGGGGCCTGCCACGTGCGCGGCAACACCATCGCCGCCGAACTGTACGGCATCCCCCGCTATATGCCCCCGGAGAGCCTTGAACAAAAAGAGGAGTTAGTGCGCCGGCCCTTCCAGAACTCCACGGCCTATGTTGACTCCTCCGGCATCTGTCTCTTTTCCAAGTTTGCCATTACCCACCGCGAGATTGCCGCCCTGATGAGCGCCGCCACCGGCCTGAACTTTACCTTTGAAAACTCGCTCATCCAGGGTGACCGCATCTGGAATCTGGAGCGCATATTCAACCTGGCTGCCGGGCTGACCGCCGCCGATGACACCCTGCCCGAACGCATGTTAGAGCCGGTCCCCGGCGGTCCCTGGCAGGGCAGCCGAGCCAGGCTGCAAGAGCGCATCCAGGTCTATTATCAGCTTCGGGGTTGGAACAAGGAAGGTCAGCTCACGCCCGAAAAACTTGCTGAATTGGGTCTGATCCAACTGGCGGCGTACTGGCGCAACCACACCCACAAAATTGTAGCACAGTCATGATTAAGGTATATATTAAATTTTACGGTGGACTGCATGCCCGCTATCCTAATTTGCCCGTAGGCCAAGCTGTCACTTGCAAAACAACTACGGGCGCTACTATCGAGCTTCTGCTGGCCGAACAATTCAACCTGTCAATAGAAGAGGTAGCGATTGCCCTGGTCAACGGCAAAAAACAGGAGCTAACCCATCCCCTCAAAGAAGGCGACTTGTTAGTTCTCTTTCCACCCATTGCCGGCGGAGTCTGATTTTAGATTGTAGATTTTGGATTTTGGATTGTAAATCTAAAATCTAAAATCCAAAATCCAAAATCGGATTGACGGATTCGGCAAAAAGGGGTATGATTTGCCTCCCTTTCAACGACGTTAGGGAGGCGTATGGAAGATAGAGAGTTAGCCGGGGAGGCTGTAACTGCCCCCGTTCCCCTAATTTTAACCAAGCTGCATCCCCCCCTCCTTAAGCGCAATATACTGCGGCGGGAACAGTTAATTACCCTTTTTCAACAAGCTACTGAGCATCGCTTGACCCTGGTTTCCGCCGGAATTGGCTACGGCAAAACCACGCTGCTGGCGAATGCGTTAGACGCACTCAATTTACCTTTTGTCTGGTATACGCTCAGCCGCAGCGACCGCGATATTGTCACTTTTTTATCATACCTGATTGAGGGTCTAGACCGGCAATGGCCGGGCTTTGCTTCCGCGCTATGGCCCCACTTGCTCCCTACCCCCAACCGGCAAATTGAATTGAATAAATTTATGGCTGTCTTCATCAATCGGTTGGCTGAGGTGGCCCTAACTGATTTCTTGATTGTGCTGGACGATTTCCACCTGGTTGAAGTCAATGCAGAAGTGTGTCAGGTGTTGGATTATCTTTTGCAACATACTCCCCATCAGGCTCATTTTGTCCTCTCGACTCGCGCCACACCGGCTTTACCTTGTCTAACCCGCTTACGGGCTAGTGGTGATGTTTTGGAAATTAGGGAGAGAGATTTCAAATTTACGCCAGCCGAAATCTCAACCCTTTTGCGGCAGAATTTTAACCTGGAGTTGTCGGCCGGCGTTATCGCTCCGTTGACCAAAAAGATGGAGGGCTGGGCGCTGGGGTTGCTGCTGATTGGGCAGGCCCTCAAGGGACAAAGGTCGGACGCCGCAAGCCTGATCGCAGCAGGTCTGGAGCGTTTGGATTCAGCCTTGGGGCGGAGCCAGCCCTTGTTGAAAAACCGCACCGGAGATGGCGAGATAGCCGCTCACTACCAGGTGTTGTTTGAATATCTTACCGAGGAGATTCTGCGCCATGAGCCGGAGCCGATTGCTGAGTTTCTGACCAGTTCGGCGATTCTCTCCTGGCTGGAGTCTGCCCTGTGCGATGCGACCCTGGGCCGCTCTGATTCCGATACGATTCTCCGCTATCTGGAACGGCATAATCTTTTTGTGGTGCGCACCGAAGATGGCTGGCTGCGCTACCATCGCCTCTTTCGTGATTTTTTGTATCATCACCTGGCTCAAGATCGTGAGCGCTGCCAGGCTTTACACCGCCGCGCCGCCCTCTATTTTGAAGAGCGAGCCGACACAGAAAATACCATTCACCATCGCCTGGCCGCCGGTGACTACGACCGCGCTGCTGAATTGATCGAGCTAACATCGAAAGCGTTGCTGCAAGCTGAGCGTTTTGATACCCTATCCTTTTGGCTCGCCCAACTCCCCCCCGAACTGATTAAGAAATCGCCCAAATTGCTAATCTGCCGCGGACAGAATTTTGAGCGACAAGGTCGCTGGGCGCAAGCCTTAGAACAGTATGAAGCGGCAGCCCAAATCTATCTGGCTCGGGACGACCTGGTGGGTTTGAGTGATACCCTGGGGCACAAAGGGCAAATTCTGGATTGGTGGCGGGGCGAGCACACCGAGGCGGAACGTCTCCACCAGGAAGCCTTAAGCTATCTGGGTGAGGCGCATACTCGTCAACGAGCAGCCTTGCTCCGCAATCTCAGCCGTAATCATCTCTCGGCCGGGAATCCCGCTGCAGCCCAAATTCTTTATCAGGAAGCGCTGCAAATCTACGAGGCCGAAGGAGATCAGGCGGGGGAAGTAGCTGCCCTGATCAACCCTGGTTCCTGGCTCTATCACAGCAAAGGTGACTTTTCGCGGGCGTTAATGACGCTGCGCCGGGCCGAACATCTGGCCCGTGAGTTGGGCAATCAACGCTACTTGGCCGAAATTTACAACAATCTTTCAGTCAACCTATACTTTTTGTGGCGCTGCCGAGAGGCGCAGGAGTATGCGGAAAAAGCGCTGGCGCTGAGCCGGGAAATTGGCGATGAGCATAACGAGTCATATGCCTTGATGAACTTGGCTAACGTAAAAGAGGCTACATGTCAGGCGCCGACCCAGGAGTTGTACGAGCTGTATCGAGACGTTTTGCGCCGCGAACAGGCCGAAGGCGATCAGCGTTATGTCATCGCCACGCTGGTCTTTATGAGCATCATGTTGCGACGCAGTGGCAACCTTGATGAGGCCGTGCGCCGGAGTAAACAAGCTCTGCCCCTCACTACCGAGCAAGATTTGCGTTGGTTAACCGGATTTGTTCTGGTCAACCTGGGTGCAGCCCAGATTGAAATTACCCCGGACGAGGCCCAAGTCACGCTGACAGAAGCTCTAAAAATTCTGACCGAGTGCCAGGATATTTATTACTTGACCGCCGCTCATTTCTGGTTGGCTTCGCTGTATCATCACGAACACAACCCCCTTTACCTGGAGCATCTGCGCGAGTGCTTGCACTTAGCAGTAGGGCATAACCTGGATTACTTTTTTCAAAGTGAGGGGCGCGCCGCCATCACCCTGCTGACCATAGCCCTGGAGCATAACTTGTGGCCTTCTTATGTACAACTGATGTTAGCTAGATTTGGCGTTCGCGCTGTCGGAATGTTAAAGTCGCTCCTGGCCCATTCGGATCATGAGGTCCGCCGCCGGGCGCAGGAGGTCTTACGCCGGTGCAAGGACGATTCCGGGGGTGCACTACAAGGGATTAAGGTGGTTATTCCCTCGCTGACCATCTACTGTTTTGGTCATTTCCGGGTAAAGCAGGGCGAAACCTGGCTGCCGGAGAAGGTGTGGCAGCGGCGAAAATCCAAGCGGTTGTTAAAATATATTGCGCTTAGCCCCCATTATACCCTTTCCAAAGACCAGTTAGTTGACCGGCTGTGGGGGGACCTTGATCCAGAGGCAGCCAACAGCAATTTTTATCGGACGCTCTACAATATTCGGCGGGTGCTGGAACCCCAAGCGCCTCGCTCCTACTCCAACTATCTGGTGTTGGAGGGGGGCTTGCTGCGCCTGGCCGAAGGTGTGGTGGAGCAGGTAGATGTAACCGATTTTTTGGAGTATCTCGAAGCCGCCCGGCTGGCCTGGAGAAGGGGAGACCTGGCTGGAGCGCACCATCATTTTGAATTGGCTGTTAACTTATACACCGACGATTTGCTGACCGATGATCTGTATGACGACTGGGTGCAGCCGCAGCGCGAGCATCTACAGCATCAGTATCTTTACATCCTGACCAGCCTTGCCGATCTATCCGCTCAGGCCGCTCATTACGATCAGGCGGCTCAATATTTACAAAAAATTCTCGAAGTAGATCCTACCCGCGAAGAAAGTTGTATCAGGCTGATCGATTGTTTGGCTCATACCGGTCAGCCCAGCGCCGCCCTGCCCTATATTGTCGCTTGTGAAAAGGCGTTGGCCGAATTGGGCCTGCCGTCTTCGACGCAATTATCTACTTCAAAAGAAAAACTTCTGGCTTATAGAGGCCAGCAGTAAGGTAATACTCAATGTTCAGTAACAATTTATGAGTTTACGCACTCAAGATTTAATTTTTACCTTATACGGCGACTATATTGCGCCGCGAGGAGGCGAAGCCTGGATAGGTCATATTATCGAATTGATGGCCGGGCTGAATACCAGCGCCCAGGCAGTCCGCTCTACCCTGTCGCGGATGACCCGCAAGGGCTGGCTGCGCAGCCGGCGAGAAGGCCGCCACAGCTTCTACGCCATGACTCCTAGAGCGGAGGCGCTTTTAAGCGAAGGGGCTAGGCGGATTTATTACCCTCGCCATGATCCCTGGGACCACTGTTGGTACGTCTTAACCTACTCGCTGCCCGAAAAACGACGCCACCTGCGGGACCGCTTGAGGCAACGCCTGCTTTGGCTTGGCTTCGGCCGGCTGAGTTCGGCCACCTGGATTTCCCCCCGCGATCTGCGCCAGGAAGTGACCCAGGTAGCCGAGATGCTGGGCATCGCACAGCAGGTTGACCTCTTCAAGAGCGAATATCTCGGCCTTTCCCAGGATCGAGAGCTGGTAGATCGCTGCTGGGATTTGCCCCGTTTGAATCGGGCCTATCGGGATTTTATCAAACGCCACCAACCGGAGTGGGAACGATATCGAGATTACTTTACCCACAACTCGTTGAATCCCTATGATGCCTTTAACCGCCGCTTTCTACTGGTGCATGAATACCGCTCTTTCCCCTACGTTGACCCCAACCTGCCCCCCGAACTCTTGCCCGCCGATTGGCCGGGCGATGAAGCCGTTCGCCTCTTTCAGACCTACGCCGCAATGCTGGCTCCGGCAGCCAACCAATACGTTGACCAGGTCATGATGGTCGAACCGAACGGCTGAACCGGTTGAACCCTCTCGTTCCCAAACTGAGTTTGGGAACGAGAGGGTTCCTATCTAGTTCAAAAATGTCACCGTTCCGGCAGCGCCGTCTATCCGCAACCGCTGACCGGTTTTCACTTTCTTGGTCCCAAAGCCCGTGCCGACAACCGCCGGCACGCCGTACTCGCGGCAAACAATAGCCGCGTGCGACATCATCCCGCCGATGTCGGTGACGGCCGCGCCGATTTTGGAGAAAACCGGCCCCCAACTGGGGTTGGTGATGGGGCAAACCAGGATTTCGCCCTCCTGCACCTGACCCAACTGGTCGGCGCTGACGATGACACGAGCCGGTCCTTCGACCACCCCCGGCGACCCGGCAAAGCCCTTCAAATCAGCGCCGCCGCTGTCTTCGCCGCCGAGACCCAGCCAATTTTGGATGCTGTCGGTGGTGATGCCCCACAGCATGATCGTGAAAGGTTCGGTCACAACATCCGGCGGCTCGCCCAGGGCCGGCACCGGCGACCACTCGGCCAGTCTGGCGAAAAGTTCTTTGCGCCGGGCCACTTCTCTAGGCCAATACTTGGGGCCGCGAGCGGGTGTACCTACCCCCCAGGAAGCAATCAAATCATAAAGGGCTTGCTGCACCTCGTTGCGGTGCAGGTAGAACATGTCGTCCACTTCCTCAAAAAAGCCGTTGTCCACAAAAATCCGGCCGAACTCGCGCATCTTGTTCCAGAAAACGGCGTGATGCCAGTGTTCCACGTAAAAGTTGTGGTCTTCAATGTAGGGGAACACGGTGCGAGCCAGGTTAAGATGGTCTTGAAACGCCTTCAAATCATCCCCGTCCAGCAGGGCCATATACTCGCTGGCCAGGCGGTCACGCTCTGCCTGCACTTCGGCAAAGGGACGATCTACGACATCCCCAGCCTCGATACGTTTCACATAATCGCCAATGGACATGAAGGGATAGGCCATGTCGTTGATCCAGGTTTTGTGGTGGTGGTAAAAACCGGAACCGGTGGAGAAGTAAAACCAGGGGTCTTTGGCCTTCTCTAATTCGGCCAGCCAGCGTTTACCGCTGTCCGTGCCTTCCAGAGCGCTGAGAATCTCGCTTGGACTTTTGCCGTTCTTAAACATACTGCCCACGCCCAGCTCAATCGCCTTTTTGGCCAGTTTCTTCAGTTCCTCGTCGGGTTGGTAGAGCAATACATTGATGCCGGAAACCATTTGCGCAACGGTTTGGTCGGCAATATCGGGGAAGAGATTTTTGCACAGGCCAAAGTAGGTCAGATAGGCAGCGTAGCCCAGGTTGAGGAATTCAAAATGGAGGTGCCAGATTTTGTGCATATTTTCGATGACCCGGTTGTAGGCGGTCAGCAGGTCGTAGGCGGTGGTGATGCCGCGTCCCCCCTGCACGCTGGCCAGGTCCTCCATTTCCGGCAGGGGCTTCACCTCGATGGCTTTTAGCTCCTCGACCGTCTGCGAGGCTTTCTCTTTCCATTTGGCGTACAGCTCATCCCAGTGCTGGTAGTAATAGCCGGCCCGCTCCATAAAATGGGCCACCCGTGCCCCCACCACCTCGCCATCGGTGATGGCGTTAGCGCTGATGTAGAGCCGCCCGTTGAGCACCCGCTGGTCAATGCCCAGGGCCGGCGGCACAATATAAACCCGCGAATTCATCTCGCCCAAGGCGACCCACCAGCTTTCCGAGGTGATAGTATCAAAGGGGTAGAGCACCTCCGGGTGGTGCATGCTGTCAAAAAACCAGAATTTCGACTCCTCAAACTCGCGCCGGTCTTCGCTGAAGAGATAATAATACGGATAGAGTTTTTCCCAGCCCTCGCACCCCTCCGGCGTCGGCACTTCAAAGGGGCTGGGGAAGCGTTGTTGACTCATGTTGGCTCTCCTTATAGTTATTAACACCCCACACAATATAGTAATCTGAGGCGTGATGCGTGAGAAAATATTACGCACCACGCCTCACGTTTCACGCACCACGCCTCACGTTTCACCTCCTTCCACAAGTTCCACCGTCCCGGCATGGCCGTTGACCCGGATGCGCTGCCCCGTTTTGATCCGCCAGGTGGCTTCAGCCGTACCGATAACGGCGGGCAGGTTGTACTCGCGGCAAACAATGGCCGCGTGGGACATCATGCCGCCCACATCGGTGACAACCGCCTTGATTTTGTTGAAAACCGGCACCCAACTGGGCGCGGTAATCGGGCAGACCAAAATTTCGCCGGGCTGAACTACCGCCAGCTCCGCCGCGCTCAACACCACCCTGGCCTGGCCCTCGGCGATGCCCGGCGAACCGGCAAAGCCGTGTAAGACGTTCCGCTGCTCCTCCCAGGGAACCAGCAACTTTTGCAACTGCTCGGTGGTGATGCCCCAGAGCATGATCGAGAAGGGGTCGGTAATCATCTCCGGCGGCCGGCCCAGCAGACGTGGCGGCGGCCAGGCTTTAAGGGCAGCCATGATCTTCTTGCGCTGGGCTATCTTTTGCGGCCAGTACGTCACCCCGCGCCCCTCATGCCCAATGGCCCAGGCCGACATCAAGTCAAACAGGGCCGTGGGAATCTCGTCGCGGCGCAGGTAAAAAATATCACTTGCTTCGGAAAAAAACCGGGCATTGGCCATCAACCGGCCCAACTCACGCATTTTGCGCCAAAAAACGGAGTGGTGCCAGTGTTCGATAAAAAAGTTGTGATTTTCCACGTAGGGGAAAACCCGGCGGGCCAGCTCCAACTGCTGCTGAAACGCCTGCCGGTCCTCATCACCGGGCAGCAGGGACATATACTCGGCCACCAGCCGTTCGCGTTCAGCCTGAAGCTCGGCCAGGGGGCGGTCAATGATTTCACCCGCCTGCAACTTAGCCACATAATCGCAAATAAAAGCCATGGGTACCGACAGGTCTTCGATCCAGACGGCGTCGTGGTGGGACAGGCCGCTGCCGGTCGAGAAATGAAACCAGGGTTCTTTGGCCCGCTCCAGCGCTGCCAGCCAGAGCCGTCCATGCTTGTGTTGGGCCATGGCCTGCAAAATCTTTTCAGCTCCAGCGCCGGATTGGCACAGATCGCCCAATCCCAGGGCCACGGCCAGGTGAGCCAACTGTTTGACCTCCTGATCGGGCTGAAACAGCGACACCTCCACCCCTGTCAGCATGCGAGCGATGGTTTGATCGGCTATATCGGGGAAAGCGGTTTTGCAAAACTGGAAAAAGGTGTAGTAAGCGGCATAACCCAGGTTGAGCATCTCAAAGTGGAGCTGCCAGGCCCGTAGGCCCAATTGCAGCAGGCGGTGGTAGCGTTTGACAATCTCGTAGGCAATGGTTTGATCTTTGCCGGCGATCACATCGGCCAGGTCGGCCATCTCCGGCAGGGCGTCAGGAAAGGTCAAACCCTCCATCTCGGCAATGACCGCTTCGATTTTCTTCTGCCAGTTGGCGTAGAGCCTCTCCCAGTTATCGTAGTAGTAACCGGCCCGCTGGCGAAAGTGGACTGCCCGTGCCTCGGCCACCTGCGGGTCGGTGATGGGGTTAGAACTGACGTAGGCGTAACCGTTCAGCACCCGGAAGTCAATACCCATCGAAAGCGGCAGCAAAAAAACGCGGCTGTTGTACTGCGAGACACAGAGCATGGCAAATTCGTAAAAAATGGTATCAAAGGGGTAAAGGGCCTCCGGCCAATGCCCGGCTTCCTGAAACCAGAGCTTATTCTCTTCCAGCTCGCGCCGGGCCTCGCTAAACAGCAAGTAATAGGGGTAAAGCTCTTGCCAGCCCTCGGCCGCTGGCGGCGTTTTAAGCTCAAACGGGCTGGCAAAAAGGTGGGTTCGCGGCATAGCTCAATCCTTCTTTACTTTGACGCCGGCCATCAAGTTGGCGACGATATGATCCATAGCCGATGTTCCCCCGCTGGTAATCTTGGGGCGCTCCCGCTCGCTCCAGACTGTTTCCGGGCGGCTCTGCAAAAGGACGATATTGTGCGGCGGGGCAAGATCGGCGTCAATAGCCCACTCCAAATCCTGGGGGCGGCCATAATGCTTTTCGGCAATTTTGGCGTATTTGGTTAAAGCCAAAATTTCTTCGTCGCTCAAACATTGGATGGCCTGGCGCTCGGCGGGCACTGCCAACCGCTCGACCCGCCGGTTTTGGGGGTCGGCCCGGTACTCGATAAGCTTGGGCGAGAGGGTCCGTTTGATAATCTCCATAGCGATTTTGTCAACCAGGTAATTATCCGGGGTGACTTCCCCGCCGACGACGGCCTCACCCAGGCCCCAACTGGCATCAATGACGACTTTGGAGCGGTCGCCGTTGATGGGGTTGAGGGTAAACATGACCCCGGCCGCCCTGGCATTGACCATTTTCTGCACGCCGACGCTCATGTAAACTTTTTCGTGGGGAAAGCCTTTTTCGATACGGTAGGAGATGGCCCGTGCCGTGTAAAGACTGGACCAGCATTTGCTAATATGGGCTATCACTGCCTCCGGGCCGACAATCCATAGAAACGTATCCTGCTGCCCGGCAAAGCTGGCCCCCGGCAAATCTTCGGCGGTGGCGCTGGAACGCACGGCGACCGGAACCTCGTCCAGGCCGCATTTCTGGCAAAGCGCGGCATAAGCCTGGCGAATCGCCTGTTCAATGGAGGGGGGCAGCGGGGTTTGTTCGATGAGGCTGCGGATGGCCTGGCTGAGGGACTCGATTCCCTCCACATCGGCGGGGCTGATTTGGGCCAGGTACTTCTGGATTTGCCGGTCAAGACCGTCAGTGGCCAGCATTTCCTGATAGGTGTCGGTCGTCACGGCAAAACCGGGCGGCACGGGCGCGCCAGCTTGAATCATACTGCCCAGGCTGGCATTTTTGCCGCCCACGCGCCGGTGAGCGCTGGCGTCACACTGTTCAAACGGAAGGATGTAGGGTGTCTCGACGGCCATTGTCGCTCTCAATTTTGGATTTTAGATTTTGGATTTTGGATTTATGACAAAATCCAAACCAAAATCCACAAACTGATAGCGCTGCGCGAAATCAGAAATCTAAAATCCTGTTGACGTTCGGTAGTACCAGGTCGGGTTTCATGTCGGGGGGAGCGGCATCGGCTTGCTCCTGGCTGGTCACGCCAGTGAGAACGAGGATGGCAAAGATGCCGGCGTTTTTGCCCATGGCGATGTCGGTGCTCAGTTGGTCGCCCACCACCGCCCCCCGCTCCGGCGCAATATCCAGGATTTTCACGGCCATCTTCCCCGACCAGGGCGAAGGCTTGCCGGTGACCAGCGGCTCCCGGCCCGTAGCATAAGCCACAGCCTTGATCATCGGGCCGGTGCCGGGAATAAAGCCACTGGCCGTTGGCACTTTGGGATCATAATTTGTGGCCACAAACTCGGCCCCGCGCCAGAGAGCCTGGCAAACGAGGTTGAGCCGCTCCTGGTCGAACTTGGGGTCTTTGCCCATGACCACCACCTCGGCCTGGTCCGCTTCTTCAAAACTGAGCAAATGCAGCTTCTTGGCGCGCAAGGCTTCCAGCAGGCCGACATTGCCCACCGGCAAAATCTTCGCCGTTGGGTAAAGCTCTGCCGTCGCTTCGGCGGCGATCAGAGCCGAGGTCATGATCTCTTCCGGCCCAACCTCAATGCCCATCCCGGTCAGGCGCTCCACCCAGAAGGCGACCGGGTTGGAATTATCGTTGGTGAAGAATGAGAGACGAACCTTGCGCCGCCGCAGCTCGGCTAGAGTTTCCGGCACGCCCGGCAGCACGGTTTTGCCCCGTGCTACCGTGCCGTCAATGTCAAAGATGATGCCATCAAAACGGTTCACAGCCCCAACTCGGCCCAGCGAGCTTCGACTCGCTTGACGATGTCGCCATCCAAGATGATTGGAATGGGCTTTTCCTGCCACTCAAAGGGAATGGTCGCGTCCAAAATAATGCGCGAGGTTACATCCCTGGCGTCTATCGGCAGCGAGGGATCCAACGGAGTCGAGCGTCCGCGCTTGATAAATTCGGCTCGCGACGGCTGGAAACGGAAACTCAAAGCCCACATGACCCGCGGGATGTCCCAGGCGTCAACATCCTCGTCCACCACGATGACCGTTTTCAGGCCGTAAGCGCCCATCTCCGTCGAGATGGCGGCGGTGCCCACCTGGGCGGCGTGGCCGGGATACATTTGCTTGACCGAGATGATCGCCAGAAATCGGCCGGCTCCTTCCGGAGGGCAATAGACTGATTTGATGCCGGGGATGCGCATCGTCTCCAACTGCTGCCACAGCGTGGAGCCATAGGTCAAGGCCATGGTCATGTGGGTATCGGTCACCGCCCGCCCGACGGTGGTCAGCCAGAAGATGGGGTCGTTGCGATAGGTGACGCAGTTGACCTTGATGAAGGGTCGGGGGGTAGTGCCGATGCCGGAATAATAGCCGGTGTACTCGCCAAAAGGACCCTCGGGCAGCGTCGCTTCGGGGTCTACCTCGCCTTCGGCCACAATTTCGGCCCAGGCCGGGATAGGCAAATCAACCGTTTCGCCTTTGACCACTTCAACCGGCCTGCCGCGAATGGCCCCAGCAATGTCGTATTCGGATTCAAAGGCCGACAGTCGGGAAGCGCCCATCAGGAACAGCAGCGGATCGCCGCCGATAATCGCTGCCACCGGCATGGGCTTTTTTAATTCACCGTACCGTTTGAGCATAATTTCGGCGTGCTTACCTTTGATGAACTGCGTGCCCAGTGTGTTTTTGTTGAGGATTTGCAGCCGGTACGTACCCAAATTGATCCAGCCGCGGTCGGGGTCTTTAGTGACAACGTAGACAGCGGTGCCAAAATAGCGCCCGCCGTCGCGGGGATAGACGTGCGGAACCGGGAACTTGAACAAATCTACCTGGTCGCCGACATCAACATTCTCCTTGCATGGCGCGCTCTCGGCCCACTGGGGCGGCACCTTGCTGCGGGAGCGGGTAACCCACTCCCGCATCAGGTCAACCAGGCTGGCGCTTTTGGGCATGCCCATGATCAGGGCCAGACGGGAAGTGGTGGTGCAGACGCTGGTAATGACCGGGGAGTTGTAATCTTTGACATTTTCGAACAGAAGCGCCGGCCCGCTCCGTTCCTCGTTGAGCTTGGCGATGTGGCTGAGTTCCAGGTTCCAATCAACCTCAGCCTTGACCCGCTTCAACTCGCCTTCTTCTTCAGCCAATTGGATAAAGCCCCGTAAGTCTTTCATGCTTTGCCTCCTTGCAAATAGACCGCCGACGGCAGAGAGCGCTTCGCCTCCCCTTGGGGGACCGCCGACCACCGAAAGATAAAATAAATCTACCCTCGTGATGCGTGATGCGTGATGCGTAAAGACTCACGGATCACGCATCATTCCCCCTCACGCCCCCAATTGTTTGGATATTTCCGCTGCCGCCTGGAGCATAGCCGTAATGGTAGCCTGGCTCGGTTCACCGCTGCTGCGCGAGGTAAAGCCGGCAATCGTCATGGCGGCAACAACACCCTGAAAATCACGCAAGGGAACGGAGATGGCCTTGACCCCCAACAAATACTCTTCCTGGTCGTCAATGGCGTAACCCTGCTGGCGCACCCTGGCTAACTCGTTTTTGTAAGCGGTCGGGTCTACGATGGAAGCCGGCGTGTAAGCAGTGAGCGGGTGTTCGGCTAACAATCTATCCACCTCTTCTTCCGGCTTCCAGGCCAGGAAGACTTTGCCAAAAGAGCCGGCCGAGAAAGGGATTTGCTGGCCGATCACGGCAGAAACATGTAACGTGCCGATGGGATCAACTTTATCAATAATCGTGATGCGGGTGTTATAGAACATGCCCAACAGCACCGATTTGTTGGTCTGCTGCATCAAGCTCTCCATGCAAGGCCGGGCAACCCGGCGCAGATCCAACTGTTCGTGCGCCAGATGACCCAGGCGAATCAGGGCCGGTCCCAGGCAGTATTTGCGCGTTTTCTGATCGCGCAGCAGAAAGTGGTGCTGACACAGAGTATTGAGAATGCCGTGTGCGGTACTTTTGTTAAGCTGAAAGAGACTGCAAAGCTCGGTAAAGCTGTATTCATCTTGGTTGACTTCAAAGGCTTTAAGAATTTGAATGGCTCGATCTATGGCTGAAACTAAAGATGACATAATCTTATTGGATCGGATGATACCTATGGGATAAATTAGTTCGCTATAAAGAACTAAGTTCTAAATACTGGTCTAAAAATATAACATGGATCACCCACTTTGTCAACAAAAGTTTCTAAAGTCGAGGATAAGTTTTCGATTTTTTAAGGTTAGCACGAAAAAAGTAAAGGAAGAGGCGCTAGTTCAGTCGTGATTGTTGAGGCTTGGCTCGACGGCCAGGTTTTTAGGCCGGTGATTAGCTGCAACAACCAGATGCTCCTCGCGCCAGGCCGCCGGGCCATACGCCGGACCCTGCCAGCGTCTAAATAGGTCGTGATCCAATCCAATATCAAATAAGTCTAACACCCGATTGACCGTCTGGTTAATGATGTCGTCGAGGGTTTGAGGGCGATGGTAAAAGGCGGGCATGGGCGGCATGAGGACTGCCCCAATCTCAATCGCCTGGGCCATCAGCCGGACATGCCCCAGATGGAGGGGCGTTTCGCGGAGCACCAGCACCAGCTTGCGCTGATCTTTCACAACCACATCGGCCGCGCGGAGGAGTAAATTGTCGCTGTAGGAGTGAACAATACCGGAGAGCGTTTTTATAGCGCAGGGGATGACGACCATGCCCAGAGTCTTATAGGAGCCCGATGAGACAGAAGCGGCAATATCGCCAAAACTGTGAACTTTATTGGCCAGAGCTTCGACCTGGTCAACGGCATAATCTGTTTCCAGTAAAATAGTTCGCTTGGCCGCATTGCTCATAACCAGGTGCGTTTCGATCTCTTCCACCCCGCGCAATACTTCCAAAAGGCGGATGCCATAAATAACCCCGCTGGCTCCTGAAATGCCCACAATCAATCTTTTCATCGTCAGCCCTCCTGATGTTAAAATTTTGCCAATAGCCCCGACACGATCTCAAAAAACCATCGGTCTAGTTCTATCCCCTCCAACGGAGGACTTTGCCGAGGCAACTCGTCGCGAGCAAACAGGCCAAGATTGAGTGTTTCTACTTCATCACGCTGCGCCCGGCCGCCGATGATATGTCCCTGGTAAACCGCAAAAATAACGCCGGTATGAGGCCGAGAGTGCAATCCAACCAATTGCTCAACAGCTACTTCATAGCCGGTTTCTTCGCGGACCTCACGGGCAGCGCCTGCCTCAACTGTTTCATCAATTTCAATATAACCGGCTGGGGGCGCCCAATATCCCTCCAAAGGCTGCTTGGCCCGCTGCACCAGCAGTATTTTGTCCGCTAGCGTAGCGACGACCACCGCCACCGGCGCCGGGTTACGAAAAACGACATACCCACATACCTGACACACGGGTCGTTCCCGACCGGCTGCCAGGGCCAGAGTCAGTGGCTGGCCGCATTGAGGACAGTAATTCACTGCAATTTACCATTCAGCGGGAATCTGGCGGTCTGGCCTTGATAATAAACCTGACCGGCGCTCACCGTTAATGTACCGCAAAATTCCGGCTCGCCTGGGTCACAGCCAAAAACCAGCCGCAAGAGGCTACGCAAATTGGCCGAATGAGCGACGCAAATATCACGCTGAGGAGAGCTCGCACCAACTCCTTCGGCCAGCCGTTCGGCGAGAAAAGCACGAGTGCGCTCAGCTACAGCTTCAGGGGCCTCAGCCGCTTGAGTGGGATGCGTTAGCCAATGAGCCATAGGGTCAGGTGAACTCCAGAATTCGGTCTGAAAGGCAACGCAGGCCCAATACTCGGCCGAGGCGGTCTCCTGCAATCTCCAGCGAGCGACATCAAACAAGGGGCGGATCGGGTCATAGCTCAAGCCGCCAAGGATAAATTGACAGTTGCATAAACGGTCGTTAACCAACACCGGGCCAACCGTAGCTTCTATGTTTCTCTCAGCTAAGGCTTTATTTAGACCTTCACGTAATAATTCGGCAGTTTGGCGAGTTCGGCGAGTGGGACTACTAGAAAAGTTAATGGTTTCACCAGTTTGGATGTGTTCTGCCAACTTCCGCCCGGTGAGCAGCGTCTCCTGGCAACCAGCAGGACTTAAGGGTTGGTCGGTATGATAGTCGGGGATACGCCCGTGGCGAATCAAGTGGATCACAGGGGATATAGGTGGTAGGTACGTCATTTCCAGCAGCCTTGCGCTAAGTATGTACTGTTCACCTGAGTATCGCTTTACTAATGAAGAGGCTAGAAGAAAGGTTCTCCATAAAGAACTTAGTTCTCTAAAACAGCCCAAATATAACACATCTTATTGAGTTTGTCAACATTTGTTATTAAAGTTTGGTGATTACCCATAAGTCGAAGTCTCTCCACGGGGGAAAGGACAGATAGCCAAAAGAGTCAGGGTAGCGACGGTTTGGAGCAGGGCGCTGAGGCCGCGGAGGACCAGGTAAGGTCCGTCCAGATCATTGCCTAAACCTAACTTGCCGCCTAATTCGCGGATCCAGCGTACAGCGGTCGGTGGCCAAGTATCGATGAGGTAGAACACAAATTGGGCGGCGGCCAAGACCAGGAAAAACAAGCGTTTCATTCGTTCCAGGGTTTGCACCCGCATCTCTTCGACATCGAGGCCTTGTTCTTGGTCAAAGCGATAACCGTGTTCAATGCGAGAGCGTAAGCGCCAGTCATTGTAGACCGAGCGAACCTCCTTGACCGAATGAAGCGGGACATTGGTGAGCAAAACCAGGGTTCGGTCGAGGGCAGCTTCATAAGCGACCAAAATCCATAAGCGTTGATGGGTGCTTGGTAAGCGGATAGGGAACCAGCCGATGTTGATCGTGGCCAGGCGAGTTTGGCGAGCGTGAGTGAAAGTGACATAAAAGGTGTGAGTGAAGGGCACCCCGTTGACTAAATCTTGCAGGCTTTCGGTTTCCCAGCGGTCTAAGCGTTCATTGTAAACCTCCACCAGGCGTTCCAGGTGAGAGGCTCGGATGACAAATTCATCGGGGGCCAGTTCCTTGAACAGTTTTTGGTCATCCAAACCGGCATCGGCCACGTAGCGGAGGCGATAGTCCGGTAATAAGCAACGGGTGGCGACAATAGCTCGCTTGATTTCAAGATTTTCACTGAGGAAATTGGTCGTGTAAGAAAACCAGTTAGCATAGGTAACTGCCGGGATTTTAGTGTTGACCACCGTCGCGGTCATCGCCGGATAGCCCCTGGTCAGGCGGGCTTGACCATTCAGTTGCGGCGGTGTGCTTTTATGGACGATACTCACGCCTTCCAACTCGGTGGTATACGGTTTTTCAAAGTTGACCGGGTCCAACGCCACCACCACATAAGGCGGGTCTTCTTGGCGAATGTTGGCCTGGGAAATCTCATACAGCCCATTCTCCAATTCCGGGTGGTTGAACCGTTCATTATCCAAAAATCGGTAAATTCGTTTAGCCGCGGCCCACACCCCACTTTCAGTCCGGGCCACCGTTTGAGCCATTTGGGTCACAATGGGCGTTTCACTACCCAGAATCCCTCGAACTGCCAGAGGTACGACCTCTTGCAAGCGTTTATCGGGCAAAACTGTCATCATCGGTTGGAGAAAGGTATGCAAACTGGCTTCCAATTCGGCCACCGGCAATTTGTCCAAAACTTCTTTTGTTGCTATATCTACCATGAGCTTCGTCTCCTCGGGTACTTTGGTTTTGTGCTACCGATAGTTTACCACGAGAGACGAAGCTTTTTCTACCCTTTTTCTATTTGTGGGTAATCACCACATTAAAGTCTATTGACAAACTGAATGAAATCGCGTATAATGGCTTCCAATATAGAGAACATCGTTCTCTATATTGTACCTTCCTGGTTCAACAAGTGATCGCTAACCCTTTACAGTGCTTCCTATATCAAACATTTGATGCCAGAATAGTTATAACCCTTAGCTTCGGCGGCTTATTTGTATCTGCGGAAGAGTGACTCAATGAAGACCCTCCTCCATCTCCAGGTTAACGGTGAAATCCACGAGGTTTATACCTCGGTCCACAAAACCCTCCTCGAAGTTCTGCGCGAAGATTTGAACTTAACCGGCACCAAACACGGCTGCGAATTGGGCGAGTGCGGCGCTTGCACCGTCTTGCTCGACGGCGAGCCGGTGTTGTCGTGCATGGTTCTGCCCATTGAAATCCAGGGACGAGCCATTACAACGATCGAAGGGCTGACCGAAGGCAACATCCTCCATCCCCTACAAACTACCTTTGCTGATCTGGGCGCAGCCCAGTGCGGTTTCTGTATTCCCGGTATGCTCCTTTCCACCAAAGCTCTGCTCGACGCCAATCCCCACCCCACCCGACAAGCAATCCGTGAAAATTTGGCCGGTAATTTATGTAGATGTACCGGTTACGCAAAGATTATTGAGGCGATAGAGAAAGTGATAGGTGATGTGTGAAACGTGGTGCGTGTTCCGTTCAATTTATGGAACACGCACCACGCACCACGCTTTTTAAATCCTTTGGGAGACCATCAATGTCCGACCAACTCAACATCGTCGGTAAACCGAACCGCAAAGTGGATGCGC
The DNA here is from genome assembly GCA_016860845.1 of Chloroflexota bacterium. Next base: position 205,746 of record BOKF01000010.1, read on the forward strand.
TGCAAAAGGTTAGCGGGCAGACGTTGTATGCCGCCGATATGTCGCTGCCGCGTATGCTGCACTGCAAAATCTTGCGCAGCATTCACCCTCATGCCCGGATTGTGGCCATTGACACTAGCGGGGCCAGGGCGCTGCCGGGGGTGATGGCGGTCATTACCGGCCAGGATTTACCTAACAAGTTTGGCATCCTGCCGGTTAGCCAGGATGAGGAGTCCCTGGCCGTCGAGAAAGTGCGCTACGTCGGCGACCCGGTAGCGGCGGTAGCGGCGGTGGATGAGGAAACGGCCGAAGCGGCCTTGAAGCATATCCAAGTGGAGTATGAGGTTTTACCACCGGTCATGAGCATCGAAGAGGGGGCGCAGCCCCTCAACGGCTATGAACCAATCCACGAGTACGCCGATCTTGATAATATCCACAAGCTGGTCGCCCTGGAGTTCGGCGAAGTCGAAGCCGGCCTGGCCGAGGCCGATCTAATTCAGGAAGACCTATTTTTCTATGAGGGTAACACGCACCTACCCATGGAAGAGCACGCCGCGCTGGCCCGCTACGAAGCCAACGGCAAGCTGACCGTCTGGAGTTCGACCCAGTGCCCTCACTACGTCCACAAAGCGATGGCGGGTGTGCTGGACTTGCCGCCCAGCCGCATCCGCATCATCGCTCCGCCGACCGGCGGCGGTTTCGGCGGCAAAACCGACCCGTTCAACCACGAGATGATCGTGGCCAAGCTGGCGATGATAACAGGCCGGCCGGTCAAAATTGTACTGACTCGCGAGGAAGTCTTTTATGCTCACCGGGGTCGCCATCCGGTGTTGATGTGGGTCAAAACCGGGGTCAAGAAAGACGGGGCGATCACGGCGATGCATTTTCAATCTTTTCTGGATGGCGGCGGTTATGGCAGCTACGGCGTGGCCAGCACCTACTACACCGGCGCGCTGCAAACCGTTACTTATAATCTCCCGGCCTATAAATTTGATGGGGCGCGGGTCTTCACCAACAAGCCGGCCTGCGGCCCCAAGCGCGGCCACGGCACACCCCAACCGCGCTTTGCCCTGGAAGTGCAGCTTGATAAAATTGCCGAGAAGTTGGGCCTTAATCCGCTCGACATCCGGCTCAAGCACCTGGCCAAACCCTACACCAAAACGGCCAATCACCTGACCATAACTACCATCGGGCTGGGCGAGTGCCTGGAAGCCGTTGCTGGACGTTCCGGCTTTCGGGAGAAGTATGGCCGGTTGCCCTTTGGCCAGGGCCTGGGCTTGGCCTGCGGGGCCTACCTTAGCGGCGCAGGCCTGCCGATCTATTGGAACAAGATGCCCCACTCTGGGGTACAAATCAAGCTTGATCGGGGTGGCGGGGTAACGGTCTTCTGCGGCAGCACCGACATTGGGCAAGGTTCTGATTCGGTGCTGGCATACATTGTCGCCGAGGAATTGGGCGTGACCGTCAATGATATTGCCCTGGTTACGGCCGATACGGATTTAGCGCCGGTAGACCTGGGCAGCTATTCCAGCCGGGTGACGCTGATGACCGGCAACGCCGCCATCCAGGCCGCCCACAAATTACGCGCTCTCCTTTTTGAGACGGCGGCCAAAGAGTTGCTGGTCCCGGCGGAGAGCCTGGCCGCTCGCGATAATGTGGTCTTTTGCCTGGACGACGAATCGCGGCGCATGCCCTTTCCAGAGCTGGTTAAGCTGGCCGAAGCGCAGCATGGCACGTTGGGGGCCGTCGGCAGCTACACGCCGCCCAGGCGCGGCGGGCGGTACCGAGGCGCGGGGGTCGGCCCGACGCCGGCTTACACCTATTCCGCCTGCGTGGCAGCGGTCGAGGTGGATGCGGACACCGGCGAAGTGAGGGTCGAAAAAATCTGGATTGCCCACGATGTCGGCAGGGCGATCAATCCCCTGTTAGTGGAGGGTCAGGTGGAGGGAAGCGTCTATATGGGTCTGGGCGAAGTGTTGATGGAGGAACAGGTCTTCCGGCGGGGCTTGCACAAAATCCCCTCCATGCTCGACTACAAGAGTCCGACCTTTTTGGAGACACCCGACATCGAAACCATTTTGATTGAAACCAACGACCCGGAAGGGCCTTACGGAGCCAAAGAAGCCGGGCAGGGGCCGCTGCTGCCGGTCCCCCCGGCCATCGCCAATGCGGTTTATGATGCCGTTGGGGTGCGGATTGACGAAACGCCGATTACCCCAGAGAAGGTGTTTAAGGCCCTGCGCGAGAAAGCCAGAGGTGGTGAAGGGCGCGTCGGGCCGAAGCAGGTGCCGGAGCTGACTTTTCCCGAACCAGTACGGGCCGAGTCGCGGTGGGGACAACCAGCCGAACAATTTTAGACTGCCCTTTGGGCATGGATTTACGATTTTAGATGGGGGAATAATCCAAAATCTAAAATCCCAGCGGAGTTTACGGCGATGTTACGATTACCTCCTTTTGAATATCTGGCCCCGCACTCTGTTGAGGAAGCGGTAGAATTGATGTCTCAGTATGGACCGGAGGCTACGCTGGTTGCCGGGGGTACGGACCTATTTCCCAATATGAAGCGCCGCTTGTTGACGCCCAAGAAATTGATCGGCCTGGGAGCGATTGCCGATTTGAAGAAGTTTGAGACGAATGGCGCTGTTACACTTGGCGCGGGGCTGACCCTGACGCAAATCACTCGCCACCCGGCCATTGTTGGGCGCTACCACGCCCTGGCGACGGCAGCCGGCCTGGTTTCAACGCCGCAGTTACGCAATGTGGGCACAATCGGCGGTAATTTGTGTCTTGACACCCGCTGCACCTACTACAATCAGACCGAACCCTGGCGCGAAGCCCTGGGCTATTGTATGAAAAAAAATGGTCACATCTGCTGGGTCGCGCCGGGCAGTTCGCGCTGCTGGGCGGTCAGTTCGTCGGACACGGCGCCGGTGATGATCGCTCTAGAGGCATCGGTGCGGCTGGTCGGGCCAAACGGCGAGCGAACAATGCCGGTGCAGGCGCTCTACCACAACGATGGCATGGCCTATCTCACTAAAGCGCCCGACGAAATCCTGGCTGACATTCACCTGCCCGACGCCAGCGGGGTGAAGATGGCCTACAAAAAACTGCGCCGGCGCGGCTCGTTCGATTTTCCCATCCTGGGGGTAGCGGTGGTATTGCGCCAGGCCGAAGATGGCACGGTAACGGCGGCCAATATCGTCTTGGGGGCGGTAGCCTCTTACCCGATCAAAGCGGTGGAGGCCGAGGAAATCCTGGTGGGGCAAAAGCTAACTGACGAGGTCGTTGAAGCCGCCGCCAAAGCTGCATTCAAACCGACCAAACCGCTCGATAACACCGATATGGGCCACCCTTATCGCAAGCAGATGGTGCAGGTATACGTGGCGCAGGCACTGCGCGAAGCTGTTGGAATGGCGAATCAACGAATGGCGAATGAATAGTAACTTCTTAAATTTTCGCCATTCGCCCTTTCGCTGATTCTCAAAGGAGGGAAGCAATGACGCTTTACTTTGACGAAGCTATGGAAACGCTGCCGCGGGAGCAACTGGCGGCGGTGCAGTTAAAAAAGCTACAGGTCATGCTGGCAGACATCTATGGCCGGAACCGCTTTTACACCAAGAAGTTTACCGAGGCCGGCTTTTACCTCGGTGACCTCAAATCGCTGGTTGATCTCCAATACCTTCCTTTAACCAATAAAATCGAATTGTCGACAGACCAGGTGGCCGAGGGGTTTACCGGCGCCAATTTAACCTATCCGCTGACAGCTTATACCCGTTACCACCAAACCTCCGGAACAAGCGGCCAACCCCTACGGGTGTTTGATACGGTGGAGAGTTGGGATTGGTGGGGACGATGCTGGGCCCACGTCTTTGCCGGAGCGGGAGTAACGGCTCAAGATCGCATCTTCTTTGCCTTTTCCTTTGGTCCTTTCATCGGCTTCTGGGCTGCCGTCGAAGGGGCGCGGCAGATTGGAGCGATGCTTATCCCCGGCGGTGGGCGCTCCTCCATCGAGCGACTGCACTTAATGCGCGATACCGGCAGCACTGTGTTATGCTGTACGCCCACCTACGCTCTACATTTGTTGGAAGTCGCCCGCGAGCAAAAAATTCCCTTCGACGATTTCAAAATTCGAGCCACGATTCATGCCGGTGAACCCGGCGCAAATGTTCCCGCCACCAAAGCACGCATCGAGGAGGGCTGGTCGGTCAAGTGCTACGACCATGCCGGTGCGTCGGAGGTCGGGGGGCACAGCTTTGAGTGCCAGGCGCAGCCCAACGGCATCCACGTCATTGAAAGCGAATTTATCGTCGAATGTCTCAACCCCACCACCGGTCAACCTGTCGCCCCCGGCGAAAAGGGAGAGCTGGTCATTACCAACCTGGGGCGGTGGGGCTTCCCGGTTATTCGCTACCGCACCGGCGATGCGGTCATTTTTAATCAAGCCAGGTGTGAATGTGGGCGCACCTTCCTGCGCCTGGAAGGCGGCGTGCTCGGGCGGGTGGACGACATGGTGACTATTCGTGGCGTTAATATTTTTCCCAGCGCTATTGAAAACCTGGTGCGCATCCACAGCGTGGTAGATGAGTTTCAGGTTAAGGCAACCCGGCGCGGCGAATTGGATGAATTGTGTATCGAAATCGAATTGGTGGAAGATGTAAACTCTGAGACTGTTTCGGCGGCTATTGCCCAGTCTATCAGCAGCACTTTGGGGCTACGTCCCCTCATTACGACGGTTCCGAGGGGAACCCTGCCCCGCTTTGAATTAAAAGCCAAACGCTTTCATTATTTTGGGTGAGTAGCCGAGCCAACCCAACCTTTAGCCTAAGAAGAGGTTAGCCGATGGACTTTTCCCTGAACGAAGAACATCAAATGATCCAGGACATGGTGCGTAATTTCTCCGCACGAGAAGTTGCTCCTTTGATTAAAGAATATGACCGCAAACAAGAATATCCCCATGAGCTAACGCCGAGGATGGCTCAATTAGGCTTGCTGGGTGTGTGTGTGCCGGTCAAGTACGGCGGCGCAGGGATGGATTACATCTCCCTGGGTATCGTTTCAGAAGCCCTGGAATGGGCCGACTCCTCGATGCGGGAGACAATCTCGGTGCATGTAGCCCTGAACAGCCTGACCCTCCTTCAGTGGGGCAGTGAAGCGCAGAAGCAAAAGTATTTGACCTCGCAGGCCCGGGGCGAGAAAATAGCTTGTTTTGGCTTGACCGAACCCGGCGCTGGTTCTGATGTGGCGGCCATGACCACTCGCGCCCGCCGCGAGGGCGACTGCTACATCCTCAACGGAGAAAAGATGTGGATTACCCTGGCTGACATAGCCGACAATTTTCTCATCTTTGCCAAAACAGACCCGGCCAAAGGTCATCGGGGTATTTCGGCCTTCATTGTTGAGCGTAGCTATCCTGGCGTAACCACAGGGACGATCCACGGCAAGATGGGCGCTCGCGCCAGCAACACCGGTTGGATCAACCTGAGTAATACCGTCGTTCCCGCCGAAAACCTGTTGGGCCTGGAAGGTGAGGGGTTCAAGATAGCGATGAGCGCGCTGGATAACGGGCGTTACACCGTCGCCGCCGGGGCGGTTGGTCTGATGCGGGCCTGTCTGGAAGAGTCGGTGCGCTATGCCAACCAGCGCATTACCTTTGGCCAGGTCATCGGCAAGTACCAGTTGGTCCAGCAGATGATCGCCCGGATGGTCCAACGCATTGAACTGGCCCAACTTTACGTCCATAAAGTCGGCTGGCTGAAAAACCAGGGCCTCCGCAACACGCAAGAGACCTCGCTGGCCAAGTGGTTTGCCACAGAGGCGGCCTGGGCTACCGCCAGCGATGCGGTTCAAATTTTTGGCGCTTATGGTTATTCTGATGAATATAACGTCGAACGCTATCTGCGCAACAGCAAGAGCGCCGTTATTTACGAAGGCACCAGCCAGATTCACGAATTAATGCAGGGAACTTATGCTTTGGGCTATCGCGAAGATAGTCCTCTGCGCTGCGAGCTGCCGGCTTACGACCCTGGTCTGTGGCAGATGGAGGTGTAGATTAGATTGAAACCAGTATTTAACTAAAAAAGCTTGCTCTTCTCCATCAACCCGATTACAATTGTGGTAGAAGATAAGCCATTGGGTGTCGGTTAGGGTCCATCAAGGGAGATGCTGCATGGGCCGATCGCTGCGGGTGCAACTTAGCGCCATCTTTCTGGGTTTTCTGCTGCTGGTCGGCGGCTCCGGCGCGGCTACCTTTCTGGCCATTCAGGCGCAGGCTGACGATGCCACCCTCATCAACCTGGCCGGCCGCCAGCGGATGCTCACTGAAAAAATGACCCTGCTGGCCCTGACCCAACCGGACAGCCCCGACCTGGCAATCACTGCCCAAAACTTCGAACAGACCCAGGCTGCCCTCCGCTCCGGCGGCTTGGCTTATGACTCTGCCGGACGAGGGGAAATCCTGCCCCCCGCGCCTGATCCGGCTCTCCGCACCCAATTGGATGAGGTCGCTTCGACATGGTCCACCTTTCGGACTCAGCTTGAGCGCCTTAAAACTCACTCCCTGACGGGGCCGGATCGCTCCCAAATTGAACAAACGCTGCAAACCGAGGCCGCCAGGCTCCTGGCTCAACTCGAAGCCGTCGTAACAGGTTTCAAAATCCGGGCCGAGGCTAAACTTTTCCGGCTGCAAGTCATTCAAGCCATCTTCTTTGGGGCCGCTTTTTTGCTCCTGGGCTGGAGTTATTGGCTCACCCGGCGGCGCATCTTGTCCCCCCTGGCGGCTCTCCAATTAGCTGCCCAACGTATTGCACAGGGCTATCTGCATGAGTCGGTTCCAACCATGAGGGCTGATGAACTGGGCAATTTAGGTCGAGCCTTCGAGGCGATGCGCGTGGAAGTTGCGGCTGCGCAAGGTCAATTAGAAGCCCGCGTGGCGCAACGCACCCGCGAACTCGATACGGCCTTTGAATTTAGCCGGGAAATTGTGGCCGACCTTCAGCTTGACCACCTCTTGCCCTCGGTCACCGAGCGAGCCAGGAGTTTGACCGGGGCGCAAGCGGCGGCGCTCTGCCTGCTGGAGCCAGAGGGTCAGTTTCTATGCCTGGCGGCCAGCAGCGGAAATGTTGCGAGTCACATTGGCCTAAAACAAGCGGTTGAGGTCGAACCCATGGCCAGGATCATCGGCGAGGGCAAAACTGTGAGCGCCGAAGCCGGTTGTTTCAACTGCCGCTTGTGGCAGGTCTATGGGGCGGGTTGCTGTTTGGCTACCCCCCTTTGCGTTGGCAGCCAACCTCTCGGTGCATTGTGTGTGATTCGTCCTGGGTACTCAGGCTTTGACGCGGCTGAAACTCGCGCTTTCACCTTGCTGGCCAATTCGGCGGCTATTGCCATTGCCAACGCTCACCTGGTTGAGAGCGGACGGCGTCAGGCCGAACAGGCAGCGGCTCTGGCCGAGCGCGAAGGTCTGGCGGCCGAGCTCCACGACCACCTGGCCCAAACGTTGGGTCTGCTCAATCTCAAAACCGACCGGCTGGGCGAATTACTGACCGGCGGTCACACCGCTGCGGCCCGGGCCGAACTTGAAGCGATTAAACCGACCATCAGCGGGGCCTACGGGCAGTTGAGAGCCACCCTGGTGAGTCTTTGCCAACCGGCAACCGATCCGGCTGTAGCGTCAGGCCACCTGTTGGTTGAGGAACTGACGACCTGCGTGGCCGATTTTCGGGCAGCCACCCATCTCCCGGCCGACCTGATCATCGCCGACCCGGCGGCACAGCCAGGGCCGCCGGCCCTCCAAAAACAAATTCTGCACATCGTGCGGGAGGCGCTGACCAATATCCGGCGGCACGCTCAGGCGCAACAGGTCTGGGTCCGGGTGGAGCAGGTGGAGGGCGAGGCTCGCTTCACCATTGAAGACGATGGGCACGGCTTTGACCCGGCCAGCAGCCAGGGCGAGAACCACCTGGGGCTAACCCTCATGCGCGCCCGGGCCGAGCGCAGTGGGGGGCGGCTGGTGATTGATTCGGCCCCTGGAGTGGGTACAAAAGTTATCGTTTGCTTTCCCCGAAAGGAGTTGGACGCATGAGCCAGGCGCGTATTTTACTCGCCGACGATCACGAACTCTTCCGCGAGGGGCTGGCGGCCCTGCTCAACATCCAGCCAGACCTAACAGTGGCCGGTCAGGCCGGGGACGGCTTCGAAGCATTGACCCTGGCCCGCGACCTGCAGCCGGACCTGATCGTCATGGATATCAGCATGCCCATCTGCGATGGGCTGGAAGCCACCCGGCTCATTCGAGCGACGCCCACGCTGCTGGAGGCCAAGATTCTCGTGCTCACCGTCCACGAGAAGGACGACAAACTCCTTGAGGCCATCAAAGCCGGGGCGAATGGTTATCTGCTCAAGAGTATCGGCTCCGCCGATTTTCTGAAAGGGATCCGGGGCGCGCTGACTGGCGAAGCGGTCTTGCCGCCTAAATTAGCCGTCCGCCTACTCGAAGAGTTTGCCCGCCTGGCGAACCACCCTCAGCTCACGGCGGTTGAGCTTTCGGCCACCCTCACCCAGCGCGAACACGAAATCCTCAGCCGGGTGGCCGGCGGGGCCAGCGATAAGGAGATTGCAGCCCAGCTTTTCCTCAGCCGGCACACCGTCAAGACACATCTCCGCAGTATCTTGAGCAAACTGCACGCCGTCAATCGCCGCCAGGCCGCCCAATTAGCCGTTCAGTTGGGGTTAGTGAAAGACCACACAAAGACCTAATTCTTTTCCCCTGGAACACCCCCAAAAATCCCTCTTTTTTCATCCCACAGCCCCTTCACGATGGATAGACAGCCGCGCTCCTTTCGTGCTATCCTTTGAGTACCCCCCAATTCAAACAAATTATTGACCGGAAAGAAAGGAGCAAACTATGTACGCCAGTATTCGACGGTACAAAATGGATCCCGGCTCGGTGGACGAGCTCATGCGGCGGGTGAGGGAGGGTTTTGTGCCCATCATCAGCCGGGGAGCAGGTTTTATGGCTTACTACGCTATCAATGCCGGAGATGGGGTAGTAGCATCTATCAGTGTCTTTGAGACCCAAGCCGGAGCGGAGGAGTCGAACCGGATGGCAGCGAGTTGGGTCAAGGAGAATCTGGCCTCGCTGCTGCCCACCCCGCCCGAAATCACCGCCGGTGAGGTGGGGGTGCATCAAGCCGGGTAGCCAAGGGGTGCAACGCTCGCATCCTGCCCGACCTGAGAGGCTCGTTCTTCACCGTGGTCAGTGAGGCCGAGTACAACAGCTTTGGTACCTGGGAAAAGGATAATCTTCTACACCCTATCAGGGAATTGTCATGGGTCATTGGAAAACTTATGAAAGTTTTTCTAGCATTCCTATTAGGTTTATTATCAGTCGGGCTGGTAGTGAGTCTGGCTCAAGTTAATGCCGCCCAGCGAATGCAGCCGAAAGTAGTCAGCTTGGCCAATCTGTTACCATCGGCTCAGACGGCTAAATTGACCGCCTCCGATGGGGTGGGGGGTGATAATCTGGGCTACTCGGTCGCCGCCAGCAGCGATACCTTCGTGGTCGGCGCGTTTGGGGACGATAGCAGCAGAGGTGCAGCTTACGTTTTCGTGAAACCCAATGGCGGCTGGAGCGGCAACCTGACCCAGACGGCCAAGTTGGTTGCCTCGGATGGAGCGACGGGTGATCTGTTCGGTTTCGCGGTCGCCATCAGTGGTGAGACCATCGTGGTCGGTGCGGTTGGGGATAACGGCACTAGGGGTTCGGCTTACGTCTTTGTTAAGCCAGGCGGCGGCTGGAGCGGCACGTTGACCGAGACAGCCAAGTTAACGGCGGCCGACGGAGCAGGGGGTGATAATTTTGCTGGCACAGTAGCTATTAACGGTGATACCCTGGTGGCCGGGGCGCCTCTTGATACCATCGGCGCCAACGCCCAGCAAGGTTCAGCATACGTTTTTGCCAAGCCAGGGGGCGGTTGGGTGACCACCTCGACCTTCACCGCCAAGCTGACCGCCTCAGACGGGATCACGAATGATACTTTCGGCGGCTCCGTAGCCCTCAGTGGCGATACCCTCGTGGCCGGCGCGATGGGCTTCTTTTCCGAACCTGCCCCGGATGCAGCCTATGTCTTTATCAAGCCGGGCGGTGGTTGGGTCACAACCTCTACCTTTACCGCCAAGCTAATCACCTCGGATGGGATAGGGACTGACATGTTCGGCTTTTCAGCCGCTATCAGCGGCGATACGGTCGTGGTCGGTGCCTCCGACGACGATAACTACCAAGGCTCGGCTTACATCTTTATCAAGCCGGGCGGCGGTTGGAGCGGCACGCTGACCGAAACGGCCAAGCTAACGGCTGCGGACGGGGCAGCGGGGGATCGGTTTGGCCTCTCAGTGGCCGTTATCAGCGACACCGTAGTGACCGGCGCGCCAGGCAACGACAGCGGCCAGGGTTCGGCCTACCTCTTTGTCAAGCCAAGCGGCGGATAACTTTTTCGGCTTCGCTGCGGCTGCCAACGGTGAGACGGTGCTGATCGGGGCACAGGGCTATGCTGGCGACAGAGGTTCAGCTTATGTCTTTTCCTACCCCATCGTTTATTTGCCGGTGATTTTGCGGTAAGCAAGCCGGAAGCGTTTAAGATTGTTTTGATTACTTATGTTGAACGTGCCCTGGTTGGCGGCGGCCAAGTCTCAGTGAAGTTCATCCTCGAATCAGGAGGTTGAAATGCCGGATGTTATCACATTACCCAAAGGCGGCGGCGCTATGCAGGGCATCGGCGAGAAGTTCACGCCCGATCTACACACAGGCACCGGTAACTTTACGGTGCCCATCGCCTTGCCGCCCGGTCGCAACGGCTTCCAGCCGCAGCTCAACCTGGTCTACAGCACCGGCAACGGCAATGGACCGTTCGGCCTGGGCTGGAGTCTGAGCATCCCCGGCGTCAGCCGCAAGACTTCACAGGGCGTGCCCCAGTACCACGATTACGACCCCAGTGAAATGCCCGGCGTGTTCATCCTATCTGGCGCCGAGGATCTGGTTCCGGTGGGAGAGCCTACTCCAGGTGTAACCCGCTATCGGCCGCGCACGGAAGGCCTGTTCGCCCAGATTTATCACCACCACGACGCCGAAGGTGACTACTGGCAGGTACGCAGCAAGGATGGCCTGGTCAGCCTGTATGGAACAAAGGGTAAGGCTGGCGCTGATCCGGCAACGATTGCGGACCCCGATCCCAGCAAGAATGGGCGCGTCTTTGCCTGGAAGCTTACCCAAACCAGCGATCCATTCGGCAATCTAATCGTCTACGATTACGGCGAGCGTGACCAGGGTAATCAGAACGGGCGTCTTTGGGACCAACCTTTGCTGAGTCGGATTCGCTATGTGGACTATGATGATACCCCCCAGTTTCTGGTATCTGTCACCTTCGCCTACGAAGAACGCACAGATACCTTTTCGGACTATCGAGCTGGCTTTGAGATTCGTTGGTCGAAACGCTGCAGCGCGATCACCATCAAGACTCATGCGGATCAGGAACGAACCGTACGCCAATATCGCTTTGAGTACGAGTACGACTCTTGGAACGGTATCTCTCTCCTCAAGCGCGTCCACTTGATTGGTTACGACGACGACGGTAATGCTTATGACGCAGAGGAAGGCGACGCCAGTACCCACAAGCGCCAGTTGCCACCGCTGGAATTCGGCTACACCCGCTTCGCGCCGCAAGAGCGCAAGTTCCAGGCCGTCCAAGGAACTGACCTGCCGGCTTCATCACTGGCCAACCCCAACCTGGAGTTAGTTGACCTGCACGGCAATGGCCTGCCTGATATTTTCGAAATGGAAGGCGCAGTTCGTTATTGGCGCAACCTGGGCGGCGGCCGCTTCGACCTGCCGCGCCCGATGCGCGAAGCGCCGCCGCATGCCCTAAGCGATCCCGGTGTGCAAATGATTGACGCCAACGGCGACGGCCGCATGGACCTGATGGTAACCAACGGCGCGCTGGCCGGCTACTACCCGCTGACGTACAACGCCTCTTGGGATCGCCGCTCTTTTCAGAAATACAAAAGCCCGCCAGGTTTCAATCTCGAGGATCCTGAGGTGCGGCTCATTGATCTGGATGGTGACGGTGTGACCGATGCCATTCGCTCCGGCACGAGCCTGGAGTGTGTATACAACGATCCTTATGCAGGCTGGTCCAGCATCGTGCCGGCGCATCGCAAATCTCTAGATGTGTTCCCCAACATCAACTTCTCCGACCCACGCGTCAAATGGGGCGACATGACCGGCGATAACTTACAGGATATCGTGCTGGTCTACGACGGCAACGTCGAGTACTGGCCCAATCTGGGGCACGGCCAGTGGGGCAAACGCATTGATATGCAGAACAGCCCCAAATTCAGAGACTATGGCTATACCTTTGGCTACGACCCACGGCGCATCTTGCTCGGAGATGTAGATGGGGATGGTCTGGCCGATATCGTCTACGTCGGCAACCGGCAGGTGACGCTTTGGATCAACCAGAGCGGAAATCGCTGGAGTGACCCCATCGTGATCCAGGGGACACCGCCCATGACCAACAGGGACGCGGTACGGCTGCTGGATCTGCTGGGGGCAGGTGTCAGCGGGGTGTTGTGGAGCGCCGACGCCAATAGCAATGGCCGACCACACATGTACTTTCTGGATTTCACCGGTGGGGTCAAGCCCTACGTCATGAACGAGATGGACAACCACATGGGGGCCACTACCAGGGTGCAGTATGCGCCCTCCACCCGCTTCTATCTCGAGGATGCGAAAAAGCCTGCCACGCGTTGGAAGACACCCCTCCCCTTTCCCGTGCAGGTGGTTGAGCGCGTCGAAGTGATTGACGCCATCTCACGTGGCAAGCTGACCACCGAGTATCGTTACCATCACGGTTACTGGGACGGCGCCGAGCGCGAGTTCCGCGGCTTCGGCATGGTCGAGCAGCTCGATACGGAGATGTTCGAACGCTACAATGCCACAGGACTGCATGGTGACGAAGTGGAATTCGCCCACTTGGACGACGACCCGGCTGGTGCACCGTCGCGTAAGCAGTTTTTTTCACAGCCAACCTTGACCAGGACCTGGTTCCACCAGGGGCCGGTGGGCGAGGAGTTTGGCGACTGGCAAGAACTGGACCGCTCAGCGGAGTACTGGCAGGGCGACCCAGGATTGCTCGACCACACCGGGCAGGTTAATCGGTTTTTGGCCGGGTATCTCGATTCACCCAAAAGCCGGCGCATCAAACGGGATGCTTTGCGCGCCTTACGCGGCAGCGTCCTGCGCAGCGAGCTGTATGCCCTGGACCGCTTTGAGAACCAGGATAAGGTCGGTCCTGAAGACCGGCCTTATACGGTCACAGAGTACGCCTACGACTTGACCGAAATCTTACCGCCCGCGGCTGGGAAAGAAGACCGGCTGCACATTTTCTTCCCCCATGCGATTGCCCAGCGCACCACTCAATGGGAGCGTGGTAGCGAGCCGATGACGCAATTTGGTTTCACCAGCGATTATGATTCGTATGGCCAACCGCACTCCCAGATCAGCATTGCCGTGCCGCGCGGACGCGATCCGATGCAGACCATTGCCGCCAGCGCGCCCGCGTCACAACCCTATCTCGCCACACATACTGTAAGTGATTACGCACAGCGCGACGATAAGACCATCTTCGTCGTCGATCGAGTTGCGCGCGTGACCACATTCGAAATCCAGAATGATGGGCTTGCTTCCGTTCTCGATCTCAAACGCACAATTGAAAGCAAAGTATTGGACGATGCAAAAGCAATTATCAGTCAGACAGTGAACTACTATGACGGCTCGTCATTTGTCGGATTGCCATATCAGCAAATTGGTCGCTATGGCGCGCTTGTCCGAAGCGAGCAGTTGGTTCTCCCCCTAGACATTCTGCAGCACGTTTACCAGAGCGGGCGACCGCCTTATCTGAATCCAACGGGTGTGAATTGGACGAATGACTATCCTGCGGGTTATCGAACCGGCATGGCCAGTCTGGCGGGTTATCTCTACTGCGATGGACTCACCAGGCCAGAGCATACCCAGGGCTATTTTGCCGTCACCGCCCAGCGGGAATATGATTTTCATCGCTCACTGTATGGCGACGGACAAGGTTTGATCCTCACTCAGCGCGATCCCCTGAATCATGAAACCCAGATCGAGTACGAGTACCAACTGTTACCCAACAAGGTAACCGACGCTGTCGGGTTGACGACCACCGCGCAATACCACTATCGCGTCATGCAGCCCAGGTTGGTGACCGACCCGAACGGTAATACGACCGAATTCTCGTTCACGCCAATTGGTCTTGTGAGTCAAATCTTTGGGCGTGACAAGAGTCGAACAGGCGACCTCAACAATCCCAGCACCCGGTTCGAGTATGACTTTCTGGTGTTTGAGCGCGGCCGGCAGGACGGCAAACCGAATCCCCAGCCGATCGAGGCGCGCACCATCCGCCGCGTTCACCATGATGGCGAAGCAAATGTCCCAGCCAGTGAGCGTAATGAGACGATCGAGGTGCGCGAATACTCCGACGGTTTTGGCCGACTGATCCAAACGCGTGCACAAGCCGAAGATGTGATATTCGGCGACTCGCCGTTTGGCGGGGGCGTATTGCCAGTTGATCAGTCTGACCCAGCAACCGCGCAGACTGTCACCGGCACCCGCAACGCCAATCGTCAAGACCCCAACATCGTCGTCAGCGGCTGGCAAATTTATGACAACAAGGGCAGCGTGGTCGAGAAATACGAACCGTTTTTCGACACGGGCTGGGACTTTGCCTCACCCACCAATGCTCAACGCGGTGAGAAGGCAGCGGTGTACTATGACCCGCGCGGCCAAATGATTCGCACGGTCAACCCCGACCATTCAGAGCAGCGGGTTATTTATGGGAAGCCGCGCCAGTTGGACAATCCAGACGTCTACGATCCAACTCCGTGGGAGGGGTATACCTACGATGTTAATGACAATGCCGGTCGGACTCACGCCGGCGACCCGCGCGCCGCGCTTTGCCAGCATCATTGGAACACGCCGGCGAACATCGTCATTGATGCACTCGGACGAACGATCGAGACCGTCGAGCGTAATCGTCGCCGCCTGGCGAACGGGTCGTGGTCGGCCATCGAAGAGTATCACACGAAATCAACTTACGACATCCGTGGCAACGTTTTGACAATTACTGACACGCTGGGGCGGGTCGCTTTCCGGCATGAATACGATCTTGCGAATCGCAACCTTAAAATCTTGAGCATTGACGCGGGCACTCACCTCTCCGTCTTTGATGCGGCCGGTAATCTGGTCGAGCGTCGCGATAGCAAGAGCGCGCTGGAATTAAGCAGTTACGATGTGCTCAATCGTCCGATATGCCTATGGGCGCGCGATCAGGCTGGGCAAGGAGTCACCCTGCGCCAGCGCTTGATCTATGGCGATGACTTGAACGGCACTGGCTTGACACGGGCGCAAACAGCCAACCGGAATCTATTTGGACGGCTTTATCACCATTACGACGAAGCCGGGCTGTTGCAGATGAACCGCTATGACTTCAAAGGCAATCTGGTGGACAAGTCACGGCGGGTAATTCGGGATACTTCTATCGCCAACAACTGGCGGGCCAATTGGGAGGCGCAGGGCAGCGCGAACGCCCTGGAGCCGACGGGCCGGGCCTATCAAACCAACTCCAGCTTTGATGCGCTCAATCGCCCCAAGGAAATCATCTATCCCAAAGACGTGAAAGACCATCGGGCAGTATTGAAGCCTATTTACAACCGGGCCGGGGCATTGGAGCAGGTGAAACTTGATGGGGCGCCCTACGTGGAACGCATCGCTTATAACGCCAAAGGCCAGCGCGTGCTGATCGCCTATGGCAACAGGGTCATGACACGCTACGCGTATGACCCGCACACCTTCCGCCTGGCGCGTCTGCGCACCGAGCACTACAAGAGCGCCGGCGTGCAGTATCCACCGGCGCCTTTGCAGTCGGCGGCGCAGCGCGAAAAGAGTGTGCTACAAGACTTGGCGTATGAGTACGATCTCACGGGCAACATCATCGCGATCCACGACCGCACGCCCCGGTGTGGTCTGCCTTCGACACCTGATCAACTCGATCGAGACTTCATCTACGATCCGCTTTATCGTCTTATGCACGCCACCGGGCGGGAATGTGATCTACAGCCTCCCAACCCTCCATGGAAAGATATTCCCAAGTGTACCGACTTGACCCGGACGCGATTCTATGCCGAGACGTATACTTACGACCCCGCCGGCAATATGGAGCGATTCCAGCACAGCGCCGGCTCTAGGGGCAATTTCACGCGCAGGTTTACGCTTGCTCCCGGCAACAACCGATTGGCAACTATGTCAATTGGCAACCAGACCTTTGCCTATATCTATGATGACAATGGCAATCTGATCAGCGAGGGTCTAACACGTCATTTCACCTGGAATCATGCCGACCAGATGATTGCCTTTACCGATCAAAATGGCCGAGGGCGGTCAGTGGAAGCGCGCTACCTGTACGACGCCGGCGGCATGCGGGTAAAAAAGTGGGTACGCACCAACGGCACAGGCGCTGGCGAGAGCACGACCACCATTGACGGCATTCTCGAGCACCATCGCTGGGGCAGCCGGCCTGACCAACAGAATAATACGCTGCACATTATGGACGATCAGAGCCGTATTGCGCTGGTGCGCGTGGGCGATCCGGCGCTCGGCGACGGCGCCCCCGACAAACCGGTTAAATACCACCTGGGCGACCACCTGGGCAGCAGCAGCGTGGTGGTTGGCGGCGCGAATGCGCAAGCCAATGCCTTCATTAACCGCGAAGAATACTACCCCTACGGCGAGACCAGCTTTGGCAGTTTTGGCAAGAAGCGCTACCGCTTTACCGGCAAGGAGCGGGATGAGGAGAGCGGGCTGTATTATCACGGGGCGAGGTATTACGTGCCGTGGCTGGCACGGTGGGTGAGTTGCGATCCGATGGGATTTGGCGAGCATCTACATCAGTATTTGTACGCCCTGAATCAGCCAATTACCAGAATTGATAGCACTGGTTATACTAGCAGCACCCCCCCATCATCTGGAGGTCAGAACACTGCGAACTCCGTAAAGGTACATAATACTGTAGGTACTAACCTGGAGCTGGAATGGAGGAATTATTTCGAATCGATGCCAGAGGTAGAAAAGGTGATAGAACATACCAGGCTGAAGGATCCTGTTACAAAGAAGGGTATCGGTTCAGGCAAAGGTACTGGCCCGAAGGACCTAGCTGTGATATGGAAAGATACACAAGAAGCAACAATCATTGAAGTCAGTACAGAGGCGGAACACGCAAAAGCTGATACCCATTCAACTAGTAGAAAGGCATATCAAAGAGGGCACACTCAAGAGACTCTGGCACGAAAAGGCGGTGCTGTAGTGGGCAACGAGAATCAAGGCTATTACAAAGCTACCGCCAGTTGGTCCGCTATTGGCAGCCCGGACCCTAATAAGGTCTATGAGATACCAGGACGTCCGAAAGCTACATTAAACTCACGGATTTCAATCGCTCCACAAACTTCTCCTTCAGCGCCTGCGAGATCTTCTAAGCCAGTTCAGACGAAGGCTGGTGCGGGCGGAGTAAGGGGTGCATGTGGGATGCGCACCGTTTTTACATCGGCTGCTTCGGAGGTTGGGGCAGCTGCTAAGTGGGGTGTGGGAGCTGGAGGTTTGTATTTCTCAGTTGTCAAGGGAGAAAGTCCCCATTACTATGAAAGTGCTTATCCAGTAATGGAGCAAGATTCAACCCTATGGTTACTCAACTGGGTAATTGGTCGGCACATAGAAATGCCAAAACCCCCGAATATTGGAGGAGAAGAGGTACCTTACTTTAGATGGTACAAGGAACAAGACTTGCAGGTTTGTCTCCCAATGTGTGGTTGGAGAGAGTGGCCTTAACCAATCTTGTCGCGTTAGCAACCCATGGTGTAAGTTCGATGTGGTTACTACACCCCACTTGGTACAGAAAACATTCAACTTTCGTGCACCGATTACCTGTTGTCAGTGGCAGGAAAGCTACCCGCGTTTCGCTTCACGTATGTGAAGCCCTGAAGAGCGAGAGACTCAAGTTCGAAACCAGAACGACCGCTATGTATAGACCGAGCCTGGACGAGCAGCAGGCGCTGAGCAATTACGTTGCTCGTATGGAGGCGCTCGTTAAGGATGAGGTCACCTATTGGCGGGCGCAATTACAGAAAGCAGCTAGCCCACGCGAGACTGTTGAACGGGAGGAATAACCATGACAATCATTGCGGGCCGATCCTCCACGGCATGTTCAAAGTCAGTAGAAAAGCATCCCGAGTAGCCGGAGCTGAGCGGAGGCGTATCGAGGGGTGCGGCCAACGGATGGAATCGGGGCGAACCCGCACCCCTCGATACGGCTATCGCCTACTCGGGATGCTAGTCACACTTTTGTCAAGCGACTTTGAGTGCGATTCGTTCGCTCGAAACCAGCCAAAAGGTTGGGAGATGAGCGGCAGGGTAACGCCCTGACAACTGATTATCCGACGTTGGGTGCAATCCCCAACCCTTCGTGAACAAGGAACAGCCTCATCCCCACGGTGGCGACTGGTCCTCAAAACCGTGAAGCGGGATGAAATGCGGGTCCGCTCAGAGTCCACCTGAGCCATCCCCGCTAGCAAGTGTCTATGGGTAGGTATACGAACAAGCGTTTGAACCATCGTAAGCTTGAACAAGCCAAGGTGGACTGGGCTTGACCAAAACGGTAAAGGCTAGGGCCTGGCAATTCAAAGGTGACCAGGGTTCACCCCCAATAAACCCGGTGGATAGCTTGACCCTAAGGACACGTCAAACGGATAATCGGAACGAAGTAACCCCCTGATGGCTCTCAGGCAACCTGAGTAGGGGCCACCCAAAAGCCCTCAAGGGGTAGGATTCCCCAAGAAGCCAAAGCCCTGGGTAATGCCAGGGATAAGCTGACGTGGGGACAATGGGTTGGATGGTAAAGATGTCAGTAGGAGTACAAACGTTATGGACACGGTCTCTCAACCGATGTATAAATGGCAAGAGTTGCCCTGGACGAAAATTGAACGGGCAGTCTTCAAGCTCCAAAAGCGTATTTACCGAGCTTCACAGCGTGGCGACACGCCAACAGTCCACAACCTCCAACGGTTACTGAGCAAATCGTGGGCAGCCCGCTGCCTGGCGGTTAGACGGATAACCCAGGACAATCAGGGTAAAAGGACGGCGGGTATAGATGGCCTCAAGTCCCTCTCTCCAGAACAACGTCTGGCTTTAGTGGATCAACTTAGCCTACCTCAAAAAGCCCAGCCTTTACGCCGCATCTGGATTGATAAACCCGGTAGCTCTGAAAAACGCCCCCTCTCCATTCCCTGTCTCAAGGACAGAGCTGAACAAGCCTTACTCAAACTGTCCTTGGAACCTGAATGGGAAGCCCGTTTCGAGAAAAATAGCTATGGCTTTAGACCAGGCCGCAGCACCCACGATGCGATTGAAGCCATCTTCCTGACCATCAAAACCAAAGCCAAGTATGTGCTCGACGCCGATATTGCCAAATGTTTCGACCGGATAAATCACAAAGCCCTCTTAACCAAACTCCAGACCTTTCCCACCTTCCGCCGAACGGTCAAAGCCTGGCTAAAAGCGGGGGTTGTTGATACCGGAGAATTGTTTCCGACGACAGCCGGCGTACCCCAGGGCGGGGTCATCTCCCCGTTGTTGATGAACATAGCTTTGCACGGCTTAGAAACCGCTATCACGACTACTTACCCCAACACAACTCTCATTCGTTATGCCGATGACCTGGTCGCCCTTCATCCTGACCTGGTAACTATTGAGCAAGTCCAGCAAGCCATCTCCGACTGGTTGGCAGCAATGGACCTGGAACTGAAACCCAGTAAAACCCGTATTACCCATACGCTCAACAGTTATCAGGGCAATCTTGGCTTCGACTTTCTAGGCTTCAATGTGCGGCAATACCGAACCGGAAAAACCCATTCAGGCAAAACCAGCGGTCGCAAACCGCAGCTACTTGGCTTCAAAACGATCATCAAACCAAGCCAGGAGGCTCAACGTCGGCATTACCATAGCCTCAAGACCACCATTAACGCCTACCGAACTGCTCCTCAAGAGGGCCTAATCAAACAACTCAATCCCCTTATCCGAGGCTGGACCGCTTACCACGCCACCGTTTGTTCCAAAAAGACCTTTAGCAAACTGGCTAACCAAACCTTCAATAAACTCTATCGCTGGGCGCGCCGCCGACATCCCGGCCAATCTTGGAATTACATCAAACACAAGTACTGGCGGCTGGAACGGGGACGGTGGGACTTCGCCCCAGCGGAAGGAACCTCACTTTACCGCCATGACCAAACCCCTATCAAACGACACCTCAAAGTCAGAGGAACCAAAAGCCCCTACGATGGGGACTGGGTTTACTGGGCTAAAAGGAACCGTGAGCAACCTGGTCTATCTAAACGAACAGCGACCCTACTCCAACGACAAGCGGGTAAATGTGCTCGTTGTGGACTATATCTTAAAGCCGATGACTCAGTCGAAGTTGACCACATCATTCCCAAATCCCAAGGAGGTAACGATAGTTATGCTAACTGGCAACTCCTCCACACCCATTGTCATCATCACAAGACCAGTCAAGAAAATCGGACAAAAAGTACTGCTGACAACAGCCAACCCATTGAGGAGCGGTGTGAACCGAAAGGCTCACGCACCGTTCTGAAGCAGCAGCGGGGTGGGTGACCGCCCCGTTGACTGTAACACATGCCCTGGCCGATCCTCATTGCAACCTGCCTTTCGAATTCAGCATGGAGGCGCCGCATGAAATCAGAGCCAAAGAGTCCTGAGGTGCTTGAACAAGAGGCACGGGTCCATCGTCACTACCAGACGTCAATCTTGCCCGTCTTCAGAGAGGCCACGTCGGCGCCGCCCCGGCAGGATGTGCTGCTGGCCCTGTATGGCGAAGTCTGCGGCAGTTGGCGCATGCTGACGGATGTGCGCTTCAAGCTGCTCGGTTTTGTGCCAACCGTGTCGGTGGTGATCTTGATCGGCCTGCTCTCCAGGGATGACCCTGGCAAGGGTCTGACGCCCACGATGCGCATGGCGGTCAGCGTCTTTGGCCTGCTGATCACGCTCGCCCTGTACATTTACGAGAGGCGAAATTCAGAGCTTTATGACGATCTGGTCAGCCGCGGGCGCAGGATCGAGAAAGAGCTGGGCATCGACACCGGACAGTTTCTGGGCAGGAAAGACTCGAAATCCAGGCTGATCAAGCATGATGTGGCGATCAACCTGATCTATGGCACAGCGTTCGCCGGCTGGCTGTTTGCACTGGCGGCGATCGGGCTGGGCTGGATTTGATCACCTGTCGGCGGAAGAGATCTACAGGTTTCTCAGCCAATCACCGAGGAGGAAAGTTATGGCTAGGAAAAAGACGCAATCAAGTAAACTAACAAGCAACGCACTTGTTGAGACAGAGGTTGAAGATAATGCAGTCAATCTACGCCAGAAACCCCAAGCCTCAGCGTACGAGCAGCTCCTGGCTGAGATAGCGCCTTTCCTTTCTAGTGTCAATCTCGCTGAGCTCAAGGATGAGGAGAGGGCCTTTCTTTCCGGCAAGACCGGGATTGCAGAACCGCGCGTTGCAGCTCTCAGCCGGGCCACTCAGCTCGCTCTAGAGACAGGTCTGCCTGCCGAAGTCTTCTATGCCTTCGCTTGCCAGGATCTGCCCCTCGACCTTGAGACTCTCTTCGCATCCAGCCCCGGTGGATTGCGCGCCACGCTGGAAACTGCCATCAAAGAAAACCTCATCCCTTCTCGGCTGAAGGATTCACTCTCCGAGATTATGGAGCAGCTTTCAAGCCTCCGGTTGAGATATGGCCCCTCATCAGAGTATGACCGTCTCCTCGCGACAGTGCCGCTCTACTTCCCAGAGACGTCCCTTGCTAAAATCACGAAGCAGGATATTGCCTCTATTGCGAAAAGGAGTGGGGAAAGCCCAAAGAAAGTTGAGACTCTCATCCGCAGCATTCAGCGCTCTGCGGAAACCGGCCTGCCCGCAGCAGTGTTCTATGGCCTGGTCAGCCAACGCATCCCAATAGACATGCAAGGACTTTACACTCGTAGTACTGCCGAGCTCCACCGGGCGCTCTCAAAAGCAGTAGAGAAAGAGGCTATTCCTGCCATGCCGCCCGATGAGCAGGAGCAGATTCTGGAGCGCCTTGAAGGGCTCAGACCACGACCACTCTTCGGAGAACTGTTGCTATCCGACTTGATCCGAGAGATACCGGCCGGTTCAAGAAAGGGACTGGCAAAGCGGCTTGAGAAACTGGGGGTCGATTCGCCCACGGCCCTGCTTGAAACCGGAGCAGCACAGATCATCGACGGGGAAGGGCTGGGTGAAGCCCAAGCTGCGGCCTTGAGGGAGATCGAAACCCATGCGAGGCTTGCCCTGCTGGAAGTTTCCGGCCCAACCAGGCAGGTCTTGATCGGGCGCGGCTTTTCGTCTCCGGCCGATATTGCGGCAACACCCGCAGCTTCGTTCGAAAAGACGTTCGGTCCGCTGCTGGGAACTCAGGAAGCTGTCCGCATCCATGCCGCCGCCAGCCTCCAGAGCGCATTCTTGGAGAACCTTGCCACTTCAGCGCGCCTCGAGCGACAGCTCATTTCTGATTCAGTAACACGCAGTTCTCGCTTGGTTACACTTCCTGATAGTGCCCCAGCCGACTGCGGGTGCAAAGACTGTGAGGCGGCGACAAGTCCGCTTGCCTACCTGGCCGACCTATTGACCTATATCCGGGGTAGAATGTCCTGGGTATCCAGTTACAGTGCTCCGGGTGATCCCGTCACACCTGAAGTGCTCTCCGGGCTTCTATACCAACCGTTTGGCGACCTGCAACTCTCTTGCGAATCGGTTGAACAAGATATTCCGCAAGTACGACTGGAGATCGAGGCAATCCTGGGTTTGATGAGCAAGAATCTTGCGGGCCAGCCGGATGTCGCCTGCGCCCCGTTGTCTCACCACGTCTCTTTTGCTTTTGCTGCTGATGTGGATGGCGACCGCCAAGATGAGCTTATTCTTGTCTTCGAGGAAGATCCGTCTTCTATGCTGACCCCCCGGTCAGAGATTGGCGCGGGATTCTGGGTGATGCGGTACAACAAGAGGCAAAGTCGCTGGCTGCATGTTGCTCCCGGCGACGACCCTACTGCCGCGACTTTCTTCCTGCCTCCCGGCATGAAAGTCAAAGTCGCCTTCGCCGGCACTCTCAAACAAGATACATCTGGCAGGCGCGCAAACCGCCAGCAGATTATCCTCGTTCTGGAGAAATCCAGCGGCATCGGTTACCCAATTTTGGCTCTGGAGTTCGATCCAGTTAACCTGCGCTGGAACCATGTGAGCGTTATCCCCGCAGGTTCACAGACCGGGGTTGATGTTGGAGGTATGTTTGACAAAGGTGTGGTGGATTTGATGCTCCCCGATATCTCCATCACCGGGAGCTTTGCTGCTGATGTGGATGGCGATGGCTTCGATGAGTTCATTGCCTATGGCTCTACGGCAACCCAGACCAATGCCTTTTGGGTCTACAAGTTGCAGGGGTTGGGTTTTTGGGGTCAGGTGGGCACGGTCATCAATCCAAATGATGTTGCGTTTGAGTGCTACACACCTGCACTCGGCGGCGCCAATTATCCAATTGAGTTTGCCATTGCAGGGGATGTAAACAGGGATGGCCGTGCCGAACTGATCGCCTTTCCCGATGCAACAGGTAGTTTGGGCAAGAATCCTTGGATTATGCTGTATAACCCCACATACGGGCTTTGGTCCCACCTGCTACCCCTTGGGACCAATCCTATTGATGCTGATGCTGACCTTGGTGCATACCCTTGGCCTACATTGCATGCTTTGACAGCTTCCGTTTCAAGCATCAACAGTCCTGAGTTAGTGATTTCTCCAGATCCTTTAAGTACGCCTCCGCCGGATCCGAACCGGTTCAGCGTGTTCAGTTACCAGCCTGCAGTGCCTCCGACAACTTCAACACCGTGGTTCAACGAGACATCTGGCGTCGATTGTTCAACCACAAACGATCGCATACGCTGGATGATTGCAGCAGACGTAGATGGGGATCTTTACGCTGAGCTTATCCTCTTCACACGCCGCGGCGATCGCCAGGCAGCGTGGGTGATGGATCGGACTGCCGCGGGCGCATGGCAACACCTCAGCCCGGTCGGCGGACATCCATTGGAAGCTGACCTTGAATGGACCCCTGGCGGGGAATATGGAGCGAATTTGGTCTTTGCTGCTGACATAGATGGCGATTCCCAAGATGAGGTGGTGATTGTCGGTAGTTCTTGCACCCAGATTTGGGTCTTAAAATACGACCGCTCTGGCGCTCACTGGCTGCATGTCCGCGCTCCGGCCAGTGCTGCTGCGCCTCCCTACGAAGCAACAGCTTACCAGGTCCTGCTGGCCCAGTTAGGCGCCTCCTACGAAGAGCTGCGCTTGGCCCGTACTGCGGATGAGAGCTCGCGCCGCGCTCTCGCAGACCGGCTCTCCATCGCCCTCGGTAGCCGCACGGGATCTTCTGGAGACCGACTGGATCAACTGCTTCTTGATCCCCTGACAGTCACCCAACGCAGGCTCGAAGAGCTTTTTGGGTTGGTGGACACCACTCGTGATCCGTTATCAAGTGTTCTCGTATCCGGTGATACCCGGAAGCAGACTCGCCGTTGGCGCCTGGAGGGATTGAGTTGGTCTGCAGACCCGGCCACGACAGTCACGGACCTGGAAGGCAAGATCTATGTATCCATTGATCGATTGCTCTCTGGGCGAGTGACGATAAATCTTTACCGGGACGCAGCGCGCGGTTGGCGGGTGGCCACGGGTGAAGGGCCGGCGCGGGGAACGTTGCGGCTTTCATCCCTCAATGGTAGTGGTCTGTCCGGATGGGTCGATCTCGATTACCAGACGAACACCGCCGCGATTGAACTCACCGCCTTGCCCCAACTGGCCTGCTGGCAGTGGCAACGATTGCGACAGCAGTGGGACGAGGAGGACGATGTTCCCAGCCCCTTTACCGCTGCCACTATTTCCCCAACGGTTCCCGTTCTGCTGCCCATCATTGATCCAGATTTAATCGGGCCAGACGACTTCCGGCTTCCACTCCCTACTGGTCAACCGAATGGTGCATTCGATATCTGGCTCAAACGTCGCAACTGGGTGGATAGCCTCCTGCAGACTCTGGAGGGATTGCAGCCCAATCTCCCCGCCATGCTAGAGAGCCTGAGACCACCTGCTGGCGCGCCGACCCCCACCGATTATCCGTGGCACGCCGCTCCACCGCTGTCCGATTTTCCCAAGCTGCTGAAACAGCTCTCGACCGGCGAAACCCAGGTGGTGGAAGAAACTCGCCAGACAGTTCAAGACAAGCTGCACCTTTCGATAGACGCTTTTAATCGCCTCATAGCTTTGCGCGAGAGACGGATTGCCGGGACAGAACCTCTTATGGCATCCGATTGGGCCGAAGTCCGCTCCATCCTCGTCCAGGCCTACAAGCAGTCTCGGTTTGGCAATTGGCGCAACGAAGAGCGTACCGCCAAGATTTCCCTGGATAGAGACATTTTTGCGTCCACGCTCGCTACGCCGACTGAAGGGTCTTGGCCCCCCGAACGGGCGCAGGGTGTACCACTCGTCGATCCCGAACGAATGGCTCTTATTGACTTACCAGTTTCTCTCGCAGGGGTTGAAGCGTGGCATTTATGGAGAGAGCGCAGTGAGGGCCTGGTCAAAAATCTCGATGTAATTCGGGCAGCCCGTCCCGCAGGCTTTGAGTCAGTACTCGTCGCCGGATTGGGGACGGCTCCGGCGCCCTTGACCTGGGCGGCTTGGATCAACGCACGCACGCAAGAATTGCGGAGCACAGATCCGGCAACTATTGCCCAGGCTGAGCGGGCAATCCAAACCAATATGCCAGGCGTCAATATCTCCATGTTTCGTCGCCTGGCTGCAGTGGAAGCCAGACTCTTGGGCGGTACTCCAACGGAGGCAGAGTGGGCCGATGTTGAATCCATCATGGCCACAGCTCGCAAGTACCGCGTACTCTACCCGCAATGGATAAACGCAGAAAAAGGAGTTCGACCACTCCCGTATTGGAAAGCGCGCCGGGCTCAGCTACCCCGCTGGAGGGCGAGGCTGGAAGCCCGGGCTCAGTGGGAGCAAACCCTGCAAGATCGTTGCCGACCTCCGGTGGTGGATCCCGACCACCTACCCCCAACCTGGCTGCGTCACCCGGCCAGCCGCGCTTACGAGCTGTACTTTGGCCGGCCTGTGGTTGGGGCCAAACCGGGGAGGCTCTCCGAGCTTGGCTCTAGAGAGAATGCCCTGCGTGGCCGTATTACCGCTGCTGCTACTTCCTTAGCCGGTTTGGATGCTGCGGTGGTTGAGGCACTTGCCCCAGGGAACGAACGAACTCGCCTTCTCGCCGATACCACCGCCCGCCGCCAGGCTGGAGACTTGGAACAGGTGCTAGGCGAGATTTTCGGTGGCCAAGTGGATGAGTTGAGTAATCTGTTTGCCGATTTGAGCGCCGGAGGGACAAAAGCTGGGGCCGCGCAAAAACGCATCTTGGAGGAGCTTTGCTTCAGCACGGTAAGCGACTTCCAGACTTTGCTGGCTGCCCGCCAGAATCCTGCTGCGATAACCGCGGTCCAGTGGCAGGCCATCGATAACACTCTGGTCGATCTCTGTCTTGTTGCGTGGCTGGTCAATGCCGACCGGCGAGCCAGTAAGACGGGGTTCAAGCTAAATGCTATTCTTGGACAACTTGGTTTCACCCCGAGCGCCTGGCGGCGCTTGCGGGCGACGCGTCGCTTGGCCGCGCAAGGAGGCCCGCCGCTTTTGCAGGCCGAGGTAGATGAGGCTGTCGCTATCCTGATGCGAGCCGATAAAGTGCGTCGCTACTCCCGTTGGCGCGACGAAGAGCGAGGAGATGGCCACCAAGAGCCAGTCCGACTCGGACCAGACACTTTTTCTGAGCCGCCTGCTCCTGCCAATGATGATCCGCCATGGGAGCCGCCTGCCTGGCGAGTGACCCCCTCGGAGCTCCACAGGTGGCGCGATACATTGGAAACTCGCGCCGACCAGCATCGCCAGGTCTTGGCAAGTCTGGTTGACGCCGCCGGCCGCGTCGAAGAGGCCACCCTCCCACTTCTCCGAAATCATTCGCTTGCTCAGCTTCCGATCGCTGGGACGGGGACAGATGAAGCGGCGCGCTGGGTCGCTGACCATCTGCTCATCAATCCGATTGTGGAAGGCTGCCAGCGGACTACGCGTGTAGCCCACGCCATCGACACATTGTTGGCTCTCATCTGGTCTGTCCGCACCGGGCAAACAGCAGATACCTACCCTGGGCTCCGGCTAGACGACCGCGCTTTCGAACGAGATTGGAGATGGATTGGCTCGTACAGCGCCTGGCGGTCGGCTGTCCTCGTCCATCTCTACCCGGAAAACCTGCTGCATCCCAACCTGCGCCGCGACCAGAGCCCTGCCTTCCGCCTGGCAGTAGAGGAGTTGCGTTCCGCCCGGCGGTTGACGCCTGCCCGAGCGCGCCGCATTGCCGACGACTATGCCAGGTATTTCCGTGACATCTGCGGCCTTGACGTCGACCGCATGGCTTGTGTGACTGCCTGGACCGTCTATGATCCAAAATTGCTGGTGGGCAGTGACGGCGAGCCAGGCTTTTGCGAGCACCGCTTTGCCCTCAGTTCCGAATCCAGGCGGGTATACTGGTCGCTTGCATCAGTTCACAAAAAGGGCCTCGAGCAGGGATTCTGGAAACAACTCGACCAGTTCACCGGGCAGGTGTTGACCCTGGTGGGCGCTACTCAATACTCGGCCGGAGAAAACAGTTGGGTTTATCTATTTGTGCAAATTGAGGACGAGGGGAAGCAGTCGTTGATATACTGCCGTTACGATCTTACGGTTGGAACCTGGGAGAGTGATATTACTCCCCTGGAGGCGCCGGCTGGGGTTACAGAATTCACTGCCTGGCTACTGCCAGTCCCGTTCGGGCAACCTCCGAGAATCGCTTTTGAGTTCCTCACCGAGAGAGGTGGCGCGAGACAGACCAATCGGGTGTCTCGTTCCCTGAGCATCAAGGGGACCGGCTGGGAGCGTAAAGAGTTTGAAATCCTTTCGGAGGGCCAATGGCAATCAGTAGGGAACAATATCGTCGCTACTCACACAGGCGTCCGGGCGATTCTCGCTGGCGACTTTGATGGAGATGGGCGGGACGAATTGGCATTTGTCTACGATACTCTACGTCCGCCCGCATTTCTCCGTTTCGATGGTACGAGTTGGATATCGATGCCCAGCCCGGCCCAACCCATACCGAGCGACGCATTTGTCACAACAGGAAGGTTTGCCCCTACTAGCCCGGGCGATATGGCAGATCAGCTAGTCTACATTACCCGCTCGGGCGGTCTGGATCGAATCAGGAGGTATCGTTTTCAGCCGAACCTACAAACTTGGGCTTCAGTATCAATTGGACCAAACTGGCCATACAATACAAGGCTTGCAGTCGCCGGTGATTTCGACGGTGATGGTATGAGTGAACTTGCGCTTAATCTTGACCGTGCATCGGTACCAACTTTCCATATACTGAAAGGGCTCACCTTTCAAACAGCTCTCACATTGCAAGACGCGCCAGACCACCGTGATCGGAACGACAAAAACTTGAACGCCTCTTTCCGTTGTGTAAGTCCAGGTGTATATGCCCCGGCCGGATTTGCCGTATCCGGAGACTTCGATGGGGATGGGCGGGATGAATTGGCTGTTGCCCTTGCGTCTCTGACTTATGATATCTCCAGAGGCAACGATTTCTGGGTCATGGATCTCCGCCATACAAGCGGAGGGTGGGCTCCATTAGGGCCGGTAGTGAATACGACCCTCGGAACCGTTTGGGACTTTTATGCTGATAACTCTATGCTGTTGGGAGCAGTATGTGGCGACTTTGATGGCGATGGCCGGGATGAGCTCGCTGTTATTCCCTATGTGCAAACGCCCAATCGCGGCACTGCCATTCCGGTCATTGACTTTGTACCTGATCCCCGCGATCCGGACCCTGCGGTTGGCGGCACGTGGAGACCATTCCAGACAATCGATCTCACCTATGAAAGCGTTCCTGTAGCAAATGCTGTGACGGGCGACTTTGACGGAGACGGTTTTGACGAGATCGCTCTCTTCGGCAATGAGAAGCTGTGGGTCTTCAAGTATAACCTCCTTTCAGGAAGCTGGATTCTACTACCGTCCGGTATTCTCAACCCCGGCGCCAGCGCGGCTTTCACGGCGTCTGGCAACTTCGCGGGGCCGGCGTTAAGCACTCCTCGCAGACCAAGGCGGGGCGCCCGAGGCCGGGGCATGCCTTGCCAACTTGCCCTTGTTCCTGGGAGCATTGCTTTTGTTATGTCGTCTGTGACCAGCGCTTCACAAGAGGTTTTGCGTCGAGTAATCGGTATTCCGGACGCAAACCGGCCTGCCTTAGTGCTCAGCCTTGCAACACCTTCGATTCCGAAGCCATGCAAGCGTGTTGATGTTACTCCGCTTTATGATGGTCGAATCGGAGGGTGGCTTCTGAACGAGACCGTCGCCCTTTCCAGCCGCCGGTTACAGACCAGACAGGCTCTCGTGGACAATGCCAGCAGGCCGTCAAGTGTACAGGCTTGCATTTGGGAGGCATTCTACGGCCTGCCATTACAAATTGCCCTTGCTTTTCAACGGGTTCGCTCTTACGATAGCGCCCTCGATTGGTTTCGCTTGATCTACGATTACGGCCGGCCGGAGCCTGTGCGTAAGCTTTACTACGGCCTCGAGGATATCGATCCCAAAGACACGGCACTGGGATTGTGGTATCGGCGCGCTGTACTCGATTGGGTGCGTGATCCTCTCAATCCCCATTCGATTGCTGCCATCCGTGCGCACACTTACACACGGGGAACAGTGCTGTTGTTGATCCGCTGTCTGCTGGATTATGCCGATGCTGAGTTCACCCAGGACACCAGCGAAGCCATTGCCCGCGCCCGCATCCTCTACGATACGGCCCTCGAGCTGCTCTCGCTTCCCGAGCTCAACCAGAGATTCGGTGGTTGTTCAGATGTGATCGCCCGTATCCCGGTGGATAGAGCCAATCCCGTATTGCGGACGGCAGCGCACCGCTTGGAAACAGCCCTTCTCCTTCTTGGTGATCGTAACAAAATGGTTTCCACAGCAAACGAGATTAGTGTAGTGTTAGAGTCGCCTGGGGAACTACCTCAGCGGTTGGCACGTGCCGAGGAAGTCCTGGCAACTGCTTTGTCGAACGTGGGTCCCCGACCAACCCTTTCTGAAGTTGTTGACAGCGCCCCAAAGCAGAGTATATCTCGCCAGGCATATCTATTGCGTACTCCTGGACTGATCAACACAGTGACCGAGCTTGCCGCCGCGCCGTCATTGGCAGATAGCGCCCTCTCGGCTGTTCTCGACGGTCCAGTCCTAGAGGGAGGCTCTCCAATTGTCCCTTCGTCATCCCTACTCACCGGGACTCAGCCCGGGGCTCTGCCTGGCGTACCCTATTCACTGGACAATAAGCATGGGTTCTGCGTTAGCCCCAACCCCATTCTAAAGGCACTTCGCCTTCGCGCAGAGCTGAACCGCTACAAGATCGACACCTGCCGCAACATCGCCGGCATGCGTCGCACGCTGGAATACTATTCGAGTCCAACAGACCAGACTTCCGGACTGCCGATAATCGGCCTTGATGGCCAGCTTGTCCTTCCGCAATCTGCCCCGTTGACTCCCACACCCTACCGATACATAGCCCTCATCCAACGTGCCAAGGAGCTGGCCGCCCAGGCCCAACAGCTCGAAAGCCACATGCTGGCCTCCCTGGAAAAGCGCGATGCCGAAGCCTTCACCCTGCTCCAAGCCCGTCAGGATATTCAGTCGGCCCGGGCTACCGTACGCCTCCAGGATTTGCGCGTCAAAGAAGCCGAGGATCAGGTGACCCTGGCAGAATTGCAGCAGCAGCGGGCTGAGATTGAAGCCAATCACTACCAACAACTGCTTGACGCTGGCGAAACACAGCTCGAGCAAGAGGCGATTGGCTGGCTTCAGGCGGCTGCTACCTGGCAGTACCTTGCCGCTGGCTCCAGCGCGGCTGCTGCAATTGCGAGCGGTGCTGCAGCTTATACAGCAACAGGAACAAACACTATAAGTCAAAAATGGAGTGCTATCGGTAGTGCTCTATCGTCAACAGCAGGTGCCTTCTCAAGCCTGGCAAGCGCTGCCTCGACGTGGTCTCAAATCCAGCAGATGAGAGCCAGTACGGAACGCACCCGGCAGGAATGGCAACTCAGGGTTCAGCTTGCCAACCAGGATCAGCGCATCGCCTCTCAACAGATTCGGATAGACAATGACCAATTGCGGGTCGTCGAGCAGGAGTTGGTGATCAGTGAATTGCAGACCGACCACGCTGAGCAACTGCTCGACTTTCACAAAACCAAGTTCACCAGTCTTGAGCTTTACGAGTGGATGAGCAATATCCTTGAACAAGCCTACAGCTACTTTCTACAGCAGGCCACTGCGATGGCTCAGGTAGCCGCAACCCAGCTTGCTTTTGAGCGCCAGGAAGGGCAACCCCCTGCGATTCAGCCGGACTACTGGGAACCTGCAGCCGAAGGGCTTGTCGGTGACGGTGCGCAAAGCGGTCCTGATCGCCGTGGCCTGACAGGGTCGGCGCGATTATTGCAGGATATCTACCAACTCGACCAGTGGGCCTTCGATACCAATAAACGCAAATTACAGTTATCCAAGACTTTCTCTCTCGCTCAACTGGCCCCCATCGAATTTGAGCAGCTACGTACAACCGGTTTAATGACTTTCACCACGCCATTGCAGCTCTTTGACTACGAAACTCCCGGTAACTATTTGCGCCTTATCAAGCGGGTCAGTGTCACCATAGTGGCGCTTGTGCCACCCAGCCAGGGAATCAACGCTACATTGAGCAATATGGGTATGTCCCGTGCGGTTATCGGCTCAGACGTGTTTCAACCCGTTATAGTACGCCATCCGCCTGAGTCTCTTTCCCTCAATTCGCCGGTCAATGCAACAGGGCTGTTCACGTTCGAGACCCAGCCTGAATTTGTCAACCCATTCGAGTCGCTGGGTTTCGACACAACATGGGAACTGCGTATACCGAGGCCAGGTAACCTGTTCGACTACAATACCCTGGCAGATGTCTTAATAACCTTCGACTATACCGCTTTAAACAGCGACGGTTATCGCCAGCAGGTAATCCGTCAGTTAGAGCAGCAATTTGCCGGCGACCGGGCCTTTAGTCTGCGTAGAGACTTCCCAGACGTCTGGTGGGATTTGCACAACCCTGACCAAATCGCTTCACCTTTCACTGTCACCTTCGAGACCACTCGCGCAGACTTTCCGCCGAATCTCGCTGAGTTGCAAATAGATCATATCGCATTGCTGTTCGTCACGGATTCGCCTATGCCCCCTGGGACTACGCCAGTCAGGCTAAGATTCACAGAGAAGGACGCCACTGCTACTCTTGGCGGCTTTGCTATTCCCGTCGATCGCCTGGTTAGCACTCGCAGGGCTAATGGTGGTCCCTGGCGTTCGATCATCGGCAGGAGTCCTGCGGGACAATGGGAACTGGCCTTGGTCAACAACGATGAAACTCGCGAATGGATGGCCAGCGAACAGCTTATCGATGTGCTATTGGTTGTTTCCTACAATGCACAGACTCTGCCGTGGCCGGCATTCTGAACTGAGCCAGATGATCAAAGGGCATGCCCGCTACACCAAGCTGATCTGCCAAACGTCCACTTCGGTGCAAGGATTCTGTAGCGAGGGCAAGGAAATAACCATGATTATAGAAGCCAAACAATGGTGGGAGAAGCATGCCACGGAATACCAACGACAGTGTCGCATCCCCATTGATATCCTTTACGGGCCGGGCGCGCCCAATGAAGATGAACTTCAACTCATTGGTCCAGTCGCCGGCAAACACGTCCTGGAGATTGGCTGCGGCGGCGCTCAGGCGGCTACCGCCTTCGCCAAGCGTGGCGCTGTGGTGACGGGGATGGACATTGCCGAGGCGCAGCTCCGCTTTGCCCGTGACCTGGCCGCGCAGGAAGGAATAGAAATCAGGCTGTTTCAAGGGGACATGGCCGACCTGGGGCCAGTCGCTACGGCAAGTCAGGATGTGGTCTTTTCGGCCTGCGCTTTCGGCTATGTGGCTGATCTTCTCGCCTGCTTCGCCGAGGTGCATCGCGTGCTGAAACCAACAGGTCGCTTCGTATGGAGTGTGGGGCACCCTTTCAACCAGGTCCTCGATTCCCACGACCCAAAGGGTCTGGGTATTATTCGGTCATACTTCGATACCGGGGTTCAGATCGAGGGGGCAACAGACACGCCGGGCGAGGCTTTTGCCTCGGTCAATCGAACCATATCTGATTACTTCGATCTGCTCACCCAGACGGGGTTCGTCGTCGAACGGCTGGTAGAGCCGGATAGCCGCAAACGTTATGCCTGTGACCCCTGGTACGGCCTGTGGGACACTACCCCGGAGCGATGCGCGAAAATACCGCGGACAATCATCTTCAAGTGTCGCAAGAATCAGGAAAGCACCCTGCCAGGAGGTTCCAATGAAGGTGAATAATCAGCGCGGGTCTTATTTAGGCCCATTCCATCAAAAACGTTTGGGCCTGCTGTAAATCCGGGCTATCGAAGCCCTCGCTGAACCAGCCATAACTATCGGCCAATAGCTGCCGGGCTTCGCCAGCCTTTCCCTCGCGCTGCCACAGGCGGCTCAGGCTCATCATAGCCCGTAATTCCAGCGACTTCGCCTCTTGCTGCCGGGCTACTTCAATGGCTTGATGGAAGTACATCTCAGCCTCGGTCCTTGCATCATCCCACCAAGCGATCTCTCTACCTTCCGTCTTCAAAAACACCTCACCTTTGAGCCGATACAACTCGGCCTCATACCAGCTATCCCCATTTTTGGAGGCAACGGTCAGGGCTTCGTCCAGCGTAGTCAAGCCAGCCTGAATCTGTCCAGTCTGGACGTATGTCTCGACCAGCAGGGCCAGGTAATAGGGGAGTCGCAAAGCCCCGCCTGTGGCCTGCAAATCGGCCAATCCCTGACGTATCTGGTTAATCCCTTCTTCTGGCTTTGCTGCGGCTATGGCCCACCCTCGCAGAATAGTCGCCCAGGCCAGGTAATAGGCAAACCCATGCTCGGCGCAGACGGCCATTGCTTGCTCGCTCAACCTCAGGGTGGCAACTCTATCTTGCCGGAACTGATGCAGCATCGCTGCATAATCCAGGGCCAGGGCCAGGCTGAACGGGTGGGCCAACTCCTGGGCCAGGGCCAGCGCAGCCTGACTCGACCGGAGGGCCTGGTCTGGATAACCCAGATGCCACAAGGAATGGGCCAGCCAGGCCTGGCAAAATACACCCGTATCCGGGCCAAAAAATAGAACCTGGACCCCATGTTGTTGAGGCTGGTACAGGGCAATAGCTTGCTCAAGGTGTTCGCGGCCCCGGACAAACTGGCCGAGGCCGCACAGGTTGTTCCCCAGGATATAATGCGCTTCCAGGGATAGGGCGGGATCGGCCAGGTGTTGGGCCAGGACATACAATTGCTGGCCCAGGTCGTGCGCCCTACGCAGTTCCCCCCGGACAACATAAAAAGCCCATAACCCCCGCAGGGCGTAGAAGAGTTCGCGGGTTTCGCCCCAGGGCAGGCATAACTCTTGCGCCCGTAACGACGCTTCGCCCAGTTCCGGCGCGGCATACCCTTTGAGCGCAGTTACCGGCGAAATGAGCGCAAGCTGTAACATAAGCTCCTGCCGGGCGCGCTCAGGAGTGTCGGGCAAAGTCTTGAGTAGGACTAAGGCGTCGTTAAAGAAAGCCACCGCTTCTCGATTGGCATAACTACGCACGGCCTGTTCTCCTGCTTTTTGCAGATAGCCAATCGCTTTAGCGGCCGATCCCGCGGCCTGGAAATGGCGGGCCAACTGGACAGCCATGGTTTCGGCCTGCTCGCCGTGAAGTTGCTCTAAGGCCTGACCGACGGCCTGGTGCAGATACACCCGCTCCGCTTCGTCGAGGCTCTGATAGAGATACTTTTGGAACAAAATATGCTCGAAACGGTACTGCGACAAGGGTTGTCCGTTCAAGCGTTGGCTGCCCTGAACCCGTACCAGGCGGTGTTTTTTACCTAATTCGTTGCTTAACTGCCGCACCATCTGCCGCTCATCAGCGTCCTGCACCCGCGCTACAACCTCGGCGGTAAAAATTTCCCCTTCCACACTGGCCACTTTGAGCGATTCCTGTAACCCTGCCGGCAAGCGGTTGATGCGCTCGCCGATGACGCCTTCAACCCGCGCCGGAAGGGTCTTCCAATCCAATGATGCGCTGACAACCCAGCGGCCCTGTTCATCGCGAACTAAATCGCCTCGCTCCTGCAAACCACGCAGCGTTTCAACGGTGAAGAGGGCATGACCCCTCGTCTGGCGGTACACGGCGTCGCGAAAGGCTGCGTCCAGCCGGTTCGGCTCGGTTTCCAGAAAACTTTCGACAAATTGCCGGCCTTCAGTCTGACCCAGGTCTATCTGAATCGAGCCGAATTGACGCTGCAATTCGCCGATGAGCGGCTCTAATGGATGCCGCTCCAGCAGCCCTGTACCGGCGGCAGAACGGCCTAGCGCGACATCGCTGGGACGGTAGATACCTACCACCAGCAGGCGCTGTCCCTCCAGCCGCCGCCCCAAATGGAACAGTAGATTGATGGAGCCGGTGTCGGCCCACTGCAAATCATCCAGAAGTAAGAGCAGTGGCTTTTGGGCAGCCAGAGCGTGCAGTACATTGGTGTATTGAGCCAGGAGCGCGCTTTGGGTTAAATGGGTGGAGGCCGGGCCAATGGCCTGGCGGCTCACCAACTGCTGCAATGAGGTCAACCAGCCCGCTCCAGCGGGCGCAGCGGCGGCCCGCGTCGCCAGGGCTGAACCGGAAATGAAGATGTCTATCAAGTCCGGTCCCATGTGGACCAGCGCCCGGACGGTTTCAGGCAGCAGGGCATACAAACGCCGGGCATGCTCCTGGCTAATCGTTCCGGCGGCCCAACGGGCTTCGATGTCACCGGTCAGCAGAGCCAAAATTTCACGAAACGGCAAGTAGGGGTCGCCCATGCCGCCGTAGGCATTACCTTGCCCCCCGGCCACTATCAGATCAGGATATTGCTCCTGGGCGCGCCGGGCAAACTCCTCGCCCAGCCGGGTCTTGCCAGAGCCAGCCTCGCCAATGACAAAGATGACCCGACCCTGACCGGCCCTGGCTTTGGCCATAAGCTCATCCAGTTGGGTGAGCTCTCGCTCGCGGGCGACAAAAGGGACCAAGGCCGATTGAGCCTGGAAGATGGAGGATCGCGGTTGGAAGGTGGGAAAAGAAGCTCGATTTTCGGACCAACTTCGATCTTCTACCCGGTGGCTCGTCAGCGTCCCCGCTTTTATTTTCTCATACAGGGCCTTTGTTTCCGCAGCAGGTTCAACGCCCAATTCAGCGGCCAGTAACTGACGACAGGTTTCGTATTGGGCCAGAGCGGGGCTGCGCTGTCCATCAAGGGCCAGCAGGAGCATTAATTGACGATGGGCTTCTTCGCGCCAGGGTTCCAGGGCCAGCAGGCGAGTGAGGTAGTTAACGGCTTTGGCCTGCCCGGCCTGCCCTTGTTGGGTATGGAGGATAGCTAGCCGATACAAGGCTTGCAGGGCCAGCTCCCGCAGCCTGGCGCGCTGGGCCAAAGCCCACTCCTCAAAGTCCGGCGCGTGGTGGATATAGAACCCCTCCAAAAAGTCGCCACGATATAACTCCACCGCTTCCTGTAGCGGCTCAACGGTAAGCGATCCGGCGGCGCTGTTGAAATTGGCCTCAAAGCACTCCACATCCAACCAGTAGGGCTGCTCTCGATTGAAGGCGACAACCTGGCGGGTAATTGTCAAGTGAGCACCCAGCAGGTGGTTCAGATTGCTCAAAGCCTGGGTCAGGTTCATCCGGGCGCTGGTCTCCGGCATGTCGCCCCACAACAGTCCGGCCAAGGCCGGGCGACTATGCGCTCGGCCGGTCACAGCCAGGTAGCAGAGCAAAGCCTGGGCCTTGCCCGAGCGGAACCCAGTGATCGGACTCGCCTCCTGCTGAACTTCAATATTTCCAAACAGCTTCAGGTGTAGCATCGGTTTAAAACCAATTACCATCTTCCTCACGGCCACTAAGCTCCCACGCCGGTGAAGGTCACGCTTTCGTCGCAATCTCGTCGTAGTTTGGTCAGGCTAATGTGGTAGGATAGAGGGGAATATGATCCAGTATATCACAAATATGGGTACAGGTGAAGTTCAGGAGGTCTAATGACTATTTTTGACCAACCGCCTCCCTATCGAACCTACTTGTTGACGTTGTGGCAGGAACGCAGCCCGACCTCGGATCAGCCGGGAGTGTGGCGTTTTAACCTGGTGGATCCGCGTACCAACCAGCGCCGAGGTTTTGCCAGCCTGGAAGCTCTCTTTGGCGCTCTACAGCAGGAAATGGCCAACGCTGCCGGGAGCGAATCGGCGCATACAGCCACCTCGTCGGATAGAGGGCCACCTTAACAATTTTACTTATCGGCTAAAAAACAGCCTTTTTGCTGATAGATAGGATATTTTGTAACTAGAGATATGAGGAGAGAACAATGGTGGACTCACAAACAATGCCAGTAAGGCCAGTAGAGCTGGCGCTTAATGGCCCAATAGTTGAAGAATTCAAAGCCAGTCTGCATGGTAAACTTATTACCCCCAACGATGAGGACTATGATGATGCTCGTCGGGTTTACAATGCCATGATTGATAAACGACCCGGTTTGATTGCCACTTGTGTAGACGTGTCCGACGTCGTCAGCGCCGTCAATTTTGCTCGCGAGCACCACTTGACGGTAGCTATTCGTGGCGGCGGGCACAATGGTGGCGGCCTGGGCGTCTGTGATGACGGATTGGTTATAGACTTGTCGGGTCTGAAGGATATTCAGGTTGACCCGACGGCGCGTACCGTCCGGGTGGGGGGTGGCTGTGTGTGGGGTGAAGTAGACCAGGCCACCCATGCCCACGGCCTGGCTACACCCAGCGGCGTTATCTCGACCACCGGGGTCGGCGGGCTGACGTTGGGCGGCGGGCTGGGTCACTTGACCCGCCAGTATGGTTTGACGATTGATAATCTTTTGTCGGTGGATATGGTTCTGGCTGATGGCCGAGCCGCGACCGCCAGTACGGAGCAGCATGCAGACCTCTTTTGGGCGGTGCGCGGAGGTGGAGGTAACTTTGGCGTGGTCACTTTGTTCCAATTCAGACTCCACCCAATTCACACCGTTTATGCCGGACCGATGCTCTGGCATCTGGATCGGGCTAAGGAAATGATGCAATGGTATCGCGAGTTTATTACCCAGGCTCCAGAAGAGATTACCGGCTTCTTTGCCTTTCTCAAGGTGCCACCCGGACCGCCCTTCCCGGAAGCGCTGCATACCAAAACCATGTGCGGCATTGTCTGGTGCTACACCGGGCCACTTGACCAGGCCGACGAACTGTTTAAGCCGATCCGCCAGCTTGCCCCGGCCCTGGAACTGGTCGGGCCGATGCCCCATCCGGCGCTGCAAAGCATGTTTGACGCTCTCCTTCCGCCAGGATTACAATCGTATTGGCGGGCCGACTTTGTCAACGAGTTAAGCGACGCAGCCATTGACCAGCATCTCAAGTACGGTTCAGAAATTCCAACCCTCCTCTCGACTATGCATCTCTATCCCATCAACGGCGCAGCCCACCGGGTGGGCAAAAACGACACGGCTTTCAGCTACCGCGATGCGACCTGGGCCAAGGTTATTGTTGGGGTTGATCCCGACCCGGCCAGGGCCGATCAAATCAAGGCCTGGGCTGTTGATTATTGGGAGGCATTGCATCCGTACTCGGCAGGTGGAGCTTATGTAAATTTCATGATGGATGAAGGCCAGGAGCGAATTAAAGCCACTTATCGGGACAACTATGAACGGTTAGTTGCGGTCAAGAATAAATACGACCCGGCCAACCTGTTCCACGTTAATCAGAACATCAAGCCAGCAGAGTGACGCTGTCAGGTCCCTGGAAAGGAGGTTTATCATGGGTGTAGTAAAGGCCGACCGCTGTCTGGACCTACGAGGAAAGGTGTGTCCCTATCCGACGCTTGAACCGCGCCTGGCCCTTAACGAGATGGCCGCGGGTGAAGTGCTTGAGGTTATCACCGACTACTATCCAGCCCGGCAGACCATTCCGCAACTGATGCAAGACCTGGGATATGCGTATGAACTCGTTGATGGGGATAAGCCTGTTTTTCGCTTCCTTATTTGGAAGCATTAGTGGTAAAGGAGGGATAGCCCGGAAAAATTCTAAAACCGCGATGTTTCATAATTCACATCCAAAAAAAGTAGGCATAAAGCAAAGTGATCAGGAAAGGAGTTAAACATGGCCAAGATTCTGGCAGTTGCCACGCACGCTACCGATGATCCGACCCAGTGTACCCTGGCTTTTATGACCGCTATTGGGGCGTTGGGGGCGGGCAAGGAAGTGACCATCGCCCTGGTGAGCGAGGGGGTATATGTAGCGAAGGAGGTGATTGCAAAGACGATTCATGGGGTCGGCTTCCCGCCCCTACCGGAATTGATCGAGAAGGTGGTCAAGGGGAACGTGCCGGTATATGTCTGAGGGGCCTGCTCTGTCGCCCGTGGGGTGACTGAAGAGGACCTCAGGAGCTTAAATGCTTCCTTCACCGATCCGATCAAGTTTGCCACGCTGGTTTCCGAGTCGAGTGTGGTTAGTTTTTGATGGGGTCGAATTGGGCGGCGGGGGGGCCGAGATCCTCCTCACCGCCGATTTATATGTATTTGACCATAATTGTCGGCAGGCAACCCCATTAGCCCTCCACTAAGGCTGGTGAAAGGTCGCACAAAGACCTAATTCTTTTCTCCCAGAGTGTCCCCAAAAATCCCTCTTTTTTCATTCTATTGCACCCCTCACGATGGATAGACAGCCATACTCTCTTCGTGTTATCCTTTGAGTTAGCCCAAATCCAAACAAATTTATTGACAACAAAGAAAGGAATAAACCATGTACGCCAGTATTCGACGGTACAATATAGAGCCTGGCTCGGTGGATGAGCTGATGCGCCGGGTCAATGAGGGTTTTGTGCCCATTATCAGTCAAGCGCCGGGGTTTATAGCTTATTACGCCGTCAACGGGGGAGGTGGTGTGGTGGCCTCCATCAGCGTCTTTGAGACCCAAGCCGGGGCGGAAGAGTCAAACCGCATGGCGGCGAGTTGGGTCAAGGAGAATTTGGCCGCACTGCTGCCCACCCCGCCCGAAATCACGGCCGGTGAGGTAGGGGTGCATCAAGCCAGGTAGAGTATTGACGGATGGCTTTAGCCTGATGACAATAAGGAAAGATTGACCCAATTTGTAAGAGGAGAAAACTAAAATGAAAACAATGAAAAGTATTAAACTCATCCTGGGGAGTCTGGTTGAGTTCGCCTTGATAGTGGGCCTGCTTAGTCTGGTAGGAACAGCGCCGGCCTTGGCAAAGGCTGAGACGTTTACAGTGAGCGAGAAATTCCCCCTCGATCTCGTCGTATTCGTGCCCTGTGCCAACGGAGGTGCAGGTGAATACATTGAACTCAGCGGCAACCTCCACACCTTGCTCCACATTACGCTCGATGGTCAGGGTGGTTACCATGCCAAAAGTCACTTCAATCCCCAAGGCGTGAGCGGAACGGGCCTGACGACTGGCGACAAGTATCAGGGAACAGGCGTGACGCAAGACCAGTTCAATGGCAAGGTGGGGTTCGAAAATACCGTCGTGAACAATTTTCGCATGATTGGCCAGGGGCCAGGGAACAACTTACTGATCCATGAGAACTCCCACATAACCGTCAATGCTAACACGATAACTGCATTCCACGACAACTTCAGCGTCGAATGTAAGTAGACGTCATGCGCCAGAATTTCAGCAAGAAGGAGATTTCAAATGATCATCGTTCGGGGTGTGTTTCAGGCCAAGTATGGCAAAGGCGGCGAGTTGGTTGAGCTATTCAAGGAGGCCCCCGCCATAGTGTTGGGCGTTCACAATCTTTTCGAGTCATATCACAGGACAAAGCACAATGGTAGGCAAGCAACCGAAACGAAAAACAATAAGATCTCTAATCTGGGAAACTCTATATGAGGAATGGGTTGTCTGGCTTGCAGTTGTTATTCTCCTGTCGGCAGCTTTCTTATTTTCCAACCAACTTGCGGTTTGGCTAGAGGGGGCAGCATTTCTAAAAGTCCTTGACTCGCTCAGCAAACTTGGTTTACTTATAGCTGTCATTGCCTTCTTGCGAGAAATTCCGAAGTGGGAAGCTAGAGCAGAAGAAGAGGCGAATCGCCGAAGATTTGAATATTGGAAAACGATTGATGCTGCAAATGTTGCCAGAGAAAGTTCACATAATGGCCGATTTACCAGTCACGCCCTGAAAATAGCCCTAGAAAGCCTGACACGAGAAACAGATAAAGAGGGGAGATCGTTAAAGATAGGGCCCATAAATGTCTCAGGAGCAGATCTTACGGGAATTAATCTAGAAAACGCACATCTTTATGTTGTCGGATTTAGAGATGCAAATCTGAGTGGGGCAATTTTCTGTAAAGCGACGCTAGATACAGCTTATTTCCAGAGGTCAAGATTGTTTGGAGCTAATTTTTCTGGAGCTACATTTCATAATCAGATTGTATTTAGCCACGCCTTGTATAATGATGAAACCAAGTTTCCAGACGGGTTTGATCCTGTCGCCGCTAGAGCCTATAAAATAGCCCCCAATGCAGATTTACAGGGTGCGGTGTTGATAGAAGCAATGTTATGGGATGCTCAACTCGAGGAGGCCAATCTCCAAGATGCCAATCTTCGAGGGGCACTTCTTGGAGGTAATCTTCGTCGTGCCAAGCTCCAGAACGCCGACCTTTCGAGGGCTAAAATGGGGGATGCCAATTTTGAATCGGCTATTCTTCAAAACGCTAATCTACAAGATGCCGGTTTTCATCGAGCAAATCTTCAAAATACAAATCTGCAAAATGCTGATCTTCAGGATACAGCACTTGAAGATGCCAACCTCTATGGTGCCGATCTTCGCGGGGTCAGAAATGTAACTATAGAACAAATCAAGGCAGCTAAAAACTGGGAAAAAGCCATATACGATGATGATTTTCGTCAGAAGCTAGGATTATCTTCATGAAATTGGTTATTCTAATTCCTTTTATAGAAAGGGTAGCCTTTGTTCAGAGGTAGGCGTATTTTTCCCCTCGAATGGAACGCCCAACCAGCGCGTCTACCCGACTTTACTCAGAGAGTCCTTTGCACTTTGAAGGTGTCCTTTAGTTAAGGTTTCGCGGGCGCAGCTTACGCGCCCAGTTGGGCGGCAAAAGGATAACCATATCAGGAGTGAGTAAGCAGAAGGTAAATATGTCTGTGTTAACTCATAGGAGTCGTCACGAGCCTGTGGCACACCACCAAGAATGAAAATTCTTTCAGCGGTCGGCGGTCTACCGTCGGCGGTCTATTTACAGAGGAGGTGCTGTCATGACAAACCGTAAAGCCGAATGGAGCGGTACCCTATTACACCTACTGGCCCTGGCCGCCAAGTTAGAGGGCGAAGGCCAATATAACATCGCCAAGCTGGCGCGGGCAGCGGTCGAGGCTCTCACCCGGCAGGCCGCCTTCAAGATCGCCATACCGTCCGAAAAAGACAAATTGGTCAACGAAATCGAGCAAGCCATTGTTGCACTATCCAGGCTCGGGTTGAATGAGGATATATTAACTGCCCTCAAACGAGGCGCGGCCGCTATGGCGGAGGGACGACTCCCGCTGATTAACGAGACACCCCATCCTTATGTCTGCCGCACCTGTGGATACATCGTCCTCAATGCACCAGTGGAAAAATGTCCCACCTGTGGAGCCTGGCCAACCACGTTTAAGCAGTTCCTCCCGGTTTATTGGTTGGATGCCCTGGATCCCTTCGCCGCCCTGGAGCGACTGCGCCAGACGCCGTTGGAGGTCGCCGCCCTTCTGGCAGGGTTGCCGGAGGAAGCCTTGAGCCAACCCCCGGCAGATGGCAGTTGGGCCATTCGGAACATTGTGTCTCATCTACGAGATGCCCAGGGAGTGCTGAGTTTTCGGTTGAGCTTATTACTTGAGCAGGAGCATCCCTTGTTAGAGTCGAAAGCAGTCTTCGAATGGGCCACGCAAGAGGAAGAGCGCCCCCCCACGACCCAGGAGATTCTTGCCACCTACCTGGCCTCGCGTCAAGAGACCATCGCCAGGTTAGAGAGCCTTCCTCTCAGGGATTGGTGGCGCAGCGGTCAACACCAAGAGTTTGGCCCTGTGACCCTCCGGCAGCAAGTCAGCTACTTCGCAGCCCACGAGATGACCCACCTCCCTCAAATCGAGGTGTTGCGCCATCAATGGGTGGGGTGAGTAAGTTAAAAGGAGGAAAAGAATGGACGCCATAATTTCAATCCTCAGAGTGCTTCACGTCATTACCGCAGTTTTGATGGCCTGGCCGTTTTATGCCCTGGTGGCAGTTAACCAGCGTATGCGGCTAGGTCCACCCCTAGGTGACCGCGTGGACACATATTTGGAGAACACGCTTAAGAACCGCGTGTTTCCCTGTTACGTTTTCCAGGCCACCGCGCTGGCAACAGGACTCGCGCTTATTCTGTTGCGCGGGATGGGATTAGACACACTGGTAACAAATCCGGTCCTCGGCTTGAAATTCCTGCTCTTGCTG
This sequence comes from Chloroflexota bacterium, assembly GCA_016860845.1. The sequence goes on from BOKF01000010.1 coordinate 249,672, forward strand.
GTCATCGCGGGCTTGCTAACCGTTGTGACTTTCAGCCTGCAACCACGTCTTGATGCCCTTTTCGCCAGGTGCGATGCGAGTAGAAAAATCCTGGAAGCTGAGGCGGCCCAAATCCGTGCTTTGCGGGGGCGGCGCAAACAACTCTCATCACTGTGCATGTTCTGCGTATTGACAGCAGCAATGCTTGGCGTGCAGACATGGGCTGCATTTCCCGTGTGGGTAACAGTCGTGCTGATAGTCGCCATGGCTATCTTTACCTGGCGGGCCTACACCAGTGTGACCCCGTGGGGATGGGCGTAAAAAGATCGCAAACAACAAAAAAGAGGCCCACGCCATGTGGCCCGGTGAGCGCAATACCCGCATCTTGGCCGATCTGAGCAGTCTGTTCTTCATCGTGGTCAGTAAAATGGGGATGAATATATGAATGACTCAAGAACACGGGCTAGAATATTAGGCCTAATAGTATTAGAAGTTCTTTGGCTAATGGGTTTCAGCCAGAGTCTCGACGCCTGGGCAACTCGATTAGACCAAGACACGATGGTACAAACAACCTCATCACCAATGCTTACCACACAAGCCCCGATAGATACAAGTCCAGCCAGCCCTATCATTCCACTTAATATTCGATTCTATGCTCACCTTTCCGCTGTAGGTGTAACCGAAACCTATAAGATTGATTACACTCAGTTACATGGGGATCACACCCTCTACTTGCCTATTATTTTGCGCCAATTTGATGGCGATGTGGCTGCTGCGATGCTCGAACCTGGCGATGCACAGTTGGTCAGGCCCAGCCTACAGCACCCCATCCAGGATGAGGTCTTCTATTTCGTGATGCCGGATCGTTTTAGCAACGGCTCGACCGGCAACGACACGGGCGGGATCGCCGCTGGCCCGACCGTCAACGGCTTTCTTCCGAGCGACAAGGGTTACTACCACGGCGGCGACATCACCGGCCTGCACGCCAAGCTCGACTACCTGCAAGGGCTAGGCGTCAGCGCCATTTGGATGACCCCGATCTTCAGGAACCGGCCCGTCCAGGGCGACGGCACGATCGCCGGCTCTTCAGCCGGGTACCATGGCTACTGGATCACTGACTTCACCCAAGTGGACCCGCACCTGGGCGAAAACGAAGAGCTACGCGATCTGATCGCCGACGCACATCGCCGCGGCATGAAAATCTTCTTCGACATTATCACCAACCACACGGCCGATGTGATTGGCTACGAGGGCGGCCAGTATGCCTACCGTGACAAGGACGATTATCCCTATAAGGACGCGAATGGCAACATCTTCGATGATACCGACTACGCCGGCGCCAATACCTTCCCTCCGCTCGATCCCAACGTCAGCTTCCCATATAAGCCAATATTCCATATCCCCGCGGACACGACAGCCAAGAAACCCGATTGGCTGAACAACCCAATCTATTACCATAACCGCGGCGACTCGACCTTCAGCGGTGAGAGTTCGCTCTACGGTGATTTCTTTGGCTTAGACGACCTGTTCACCGAGCAGCCGGGGGTCGTTGACGGTATGACCGAGATCTATCAGACCTGGATTAATGATTTTGGCATTGATGGCTTCCGAATCGACACGGTCAAGCACGTCAACCTCCAGTTTTGGCAAAAGTTTGGTCCTGCGATCCTGGACTACGCCAGGGCCAACGGAAAACCGGACTTCTTTATGTACGGCGAAGTCTTCGACCGTGACCCGGCCTTTGTGAGCCAGTACACCACCAAAGGCCAACTGCAGGCAACCCTCGACTTCGGCTTCCAGAGGAGCGCCAGATTATTTGCCGCAAGCGGTGGAGCGACATACGATCTGCGCGATTTCTTCGCCAACGACGATTACTACACCGATGCCGACAGCAATGCCTATAGCCTGCCGACATCCCTGGGCAACCACGACATGGGCCGCTTCGGTTACTTCCTGCAGCAGGACAACAGCGGCGCGTCCGACGCCGAATTGCTGGCACGTGACAAGCTTGGCCACGCGCTGATGTTCTTTGCTCGCGGCGTGCCGGTTGTCTATTACGGCGACGAGCAGGGCTTCACCGGTGATGGCGGCGACAAGGACGCGCGCCAGGATATGTTCGCCAGCCAGGTTGCCACCTACAACGACGACGATCTGATCGGCACCGACTCGACTACCGCGGTGGACAACTACAACCCCAACCACCCGTTGTACCAGGCGCTCAAAATCTTCTACGAGATCCGCCAAGCCAATAAGGCGCTGCGTCGCGGCGCGCAAATCCACCGCTACGGTGTCAACCGGCCAGGGATATATGCCTTTTCGCGCATTGACCGCGACGAGAAGATCGAATATATCATCACGCTCAACAACGCAAATGCGCCCCGGACCGTGATCTTCAAAACCTACCTGGCGAATACTAATTACACCGCAGTGTATGCGCCTGGCGGCGCGGCCAGCCTGACAACTGACGTGCACTCGCAGATCACCGTCAGCGTCCCGGCGCTGGATTTTGTGATCTACAAGGCTACCAGAGCACTGCCCACCAGTGCCGCTGCACCCTCGATCAGCATGCGCCCCCCGAAGGCAGGCAAAGACCTGCGCTTCGAGGTCGGCGCGCAACTCGGCAGCGATCAGTTTGCCGAGGTTATCTTCGCGGTTAAGGTTGGTACCGGCAAGTATAAGGTTATCGGCACCGATAACAATGCACCCTACCGGGTATTCTACGACGCCAGCGCACTATCGAAAGGCACGCCACTTACCTTCAAGGCCATCGTCAACGACCTCTTTGGTCATCTGCATTCAGTTACGGCTACTGCTACCGTGCATTGACCGGTCATGTCCGCCGCTGGTATACGTTTTTAGCGTCTTAGAGGTGGTTGCAATGAGCGAAAGCGAATGGGTGATGGGCAGTCCTACCTAAGTGTATGAGGTGGAGATAATTCGGATGCCGTCCGCTGAATGTGCTATTCTATCTAAGATAAGTTGGGCGGCTGGACAGTATCAGAGCAACTGGCAATATTAAGTAGGGCTAACAATTAGGAACAGGAGGCAAATATGAAGAAACTATTCATATCCCTTTGTATATTGGTTGTGGTAGCGATTGGCGACATTCGTTTAACTTTAGGGCAGCCAAACGATCCAGCATCCTATCTGTCAAATGCTTCATCTATGAATCGGCCAGCCGCACTGCGCTGGGGGGATTTCAAGGCCGATCACTGTACCGGGATCGGCTCTCGTCAGTATTCGGCAATTCTCTGGGATATACCATGGGGGCGATCGTGGGAGGCTGCGTGTGCCAGTATGCCAGCCGATATAAATGGCCATCATTTTGATAGCCCTACCCGATGCGTCAACACAGGAACGAATATGTGGGGTGAGTTTGATGTTCCTGACAGCTCTTGCTGGCCAAACTGGGGGGATTTCAAGGCCGATCACTGTACCGGGATCGGCTCTCGTCAGTATTCCTCAGTTCTCTGGAATATACCGGAGGGTTTATCTTGGGAGTCTACGTGTGCAAATATGCCAGCTGACATAAATGGTCAGCATTTTGATAAACCTTCCCGATGCGTTAATACAGGAACGAACATATGGGGTGAGTTTGATGTTAATGACGGCTCATGTCCTCATTGGGGTGATTTTAAGAAAGATCAGTGTACTATACTAAAAATAGAATGAGAACATAACTTTCAAGAAAAAGCCTGGGCCGGTACAATAGCACCACAAATCGTCAGCAAGGAGTAGAGCAATGGTCCGCCCAGACTTTGAGAAATGGAACCAAAAGG